>CBDCJN010000020.1:0-305000 GCA_965217855.1 Actinoplanes sp. | reverse complement strand
CAGGAAGGGTTTTCACCTCGGCGAGCGAGTGCTCTGCTTCACCGACACTCCCGTGCAGGACGACCTGCGACAGCGTGGTGTTCCTGCCCGCGAGACGGTGCTGCCGGTCGACGAGCTCTGGGGGCCGGGCGGCACCCGAACGCCGCGGCCATGGTCAGCCGGCTCCGTGCGGAGCGGGATCAAGCGCCCCGGGGGCTACGCGTCACCCTCGACATGAGCTGGGCCGCGCGCCCGCAGGCCGGCGCCGAGCAGTTGCTCGCCTTCGAGAACGAGGTGGGCAAACTGTTCACGGACGGCGGGCTCACGGCCATGTGCGAGTACGACCGGGAGGCGTTCGACTCCGTGACCTTGGCCTACGCCGCCCGCACCCACCCGCGCACGGTGACCGCCGCCGTTTATCACGAGGACGCTGACCTGCGGATCTGTCGTCAGCACGTGCCACCCGGCATCCGCGTCGCCGGGGAATTGGACGTGGGCAGCGCCGACGCCCTGAAGGACGCGCTGGCCGAGGCCGTACGCCTGGACCCGGATGTCCACCTGAACCTCGGCCATCTGCGGGCGCTCGACGACGGCGCGGCCGCGGTGATCGTGCGAGCGGCGAGCGGCCTGCCCCGCAACCGGCACATGATCGTCGTCGGGGACAGCAGCGTCGGTAGCACCTTGCGGGTGGCCGGTGCTCACGGCGTACCCAATCTCCGGCTTCTGATCAAGGAGCGACGGTAAAGTGCGACGTTGAAGAGCGACGTCAGAGGAGCGCCAGAGCCGCGCCGAGACCGCGGTGGAACGTCGGGTAGGCCCAGATGGTGCTGAGCAACGTGGACACCGGCACCCCGGCGTGCACCGCGACCGACAGCGCACCGACCATCTCACCGCCGGACGGCCCGGCCGTCGTGCCGCCGACCAGCACACCACGGTCGTGGTCGGCGATCAGCTTGATGAAGCCGTCGCTGCCCGGGCCGTGGATGAAGCCGCGCGTCGTCGCCGACAACGGCACGTACCCGACCCGGACATCGAGCCCGGCCTCACGGGCCTGCTTTTCGGTGAGCCCGACCGCCCCGATCTCCGGGTCGAGGAAGGTGACCCGGGGCCGAGCGCGGTAATCAGCGGCTGGCCCGCCCTGACCGAGAATGTCGCGAACCGCGATGTCGGCCTCGTACATGGCCATGTGGGTGAAGTTGCCGTTCCCGGTGACGTCGCCGACGGCCCACACCTGGTCAGCGGCTCGCATCCACTCGTCGGTGCCGATGTATCGGGTGGACGTGTCGACGCCGAGATTTTCCAGGCCCAGATCGCGCAGGCGGGCCGCGCGACCGGTCGCGACCAGCAGTTTTTCGCCGGTGACCGTGCTGCCGTCATCCAGCGTGACGGTAAAGCCGTCGTCGAACGAGACCCGCGAGGCGTGTACGCCTGTCCGGATCGTCACCCCGTCGGCGGCCATCACCTTTTCGGCCACCTCGGACGACTCGGGCTCCTCCATGGCGAGCAGCCGGGCGCTGCCCTCGATGATCGTGATCTGCACGCCGAACCGGGCCATGGCCTGGGCGAGCTCGCAGCCGATGGCACCCCCGCCGAGCACGATCAGGGTCGAGGGCAGGGTCGCGGCCTCGACGGCCTCACGATTGGTCCAGTACGGGGTTCCGGCCAGCCCGTCGATCGGCGGGACCACCGCCGAGGTGCCCGTCGCGATCACCACGCCGCGCGAGGCCGCGTACACCTGGTCGCCGACTTTGATCTGACCCGGACCGACGGCGGTCGCTGTGCCGCGGACGAAATGGCCGCCCTCGCCGGTGAAACGGTCGACGGCGACCTTGTCGTTCCAGTCGTCGGTCACCACGTCGCGGATCTTCTTGGCCACCGGACCCCAATCCGGCGTGACCGTGGACTCGCCGGCCAGGCCCGGGATGCGGCGTGCCTCGGCCAGCGCGAAACCGGCCCGCACCATCGTCTTGGTCGGTATGCAGCCCCAGTACGGGCACTCGCCGCCGACCAGCGTGTTTTCCACCCCGACGACGTCGAGCCCGGCCGCCACCAGCCGCCCGGCGACCTCTTCGCCACCCACCCCCAGGCCCATGACCACCACGTCGACCTGTCGCATCTCGTCCATGGATCCACCTAAGCACTACCGTGCCGCTCATGGATGGCTTGATCGCACCAGGTTTCGAGGCATTGGGTGAAGCGTTTGCGACCGATCCGCGCGGCGGGTCGGCGCTGACCGTGCTGCGCGGCGGCGAACCGGTGGTGGAACTGGTCGAGGGCTGGCGGGACGCGGCCCGCACCGTGCCGTGGACGGCGAACACGCTCGTCAATGTGTATTCGACCGGAAAGCCGGTCATCGCCCTGACGGTGGTGATTCTCGCGGAGCGCGGCCTGATCGACCTGGATGCGCCGGTGTCCCGGTACTGGTCGGAATTCAAGACCCCGGCCTCCGTACGCCAGGTCTTGTCGCACACTTCCGGGCTCTCCTCGTTCCCGGTGCCACGACCGCCGTCCGCGTTCAGCGACTGGGCCCTGCTCTGCAGTGATCTGGCCGCGGCCGACCCCGAATGGGAGCCGGGGACCGTGGCGGCCGAGCACGCGTTGACGTACGGGCATCTGCTCGGTGAATTGGTGCGCCGCGTCGACGGCCGGACCCCGGCTCAATTCATCGCCGAGGAGCTGGGGTTCGATTTCGGCTTCGCCCTGCCCGATGAGGACATCGCGCGGTGTGCCGAGCTCGAGTTCGACCGCCCCGACTGGCCGGCCCGCAACGCCGGTGCGCCCGGCTCGCCGAAGGCCCGCGCGATCGCGAACCCCACCGGCGCCCGCGACCTGGCCGTGGTCAACAGCGAGGCCTGGCGGCGGGCCGCGGTGCCGGCGGTCAACCTGCATGCCAGCGCCGACGGGGTCGCCCGGTTCTACGCGGCCCTGCTCGACGGGTCGCTGCCCACGCCGGCGGTGCCCCAATACACCGGGCCCGACCTGTTCATCGGCGACGAGGTGACCTGGGGTCTGGGCGTCCAGATCGAACCGGACGGCACCTGGGGGCACGGCGGGCTGGGCGGTTCGGCCGGGTGGGCCGACCCGGCGCGGGGGCTCGCCGTCGCGTACGTGACCCGGCGGTTGGGCGACTTCGCCGTGGTCGACCGGATCGAAGCCGCACTGGCCCGCTGAAAGTTCTCATCCGTCGCGGCCGCCCGCCGATTCTGGTCCCTCGCGGAGGAGTGTTCCCCGCGGAAGAGGGTGCTCAAGACCCTGGCCCAGGTCGACACGGCGACGCGCAGGTCGCCCGCCTTCGCCGGGATGCCATCCACCGGTACGGAGCTTGGCGGGTCCTCGAGCCTTAGTCCGCGTTGCGGAGCTGCCGGTGCATTTGCCCGGCCGCGTTGACGACGACCCAGAACGGGAAGACCTGGATCTCGTCGACGGCGAAGCTGCCGGTGACCACCGGGGGCGGCGCGTAGCCGTAGATGTCGTCGTCGCCGAGCTCGAGGCCGCGCCGGTGAAACGCCGCCATGCCGAGAGCACCCAGCAGATATCGGTCCTGACCCTGCTCGGTTTCGAGCTCGGCGGCGAGGGCGGTGCTGTCGGGCCAGGCGGGGATCAGCTGGCCCTCGAAGGTGTCGAGGAACCACCACACCCCGGCCTGATCGCGGAGAAACACATCGCCGAAGAGCGAGGCGAATTGCGGGACCTTGCCCTCCAGATCCAGCCACGACCACGACTCGAGCGCGATCGAGAATTGGCGCTCGCTGAATTTCTTGGTGAGCTCCACGCGGCGGACCGTAGCACTACCGCTGTTTTCCCGGGGCGGGGTGGGGCAAGAGGGCGCGGGGCCCGTCGGCCTTGACGTTATGACGGACGCAACTGGCCGACGGACCCCGCTGAGAACCCGCCCAGGCGTACCGGGCGGGGTCACGGCCGCAGCCACACCGCTTCGTCCCGGTGTGATTCCAGCGGCCCTGGGTAGTCGAGGCCCCGCCGGACCTCCGCCGGCAAACGCCAGGGCTGGTGGACGGCGCCGCCCTCGACTCCCTTGAGTTCGGGTACGTAGCGCCGAACGTACACGCCATCGGGGTCGAATCGTTGGGCTTGGCGGATCGGATTGAATCGACGGTAGGGCCGGGTGTCGTTCCCGGTGCCTGCGACCCACTGCCAGTTGCCCGAATTGTTGGGCACGTCGCCGTCGAGCAGCCAGCGGAAGAACCAGTGCACGCCGTGCCGCCAGTCGACGCCGAGGTGCTTGGTCAGGAAGGCCGCGGTGATCAGGCGGGCCCGGTTGTGCATCCAGCCTTCGGCCATCAGCTGGCGCATCCCGGCGTCGACCACCGGCACCCCGGTCCGCCCGTCCTGCCAGTGCTCGAGCGCGTCGGAGTCGTCGCGCCACTCGGTGTCGGCGGCGGGCCGGATCGGCTCGGTCGACAGCTTCGGGTACGACATCGTCACCTGGTAGTAGAAGTCGCGCCAGCAGAGTTGCCGGGCGTACTCCTCGGCATCGTGCTTGATGGCGGCGTTCGCCAGTTCCAAAGGAGACAGACAACCGAAGCGCAGGTACGGGCTGAGCCGGCTGGTGCCGTCGGCGGGCATGTCGTCGTGCAGCTCGGGGTACGGCTCGATGTGCCGCAGCCAGGTGGCGAGCAGGCGCCGCGCCTCGCTCTCGCCGCCGTCGGCCGCCTCGGGGGATTCGCCGGCCGGCAGGTCGGGCAACCGGCCCACGGCGACCCCGGACGGCAGCGTGATCTTGCGAGGCGTGGCCACCTCGTCCCGCCATTTGGCCGCGCGCCACGACCGGTGATAGGGCGAGAACACCTTGTAGGACGGGCCGCCCCCGCCCGGCCGCAGCTCGCCCGGGTCGACGACGGTCACGCCCGGGAAGAGCCGCAGCGCGATCCGGTGCCGTTCGCACTCGTCGCGCAGCCGTTCCTCGCGCCGGCGGGCATAGGCGCTCACGTCGGCGGCCATCCCGATGCCTTCGGCGTTGACCGCGCGGGCCAGCTCGATCGCCTCGGCGACCGGGTCGCCCGTCCGGATAACCAGGTCGCCGCCCTTGTCGCGCAGGGTGGCGCGCAGGTCGGCCAGCGCCTGGTGCAGGAAGCGGGACCGGTTGGCCGAGAGTTTGCCCAGGGCCGGGTCGAGCACGAAGAGCGGAACCACCTGCTCGGCGTTGGCGCAGGCGGCGGCCAGGGCGGGGTTGTCGTGGACCCTCAGGTCGCGGGTCAGCAGGACGACGGCGGTCTTCATGGTCAGGCCGCCGTCCGCACCGGAGTTCCGGCCTTGGTGAGAAGGCTGCGTACGGCGACCGCGGCCCGCCGCCGGTTGGGCACGGTCGCGCGCGTGCTGAACACGTCGTAGTCGTTGGCCTCGATCTCCTCGAGGATGCCGCCGTAGAGCGCGAACGCGGTGCGCATGCAGGCCTGCGAGGCGGGATCGAGCATCACGATGCCGGGCGCGGCAGCCCGGTAGTGCTCGCGGGCGATGCCGATCTCGTACCGGATGAGCTCTTTGATGGCCGGGGTGCTCCGGCGTTGCTCGAGTTCGCGCCGGGTGACGCCGAACTCGGCCAGGTGCGCCTGGGGCAGATAGATCCGGCCGCGGTCGAGATCCTCGGCGACGTCCCGGATGAAGTTGGTCAGCTGGAACGCGAAGCCGAGCTGGCGGGCGGGTTCGCGGGCGGCGGCCGGATCGCGGGACCCGAGGATCGGCAGCATCATCGTGCCGATCACGGCGGCCGAGCCCTCCATGTAATCGAGCAGGTCGTCGTACGTCTCGTACTCGTTCTCGGTGAGGTCCATCGCCATGCAGCGCAGGAAGGTCGCGAAGTCGTCGACCTCGAGGTCGAAGACCGCGATGGTGTGCAGCACCGCGGGCAGCAGCGGGTCGTCGACCGGCTCGCCGCGCAGCCCGGCGACGAACTGGCCGGACCACTCGTTGAGCTTCGCCGCGCGTTCGGCCGGGGGCAGTTCCTGGGTTTGATCGACGATCTCGTCGGCAAAACGGGTGAAGCCGTAGAGCGCGTGCACGTGCCGCCGCTTCCAGGCCGGGAGGAGCTTGGTGGCCAGGTAGTAAGTGCGGCCGTGGCTCTTGTGCAGCTCCCGGCACCGCTCATAGGCGGCGGCCAGATCGACGTCCACGGGGGTCCTCCGGAAAAGAATCGACGCACGAATCGACGCAACTTCAAAGCAAGGGTACGGTACATCTCGTGGTCAACGACACGCTCGAGGGAAACCTGCAGCGGGGCATCCCCCGTCAGGGCGCGTCGTCGCACGCGCTCGTCAACGCGATCCAAGGCACGCTGGCCGATTTTCTGACCACGCAGATCGCTACGCTCGACACCATCGATCCGGCGCTGGGCGGGTTCGCCCGCACCGCCCGTGATCTGGTGCTCGCTCCCGGCAAGCGGCTGCGCCCCGTCTTCGCGTACTGGGGATGGCGTGGCGTCGTCGGGAAAGACGCGCCGATCGAGCCGGTGCTGCCGGCCTTCGCCGCGCTCGAGCTCATGCACACCTTCGCACTGGTGCACGACGACGTGATGGACGAGTCAGCCACCCGACGGGGCCGGCCGACCGCGCACCGGATCTTCGCCGACCGGCACGAGCGCGACCAGATGCTCGGCGACTCCGACCGGTTCGGTTCGGCCGCCGCCATACTGATCGGCGATCTCTGCCTCGTCTGGGCCGACCAGCTGCTGGCCCGGGCCGAGGCGCCGCCGACCGTCCGCGCCTGTTACGACCGCATGCGGGTCGAGGCGATCGCCGGGCAATACCTGGACGTGCTCGGCGAGAGCCAGCCCGCCGCCTGGACGGTCGAGCGCTCGCTGCTGGTCGCCCGGCACAAGACGGCCAGCTACACCGTCCAGCGTCCGCTGCAGTTCGGGCTCGCCCTCTCGGGCCTCACCCAGAACGAGACCGACGAGGCGTACGGAAAGTACGGGCTCGCGGTCGGTGAGGCGTTCCAGCTTCGCGACGACCTTCTCGGCGTGTACGGCGACCCGGCCGTCACCGGCAAACCGGCCGGCGACGACCTGCGTACCGGAAAGCCCACTGCCCTGCTCATGCTCGCCCGCCGTCTCGCCGACGCGGAGCAGAGCGCCGAGCTGGCCCATGAACCCGCCGGAGCTGTCAACCCCGCCGATGGCTCCGGCGGCCTTACCCCCGCCCAGATCGAACGCCGAGCCCGGGTGATCGCCGACACCGGCGCACCCACTCGGCTCGAGGGAATGATCCAGGAACGGGTTGCCGACGGGATCGCCGCACTGGCCGGCGCTCCCCTTCACGAGGACGCGCGAGCGGCCCTCATCGAGCTTGCCGTCCGCGTGACGCACCGCCCGGCATGATGTTTACCGGGAGGAAATAACCATGCGAACCGTGACAGGACCGACCGACCACGTGATCGTCGTCGGCGCGGGGCTGGGCGGGCTTGCCTGCGCCCTGCACCTGGCCGCCGCCGGCCGTCAGGTGACGGTGATCGAGCGCGAGGCCGTGCCCGGCGGCCGGGCGGGACGACTCAGCCTTCAGGGGTACGAGTTCGACACCGGCCCCACCGTGCTGACCATGCCCGAGCTGATCGCCGAGCCGCTGGCCGCCGTGGGGGAGGATCTGGCCGACTGGCTCGAGCTGACCCCGCTCGACCCGGCCTACCGGGCGTATTACCCCGACGGGTCCACCCTGGACGTGCGCACCGACACGGTGCAGATGGCGGCCGAGATCTCCAAGGTCTGCGGCCCTCGCGAGGCCGACGGCTATCTGCGGTTCGTCGACTTCGCCCGGCAGTTGTGGCAGCTGGAACGCAACAGTTTCATCGACCGCAACCTCGACACCCCGATCGACCTGGTCAACCTCAACCTGCTCAAGCTGCTCGGCATGGGCGGGATGCGCCGGCTCCAGCCGAAGATCAACCAATACTTCAAAGACCCCCGTACGCAGCGAATCTTCTCGTTCCAGGCGATGTACGCGGGTCTGGCGCCGCAGGACGCGCTGGCCATCTACGCAGTGATCGCCTATCTCGACTCGGTGGCCGGCGTCTACTTCCCCAAGGGCGGCATGCACGCTGTGCCCAAGGCGCTGGCCGGCGCGGCCGAGAAGCACGGTGTGGTCTTCCGCTACGAGACCATGGTCACCGACGTCGAAACGGTCAACGGCCGGGCCACCGCCGTGATCACCGCGGACGGCGAGCGCATCCCGGCCGACGTGGTCGTGCTCAACCCCGACCTGCCGGTGGCGAAGCGTGACCTGCTGCCGCCCCGCCGGCAGCGCACCCTGACCTACTCGCCCTCGTGCGTGGTGCTGCACATCGGCTCCAACCGGTCGTACTCGAAGATCGCCCACCACAACATCCACTTCGGATCGCGGTGGCAGGGCACCTTCGACGAGATCATCAAGCAGGGCATGTTGATGAGCGATCCGTCGCTGCTGGTCACCAACCCGACCCACACCGACCCGTCGGCCGCGCCCGAGGGACGGCAGAGTTACTACGTGCTCGCGCCCACCCCCAACCTGGTCACCGGCCCGATGGACTGGCGCGGCGGCCTCGGCGAGCGCTACGCGGCGTCGCTGGTGCGCACGCTGGAGAAGCGCGGGTACGTCGGCTTCGGCGACGGCATCGAGGTGCAGCAGATCATCACCCCGGCCGACTGGGAGGACCAGGGCATGGCGGCCGGCACCCCGTTCGCGGCGGCCCACACGTTCGCCCAGACCGGCCCGTTCCGCCCGTCCAACCTGCACCCCGGCCTGGAAAACGTGGTCTTCACCGGCTCGGGCACCCAGCCCGGCGTGGGCGTGCCGATGGTGCTGATCTCCGGCAAGCTGGCCGCCGCCCGCATCACCGAGGCGCGCCGGTGACCGCACGCGAGACCCACCTGGTCGAGCTCGTCGACGCCGGCGGGGTGGCCCAGGGCTCGGCCACGGTGGCCGACGCGCACCGGGCGCCCGGGCAGCTGCACCGGGCCTTCTCGGTCTTCCTGCGCGACCCGTCCGGGCAGGTGCTGCTGCAGCAACGCTCGGCGGTCAAGACGCGGTTCCCGCTGCGCTGGGCCAACACGTGCTGCGGGCACCCCCTGCCAGGCGAGGAGCCGACGGTCGCGGCGGCACGGCGGCTGATCGAGGAGGTCGGGGTCGCGGACGTGCCGCTGACCGAGGTCGGGGTCTACGCCTACTACGCCGAGGACCCGGCGACCGGCCGCGTCGAGTACGAGTACGACCACGTGCTGATGGGGGACCTGCCCGTCGGCGTACGGCCGGCGCCGGACCCGGACGAGGTGGCCGACCTGCGGTGGGTGCCCGTTCCGGTTCTCCTCGGGGAGATCGAGAGCGACCCACGCGCGTACGCTCCCTGGCTCTTGGGGGTTACCCAGCGCCTGGCCGGCTCGGTTTCCGACCGCGGGGCGGAGGGCCGGGTCGACGAGGCGCCGGAGCGGACGGGTGGCCGTTGAGGGGCTGACCGCCGGGGCCGTCGCCCGCCGCCTCGGGGTGGCGGTGACAACGTTGCGGACCTGGCATCAGCGGTACGGCCTGGGGCCGAGCGAGCACGTGCCGGGACATCACCGCCGCTACACCGAACAGGATCTCGACCGCCTGGAGGTGATGCGGCGCCTCACCGCCCAGGGAGTAGCGCCCGCGGAGGCCGCAGCGTGGGCGCGCCGAGCCCCCGCCGAAGCGATGCCGCAGCCGTCCCGGGACGGCGGAGGCCACGCCATCGCCCTCGGCCCAGTCACCCCCGCAGCCCGAGGGCTGGCCCGCGCGGCCATGCGCCTGGACGCCCCGGCGATGCGCGACATCCTCGAGATGGTGGTCGGCGAGTGGGGCGTGATCCGGGCCTGGAACGAAGTCGTCATGCCCGTGCTGATCGGCATCGGCGAGCGCTACGAGGCCACCCAGCGCTTCATCGAGGTCGAGCACCTGCTGTCCCGCTCGGTCACCGAAGTGCTGGGCGCGGTGTCCCGCCCCCACAGCTCGGTGACGCCCAAGGTGCTGATGGCCGCGGCCGACGAGGAACAGCACACGCTGCCGCTGGAGGCCCTGGCCGCCGCGCTGGCCGAAGTCGGCGTGCCCAGCCGCCTGCTCGGCCCCCGCGTGCCTTCCGCCGCCCTGGCTGTCGCCATCGAACGCACCGGCCCCACGGTCGTGGTGCTCTGGTCGCAGATCCCCGGGACCTCCCACCCCGAACAACTCATCCAGGCCGCCACCGCTCCCCACCCACCGCTGCTCACCGCCGCCGCCGGCCCCGGCTGGCCCGCCGAATTGCCCCCCGGCGTGGTCCAGCTCACCAGCCTCACCGACGCCGTGGAAACCGTCAGCGCCGCCGTCCTCTGACGTTTGTCCTGGTCAGGGCCTTGCCGCCCCGATCGGGATACCGGTTTGGAGCCGGGAGGGTGGATCACGTATGCTTTCCAAGCCTCAAGCGGGGGCCCGGTTGGGGTCATCACCGGCAAGCATTGCGAACGTGCAATACTGGCGGAGTTGCCCTCATCGTCTAGTGGCCCAGGACGCCGCCCTTTCAAGGCGGTAGCACGGGTTCGAATCCCGTTGGGGGTACTGGTAGGTTAGCGACAAGCAGTTGGTCGCTAGACTGCTTGGAAAAGTGCATAGCAAGGTCCTGTGGAGCAGTTGGAGTGCTCGCCGCCCTGTCAAGGCGGAGGTCGCGGGTTCAAGTCCCGTCAGGACCGCAACGCATCAGCACGGCCAGGTAGCTCAGTTGGTACGAGCGTCCGACTGAAAATCGGAAGGTCGGCGGTTCGACCCCGCCCCTGGCCACCAGGCCTCTCGCCGGGCTCTGAGCACCGTCCACCTGCGGAAACGCACGGTGGACGTTTTGCTTTCCGGCCCCTGATGACCGCCGCGGACCCAAGATCGCTCCGGGACGCTTGCTTGCTGAATGCCAGGTAGTCACCTTCGCGGATCCCTGGCGTGGGATTAGAGCCGCCGGGACCGTTCATCTACACGGCCACTCGATCGAGTCTCAAGGCAACAAGCCTCGGCTAAGCGCCCTTGCGTCCAGATGCAAGGGATCCTGCTTATGGAACAGCTCCATCCTTCCTGCCACAGGACTCCACACGACACAACGCGCACGGCTCATAACCTCTGCTAAGGACATATGACTCCATATGATGCAGCACACGAGGACACGGTTGGCGCAGTAATGAAATCGGAAGGTCAGTAGTTCGACCCGCCCTGGCCACCAATCCTCTCGCCGCGCTCTGAGCACCGTCCACCTGCGGAGACGCACGGTGGACATTTTGTTTCCCAAAGTCGAGCTGTTCTGCAGTCGTGGCTCGGTCATCGCCAACGGGCCTCAGCGGAGGCGGGAGGCTCGGGACTCCAGGTAGCGGCGCTCGGGGAGGCTCAGGGTCAGGCGGGCGGCCAGCGAGTAGGCCTCTCGGGCCGCGGGCAGGTCACCGGCGCGTTCGAGTAGGTGGGCTCTTACGGCTGAGACTCGGTGGTGGTCGGACAGGGCCGCCTCGGAGAGGGCTCGTAGGCCGACCATCGGGCCGTCGACCTCGGCCAGGGCGACTATGCGGTTGAGGGTGACCATCGGGCCGGGGGCTATTGCTTCCAGGAGTTTGTAGAGCTGGAGGATCTGGGGCCAGTCGGTTTCGGTGGCGGTGGCGGCCTCGTCGTGGAGGGCGGCGATCGCGGCCTGCAGCTGGAACGGGCCCAGCGGGGTGTCGCGTAGCGCGGCCGTGACGATGGCCACGCCCTCCTCGATGGCGGCGTAGTTCCAAAGGGTCCTGTCCTGGTCGGCCAGGGGGACCAGGGCGCCGTCGGGGCGGGTTCGGGCGGGGCGGCGGGCGTCGGTGAGCAGCATCAGGGCCAGCAGGCCGGCCACCTCGCCGTCGTCGGGGAGGCGGGCGTGGAGCTGGCGGGTCAGGCGGATGGCTTCGGTGCTCAGTTCGACGCGGTGCAGGGACGAGCCGGAGCTGGCCGTGTAGCCCTCGTTGAAGATCAGATACAGCACCTGGCGTACGCCGGAGAGGCCTGGGCTCACGAAGCGGGCGCCCGCCTCGACGATCTTCTTCTTCGCTCGGCTGATGCGCTGGCCGACCGTGCTTTCGGGGACGAGCAGCGCTCGGGCGATCTCAGCGGTGGTCAGGCCGCCGACTGCTCGCAGGGTCAGGGCCACCTGGGAGACGGGGGTCAGGGCCGGGTGACAGCAGAGCAGCAGCAGGGTGAGTTCGTCGTCGCCGCGTACCTCGGGGGGCGGGTCGGGCGGCAGGGCCTCGCGGCGGCGCCGGGCCTCCTCGTTGCGCAGCAGCTCGATGCGGCGCCGGGACGCCACCCGGATGAGCCAGGCGCGCGGGTTGTCGGGCACGCCCTCGACCGGCCACTGCTTGGCCGCAGCCAGCAGGGCCTCCTGGACGGCGTCCTCGCTGGTGTCGAAGTCGCCGTAGCGGCGCACCACCGCCCCCAGGACCTGCGGCGCGGCGGTGCGGAGCACGTCTTCGATCGGGGTCAGAACTCCCACCCGCTCATGTCCAGGATCGGGCGTACCTCGACCTCGGTGTTGCCCGCGTCGGGCACCTTGGCCGCCCACGCGATCGCGTCCTCCATGCTCGGGACGTCGATCAGGTAGAAGCCGGCCAGGTGTTCCTTGACCTCGGCGAACGGGCCGTCCGAGACGATCGTCTCGCCGTCGCGGACCGACACGAAGCGGGCCAGCGACGGGTCGGCCAGGCCCTCGCTGGCGACGTTGACGCCGGCCTCGGCCATCTCCTCGTTCAACTCCATGTGGTCGCGGCCGAAGGCCATCTGCTCGTCGGAGGACAACGTGTCCCAGACGGCCAGGCTGCGCGGGTTGGACTGGATCAGAATCAAGAACTTCACAGGTCATCTCCCTCTTCTCAATCAGGATGTCGAAGCCGGTGGGGCAGCTTCGACGTACCGGTCGAGATTTCTCGAGAAAAAGGAGCAGGACATGCAGGAGATCCGAGAGGTCATCGAGGGACGGGCCGAACGGCTGTCGGCCGGCGACGTGAAGGCGCATCTGGCCTACTCGGCGCCCGAGGTGATCCATTACAGCCTGGCGCCGCCGCTGGGTGAGCGGGTCGACACCAGCGACCCGGCCCCGATCGAGCGGTGGCTGACCACCTTCGAGACGCCGCCGAAGCGTGAGGTGACCCGGCTGGAGATCGTCGCGGACGGTGACGTCGCGTTCGCGACCAGCATCGACTCGATGACCGCGACCCCGAAGGGCTCGACCGAGCCGTTCACGCTCTGGTTCCGGGTGACGATCGGTCTGCGCCGCGTCGACAGCCACTGGCTGGTCGTGCACGAGCACGAGTCGGTCCCGTTCCAGATGGACGGCTCGTTCGCGGCCGCCATCGACCTCAAGCCCTGAGCTATGCCCGGCGGGCGATCGCGTAGAGGTCGCGGGCCGGCCCGATGAGCTGGTCGGAGGAGCGCCACACGGCCTGCAACCGGCGCTGCAACGGCACGGCGGTCGACACGGCGACCAGCGTTCCGGCCGTCAGTTCGGCGGTCACCGCCAGCGAGCTGAGCACCGCGGCCCCCGAACCGGCGGCGACCGCGTGTTTGATGGCCGTGGTCGACGAGAGCTCGAGCAGCGGGGCGGTCGCGGTGAGGTCGCCGAGCGCTTGGTCGAAAGCGCGCCGGGTGCCCGAGCCGGCTTCGCGGGACACCATCGGGGTCGCGGCCAGCTCGGCCGCCGTGACGCCCCGGCTCCGCTGGGCCCACGGGTGGACGGGCGCCACCACGACGACGAGCCGGTCGGTGGCCACGACCTCGGCGTGCAGGCCGGCCGGCAGGTCGGGGCCTTCGACGAAGCCCAGCTCGACCCGGCCGTCGAGCACGGCCGCGGCGACGTCGGCCGAGTTGGCTGCCTGCAGGGTCACGGCCAGCCCGGGATGCGCGGCACGCAGCGCGACCAGCCAGGCGGGCAGCAGGTATTCGGCGACGGTCTGACTGGCCGCCACCATGAGCCGGCTCTCGTGGGTCGCCCGCAGCGCGGCCACTCCGGCCGCGAGCGCCTCGGCGGCGTCGACGGCCGAGCGCGCCCAGTCGGCGACCAGGCCGCCGGTCTCGGTCAGCGTCGAGCCGCGCGGCGTGCGGTGCAGCAGGGTCAGGCCGACCCGCCGCTCGAGCTCGCGCAGGCGGGCGCTGGCGGCCGGCTGCGAGATGCGGTGTTCGGCGGCGGCCCGGCCCACGCTGCCCAGCCGGGCGATGCTGAGCAGCAGGTCATAGCCGGTCAGGTCGGCAGCCAGCGGTGGCAGAGGCATAGGAGCAGGTTATGACCTCAGACAAGATCGACGTCTACCGGCCCGGCCGGGCGGGCCGCAGGGTGGAGACATGTTCGGACCCAACTGGTTCGCCTCCGTCATGGGCACCGGGATCGTCGCCACCGCGGCCGCCACGCTGCCCGTCCACCTGCCCGGCCTGCACGCCTTCGCCACCGCGATGTGGCTGCTGGCCGTCCTGATCCTCGCCGCCGTGGTCACCGCCACGGTTCGGCGCGGCACCAGCCACGCGCACGACCCGGTGCTGGTGCAGTTCTGGGGTGCGCCGCCGATGGCGCTGATGACCGTCGGGGCGGGCACGCTGCTGCTCGGCCCGCAGTCCGTCGCGGTCCCGGTCGACCTCGTGCTCTGGAGCGCCGGCACCCTGCTCGGCCTGGTCGTGGCGGTCGCCGTGCCGTTCCGGATGATGACCGGGCCGGGAGCGAAACCCGACGCGGCGTTCGGCGGCTGGCTGATGCCCGTGGTGCCCCCGATGGTCTCGGCGGCGACCGGCGCGCTGCTGGTGCCGCACGTGTCCTTCGGCCGTGACCTGCTGCTGGCCTGCTACGCCCTGGCCGGCGTGAGCCTGTTCGCGGCGTTCATCGTGATCACCCAGATCTGGGCCCGGCTGGTGCGTCATCAGACCGGCGCGGCGCGGATGGTGCCGACACTGTGGATCGTGCTCGGCCCGCTGGGTCAGTCGGTCACCGCGTTCCACCTGCTCGGGCGGGCCGCCGAGGGGGTGCTGCCGGAGCCGTACGTGTCGGGCGCCCAGATGCTGGCGCTGCTCTACGGCGTACCGGCGCTGGGGTTCGCCCTCTTCTGGGCCGCGCTGGCCGGCGCCATCACCGTGCGCACCGCCCGGGACGGTCTGCCGTTCTCGCTCACCTGGTGGAGTTTCACCTTCCCGGTCGGCACGGTCGTCACCGCGACCGGCGGCCTGGCCACCCGCACCGGCTCGCCGATGCTCACCACGCTGGCCGTCGTCCTCTTCGGCGTGCTGCTGACGGCCTGGACGATCGTCGCCACCCGCACCGCCCGGGGTGTCCGCCGCGGCGACCTCTGGCAGGTCACCCCGCAGCCGGTTCCGGCCCTTCGGCCAGCCGCGTAAGAGCCGCCGCGCAGTCGTCGGCGATCAGGTTCGGGCGGTACGCGAGGCCGTGCGGCCAGCTGCGGCCGGCCGATACCCAGACAGTACGCAACCCGGCCGCGGCCCCACCACCGACGTCGTACTCGGCGTGGTCGCCGACCATCCAGCCGCCGTCGGCGAGCGAACGGCCGACCGACGTGGCGGCGAGCTCGAAGATCCGCCGGTCCGGTTTGCGCACGCCGGCGCCCTCCGAGATCGTCCAGCCCGCGACCAGGCCGTCCAGACCGGTCCGGCGGAGCTTCGCCTCCTGCTGGGCCACCGTGCCATTCGTGACCACCACCGGCAGGTAGCCGGCAGCCGTGACCCGGGTCAGTGCCGCCGCCACCCGCGGGTCCGGCGAGAGCTGGTCGACCATGCCGGCCCGCAGGTCGACCAGCACGTCACGAGCGTCCAGCCGGTAACGCGCGGCGATCATCTCGGCCAGCTCCTCGCGCCGGCGATACCCGTCCCGATCCGCTTCGACCAGCCAGGACAGCTCGTTCTCGCCGAATCGAATGAGGGCCCAGGCCTTGAAGGCCGCCGTGCGGTCGATAAGAGTGTTGTCCAGGTCGAGGAGCAGCAACATTCATCGATCTTGTCAGGCTCTGGCTCGATGAGGAGGACGGCGTGCTGACATTCACGAACGCGGCGGAACAAGCGGCCTGGAACATGGCGGAGGCCTTCAACGAGAAGGCCTTCGTCGCCATGAAGCACGCCGAGGAGGCCCAGGAGGCCTTCCGGGCCGGGCGGATGGCGATGCGGCGGCAGTTCAAGGCGCGCGGCCTGAGCGACATAGACGCCAGCATCCGGTGGAAGGGCACGGCCCAGGCCCAGGCGGCGCTGGCCGACGTCGAGTACTACATGTCGCAGGCGTCCATGTACAACGACGCGGCGGCCACGCAATATGCCAAGGCCCTCTATCTCAAGGGTCGCTGAGCGTCAGGCCGCGCGGTGGCGGAGCGTCGCCACCGTCGAGCCGGCCAGCGCGAGCAAACAATCCGGCAGCTGACCGTCGGCGATCGCCGCGCCGAAAAGAGCCTCGCCGGTGGGGATGTCGCCGTTGACGTAGGCGCTGACGAACCGGGCGACCCAGCGCTTGTCGTACCGCGCGTCGTCGATGCCGGGGAAGTCGAGCGTCCACGCACCGCCCGACGGGATCTGGCCGACCATCGTGGCGGCCAGGCACCAGGCGACGTCGTAGGCCCCGACGATGCCGGACCGGTCGACGACCGAATCGAAGGTGCCCACCACAGCGTCACTGTCGCCGCTCAGCGCACTCTGCAGCACGAGCGCTGCGTCGTCGATAGCGTGCTGTGGTACCTCGGTCACGTCAAAGAAGGTACGTGGATCGGTCAAGGTCTGCCTGCTGCGCGCAAGAAATTCAGGCTCCCCGCAACAGACAGGTGATACGCGCGGTGCAGATCCGCTCGCCACCCTCGTCGGTGATGACGATCTCGTACGTCGCCATGGTGCGGCCCCGGTGCACCGGGGTGGCGATGCCGGTGACCACCCCGGAGCGGGCCGCCTTGTGATGGGTCGCGTTGATGTCGACACCCACCGCGAACGGCCGGTCGACGCTCTGGCCGTGCATGACCGCGCCCACCGAGCCCAGCGTCTCGGCCAGCACGCAGGACGCGCCGCCGTGGAGCAACCCGTACGGCTGGGTGTTGCCCTCGACCGGCATGGTGCCCACGACCCGCTCGGCCGAGGCCTCGCTGAGCTGGATGCCCATCCGCTCGCCGAGCGAGCCGCCGCCTCCGGTGGTGAAGAGCTCCTGCACGCTGTCGGCCGCTATGTCCATTCATGGAACGTTACCGGCGCCGCCCGGCTCGCGGTCCTGTGACTTGGGCCCTACTCTTCCCTGCGACCGTGTTCGCACTGCAGGGAGGCCCCGCATGACCGAGCCGCAAGAGACCGTCGAGACGCGCGGGAACGACCGCGTCGACCTCATCGCGCAGGACGCCAACGGCGACGGCAAGACCGACGTCTGGGTGTCCGACACCGACGGGGACGGCAAGCCGGACCTGTTCCAGTTCGACACCGACGGCGACGGCAAGGTCGACATCACGATGGTCGACCTCGACGAGGACGGCACCCCGGACGCGATTGTCGACGGCGACGGCGGGCACCCGCCGGTCGTCCAGGACCACTAGGCACCCCCCAGGGCGCTGAGAGCGACCCACAGGACGGCGATCGCCACGGCCGTGGCGGCGATCGTCCAGGCCCGGTGCCGCCACGAGACCGGGCCGGCGACGGCCTCGGGATGACCGAGCCGGCGCAGCACGGACCGCTGCTCGAGGATGGCCGCCGAGCAGTCGGCGGTCTCGTCCGGCGACGACGCCTCGGCCCGGCTGAGCTCCACACCCAGCCGGGCCTGGGCGCGCTGCAACCGGCGTACGGCCGCCTTGGCCTCTCGCCCTTTCTGCTCGCCGGCCAGCCGGCGGGCCGCCGCCCGGCGTGACCCGGAGCCCAGCACCTTCAGCTCGGCCGGCGTGATCAGGTCGGGATCGGGCAGCCCGGCCAGCTGCTCGGTGTAGTAGTCGGCCTCGCGGTCCTGCACCCGCCGCACCAGCGTCAAAATCAGCAGCAGCGGCGGCAGACCCTTGATCAGCAGTACGCCGAGAAGCCCGAGCGCGCCGTTGCCGAGCCCGTCGACGAGCAGCGGCGAGTTCCAGAGCACGTGCGAGGCCCACGCACCCAGCACGGCCAGCACCGCGACGCCGACCCGGTGCGGACGGCCCCGCTCGCGGCTGACCACCAGATAGCCGATGCCGGCCCCGGCCAGCGCGCCGAAGAGAGTGTGACTCCAGACCCCGGACAGGAAGCCGCGCAGCAGGAACGTGGCGATCACCGGCTGCACCTGGTCGCCCTGCCCGGCCAGCGCGACCGCGCCGACGGCGAAGACGATGTCCTCGGCGATCTGAAAGCCGAGACCGACCATCGCGCCGTAGACGACGCCGTCGAGCACGCTGTTCACCTGGGAACGGGCGATCAGCACGATGGCGACCACGCCCAGCGTCTTGGCGATCTCCTCGACCGTCGGGCCGGCGATCGCGGCGCCCCAGTCGGCGGCCAGATGAGGCGAGCCCAGCTTGGCCATCAGGTTTTCCAGGGCCACGCCGGCCGGGATCGAGACGGTGGTGGCGACCAGACCGCCCCAGGCGAACGCGAGCACCAGAAGCTTGGTCGGCTCTCGTTCGAGGAAGTCGAGCTCCGAGACGAAGAGCCAGAACGGCACGGCGAGCAGCGCGAAGAGCAGGATCGAGGTGGCCGTGGCCTTCGGGTACGAGGCGAAGAACTGCCCGGCCAGCTGAGCCATCCGTACGCCGCCCGCGACCAGCAGGGTCAGCACCACCCAGAACGCGGGCACCCGCATCAGGGTGGCGACCCGCGGGCCGCTGCCGGCCGGGCGGACGACCGAGGTGGTCACTGCGACCCCCCGCTCTGCCGCAGGGTGCGCGTGCTCGCCTCGATCTGCGGCAGGGAGCGGCCCAGGTCGAGGTCGTTGCCGCTGATCGTCACCTCGATGGTGAGGCCGTCGGCGACGAAGACCGCGTATCGCCCGCCCCGGCCCGGTGCGGTGTAGCCGCCCTGCAGGCCGGCCAGCCCAGCGGCCGTGTTCACGCCGAGTTGGGCCCCGGTGACCTGGTAACCGGTCGTGTCGACGATCCGCTTACGCAATCCGTCGGCGGCCGCGGTGAGATCGCCGCGGAACGGGCGCACGACGATCGCGTAGCGCACCGGGCCGAGCCGGAACAGCACCGTGCCGTCCAGGTCGCCGGGCCTGGTGCCGGTCACGTCGAGCACCGAGCCGGGTGGCGGCACGACGGTAACGCCGGCCCCGACCGCATAGGGCTCGTCGCTGCGGATCGCGCGCTCGGACGGTAACGCACGGTCGATCGCGGGGAGTCCGAACGCGAGCCCGGCGAGGATGGCGACGACACCGAGCGCGCCGAGGAGATTCGCCAGCTGCCTCGCCATGCCCCAACGCTAACGGCGAGTAGGCGGCCTTGTGACGTTCGGCCACTGCGGAGGGTCGAACAACCAGGGCGATTACGGATTTGTCCGTTCTGGCACGAGGTACCGCGGCGGGACTTCGGTGGTCAGCCAGACCCCGTTGGCGCTGCGGTGGAACACGTGGCCCAGCCCAGCCATCTCGCCCGCGGCCACCCGCAGCACCACCACGTCGGCCGAGCGGCGACCGCCGACGACCAGCGCGGTCGGCACGTCCGGCGAGAGGTGCACGTGATGCCGGCTGCGCGGGCGCAGACCCTCCCGCATGATCGCGTCGAGGTTGCCCCGCGGGGTGCCGTGGAACAGCACCGGCGGCGGCTCGGCGGCCGGCAGGTCGAGGTCGACGGCGACCCGCTGGGAGTGCCCCTGGCTGGCCCGGATCCAGTCGTGGCCGTCCTCCCGGCGGGCGACGGCGAAGCGGGACTTGTCGTTGCGCTCGACGATCAGGTCGAGCTCGGCTCGGGTGATCCCCAGCGCGGCGAGCAGATCGGCCACCGGCACCCAGCCCTGAGCGTCCAGGGTCAGGCCGGCCGACTCGGGCCGGTGCCGCAGCACCATCGAGACGCGCCGGCTGGTCCGCACCTGGTCGCGCGACAGCTCACTCACTCGGTGAGCTCCATGACCGCCAGGTAGTACGGGCGGTCGGTGTCGTCGATCGCCGCCAGGCGCCACCGGGTGCCCTCGAGCAACCCCTCCAGCTCGCTCGCCGAGCAGTTCAGATAGTCGAACCACTCGGTGGTCAACCGGCGGTAGCGCAGCCGCAGCCGCAGCTGACCGCCGAACCGGCCCCGCTCCCGGTTGTGCTGGTGATAGCCGGAGTGCACGGGGTCGGTGGTGCCGTAGGGGTCGGTGCCCTGCGCGATGATCCGCGCCCCGGGGTTGGCCAGCCGAGCCAGCGCGGCCAGCAGGACGGGGGCTCGTTCGGCGCTCTCGAGCAGGCCCAGGTTGTTGCCGAGCAGCAGGAACGTGTCGTAACGGGCGCCGGCCGAGGCGTACGCGTCGACGGTGGTCAGGACGGTGTCACGCAGGCCGCGCTTGCGGGCGATCTGAATGGCCCCGGCCGACGTGTCCAGGCCGGTCACCGCCATGCCTCGCTGTTGCAGCTCGACCGCGTGCCGCCCGGCGCCGGTGCCGATGTCGAGCACGTGCCCGCGGCAGAGGCGCAGCGCCCGGTGGTCGTGCGGCTGCCAGTCGGCGGGCGCCTTGAGATAGTGGTCGGCCGGCGCGCCGTTGATCAAGCCGTCGTCCCGCTCGATCACCTCGATGACCGGCCGGGGCCATTTGCCCCCGGCCAGCGGCCGCGGCCCCACGCCCGTGTGCACCGCGTACGCGTCCCTGATCATTTCGCCGAACACGTCGCCGACGAGTGGTTGTTCCATGACCTCTACCCTTGGCCCATGCCGACGCTGGAGCAACTCGGTTCGGATAAGTACGCCTCACTGACGACGTTCCGCAAGGACGGCACCCCGGTGGCCACCGCGGTCTGGGTGCTGCCGGCCGGCAACGGCCTGGCGGTCTGGACGGTGACCGACACCTGGAAGGTGAAGCGGGTCCGCAAGAACCCGCGGGTCACCGTGACGGCCTGCGACGTGCGGGGCAATGTGCGTGGCGAGACGGTCGAGGGGCGGGCCCGCATCGGCGACGACGCCGAGCGTGATCACTTCGCCGGGGTGCTGGCCAAGAAGTACAAGATGATGGGCCTGTTCGGCACGCTTCGTTACCGGCTGATCCCGGGTCAGCGCGACCGGATCACCGTCATCGTCGTCGAGCCGGCGGCCTGATCCGGCCTGGATCCGGATACGAAGAAGGGGCGATCGCCTTCCCCAGCGTTCGCCCCTTGCAACGATCTTTCGCCTCGACCGAGGTCCAAACTGAGCGTGCGCTCAGTCGCCCTGACGCTGCGTGGGAATCTGCCCCTGCAGCAGGGCACGAACCTCCGACTCCCGGTAACGACGGTGGCCGCCCAGAGTGCGGATCGCACTCAGCTTGCCAGCCTTCGCCCACCGGGTGACGGTCTTCGGGTCGACACGGAACATCGACGCCACCTCGGCCGGCGTTAGTAGCGGCTCAGGATCATGCGTACGCGATGCCATCGGTCACTCCTCCACAGGTACCTAAGAACATCGGCCGGGGTCCCGCCGGCCGGTGCGTCTCTCATGGTCCGGCTAGTCCCCGATGTCCGACATGGGCCGAACGGACGAACGTCCCCAGATAGACGGATGAAGCATGCCCGATTTTTGCGTGTTTTCTACGCCAGATAGTGTCTCGTTTAGTCCGATTATCACGCTTCGGCCATCGGCGATTACGAAGAGTGTTCGCCTTGGGAGCGTTCCCACGGGCGTCGAAACAGAGGCATCTGTCCGCATTCCAGCGGCACTTTGAGCAGCTCAGGAGCGGCTTAGTTGCAGCGCTCCAGCAGCTGGACGGCGCGCCACCGATCGACCAGCGTCTCGTACGCCTCGGAGGCGTCGTCGGCCTCGCCGCGCGAGAGGGCGGAAAGACCGGCCGCCACCAAGCCGGGTGAATCGTCACCAGCCAGAACATCATCCGGGAGAAGGTTGACGAGGCCGCCGTAGTCAAGCTCGACGATCGAGCGCGGGTGGAACTCCTCGAGCCACCGGGTGCCCTCCTCGACCGCCTCGGTGATCGGGGCGTCGCCCAGCGCCTTGCGCAGCACCGAGACGCCCCGGTGAGCCCGCCGGCGGGCCTTGGAGATCTCGGTGCGGTAGCGCAGCGTGCGCTGGCCGGTGGTGAGGTCGATCTCGCGTTCCTCGAGATCGACGAAGACGAACCAGCGCAGCGGCACACCCCAGGTGGCGATCTGCTCGTGCACCCGCGGCACGCCGTGCTCGAGCACCTTGGCCCCGCTGCGCCAGTCCTCCACGATGGCCTTGGCCTGGCCGGCCAGCACCGGCGGCACGAAGGCGTCGGCCAGCACGCTGGGCACGCCGTCGCGCGCGTTCAGCGCGGCCTCGGCGACCCGCAGGCGCAGGTTCCACGGGCAGACCAGCAGAGAATCGGCCCACTGCAGCACGTACGCCTCGTCGGGCAGATCGGGCAGCCTGGTCCAGCCGGCGCCGAGCGCCTCGAGCACGGCCGTCCGCTGGCGCACCGGCCCGTCGACGGGGCCCAGCGCCCGGCCCTCGCGCGCGTACTTTCGCCAGAAGATCTGACGGTCGCGGTCGAAGGCGGTCAGCGGTTCGTAAACCCTCAGGTACGACGCGAACAGTGACGGCACGGCGCGATCCTTTCACGAAATCGGCCGGGTGGAACTTCCCGCGCGGACGTAATCCCGGCGGGGTGCACCCGACTAGGCTCGGAAATGTCCGGCACACCCCCGCCGGGACGACCGGCTCCACGAGGGCCTCGACACCAGATCAGGAGAACAGCCATGGGCGTGTTCGACACCGACGGCACCGACGCCAGCGGTCACGAACAGGTCGTCTTCTGCCAGGACAGGCAGACCGGCCTCAAGGCGATCATCGGGATCTACTCCACGGCCCTCGGGCCGGCGCTCGGCGGCACCCGCTTCTATCCGTACGAGAGTGAGGACGCCGCCCTCGCCGACGTGTTGAAGCTCTCCCGCGGGATGGCGTACAAGAACGCCCTGGCCGGGCTCGACCTCGGCGGCGGCAAGGCGGTCATCTGGGGTGACCCGGCCCGCGCCAAGTCCGAAGGGCTGCTGCGGGCGTACGGGCGGTTCGTCGAGTCGCTGCACGGCCGCTACTACACCGCGTGCGACGTCGGCACCTACGTCCCGGACATGGACATCATCGCCCGCGAGACCCGTTACGTCACCGGCCGCAGCCTCGAGCACGGTGGCGCCGGCGACTCCTCCATCCTGACCGCCTGGGGCGTCTTCCAGGGCATGCGGGCCGCGGCCGAGCACACCTGGGGCCGGCCCACGCTGGCCGGGCGCACGGTCGGCATCGCCGGTCTCGGCAAGGTCGGCAAATATCTGGCCGGCCACCTGATCGAGGACGGCGCCGCGGTGATCGCCACCGACGTCAACGAGGCCGCCCTGAGCTGGGCCCGCACGACCTATCCGCAGATCGAGCTGGTCGCCGACACCCACGCGCTGATCACCTCGGACCTCGACGTCTACGCCCCCTGCGCGCTGGGTGGCGCGCTCGACGACGACACCGTGCCCGTGCTGCGGGCCACGGTGGTCACCGGCGGCGCCAACAACCAGCTCGCGCACCCCGGCATCGAGAAGACGCTGGCCGAGCGGGGCATCCTCTACACGCCCGACTATCTGGTGAACGCGGGCGGGGTGATCCAGGTGGCCGACGAGATCGAAGGCTTCAACTTCGAGCGGGCCAAGCTGCGGGCCACCGGCATCTTCGACACCACCCGCCGGATCCTGCAAGCGGCGGAGGCCGAGGGGGTCGCTCCGGCCGTCGCCGCCGACCGGCTCGCCGAGCAGCGCATGGTCGAGGTCGGCCGCCTGCGCTCGATCTATCTCGGCTGAGCTCGCCCGCGGCGAAAACCGAAATGTACCTAGTTCGAACGGGCCCCGTCGCCTACCCGAACGGTGGGCCAACGGGGTGGAAAAGAGAGCGGTTTAGTGCCTGCCGCGCGTTCCGGAACGGAAAACCGCGACGCGCGGCAGTGTCACACGCAACCCGAGGTGCCGAAGGCGGCATCGTCCATGTACCGTAAGACCCACGAGAGATGCCTGACGTCATCGGGGCCCGCCTTCGGGCTGCCCCGAATTCTGTGCGAGGGGGTCGAGCCATGGGGCGCGGCCGTGCTAAGGCCAAGCAGACGAAGGTGGCCCGGGAGTTGAAGTACCACTCCCCGAACACCGACCTCACCGCCTTGCAGCGCGAACTGGCGGGTGCCGGTGGTAAGTCCGACCATCATTTCGACGACGACAACGATGAGTTGGTCGACGACGATGATGAGGACGACGCTGACGACGACCGGGACTCCTGGTCGCCGACAAGGCGCTGACCCGTATTGCACAGAGCACGCGGATTGACCGCGTGCTCAAGTGCGTCCAGGTCGCGACGCATTACCTACGGTTCACACCGAAGCCCACGCGGGCGGACACTCGCGTGGGCTTCGAACCGGGCTTCCGGCTGCGCTAGCGCGGCCGGTTGTTCCAGTTGTAGAACGTGGGGATGTTCTCGAAGTGGTTCCAGGCGCAGACCGCCGAGCCGTCCTCCGACGTGCTCTCGTCGCGGGATCGCCGAGCCTCTTCCGCCTCGGAGATGAGCGCGGCCAAACCGGCTCGGGTGTCCCGCACCCGCGCCGTCACCGGATCGATCCCCGCGTCATCGGACGGCCGACGGCTCGTGGTCTCGGGCATGGTCCAGCACTCCCTCCAGTAGGCGAATCTTGCTGTTCCGGCAGTGGTCCGTCTCGGTGGTGTCGAACCGGCCCTGCTCGAAGAAGCGGTTGGCCGCGTGAGCGCCACCGCAGAAGCCGAAGTAGGGACAGGTCGTGCGGCAGGACTCCACGCCGCTCAGGAACTCGCCTATCCACGGGGTGCCCGCGGCGCCGGCGAGGATCTCGGCCAGCGGCGTCGTCAGCACGTTGCCGCTCGTGAAGTCGCCGTAGCGGGGGTCGGAGAAGCCGGCCAGCTCGGGCGAGAGCAGCACCACCGAGCCGTCGTAGGCCACGGTGGGGATCGGGTCGAGCTGCCGGGGCAGAAGCTCGTCGGCCGTGCCGTCGAGCACCGCCGCCACATAGCGCAGCGACCACTCGACCTCGCGCAGGTGGATGCGCGGGTCGGCCCGCCAGGCGGTGACCAGCTCGGCCCAGAACGCGGTGACGTCGGCGGCGTCGTGACCGTTGGCGCGGGTGTTCACGCCCTCCAGCTCCTCGACGTTGATGCCGAGCACCTCGCAGCCCAGGCCGAGGAAGTAGTCGTAGAGCTCGGTGGCCACGCCGGCCCGCGGGTCGCCCACCACGCACAGCGCCGAGAACGGGAGGCCGTGCCGCCGCAGAGCGTCGATGCCACGCACGATCCGGTCGTACGCCGGTTTGCCGCCCCGGGTCACCCGGTCGCCGTTGCGCGCCTCAGGGCCGTCGACACTGACGCTGACGCGGATGTCGTGCTGCTGGAAGAACTCGCACCAGGCGTCGTCGATCAGCGTCGCGTTGGTCTGCACGTGATGCTCGACGCCGGGCCCGAACGGCTCCATCAACGCGGCCAGGTGCTCACGACCGGCCGCCAGAGGCTCGCCGCCGTGCCAGACCACCGAGAACCGCCCGTCCCGGGCCCAGCCCTCGACCGACGCGGCCACCGCCCGGGCCACCTCGACCGGCATCCGCTTGTCGGCCGCACGGAACGGCAGATAGCAGTAACCGCAGTCGAGGTTGCAGAGCGTCGTGGGCTGCATCACGACATAGGTCGGCACCGGCGCGATGCCCCGCATACCGCTCCAGGCCTCCGCCACCGCTGCACACCCCCGTCCGGCCGAAACGTGAAGAACTCACGTCAGAGGCTAGGCCTAGCGGTCCACCGGAGTAAACGAAAGATCCGCATGTGCCGGATATCGACACACGCGGATCATGTCATGGAGTGGGCCCTCGGGCCTACAAATCTTCTGGCTCAGCCTCGGGTGTACTGACCCATCATCTGCACCTCGCCGGTGCCCTCGATGACCTCGCCGACCTGCCAGGCCTCGACGCCCCGGCCGGTCAGGTAGGCCATCGCGCGGTCGGCGTCGTCGGACGAGACGATCGCGAACATGCCCACGCCCATGTTGAACGTGGCCTCCATCTCGCTGTCCTCGATCCGTCCCTTGGCCTGGATCAGGTCGAAGATCGGCTGCGGACGCCAGGTCGAGCGATCGACCACCGCGTCGGCGTTTCCGGGGAGGACGCGGTTGAGGTTGCCGGGGATGCCGCCCCCGGTCACGTGTGAGAACGCGCGGACGTCGGTCTCCTCGATCAGGCCCAGGCAGTCCTTGGCGTAGATCTTGGTGGGGGTCAGCAACTCCTCGCCCAGGGTGCGCTGCGAGCCGAAGTCGTCGACCACCGAGTCGAGGCGCATGCGGCCCGCGCCGAGCAGCACGTGGCGCACCAGCGAGTAGCCGTTGGAGTGCAGGCCCGAGGAGCGCATCGCGATCACCGCGTCGCCCAGCTCGACCCGGTCGCGGCCGAGGATCTCGCTCTCCTCCACCACGCCGACGCCGGTCGCCGACACGTCGTACTCGTCGGGGCGCAGCACGCCGGGGTGCTCGGCCGTCTCGCCGCCGAGCAGCGCACAGCCCGCGTACCGGCAGCCGTCCGCGATGCCGGCGCCGATCTCGGCCACCTTGTCCGGGACGACCTCGCCGCAGGCGATGTAGTCGAGCAGGAAGAGCGGCTCGGCGCCACAGGCCACCAGGTCGTCGACGACCATGGCGACCAGGTCGATGCCGATCGTGTCGTGGATGTCGAGCTGCTGGGCGATCACCAGCTTGGTGCCGACGCCGTCGGTCGAGGAGGCCAGGATCGGGCTCTTGTATTTCGCGGTGTTCAGCTTGAACAGGCCCGAGAAGCCGCCCAGGTCACCCATGACCTCGGGGCGGGTGGTCTTCTTGACCTTCGACTTCAGCAGCTCGACGGCGCGATCACCGGCCTCGATCGACACCCCCGCGTCCGCGTACGTCGCCGTGCGCTTGCGCATCCCACGACCGGCGCCGGCCGTCCACGGCTGGCGGTCGGCGCCTTCGGCGCCGTTGGATCCGGCACTGTTGCGCTCGGACACGTGCGTCACGGTTCTCCCCTTAGAGCGTTCGTTCGAAGTCACGGGTGGTGCAGGGCGTTCGTACCGCCCTGGCCCGCCAGTTCGCGGACGTCGTATTCCGTCTCGAGCTCGGCGACGGCGGCGGTGGCCACCTCGTCGGTCGCCGACGGCATCGAGGCCCGCTTGCCGACACCCTCGAGCACATGCTTGCCGATCAGGTTGCCGGCCGGGAGCTCGATCGGGTAGTGACCGTCGAAGCACGCCATGCAGAGGCGCGTCTTCGGCTGCTCGGTCGCCTGCACCAGGCCGTCCAGGGAAACATAACCCAGGGAGTCGGCGCCGATCGAGCGGCGGATGCCATCGATCTCGAGACCGTTGGCCACCAGCTCGGCCCGGGTGGCGAAGTCGATGCCGTAGAAACACGGCCATTTCACCGGCGGCGACGAGATGCGCACGTGCACCTCGAGGGCGCCGGCCTCGCGCAGCATGCGGACCAGGGCCCGCTGGGTGTTGCCCCGGACGATCGAGTCGTCGACCACGACCAGGCGCTTGCCCCGCACGACCTCGCGCAGCGGGTTGAGCTTGAGCCGGATGCCGAGCTGGCGGATCGTCTGCGACGGCTGGATGAAGGTGCGGCCGACGTACGCGTTTTTGGTCAGGCCGGCGCTGTACGGAATGCCGGAGGCCTCGGCGTAACCGATCGCGGCCGGGGTGCCGGACTCGGGCACCGGGATGACCAGGTCGGCCTCGACCGGATGCTCCTTGGCGAGCCGGCGGCCGATCTCGACCCGGGCCGAGTAGACGTTGCGGCCGGCGATCGTCGTGTCGGGGCGGGCCAGGTAGACGTACTCGAAGAGGCAGCCCTTGGGCTCGGGCGCGGCGAATCGGGTGGACCGCAGGCCGTGCTCGTCGACCGCCAGCATCTCGCCCGGCTCGACCTCGCGGACGAAGCTGGCGCCGACGATGTCGAGGGCAGCGGTCTCACTGGCGACCACCCAGCCCCGCTCCATGCGGCCGAGGACCAGCGGGCGCACGCCCTGGGGGTCGCGGGCGGCGTAGAGGGTGCTCTCGTCCATGAAGACGAAGCTGAACGCGCCCTTGAGCCCCGGGAGCACCTCGAGCGCCGCGGCCTCGACGGACATGTCGGGCCGACTGGCCAGCAAGGTGGTGACCAGAGCGGTGTCGGAGCCTGCGGCGTCGACCTCGAGGCCGCGCTCCTTGACCTCGCGGGCCAGGTCGGCCGTGTTGACCAAGTTGCCGTTGTGAGCCAGCGCGATCGTGGTGCCGGCCGTCGTGGCCCGGATCGTCGGCTGGGCGTTTTCCCAGATCGAGCCGCCGGTGGTCGAGTAACGGGTGTGCCCGATCGCGAGGTGACCGCGCAGGCTGGCCAGCGTGGGCTCGTCGAAGACCTGGGACACCAGACCGAGGTCCTTGTAGACCACCACACCCGAGCCGTCACTCACCGCGATGCCGGCAGCCTCCTGGCCGCGGTGCTGGAGAGCGAAGAGCCCGAAGTAGGTGAGTTTGGCGACCTCTTCCTCGGGGGCCCAGACGCCGAAGACGCCGCAGGCATCCTGGGGGCCGCGCTCCTGGGGGTCGAGATCGTCGGTCAACCGGCCGTCGCCTCGGGGCACCTGTCGCTCCCTCATGCTGATCTGCTCGAACTTTGCTGGACCGTCCGACCGCCCAGTGTACGCGAGCCGGAGGGGGTCGGCTCGGGCTCAGCCGGGGACGTCACCGGTCAGCGGCAGGTATTCGGTCAGGTCGGTACGGATGCCACTCGCGCGCAGCCTTCCGTCACGCAGCGCATCGGACCAGCTCACACGCTCCGTGGCGACGAGGATCCAGGTCACCGGATCCGCTTCGACCACATTGGGCGGTGTGCCTCTTGTGTGCCTGGGACCAGGAACACACTGAATCGCACCGAAAGGCGGAATCCGGACCTCCACCGATCGGCCAGGCGCCTTGCGGGACAACTCGGTCAGCAGTGCTCGCACAGCGTCACGCTGCACTGATCTCTCGGGTTCGACGCCACGGTCCAGCGCGTCCAACGCTTCCTTCACGGACTCGGATTTATTGTGCGCAGGAGACACGTCGGGACAATACGACTCGTCTCGACGAGATTGGTACGCGGCCCTGGGTCGCGCGATGGACGTATGACAAGGCATAGTGGCCGACGGTGTTTTAGTCGCGGGATGTAACCGGCACCCTTGAAGAGCCGGGAGACCGTGCGACCGGAAGGCGGTGGATGGTGACGACGCACCTACGAGCCCGGGCGGCCCAGGCCGGTGCGTTACTGGCGGTGATCCTCGGCGGCTTGTTCGTCGCGCCGGCGGTGGCGTTCGCGGCCACCCCGACAGTCGAGATCACCGACCTGGAGACCACGGTCCAATCAGGCGGCCAGCTGACCATGAAGTTCAAGGTCACCGACACCGGCGAGGACGGCCAGGCCTCGGCCGACATCCGCGTCACCGGCGGCATGAACTGCCGCGGCTCCGACTGCTCCCGGTTCACCCAGATCAGCGGCGACGGCACCGAGTTCTCCGTTCGACTCTCCGCACCGACAGTCAACGCCGGTGAGAACCGTGAGGTAACGGTCCAGATCAGCGCGACCGTCCAGGGCGACCGACCGGGCCAGACCAGTGCCAACGTCACCGTCAAGGGCGCCGACAAGCCGCAGGCCGTGCGCCAGGTCAGCGGCCGAGTCAAGGACCAGGACGGCAAGAACGTCGCCGGTGTCATCGTCGCGATGCGCGACGGGGCCGACAAGACTTTCGGGACGACGACCGACGGCTCGGGTCAATATTCGTTCACCTCGTCGGACAGCAACCCGATCACGCCGGGCACGATCTCGATCGGCGCCGGCAAGAAGGACTTCCAGGATGTGGCGGTCCAGCGGCAGGCCGACGCCGGCCAGACCCTGACCGTCGGGCTGACGCTCAAGTCCACGGCCGTGACACCGTCCACCTCGGCCACGCCGAGTGCCACGCCCAGCGCGACGCCCAGCGCCGTGGCGAGCGTGGACGCGGCCGCCGAGCCGGAAGAGACGACCGCCACCCAGCCCGAGACCGACAACGCCGCGCAGGCCGACGAGGGTGGGAGCTCGATGCTCTACATCATCATCGGCATCCTGCTGGTCGCGGCGGGCATCGGCGCGATCGTGCTGGTCGTGCTGCGCCGGCGGAACAACGACGACGGTGACGACGACGACCCGACCGGCCTGTCCGGCTCGGGTGGCGTGGTGCCGCCGAGCCAGGGCCGGTTCAACGACGCGACCCGCGTGGGAGCCCCGGTGGGTGGCGGCCGCGCCGACGCGACGATGATCGCCCCGCGCTCCGGCGCACCGTCCATGGCGGACGCTCCGACCATGCTGCAGCGGCCCGTGCCCGCGGTCGAGGACGAGTTCCCCGACCCGTACGGCGTCGCGATGCCGCCGGGCGGTGGCTATGCCGGGGCTCAGTCCGGCGGCTGGAACGATCAGCCCGCGGGCGGCCAGTACGGCGGCCCGGCCCAGCAGTACGGCGGGGGCACGCAGCAGTACGGCGGCGGCGGCGGCCAGTACGGCGAGCCTGCTCCGTACGGCGCCCCGCAGGAGCCCGACAACGGCTACGGCGGTGCTCGTCAGGGTGGCGCCCAGCAGGCCGCCGGTTACGGAGCGTACAGCGAGGCCACCGGCATGTACCGGCCCGAGGCCGAGCCCAACGACGGTGGCTACGGCGGTTACGACCAGGGTGGCGCACAGTACGGCGGAGCCGCCCAGCAGTACGGTGGCGGCCAGTACGGCGCCGACCAGGGTGGTGGCGGCTACCAGTCCGGCGGTTACGCACAGGAGCCGGCCGACCAGGGCGGCTACGGATCGTGGGGCGCGCCGGCCGACGGCATCGACAACAACGGCTACGCGCCGCAGCCGGGCGGTGCCCAACCGGGTGGCCAGTACGGCGGCGGCAACTACGGCGGCCAGCAGCCGGCGGCGGGCACCTACGGTGCGGCGCCGGCCCAGGGCGGCCAGTACGGCGGCTACGACGAAGGCGGCTACGAGCAGCCCTACCAGGGCGGCCAGTACGGCGGCGAGCAGCAACCGCCGCAGCCGCCCCAGGGTGGCTACGACGAGCAGCCCGGCTACGACCAGCGCGGCACCTACGGCGGCGACCGTCACGGGCAGCCCCGGCAGGACACGCCCGGCCCCCGACGTGGAGGCCACGACTACTGAGTTCTGAAGCGAGAGGGGTCTCCCTTTCGCTTCGCTGGAAGACAGAAAGAGGGCCGGTCGGCGATGCCGACCGGCCCTCTTTTTGCTGCTTGTCAGGCGGTGGGCTCGCCGGGCTCCTTGATCTCGGCCACCGAGGCGGCCGGGATGCCGTCCGCCTCGATCGGCGCGGCCGACTCCATCGCCGCTCCCGCTGCGGCGGTGCGGAGCACCTCGTCGCCGAGGTCGGGGCTCGCGGGCGCCGTCGGGTCGGCCGCGTGCTCCGGGTCGCCGTGCCGGTTGGCCAGCTCGGCCGCGCCGCCGAAGAGGCGGGGCAGCGTCGCCGTGTGGGCCTCGCGCGCTTCGTCCAGCGGCAGGCTGAACTGGTCGCTCACCTCGAGCACGGGCTCGGCCGAGGTCGAGCCCAGCGGGAGGCAGGCCACGCCGTAGTCGGCGGCCAGGGCGACGAACGCCTTGTCGTGGCCGCGCGGCACCGCGACCAGCGCACGGCCGGCCGACTCGCTGAACAGCTGAACGAAGGCCGAGTTGCCGTCCGGCGGCAGCGTGACCTTGGCGCCGACGTTGTGCCGCAGGCAACTCTCGACGAGCGCCTGGGACAGACCGCCGTCGGAGAGGTCGTGCGCGGCGCTGACGTGCCCGGCCTGCGAGGCGCGAGCCATCAGGTGGGCCAGCCGGCGCTCCTTCTCCAGGTCGACCTTGGGCGGGCGGCCGCCGAGGTGGCCGTGAGTGACCCACGCCCACTCCGAGCCGGACAGCTCGCACTCGGTCTCGCCGAGCAGGAACAGCTGGTCACCCTCGCCGGTCAGCACCGGGAAACCCATTGGGATGCGCCGGGCGACGTCGTCGAAGACGCCCAGCACGCCGACCACCGGGGTGGGGTGGATCGCGGCCGCGCCGGTCTGGTTGTAGAAGCTGACGTTGCCGCCGGTCACCGGGGTGCCCAGCTGCTGGCAGCCGTCGGCCAGGCCGCGGACGGCCTCGGCGAACTGCCACATCACGGCCGGGTCCTCGGGCGAGCCGAAGTTGAGGCAGTCGGTGACGGCGACCGGCTCGGCGCCGGTGACGGCCACGTTGCGGTACGCCTCGGCCAGCGCGAGCCGGGCGCCCTCGTAGGGGTCGAGCCGGGCGTACCGGCCGTTGCCGTCGACCGACAGCGCGACACCGAGGCCGGTGCGCTCGTCGATGCGCAGCACGCCCGAGTCCTCCGGCTGGGCCAGCACGGTGTTGCCGAGCACGTAGCGGTCGTACTGCTCGGTGACCCACGTCTTGTCGCACAGGTTGGGCGACGCGATCATGCGGAGCACCGTCTCGCGCAGCTCGTCACCGGTCGACGGGCGAGGCAGCGTCTCAGCTTTGTCGGCCTGAAGCAGTATCAAGTCGGCGGGCTCCCGGATCGGCCGGGCATAGACCGGGCCGTCGTCGGCGAGCGAGCCCGGGGGCACGTCCACCACGACGTGGTCGTTCCAGGTGATCACCAGGCGGCCCGGCGAACCGTCCTCATCGGACGGGGTGACCTCGCCGATCGCGGTGGCCCACACGCCCCACTTCTCGGCGACGGCCAGCACGCGGTCGAGGTTTTCCGGCGTGACGATCAGGAGCATGCGCTCCTGCGACTCGCTGGCCAGGATCTCGGTCGGCGTCATGGACGCCTCGCGCAGCGGCACCCGCTCGAGCCACACCCGCATGCCGGTGCCGGCCGCGGCCGCGGTCTCGGTGAGCGCGCAGGTCAGGCCCGCACCGCCGAGGTCCTGGATGCCGGCGACGAGGCCGGCGTCGTACAGCTCCAGGCAGCTCTCGATGAGCAGCTTTTCCATGAAGGGGTCGCCGACCTGCACCGACGGGCGGCGCTGCTCGGCGCCCTCGTCGAAGGTGGCCGACGCCAGCACGGAGACGCCGCCGATGCCGTCGCGGCCGGTGCGCGCACCGAGCAGCACGACGACGTTGCCAACGCCGGCCGCTTCCTTGTGCTGGAGGCGCTCGACCGGCAGCACGCCGATGCTCAGCGCGTTGACCAGCGGGTTGCCCTGGTAGGTCGGGTCGAAGACGATCTCGCCGCCGATGTTGGGCAGACCCAGGCAGTTGCCGTAGCCACCGATGCCGGCGACCACGCCGGGCAGCACGCGGGCGGTGTCGGGGTGGTCGGCCGCGCCGAAGCGCAGCGGGTCCATCACCGCGATCGGGCGGGCGCCCATGGCGAGGATGTCGCGCACGATGCCGCCGACGCCGGTGGCCGCGCCCTGGTAGGGCTCGACGAAGCTCGGGTGGTTGTGCGACTCGACCTTGAAGGTAACGGCCAGCTCGTCGGAGATCTGCACGACGCCGGCATTTTCACCGATGCCGGCCAGCATCCGGGTGCCCTGCGGCGCCTTGTCACCGAACTGGCGCAGGTGCACCTTGCTCGACTTGTAGGAGCAGTGCTCGCTCCACATGATCGAATACATCGCGAGCTCGGAAGCGGTGGGACGGCGGCCGAGGATCTGGCGGATCCGGTCGTACTCGTCGTCCTTGAGGCCCAGCTCGGTGTGCGGCTGCAGCTCCTCGGGGGTGCCGAAAGCGCGCTGCACGGTGTCCGGTCCGCCGTCGAACTCGTTGACCAGCACATCGGTCGCGGCGAAGCCCGTGGGCTTTCCCGCGGCCGGCGGCTGGTTCGGCGTCGCCGACGGCGCCGGTGCGCCGCTGGTCGCCGTGTCCGGCTGCGTTGTCATTGCTGGTGTCCCCCTGCGTGTGCGCCCGCGGACGCCCCGGCCAGGGCACGCAGGACGGAGGTGAAGAAGCCGAGGCCGTCGAGCGACGGACCGGTCAGCGCCTCCACGGCATGTTCCGGATGCGGCATGATGCCGACGACGTTGCCGGCCTCATTGGTGATCGCGGCGATGTCGCGCTGCGAACCGTTCGGGTTTCCGCGGGTGTAACGCGCGACCACGCGGCCCTCGGCCTCGAGCTGGTCGAGCGTGCGCTCGTCGGCGACGTAGCAGCCCTCGCCGTTCTTCACCGGGATCAGGATCTCCTGACCGGGGGCGAACGAGTTGGTCCACGCCGTGTTGGCCGTCTCGACCCGCAGGAACTGGTCGCGGTTGCGGAAGTGCAGATGCTGGTTGCGGGTGAGCGCGCCCGGCAGGAGGTGCGCCTCGCAGAGGATCTGGAAGCCGTTGCAGATGCCGAGCACGGGCAGACCGCCGCGAGCCGCGTCGATGATCGAATCCATCGCCGGGGCGAAGCGGGCGATGGCGCCGCAGCGCAGGGCATCGCCGTACGAGAAGCCGCCGGGCAGCACCACGGCATCGACGCCGTGCAGATCGGAATCGCCGTGCCAGAGACGGACGACGTCGGCGCCGGCGATGCGCGCAGCGCGGGCCGCGTCCCCGTCGTCCAGCGAGCCCGGGAAGGTGACCACACCGATGCGCATGGTCAGGCGACCTCGGCCGCGGCGGCGTCATCCTCGACACGAATGTCGAAGTCTTCGATGACGGGGTTGGCGAGCAGCTTGTCGGCGATCTCACGAGCCCGGTCGAGATCGGGCGCACCGGCGAACTCGATCTCGATTCGCCGCCCGATGCGGACGGAGGAGACGTCGTCGACGCCGAGCCGTGGCAGTGCATTTGCAACCGCCTGGCCCTGCGGATCGAGGATCTCCGGCTTCAGCATGACGTCGACCACGACGCGAGCCACGGGCACTCCTGACTGATAGGTGTAAGCACGTGGAGCCTACCTTGCGAACCACGCTACGGGATTGTCGGCCGGTGTCGCGCACGCGACGCCGCGGGCGCTGAGCAGGCAACTCGCCGGTGATCTCGACCACCCAGATGATCGAAACTTCAATCACCGGGCCGGACCGCCCCGGGCCATCACACGGTGATAGGTGATAACTAGGTTCTTGGCGGCGCGGCCGGCCGATCGTACGTTCTGATCATCGATCTCCGCCCGTGCCGTGCGGTAGCCGCCCCGCCGCCGCACGGCACGGAGAAATCGAGTGGATTCCGCCGGGGCGCGGCGTGAGGTCGAGCTCCGCCGTGCCCCAGCGGCGCACAACAGAACCAGCGGCGCACTTACAGGATCGGCGCCGGCGCGTACTTGGCCGCGTCGGGGTGAGCGGCGACGATCGTCGCGACCCGGTCGGCCACGGAACGCACCTGTGAAGGCGCGGCCCCGACGAAGGCGGCCCGGTCGGCGACCAGGGCGTCGATCTCGGCCCGGCTCAGCTGGAGCCGGCCGTCGGCGGCGAGCCGGTCGAACAGGTCGTTGACCGCGGCGCCCTTTTCCCGCATCGCGAGCGCGACGGCGACGGCGTGTTCCTTGATCACCTCGTGCGCGACCTCGCGGCCGACTCCCTTGCGGACGGCTGCGACCAGGATCTTGGTGGTGGCCAGGAACGGCAGGAACCGGTCGAGCTCGCGGGCGATCACCGCGGGGTAGGCGCCGAACTCGTCGAGCACCGTGAGGAAGGTCTGGAACAGGCCGTCGGTGGCGAAGAACGCGTCCGGCAGGGCGACCCGGCGCACGACCGAGCAGGAGACGTCACCTTCGTTCCACTGGTCACCGCCGAGCTCGCTGACCATCGACAGGTAACCGCGGACGATCACGGCCAGACCGTTGACCCGCTCGGAGGAGCGCGTGTTCATCTTGTGCGGCATCGCGGACGAGCCGACCTGACCCGGCTTGAAGCCCTCGGTCACCAACTCCTGACCGACCATCAACCGGATCGTGGTGGCCAGCGAGGACGGGCCCGCGACGATCTGGGCCAGGGCCGACACCACGTCGAAGTCGAGCGACCGCGGATAGACCTGGCCGACGCTGCTCAGCACGCGCTCGAAACCGAGGTGACCGGCGACCCGCTGCTCCAGGGCGGCCAGCGCCTCGAAGTCGCCGTCGAGCAGGTCGAGCTGGTCGGCGGCGGTGCCGACCGGGCCCTTGATGCCCCGCAGCGGGTAGCGGCCGATCAGGTCGTCGAGACGTTCGTACGCGATCAGCAGCTCCTCGGCGGCCGAGGCGAACCGCTTGCCCAGCGTGGTGGCCTGCGCCGCCACGTTGTGCGAGCGGCCGGTCAGCACCAGGTCGGAGTATTCGACCGCGCGCTCGGTGAGCCGGGCCAGGGTGGCGATCACCCGCGCCCGGACCAGCTCGAGCGACGCCTTGATCTGCAGCTGCTCGACATTTTCGGTCAGATCGCGCGAGGTCATTCCCTTGTGGATCTGCTCGAAGCCGGCGAGCGCGCTGAACTCCTCGATGCGCGCCTTGACGTCGTGCCGGGTGACCCGCTCGCGAGCGGCGATCGACGCGAGGTCGACCTGGTCGAGCACCGACTCGTACGCCTCGACGGCGCCCGCGGGGACCGACACCCCGAGATCACGCTGGGCGCGGAGGACGGCGAGCCAGAGCCGGCGCTCCATCCGGATCTTCTCCTCGGGCGACCAGAGGTCGACGAGGTCGGCGGAGGCATAGCGGGCGGCGAGCACGTTCGGGATGGTCACGGCACCGATTCTTTCATGGGGTCTCCGGCCGGTTGTGGCAGCTCATGCCGCAGGGTGCGGACATCTTTGCTGATCAACATGCCGGCCACGGCGAGGGTGATCAGCACCCCGGCCCCGATCAACGTCGTCTTCGTCCCGGCCAGGCCGGCGATCGGGCCGACCAGGATCTCGCCGACCGGGATGGCCACGAACGAGCCGACCATGTCGTACGAGTAGACGCGGGCCAGTTTGTCGGACGGAATGTGCTCCTGCATGGTCGTCTCCCACGCGACGCCGAACTGCTCGAACATCACGCCCGCGACCAGCGCGCCCGCGATCATCAGCCAGAAGTGCGGATAGGCGCCCAGCACCAGCAGCGGCAGCGCCATGCCGAACGTGCTGACCACGCCGAACAGCAGCAGTCGGCGCATCCGCAACCGCATGGCCAGCAACGCGCCGAGGATCATGCCGCCGGTCTGCGCGGCGAGCACCAGGCCCCAGGCCCGGCGGCCGATGGTGTCGTCGGCGACGACCGGGCCGAGAACGTAGAGACCGCCCGCCCACGACGCGTTGATGACGGCGAAGGCGGCCACCACGACCCACAGCCAGGTGCGCGAACGGAACTCGGACCAGCCCGTACGCAGGTCGGCGAAGATGTTGGGCCGGGACGGCTCGACGGCCGCCTCACCCGGGGTCTTCTCGTCCCCGATGACGCCCTCGGCCGGCTCCGGCGACGGCGTCGACTTGGGCGCCAGCCCCCGCAGCGGCAGGAACAGCAAAGCGGAGAGGGCGAAGGTCACCGCATCGATGGCGATGCCCCAGCCCGGGTTGGTCACGGCGACGATCACCCCGGCCAGCGGCGCTCCGAGAATGGCGGCCGAGTTGAGCGACAGCCGGTTGAACGCGTTGGCCTGCTGGCGGATCTCGGCCGGAACGGTCAGCGGCAGGATCGAGGAGCTGGCCGGCAGGGCGAGCGCACCGACCATGCCGTTGAGGGCGCCGATCGCGGCCAGCAGCGGAACAGTGGCCGTGCCGGTGAGCACCAAGGCGGCCACGGCACCCTGGGTGACGGCCGCGGCGATGCTGGCCCCGACCATGAGCAGGTGTTTCGGCATGCGGTCGGCGAGCACGCCGCCGAACAGCAGGAAGATGACGTTGACCACCGTGCGCGAGCCGACCACGATGCCGAGGTCGGTGGCCGAGCCGCTCATGTCGATGACGGCGAAGGCGAGCGCGATCGGGGCGAACGAGTTGCCGAGCGCGTTGACCGTGCGGCCGGCGATGAGGTAGCGGAAGGGTGCGTGGCGCAGCGGGGCGAAGGTGCCGCTGTTTCTCATCGGCCGGGCTCCATCTCGAACATCGCGACAGTCGTATTGGTGCGGATGGTGCCGGGGGTGCGCGGCGGCTGGGCGGCCTCGTGGAGGTCGCGGAGGGCGTCGGCGATCTTGCCGTGAATCTCTCGCCATTTAACGGGATCGATCCACAGATCGCCGTCCCCCAACAGGCCCGGAGCGGCGTCGGTCCAGCGCGCCTGGGCGGTGCGGCGGATCAGCTCCTGGCCGAGCGCCGCGTAGACCTCGCCCCGCTCCTCCACGGACGACGGCGGCCGGTCGTGGGTGACGTCGTAGCGGTAGCGCTTGGCGATGCCGCCGCGGATCTTTTCCTCCCCGGCCAGGACGATCACCTGGGCGGCGAGGAGGTTGCGCAGGTGATAGCTGGCGTTGGCGTGGGTCAGCCCGAGCTCGCGGGCGACCTCGGCGGCGGTGAGGGCCGAGCTGGTCAGCAGGGACATGATCTGGAGCCGGACGGGATGAGCCATGGCACGCAGGGCGGCCTGCTCGGACCCTTCTCCCAAAGACATGTTGGGGAGTCTAGACATCGGACGGCCCGACTGTCCAACACTTGTTGGAGGGTGGCACACTGCACGAGGTGGCGACGGAGTCGCTAAGGTTACTGGCGAGTAGGTTTTGAGCTCATCCCGAAAGGTCCACCGATGACTGATTTCAACCCGGACGCTCTCTCCTCGATCGGCCCCAAGGAGTTCGCGGCGCTCGTCAAGTCGACGCCCGACGCGAAGCTGGCCGAGGTCATGGCCGGTGACTCGCGGGTCAAGATCCTCGACGAGGTCTTCAACCGCATGCCCACGCTGTTCCGCCCGGAAAAGGCCGGCAACACCAGCACGGTCATCCACTGGATCATCACGGGCGGCGCCGGCGGCACGAGCGACACTTACGAGACGGTGATCGAGAACGGCGCCTGCACGGTCACCAACCAGCCGGCCCGCGAGCCCAAGCTGGCGATGACCATGGACGCGGTCACGTTCCTCAAGGTCGTCTCGGGCGACGGCAACCCGATGATGCTGTTCATGACCGGCAAGATCAAGGCCAAGGGTGACCTGGGGCTGGCGGCCAACGTGGCCAAGCTCTTCGACATCCCGAAGGCCTGAGCTTCAGCCTGACCGCGGCGGAAAACCGAAAGATACCTAAAGCGGCGAAGTGATGCGTCCCTCGACGGCGCCCAGCGCGATATCGGTGCGATATTGGGCGCCGTCGAGACGCACGCTGTCGACCAGGGCATAGGCCGCGTCCCGGGCCGAGGCCAGGTCATCGCCGACTGCGGTCACGCTCAGCACGCGGCCACCGGCCGAGATCAGGGCGCCGTCGTCGCGACGGGCCGTGCCGGCGTGGATCACTCCGGGCACCTCGGCCCCCTCGATCACATCACCCGTACGCGGCGGGCCCGGATAGTTCTGGCTGGCCACCACGACGGTGATGGCGGAACCGGTGCGCCAGCGCAGCGGCGGCAGCTCGGCCAGCGTGCCGGTGGCGGCCGCGTTCAGCAGACCGGCCAGCGGCGTCTCGAGCAGCGCCAGCACCACCTGCGTCTCGGGGTCGCCGAAACGCGCGTTGAACTCGATCACCTTGGGGCCGTCCGGGGTGAGCGCGAGCCCGACGTAGAGCAGCCCGGCGAACGGGGTGCCCCGGCGGCGCATCTCGGCCAGGGTCGGTTCGACCGTCTCGGCCAGCACCCGCGGCACCAGATCGGCCGGCGCCCAGGCCAGCGGGGCATACGCGCCCATGCCCCCGGTGTTGGGCCCTTGGTCGCCGTCGGCCAGCCGCTTGAAGTCCTGGGCCGGCATCAACGGGACGGCCGCCGTGCCGTCGGTCACCACGAAGAGCGAGACCTCGGGACCGGACAGGTATTCCTCGATGACGACCCGTCCGCAGTCGGCCGCGTGCCGCTCCGCCGCCTCGCGGTCATCGGTCACCACCACGCCCTTGCCGGCGGCGAGACCGTCGTTCTTCACCACATAGGGCGCACCCAGGTCGTCGAGCGCCCGCCGCACCTCGTCCGCGGCGGTGCACGCGTACGCCCGGGCGGTCGGCACCCCGGCGGCGGCCATCACGTCTTTGGCGAACGCCTTCGAACCCTCGAGCTGGGCCGCGGCCGCGCTCGGGCCGAAACAGGCGATGCCCTTGGCCCGCACCGCGTCGGCCACCCCGGCCACCAGCGGCGCCTCGGGACCGACCACCACCAGGTCGGCGGCCAGCTCGACGGCCAGCGCCGCGACCGCGCCCGGATCGGTCGCCGTCACCTCGTGCAGCTCGGCCAGCTGGGCGATGCCGGGGTTGCCGGGGGCGGCGGCGAGGAAGTCGACGGAAGGGTCGGCAGCAAGGCCGACGGCGAGGGCGTGTTCCCGCCCGCCGGAGCCGATCACAAGTACGCGCACGAGCGGCGATCCTACCGGCGGTCCGCTTCCCGCCGTCGCACACCAGGGCAGTCGCGTAAACTTCGGCAGTACCCGGACCTCTGCCGAGTACGACCTGTTCGACGGAAGGCGTCAAGCAAGTGCCGGTGATCGTGTTGGTCGGCGCCCAGTGGGGCGACGAGGGCAAGGGCAAGGCCACTGACCTGCTGGGCGACCGGCTCGACTACGTGGTGAAGTTCAACGGCGGCAACAACGCCGGTCACACCGTGGTGATCGAGGGCGAGAAATACGCGTTGCACCTGCTGCCCAGCGGCATTCTGTCGCCGGGCGTGGTTCCGGTCATCGGCAACGGCGTGGTCATCGACCTGGCCGTCCTCTTCCAGGAGATCGACGGGCTCGAGGCCCGCGGCATCGACACGTCACGGCTGCGGATCAGCGCGAACGCGCACGTCATCCCGTCCTACAACCGCTCGCTCGACAAGGTCAGCGAGCGTTACCTGGGCGCCCGGCGGATCGGCACGACCGGTCGCGGCATCGGCCCGACCTACGCCGACAAGATGAACCGGGTCGGCGTCCGCGTCCAGGATCTGTTCGACGAGTCGATCCTGCGGCAGAAGGTCGAGGCGGCCCTCTCCTTCAAGAACCAGATCCTGGCCAAGATCTACAACCGCCAGGCGGTCAAGCCGGACGACGTGGTCAAGGAGCTGCTGTCCTACGTCGACCGCCTCCGGCCGTACGTGGGTGACACCGCGCTCGAGCTCTCCGAGGCGCTCGACGAGGGCAAGGTCGTGCTGTGCGAGGCCGGCCAGGCCACCCTGCTCGACGTCGACCACGGCACCTACCCGTTCGTGACCAGCTCGAACGCGACTTCCGGGGGCGCCTGCACCGGTTCCGGCATCCCGCCCACCCGCATCGACCGGGTGGTCGCGGTGCTCAAGGCGTTCACGTCGCGGGTCGGCGAGGGCCCGTTCCCGACCGAGCTGCACGACAAGTTCGGTGACCACCTGCGTGAGGTCGGCCACGAGTACGGCACGACCACCGGCCGTCCGCGCCGGATCGGCTGGCTCGACCTGGTCATGGCCCGCTACGCGCAGCGGATCAACGGGGTCACCGACTTCGTGCTGACTAAATTGGACAATTACGACGACCTGGACGAGATTCCGGTCTGCGTGGCGTACGAGGTGAACGGCGTCCGGCACGACGAGATGCCGTACAGCCAGACCGACTTCCACCACGCGACGCCGATCTACGAGACGCTGCCCGGCTGGAAGCAGAGCATCATGGGTGCCCGCTCGTTCGACGACCTGCCCAAAGAGGCACAAGACTTCGTCGTCTTCGTCGAGGAACGCATCCGCGCCCGCATCTCGGTCGTCGGCGTCGGCCCGGCCCGCGACCAGGTCATCGAGCGTCATTCGGTCCTGAGCGGAGCCTGATGATGTACGACGTCATCCTGCTCAGCCTGGCCGAGGGGAAAGGCTCCGGGGACGCGTGCGGCTCCGGCTGCGGCGGCTGCGCGCCGACCACCGAGTGCAAGCCGCGCGTGCCGGTGCTCCAGTGCGCCGACGCGCTCACCGCGGCCGGCGCCCGGGTCGAGATGATCACCGCGAGCTCCGATCAGGAGATCGACGAGGTCATCGCGCGCTTCGACGGCCCGGCCCGGTCCGACGGCCTGACCTGGCCCGACAGCGACAGCAAGACCCGGCTGGTGGTGGCCTCGGCGACCGACGGCCAGTTGCGCGCCGTCGTGCGCCGGCTCGTCCGGCGGTACGCTCCGCCGCCCAGCAAGCGCCCCGACGACCTGATCACCGGCCGTACGGTGCCCGACCTGCCCGCCCTGGCGATCCTGCCGCTGGACGCGGGCAACACCACCGATCTCGCCGCCCAGCTCGGCCTGCCCCGCACCCCGGTGGCGGTGGCCGAGGCGGTGCTGACCGGCACGCCGCGGCGGCTCGACCTGCTGCGCAACGACGGCGGGTCGGTCACGGTGGACGGTGCCCTGGTCGGCGGCGTGGACGACGAGGGTCGCGCGGTGCCGTGGCGGGGCCGGGTCGAGGTCGACGACGCGGTGCTGTCGAACGGCGACGACCCGATCCTGGCCTGCGCGATCGGCAACGGCGGGGGTTACGCCGAGTTCGCCGGCATGCGGCTGCTGGCCGACGGCGACGCGCTCGACGGCGAGGTCGAGGTGGCGGTGGCCGTCCCGACGATCGTCAAGCAGCGTTTCCGGGGCACAAAGGTGCGCGTCGAGGTGCGCCGGGCCCGGGGTCGTGCGGTGTCGGTGCTCCCCCGCGACGGCGAGATCCAGTTCCTCGACGACGGGGTCGGCGGATCGATGAATCGCAAGCGTTCGTGGTGGACCGAGGCCGGTGCCTGGGCGGTGTACGGAAGCTGACCTACTGTGTCAGGCTGAAGTAGCACTCAGGTACGAAACTGCATCCGGGGAGGGTTGCATCAGTGGCATCGGTGGACGACGAAAGCGCTGACCGCGTCCCCGTCCCGGCTGCGCCCGATCGCGACGTCGAGCCGTTCTGGGCGCCGGAGGAGTTGGACGCGCCGGTGCACGGGCGGCCGGTGCCGCACGAGACGGCGCCGGCGGTGCCGCTGCCGCCGAACGGAGCGCCCGGGTCCTACCGGCCCGGCGAGCCTGTGCCGGTGCCGCCGCCCCACGCTGTGCCGATCCCGCCGCCGGCCCACGTCCAGATGCCACCCCCGCCGGCGCCGGTCCAGCCGCCACCCGGGCAGGGGCAGGTGCCGCAGCCGCGGGCCGCTCAGCCCGTGCACAACGGCACGCCGCCCAATCAGCGGTGGCCCAACCTCGACCAGCCGCCGGAGGCGCCGGTCTCCGGGCCCACCTCGGGCGGGCCGGCGCCCGAGTCCGGTGTGCACACGTCGCCGGATTCGCCCTGGTCCCAGCCGCCGCAGCAGCGCCCGCCGTCGGCGCCCGCGCCGGTCACACCGCATCACTCGGCCTCCGCCTCGGTGCCCGTTCGACGGCTCGAGACACCAGCCGACCAGCCCGACGTCGAGGAACCGTCCAGCGGCGCCGTCTATCGACCCGGCCCACCGCCACCGCCCGGCCCTGGTCCGCAGCCCGGGCCGCCTGGTCCGCAGCCCGGGCCGCCGCCGAACTACGGTCAGCCGTACCCGACGCCTCCGGCCCCGCCTCGGCAGATGCCCGGGCCCTATCCGCCGAGCATCGACCCGCGGGCCATGCCGCCGCAGGCCGCGATGCCGCATCCGCCGGCCCCGGCGCCCGGGCAGCCGTCGACCGACCCGTTCCAAGATCTTCCGTGGGTCTCCGACGGCACCCCGACGGCCGAGGAGTTCGCCCGCCGCCGGATGGCCAAGCCGGCCGACCCGGTGGCCACCCAGGGCGCCCGGGCGATGCTGCGCAAGACCACGATGGGCCTGGTCAAGCTGGCCCCCGGCAAGCGCGAGCAGGAATACAAGCAGGACGTCGAGATGGTCCGCCGCAACTTCGGCGGTTTGCGCCAGGTCACCGTGGTCAACCCCAAGGGCGGCGCCGGCAAGACCGTGGCCGTGCTGCTGCTGGCGATGACCTTCGGTCAGAAACGCGGCGGTTACGTGCTGGCCTGGGACAACAACGAGACCCAGGGCACCCTCGGCATGCGGGCCCAGCAAGATTTCCACGCCCGCACGGTCCGCGACATGATGCGCGACCTGCACCTGTTCCGCGGCTCGTCGGGCCGCGTCGGCGACCTCTCGCAATACGTGCGGGCTCAGGGCGAGGGCATGTTCGACGTGCTCGCCTCCGACGAGTCGGCCACCGCGGGCGAGATGCTCACGGCCAGCGCGTTCGGTGAGATCCGCGAGATCGTGAGCCGCTTCTACAAGCTGATCTTCGTGGACACCGGCAACAACGTGCGAGCCCAGAACTGGCAGGCCGCCATGGACGCCACCGACCAGCTGGTGATCACCATGTCGGCCCGTAACGACTCGGCCGAGACCGCCGCCCGCATGCTCGACCACCTGGAGCAGAGCGGCCGCCAACGCCTCGTCCGCCAGGCCGTGAGCGTCGTCTCGATGCCCCCCACCCGCAAAGACATCGACCTACCAGCCATCCAGCGCCACTTCGCCGCGAGAACCAGAGCAGTGCTTCTAGCCCCTTACGAGAAGCTCATCGACTCCGGCGAGCCGCTCCGCTACGGCCACCTCTCCGCCAACACCAAAGACGCGTGGCTCAAGATCGCAGCCGCCGTGGCCGAAGGGCTCTGACCCCCCGGCCACGTCAGCTCAGCTGAGTGCGTCGGCGGCGGCGGGGTCGCTGTCTCGGAGGAACTGGGCGCAGCGGGCGGCCTCGTCGGCCTCGCCGATCTCGGCGGCGGCCTGGGACAGGGAGTAGAGGCAGCGCAGGAAGCCCTGGTTGGGCACGTGCGCCCACGGGATCGGACCGTGGCCCTTCCAGCCGTTGCGGCGTAGGGCGTCGAGGCCGCGGTGGTAGCCGGTGCGGGCGTAGGCGTACGCAGTGACCGGCTCGTCGGCGTCCAGCGCCGCGGCCGCGAGGGCGCCCCAGGCTGCGCTGTACGTCGGGTAGGCGGCAGCGACGGTCTTGTAAGCGTCGGTCGTTCCGGTCGCGGCGGCGTCCGCGAAGGCCTTGTCGGCCTCGGCGTCGGCGGGCAGCAGGGTGGCCGGAGTCTCGGGAAGCAGGTTCTGCATGCCCTTATTCAACCGGTCCGGCACCGATGCATTCCGGCCGGGGCGCGCTAGATCACCCGAGCGTTTCTCAGTCCCACGCCACGGCGAGGCGGTTGAGCCGGTCGGTGTACTCGATCTGCTCCCGCCAGGCGGCCGGCCACGCCACCAGGCCGAGCGCCGCGCCCGCGAACGCCCCGGCCAGGCAGGCGATCGAGTCGGAGTCGCCGGACGACGCCGCACCCCGGCCCAGCACCGCGACCGGCTCGTCGGGTGAGATCAGATAGCAGTAGAGCGCCGTCCCGAGTGCTTCCTCGGCGATCCAGCCCGCCCCGGTGGCCAGGCAGGGGTCGCCGGCGAAGTCTCCGGCAGCCAGCGCGCTCCTGACCCGGTCGAGCGCGGCCGCCGTCTCGTCCCAGCCGCGGGCGATGAACTGCTCGGGCGAGGTGATCGTGGGCTGCTGCCAGAGGTCGCCGAGCCACTCCTCGCGGTAGACCTTGCGCTGGCTGTCGCTGCGCTCGCGCAACGCGGCCATCAGATCGCCCGGCGCCAGCCCGTCGGCGAGCCACCGCACCGCGTACGCGGTCAGTTCGCTCGCCGCCAGCCCGGTGGGGTGCCCGTGGGTGAGCCCGGCCTGCAGCTGGGCCAGCCCGGCACGCTGGTCGTCGCTCAGACCCGGCACCAGCCCGACCGGCGTGACCCGCATGTTGGCCCCGCAGCCTTTCGAGCCGGCCACGGTGGCCTGCTGCCAGGGTCGTCCGTCGTGCAGCGCCGCACACGCGTTGAGGCAGGTCATGCCGGGCGCGCGATTGTTGTCGGGGCTCGCCGCCCACTCCAGGAACCCTTGGCGCAGCAGCGGCTCGAGCGTCCGCGGAGTGATCTCCGGGGCCGCCACGATCGCCTCGCCCACCGCCAGCGCCATCTGGGTGTCGTCGGTGACCAGGGCCGGTCGGCCGGTCAGCTGCTGCGGCCCGGCGGGACCGTAGGCCGCCACGATGGTGGCGTAATCCTGGAACTCGGTGGGCTTGCCGAGCGCATCCCCGTACGCCAGGCCGAAGAGTGATCCCGCAGCGTTTTGCACAACGCTTACCCTACGGACATGCCTGGGGATCCCTTACAGCCCGTGCTCGGCGGCCCCGTCCCGTTCGACGCCACCGCCTTCGAGATCGAATCGAGGGCCGAGCTCGACCTGCACCTGGCCGAGAAGTCGCTGACCGATCTGATCATCCTCGGCCTGCGGCTCGACCTCGACCCGCCCGATTTCGCCGATGTCGACGTGCAGGGGGCGCTCTTCGTGGGGTGCCGGCTGGCCGGCGACGACGTCGAGATCGATCTGATCCGCCGCGGGGCGCACCTGATCCCGCCGTTCGACGCGCGGCCCTACCCGACCCACCCGGCCACGCTCTACACGCCGGAGGATCTGTCGTTCGGGTTCGCCGCGGACGGCTTCGCCGGCATGTACGACACCCAGGTGTACGACCATTTCGTGGCGCACGGCGGCGCGGCCCCCGACATCCGCGAGGCGATCGCCCAGCGGCTGCACGACGCGGGTGTCGACAACGCGCTCGGCAAGGCACTGGCCGCCTGGGTGCAGGCGCGGGGCCGGGCGGGCGCGGTCGGCATCATGGGCGGGCATGCGGCGCCGCGCGGTTCGGCGGCGTACCGGATGGCGGCGACCTTGTCGTGGCGGCTGGCCTCGGTCGGGCGTCTGGTGGTGACCGGGGGTGGGCCGGGTGTGATGGAGGCGGCGAACCTCGGGGCGTATTTCTCGACCCGCCCGGCGACCGAGCTGGCCGACGCGATCGACCGGCTCTCGGTGGCGCCGCACTTCGCCGACCACAACCCGTACACGGCAGCCGCTCTGGCCGTCCGCGCTCACTATCCGGCTCCGCCCACCCAGGTGAGCGATGTGGTCGGGCGGCTGCGGCACGGCGGACTCGCCCTGCCCACTTGGCTCTACGGTCACGAGCCGGCCAACCTCTTCGCCGGGCAGATCGGCAAATACTTCTCCAACGCCGTGCGGGAGGATTCGATCCTCCGGCTGTCGCGCGGGGGCATCGTCTTCGCCCCCGGCTGGGCCGGCACGGTGCAGGAGATCTTCCAGGCCGCGACGAAGACCTTTTACCAGACCGACGGGCCGTCCGGCGCCTTCGTCTTGCTCGGCGTCGACCACTGGCGGGCCCTGCCGGTCGAGGAGCTGTTGCGGCCGCTGCTGGCCCGCAGCCCGCACGGCGACCAGTCGCACCTGGTCGTGGTCACCGACTCGCTCGACGAGGCGATGACCGCGCTGGCCGCCGGGTCAGGCGACATGCACACGCCGCCAGTTGGTCACGGGTAACTCGGTCTCGGGGACGTCGGTGATGCCGTTCTCGTCCATCGCGTTGTAGATGGCCAGCCGCGCGTCGTCGAACAGGAACTCGACGGCGTGCAGGACCCGGGGCCGCCACTCGGCCGCGGTGACCAGCTCGATGATGTTGACGGCGCGCAGGATCTGACCGCGCGCCCGGCGCAGCGCCGAGTGCGGATCAGCGCGCCAGTCGAAGTGCTCGTACCAGTCGATCGGCACGGTGCGGTCGATCTGATCCCAGGTGATCGCGCATTCATCGAATTTACGATGAGTAATCTCGACCCTCGTCATTCCAAAGTCGAGGATCACCGGGCCGTCCGCGAACCAGCCCCGCTCGGCGACGTCCCACATCAGCCAGCTTGATCGCAATTTTCGACCGATGAGCCGCACAAACCTCATGCGATGGACTGCCGCGAGGGCCTCGGCATCGTGCTGCCACAAGGGAACGTAACCCTCGATGCCGATTACCGTCATGATCCTCCTCCCGGGGGAAGGACGATCGTACCCATACCTCTCAGTAACACCGCAACACGACGACGGCCGATCCCCCACAGTGGGGACCGGCCGTCATCGAACGACTACTTTTGATTACTTCGAGAGAGTGGTTCCCACCGAACGCAGGTGCTCGCACGCCTCGACGACGCGCTTGGCCAGACCGTTCTCGGCCAGCTTGCCCCAGGCCCGCGGGTCGTACGCCTTCTTGTTGCCGACCTCGCCGTCGATCTTCAGGACGCCGTCGTAGTTCTTGAGCATGTGGTCGACGACCGGGCGGGTGAACGCGTACTGCGTGTCGGTGTCGATGTTCATCTTGACCACGCCGTAGTCCAAAGCACCGTGGATCTCGGACAGCAGCGAGCCGGATCCACCGTGGAAGACCAGGTCGAACGGCTTCTCCTTGCCGTACTTGGCGCCGACTGCCTCCTGGATCTCCTTGAGGATCTCGGGGCGCAGCTTGACGTTGCCCGGCTTGTAGACGCCGTGCACGTTGCCGAAGGTCAGGGCCGTCATGTAGCGGCCCTTCTCGCCCAGGCCCAGGGCGGCCGCGGTGGCCAGGCCGTCCTCGACGGTCGAGTAGAGCTTGTCGTCGATGTCGGCCGTGACGCCGTCCTCCTCGCCACCGACCACGCCGACCTCGATCTCGAGGATGATGTGCGCGGCCGCGGCCGCGGCGAGCAGCTCCTCGGCGATCTGCAGGTTCTCGTCGACCGGCACGGCCGAGCCGTCCCACATGTGCGACTGGAAGAGCGGGGCCTGGCCGTTGGCCACGCGCTCCTTGCTCAGCGCCAGCAGCGGACGGACGTACCCGTCGAGCTTGTTCTTCGGGCAGTGGTCGGTGTGCAGCGCGATGTTGATCGGGTAGTTCTTCGCGACCTCGGTGGCGTACTCGGCGAGCGCGACCGCACCGGTGATCATGTTTTTGATCGTGGGGCCCGAGGCGTACTCGGCGCCACCGGTGGAGATCTGGACGATGCCGTCGCTGCCGGCCTCGGCGAAGCCCTGGAGGGCCGCGTTGAGAGTCTGCGAGGACGTCACGTTGATCGCCGGGTAGGCGAACGCCCCGGCCTTGGCGCGGTCCAGCATCTCGGCGTAGACCTCGGGAGAAGCGATGGGCATCGGTGCGCTCCTAGCTCGTTGCTCTTGCTCGCGAAACAGCGTCAGACAGAGGGCAGGACCGCGCTGTCCTCCAGCAGGCAGTATTCCGTAGCCGCTGCGAGGTTGGGAAATGACCCCGTAACTCTCTGCCGGGAATCCGGCGCATTGGACATAGAAGACAATTTACGCTCCGTCCATGCCCCTGATCTTCCGAGCGGCGGCACTCTCGCTGCTGCTGGTCGTGCTGCCGCTGCAACCCGCCGCCGCGGCGCCCCCAGCGGCCACAGCCGAACCACACCTCGGACAGGTCACTCTGGCCACGGGCGGCCCGGAGAAGAACATCCTTCTCTGGGTACGCCTGAAGAACGTCGTGCTGGGCGAGCCGGTGCCGGTGGAGGTCACCGTCGACCTCGGCGGCGCGACCTCGTTCGCGGACATCCAGATCGGCCCGGGCTTCGATCTTCCCGACGGGCCCTCCGGCATCGACCTCGTGGTGGATCCGGACGACCAGGTGTCGCCGTGCCGGCGTACCGGCGAAAAGATCTTGTGTTCCTGGACGACGGCCCCGTCGGCGGCCGCCCCTCTCATCGCCCCGGCCGTGCTCACCCTGACCCCGGGGGACTCGGCGAAGGCGGGTGATCGCGCCGACGTCACGATGACCGCCAAGGTCGGCGACGGTGCTGTCACCAACGGGTCGTCGGTGATCCGGATGGGCGAGGGCGTCGATCTCGTCGCCGACGAGGACATGACGATCAAGGCCGCTCCCGGCCAGGCGGTCAAACTCGGGCCGACGGTACGCAACGCCGGCACGACCACGGTCGAGGGGGTGGCGCTGGCCCTGGTCGTCAACCCCCTGCTGCTGGGCCGGACCTCCTATCGCAACTGCCGCTACGACATCTTCATGATCTGCTCGTTCGACACCAAGATCGAGCCGGGACGTCGCTACGCCCTGTCCACACCGCTCACTCTGCGCGCGCCGGCCGACTCCGTTCCCGGCAGTGCCGCCTACCTCGCGAGCCAGTGGATGACGACGAGCGAATACGAGGACTTCCAACCCGACGACTTCGGTACGCCGGGCACGGGCGGGACTCTGACGCTGGAGGCCACGGGTGCGGCCCAGGACGATCAACCCCAGGCCGAGGTACGCCCGGAGAACAACTACACCAACATCGAGTTCACCGTGAGTGGCACTCGGCGACCCCGGCTGGCCGCGGTCGGGTCCAGCGCGGCGGCCCCGGTCGGCGACCACCGGACGCTCTCGGCGGGCGTGATGAACTTCGGCCCGGGCACGTTGCGTCCCTCGCTCTTCTGGAATAACAGCCTGTACGTGGCGGTGCGGATGCCGGGCAACGTCGTGACCGCCGGCGAGCCCGCGGCCTGTGATCCCGAGAAGTCCGACGACCAGCGGTACTGCCGGATGGAACAGGATCTCGGGGCGGGGCAGCGGGCCTCCTTCGCGTTCCCGGTCACCGTGGCGGGCCAGTGCGGAGACCCGGGCATGGTCGAGGTGCTCACCGAGACCGACGAGGGGGCCGGCCTCGACCGGAACAGGAAGCTCGCCTCGCTGTCGGTCAGCGTCCCCGGCGCGACGTGCGTCGCTCTGCCGATCACCGGGCCCGGGGCGGGCCGGACCGGGTTGGCCGGGGTCGCGCTGATCGCCGTCGGCCTCCTGCTCGCCGTACGCCGTACCCGCCGGTCGGGTTATCCACAGGCCCGCAAATAGGTCGCCCATGATCGTGCTGAGCGCCCATCATCAAGGGCGTGCTTCTCACCGTGACGACCACGCACCGGCCGGCCACCGACCTCGGTTACCTGCTGGTCAAGCACCCTGACCGGGTGCACTCCTTCGAGGTGCCCACCGGCACGGCCTACGTGCTCTACCCCGAGGCCACCGAGGAGCGGTGCACGGCCGCCTTGATGCTCGACGTCGATCCGCAGCGCCTGCGCGGCAAGCAGGACGCGTTCGCGCTGGGTCAGTTCGTCAACGACCGGCCCTACGCGGCGTCCAGCCTGCTGGCCGGCGCGCTGGCCAAGGTCTTCCGCAGCGCGCTGCGCGGCGCCTCCAAGGACCGCCCCGACCTGGCCTCGACGCCGCTGCCGCTGCAGATCCGGGTTCCCGTGCTGCGCGGCACGGTCGAGCTTGCCACCCGGCTGTTCGAGCCGCTGGGCTGGTCGGTCACGGCCACCCCGATCCCGCTGGAGCCGGCCCTCGGCGGTGACAGCCACTACCTCGACCTCGAGCTCAGCGGCGAGGTCACGCTGGCCGCGGCGCTCAACCATCTCTACGTTCTGCTGCCCGTGCTCGACGACGCCAAGCACTACTGGGTCGCCCCCGACGAGATCGAAAAGCTGCTGCGCTCGGGCGCGGGCTGGCTCGCCGCCCATCCGGAAAAGGTGCTGATCGCCCGGCGCTATCTGGCCCACAAGCGGTCGTACGCGTCGACCGCGCTGCAGATGCTCGAGGGCGAGGAGGCCGTCGAGCCGTCCGGCGACGAGGAGGCCGAGCTCCCGGTGGTCCGCCGCCAGTCGCTGGCCGAGCAGCGGCGTGACGCGGTGCTCGCCGCCCTGGCCGAGGCCGGCGCCACCCGGGTCCTCGACCTGGGCTGCGGGGGCGGCGCCCTGCTGACCGCCCTGCTCAAGGACAAGCGCTACACCGAGATCGTCGGCGCCGACGTGTCCTCGCGGGCGCTCGAGATCGCGGCCCGCAAGCTGCGCCTCGACCGGCTGCCCGAGCGGCAGCGCGACCGGCTCAAGCTGTGGCAGTCCGCTCTCACCTATCGCGACGACCGGCTGCGCGGCTACGACGCGGCCGTCCTGATGGAGGTCATCGAGCACGTCGACCCGCCGCGGCTGCCCGCGCTCGAGGCCACCGTGTTCGGTCACGCCAAGCCCGGCACCGTGGTCGTCACGACGCCGAACGTGGAATACAACGTCAACTACCCCGGTCTGACCGGCCGACGCCACTCCGACCACCGCTTCGAGTGGAGCCGGGCCGAGTTCGCGGCCTGGGCCGAGCGGGTCGCCGAGACGTATGGCTATGCGGTGTCGCTGCGCCCGGTCGGCGAGATCGACGAGGCCACCGGCTCCCCCACCCAGCTCGCCCTGTTCACCACTTCTTCGTCCGCACCCTCGGAGGTGACCGCATGATCGAGATCCCGGAACTCGCGCTCGTCGCGCTGGTCGGCATCTCCGGCTCGGGCAAGTCGACGTTCGCACGCGACCACTTCAAGCCGACCCAGGTGCTCTCCAGCGACTACTTCCGCGGCCTGGTCGCCGACGACGAGAACGACCAGTCCGCGTCGGCCGAGGCCTTCGACGCGCTGCACTACATCGCGGGTAAGCGCCTGACGGCCGGCCGGCTCACCGTGGTCGACGCGACCAACCTGCAGCCGCACGGCCGGGCCGAGATCGTCCGGGTCGCGCGCGAGCACGACGTGCTGCCGGTGGCGATCGTCCTCGACGTCCCCGAGGCCCTGGCCTGGGAACGCACCGAGGAGCGGACCGACCGCACGTTCGGCCGCCCGGTTCTCACCCGCATGCACCGCGACCTGCGTCGCTCGCTGGGCTCGCTGGCCCGCGAGGGCTTCCGCAAGGTCCACGTGCTGCGCGGCGTCGACGAGATCGCGGCCACCGAGATCCGCTACGAGAAGCTCTTCAACGACAAGCGCGAGCTGACCGGCCCGTTCGACATCATCGGCGACGTGCACGGCTGCCGGTCCGAGCTCGAGACGCTGCTCGAGCGGCTCGGCTATGCCCTGGTCCGCGACCCCGGCTCCCGGCCGATCGACGCGATCCCGCCGGCCGGCCACACCGCCGTCTTCGTGGGCGACCTGGTCGACCGCGGCCCCGACTCGCCCGGCGTGCTGCGCCTGGTGATGGGCATGGTCGCGGCCGGTCACGCGCTGTGCGTGCCGGGCAACCACGAGCAGAAGCTGGCCCGCAAGCTCAACGGCCGTAACGTGCAGCTCACCCACGGCCTGCCCGAGACGCTCGAGCAGCTCGACCGCGAGCCCGCCGATTTCGTCGCGTCGGCCCACGCGTTCATCGAGAGCCTGGTCAGCCACTACGTGCTCGACGAGGGCAAGCTCGTGGTGGCGCACGCCGGGCTCAAGGAGGCCTATCACGGCCGCGCCTCGGGCCGGGTGCGCAGCTTCGCGCTCTACGGCGAGACGACCGGCGAGACCGACGAGTACGGTCTGCCGGTCCGCTACCCGTGGGCGCGGGACTATCGCGGATCGGCCGCCGTCGTCTACGGCCACGTGCCCACGCCGAAGCCGGAGTGGATCAACAACACGATCTGCCTCGACACCGGTTGTGTCTTCGGCGGCTCGCTCACCGCGCTGCGCTGGCCGTCGCGCGAGATCGTGTCGGTGCCGGCCGAGCGGGAGCACTACGCCCCGGTGCGCCCGCTGTTCCCGGCCGAACGGCCGGATGACGCTCTCGACCTCGCCGACGTCACCGGGCGACGCCACCTCGACTACGGGTACGGACGGGCCACCGTCGCCGCCGAAAACGCGGCCGCGGCGCTCGAGGTGATGAGCCGGTTCGCGCTCGACCCGGCCACACTGGTCTGGCTGCCACCGACCATGGCGCCCTGCTCGACGTCGACGCTCGACAGCTACCTCGAACACCCGTCGACCGCGCTGGCCGACATGCGCGAGGCGGGCGTCGACCGGGCCGTGTGCGAGGAAAAGCACATGGGCTCCCGGGCCGTGGTCCGGGTGTCCCGCTCCGGCTCCGGCGACGCGATCTGGACCAGGACGGGTCGTCCGTTCTTCGGCGCCGAGCTCGACGAGCCGCTGCTGGCCCGGGTGCGTGCCGCCGCGGGCGGGCTCTTCGACGAACTGGGCAGCGACTGGCTGCTGATCGACGCCGAGCTGCTGCCCTGGTCGGCCAAGGCGGCCGGGCTGATCCGCGAGCGCTATGCGGGCGTGGGCGCCGCGGGCCGGGCCGCGCTGCCGGCCGCGCTCGACGTCCTCGACCAGGTCGCCGGCCGCGGGCTCGACGTGGCGGCCCTGCGCGACCGGATCGAGCTGCGGTCGGCCGAGATCGACGGATATTCGGCGGCCTACCGCGCCTACGTAAAGCCGACCGACGGGCTGACCGGGGTCACGCTGGCCCCGTTCGCCGTGCTGGCCGGGGAGGGTGTCTCCTACGCCGACCGTGATCACGGCTGGCACCTGGCGCGGGCCGACAAGCTGGTGGCGGCCGACCCGTCACTCTTCACCCCGACCCGGCGAGTGATCGTCGACCTGGGTGACGCCGCGGCCGAGGCGGCCGCGACCGAGTGGTGGCTCGACCTGACCGCGACCGGCGGCGAGGGCATGGTGGTCAAGCCGTGGAGCGGGCTCAAGGCCACGAGCGCGAAGGGCCGCCTGATCCAGCCCGGCGTCAAGTGCCGGGGCCGCGAGTACCTGCGGATCATCTACGGCCCCGAATACACCCGCCCGGAACAGCTCGCCCGCCTGCGCCGCCGCAACCTCGGGCGCAAGCGGAACATGGCCCGGCGCGAACATGGCATGGGACTGGCCGCCCTCGACCGGCTGGCCGAGGGGGCGCCGCTGTGGCGCCTCCACGAGCTGGTCTTCGCGATCCTTGCCACCGAGTCCGAGCCGGTCGACCCACGGCTCTGAAAGGGAAACCGTTCGCACAGCAAGCAGACACGAAAGTAGTAGGTACCTGCCGGTACCCTGACTCTTCGTGGACATCCGCGCGCTCGGCGAAACCCTCGCCTTCAACCCCCTCGATCCGAAGGATCTGCTGCACACCTTCGGTGTCATCGGTGTCTGGGTCATCATGTTCGCCGAGACCGGTCTGCTGGTCGGGTTCTTCTTCCCCGGCGACTCGCTGCTGTTCCTGGCCGGTGTCGCCGCCTCCCCGGTGGCCGACTCGATCTTCGGCCCGGGCACCCAGCTCTCCTACGTCGGCCTGCTGATCGGCGCACCCGTCTGCGCCATCCTCGGCGCCCAACTGGGCCACTGGCTGGGCGCGCACTACGGCACGCGCATGTTCGACAAGCCCGACTCGAAACTCTTCAAGAAGGAGTACGTCGAGAAGGCCGAGTACTACTTCGAGAAGTTCGGCCCGGCCAAGGCCGTCGTGCTGGCGCGCTTCATCCCGATCGTGCGCACCTTCCTCAACCCAGTCGCGGGCACGCTGGGCATGCCGGCCCGCAAGTTCTTCATCTGGAACGTGGTCGGTGCCATCCTCTGGACCGACGGCATCATCATCGTCGGCCACACGCTGGCGCAGAAGATCTACGACACCATCGGCGACCACATCGACCGCTACATCCTGCCGGTCGTGGCGCTGATCGTGCTCATCTCGATCCTGCCGATCCTCATCGAGATCGTGCGCGAGCGCCGCCACAAGAAGAAGGTCGCCAACGACCCGGCCGCCGCGGCCGAGCCCGAGCCGGCCGCCGCCATCGGCGTGGTGGCTGCCGCGAGCATCGCCGGCCTGGTCGAGGCCGCCCGCAACGAGGACGAGGACGACCACCGCAACCCTCGCTCGCACCGCCGCCACTGACCCCCGAGCACCCACCGCGCCCGGCCGCCCCACAGGGGCAGGCCGGGCGCAGTCGTTGCGGCCCGACGCGGGTTGCGGCCCGACGCGGACTGCGGCCCAACGTAGATTGCGGCACGAGGTCGGCGCGGCCCGACGTCATCGCGGCACGAGGTCGGCGCGGCACGACAAAGCGCCCGGCCGACCTGGTGAGGTCGGGCCGGGCGCAGTTGTTCGGTGGGCGTGCGTTCGGGCCGTTCGGCGGCCGCTTGTTGGTGGGGGACCCTCAAGTGGCCGGGGACTTGCCCCGGGCCGTGCCGGGCCGCTCGTGCCCGTCGGGGGCGGGGCGTCGAGCGGCCGGCGGTAGGTCAGACCGTGACGGCGGTGGTTCCGGAGAGACGGTCGAGGAACTCCTCGGGACAGTCGCGGAGGTTCTCCAGGCGGCCGGCGGAGAGCGCCCGGTAGGTGAGCTCCGCGGCTTCCTCGAGGTTGCGGGCCCGCTTGTGCGCCAACTCGATCGAGTCGCCCATCACGACGCAGCCGTGCTGGCTCAGCACCAGGCAATCGGTGCCGTCAGCAGCCATCGCGGCGGTCAGGGCGGCCAGCTCGGTCGTGCCGGGCATCCGGAACGGCACCGTCGAGACGCGGCGTAGATAATACGCGTGGTCCGTGGTGATGATCCGGATGTGTTCGCCGAGCGCGTCGAGCAGCAGTGCGGTCTGCGGGTGCAGGTGGATCACAGCGTTGACATCGGGGCGGGCCCGATACAACGCCAGGTGAAGCGCGAGCTCACTGGTCGGCTCGATCGCGGGCGGCGGCACACTGCCGATTGCCGCGGGCGAGCCGTCGGAGACACGGACGGCAGCGAAGGTGGTCCGGCTGAGCCGGCCCAGCCACGAACCGCTGCCGGTGACCCAAGCGGCGTCCTCGTCGGGGATCCGGGCGGACAGGTTGCCGCCGGATCCGGCGACGAGGCCGGCCTGGACCACGTCGAAACCCACGAAAGCGAGTTGATCGCGCAGATCGCCGTGGACGTAGTTCACCCGTAACTCCTCGGGTCCTGGGGGGTGGACTGGAGGCGAAGAGGTCTGCAGCCTGGCGTCACGCCCCATGTGATGCCCGGTGACGCCAGGCGATTCCCTGCGAAGCGGTCAGCGAGCCTTCTTGGTTGCCCGCTTGCGAGGCGGAGTCAGGAGGTCGGCGATCGTCGCGATGGCGGACGGCACGAGCCGGTAGTAGGCCCACACACCCCGCTTCTCCCGCTCGAGCAGACCGGCCTCGGTCAGGATCCGAAGGTGATGGCTCACCGTCGGCTGCGACAGCCCCAGCGGAGCGGTGAGGTCGCAGACGCACGCCTCTCCGTCCGTTGCGGACTGGATGAGGCTGAGAAGCCGAAGCCGAGCCGGGTCGGCGAGTGCTTTCAGCACACCCGCCAGCCGCTCGGCGTCGGCACGTTCAATTGGCTCGCCGGCAAGCGGCGAGATCTGAGGCATTGTCATTTCCGCCAACGCAGTTCCCACGATCTCCATCCTTCCACCAACTGCATCGATTCTCCTGCATGTGCGCAGGAACGAACCGGCTAACTTTCAGGCCGTAAGGCCGACGTCGATCACCGGGACGGTCGGTCGGGAGTGGCCGGCAACCCGAGCCCCCGATCCCACCCTTACCGCTGTACCGACTTCGGTCTCTGCCTCCTGCAACGCCTCAGCCGCCGTCTGGTCGCTGCCCATCCTTGTCGAGGTCTCGATCCCCGCCCCGGGAGTGAGACGCCCCACATTGTCAATTCGTCGATCCATTCCGGGTCGCTGATCCGTTTCGCCGGAGACCCGCACCCGTCCCGACGACGTCATCTCGCCACCTTGCGCGATCTTCCGGACCGGGCGGCCCGGGACCGGAAGTACACGACCCGATGAAAGCACGGCGCCACGCTGCGCGACGGACAATTCAGTGATGAATTTACGCAGGTCGTGGCGTGCTTGCATGTATCGAGCGTACTGGCTGGAACGAAACCGGAACCTTTCGCCCCGGCGGTGCGGAACGTAACTATTGACGCACAGCATTGGGTCGATCTAAAAACAAACCTTACAGTTTGTGCAGTCCCTTTCGCCCCATGCCGGGAACATCGATGCAGCTCAAAGCTCCTATGTCGCGGGTCACATGCCCAGTGCCCGACAGATCACCCGCTCGGGGTGCTGAGAAGCTCCTGTGAATCGTGCGAGGGGACGTTTACCCATCCAGCGAAAAACCCCCTCCGACCGGCCACCAGCGCGCTATACGGACAGCCGATTGAGGGACGTGGCCGGAGGCGAAAGCTACCCGTTCGGGTGACCCATACCCATCAATACGAGGGGTCACTCACTCAATATGAGGGGGTAACTGCCCGGTAACAACCGGACGGGGACGCGACCGTTCCTCATCATCCGGGCCCGAACCCGGCTTCGGGCGCTTCGACACGCCTCGAATCAGATCCGATTCCACCACTCTCGGCGATCACCGCCGGCGACCGCGAGCTCCTCGAGACGGCCTCAACCACCCGTCCGAGTCAGCCCGGCGCCCACCAAAGGGCAACGCCTCAGGATGCCGTCGACGACCCGTCAGAGGTGGGGCTGTCACCCCTTCGGTCTTCTGTCGAGGTCGGCGGCGGTGTGCCGACCGGCCCGCTCGCCCGATCAGCGGCCGCCGGCGTCGGCTCTACGGCCGGCGGCGTCTGCGGCTGCGCGGCCGGTGACGCGGGTTGGGCGGCCGGTGACGCGGGTTGGGCGGCCGGTGACGCGGGTTGGGCGGCCGGTGACGCGGGTTGGGCGGCCGGTGACGCGGGTTGGGCGGCCGGTGACGCGGGTTGGGCGGCCGGTGACGCGGGTTGGGCGGCCGGTGACGCGGGTTGGGCGGCCAGTGTCGGGGCCTGCGCGGTCGATGACGTCGGGGGCTGCGCGGCGGGTGATGTCGGGGGTTGGGCGGTGCTCGGCTCGGCCGGGCGGGCGTAGGGCGAGTGGAAATCGGCCAGCGGCTCGCGCGTGGGCGCCGAGGAGGGCGACGGCGCTGCGGGCTGGTCCGGCGCCGGCCGGGCGTAAGGCGAGTGAGAGTCACCCGGCAGTGTCTGCGCCGGAGCCGGCTGCGTAGGCGCGGGCTGAGCCGGGGCGGGCTGAGCCTGAGCGGGCTGGGTCGGGGCGGGCTGGGTCGGGGCGGGCGTGAAGGCCGCATCCGTCGCGGGCCGGGCGTAAGGCGAGTCGTGGTGAGCCGGCGGCTGGCCGGGAGCGGCCGGGGCGACACCGTACTGACCGGGCGCAGCCGGACCCGGGCCATACGGACCCGGCGGCTGGGCGGGAGCAGTCGGCGTCGGGCCGTACGGAGAAGCCTGCGGATAGCCGGAACCCGGTGCGTATTCATAGCCACCCGCGGGCGGGTAGGCGCCATAGCCGGCCGGGGCCGACGGCACAGGCCCGCCGTAACCCGCCATGGCCGGGTAGGGCGTCCCGTAGGCCGGCTCTGGAGCCGACGGAGCAGCCGGCCGCCGGAAGAAGGCCCGAGGCGCCGTCATCACCAGGATGCCCACCAGGGCGTACCCGAGGATCTGGGCCACCGACAGGCCGGCGTTGGCGCCGATCCACCCACCGGGGTACGCGTCGGAGAGCTGCGCACCCAGCGACCACGGAGCGGTCTGCCCGCTGCGCTGGGCCGCGACCGTGAGGACGCTGGCCGTGCCGCCGACCACGCCCAGGATGCAGACGACCAGGGTGGCGATGCGGGCGACATTGCTGCCGCGGCGCAGCGAGAGGCCGACCACCACGAAGAGCGCGAAGGCGATCACGGCCATGGCCAGCGCGATCGCCGCACCCAGCCAGACCACGGCGACGTAGTACTCCGGGTCGTTGCTGCCGGTGAACGAATAGCTCTGCGGAGCCCCGGTCACGTCGCGGAAGCGGCTGATCGTGCCGGGCACGACGGCCAGCGTCGCGATCGCATAGATCAGGCCGATTCCGGCCATCAGCCAGAGCAGGGCGGCCGCCAGCGTCACCGCCGGGGGCCGGCCGGCCGGCGAGGGCGTCGGCGCAGCGGCGATCGGCGGTGGCTGGACTGGGTACGACATCGACGACTCCCCGCGGTGATCCGTTGCGCCCGAACCTACCCGGGCGCAACGGCTAGCGGGGTACGAACCCGGTCAGGCCGGGTCGGTCGGGTGCCGCGGCGGCTGGTCGCCGCCGGTCGACGGCGGCCGGTTCGGGTCGGAGGCCGGCGGCGCGTACGGGTCGGAGGCCGGCGGCGCATAGGGATCGGAAGCCGGCGGGAAGGACGAGGTCGGCGGTGGCGTGCCCTGGCCCGGGTAGGGCGGGAGCCCCGGGGCGGGCTGACCGGGCTGCCCCTGACCGGGGTAGGACGGTCCGCCGTAGGGCGCCTGGGGGTACGGCGACTGGGCCGGGTAGCCACCGCCCGGGTAGGGCGGGTAGGCGGCCGACGGGTCCCAGCCCGCCACCGGCTTGCGGAAGAACTGGTTGGAAGCCGGCAGGGCCAGCAGGATGATCGTCCCGAGGACAGCGAACAGCGCGACCACGGCCAGCGTCGTGGTGGCCCCCGTGTACCAGGACGGCAGCGCCGCATCGAGCCGCTGCTGCACCTCGTCCGCCGTCGGGCCGCCGGTCGTCGTGTCGCCGGTGTCGACCGCGCCGTTCAGCGCCGTGCCGCCCAGGCCGGCCCCGAAGCAGCAGAGCGAGATGCCGCCGACCACCCAGGTGACGATCCGGGCCGGGTTTTTGCCGCGGCCGTCGAGGAAGCCCAGCACCGCGAACCCGGCGCCGAGCACCAGGTTGATCACGCCGCCACCGATGAAGACGAAACTCACGATGCTCTCGGCGCCCTCGGCCCCGGTGCCCGCGTACACGTCTTTCAGGGCGTCGGACATCTTGCCGGAGTTGGCGAAGGCGATCAGTGCGTTGATCACCTGGACGGCCGCCACGACGTACAGCAGGTACGTCGCCACGGTGACCACCGTGGGACGCGACCGCGCCTCAGGTGCCGGATAGCCGGGTGCCGGATAGCTCGGAACGGTCACAATGCCCCCAAATCTTGATCCATTCACGGTATCGGGCGGCCGCCATATCCGCGACCACGCCGCAAGCGTTGGGAGTCTGTGGCAGCATCGGGCGAAGATGCCCGATATATCCGTAAATAGGTCGCTCGATCAGGGGGCGACACGGGTCGATGGTGGCCCCTACACTTCCATCCGTGGCGCCGACGTGGCAGCAGAGACCTCCCGCGGCGCCGCCTGCCCGCAGCACGAGTCGCCCGCCCCGCCAATCAAAGACCGGGGCCGAGGCAGACAGTCGTAGCCGGGCAACAGTCCCAATACGCCGGCCGCGTGACCACACCGCGGCTGCCTCAGACCTGTTAAGGACCGGTGAGTCCCATGCCCCACGCCGACACTCTGACCGTCGTTCACCATGACGACACGAGGACTCGATTCACAGACGTTCGATATCAGCTCCACCGCGACGGCATCCGCATCTGGTCCGACGAGGGAGAGCAGGTCGTCACCGACGTCCTGATGACTCAGGCCTACCGGCAGAGGACAGCCACAACTTAAGAAACACGCAAGTACGCAGAGGGCCCCGGGCAGCGTTGCCCGGGGCCCTTTCGCGTACGCGGATGTCAGACGCGCGACACCACGAGCCCGTCCTTGCCGTCACCCAGGTCGGCCACCACCGTGTCGCCGTCCTGGATCTCGCCCGAGAGCAGCGCCTTGGCCAGCCCGTCCCCGATCGTCGACTGCACCAGCCGGCGCAGCGGCCGGGCGCCGTAGATCGGGTCGTACCCGTGCTCGCCCAGCCACTCCACGGCCCCGGGCGCCACCTCGAGGGTGAGCCGCCGCTCGGCGAGCCGGTTGCGCAGCCGGCCGAGCTGGATGTCGACGATCGCGGCCAGATCGTCCCGGTTCAGCGCGTGGAACACGACGATGTCGTCGAGCCGGTTGAGGAACTCGGGCTTGAAGTGGCCCCGCACCACGGCGAGCACCTCGTCCCGTCGCTCCTCGTCGTTCATCGTGATGTCGGCCGCCTGCGAGCCCAGGTTCGAGGTGAGCACCAGGATCGCGTTCCGGAAGTCGACCGTGCGGCCCTGCCCGTCGGTCAGCCGGCCGTCGTCGAGCACCTGGAGCAGCACGTCGAACACATCCGGGTGGGCCTTCTCGACCTCGTCGAGCAACACCACGCTGTACGGGCGGCGACGCACAGCCTCGGTGAGCTGGCCGCCCTCCTCGTACCCGACGTAACCGGGCGGGGCGCCGACCAGCCGAGCGACCGAGTGCTTCTCGCCGTACTCGCTCATGTCGATGCGGACCATGGCCCGCTCGTCGTCGAAGAGGAACCCGGCCAGCGCCTTGGCCAGCTCGGTCTTGCCGACGCCGGTGGGGCCGAGGAACAGGAAGCTGCCGGTCGGGCGGTCGGGGTCGGCGATGCCGGCCCGCGCCCGCCGCACGGCGCTGGCCACCGCGGCCACCGCCTCGGCCTGCCCGACCACCTTGCCGCGCAGCGTCTCCTCCATGCGCAGCAGCTTGGCCGTCTCGCCCTCCAGCATCCGGCCGGCCGGGATGCCGGTCCACGACGAGATCACCTCGGCGATGTCGTCCGAGCCGACCTCCTCCTTGACCATCGGCGGCTCGGTCTTCTCCTCCTCGGCGTCGCTGGCCGCCTGGATCTCCTTCTCGAGATCGGGGATGACCTGGTAGAGCAGGCGGGACGCCTCGAGCAGCTCGCCGTCGCGCTGCGCCCTCTCCTGGGCCGCATTGGCCGCGTCCAGCCTCTTCTTGAGCTCGCCGACCCGGTTGAGGCCGCCGCGCTCGCGCTCCCACCGGGCGCTGAGGGCGGTCAGCTCCTCCTCCTTGTCGGCCAGGTCGCGTTCGAGCCGCTCGAGCCGGGCCCGCGAGGCCGGGTCGGTCTCGTTGCCCAGGGCGAGCCGCTCGACCCGCATCCGGTCGACGAGGCGCTGCAGCTGGTCGAGCTCGACCGGCTGGGAGTCGATCTCCATGCGGAGCCGGGACGCGGCCTCGTCGATCAGGTCGATCGCCTTGTCGGGCAGGAACCGGTCGCTGATGTAGCGGTCGGCGAGGCTGGCTGCGGCGACCAGGGCGGCGTCGGTGATCTGCACCCGGTGGTGCGCCTCGTATCGGCCCTTGAGGCCGCGCAGGATGCCGATCGTGTCCTCGACTGTGGGCTCGCCGACCACGACCGGCTGGAAGCGCCGCTCGAGGGCCGGGTCTTTCTCGATGTGCTCGCGGTACTCGTCGAGCGTGGTCGCGCCGACCATGCGCAGCTCGCCGCGGGCCAGCATCGGCTTGAGCATGTTGCCGGCGTCCATCGAGCCCTCGCCCTTGCCGGCGCCGACGACCGTGTGCAGCTCGTCGAGGAAGGTGACGACCTGGCCGTTGGAGTTGCGGATCTCCTCCAGCACGCTCTTGAGCCGCTCCTCGAACTGGCCGCGATATTGAGCGCCGGCCACCATCGCGCCCAGATCGAGCGAGACCAGCTTTTTGTCGCGCAGGGTCTCGGGCACGTCACCGGCCACGATGCGCTGGGCCAGGCCCTCGACGATCGCGGTCTTGCCGACGCCGGGCTCGCCGATCAGCACCGGGTTGTTCTTGGTGCGGCGGGAGAGCACCTGCACCACCCGGCGGATCTCGGCGTCGCGGCCGATCACCGGGTCGATGCGGCCCTCACGGGCGAGCTCGGTCAGGTCGACGCTGTATTTCTCGAGCGCCTTGTACGTCTGCTCGGGGTCGGCGTTGGTCACCCGGCGCTCGCCCCCGCGCACCTGCGGGAACGCGGCGACCAGGGCTTCCTCGGTGGCGCCGACGTCCTTGAGCGCGCTGCCGACCGCACCGCCGACCCGGGCCAGACCGGCCAGCAGGTGCTCGGTGGAGATGTATTCGTCGCCGAGCGGCTGGGCGATCAGCTCGGACTCGCCGATCGCGTTGACGAACTCGCGGGACAGGCTGGGCTCGGCGGTGCTCGCGCCCCGGGCGGACGGCAGCTGCTCGACGGCGCGCAGGGCGACCCGGCGGACGTCGGCGGGGTTGGCCCCCACCGCCCGCAGCAGCGCCGGCGCGGTCGAGCCGCCGGTGTCCAGCAGCGAAAGCAGCATGTGCCACGGCTCGACGGTGGCGTGCCCACGCCGTCCGGCGTCGGCGACCGCCCCCGTGATCACGTCGCGGCTCTTGGTGGTCAAGCGTTCGGCGTTCATCTGCTCCCCTGACGAACTGACAAAGCTGGTGAATCGCAGACTTGAGCGTATTCCACTCAACTCTATGCGCGCGACCCGGCATCGACAACGAACGGGCGGGCCCGATCCGTGACAGTCGCCACGACCGGCCCGGCCTCCGCGAACAGCGCCGTAACGTAGCGAATCATGGCCGCACCACTCCCGGCGCGCGATCGGATGTCGCGACGCCTGCTCCCGCTCGCGCTGATCTTCGTCGCGGTCGGGATCTCGACCTCGTTCGTCGGCCCCTTCCTCGCCCTTTTCCTCAGCGACGCGATCCATGCCGGCCCGGTCAAGACCACCTTCTTCCTGATCGTCGCGCCGCTCTCCGGCGTCCTCGTCTCGTGGCTGGCCGGTCGCCTGTCGGACCGCCGCCCGATCCGCCGCAAGCTGCTGATCGCCGGGGCCCTGGCCGGTCTCGCGGGCGCCGCGGCCACCGCCTTCGTCCGCGACTACTGGGTGCTCCTCGCGCTCACGGTCACGCTGACCGCGCTGGCCGGCACCCTCTTTCCCCAGACCTTCGCGTACGCCCGGCAGGTGCTGGCGACCGGCGATCCGAACCGGGCCGCGATGGGCATCAGCGGGCTGCGCACCCTCTTCTCGGTGGCCTGGGTCGCCGGTCCACCACTGGCCGCGCTCGTGCTGGCCGACCGCGGCTTCGCCTACACGTACGGCCTGGCCGCGATCATGTACGCCGTGACCGCGCTGATCGTGCTGCGCTGGCTGCCCGAGGTCCGCATCCCGGCCGGTCGCCCCGAGCACGCCGACGCCCCGGCCGCCGTGGATCCGGCCCGGTCGACGATCGTGCTGCTGGTCGCGGGCTTCACCGTGGTGCAGACCGCGATGACCCTGGGCGTCCAGGCCATGCCGCTGTTCGTCAGCAACGACCTGGGCAGTTCGGTGCGCGGCGCCGGGCTGATCCTCGGGCTCTGCGCGGCGCTCGAGATTCCGCTGATGCTCGCCTTCGGAGCCCTCTCGACCCGGGTGCCGCTGCGCCGGCTCATCCTGTTCGGGATCTGCTGCGGCATCGTCTACCAGGCGATCGCGACCGCGGCCGGCTCGATCTGGGTGCTGGCCGGGGCCCAGGTGCTCAACGCCGCCTTCATCGCGGCGGTCAGCGGGCTGACCATCTCGTACATGCAGGATCTGATGCCGGGCCACCCCGGGCGGGCCACCACGATGATCACCAACACCTTCCCGATCGGGCAGATCCTGGCCGCGCCGGCGTTCGGCCTGGCTCAGCAGTTCGACTTCCGGCTCGCGTACGCGCTGAATCTCGGCCTCTGCGTGCTCGGCCTGCTGCTCGTCCTGGTCGCCCGGCGTGGCCGCCGGAACACCCCGGAAGGGCGGCCGGCGGCGGTCGTGACCGGCAGCGTGTGACCGCTGGGCTACGGTGGTGATCGTGCGTGTTCGGGTGGAACAGACTCCGCTGCCGGGAATCGGCGTCCGGCATGATTTGGTCACGTCGTCCGGGCGTACGGTCGGGGTGGTCTCGCATCGCAACGGCCGCCGTGACCTGGTCCTTTACGACGTCGACGACCCCGACGCCTGCCTGGCCTCGATCCCGCTGACCGACGATGAGGCCGAGGCTCTGGCCGACGTGCTCGGCGCCTCGCTCATGCTGGGCCAGCTCGCCGGTCTCCGGCAGCAGGTGGGTGGCCTGCTCACCGAGCAGATCGCGCTGCCCGCCGGCTCGTCGTTCGTCGGCCGCCGCCTGGGTGAGACCCGGGCCCGCACCCGCACCGGCGCCTCGATCGTGGCCGTGATGCGCGACCGCGAGGTCATCGCCTCGCCCGGCCCCGACTTCGCCTTCGAGGCCAACGACGTGGTGGTCGCGGTCGGCACCCGGCAGGGCCTGGATGGGGTCTCCGCCATCCTGGCCGGCGACACCGACGACTAGAGATGCACGGAACCACGGTCCTCCTCATCGAGGTCGGCGCGCTGCTGTTCGCGCTCGGGATGCTGGGCCGGCTCGGCCGTCGCATCGGCCTGTCCCCCATCCCGCTCTACCTGCTGGCCGGCCTCGCCTTCGGGCACGGCGGCCTGATCCCGCTCTCGGCCAGCGAGGAGTTCATCGAGATCGGCGCCTCCATCGGCGTCATCCTGCTGCTGGTCATGCTCGGTCTCGAATACTCGGCGAGCGAGCTGGTCGGCAACCTCCGGGCCGCCGCACCGGCCGGGCTGATCGACGCGCTGTTCAATGCCGTGCCCGGCGCCGCCTTCGCCTTCCTGATGGGCTGGGACTGGCGGGCCGCGCTGGTGCTGGCCGGTATCACCTGGGTCTCGTCCTCGGGCGTGATCGCCAAGGTGCTCGGCGACCTGGGCCGCCTCGGTAACCGCGAGACGCCGGTGATCCTCTCGGTGCTGGTCATCGAGGACCTGGCGATGGCGTTCTACCTGCCTCTGGTCACCGCCGTACTGGCCGGGGTGGGCCTGCTCGGCGGGGCCAAGGCGCTGGGCGTCGCGGTCGTCACGGTGGTCGCGGTGCTGGTCGTGGCCATCCGCTACGGACGTCAGATCAGCGCGCTGATCTCGGCCCGGGACGCCGAGACGCTGCTGCTCGGCGTACTCGGCCTGACCCTCTTCGTGGCCGGGGTGGCCGAGGAGCTGAACGTGTCGGCCGCGGTCGGCGCCTTCCTGGTCGGCATCGCGATCTCGGGCCCGGTGGCGCACCACGCGACCCAGATGCTGTCGCCGCTGCGCGACCTGTTCGCCGCGGTCTTCTTCGTCTTCTTCGGCCTCTCCACCGCCCCGGCCGACATGCCGCCCGTGCTCCTGCCCGCGCTCGGTCTGGCCGTGCTCACGATGCTGACCAAGGTGCTGACCGGCTACCTGGCGGCCAAGCGGGCCGGCATCGCCCTGCCCGGCCGGCTGCGCGCGGGTCTGGCCCTCATGCCTCGCGGCGAGTTCTCGATCGTCATCGCCGGGCTGGCCGTCTCCTCGGGCGTCGAGCCGCGGCTGGCCCCGCTCGCCACGGCCTATGTGTTGATCACCGTGGTGACTGGTCCGATGCTCGCCCGGCTGCCCGATTACGAGTGGTTCAAGACCTTTATCCGCAGGTGGAGGCCGCCGTCCCGCCCCGCCGTGCGGCCGGTGACGGCCGAGGACTAAGTCCATGCTGCTCAAAGCTACTGACCGGTATCCGATTGTGAGCTCGGAGCACTTCCGTAAAACCGGATGGTCGCGCTAGCGTTCCCCACCGACAACTACGTGTTATCGGACTTTCTCGGGCGGCGACGTGACAGTGCGTGAGTCGACATTCTACGGATTCGCTAACCCGGTCGATCCTCGACCGGAAGAGCTTCAGGCATGGGCCTACCACCCGGACGCCGTGCCGCTCAGCAGCATGCCCCCAGACTGGGACCTGCTGATCTCCGGCGACGTTCTCGCGCCCACCCTTTTCGAACTGGCCATGGACCGACAATGTCCGGCCCGCCGGTTCGCCCAGCACTGCATGTACATCTACGCGGCTGACGGCGTCCGGCAGAACGCCACCAGCCAGCGCAAACGACGGCTGAAAAAGTTCGTCGAGCGGGCCGAAGAGGTCGGCGACGAGCCGATGTCGATCTGGGGGCACAACTGCCGCGTGCTGATGAGCCGCCCCGAGATCTTCGACTACACCGACTGGATCGAGGGCGGCCTGGTGCGCCACCCCCGCCGGCTGGGTCTCTTCAACCGGCGCTGAGCAAGACAACGAGAACGGCCCCGCGGAGATCCGCGGGGCCGTTCTGCGTCGGTGTCTACCGGTCGTGGGGTCGCCGGGGGCGCCAGACGACCAGAGCGGTCGAGGGGCGTTCCTGACGGACGAGATCACGGCCGCCGTACGGGCTTTCGAGCTGGGCGATCCGGGCGTACGCGTCGGACAACTCGTGCTCGAGCTCCCGAACCCGTTCCTGCAGATCGCCCACGAGCTGCTCGAGGCCGATGATGCGCTTGACCCCGGCCAGGTTGACGCCGTCCTCCTGGCTGAGTTTCTGCACTTCACGCAGCAGGGCCACGTCTCGCTCGCTGTAGCGGCGCCCACCACCGCCGGCCCGGCCCGGCTGCACCAGCCCGAGCCGGTCGTACTGTCGAAGGGTCTGCGGGTGCATCCCGGCCAGACGTGCCGCGACCGAGATGATCAGGACCTTCGCGTCGGAGGTCTGCTCGACCGAGATGCTTATCTCCTCATGCACAACCCACCTCCTGCTTCAAAGAGACCTAACCGTTCCGGCGCACCCGAGCCTCGAGCCGTTCCCGCCCAGCCGGCGGGGTCAGCTTGGCGAATCGCTCCAGCGCGTCCCGGGCTTCCCCCGTGACCCCGCCGGGCACCTGCACGTCGACCGTGACGATCAGATCCCCGGGTGGGCCGTCCTTGCGTGTCACTCCCTTGCCTCGCGCCCGCAGTTTGCGGCCGCTCGGCGTGCCCGGCGGCACCCTGAGGGTGACCGGGCCGTCCAGCGTCGGCACTCGCAGATCGGCGCCCAGCACCGCCTCGGCGATGGTGACCGGCACGACCAGGGTCAGATCATCGCCGGTACGCCCGAACAGGTCGTCCGGTCGCACCATGACCTGCACGTAGAGGTCGCCGGCGGGGCCGCCCCGGTCGCCCGGCTCGCCCCGGCCGCTGAGCCGGATGCGCTGACCGTCGGCCACCCCGGACGGGAACCGGACGTTGATCGTGCGGTTCTTGGTGACCCCGCCCGTCCCCCGGCACTCCGGGCATTTCTGGTCGACGATCGTGCCCGCGCCCTGGCAGTCGCGGCAGGGCTCGGAAAAGCTGAACGAGCCCTGATTGCGCGAGATCAGGCCGCTGCCCTGGCACTGCGGACAGGTCCGCGGCGCCGTGCCCGGCTTGGCCCCGTTGCCGTGACAGGTCTCGCACTCGCCCGCCGAACGCAGCGTGAGCGGCAGGGTCGTGCCCTTGACCGCCTGGGCGAAGTCGAGCGTCACCTCGGTTTCGACGTCGCGACCGCGGCGTGGCCCGCCACGACGTTGGGCAGCGCCACCACCAGGCCCGCCGCCCGAGAATATCGAGGAGAATATGTCCGAGAAGCCGGCCCCGCCGAAGCGCCGGTCACCCGGCGCACCTCCGGCCGCGCCCGCACCGCTGAACCCGCCGAACAGGTCGGACGGGTCGAACTGGGTGCCGGCGCCGCCCGATCGGGCACCGCGGCGGAAAGCCCCGGAGCCGAACAGCGAGCGCATCTCGTCGTACTCTTTGCGCTTTTTGTCATCCGACAGGACGTCGTACGCCTCGGAAGCGGCCTTGAACTTCTCCTCCGCTTCCTTGTTGTCGGGGTTCCGGTCCGGGTGCAGATCCCGGGCCAGTTTCCGGTACGCCTTCTTGATCTCGTCGGTCGGAGCGGACTTGGGCACGCCGAGAACGGCATAGAAGTCCTTTTCGAGCCAGTCCTTCGAGCTCATCCCGCCTCCCCCTCCTAGCGCCTGGTCCCGCCCGCCGCGATGCGGCGGACGGGACGAACGTGTGAGATCACTCCGGGTCGGCGACCGCGACCATGGCCGGTCGCAGCAGCCGCTCGCCCAGCGTGTATCCGCGGCGCATGACCTCGATGCAGGTCGCCTCCGTGACGTCCGCGGACGTCTGGTGGGCGACCGCCTCGTGACGGTTGGGGTCGAACGCGTCGCCCTTCTCGCCGAAGGCCGTCAGACCGAGCTTGCCGGTCAGCGCGCTCAACGACTCGGCCACCGACGCGAACGGCCCGACCAGGTCGCCGTGCTCGCGCGCCCGGTCGATGTCGTCCAGCACCGGCAGCAGCGCGGTCAGGACCGCACCGGTCGTCTGCTCCGCCGCCGCACCCCGGTCGCGGTCGACCCGCTTGCGGTAGTTCGCGTACTCGGCCGTGACCCGCTGCAGGTCGTGGGTGCGTTCCTCGAGCTCTGTCCGCAGCGCTTCCAGCTCGGCGCCCAGCGCGGGCTTGGGCTCTTCTTCGGTTTTCTCGGGCTCGGCCACCGGAGCCGCCTCCTCGGGGTCGGCCGCCCGGTGGGCGCCGACCGAAGCCTTGCCCTTGGCCGTGGGGGCCTTGGGCTCAGCCTTCTGATCGATCTTGCGGCGGTCCCGGATGACGACCCGCTCGGTCGTCTGACCGTCGTTCTCGTCCTCCGCGGCAGTCACTTCTTGTCGTCCTCCACGATCTCAGCGTCGACCACGTCGTCGGCGCCACCAGCGGCCGGTCCGGCGTTGGCCGTACCGGGACCAGCGGCACCCGCGGCACCGGCCGCGCCCGCGGCACCGCCCGGAGCACCCTCGGGGCCGTCGGCGCCGGGAGCACCCTGCGCGCCCTCGCCCTGCGAGTAAAGCTGCGAGCCGGCCTCCTGGGAGACCTGCGACAGCCGCTCGTGGGCCGCCTTGATCTTTTCGATGTCGGTGCCGCCCAGCGCGCCACGCAGCTCGCCCAGCGCCTCGCCGATCTTGTTCTTGCTGTCCTCGGGCAGCTTGTCGCCGCTCTCGGCCAGGAACTTCTCGGTCTGCCACTGCAGCTGCTCGGCCAGGTTGCGGGCCTCGGCGTCGTCGCGGCGCTTCTTGTCCTCGTCCGCGTGGTCCTGAGCGTCGCGCATCATCCGCTCGATGTCGTCCTTCGGCAGCGCGGAGCCGCCGGTGATCGTCATCTTCTGCTCCTTGCCCGTGCCCAGGTCCTTGGCGGACACGTGCACGATGCCGTTCGCGTCGATGTCGAAGGAGACCTCGATCTGCGGGACGCCACGGGGAGCCGGGGCGATGCCGCTGAGCTCGAAGGTGCCGAGCTTCTTGTTGTAGGCGGCCATCTCGCGCTCGCCCTGGAAGACCTGGATCAGCACGGACGGCTGGTTGTCCTCGGCGGTCGTGTAGACCTCGGAGCGGTGCGCCGGGATGGTCGTGTTGCGCTCGACCAGCTTGTGCATGATGCCGCCCTTGGTCTCGATGCCCAGCGAGAGCGGGGTGACATCGAGCAGCAGGACGTCCTTGACCTCACCGCGGAGCACACCGGCCTGCAGGGCAGCGCCGACGGCGACGACCTCGTCCGGGTTGACGCCCTTGTTGGGCTCCTTGCCGGTGATGCTCTTGACCAGCTCGGCCACGGCCGGCATGCGGGTCGAGCCACCGACGAGGATGACGTGGTCGACGTCGGCCAGCTTGACGTCGGCGTCCTTGATCGCGGACTCGAACGGGCCCTTGCAGCGGTCGAGCAGGTCCTGGGTCATGCGCTGGAACTCGGCGCGGCTCAGCGACATGTCGAGGTGCAGCGGGCCGTCCGGGCCGGCCGTGATGTAGGGCAGGTTGATGCTGGTGGTCGTCGCGGCCGACAGCTCGATCTTGGCCTTCTCGGCGGCCTCGCGCAGACGCTGCAGGGCCATCTTGTCGTTGCCGAGGTCGATGCCGTGCTCACCGCGGAACGTCTTGACCAGGTGGTCGATGACCCGCTGGTCCCAGTCGTCGCCACCGAGGTGGTTGTCGCCCGAGGTCGACTTGACCTCGATGACGCCGTCGCCCAGCTCGAGCAGCGAGACGTCGAAGGTGCCGCCGCCGAGGTCGAAGACCAGGACGGTCTGCTCCTTGGAGCCCTTGTCGAGCCCGTACGCCAGGGCGGCGGCGGTGGGCTCGTTGACGATCCGCAGGACGTTGAGGCCGGCGATCTCGCCCGCCTCCTTGGTGGCCTGGCGCTGCGCGTCGTTGAAGTAGGCCGGGACGGTGATGACCGCGTCCGTGACCGTCTCACCGAGGTAGGCCTCGGAGTCGCGCTTCAGCTTCATCAGGACCCGCGCCGAGATCTCCTGCGGGTTGTACTTCTTGCCGTCGATGTCGATCGACCAGTTGGTGCCGACCTCACGCTTGACCGAGCGGATGGTCCGGTCGGGGTTGGTCACCGCCTGACGCTTCGCTACCTCACCCACGAGTACCTCGCCGTTGCGGGCGAAGGCGACGATCGACGGGGTCGTCCGAGAGCCCTCCGCATTGGCGATGACGGTGGGCTCGCCTCCTTCCAGAACGCTGACGCAGGAGTTCGTGGTGCCGAGGTCGATGCCGACCGCACGTGCCATGGTGGTCCTCACTTCACAGCTTCGGGTGACTCAGTTCAGTACAAGGTTGAGTGGAACAGACTCAATGATGCCACGGGTCCGCACATCGTCAAGTTGAAGTTGAGCCTCCCCGGCGCAATCCTCGGCGCAACGGTGGGCGGCCGGGCGGCGGCAGCAGTTCGGTAGATACCTGTCCGGTCACGGCATACCGGTACCTGTTGTCCTGCATGCATAGATCGGGCACTCTTTACCCGTGACGACGCACGGTGACGCGGTCGGTCCGTCGGCCCTGCCCGCCGCACCCGCCGCCACGCAAGAGCCCACCACGCGTTCCCCAGCTGACCTGGCGACCGAGAAAGCGCAGGTCAGCACGATGACTGCCGATGCCGCGGACCCCACCGATCGTACGGATTCCGTCGAGTCCCGTCAGCCACATCCCGATCCCGACGGCGAGGCTCCGGAGCCCGCACCGGCGGGTGATTCCGCGCCTGACGACCAGCCGGTCGACGCCGCCGAGGCCGCCCCGGCCAAGGCCTCGTCCACCGAGCCGGACGAGGTTCCGGACGACGACGTCGTTGGAAAGATCACAGAACGGCCCGCGGATCTGGCCGAGGCTGACGCGATCGCCCAGCCCCTCCCCGCGGAGGCACCGCCCGCGCTCGGGGAACTGGCCGAGGCGCTCAGCCGACTCAAGGCAGCGATCGGCGGTACGGCGTACCCGCTGGTCATGCCCTCCGCGCAGGAGGCCGAACGGGTCGGCGCCTCCCTGGTCACCCAGCTCGACGATTATCTGCTGCCGCGGCTGGCCCGGCTCGACGCGCCGCTGCTCGTGGTCGTCGGCGGCTCCACCGGCGCGGGCAAGTCCACCCTGGTCAACAGTCTGGTCCGCACGCCCGTGAGCACGGCCGGCGTGCTGCGCCCGACGACCCGGTCGCCGGTGCTGGTCAGCAACCCGGCCGACCTGCCCTGGTTCCAGCAGGGTCAGCTGCTGCCCGGCCTGGTGCGCACCCGCGAGGCCAGCAACGACGCCGGCGTGCTCCAGGTCGTCTCGGCGCCCGCCCTCGGCGCGGGCCTGGCCTTCCTCGACGCGCCCGACATCGACTCGGTGGTCGACCGCAACCGCAAGCTCGCCGCGCAGCTGCTGGCCGCGGCCGACCTGTGGTTGTTCGTCACCACCGCCGCCCGGTACGCCGACGCGGTGCCGTGGGAGCTGCTCACCACGGCCCGGCTGCGCGGCACCGTGATCGCCCTGGTCCTCGACCGGGTGCCGGCCGAGTCGGCGGCCGAGATCGCCACCCACCTGCAAGACATGCTGGCCGTCCGCGACCTGGGCGGCGCTCCCCTCTTCGTGCTGCCCGAGACCAGGCTGGACGGTCAGGGCCTGATCGCCGAGGACGTCATCGGCCCGCTGCACGACTGGTTCGGCCGGCTCGCGGCCGACGCGGGCGCCCGCACGGCCGTGGTGCGGCAGACGCTCGACGGCGCGCTGATCTCGCTCGGCCCGGCCGTCGCGGGTCTGGCCGACGCCGCCGACGAGCAGGCCCGGGCGGCCAAGGCCCTGGGCGACCGGGTCACCGCCGCCTATCGCACCGGCCGGCAGACGATGGCCGACGGGCTGCGCGACGGCCGCCTGCTGCGCGGCGAGGTGCTGGCCCGCTGGCAGGAGTTCGTCGGCACCGGCGAGTTCCTCAAGACTCTGGAAAACCGGGTCGGCCACCTCCGCGACCGGTTCGTGTCGGCGCTGACCGGCCGGCCGCTGCCCGGGCGCAACCTGCAGGCGGCCGTGGAATCCCAGCTGGTCACGCTGCTGCGCGGCATCGCGGCCGATGCCGCCGAGCAGGCCTACTCGGCCTGGCAGGCCCACCCGGCCGGGGCCGCCCTGCTCGAGCCTTCGCTGCAGCGGCCCTCGGCCGACCTGCCCGAGCGGGCCGATCGCCTGGTGCGTGACTGGCAGGCGTGGGTGCTCGGCCTGGTGCGTGAGGAGGGCGCGGAAAAGAGAGTGGTCGCGCGCGGTCTGTCGTACGCGGTGAACGGGGCCGGCCTGGCCGTGATGATCGCCGTTTTCACCTCGACCGCGTTCATCCCGACCGGGCTCGAGGTCGCCGCGGGCGCCGGCACCGCGGTGGCCGCCCAGAAGGTGCTCGAGGCGATCTTCGGCGACCAGGCCATCCGGACGCTCGCCACCCAGGCCCGCGAAGACCTGCTGCTGCGTACGGGCAAGCTGTTCGACGAGGAGGCAGCACGGTTCACCGACCGGCTGGCCGCCGTCGGGCTCGACGCGGAACCGGGGGCCCAGCTTCGGCAGGCCGCGGCGGCCGTGGAGACTGCCCGTACCGAACTGGCGTTGACGGGGAGCGCATGAGCCTGGTGGAGAAGGTACGGGGCGACGAGCGGGTGGACGCCGAGCGGCTGGTGCTGCGGCTCGAGGCGTTGAACAGGTTCCTGCGCCTGGTCGACCCCTACCTGCCGGACAACAACCTGGTGGCCGCGCACACCCTGGTCGAGCGGGCCGGCAACCGGCTCTCGCTCTCCCGCGACCACACCGTCGTCGCGCTCGCCGGCAGCACCGGCAGCGGCAAGTCCAGCCTGTTCAACGCCCTGGCCCGGCTCAAGCTGTCGCCGGTCGGCGTGCGCCGCCCGACGACCGGGGTCGCGCACGCCTGCGTCTGGGGGCCGCTCGAGCCGGCGACCAAGCTGCTCGACTGGGTCGGCGTGCTGCCGCGCCACCGGTTCATCCGGGAGAGCGCGCTGGACGGCGACGACGAGGCCTCGCTGCGCGGGCTGGTGCTGCTCGACCTACCCGACTTCGACTCGGTCGAGCGCGGGCACCGGCTCGAGGTCGACCGCCTGCTCGGCCTGGTCGACCTGATTGTCTGGGTGGTCGACCCGCAGAAATACGGCGACCGGATCCTGCACCAGGCCTATCTCTCCCAGTTCCGCTCGCACGCGGCGGTCACCGTCGTGGTGCTCAACCAGGCCGACCGGCTGTCCACGCAGGACACGACGCTCGTCCTCGACGACCTCAAGCGGCTGCTCGCCGAGGACGGTCTGGAAGAGGCGCCGGTGCTGGCCACCTCGGCCAAGCAGCCCGGCATGCTCACCGACCTGCGCACCTCGCTGGAGACGACGGTGGCCGACCGGCAGGCCGCGCTGCGCCGTGTCTCGGGCGACCTCGACGCGGTGGGCGGCCCGCTGACCGCCATGATCGGACCGCCCGCGGCCGAGGACGAGGTCGACCGGGCGACGGTCCGCCAGCTGACCGACGCCCTGGCCGCCTCGGCCGGGGTGAGCGCGGTGGCCGACGCGGCCGCCGGGGCCTATCGGCATCGGGCCGCGGCCGCCACCGGCTGGCCGCTCACCCGCGGGCTGCGGCGGTTGCGCCCCGACCCGCTGCGCCGCCTGCACCTCGACACCAAACCGGCGGCCGAGATCGAGGACGCCCCGGAAAGGGTCCCCTCGAAGGAGCTCGTGCCGCGCACCTCGCTGCCCGAGGCCGACGCGGCCCAGAAATCGGCGGTCGGCCTGGCCGTGCGCGCGGTCTCGGCCCGGGCCGCCGCGCCGCTGCCCGAGGTCTGGAAGCCGGCGCTGACCAACGCGGCCCGCTCGCGAGCGGCCGACCTGCCCGACGCGCTCGACCGCGCGGTCGGCACGACCGATCTCGGCGTCAGCAAGGCGCCGCTCTGGTGGCGGGCCGCCGGCGGGCTGCACTGGCTGTTCCTGGCGGCCGCGGTGGTCGGCCTCGGGTGGCTCATCACCGGCTACGTGCTGCGCGTGCTCGGACTCCCCGAAATGGACAATCCGCAGGTCGGCATCGTCCCGATGCCCACCGTGCTGCTCCTCGGCGGCCTGCTCCTCGGCGTCCTGTTGTGGCTGGTGCTGCGGCCGGCCGTGGAGTGGGGCTCGAGGCGTGCGCGCCGGCGGGCCGAGCAGCGGCTGCGGGCCTCGGTGACTGAGGTCGGGCGCGAATACGTGGTGGCTCCCGTCCGCGAGGTGCTGAACGCTTACGCACAGGCGCGTGAAGCTCTCACCGCGGTGCGTTCGTAGTAGTACCAGCACGCACCGTGCCGGGTAGGCTCGCGGCATGCCCGGACCACAGACTCCGTACGAGGCGGTCCTGCACGCGGCCCGCGACGTGGCGAAACTCGGCTGCGCGCTGGACGCCGAACTGCTGGGCACCGCGCTGCTCGGCAGCGTCTACTCGGTGGCCGAGGACGACCGCGCCGACGCCGTGCGCCAGTTCGTCGGCGAGTTCCTCGCCGCGACCACCCGCCGCCGCACCGCCTCCGCCACGACGATCCGCGAGGTCTTCGCGACCCTCGTGCCCGACGCCGAGGGCGCGGCCCAGGTGCGCCGGGGCCCGCAGGCGCCGTCGTGGGCCGAGCAACTAGGCCGGGTCAAGCCCACCGGCTGCTATGCGTACGGGGATGTCTACGGCGATCAGACGTCCTATCTGGTCACCTTCGCCTACGACGACGCGGAGGCCGGCGGCCCCGAGCACGCCGTCGTCGCGCTCGTCGACCACAACATCGGCATCACCAAAGACCTGTTCGTCGGCTCGTCGGCCGAGCGCATCCTCGAGCAGGTGCGCCAGATGTGCGCCGACGACGCGCTGACCTGGTTCCGGGTGGAGGATCCGGGCCGTCTGCGGGGCGAGGTCGACCGTCACCTCGAGGTCACCGACGGGCTGACCGACCTGCCGGCCGAGGGTTCGCTGGCCACTGACCGCGCGCTGGCCGGCGCCCGCCTGGCACTGCTGCCGGCCGCGATCACCCCGCCGCTGTCCGAGCCGCCCACGGTCAGCAACACCGATCTGGTCCGCGACTTCCTGGCCTCACCCGAGGCGGCCCGCTTCGGCCTCGACCGGGTGCACGCCGACGACGAGCTGGCCTCGCTGCACTTCTGCCTGAGCCTGATCCTCGACCACGCGGCGAGCCTGCCCGACCCTGACCCGATGCGCTGGAGCCCCGCCGTGGCGGGGCTCTTCCTGCTCGACTGGGTGCACCGGCGCGCGGTGCTCGACATGGACGACGCGGCGATGCTGCCCAAGGTGACGCGGGCCTGGTCGGCCTATGCCACGCGGTGGCGCAACCTGCCCGAGGCGGCCGCCGAGCAGACCGACACCGTGGTCGAGGAGATGATCCCCGAGTTCGCCCGGCTCTACGCCACGGGGGAAAAGCGCAGCCCCGCGACCGCCGCGGTGGCCCAGCTCATCTCCGAGGGCGTCGACCCGAACGACACCGAGGCGATCGACGCCTGGCTCGAGGCCAACCGCCACCGCCTCGACGGCTCCTGACCTACCAGCGGTGGGAGCTGTCGTCGTTGTGCTCGGCGTGGTGCCGGCCGACCCGTGAGCTGCGCTGCTGAGCCGCCGTCTGGTCGTCGGCGTGGTGCAGGCTGCCGGCCCGGTGGCTGCCCCGGTAGGAGCGGTTCGCGATCTGGTTCTCCTCGCTGCGCGCCTCGGGGATGAGGCGGTGCGTGTGCGAGCCGCTGTTGGCGTAACTGCGCTCGAGGATGCTGGTCGGTCGGATGTTGTTCGATCGTTCGGCCACAGCTGACCTCCGGCTGTGTTCGGACCGGTCGCGGGACCGGTGACGGGCTTCGGAACGGTGGGTCTTGCCGCTGGGCTTGCTCTCCTCGCACCAGCGCGACTGGTCGTCGGATTCGTCGTCGTCCTCGTCAGACGCCTGGTCCTCGTCGGCGGGCTCGTCGACCGGGTCGGGTTCGGGTTCGTCGGAAGGGTCGGGATCGTCCGGTACGTCGGGGAGGTCGGGCACCACCGGCTTCCTGGGTGGCGGTGGCTCGGCGTCGACCGACTCATCGGCGGGCACCGACGGCAGACCGGGCACGAAGGGCTTCCTACCCCAGTGAGCAGGTTCGTCACGCGATCCGCCGGTGGAGTCGGAGTCATCCCGAGACGAGCCACCAGGCTTCCGGCCGGCCCGAGGGCTGCTGCCACGGGAGTCGTCAACACGCGTCTTGGTGGTGGCTTTGCGGCCGCCGTGCGTCCCGGTCGTCGCCGGTTTCCGCTTCCCGGCCTGCCCGATCAGTCGTCCGGCGCGCACCGCCGCGTCCGCACTCTGCGCAGCCCCCTGAGCCGTCCCACCCAACGCATCCGGATCCGGCTCAACTGACGGATCCGGCTCGGCTGAGGGCAATTGCGTCGGAAGGACGGAGGGTTGCTGCTGCACCGGCCCCGAGGAGGCCGGCGGCAGGAACGGGATGTCCATCGTGTCGGTGCGCCCCTCGGAGAGCTCACGAGAGCCCGCCGTGATCGCAGCCAGGGTCGGCAGTGAGGCCAACCCCACCAGCAGCGCCACAATCAGCACATAGCGACGAGTAGGCCCCGAGAATCCGGTATCGGCCTGATAGACCCCGTTCAGGCGCTTACGCATCACCTTGATCGGCGGCACGGGATGGTCGTCGTCGTCGCGCTGGTCCGGCACGGCCGGGCTCCCCCTCTACGCCTCGTGGGCATCAACCACCCCGGGCGGCGGCAATGATCAACACCGATCCGACGTGGTTATCGGAAGGAACGACGCGTCAGCCCATCGGCAGCGGCGTAAAAGGTTCGTTCGTACGGTAGTGACCGTACGAAAGCCGCTTATTTGGACAAAAACGGGCACCGATATGACGGGCGAATTTCTCGACTGTGATCGACCCGACCTGTAACGGGGCTCACGTTCTCTGTCAGGATGGGGGCGACGGCACCGCCGCCGTCGCCTCCGCCGACCCAGCGGGGCGTGGTGGGGGCCGTCACTCCCCGGCGGGGTCGAGGCCCGCGCCGAAACGTCGCGCGGCAACCTCACCCGGGCCAGGCGCGGCGACCCAGCGGTCCGCCGCGCGGACGGGCAACACCCGCCGCGGGCGCAGAGACGAACAGGGAGACACGGATGGCGAACGGCGAAAGCTCAGCTGCGCCGCTACCGGGCAAGGGGGACGACGCCCCGGCAGGCGGCTTCGTCCAGCTGCTCACCCCCGACGGCGAACGCATCGACAGCGTCACCACCGCCGATGGCACCACCTACTCGGTCGACTTCACCGACGACGAGTATCGCGGGCTCTACCACGACCTGGTCACGGTGCGCCGGCTCGACGCCGAGGCGACCGCCCTGCAGCGGCAGGGCGAGCTGGGCATCTGGGCCAGCCTGCTCGGCCAGGAGGCGGCGCAGGTCGGTTCCGGCCGCGCGCTGCGCCAGCAGGACATGGCCTTCCCGACCTACCGCGAGCACGGCGTGCTCTACACCCGCGGGATCGACCCGATCATGCCGTTCGGCCTGTTCCGCGGCGTCGACCAGGGTGGCTGGGACGCCAACGAGCACCGCTTCAACGGCTACACCATCGTGATCGGCTCGCAGACCCTGCACGCCACCGGTTACGCGATGGGCGTGACCATGGACGGCAAGACCGGCACCCCCGACGGTGAGTCCGTGATCGCCTACTTCGGCGACGGCGCGACCAGCCAGGGCGAGGTCAACGAGGCGTTCGTCTGGGCCGGGGTCTTCCACGCCCCGATCGTCTTCTTCTGCCAGAACAACCAGTACGCGATCTCCGAGCCGCTCGAGCGCCAGACCCGCGTGCCGCTCTACCAGCGGGCGGCCGGCTTCGGCTTCCCCGGTGTCCGCGTCGACGGCAACGACGTGCTGGCCAGCTACGCCGTGACCCGGCACGCGCTGGACCATGCCCGCAACGGCCAGGGCCCGACGCTGATCGAGGCCTACACCTACCGCATGGGCGCGCACACCAGTTCGGACGACCCGACCCGCTACCGGATCGCCAGCGAGGTCGAGTCGTGGAAGGCCAAGGACCCGATCTCCCGGTTCCGGGCCTTCCTGGCCAAGCAGCAGATCGGCGACGAGGCCTACTTCGACGAGGTCGACGAGCAGGCCAAGACGCTGGCCCTCGACCTTCGCGAGCGAGTGCTGGCCATGCCCGACCCGGCCCCGGTGACCATGTTCGAGAACGTCTATCCGAGCGGCTCGTCCGAGATCGACGCGCAGCGCCGCCAGTTCTCCGACTACCACGCCTCGTTCGAGGGGAGCGACCACTGATGGCCGAGACGATCACCCTGGGCAAGGCGCTCAACCACGGCCTGCGCCGCTCGCTGGAGCAGAACTCCAAGGTCGTCATCATGGGCGAGGACGTCGGCAAGCTCGGCGGCGTCTTCCGCATCACCGACGGCCTGCAGAAAGACTTCGGCGAGGACCGGGTCATCGACACCCCGCTGGCTGAGGCGGGCATCGTCGGCACCGCGGTCGGCCTGGCCATCCGCGGTTACCGGCCGGTCTGCGAGATCCAGTTCGACGGCTTCGTCTTCCCGGCCTACAACCAGATCGTGGCCCAGGTGGCCAAGATGTTCTACCGCTCGATGGGCAAGGTCCGGCTGCCGATCGTCATCCGGATCCCGTTCGGCGGTGGCATCGGCGCGGTCGAGCACCACTCCGAGTCGCCCGAGGCCTATTTCTCGCACACGCCCGGCCTCAAGGTCGTGACCTGCTCGAACCCGGCCGACGCATACTCGATGATCCAGCAGGCGATCAACTCCGACGACCCGATCGTCTTCTTCGAGCCGAAGCGCCGCTACTGGGAGAAGGGTGCCGTCGACCTCGACGCCGACCTGGCCGGGGCCTACCCCCTGCACTCGGCGCGGGTGGCCCGCGAGGGCACCGACGCGACCCTCCTGGCGTACGGCCCGATGGTCAAGACCGCTCTGGAGGCGGCCACCGCGGCCGCCGAGGACGGGCGCAACCTCGAGGTCATCGACCTGCGCAGCCTCTCCCCGGTCGACTACGAGACGATCTACGCCTCGGTCCGCAAGACCGGCCGGGCCATCGTCGTGCACGAGGCCCCGGGCAACATCGGTCTCGGCGCCGAGCTGGCCGCACGCATCACCGAGCAGTGCTTCTACTCACTCGAGGCGCCGGTGCTGCGGGTCACGGGTTACGACATTCCCTACCCGGCGGCCCGCGTCGAAGAGGAATACCTGCCCGATCTCGACCGGGTGCTGGACGCCGTCGACCGTTCGTTCGGCTGGTGACCCCGATGTCCCGGATCAAAGAGTTCAACCTGCCCGACCTCGGTGAGGGTCTGACCGAGGGCGAGATCCTGTCCTGGCTGGTCACGGTGGGCGACACCATCGAGCTCAACCAGCCGCTCGTCGAGGTCGAGACGGCCAAGGCCGCGGTCGAGATCCCGGCCAAATGGGCCGGCGTCGTCTTGCGCATCTTCGTCGAGGCCGGCACGACGGTCGAGGTCGGCGCGCCCATCGTGGCGATCGACACCGACCCGTCGGCCGGTCCGCTGCCGCCGGCCGGTCACTCCGGCCCGGTGCCGTCGGCCGAGTCGCTGGCCGCGGTCGAGATCGCGCCGGCCGAGGGCGCCGTCGAGCCGGGCCTCATCGGTGGTCCCGCTCCCGGCGGCCGCACAGCTGTGCTGGTCGGTTACGGACCGAAAACCACAACGGCCAAACGACGACCCCGTATCGGTACGCCCACTGGTGCCACCACCACCGCACCAGCGCCAACCCCGCCTGCGGCGGCTGCCTCGGTCCCCATGGCCGCCCCGCCGGTGACCACGGCACCCCCGCCGCCGGCACCGGCCGCGCGGACGAGCGGGCCCGTGCTGGCCAAGCCGCCGGTCCGCAAGCTCGCCCGCGATCTCGGCATCGACCTGGCCACGGTCGCCGGCACCGGGCCGCTGGGGTCGGTGACCCGGGACGACGTACACCAGGCCGTCGCGCTGGTGAACGAACCAGCCCCTGCGACACCCGCCGTGACTGCCGCGGCCGTGTTCGACGCGAGTCGCGAGCAGCGGATCCCGGTCAAGGGTGTCCGCAAGCTCACGGCGGAAAACATGGTCGCCTCGGCGTTCTCCGCGCCGCACGTCACCGAGTTCCTCACGGTCGACGTGACCCGCACCATGAAGGCGCTCGACAAGCTCAAGGCCCGGCGCGAGTTCCGCGACGTGCGGATCTCGCCGCTGCTGCTGGTGGCCAAGGCCGTGCTGCTCGCCGTCCAGCGCCATCCGATGGTCAATTCGTCCTGGTCCGGCGCGACCAACGAGATCGTCGTCAAGGAGTACGTGAACCTCGGCATCGCCGCGGCGACCGAGCGCGGGCTCATCGTTCCCAACATCAAGGACGCCGGTCGTCTCAGCCTGCGGGAGCTGGCCGAGGCGCTCAACACACTGGTGCAGGTGGCGAAGTCCGGTAAGACATCGCCGTCCGATATGTCAGCAGGCACCCTCTCCATTACAAATGTCGGAGTGTTCGGCGTGGACACGGGAACACCGATCCTGCCTCCGGGCGAGTCGGCGATCCTGGCCTTCGGCGCGGTCAAGCCGATGCCCTGGGTGCACAAAGACAAGATCAAGGTGCGCCAGGTCACCACGCTGGGCCTCTCGTTCGACCACCGGATCATCGACGGCGAACTGGGCTCCAAGTTCCTGCGGGACATCGGTGACTTCCTCACCGACCCCGAGGGAGCACTGCTCTCCTGGACGTAGGCCTGCTCGTCAAACGGCAGGCACGGCCTATGGTCGTAAGGCAACCGGTTTTCTTGACCTACGATCATTAGGCGGGTGCTGCGCGTCACCCCCGAAATCGTTGGCGACTCGTTCCGTTCCGGAGCACAATGGAGACACAGACGGAACGAGCACCACGATGGGCCGGACAACCCGGCCCGAGGGAAGTGAAAAGGCAATGAGTATCGCCGACCGCGTCCGCCGGCGTCGCTTGATCAACCGACAGAACCGCGCCATCGACCGGGCCTGGATGACCGCTCCCAGCCAGTCGATGCGTGACGAGATCGCCATCTTCGCCCAGCGCCGGGTGTTCTGACACCCACGGCGCCCACGGCCCGCCCGGATCCCCCTCCGGACGGGCCGTTTGCCGTTCCGCATCACTCTTCGGGGTCCATCAGGTCAGTCCGGGAGATCGGCCGGCCGTCCCCTTCGGGACGTACACCGGGATTCCTCATGCCGCCTTCGCCCGGTACGGTTGGCGACGGTCATCGAGCCGGCTCGGCCGGTCGGCGAGAGACCGGGGTCCCGCACCGCGAGCGAGATTCCGCACGGCCTGGCCTCAGAGCTGGGCACGACTCCGGCGCTCGCCGGAGTCTGTGCAGAGCAGGCACGGCCGCAGGAAATGAGGAGGCGCTCATGACGTCCGAGGGGCACTACGCCGGCTCGCAGCCGGCCGAGGCCACGTCGGGCGGACCGACGTCGGACGGCTTCCCGCCGGACACCGACGGTCAGCGGATCTCGGCCCGGGCCTCGGCCCCGGCTCCCGCCGACGGTTTCCCCAGCTCGTACGGCCCGCCTCCCCAGACCACACCGAACGGCGGCTCGCCGTTCGTGGTCCCCGCCGTGCCCACGTTCGGTTCGGGCCCCGACGGCCCGCGCCCGGCGTCCGGCACCTCCTACGGGTCGGTGCGCGTGCCCCAGCCCGACGAGCCCGGTGCGCTCCCGCAGCGCAACCCGGCCCCCGCGGCCGAACCGACCGGCGCACCCGGCGAGCTGCCGCAACGCGGCGCCGCCTCGCCCTACGGCTCGGTCTCGCCCAGCAACGCCGGCTCCTACGGCACGGCCGCCCCGGCGTCCCCGTTCGGCCCGGGCCCGTCCTCGGTCTTCGGGTCACCGCCCAACGGCTCCGAGCCACCGGCGTCGTCTTTCCGCGCCGAGCCGCCTTCGCCGTCTTTCCGCGCCCAGGCTGCCGAGCCCGCTGAGCCGGCGCCGCCGTCGTGGGCCCCGGCGACCCCGGCCCGGCCTCTTCCTGAGCAGAGTTTCATCCAACGCCCGGGGGCTCCCCTGCCGCAGCGCAACGTCAACTCGACCAACCCGGCCGACGAGTTCAACGGGTTCAACGGCTTCGCCGCGGGCACGTCCGGCCGTGGCGACGACCAGGCCGAGGCCGCCGCGAGCCGCCCGCCCGGCGTCTCCGCCTTCGGCGACCAGCGCGTCCGGGTTCCCGGCGCCACCCTGACCGACCTGCCCGACTCCCCTCCGCAGGAGCCGTCGGCGCGCTCCACCGACAGCGGTGGCTTCCCGCTGCGCGGCAGCAACGGCGGTGGCGGCGGCGCGTTCCCGATCCGCCGGGGTGACAGCAGCGGCAGTGGCTTCCCCCTGCGCGGCGCTCCCGGCAGCGAGCCCGAGCAGCCGTCCGCGTTCCCGCCGCCCGCACCGCAGCAGGCCGGGCCGTCCTCGTCGCCCGCCCTGGCCGCATCCTCGGAGGAGCTCCCGATCCGCAGCCAGCAGGCCCCGTTCGGCCCGCCCGCGGGCTATCAGGCCCCGCCGCCCGGCGCCGCCTCGGTGCCGGCCGGGGGCTTCAGCGCGTTCGGCTCGTCCGCGCCCGCCGACGAGATCCCGCCGCACCCCTACGGCCGCACCGAGCCCTTCGCCGACCCGTTCGGCCGAGGGTCCGCCGAGGGCACACCCGCAGCTCAGGACGCTCCTGCGAGCGGCTCCGGTGGCCTGCCCGACCCGTTCGGCCGCACCTCCGGCGAGCAGCCTCCGCTGGCCGGCTCGGCCTACGGCAACGCCCGGCCGTCCGCCCAGTTCGGCCCGTCCGGTGAGAGCTCGTCCGACTCCTCCTTCGGCACCCGGCCGTCCTCGCCCGCCTACGGCTCGGCCCGGCCCACCCCGCCGTTCGGCCAGCCCGACGACGACTTCGACGCGGCCCGGCCGGCCGCCTCCTTCGACCCGCCCGAGGGCGACTCCGCGGTCGGCTCGTCCCGCCCGCCGTCGCCATTCGGTCAGCCCGAGGGCGCCCGCCCGACGAGCGATTCGCCGGTCTACGGCTCCGCCCGGCCGGCAGCCCAGTTCGGCCAAGACGAATCCGACTTCGGCGCGGCCCGCTCGGCGCCCGCCGACGGCAACTCGCCCGTCTACGGCTCCGCCCGGCCCGCAGCCCCATTCGGCCAACCCGAGTCCGACTCGGGCGCCTTCGGCGCACCCACCGGCGGCGACGCGCCCCGCTTCGGCTCGGCGCGGCCCCCCTCCCCGTTCGGGCAGCCCGAATCCGACTCGAACGCTTTCGGCGCGCCGACCGGCGGCTCGGCGCGGCCCCCGGCCCCCTTCGGTCAAACCGACTCCGACTCGGGAGCCTTCGGCGCACCCACCGGCGGTTCCGCCCGGCCCCCGGCCCCCTTCGGCCAAACCGACTCCGACTCGGGAGCCTTCGGCGCACCCTCCGGCGGCGACGCGCCCAGCTTCGGCTCGACGCGGCCCCCGGCCCCGTTCGGCCAGCCCGACGGTGGCGCGTACGGCACAGCCCGCCCGGCAAATGCCGAGGGCGACTCTGGTCCGTTCGGCTCGGCCCGCTCGGCCGACGGCTCGGCCCGTCCGGCGTCGCCGTTCGGCCCGGCCGAGGGTGACTTCGGCGAGGCTCGCCAGGCCGGCTCCGACGACGAGTCGTCCGCGTACGGCTCAAGCCGTCCCGCCTCGCCCTTCGGCCGGTCCGAGGGCGACGCCGACTCGTCGGCCGCTTCTCGTTCGGGCGCGCCGACCTACGGCTCCGCCCGTCCGGCACCGCCGTTCGGTGCGAGCCAGGACGACGACGCGGCCGAGTCCGCTGACGGGCCGCCGCCTTCGCCGTTCGGCGTGCGGCGCGAGCCGGGTGCCGCCTACGGTGCGGCCCGGTCCGCGTCCCCGTTCGGCCCGAGCGGCGACGAGCAGCCCGCCGAGGACGACGCGCACGCCCTCTACCGACGGCCCGACCAGGCCGGCGACAATCCCAACGGCTACCCGCAGCGGGTTCCCGGCGCGGCTCTGGGCGCGCTCGGCTCCCCGGGCGGAGAGTCTCGCAACGGCTCCGTCCCGGCGCCGCGCGACCCGTCGGAAAACCCGTCGGCCAGCGGCACGGCGCGTCCGGTCAGCGCGAGCGCCTCGGTGCCCACGGCCAGTCGGACGGCTCCGGTCGAGCCGACCGAGCTGCCGCCGGCCAACGCCGCACCGCAGGCTCGGGTCTACGGCCGGCCGGCGCCGGCCGACGAGGAGACACCGGCCGAGCCCGACCACTCTCCGAACGCCGGCGACTCGCCGTTCGGTCGCCCCGACGACAACCGTCCGGCGTCGCCCGATGCTTACGGCTCGCCGACCTCGTCCCCTGGGGCCTACGGTTCGCCGGCGTCCCCCGGGGCTTACGGTTCCCCGGCGTCCCCCGGCTCGTACGGATCACCGGCGTTCCCCGGCGCGAACGGGCCCGGCAGCGAGCCGGGTGTGCCCGGTGTCGCCCCGCAGTCCCCGGCCCGCGCCAGTGCCCGCGCCTCGGCGAGTGCCCGCGTGTCCCCGCCCGGCGCCCCGCCGACCGGCATGTCCTCGGCACCCGCGCTTCCGGGGGCGGCACCCGAGCCGGCCCCGCCCGGTTCGCCCTATTCGGACCGTCCCGGCGGCCCCGGCGGGCGTCCCGGCCCCGGTGAGCCGTACAGCGAGCTGACCACCGACATCGCGAACCGCGAGCAGCAGCCCTATGTTCCGGCGCCCGCTCTGCCGCCGATGCCGCCCGGGCTCAACGGACTCGACCCGGCCACCCAGCCGCGGTCCAACAGTTTCGGCCCCGGCGGCCAGGGCCCGTTCGGCCCGCCGCCCGGCCCCGGCGGCCAAGGCGCGTTCGGACAGGGCGGTCAGCCCCCCCACGACTTCGGATCGCCGGGCGAAAATTACCCCGGTGCCGTCAGCCGGGCCACGGTCACGCCGCCGACCCCGGAGGAGACGACCAGCTGGCCGGGTGTCGAGGCCGACCAGGGCCGGTTCGACAGCTTCAAGCCCGAGGCGGCCGCCCCGCCGGCCAAGCCGGAGACGCCGCACGTCCGCATGCTGCCGATCCTGATCGTGGTCATCATCGTGGCCACGGCCGTGCTCGGCGTCGTGTTCGGCATCGTCTACTGGGTGGCGGGCAGCAGCGACAAGTCGCTGTCGGTGATCCAGGGCGAGTGCGTGAAGCGTGACGGCGAGTCCGCGATCAAGTCCGACTGCACCTCGGACGCCTCGACGTTCCAGGTCGTGTCCATCGTGAAGGACAAGGCCGAGTGCGCCGACCCGCAGCAGCCGTACGTGGTCAACCAGACCTCCAACGGCAACCAAGTCCTATGCCTGAAGCCCAACGCCTGAGGCCGTTGTCATCCTGACCACCTTCGTGCCGTACCGGAACCATCGGTGCGGCACGATGGTGCGATGACTGCACGTGTGCGGGCCCCCGAGCTGCGGGGCCGTGGCTGGCTCAACACCGGCGGCCGGGAGCTGACCCTGGCCGACCTGCGCGGCAAGATCGTCATCCTGGATTTCTGGACGTTCTGCTGCATCAACTGCCTGCACGTGCTCGACGAGTTGCGCCCGCTGGAAGAGAAGTACGGCGACGCCGTCGTGGTCATCGGCGTCCACTCGCCCAAGTTCGAGCACGAGCGCGACCCCGAGGCCTTGGCCGCCGCCGCCGAGCGTTACGGCGTGCACCACCCGGTCGTCGACGACGGCGACATGCACCTCTGGCAGCAGTACGCGGCCAAGGCCTGGCCCACCCTGGCCGTGATCGACCCCACCGGCTATCTGGTCGCGTCGATGGCCGGCGAGGGTCACGCCGAGGGCCTGTCCCGGCTGATCGACGAGCTGATCATCACGCACACCGCCGACGGCACCCTGCACCGCGGCGACGGCCCGTACGTTCCGCCGCCCGCCGCCGACACCGTCTTCCGCTTCCCGGGCAAGGCGATCGAGCTGCCCGACGGCCACCTGCTGGTCAGCGACTCGGCCCGGCACTCGGTGGTCGAGGCCGAGGCCGACGGCGAGACGCTGGTCCGCCGTTTCGGCAGCGGCGAGCGCGGCGGCCCGTTCAGCGAGCCGCAGGGTCTGCTGCTGCTCCCGGCCGAGGTCGCTGCCGTGGCCGGCTATGACGTGCTCGTCGCCGACACGGTCAATCACCAGCTCCGCGGTCTGCGCCGGCCCGGCGGCGAGATCGTCCTGGTCGCCGGTTCCGGCCGCCCGTGGCGTTCGGCCGTCGACGAGCACCCGCACGACGCCTTGGCCGCCGATCTCTCGTCCCCGTGGGATCTGGCCTGGTACGACGGCCGCGTGATCATCGCCATGGCCGGCATCCACCAGCTGTGGTGGTTCGACCCGATCAAGCGAACGGTCGGCGTCTACGCCAGCACGACGGTCGAGGCGCTGCGCGACGGCCCGATCCCCGACGTGTGGATGGCCCAGCCGTCCGGCCTCTCGGTCGGCGGCGACCGGCTGTGGATAGCCGACAGCGAGACGTCGGCCCTGCGCTACATCGAGGACGGCGTCCTGCACACCGCGGTCGGGCAGGGTCTCTTCGACTTCGGCCACGTCGACGGCACAGCCCAGAAGGCGCTGCTGCAGCACCCGCTGGGGGTGGCCGCGCTGCCCGACGGCTCGGTCCTGATCGCCGACACCTACAACGGGGCGGTCCGTCGTTTCGACCCGCAGACCGACGCGGTGTCCACGGTCGACTCCGGCCTGGCCGAGCCCAGCGACGTCGTCGTGACCACGGCCGGCGACGTGATCGTGGTCGAGTCGTCCGCCCACCGGCTGACCCGCCTGGCTCCCGGCGCCGTCCGCACGGTCAGCGGCGAACGGCACCGCACCGAACGCCCGGCGTCCCCGGTCGGGCCGGGCAAACTGACGCTCGACGTGGTCTTCACGCCCGCACCGGGGCAAAAGCTGGACACCCAGTTCGGCCCGTCGACCCGTCTCACCGTCTCGGCCTCCCCGCCCGAGCTGCTGCTCGACGGGGCCGGCGTGACGACCGACCTGTCACGCGCCCTGGTGATCAACCCGGACGTGCCCAAGGGCGTGCTCCAGGTCGTGGCCCAGGCCGCCACCTGCGACGTCGACGTCGAGTTCGCCGCCTGCCACCTGACCCGCCAGGACTGGGGCGTGCCGGTCGTGGTCACCACCGACGGCCCGGACCGCCTGCCCCTGATCCTGCGGGGCATGGACGAGGGCTGACTCAGGCCCGGTCGTGGAGGGTGATGTGGTAACCGTCGGGGTCGGCGAAGGTGAAGGTGCGGCCGAAGGGGCCGTCGATCGGCGCCGAGACGATGGTGTGCCCGGCGGCGGCGAGAGCGTCGTGGATCGCCTGGACGTCGGTGGCGTGGAGCCAGATCGCGGCCCCGATCCCGGGCTGGGCGACGGAGTCGAGGTCGGTGCCGGGAACGATGTCGCGCAGCGCGAACGCGATCGGCTTCGTCTCGAAGACGACCGCGTGCGGGGGGCCGGCCGGCGAGCGGACGAGGCCGAGGTATTGCTCGTAGAACGCCTGCGAAGCCTTGAGGTCGCGCGCCTGCAGTGAGATGAAGTCGGGGCCGGTGACGGGCACGGTAGATCTCCTTGGTTGACGTGTGTCAGTTTACTGACATGCCACAATCTATGTCAGAATACTGACATGAGTCAAGACGGTGTGGGCGTCAACCTGGAAACTTCACTCGGCTACCTGCTGAAAGAGGCGTCGAGCGCCCTCCGCGCCGCCATGGAGGAGGTGCTGCGACCGCTCGGGATGAACGTGACCCACTACTCCTGCCTCGAGCTGCTGGCCCAACGACCCGGCCTGTCGAACTCCGAGCTCGCGCGGGGCGCGTTCGTGACCCGGCAGACGATGAACGTGCTGCTCCAAGCCCTGGAACGGGACGGCTACGTGACCCGGCCGGCCGAGGCGCCGGTGGGAAAGGTGCTGCCCACCCGGCTCACCCCCAGCGGCCGGCAGAGCCTCGAGAAGGCGACCGCGGCGGTCCGGGCTGTCGAGGTCAGGATGCTGGCCGGGCTGACCGAGACCGAGCAGTCCGACGCGTTCCGGGTCCTGCAGCGGATGATCCACTCCCTGCGCGAGGGAGACGCGGGGGTCAACCGGCGGGCGTGAACGGCTCGACGGCCAGCCCGGCGGCGGTCAACCCGGCGCGAACGCGGGCGGCCAGTTCCACCGCGCCCGGGGTGTCGCCGTGCACGCAGATCGAGGCCACCGGTGTCGGCACGACCTGGCCGTCGCCGGTCTCGACCACGCCGTCGACGGCCATCCGCACGGCTCGGGCGACCACCTCGTCCGGGTCGTGCAGCACGGCCCCCGGCAGCCGTCGCGGCATCAGCGTTCCGTCAGCCTGGTAGCCGCGGTCGGCGAACCCCTCGCCCATCACCGGCAGACCGGCCGCGGCCGCGAGACGGGCCAGCGTCGAGCCGGGCTGGCAGAGCAGGGGCAACCCGGGCCCGTACGCCCGGACCGCCTCCACCACCGCACCGGCCTGCCCCTCGTCGACGGCCGCGGTGTTGTAGAGCGCCCCGTGCGGTTTCACATAGCCGACCTGTCCACCGGCGACGCGACAGAAGCCCTCCAGCGCCCCGATCTGATACAGAATGTCGTCCCGCAGCTCGTCCGGGTCGTAGTCGATCCGCCGCCGCCCGAACCCGGCCAGGTCGCGATAGCCCACCTGGGCCCCGATCGCCACCGAGCGTTCGACGGCTTCGCCGCAGATCCGGTACATCGTGGACGGATCGCCCGCGTGGAAGCCGCAGGCCACGTTGGCCGAGGTCACGACGTCGAGCAGGGCGTCGTCGTCGCCGAGCACCCAGCGGCCGAAGCCCTCTCCCAGGTCGGCGTTGAGATCAATCGAGCGCACGAAAACGCACCGTACTTCCCGGTCGGGCCTGAGCCAGCGGTGTCGCGTCGTCGACCACGCCGATCACGGGGTAACCGCCGGTGGTCGGATGGTCGGCCAGGAAGATCAGCGGCCGGCCATCCGCGGGCACCTGGATCGCGCCGAGCACGACCCCTTCCGACGGCAGCTCGCCGTCCCGGGCGCGGGTCAGGGCGGCCCCGGTCAGCCGGCTGCCGACGCGATTGCTCACCGGGCTGACCTGGTACGCGGTCTCGAAAAGCTCGTTATAGACGAACCAGTCGTCCCGCGGCCCCCGCCAGACTCCCAATTCGAGCTCGCCGAGCAGATCAGGAAGCTCGTCCCCGACGAAGACGAGGGGGCCACCGGCGGACCCCACCGGCATCGTCACGCCGTCGACCAGCTTGGCCGGCCCGAGACCCGAGAGCGTGTCGGTCGACCGGCTGCCCAGCACCGGCTCGACCTCGAGCCCACCGGCGACAGCGACGTACGACCGGACGCCCGAGGTGGCCCGTCCGACGTCGAGCACCGACCGGGCCGGCACCTCGAACACGTCCTCCGGGACGACCACCTTGTCGACCTTGACCACGGCCGTCGCGCCGGTGACCGCCACCCGGGCCGTCGCGTCGAAGCGCAGCGCGCAGCCCATCAGCGTCGTCTCCAGCCCCGCCGCCTCGGCCGGGTTGCCGACCAGGGCGTTGGCTCGCCGTAGGGCCCGCGGGTCGAGCGCCCCGGACCGCGGCACGCCGAGGTGGGCGTACCCGGGCCGGCCCATATCTTGAATCGTGGTCAGCGGGCCGGCCCGCACGACCGTGATCACGCCGCCACCAGCCGCACGCGGGTGCCCGGGCCGAGCCGGGCCGGTGGCTCCCGACGTACGTCGAAAAGGGTTTCCGTCGTGCGACCCACGAGCCGCCATCCGCCCGGCGAAGCGGTGGGATAGATGCCGCAGTATTCGCCGGCGAGGCCGACCGATCCGGCCGGCACGCGCGCCCGGGGAGCGTCGAGCCGCGGCATCGAGCCCCCGAGCCCCCGCAGATAGGCGAACCCGGGCGCGAACCCGCAGAACGCGACCGTGAAGGCGGTCTCGGTGAGGCGGGCGATCGCACCCTCGACCGACGCGCCCCAGCGCTCGGCGACGTCGGCCAGGTCTTCCCCGTCGAACACCGTGGCGATCTCGACGAGTTGGCCGGTGGCGGGAGCCGCGGACGAAACCGTGGGTTCCGGCCAGCTCGCCAGCACCGCCTCGGCCTCGGGCGAAACGCCGTCGAGCAGCAGGGTGCGGGCGCCGGGGACGATGTCGAGCACCTGCAGCTCGCCCTCGGCACGGCGACGGGTCACCTCGCGGCGCCAGGCCTCGACCTGTTCACCGTCGTGACACTCGATCAGCAGCGCGGAGGCGCCGGCCCGTCGTAGCCTCATGACGCACATACTGCCAGTAGGGACAGGGGTGAACACTCTCACTACTGACGAGTAACTTACGATACCGTAACCTGGGAGCCGTGACGACCTCCGTACCGTTCCGGATGAGGCCGGCCGATCTCGGAAAGCCGAGATTCCGCGGCCGGTTGCATCAGTACGCGTTTTTCGTCGCGCTGGTCTGCGGCATCGTGCTCTGCTCGATCGCAGCCAGCCGGCCGGGCGTCGCGCCCTTCTTCAGTTGTCTCATCTACAGCATCACGGTGTGCGGGCTGTTCGGCATCAGCGCGCTCTACCATCGCCGAACCTGGAGCGAACGCGGCTACCAGATCATGCGCCGGCTCGACCACTCGATGATCTTCATCTTCATCGCCGGCACCTACACCCCGTTCTGCGTCGAGCTGCTGTCACCGGGCAAGGCCACGGTGATGCTGACTCTGATCTGGGTCGGCGCAGTCGGGGGCGTGGCGCTCAAGTCGATCTGGCCGCATCTTCCGCGCTGGGTGGGCGCTCCGCTCTATCTGGCGCTGGGCTGGGGCGCGGTCGCGATCCTGCCCGACGTGCTGCACCGCGGCGGCGTGGCCTGCCTGGTCCTGCTGGCGGCGGGCGGCGTGATCTACAGCGTCGGTGCCGTCTTCTACGCGCTGCGCCGGCCGAACCCGTGGCCCGAAGTCTTCGGCCACCACGAGTTCTTCCACGCGTGCACGCTGGTCGCGGCGATCTGCCACCACATCGCGATCTACTTCGCCCTGTACGCCTGATTCACGCGCGGGCGAGCTGACGGAGCTCGGCCGAGGGGCTCAGGCCCAGGTCGTCCCGGAACAGGCGACGGCACTGCTCGTACTGGCGGGTGGCCGCCCACCGGTTGCCCGCGGCCAGGTGAGCCCGGATAACCGCCCGATGGGCACTCTCCCGCAGCGGCTCGGCGGCCACCGCGGTCAGGCCGGCCGCGACCGCCTCGCCCGGCCGCCCGGCCACAATCAGCCGGTCGACCAGCGCCTCCAGCGCGTGCAGCCGCAACTGACGGAACTGTTCGCGCGGCACGGCCAGCCAGTCCTCGTCCTCCCAGTCGGGCAGCAGATCCTCGGCCAGGTCGTCCCGGAGGCCGGCCGGCAGCAGCTCGGCATCGTCCGGCCCGGCCTCGAGCAGCCGGTCGGCGAAGTGATGGGCCCGGCGCAGGTCAACCTGCACCTCGCCCGCCAGTCGCAGGTGCCGGCCGTCGGCGTCGATCAGCCCGGGGCAGACGCGCTGGTTGCGCCACAGCGCCGATCGCAGGTTCGCCCCCGACCGGGCCGGCGTCGCGTCCGGCCAGAGCACGTCGGCCACGTGCAGCCGATGGGCCGGCCGGCTCTGCACGGCCAGGAAGGCGATCAGGCGCTGAGCGGTCGGGAGGACCGGGACGAGACGGTCGCCGTCGGTCAGCACGAAGTCGCCCAGCAACGCCAGCGCCACTCCCACCATCGGTCAACCCTCACACCGCGGCGACGCCGTGTCAGTGGGCCTGTCGGTAAATCGACCGGTACTGCGAGTGCGCAGGCCCGGGTGATGATGGGCAGATGGAAGTACTTGTGGTCGTGCTGAATCCGGCCGTCTACGGCGAGGCGATCGACGCCTGGCGGCAGTCGGCCACCGTGACCCAGGAGCTCCGGCCGTGGGTGGCCCTGGCCGAGCTCACCGGCGAGGCGCCGGAGGTGCCGGGCACCCGCTGGTACACCGGCGACGTCCCGCCCGACGTGCTGCTGCGGATCGACCCGCCGGCGCGCATCTTCATCGCCGCGTGGCACGACCGGCAGAAACCCAAGGAACGCCCCGGCGACGGGCTGTCCTGGGACGCACGCGGCTACGAGACGCCGGACGGGCCGCCCGCCGACAGCGACGAGTGACGATATAGCCACACCCCGGTCACGGCCCGCGTGGCTCACTGGCGCCGGGACGAATCAGGTCGTCCCCGTGTGCAGCGAGGGGGATCGGCGATGGCCGGCGACTTGGAGATCACCGAACAGGCAGTGTGGGACCAGCCCGCGGACGCGGCCCGGGCGATCGGCGAGCAGGACGAACGTGTCATCCACCGGTACGGGCGGCTGGGCGTCGTGGCCGCTCCGGGCGGCAGCGGACCGGCGGCCGCGGCGGCTCCGTCGGTGCCCGCGACCGCCGACCTCAGCGACGTCGAGCGGCTCGGGCTCGCGGCGCTCCAGCTGCGTGAGTCCCAGGAGTACCGCACCGAGAAGGCGAACCGGTCGCGCGCGGGCCAGGAATGGGACATGCCCGACTGCACCACCGTGATCCCGACCCCGCCGTCGGCCCAGGCCATAGCCCGGGACGCGCGGGCGTCCGGCCCGACCAGTTCCTATCTGGAGGGTTCGGTCGCGGTCGGCATCGTCATCGTCCAGGGCCCGACCGCCGACCTGCAGTTCACCGAGGCCGAGGTGACCAAGGTCGTGGCCGAGGTGCAGAACGGGCTCGGCTTCTACGCCACCCAGAACCCGCTGGCCGGGATCACCTTCTCGTACGACATCCAGAACGTCACCCTGACCACCCCGGCCGACCCGAATGCGGCCGACCTGGAGGCGCATTTCCGCGATCCCGCCATGGCGGCGCTCGGCTTCACCGGCGACTGGAACGGCGTCGGGGCGTACGTGGAGAGCCTGCGCGGCGAGTTCGGCACCCGCTGGACGTACTGCGCCTACTTCACCAAATACCCGCTGGGCTGGTTCGCCTACGCGAGCATCGGCGGCCCCCGCCTGGTGATGGACTACCGCAACGACGGCTGGGGCCCGGACAACATCGACCGGGTCTTCGCGCACGAGACCGGCCACGTCTTCGGCGCGCCGGACGAGTATGCGGCCAGCAACTGCACCTGCGGCGGCGCGTGGGGCCGGTTCGGCGTGGCCAACGGCAACTGCGAGACGTGTGCGGCCGGCGGCGGCGTGAGCTGCCTGATGAAGGGCAACGACTTCACCCTGTGCGAGTACACGCCGAGCCACCTCGGCTGGTCACCGCAGCTGGCCGTCCGCAACTTCGGCTACACGGCCGGCGGGTGGCGCGTCGAGCGGCACCCGCGGTTGATGGCCGACACCACCGCCGACAAGCGCGCCGACCTGGTCGGCTTCGGCGACGCCGGGGTCTACGTGTCGCGTGCCCTGGCCACCGGCGGGTTCGAGCCGCCGGTGCTGCGGATCGGCAACTTCGGCTACACCGCGGGCGGCTGGCGGGTCGAGAAGCACCCGCGCTTCCTGGCCGACACCACAGCCGACGGCCGGGCCGATGTGGTCGGGTTCGGCGAGCAGGGCGTCTGGGTGTCGCGGGCCCAGCCGGACGGGACGTTCGACGCGCTGCGGATGGTGGTCGACAACTTCGGCTACACGGCCGGCGGCTGGCGGATCGAGAAGCACCCCCGCTTCCTGGCCGACACCACCGCCGACGGCCGGGCCGACATCATCGGGTTCGGCGACGCCGGCGTCTACATCTCGCGAGCGCAGGCGGACGGGTCGTACTCGGCACCCCAGCTGGCGGTGGCCAATTACGGGTACGTGGCCGGGGGCTGGCGGATCGAGAAGCACCCCCGTTTCGTGGTGGACACGACTGGCGACGGCCGGGCCGACATCGTCGGGTTTGGCGACGCGGGCGTCTACGTCTCCCGCGCGCAGGCGGACGGCTCGTACACGGGTCCGCAGTTGGTGGTCGGGAATTTCGGGTACGACGCCGGCGGCTGGCGGGTCGAGAAGCACCCGCGTTTCGTCGCCGACCTGACCGGTGACGGCCGGGCCGACATCCTCGGCTTCGGCGAGCAGGGCGTCTGGGTGTCGCTGGCCCAGCCGGACGGGTCATACGGTCCGCTGGAACTCGCGGTGGCCAACTTCGGCTACGCCGCGGGTGGCTGGCGGGTCGAGAAGCACCCGCGTTTCCTGGCCGACACCACCGGCGACGGCCGCCTCGACATCGTCGGCTTCGGCGACGCCGGGGTCTGGGTGTCGCGGTCGCTCGGCGGCGGCAAGTTCGAGCCGCCCGGGCTGGTCGTGACGAACTACGGCTACGTGGCCGGCGGCTGGCGGATCGAGAAGCACCCGCGCTTCGTGGTGGACAGCACCGGCGATGGCAGGGCCGACATCATCGGCTGCGGGGACGCCGGGGTCTGGCTCGCCCGCTCCTGAGATCGGCCCGTCCCGCCTACGACATCCGCACGCCGGGGTTGTCGTAGGCGAGGCGGGCGGCCTGCACGTCGTCGATGTGCACCTCGGCCCATTTCTCGAGCGCGCCGACCAGGTCGAGCAGGCTGCGGCCGAGCTCGGTGAGCGCGTAGTCGACCCGCGGCGGCACCTCGGCGTGCACCGTCCGGCCGATCAGCCCGTCCCGCTCGAGACCGCGCAACGTCTGGGTGAGCATCTTGGGGCTGACCCCCTCGATCTTGCGGGCGAGCGCCGAGTAGCGCTGCGGCCCGTCGGCGAGCATCACGACGACCAGGACGCTCCACGTGTCGCCGATCCGGTCGAGGATCTGCCGGCTGGGGCAATCTTTCGCATACACACTGACTTTCACCTGGCTACTATCTCTCGGGTAAGTACTGCACTTCAAGGTGCCTTCTATCCAACGGGAAGTGACCGCTGACCTGCTGCGTTTGCTTCTGACAGTAAGAGATACGCAACCAGGAGGACAGCATGACCATCGTGATCACGGGCGCCACGGGCCATCTCGGCCGCCTCACCATCCAGTCGCTTCTCGCCAAGGGCGTGCCGGCGAGCGAGATCGTCGGGCTGGGCCGTCAGGTCGACAAGATCGCCGACCTGGGCGTGACCACGAAGCACGTCTCGTACGAGGATCCGGAGGCGCTGCGGTCCGCGTTCGAAGGGGCCGACAAGGTTCTCTTCATCTCGGGCAGCGAGGCCGGAAAACGGCTCGCCCAGCACACCAACGTGGTCAACGCGGCCCAGGCGGCCAACGTGGGCCTGCTCGTCTACACGAGCATCCCCAAGGCCGACACGACCGACCTCAAGCTGGCCGAGGAGCACACCGCCACCGAGAAGCTGATCGTCGCGTCCGGTCTACCGTACGTCTTCCTGCGCAACAGCTGGTATCTCGAGAACTACAACGTCGAGCAGGCGCTGGAGCACGGGCTTTTCGGCGCGTCCGCCGACGGCAAGATCAGCGCGGCCACCCGGGCCGACTTCGCCGAGGCCGCCGCGGCCGTGCTGACCAGCGACGATCAGGCCGGCAAGGTCTACGAGCTGGGTGGCCAGGGCTTCACGATGACCGAGTTCGCGGCCGAGATCGCCCGGCAATCGGGTAAGCCGGTCACCTACACCGACCTGGGCGAGGACAAGTACCGCGAGATGCTGGTCGGGGTGGGGCTGCCCGAGGCGTTCGCGGCGATCCTGGCCGACTCCGACCGGGGCGCGGCCAACGGCGGGCTCTACGTGCCGGTCGACGACCTCGAAGGGTTGCTGGGCCGTCCGGCGACGTCCCTCTCGACGTACGTGGGCCAGGTTCTGAGGGGTTAGACAGCTTTTGAGGGGTTAGACAGCTTTTGAGTGTTAGACAGCGCAACGCCGGTGGCCGTCAGGGGGAGGGCCGGCCACCGGCGTCGCGAGTCTTGAGAAGGAATCAGTAACCGGGCGGCGGGGGCGGCGGCGCGTCCTCGCGGTACTCGCTGCGCACCTGCTGGTTCGGGTACGCCGTGTTGCCCGCGACCGGGGTCGTGCTCTGCCGCGTCACGACGGTGCGGCGACGACTGTTCCAATAGAAGAGCGTAATAATCAGGCCGACCAGGCCGGCCGCCATCAGGATCCACCCGATGATGTTGATGTCGATACCGCTGATGTCTGCGTTGACGGCGAACGCCAGGATCGCGCCCAACGCCAGCAGGAAGATACTTCCGCCGATGCCCATCACGGGCCTCCTTGATGCTTACCGTGGTCGATGCGTCGAACAGCGGTTTACCCAGGCGTCCGACTCCTCAATCAGGCAAGCTGGACGCATGACAGCACGGACCCTCGTTCTGCTCCGCCACGCCAAGGCCGAAACGCCAGGTCAACAGTCCGATTTCGACCGGAAACTGACCACTGTCGGCGAATCCGACGCGGATGCGGCCGGCTCCTGGCTGGCCGACGAACGCCTCTATCCCGACCTCGTGCTCTGCTCGCCGGCGGCCCGCACCCGGCAGACCTGGCTGGGCGCGTCGATCGCGATCGCCCAGGCCCGCCCCGAGATCGGCTCGCCCGAGGTGCGTTACGAGCGCGGCCTGTACGACGGCGGCGCCACCGAGGCCTTCGACCTGTTGCGCAAGGTGCCCGACTCGGTCCGCACGGTGCTCGTGGTCGGTCACAACCCGTGGGTGTCCGAAGTGTCGGTCCTGCTCATCCCGGACGACCAGTTCGACGGCGAAGAGGTCGTCCTGAAGACGGCCGGCCTGGCCGTGCACCGCGAGGAAGGCCCCTGGTCGGGCACCGAGCCGCGGGCCATGCACCTGTTCCAACGCCACACCGCCCGCGGCTGACCCTGGCCCGACTCTCGGCTGACCCTGGCCCGACTCTCGGCTGACCGTAGACACGACGAAGGCCGGCGGACATCCTTGTCCGCCGGCCTTCGCCTTTTCAGGAGAGTGGGAAAAGCCCACCGAGTGCGAGGGAGTGGGGCGACTCCCCCGCACAAAGTTTGGTTAGAAGACGTCCTCGGAGACGTCCATGATGTCCAGCACCGTGTTCTCGATGATGCGCCGGTCGGAACCCACGCGCGGCAGCACCTCGCGGACGAAGAAGCGGGCCGCCGCCACCTTGCCCTCGTAGAAGTTCTTGTCGGCCGCCGACAGCTCGCCGCTCAGGGCCTTCAGCGCCACGTCGGCCTGGCGCAGCAGCAGCCAGGCGAGGATCACGTCGCCCAGGGCGAGCAGGATGCGCCGCGAGCTCAGGCCCACCTTGTAGAGCTCACGGGTGTCGCCGCCCTGCACCGCGCCGAGCCAGCCCATGGCCACGCCGAGGATCTGCTGCATCTCGGTCAGGGCCTTGCCGAGGCCGAGCCGCTCGACCTTGAGCTGACCGTTGCCGGCCTCGCTCTCGACGAAGCTCTGCATCTCGGTGGCCAGCACGGCGAGCGCCTGACCCTGGTCCTTCACGATCTTGCGGAAGATCAGGTCGAGGCTCTGGATCGCGGTCGTGCCCTCGTACAGGGTGTCGATCTTGGCGTCCCGCACGTACTGCTCGAGCGGGTAGTCCTGCAGGAAGCCGGAACCGCCGTAGGTCTGCAGCGCCTCGTGACCGAGCAGCTCGTACGCCCTCTCGGAGCCGACGCCCTTGACCAGCGGAAGCAGGAAGTCGTTGACCTTGCTCGCGGCCTTGGCGGCCTCGGTGTCGCCGGCCGCCTGGGCGATGGCGACCTTGTCCTGCCAGGTGGCGGTGTAGATGACCAGGGCGCGCAGGGCCTCGGAGTACGACTTCTGGAGCATCAGCGACCGGCGTACGTCCGGGTGGTGGGTGATCGTGACGCGCGGCGCGGCCTTGTTGTCGTTCTGCACCAGGTCGGCGCCCTGCACGCGGTTCTTGGCGTACTCCAGGGCGTTGAGGTAACCCGTGGACAGGGTCGCGATGGCCTTCGTGCCGACCATCATCCGGGCGTACTCAATGATCATGAACATCTGGCGGATGCCCTGGTGCTTCTCGCCGAGCAGCCAGCCCTTGGCCGGGGTGCCGTGCTCGCCGAAGGTCAGCTCGCAGGTGTTCGAGACCTTGAGGCCCATCTTGTGCTCGACGTTGGTGGCGTAGACGCCGTTGCGCTCGCCCAGCTCACCGGTCTCGCCGTCGAAGTGGTATTTCGGCACGATGAACAGCGACAGGCCCTTGGTGCCCGGGCCGCCCACACCTTCGACGCCGACCGGGCGGGCCAGCACGTAGTGGATGATGTTGTCGCTCAGGTCGTGCTCACCCGAGGTGATGAACCGCTTGACGCCCTCGATGTGCCACGAGCCGTCGGCCTGCTGGATGGCCCGGGCCCGGCCGGCGCCGACGTCTGAACCCGCGTCGGGCTCGGTCAGCACCATCGTGGAGCCCCAGAGCTTCTCGACGAAGATCTTGGCCCACTTCTTCTGCTCCTCGGTGCCCTCGGCGTCGACGACGGACGCGAAGGAGGGGCCGGACGAATACATCCAGACCGGGGCGTTGGCCCCCAGCACGTTTTCGGCCAGGGCCCACCAGAAGGCGCGCGGGGCAAGCGTGCCGCCGAGCGAGGCAGGCAGGTCGAGACGCCAGAACTCGGACGCCATCCACTGCTCGAACGACTTCTTGAACGACTCCGGCAGCGGCGCGGTGTGCGTCGCGGGGTCGAAGACCGGCGGGTTGCGGTCGGCCTCGACATAGCTCGCGGCCAGATCCTCCGTGGCCAGGCGGTTGACCTCCGACAGGACGTCGCGCGCGGTCTCCGCGTCGATGTCCCCGTACGGCGCCTGACCGAAGGCACGATCAGCCCCGAAGACCTCGAACAGGTTGAACTGGAGGTCCCGAAGGTTGCTCTTGTAATGAGTCATGGTGCTGGCCCCGCTCTCCGAACGCCGCGAGTCTGGAGTTACCCGTCAGTAACTCTCACTGTATTACTGATCGGTAGGAGCCGACAACCCGCGAGTTGTTTCGTGACCAACTACCCGGCCGTGGGGGTATGTCCGTCGGTTCGCCCATCAAAAACCTCCGATCGGGTGGCTAGCAGGATGGCCGTTCGGCTATTTGCCGACTCCCATGCGCCACCGACGTATCGGCCCGTCGAGCGGCTCGTTGCTCCGAATAGACACGAAGCTTTCGACTTCGAGCAGGCTCTCGCCTACGACCAGCCGCCAAGGGGGCGCGCATGTTCGCAACGATCAGAAGCCTCATTCCGGAGCCCCGCCAGGCGGAGCAGCCGCGGCACTACGTCGGGCGTCACCGCCAGACCGAGCCCGTGCCAGTGCCGATCTCGCCGGCTCCGATCATCACCACGCCGGCGGGGCCGACAACGTCGACACCGACGGAAACCGCGCCGCCGTCCGAGGGCAAGACGGAGGAGATCGCGGCGGCCTAGCTGCCCGCGGCTCCCACTTCCCAGCTCGGCATCGGCATCGTCGCGCCGTCGTCCGGGCCGGCGTACTCCAGCAGAACCAGCGCGATGTCGTCCTCGAGGCGACCGTGCACCCAGTCGACCAGGGCCGTCTCGAGCGAGGCCAGACCGTCGCCGACCGTGCCGTGGCCGAGCAGCCGCCACGCACGATCGGCGGTCGGGAAGAACTCACCCTCTCGCCGAGCCTCACCCAGCCCGTCGGTGAACAGCAGCAGCCGGTCGCCCGGCTCGAGTCGCTCGACGCGCGGCTTCACCTCGGGCATGAACCCCAGCGGGGGCGCCGGGGACGGCGGCTCCAGCGAAATGACCTGACCCCGGCGCAGCAGCAACGGCGCCGGATGTCCACAGTTGACGATCGTCAGGGTGCCACCGCGCTCCTCGACCAGGGCGGCGGTGACGAAATCCTCGTCGCCGACACTGCGGGCCACGGCCCTGTCCAGGTCGGCCACCATCGTCTTGAGATCGGCCCGCTCGTACGCCACGTGGCGGTAGGAGCCGAGCACGATGCTGGCCAGACGGACCGCGTCCAGACCCTTGCCACGAACGTCGCCGATGATGATCCGGACCCCGTACGGCGTGTCCAGTGCCTCGTAGAGGTCGCCGCCGATGTCGGCCGCCGCCGTGGCCGAGATGTACCGGCCCGCGACCGCGAGTGCGCCCACCTGGGGGCCGAGCGGCCGGAGCACCGCCTGCTGCGCCACCGCGGCCAGCCGCTGCAACTCGGCGATCTTGTCGGCCTGACGCTGCCGCATGGTGGCCACCGCGGCCGCGATGCCGGTCGCGAGCAGGATGCCGAGGATGTTGACCGTGTCGGCCAGCGTCAGCGGGCCGGCCGCGCCCACGAAGACCATGCCGACGATCGTCGCGATCACGCCGACGACCAGCACGGTCTGCCAGAAGGCGAAGACGGCGGCCAGGAACGGGACGGCGGCGAACAGGCCCACGAAGTCGGCCGTGCGGTTGTCGGCGAGCTCCACGGCGGACACGGCGGCGAGCAGCACGAGGGCCGCGCCGAGACCGGCACGGGATCCAGGGCTGAGCGGGCGTCGGCCCGGCGGCAGATTAGGCATGGCTACGCGGAACAGCATGCCCGATGGGAGCTACCGACTGCACTAACTTGACCCGTAGTCTGAGTGGGTTCTGACCGCGCGGCCGAACCGAACCGTCGTGCGATGACAGGATGTCGGCGTGACAACCGATCTGCGTGATCATCTGCGGGCGGAATTCCGCTGGACCGATCCGGGCGACGGCAGCGGCTATCTGGTCAGCGACCGCTCCGGCTGGTGGCGCGATCCGGTGATCCTGGCCGGCCTGGGCGACGCGCTGGCCGACCTCTTCCGAGCTTCGCGACCGACCGTGGTCATCTCGCCCGAGGTCACCGGCTTTCTCGTCGGCCCCCTGGTGGCGCGGGCGCTCGGGGCCGGTTTCGTCGAGGCCTACCGGGCCGGGGCCCGCCGCCCGATCGCCGAGCCGATGACCTGGGTCGAAGTGCCCACCGATCATCGGGGCGAGACCCAGCACCTGGGCGTACGCCATGAATTGATCCACCCGGACGACCGTGTGCTCGTGGTCGACGACTGGGCCGCGACCGGAGCCCAGGCGCGAGCCCTGCGCTCCCTCTTCGGCACGCGATATGTCGGCACTGCGGTGATTGTGGACGAATGCCCGCCCGGCGTCGCCCAGGAGTTGAGCCTGCGCGGCCTGCTCACGGCCGAGGACATCGACCACTAAGGCTTCGGGAATTCCTTCAGGGCGCCCCGGGTCGGCGTCCACCCGGTGGCGGAGTACTCGGCCACGCCCTGCACCACGTACGGATCCTGGGCGATCAGCTCGAGCGCGCGCGCCTCGTCGTCGACGTTGAGCAGCACGACCCCGCCGACCGCAGGCTCCTGGCGACCCGCCGTGACCACGAGGTTCTGCGCCTCGAGACCCTCCAGAAAGGCCAGATGCGCGTCCCGGACCGCGTCGACCTGCTCGAGCGACACCAGATACTTCGAGATCATCAGATACACGCCCGCAATCGTACGATCGAAACCGTGAACAACCTCGGGCGGTGCGGAATCTGGGTCTCCCGTCGCCACTGGCCGACGGACGCCAACCTGATCGCCTCGGCGGCCCTGGAGCTGGAAGGCCTCGGCTACGGCTCGGTGTGGATCGGCGGCAGCCCACCCGACGACTTGGAACTCCCCGAGGCCATCCTGGCCGCGACGTCGACGCTGGTGGTGGGCACGAGCATCGTCGACATCTGGCACAGCCATCCGGAGACCCTGGCCGCCAGCCATCTCAGGCTGCAGGGCCAGTTCCCCGGCCGCTTCGCCTGCAGATAAACAAGCCGTTCGACGCCGCCACCACGCTGGCCGACCTACGCGTCATCTACGCCGACACCCTCCAGTCGACCCGAGCCTTCGCCATCTCCGCCACGACAGTCAGCGCGGGCGGCGCCGCCCTGCTCCTGATCTACGACGGCATGAGCGGCCTGGTGGTCGTAGCGCTCGCCCTGGCCGCCTACGGCCTCTACGCCGCCTATTGCGCCACCCGCCCCCTGCACCGCGCGATCGCCGACCTCCCCGAGATCAGCCGCCAGGACGCCATCCTCACCCTCACCCTCACCCTCACCGACGACCGCATAGTCGAGCAGCGCCCCGCCATCCGCTCCGAGATCCTCTGGTCAGCCATAACCCGAGTAGCCGAAACCGACACCGGCTGGCTCCTCTTCTACGGCCCCCGCCACGCCCTCACAGTCCCCAAGCACTCCTTGGACGAGACCCGGCAATCATCCTTCCAAGCCTTCCTCAAAACCCGCCCCACCCCCGCCTGAGCTCTCCCCTCAGCTCCGGGGTATGCCCGTCTCACCGCCACATGCGCCCGCATGCCGCAGGTGGCTAACAGCCAGTGACGTATGACTGAGTCGGTCCCGTCGTCAGCACCCAGCGCGGCCCATGCTTGCGCTCTGCGCCGGCCTACCCGCGGCGACCGCCGCACGGCGATGTCGGGTTTCGGCAGCAGAAAGAAGCCGGGCCGGTGCATCCTTGCGGTTGCTGCGATTGTTGCGGATACTTCGTTTACCGTTGGGAGGTGGAGATGTCGGTGACGAGCCCGATCAAGCCCGACGCGGAGGCGATCGCCGTTGCGGCCGAGGCGCTGCCAAGAGTCCAGGAATACCTCCGCACACACCCGCAGGGTTCGGCGATTGTACGGGTCGTGGACGACGGCGAGGGCGACGAGCTGGTAGTTCCGCGCGGCGCGGTCGAGCTGTTCGCGCGGATCTTGGCGCATATGGCGAACGGTCACAGCGTCTCAGTGGTGCCAGACCACGCTGAGCTCACCACCCAACAGGCGGCTGAACTGCTGAACGTGTCGAGGCCCTATCTGATTGGGCTCTTGGAGTCCGGTGAGATCGAGTTTCGCAAGGTGGGTACACATCGACGGGTCATGGCCGGCTCACTGATGGAATACAAGCATCGCGATGATCTGAGACGCCGGCGCGCGGCAGACGAACTCGCACAGCTGGCCCAGGACATGGATCTGGGCTGACGCCGTGGCTTTCGTTGTCGTCTACGACGCCAGCGTGCTGTACCCCAGCACAATGCGAGACCTGCTCATCCGGATCGCCCAGTCCGGGCTGGTGCAGGCCAAGTGGAGCGACGACATTCTTGACGAGATGTTCGCGGCATTGCGCAGGCAACGCCCCGATCTAGATCCAGCGCGACTGGACCGAGCCCGGTCACTGATGGGTACCGCCGTCCGGGATTGGAAGGTCAGCGGCTATGCCGCGCTCATCGACACACTCAAGCTGCCAGATCCCGACGATCGGCATGTGCTTGCGGCAGCGATCAAGGCAAGAGCCCAGGTCATCGTTACGGCGAACCTTCGGGACTTTCCTGCCGCCGACTTGAGCAACTGGGACATCGATCCGAAGTCACCTGACGAATTCGTCCGCGATCAGATCAGTCTGGACCGCAGTCGGGTCTTTGCATCCGTGCAGCAGATCGCCGACTCGTGGAAGAACCCACCGGGCACGATCGAGGATGTGCTCGACCGGCTCGAACGGTCCGGCCTAGCGATTAGCGTTGCCGAGCTACGAGCCTGGCCCTGATCAAATCGCGTCTACGCCACCGACCCGCCTGACTGGGTCACGTCGGACTAGTCAGGAAACGGCGTGGATCTGAACCATGTCCATGCCCGCCGCGGCTACGGGCGGAAGCGGCCCACGCAGGGTGACCACCGCACCGTGGGGTCTGGGAGCTCGGCCCCCCAGGTAAGAAATGGCGAAGTCCCCATGTCCGCGCTTTTTGCGGACATGGGGACTTCGGGACGAGCGGGTGACGGGAATCGAACCCGCACTGTCAGCTTGGGAAGCTGATGTTCTGCCATTGAACTACACCCGCGAGCGGGCCTTACTGTACCCGATCTGGGTGCGCCGTGGCGGGACCACCCCGCCGCTAACTGACCGCTGCCAACGGGCGCTGTAACTCTGCGTGCCAAGAGCGGGTCAAGGGGGTCACGATCGGGAGCACGGCGAAGGGCATGGCGCCGGCGGGGCCGTGGGTGCGCAGCGTGGCGGACTCGACAGTGAGCTCGAACAGGCGCCAGTCGATGTTGGGCGAGGCGTGCAGCGCCTGGGCCAGACGGGCGATCACGCGGGGGTCGCGGACTCGGGCGGCGTGGCCGGTCAGGACGGCCTCGTCGTCGTTCTCTTCCGGGGGAAACGAGTGCAGCGCGTAGCGGCCGTCGCGCTCGAGGTCGCGCCGTTTGGGTGAGTCGACGATGAAGCAGTAGAGGCCCTCGTCGGTGATCACCGGTGACACCGGGTGGACCCGGGGACCGCCGTCGGCTCGCACGGTGGCCAGGTAGGCCAGGCCAGGACCGTACTGCTGCAGGAGCGCTCGGATGCCCGCGGCGAGCGTGGGCTCGGCGGCGGCGAAATCGGACCAGGAAGGCATGGGGTCATTCTATCGAACATACGTTCGACACGCCCACTAAAACACGCCGACCGGGCAGGTCGGTATGGTGTTCCGATGCTGCTCTCCGACCGTGACCTGGTCTCCGAGATCAAGTCGGGCGACCTGGCTCTGGAGCCCTTCGAGCCGGCGTTGCTGCAACCGTCCAGCATCGACGTCCGGCTGGACCGCTTCTTCCGGGTGTTCAACAACCATCTCTACACCCACATCGACCCGGCCGAACAGCAGGACGACCTGACCGCCGAGGTTGAGGTCACCGACGGTGACGCCTTCGTGCTGCACCCGGGGGAATTCGTCCTGGCGTCGACGCTCGAGGTCATCACGCTGGGCGACCAACTCGCCGGCCGCCTCGAGGGCAAGAGCAGCCTCGGCCGCCTCGGCCTGCTGACCCACTCGACCGCGGGCTTCATCGACCCGGGCTTCTCCGGCCACGTCACGCTGGAGCTGTCCAACGTGGCCAACCTGCCGATCAAGCTCTGGCCCGGCATGAAAATCGGCCAGCTCTGCATCTTCCGCCTGTCGAGCCCGGCCGAGCACCCCTACGGCTCCGCCGTCTACGGCTCCCGCTACCAGGGCCAACGCGGCCCGACCCCGAGCCGCTCGGCGCAAAACTTCCGCCTCTGGCCGACCGCCTAAAAGATCAAGATGTCGTAGGTGGGTGGTGGGTGCAGACCGCTGTTCCCACCGGGACCCGCCCGGGGCGAGCAGGGCGCCGGCGCGCCCAAAACGCTCACCCCGCCCGGGCGACCTGAGTAAGCGGTAACGCTCACCCCGAAACCCCGCTAGGCGTTCACGGCGATGCCGTGGGCGGCGGCGGTGGTCAGCACGTCGTTGATCTCGAACGGGGTCAGGCCCTTGGTGGGCACCTGCACGAAGCGTCCGTGCCCCAACCCGAACACGAACTGACCGGTCAGATGGTCGACGTGGGTGAAGGCGTTCCACGCGTACGCGTGCCGGCTCTCGAGGTTCGAGCAGGCCACACCGCTGTCGCTGATCTCGAAGGTGGTCGGGCCGCCCGCGCGGAGCACCCGGCGCGCGCCGCTGTTGATCAGGAACATCGGGACGACGACGGCCAGGGCGACACCCGCCACCAGCAAGGTGACGTCGAGGCCGTCGCCGTGCATCTGGAGCAGCACGGCCAGGCCGAGCAGGGCCCAGCCGGCCACTCGGGCGAGGAGGACAGGCCGGCGCAGCCCGTGGCGCGTGGCGGCCGCGGTCAGCTGGGGGTCCGGACGTCCGGTGATCTGCAGAAACACTCCCAAAATGTAACTTTCCGACTCGCCCCCAGGCATCGTCCGCTCGGTCGACCAGACTCGGCGCGCACGGCCAGGCGTGAGCGGTTAACCGGCGAACCTGACGCCGAAGCGGCTTGCCCGCAGGGCCTAAGGTGACCCGCCATGGGAGCGATCAAGCCTTGGCACCTGGTAACCCTGTTCGGCTGTTTCGTGGTGGTGGCCGCGATCGTCGTCGCCATCGTCGTCCTGCTCGTGCAGCGACGGAAGTAAGGGGCCGCGCCGACAGCTACTATTGTCTATATTTCCTCGTGGATTCACCGCCTACGGGGAGAAGGATTTATGACTGTGATTGCGCGTCGGGTGGTTTCGGCCTCTCTGCTGGCCGGCGTGGTGACCGTGGCCGGCGTGCTGGGCGGCGTCAGCCCGGCCAATGCCCAGCCGGTGACCGCCGGGACCTACACGATGACCGGCGACCCGGGTGACTACATCACCGGCGGCGCCACCTACAGCTACGACGCCGCCGCCGGCGACCAGCTGACGATCCGCGCCGACGACTCGCTGCGCGGGGTCTACCTCTCGATCAACGGCGCCAACGGTGACTAGCGGTCGATGGATCTGAAGGCGCCACAGGGCACGCAGCTGGTCGCCGGGGATTACCCGAACGCGACGCGCGCCCCCTTCAGCGGGGCGGGCGCCGGCATCGACATCGGCGGCAACGGCCGGGGCTGCAACACCATCGAGGGCTCATTCGTGGTCGCCGACGCGGCCTACGGGCCGAACGGTTACGTCGAGCAGCTCGACGCCACCTTCGAGCAGCACTGCGAGGGCGGCGAGGCGGCCCTGCGCGGTCGGGTCGTCATCGGCAACCCCCCGCCGGCCACTCCGCTCGCCTACACGGTTACGCCCGCCGCCGACGGCCTCTTCAGCAAGCTGAACGGCAAGGCCACTGTGCACGGCACGGTGACCTGCAACGCGGACACGACCGTGAACGTGACGGGCCTAATCACCCAGGTCAAGCTGAAGACGATCATCCGTGGCCCGATCAGCGTGCAGGTCCCCTGCACCCGGGGTGAGACAGCACAGTGGAGCGCCCTGGCCGACCCGACCGGCACCACGCCGTTCCAGAAAGGCAAGGCCGAGGTGACGGGCAGCGCCTGGGCGGCCGACCCGAACTATGACGGCGCGATCGTCCGGGCCGACCTCCCGGCGACCACGGTCACCTTGACCCGAGCCCCGGCCGCGGTCGAAGCCCTGATGTAGGCCGGAAGCAAGCTGAGGCCTGTGTCGGCCGAACCGGCGGGCACAGGCCTCAGGGGCAACGAATATTGCTCACGTTGAATATCCTGTCGCTGCCCGACAACGGGCTGACAACGGGGAGTGGGCGTGCGGAAAATTGGTCCCGCGATGGTGATCGCGGCTGCCGTTCTGGGTTTCGGGGCACCGGCGCAGGCGGCCGAGGCTGCGGCGCCCGTGGTGCACTGGGCCAACCAGGTCGAGGATGACCTGGGGCGGTTGCAGGTCTATGCCTCGTCCGACGCGGGAGTGACCGGTCTCGTCGCCCACGTCCGCACGCCGGGCACCGGCGCCGAGGTCGCCGTGATGACGTCGTTCCAGCTGGCCTCCGGCACCGCCGAGGACGGTGTGTGGCAGTCCGGCGAGATCGTCATCCCCGACCTGGGCTATTACGACCTGGACGTCGAGGTCACCGACGCCGACGGCGGGCGCATCGCGAGCGACGGCTTCGGCTTCAACAACGTGGTGAAGATGTTCTTCGCCGATCTCAAGACGACCCCGACGGTCACCTACACGCGGCGCACCTACACCGTCTCCGGCAAGCTCATGGGCCTCTGGCCCGGCACCCGGGCGACCGCACCCGTCTCCGGCGTGCCGGTCTACGCGCAGATCCCCGGCGGCGACTTCACCGCCGAGATCGAGACCGGCTCCAAGGGCCAGTTCAGCCTCTCCGGCGCCGTCGGATATGCCGATGGCGGCGGCGGTTACCTGAGCACCACCGACGACCCGGATCATCGGTTCTACCTGCAGGGTTTCACCCGGATCCCGAAGGCCGAGGTCAAGCAGTCGCCGACCCGGGTGACCATGCAGCTCGACCGTAACTCGATCATCAGCCGGCAGCCGATCACGGTCAGCGGCGACGCGACGTGGAAGTCACCCGACGGCTGGGTGCCGATGGCCAACGCGCCCATCGCGATCGGGGTGTGCGGCCGTGGCTACGACGACCCGACCAACTGCTTCAGCGGCCCGACTACCACGACCGACGCCAACGGCCACTACAGCTACGTGATCAACCCGTACGACGGTGGCGGGATCGCGGTGGCGGCCTCCTCGGACGACATGTACATCCAGACGGTCACCTACGCGTCTCGCAAGATCACCGTGCTGATGCCGACATCGTTCGAGGGCTTCTATGCGGGCCGTGACAGCGACGGCGGACGGGTCTACGTCGGCACCAGCGGCGGGCTCGAGCTGACCGGGTATTCGCCCGCCGCCGACACCGTGGTGTCGGCCCAGTTCTCCCCGAACGGCGTCACCGGCTGGCGCACGATCGGCGACATCAACCTCGGCCAGAGCCCAGGGTCGAGCTTCTCCGCGGCCTTCGAGCACTCCGGTGCGGGTTACTGGCGGCTCAGTTACGCAGGAGTGAAGGGTCTTCTGGCCCCGGCGAAGACCGATCCGATCTTCGTCGGCTGACAGACCCTCAGCCGATCGTGACGAAGACGTCGTCGATCTCCCCGGCGAACTGGTCGTTGCTCTTGCTCGTGCCCTTGCCACCGACGCGCAGGGGTTCGGCGTTCGCGATCGACAGGTTCGCCGGGACGCCGACCGACGCCATCGGCGCCCCGTCCACCGACAGCGTCAGTTGGTCGCCGGTGCGGGCACACTCCAGCGTGTGCCAGCGCCCGTCGGCCACGTCGAGGGCCGGCTCGGCGCGATAGATCTCGTCCTTGCCGGCCAGCACGCAGCTCGGATGACCCTGCCGGTGGTCGACCTGCAGCTTGTACTGGCTGACCTGACCGACCGAGTAGCCCTTCTGCACCACGTTGGCGCCGTCGGCCAGGTCGGCGTGGGTCATCCGCACCGACGCCCCGTACCGGAGGTTCTTGGTGCCGGGGTTGAGGTCGTCGTCGCGTTCGCCCTCGAGGATCGCGCGCGGGCAGTCCCGTTCGCGGGCCAGGCGGCACCGGTTGGGATAGGAAAGGGCCAGCCCACTTCCCTGCCGTACGAGTCGGAGCGTGCCACCTTTCTGCCCGACGGGACGCAGCTCGTGGCCGCCGCGCTGGTCGGTGATCGCCTGCCCGGGCCCACCGTCGAAGGTGTAGCGGACGCTCACCGGGCCACCCGCCACCGCGATCCGGCCCGGCGGTTTCGGCGACCCCTCCACCGGTTCCTGGATGGGAAGGAGCCCGGTCGGCACGAGAGGCACCGGGTCAGGGGCGAGCTGCGCCGGCCGACCGGGGGCGAAGGCGGCGTATGCCGGTTCGGAGGAGGGCCGGTAAGCATGCGCCAGAGCGCCGACGAGGAGCAGTGATCCCGCCAGAGCGAGCCACCACCGTTTGCGAGACATAAGCCTATTGTCCGAAATGGTGGGCCCACTGGCGAACTCCGAGCGCTCAACCGGGCTGAAACTACCCGCAGGCGGTCAGCCGACCGCCCGAGGCTGACCCGCCGTCGCGGACACGGTCGGGTGGGCCGGTTCGCCGACGACCGCGTGCACCACGTCGTCCAATGTGATCACGCCCAGGGGCCGCCGACCGTCGCTGACCAGCACGATGTGCAGTCGGTCGCGCCGCATCGTAAGCAGCAGATCGGCCAGCGTGCGCTCCGGCGCCACCACCGCCAGGGGCCGGATGATCTCGGGCGGGATGGGCCGGGTGCGACGGTCGGTGCCGTACCCCAGGATGTCTTTGACGTGCACGAAGCCGAGCACCCGCCGGGTCTCGCGCTGCACGACCGGGAAACGCGACCGCCCGGTGCGGGTCGCCACCGCCTCCATCGTCGCCGGGGACACGTCGTCGGCGATCGTGGTGACGGTCGACCAGGGGCGCAGCGTGTCGGCCGCGGTGCGGGTGTTCAGGCCGAGCGCGGCGTGGATGCGTGCGTATTGTTCCGTGCCGAGCAGGCCCTCGCTGCGGGCCTGGGTGACCATGCCGGCCAGTTCCTCGGCTGTGAAGACGGTCTTGACCGAGTCGGTCGCCTCGATCGACCAGATCTTGAGGACGATCTTGGCCAGCCAGCGCATGGCGTTGAGAAGCGGCTTGGTGGCGGTGCAGAAGGCCAGCATGAACGGGCCGAGGATGAGCGCGGCCCGTTCCGGCCCGGCCAGCGTGATGTTTTTCGGCACCATCTCGCCGATGACCGTGTGCAGGAAGACGACGATGCACAGGGCCAGCACGAAGGCCACCGGGTGCACCGCGTTTTCGGGCAGGCCGAGCGACTCGAACGGGCCTTCGAAGAGGTGGGCCAGGGCCGGCTCGGCCAGCGCGCCCAGGCCGAGCGAGCAGATCGTGATGCCCAGCTGAGCGCCGGCGATCATGAGCGGGATCTGGCTCATCGCCGACAGGGCCCAGCGGGCGCGCTTGCTCGTCGCGGCGAGCGGTTCCAGGGCCGTACGCCGCGACGCGATCAGCGCGAACTCGCCGCCCACGAAAAGCCCGTTGCCGAGCAGCAGCACGATCGTGACCAGTAGCTCAGTCATCGGCCGGCTCCGGCGGCGGCGGGACCACGCGTACCTGTTCGATGCGGTGCCGGTCGACGGCCATCACGCCGAATTCCCACCCGTCGGCCTCGTAGGACTCGCCGACCGCCGGGATGTGCCCGAGCCGGGAGAGCAAAAAGCCGGCGAGCGTCTCGTACGGACCCTCGGGCAGGGTGAAGCCGGTCTGTTCCATCAGCTCGTCCTCGCGAAGCAGCCCGTCGACCAGGAACGTCTTTTCCCCGCCGGGGGCCGTGAGCTCCTCAGTCGAGGTCTGGGCGGGCTCGACGTCGTACTCGTCGGCGATCTCCCCGACCAACTCCTCGATCAGATCCTCGGCGGTGACGACGCCGTCGGTGCCGCCGTACTCGTCCACCACGATCGCTAGGTCGGCGTCGGCCTCACGCAGCGCGGTCAGCACCTTGTCGAGGCTGAGGCTCTCGGGGACGTAGACCGGCTCGCGGGCGATCGTCGCGACCTGGGTGGCGGCCCGCCGCTCGGGCGGGACACCCAGCGCGTCGGGCACCCCGACCACACCGATGACCAGGTCGATCGTGTTTTCGTAGACGGGGAAGCGGGTGTGGCCGGTCTCCCGCGCGACCGCGATCAGCTCGGCCACGCTGGCCGTGGTCTTGAGACCGACCACGTCGACCCGCGGGGTCATGGCCTTGGCCGCGCGTTTCTCGCCGAAGCGGATCGTGCGGCGCAGCAGGGTGGCGGTCTCGGTCGGCAGCGCGCCGGCCCGGGCACTGATCGCCGCCAGGAGGCCGAGCTCCTCGGGGGAGCGGGCGCTGGCCAGCTCTTCCTGGGGCTCGATGCCGATCCGGCGGACCAGCCAGTTGGCCGAGCCGTTGAGGCCGCCGATCACCCATTTGAAGAGCTTCGAGAACGTCCGCAGGGGGGCCGCGGTCAGCAACGCGGCCCGCATCGGCCGGGCCAGGGCCGCGTTTTTGGGCACCAGCTCGCCGAAGAGCATCGAAAGAAGGGTCGCGACGACCAGCGCGAGCCCGTGGGTGATGCCCTCGGTGGCGTCGCCCGCGATCGGCTCGACGGCCGGGGCGATGAGCTCGGAGAGGGCCGGCTCGGCCAGGTAACCCGTCAGCAGGGCGGTCAGCGTGATGCCGAGCTGGGTGCCGGAGAGCTGGAAGGAGAGCTCGTGCAGGGCGTGCTGCACGGTGCGGGCCCGGCGATCACCCCCTCGGGCGCGGGTGGCGATCTCGGCCCGGTCGACCGTGACGAGACCGAACTCGGCGGCCACAAAGAACGCGTTGCCCGCCGTGAGCAGCGCGAACGCTGCCAGGGGGAGCACCGCGGTCAGGAACAGGCCGTCCATGATCGGTTCACCTCGGTCTCATTGTGCCGGAACCAGACGATCTCGGCGTGCCCACTGGTGGTGAGGATTGGCACGCCTCGAATTTGGTTACCGTCAAGGGATGAACCTGGTCGAAGAGTTCACGCTGCTCGCGTACGACGACGACGGCACTCCGCTGACCGACGGCACCCACCTGGACCACGGTCTCGGCGGCGGGCTGCTGCTCGAGCTGGCGCTGGCCGGCCGGGTCGACGTCGCCGACAAAAAGGTGGTCGTGCTCGACCTGAGCCCGACCGGGGACCCGCTGGTGGACACCGCGCTGATGCGGATCGTCGCCGAGGACAAAGCGCGCAAGCCGGGGTATTGGGTCTCCAAGTTCGCCAAGGAAACCCGGCCCCAGGTGCTCGACAAGCTCGTGGCCGACGGCATCCTGCGGGTCGAGAAGGACAAGGTGCTCTGGGTGTTCCCGCGCACCAAATACCCCACCGCCCACGGTGTTGAGCCGGTGCAGGAGACCGCCGCCCGCGACCGCATGCGGCAGGCCGTCCTCGGCTCGGGGCCGGTCGAGGAGCGTACGGCCGCGCTCTGTGCCCTGGTCGCCGCGACCGACCTCGACCGTAAGGTCTTCGCCGACCTCGACCGCAAGACCGTGCAGGCCCGGCTGCGCGAGATCAGCGAGGGCGCGTGGGCCGCCGAGGCCGTCAAGATTGCCATCGAGGAAATCCAGGCGGCCGTGATGGTCGCCATCGTCGCCTCGACCACCGCGGCCACGGCCGGCACGCCCTCGTGAGGCCCTAGACCTCCTGCTTGAGCGAGCGCAGGAGCACCGTCGCGACATCCACGACCTCGACGTTCTCCTGCTCGCCCTTGCCGGTCACCCCGTCGCCGATCATCGTGTAGCAGAACGGGCAGCCCACGGCGATCGTCTTCGCGCCGGTCGACAGGGCTTCCTCCGTACGCTCGACGTTGATCCGCTTGCCGATCTTCTCCTCCATCCACATGCGGGCACCGCCGGCGCCGCAGCAGAAGGAACGTTCCTGGTTACGCGGCATCTCGACCAGACCGCCCTCGATGGCGCTGCCCAGCACCTCGCGGGGGGCGTCGAAGACCCGGTTGTGCCGCCCCAGGTAGCAGGGGTCGTGATAGGTGACCCCGCCGTCGACCGGCGCCACCGGCGTCAGCTTCCCGGTGGCCACGAGGTGGGCCAGCAGCTGGGTGTGATGCACGACCTCGACCTTCAGGCCGAGCTGCTCGTACTCGTTGCCCAGGGTGTTGAAGCAGTGCGGGCAGGTCGCGACGATCTTCTTGACCTTCGCCTCCTGCAGGGTCTCGACATTTTGCTGGGCCAGCATCTGGAAGACGAACTCGTTGCCGATGCGCCGCGCCGGGTCACCCGTGCAGGTCTCGCCCTCGCCGAGGATCGCGTAGTCGACCCCGGCCTCGTGCAGCAGCTTGGCCACGGCCCGGGTGGTCTTCTTCGCCCTGTCCTCGAAGGCGCCGGCGCAGCCGACCCAGAACAGGTATTCGAAGTCTTCCTTCTCGCCGACCCGCGGCACCTCGAAGTCCAGACCCTTGGTCCAGTCCTCGCGGGTGTTCTGCGGGGCGCCCCACGGGTTGCCCTTGTTCTCCAGGTTGCGCAGCATGACGCCGGCCTCGGCCGGGAAGCTCGACTCGATCAGCACCTGGTAGCGGCGCATGTCGACGATGTGGTCGATGTGCTCGATGTCGACCGGGCACTGCTCGACGCAGGCGCCGCAGGTGGTGCACGACCAGAGCACGTCCGGGTCGATCACGCCCTGTTCCTCAGCCGTGCCGATCAGCGGGCGGTTGCCCTCGGCCAGCGCGAGCACGTCCATGTGGGCCAGCTGCGCCTCGGTCGCCTTCTCCTCGCCGGTCAGGTCTTTACCGCCACCGCCCAGAAGATAAGGAGCCTTCGCGTACGCGTGATCGCGCAGACCCAGCACCATCAGCTTGGGCGACAGCGGCTTGGCCGTGTTCCAGGCCGGGCACTGCGACTGGCACCGCCCGCACTCCGTACAGGTGGAGAAGTCGAGCAGACCCTTCCAGGTGAACTGTTCGACCTGAGCGATGCCGAACTGGTCCTTCTCGGGGTCGGCCTCCTCGAAGTCGAGCGGCTTGCCCTCGCTCATCATCGGCCGCAGCGCGCCGAGCCCGGAACCGGCCGGTTTCTCGGGCGCCCGCTTGAAGAAGATGTTGAAGAAGGCCAGGAAGCGGTGCCAGGCCACGCCCATCGTCGGGTTGAGCGCGATGGTGATCAGCCAGCCCATCGAGATGAACAGCTTGACCAGTGCGACCCAGGTGGGGCCGTCGTGCGCGGCCGGCAGCAGCGAGCCGACGCCGTGCGACAGCGGGGTGGCCCAGCCCGGGTACTCGAACGTGTCATTGGCGACCTTGAACCCGCGGATCAGGAAACCGCAGGCCAGCACGCCGAGAATGACCGCCTCGACGAAGTAGGCCTGCCACATCGTGGAGCCGAGGAACCGGCTGCGCTTGGCCCTGATCTGCTGCTGGCGGACGTAGATCAGATAGAGGATGCCGGCCAGGCCGAGGATGCCGATCCACTCGGTGACCAGGCCGTAGACCACCCAGTGGCCGATGATCGGCAGCCCGCCCTCGGGGTCCACGACCTCGAAGTACGCCTCCACGACCAGCAGGAACAGGATCATGAAGGAGACCATGACCAGCCAGTGGGCGGCGCCGATCGCGCTCCACTTGAGCATCCGGGTGTGACCCAGCGTCTCGACCAGCATGGTTTTCGTGCGGGTGCCCTTGTCGGCGAAGCGCGCCGGGTCGGGTTTGCCCAGCCGGATCACCGAGGTGATGGTGAGCACGGCGCGAACCGCGAGCACGACCGCCGTGATGGTCACGGCGCCGGCCAGGACGGTGGCGACGATCTGCGCGATACCCATCTGCGTTGTGCCTCCTCGGTCGGCTGTCCGCCGCGCCTCATGTTACCCACGAGTAATAGACGGCCGCACGCCACCGGGTCAAGTGGGGCACCCAACAGCCGCAAAGCGCACCCCGGCCGGCGGCACGGGGTGCGCTCAAATCAGACGAAAGTCACGTTACCTGCCGTTGAGCAGGCATAAGTGGCTAACGCCAGCGCGACAGGATGCCCAGCGAGGCCACCATGCACCCGAAGCCGATCGCCAGGTTCCAGTACCGCAGCGACTCGACCGGGTACTGCTGGGACGACAGGTAGTACACGACCAGCCAGGCGATGCCGATCACGATCAGCGCGACCGCGCTGATCGGCAGCCACATCGGGCTCGGCTTCTTGGAAGCCGCGGCAGCAGCCGGACGGATGTCCGTCGGCGGCGTGTAGACCTTCTTCTTTCGGACCTGAGACTTCGGCACGGTGCTCTCCTGAGGGCAACAAGTGGTGAACAACCCCACCGCTGAGCGGCTCCGGAGACCCCGAATGCTGCCCGTGGCGATTAATGTTCGACAGCTAGCGTAGTCAAGACGGCGGGAAGACAGGCACCCGCCGGGCGAGGAAAATGTCCGGCGCTGATATTCGGGGGGAGACGGGGACGTGAAAGACAATACCGGCACGCCCTCGTGGCGGCTCGTTCTGCGCCGCGCAACGAGCAGTCTCGGACCCCGCCAACCGGCCCACGGGTCGCGCGGCTGGTCGGTCGGAGTTCCCCTGATTGCCCTGGCCGCAGGCCTTTTGTTCACCACCTCGGCCACCACCGCGGACGGCACGGCGCTGCGCGACGACCGCCGTCCCCAGCTCGCCCAGTTGATCTCCGACAAGCGCGAGCGGCTCAAGGTGCGCGAACAGACTGCGGCAAAACTTCGTTCCGAGGTCGACCAGGGCACGGCGCGTCTGGCCGAGGTCGACGGCCCGGTCAACCAGGCCCGGCAGGGTGCGAACGCGCTGCGGGCGCCGGCCGGGTTCACCGCGCTGCAGGGCTCCGGGCTCTCGGTCAGCCTCGACGACTCGTCCCGCCGCAGCAACGACTTCGTGGCCGCCAATGCGCCCGACAATGACGATCTGGTCGTTCACCAGGGTGATGTGCAGGCCGTGGTGAATGCGATGTGGGCCGGCGGGGCCGAGGCAATGTCGATCATGGATGTCCGCGTCATCTCCACCAGCGCGGTACGCTGTGTCGGCAACACGCTGCTACTTCACGGCCAAGTTTTCTCCCCACCGTTCAAGATCACGGCGATCGGCGAACCCACAGCGATGCGTCGCGCGTTGGAGTCGGCGGAGGGAGTCAGGCAATTCCGGGATGCGGTCGCCGACTTCGGCCTCGGCTATACCGAAACCGTCGAGAGGAACGTGACAGTGCGGGCGTACGACGGGTCGAGTGACCTCCGATCCGCGCGGGTCGCCGAGTAATGGCCGAGCCGGACAACCCGTCGACCGGGCCCGGATCGGGACGGCACCGCGCACCCGACGCCGAGGGCCAGACGGCGTACATCCCGCGGATCACCGACGCCTCGCCGGACGGCGTGCCCGGTGGCCCCCTCGCACCGCCGATCGGCCTGGGCGGTCAGCCGATGCAGACCACCCCCACACCCCAGCCGCCCACCCTGCCGCCGCCGTCACCGTCCGCGGCCGAGACGGCCGTGTTGCGCACCGACGAAGAGGTGCAGCGGCGAATCGTCCGCAACGCGGGCGGGTCCCTGGGCGCCGCTCAGCGGGCCGCCGCGGCCTCGGCACGGCCGACCGACTCGTGGCAGGGCCGATCGGCTCAGCAAGACTTCGACTTCTTCGCGGCCGCCGAGGCTGCCCGTGCCGCTCAGCAGCAGCCACCACGGCGTGATCCGGGCTGGCCGCACGAGCACGGCGTCCCCGTGAACGGGCCCCAGTTCGACGAACGACCCTTCAGCGGCCCGCCGGCCCGCGGCGACGCGATGAGCGCCGCTCAGACCGGAGCCTCGTTCCGCGGCCCTCAGGCGGCCGACGCGCCCTTCAACGGAGCCGCCCGTGGGTCGGAGCCGCCGCACGAGGGGCCTCGTGCCCAGGCGCGCCTCAACGGGTCCCAGGGTGGGTCGGGCTTCGACGCGCTGGTCGAGCCGAGCACGTCCAGCGGCTTCCGCCCGGCGATCCCGCCCGCCACCGCCGGCCACCACCCGGCGGGCGCCCCCTCCGGCAGCTTCCCTTCCGGCGGCCTCGTCGACCGCGGGTTCGGCGATCAGAATCAGCCGAGTGTCCCGATCACCCCGGGCGCAGCCACCCGCTCGTCTCCGTCCGCCGCAGGCCCCGACCGCGTCGTACCGCAGGACCCGCACGAGACGGCGGTCATCCGCACGTCCGACGCGCAGACCGGCCTGCTCCCGGCCATGAAGGGCCCCGGCGGCCACCCGTCCCCCATCAAAGAACACACCGCGCTCCTCTCCGCGGTTCCCGGCGTCGCCGCCCAGGCCGCAAAGGCGAAAGCCGAGCCCGACGCCGCACTGGGCGCCGCCTCGGTCTCGCCCGCGGGCCCGGGCGGGCCGAGGCCCCCCGTGGAGGAGCCAGTCGTGCAAGAACAACCCAAGCGTGGCGAGAAAGTCGTCAAGCTGCGCCCGGAGCAGACCGGCGAGGGCTACAAGAGCGTCTACTCCGAGATGACCCGCCCGACGGTCGGCTCGCGGATCCGCGGCGCCGTCCGGGTGTCGGGCGAGCTGATGATCACTTTCGGTCTGATCGTTCTGCTCTTCGCCGGGTACGAGGTCTTCGGCAACTCGGCCAAGGTGCAGGACGAGCAGAACGCGCTGGCCAACGAGCTCGACCAGGAGTGGAACGACCCGACCGTGGGCCCGACGGCGCCCGCCGCCACCAAGGCGCCGGCCGCGCCCGGCACCAACCTGGTCGGCCGCCTCTACATCCCCAAACTCGACAAGGAGTGGGTGGTCGTCGACGGCGTGCAGCCCGACGACATCCGCTACGCGCCCGGCCACTACCCCGATTCGGCGGAACCCGGGCAGATCGGCAATTTCTCGGTCGCCGGCCACCGGATCAAGAAGATCTTCTGGCGGCTCGACGAGCTCAAGCCGGGTGACGTGATCGGTGTCGAGACCCGCAGCAACTGGTACGTCTACAAGGTCTACGGCCACCAGGTGGTCAAACCGAGCGCGATCGAGGTGGTCGCGCCGGTGCCCAACAAGCCCAAGGCGAAGCCGACCCAGGCCCTGCTCACGCTGACCACCTGCAACCCGAAGTACAACAACTACGAGCGGCTGATCGTGCACGCCGAGCTCGTCTCCGTCTCCAAGCGCGACCAGGCCAAGCCCAACGCGGCCATGCCGGCCGAGATCAAGGGGGCGTGACCCGATGTACGCCTGGATCTGGCGCAAGCTCCCGTTCGGTGTCTGGGGCAAACTGACCGGCTCGCTCGCCCTGGCCGCGGCCACCACCGCGCTGCTCTGGTTCGTGGTCTTCCCCTGGGCCACCCCGCTGCTGCCCTTCGACGACGTGCAGGTCGGCAACGGCACCGAGCAGCAGGGCCCCGGCACCGGGAACGCGGACACGACCTCGTCGGACAACCCGGACGAGCAGGCGCCCGACGATCTGCCCTACAGCACCGAGTCGAACCAACCGCATCCCTCCGACGCCGCCACCGGCGCCCAGATCCCGGGGAACTGACGTGCGCATCCTGGTCATCGACAACTACGACTCGTTCGTCTTCAACCTGGTGCAATACCTCGGCCAGCTCGGCGCCGAGTGCGAGGTGCGGCGCAACGACGAGATCGAGGTGGCCGACGTGGGCACCTTCGGGGCCGCGGGCGTCCTGCTCTCGCCGGGGCCGGGCACCCCGGAGCGGGCCGGCATCATGATGGACGTCATCAAGGCGTACGCCGGGAAGCTGCCGATGTTCGGGGTCTGTCTCGGCCATCAGGCGATCGGCGCCGCGTTCGGGGCGACCGTGACCCGCGCGCCCGAGCTGCTGCACGGCAAGACGTCCGAGGTGCATCACAACGGGGCCGGAGTGCTGGCCGGCCTGCCCGAGCCGTTCACCGCCACCCGCTATCACTCGCTCGCGGTCGTGCCCGAGACGCTGCCCGACGAGATCGAGGTGACCGGCCGCACCGACTCCGGCATCGTGATGGCGATGCGCCACCGTGAGCTGCCGATCGAGGGTGTGCAGTTCCACCCCGAGTCGGTGCTCACCGAGGGCGGCCACACGATGCTGGCGAACTGGCTCGCCTCATGCGGTCTGCCCGAGGCTCTCGAGAAGGCGCCTCCGCTGGCGGCCGAGGTCGAGACCCGTCGCCGCTCGGCCTTCGCCACAATCTAGACAAAGACGAAACGGCCCGCCCCGACGTCGTGGGCGGGCCGTTTCCTTGTCTCAGAAGCTCGCGTCGTCGCGCCGGAGCGTGCCGATCGAGTTGGAGATCAACCCGTTCTCGCCCGTACCGCCACCGTTGCCGGCGCCCGGCGACTCGGTGTCGGTCGGGTCGGGCTCAGGCTCGTTGGTGTCGGGCTCGGCGATCACCGTCAGCGTCACCTTGTCGCCCTTGGTGGCCGTCGTCCCGGCCGGCGGGTCCTGCTGCACGACCGTGCCCGGCTCACCGGCCTGATCCTGGGCGTCCACGATGCTGATGGTGAACTGGCCGGCCTGTTCGAGGCTGCCCTCCGCCGTGCCTTGCGGCTTGCCCACCACATCCGGCACCTTGACGAGCCGGCCGTTAGACACGGTCACGGTGATCGTCGTGCCGGGGTCGACCTTTTTGCCCTGCTTCTCCACCTGGACGACGATGCCCTCGGGCTTGAGGCTGGCCGTCTCCTTGAAGTCGGACTTGAGGCCGGCGCTCTTGAGGCTGGCGGCCGCGGCGTCCCGGCTCGAGCCGACCAGGTTGGGCACCTCGATCTGCTCCGGTTTCTGGCACAACTGATAGCTGACCTGCTGGTCGGCCGCGACCGTCGCGCCGGCGGCCGGATCCTGGTCGTTGACCGTGCCGTCGCAGCCGCTGTCGATCTTGGGCGCGTCCTGAACGATGTTCTTGGCGCTGATGCCCGCCGAGGTGAGCAGTTTCCGGGCCGCCTCGTCGTCCTTGCCCGACAGGTTGGGCATCGTGTGGGTGACCGGCGCCGAGGTCGGGGTGCCCGCGGTGTTGTCGCTCGGGTTGTCGGGCCGCATGGCGAGCGCGACACCGAGAACGACCACCACGAGCACACCGAGGGCGGCCAGGGACGCCCACATCCACGTGGATCGGCGGTCCTGCCGCGGGGGCGGCCCACCCGGGACCGGGCGCTGCATGGTCGTGGCGCCCTGCGGCTGCCACTGCCGCTGCGGCGGGCCCTGGTAGGCCATCGTCTCGGCCTCGGACATGACCGGGGTGGCCATGACCGGGCGGCCCGCGACGGCACGCAGGGCGTCGGCCCGCATTTCCTGGGCGCTCTGATAGCGATTGAGCGGGTTCTTGGCCAGCGCCTTGAGCACGATCGCGTCGACGTCCGGCGAGATCTCGTGGTTGATGTCGCTGGGCGCCTTCGGGTCTTCCCGCACGTGCTGGTAGGCCACGCTGACCGGGCTGTCGCCGACGAACGGCGGGTGCCCGACCAGCAGCTCGAAGAGCACACAGCCGGCCGCGTACACATCGGAGCGTGCGTCGACCGACTCGCCGCGAGCCTGCTCAGGCGACAGGTACTGCGCCGTGCCGATGACCGCGCTGGTCTGCGTCATGGTGGTCGCACCGCTGGCCAGGGCCCGGGCGATGCCGAAGTCCATGACCTTGACCTGGCCGTTCTGCGTGATCATCACGTTGCCGGGCTTGATGTCCCGGTGGATGATCCCGTGCCGGTGGCTGAACTCCAGGGCAGCGCAGATGTCGGCGATCATCTCGAGCGCCCGGCGCGGCTGGATGCGCTGCTCTTGAGCGAGAACCTCTTTGAGGGTCTGCCCGTTGACGAACTCCATGACGATGAACGGCTGCTTCTCGCCGGCCGCCGAGATCTCTTCGCCGGTGTCATAGACGGCGACGATCGCCGGGTGGTTGAGGGCAGCGGAGTTCTGCGCCTCCCGGCGGAACCTCTCCTGGAACGTCGCGTCGCGGGCCAGGTCGGTGCGGAGCATCTTGATCGCCACGTCACGGCCGAGCCTGAGGTCGCGTCCGCGGTGGACCTCGGCCATGCCGCCGTAGCCCAAGAGCTCGCCGACCTGATACCTGCCACCGAGCAGGCGGGGTGGCGCCGTCATAGCGTCTGCCGTCCTTCGTTAGCTCTGATCCAGCCGGGGTTCGCGCCCGCCTGCGTGGTTAGACGGTACGACGCCAACGATGGAGCCCCATCTTTGACGCCCGTGTGGACGGCCCCGTCACCCGTGGTCGGACCGAGTGCCTGTCCCTGGTTGTAGAGGAACGAGATGACGCCGGCACAGAGCAGGACCAGCAGCGCGAGCACCACGGCCAGCACGATCAGCACCTGGCGCCCGCCGGAGCTTTCCGGCTTGGCCGCCGGAGCCGCCTGCGGTTGATACGGCTGACGGTAGGGCTGCGGTTGAACGGGTTGGTGCCGAACTGGCTGCTGCGGCTGAGCGGGCGGCCCGGAGGGCACCGAGGCGGCGCCGCGCGCACCCGAGACCGGGCGCGGCACCGGCGGGTAGGGCGGCCGGGCACCGCCGGACATGGGCGAGCCGGACATGGGCGCGCTGCTCGACGGGTAGCCGTTCGGCGGTCGTGCCGGTGCGGCCGGGCTGACCGGGCCGGCGGAGCGCGCGGGCTGCCCGGCCGGCTGCTGCGCGGTCGAGGTCAGCGAGGAGGCGGCCTGCCGGGCCACCGCGGCCATGGCCGACGCCGAGGGCCAGCGGGCGTTCGGGTCTTTGGCCAGGGCCCGGTCGACGATCGCGCGCACCGACGGCGGGATGTCGCCGGGCAGCGGGCGCGGAGACTCCCGGACGTGCTTCATGGCGATCTCTATCGGGGTGGCCCCGTCGAACGGCCGGTGCCCGGACAGGCACTGGTAGGCCACCACGCCCAGGGCGTAGACGTCGGAGGCGGAGGTCGCGACCGCGCCCGAGGCCTGCTCGGGCGAGATGTAGGACGCCGTGCCGAGCACCGAGCCGGCCACGGTGAGTTGCCCCACCAGGGCCGACCGGGCGATGCCGAAGTCGGTCAGCACGAGCGTGCCGTTGGGCCGGACGAGCAGGTTGCCCGGTTTCACGTCGCGGTGCACGATGCCGTTCGCGTGCGCGGCCTGCAGCGCGTCGGCGGCCTGGGCCACCAGCGCCATCGTGCGGGCCGGAGTCAGCCGGCCGACCCGGCTCAGCGTGCGGGAGAGCGCGTCGCCCTCCACGTACTCCATCACCAGGAACGCGAGCTGCTGGTCGCTGCCGTAGTCGTAGACGTCGACGACCCCGGGGTGGTTGATCGTGGCCATGGTGCGGGCCTCGCCCCGGAACCGCTCGGCGAAGCCGGGCTCGTCGAGCAGGGCGGGCAGCAGGATCTTGACAGCGACCGTCCGGCCCAGCACCTCGTCGGTGCCGCGCCAGACATCACCCATCCCACCGCCGGCGATCCGCTCGTCGAGGCGGTACCGGCCGCCGAGGGTCACCCCAGGGCTGATCATGCTCAGTCCCCTCCCTGACCCGCCGCGGCCGCCATGATGAGTCCGGAGATCCGGGCTGCCTCGGCGCTGGCGTGACCACCGGGCACGTTCTCCAGCATGACGCAGGATGCGGAAACTGCCTCGCCCTTGTCGTTGTAGGCGAAGCCGACGAACCAGCCGTGCGGATCGGCACCCTCGGCGTTCTGCGCCGTTCCGGTCTTGCCACCCACGGTCATGCCGTCGATGCGCGCCTTCCGGCCGGTGCCGTTCTCGACCACGCTGACCATCATGTCTTTCAGGTCACTGGCGACCTGGCTGTTGACCGGCGTGCGCAGGGTCTTGGGGTCGGCCGTGTAGATCGTCCGGAGTTCGGGGCTGAGCAGCTTCTGCACCAGGTAGGGGCGCATCTGCTTGCCGTCGTTGGCCACCGTGGCGGCCATCAGCGCGCCCTGCAGCGGGGTCATCCGGACGTCGCGCTGGCCGATCGACGACTGGGCCAGCGCACCCTTGTCGACGCTGCCGTCGGGGTTGGTGATCTTGCCAGTGTCGCTCATCGCGACCGGCAGGCCACCGCCCTCGAGGCTGCCCACGGTGAGCTGGTCGTCCTCGAAGCCGAACGCCTTGGCCGCGGCCACGACCTTGTCGCGGCCGAGCGTCACGCCCAGCCGGGCGAAGCCGGTGTTGCAGCTCTCGGTCAGCGCTTCCTTCAGATCGATCTGGCTACCAGGGCAAACTTCGTCCTCGGCGTTGCGGATGACCGCTCCGCTCTCCCGGTATTCGCGGCCCGCCTCGATCTCGGTATCAGTTTTATAACCGTCCTGCAGGGCGGCCGCCGCGACGATCACCTTGAAGGTCGAACCGGGCGGCAGCGTCTCGGCCGTCGACCTGTTCAGCAGAGGCTGATCCTTGTCCTTGTTGAGCTTGGCGTACGCCGCCGCGGCCGCCTTCTCGTCGTGCGTGACCAGCGTGTTCGGGTCGAAGCTGGGCATCGAGACCATGGCCTGCACGGCGCCGGTGCGCGGGTCGATCGCGATCGCCGCGCCCTTGGTGACGCCACGCTCGTTCTGCACCAGCTCTTTCCAGGCCGTCTCCTGCGCCTTGGTGTTGAGCGTCAGCAGCACGTTGCCGCCACCGGTGTTCTTGCCGGTGAACATGTCCTTCACCCGGTCGGCGAAGAGCTTGTCGCTCTCGCCGGACAGGAAATCGTCCTCGGCGTTCTCGATGCCGGTCGCGCCCAGGCCGACGGGGCGGTACCCCAGCACCGGCGCGTAGACCTCCTTGCGCGGGTAGACGCGCAGGTACTTCAGGGCGTCGTCGGTGATCTTGTTGGTCGCGACACCCTGGCCGCCGGCCTCGATCACGCCACGTGGCCGCTCGTACTGCGCGACCACGACCCGCCGGTTGTAGTCGTTCGTCCGGTAGTCGTCGGCCTTGTACGCCTGAACCCAGTTCAGATTGGCGAAGAGCAGCCCGAACAGTACGAGGATGACCACGCCGGCCCGTCGAAGTGGTGCGTTCACGGCTTGATCACCTCCGTCATAGCGCCGTGCAGTTGTGCTGGTGCTTTCTTGGGTCCGCCACCGGCCTTGTCACTTCCGCCGCCGCTGGCCGCCGGGCCCCGCGCCGCGTTAGAGATCCGCAGCAGCATGGCGATCAGCAACCAGTTGGCCATCAGTGACGACCCGCCGGACGACAGGAACGGCGTCGTCTGGCCGGTCAGCGGGATGAGCCCGGTGATGCCACCCAGGATGACGAAGATCTGCAAGCCCAGGGTGAACGAGAGACCGCCCGCCACCAGCTTGCCGAACGAGTCGCGCACGGCCAGAGCCGACCGCAGCCCCCGCTCGACGATCAGCAGATAGAGCACCAGCAGGGCGGAGAGACCGAAGAGGCCGATCTCCTCACCCATGCCGGCGAAGATGAAGTCGTTCTGCACCTCGGGCACGAACCGGGGCGAGCCCGCGCCCGGCCCGGAGCCGAACAGCCCGCCCGTGCCGAGCGAGAGCAGACCCTGCACCAGCTGATAGCTGCCGCCGAGGCGTTCGTAGTTTTCGTTGTCGAACGGGTTGAGCCAGACCTGGGCGCGGTCGTAGAAGTTGGCGAACGGCCCGCCGACCGACTCGCCGAGCAGATAGGCCACGTAGACGCCGCCGAAGAACAGCAGCAGACCGATGATCAGCCAGCTGACCCGTTCGGTGGCGACGTAGAGCGTGACCACGAACAGGCCGAAATAGAGCAGCGCGGTGCCGAGGTCTTTCTCGAAGACCAGGACCAGGAGGCTGAGCAGCCACACCGTGACGACCGGGCCCAGGTCGCGGCCGCGCGGGAAGTCGATGCCGAGCACCCGGCGGCTGGCCAGCGACAGCACCTCGCGCTTGCGCACCAGGTAGTAGGCGAAGAACGAGACCAGGGCGATCTTGGCGAACTCACCGGGCTGGATCGAGAACGACCCGAGCCGAATCCACAGCTTGGCCCCGTTGACCTCGGAGAGGCTGGCCGGCAGCACGGCCGGGATCATCACCAGCACGATGCCGGTCAGGCCCAGGGTGTACGCGTACCGGGAGACGACCTTGTGGTCCCGGACGACCAGGAGCAGGACCGCGGCCAGGATCAGCGAGATCAGGGTCCAGGCGAGCTGACGGCCACCGATGCCGGCGAAGATGCCCGGCACCGGCAGCTTTTCGGAAAGCGCGTCGCCGATGTCGAGCCGCCGCAGGAAGCCCACGCCGAGCCCGTTGATCAGGGCCACGGCCGGGATGATCACCGGATCGGCGTACGGCGCGGTGAAGCGCACGACGAAGTGCAGGCCCAGGAACAGGATGCTCAGCAGCGCGGCCGGCACCCAGAACGTCGGCGTGATCTCCCCGATCCGGCTCGCCTCGACGGTTGCGCCGTACGCCGCCACCAGGATCATGGCGAACGCGAGCAGACCCAGCTCGAAATTGCGCTGGGTCTTCATTCCCGGGATACGCGCCATCTCGCCCGTGGAGGAGGGCGAGGGAGCAGGCACGGCGGGCGCGGTCAAGAAGGATCCCCAGACATGGTCGAGCCGAAGCTCAGTTGACGGTCCGGCACCCGACCGGATCGGCAGCGGGCGCGGACTCGGAAACCTGAGCGGACGGCGGGCTGACGGGCGCAGCGGACACCACCGTCGGTGCGGTGGTGGCGACGGCACCGGCACTCGGACGGAACGAGGACGGAACCGACGGCGCCGACAGGGTCGGAGTCGGCGCGGCAGTGGTGGGGGCAATGCACAGCGGCTTCAGGTTCGGGTTGGACGCGACGTCGTCGGTGAGCTCGGCCAGCCGACGCTGGGCGTCCGGCCGGTCGTCCGCGTGGATGCCCTGTTTCACCCTGTCCTGCGCGGTGACGGTGAGGTCGTCGAGACGGGCCGGGCTGGTCTCGTTCACGCTGGACAGGTCGAGGCCGGCGATCTGGCCCGGCACCCCGCGGAAGATCGCGAGCTGACCGGCCTCGGTGGAGCCGACGTAGTACTGCTCCTGCGTGTACTGGTAGCCCAGCCACAGGCCGCCGCCGAGCACACCGAGCAGCACCAGCACGAGCAACGTGGCCCGCACCGGGTGCCCCTTCGGCTCCGGCTCGTCGTAGCGGTCGTTCTCAGGCTGCGGCTGCGCCGGGCGAGGCGCCTGCAGCGCCGCGGCCCGGGCGGCCGAGGTGGAGCTGTCGGCCACCGTGTTGTTGCCCCGGTCGATCGAGGCGGCTCCACCCACGATCGGCGCCTGCTCGACGATGTCGGCGTCGGTCGCGTCCGCGATCACCACGGTGATGTTGTCCGGACCGCCGCCGCGCAGCGCCAGCTGCACGAGCCGCTCGACACAGGCCTGCGGGTCGGCGATCTCGCGCATGGTCTGGCCGATGGTGTCGGAGCTGACCACGCCGGAGAGGCCGTCGCTGCAGATCAGATAGCGGTCGCCCTTGAGCACCTGGCGCACCGAGTACTCCGGGTCGATGTCGCGGCCGTCGAGCGCCCGGGTGAGCAGCGACCGCTGCGGGTGGCTGCTCGCCTCCTCGGGACTGACCCGGCCCTCGTCGACCAGCATCTGAACGTACGTGTCGTCCTTGGTGATCTGAGCGAACTCGCCACCGCGGAGCAGATAGGCCCGGCTGTCACCGATATGCACCATGCCGAACTTGGTGCCCGAGAAGAGCACCGCGGTCAGCGTGGTGCCCATGCCCTCGAGCTGCGGATTGGCGTCGACGGTGTCGCGCAGGTGTTGGTTGGCGATCCCCACCGCGTGACGCAGCGCGTCGACCAGGGCGTCACCAGGGACGTCCTCGTCGAGCGGCGCCATCGCGGCGATGACGATATTGGATGCGACGTCACCAGCGGCCATGCCGCCCATGCCGTCCGCGACAGCAAGAAGCCGCGGCCCGGCGTAGAGGGAGTCCTGGTTCAGGTCTCGGATCAGACCGCGGTCGCTCTGAGCGGCATAGCGCAGGGTCAGGGTCATGGCCGTAACTCAAGAGAAGTGCGACCGATGCGGATCGGTACGCCAAGGGGGACGGGAGTGGGTCCGGAGACCTTACCGCGGTCGAGATACGTTCCGTTCGTCGAGCCGAGATCCTCGACGAACCATTGACCGTCCCGCGGAATGAGCCGCGCGTGCCGCGCCGAGGCGAAGTCGTCGGTGATGACGAGGGTCGAATCCTCGGCGCGACCGATGGTGATCGGAGCTTCGCTCAGCGTGATGCGCGTGCCGGCCAGATTGCCGGCGGTGACCACGAGTTGCCGTGCCGCCTTACCGCGTTTCGCTTTCGCAGGCCGGCCCGCGGGCACCGCGCCACCCACCCCCCGAGGGCTGGCGACGATGCTCTTGGACCGGACCCCAGCGAAGAGATCCCGGCGGATCACTCCCACGACCGTGAAAACGAAGATCCACAGCAGGATGAGGAAGCCGAACCGGGCGACGGTGAGGACGAATTCTGGCAAGGTGCCTAGCCGTCCACTCGGAACGTCAGCGTCGTGGTGCCCAGCTGAATCATGTCGCCCGGGTTGAGCGCCACGGCCGAGACCCGCTGGCCGTTCACCATCGTGCCGTTCGTCGACCCCAGGTCGGTCAGGACCACCTGGTTGCCGTCGTAGTCGAGCCGGGCGTGCCGGCGCGAGATGCCGACGTCGGGCAGACGCAGGTTGGCCTGGTCGCCCCGGCCGATCACGGTCGAGCCCATCTGGAGCGGGTAGGTGCGCCCGTCACCGGAGATGAGGCCGACACCGCGGCCGTTCGGCGCGCCACCGCCGCCACCGTGCTGCTGGTAACCACCCTGCTGCTCGTAGGGCGGGTACTGCGGGCCCGCGTCGTACGCAGGCTGCTGCACCGGGGCGACCTCGCCACCGGTGTAGACCTCCGCCGTGACCCGGAACATGCCCGTGTCCAGTCCGTCACCCCGCTCGATCTCGACGATCACGTCGCCGTAGACCGTCCACGCCTGCTCACCGATGAACTCGGCCTGCGACTGGGCCAGCTCCTGGGCGAGCGCGGCGGCATAGGGCGCCAGCCGGCTGTGGTCGTACGGCGAAAGGTCGATCACGTAGCGGTTGGGCACGAGGGTCCGGCCACCGGCGAGGATGGCCTTGTGGGCCTCAGCCTCCCGTTGCATGGCATTCAGGATCTCCACCGGGTGCACGACACCCTTGAAGACCTTGGCGAAGGCCCCCTCGACCAGGCCTTCCAATCGCTTTTCAAAGCGCTGCAGCACGCTCACCGGCTCCTCCTCGGCTTCCGAGGACATGATGGTATCCGGCCGCCGCTTGTGCAGCTGTTGCACAAGAGCGACCGGCACTTCTGACCCTCGTATGACACCCCAAAACGCCGTGCTAGTCTTCCTTGGCGTCAGGGGCGATATCAACTCGCTTGGTGACGTGCGACAGCGTAGTCTGTCGCAGCCCGTAACAAAAAGGCAGGCTCAAAGCCGGTCTCATAAAGCCACGGGGATGTGGCGGAATGGCAGACGCGCACGGTTCAGGTCCGTGTGTCCGAAAGGACGTGGGGGTTCAACTCCCCCCATCCCCACGAGTCGCAGGCGCCGCCTGTCCGCTGAAAAGCGCGGACCGCGGCGCCTCTTCGTTTTTGCTCCGGGGGCCGAGCCCCCGGAAGCCCCACGGTGCGATGGCGGCGTAGTGGGATCTCTCACCCTTGGATGTGACTGCCGGCTTCACCGGGGACATCTCTCTGATTTTTCTTTCGTCACTCTGTGGCGTGGGGGCGCGGTGGTGAGCCCGGGTTTGGTTGCTGTGCGTGAAGGTCACGGTGTGGTTCCAACATCACTTCGGCGTGGCAACTAGGCCGTTTCGGGCCATCCGAGGGGCGCCGTACGGGCTTGTTGTCCTCTTCGATCGGGTGACTCGGTGTCGTCCGTTATGCTCAGCGGCGGAAAATTGCCGGTGAGACCGTCGACCCCAGGGGTGCATCAGTGACTGCCAACCAGGCCGCTACGAACGTCGGCAAGCGCAGCGTCCTCGGCGTCCTCGTCGACATCACCACCTACACCGACGCGACCAGCCGCATCCTCGAGGCCGCGCGGGAGCGCCGGCCCTATGCCGTGACCGCGCTGGCGGTGCATGGGGTCATGACCGGGGTGCAGGACAAGGCGCACAACGCGCGCCTCAACTCCTTCGACCTAGTCACCCCGGACGGGCAGCCGGTGCGGTTTGCCCTCAACCTGCTGCACGACGCCGGCCTCACCGACCGCGTCTACGGCCCGACGCTGACCCTCAAGGTGGTCGAGCAGGCGGCGGCCGAGGGCCTTCCGATCTACCTGTACGGCTCCACGCAGCCGACGCTCGACCGGCTCGTGCCCGCGTTCGAGCGCATGTTCCCCGCTCTCAAGATCGCGGGGGTGGAGGCGTCCAAGTTCCGCGGCTCGCACCCCGGCGAGGCCGAGGAGATCGCCGAGCGGATCAAGGCCTCGGGCGCGCGCATCGTCCTGGTCGGGCTGGGCTGCCCGAGGCAGGAGGTCTTCACGTATGTGATGCGTCCGCTTCTCGACATGCCACTTCTTGCCGTCGGCGCGGCCTTCGACTACCACGCCGGTCTGCTCAAGAACCCGCCCGCGTGGATGCAGAAGTACGCGCTGGAGTGGCTGTGGCGCCTCGGGCTCGAGCCCAAGCGGCTGTGGAAGCGATACATCCTGCTCAATCCCAACTACCTGGCCCGGCTGGCCGCCCAGCGCAGCGGGCTGTGGAAGGCGACTCCCCCCGCGCCGACCACCGAGCCGGTGCCGACCTTCGCCGTCTAGCCGGGTCTCTCAGGGTCGTCGGCACCACCTCCCGTAGGGGTTCGGTGGGGAGATAACCCGGTTTCGCCGCGGCTCGCGCCGGTGAACGCTGTCAATGTGAACATCGTCGCGGATCTCGTTCTCGCCGGCGCCCTCGTCGCGGTCTGGCTCACCGCCGGGCTGCTGGCCGACGCGCTGCCGTCGGCCCGTTCGGCGCTCGACCTGCGCCGCCGGGCCGGCTTCCTCACCCTGCTGGTCGCCGCCGGTGCGGCCGTCTTCGTCGCTGTTCCCCTGGTCACCGCTCTGCTGCCCGGTGAGTCGGCGGCTCCGGCGGCGGCTCTCGTGCCGGCCGTGCCGGGCCTCGTGGTGCTCACCGCGAGCCTGCGTCGGCTGACCCAGGTCCGGCGGGGCGCGGGCGCGTTCGCCTTGGCGCCGCAGACTCCAGTGCCGCCCGCCCTGCGCGCGGCGGCGGCGCATCCGCTGATCCTCGTGCCGCTTCAGGTCACCGGGCTGGCGTCGCTGCTCGGCCTGCCGATCGCCGGTGGTCTGGTGGAGGTGCCGGGGGCCGACCTGGCCGGCATCGCGATCACCGTGATGGGTGTCGTCGTCCTGGCCATCGGGGTTCGGGCCGGGCTGCGGCACAGCAGATTGAGTGTGCTGGCTCTCGCGCCGATCGGCCGCAACCGCCCGCGGGTGCCGGTCGACACCCGCTGAGCGTCAGTTCTTCTTGGCTTCCTGCACGTAAAGGAGTTCGAGGATCGAGCGGGCCGCCTCGAACCAACGGTCCAGCCAGTCCGATGTGGGCAGTGTGCCGCGGGCCGGCAGCTCGAGCAGCAGGCCGCGCAGCAGCGGGTGGTCGGCCATCGACTGGGACGAGCCGGCGTCGGGCCAGCCGCTGGACGGAAAGACCGGCTCGGTCAGTCCCTGCAGGTCGAGCGACGGCAGCTTGGCCGCGCGGTCGAGCGGGCTGCTCGGCTCGATGCTGTGCGAACGACCCCCCTCGATGCTGTGCGAACGGCCCGACGACTCGATGCTGTGCGAACGGCCCGGCGAGCGGGTGGGCAGACCCGAGGAGCTGCCGCGCGACATGAGTTCGCCGTCCGCGGGGTCTCCGGTCAGTGACGCTTCGCGTCGATTCTGCCGATACGCGCTGACTCCGCCGCTGAACCGGTCCTGCGCCGTCGACGAGCTGCTGAGGTTGTCCGAACCAATCGTCATCTGTCTGCCTTGCCTCGTTCGGGGGAAGCGACCCCGCCGGTGCGCGGTCCGGTCCGCGCTTTTGGCGTTCAACGAGGCGAGCGTGGAAATGACTACGGCCGGCTCCCCCGCACCGGGGCGGGAGGGCCGGCCGCATTACGGCCTACCCAGGGGCTCAGAGGTCGAACTCGCCGTCCTTGGCTCCCCCGACGAACGCGTCCCACTCGGCGGCGGTGAAGATCAGCGCCGCCCCCTGCGGGTTCTTCGAGTCGCGTACCGCGATCGCCTCGTCCACGAAGGCCACCTCGACGCAGTTGTCGGAGTTCGGCCCGCTGCGAGTGCTCTTGAACCACTGTGCCCGGCTCAGATCGATCCGGAAACCCTTCGCTTCGACTTCCACAATGGCTCCTCTGCCAGCATTTCAATCATCTCGATGGACTCCTCCGGGGGGAGGGCCGTCGTCCGGATGATCTCGAAGAGAGCGTTGTACTTGCTGAGCTCCTCGGCCTTCTCGAGAAACAGGCCACCGGTCGCGTTCTCGGTGAAGACCACGTCGGCGTCGCCCTCCTCCTCGAACTCGAGAATGGCGAACGTGCCGTCCATCCCGGCGTGCGCGCCCGCCGCGAAGGGCAAGATCTGCAACGTGATGTTCGGCAACCTGGCCGCGGTGATCAATTTGGCTAATTGATCAAGCATGACCTCGTCGCCGCCGACCGGCCGGCTCAGCACCGCCTCATCGAGCACCACCCAAAGATCGATCGGATCGTCCTGAATCAATAACGACTGCCGTTCCATCCGGACGCGCACCCGAGGACCGATTTCCTGATCGCTGTCCCCCGATCGAGCGGCCCGAATCACCGCAATTGCATACTCTTCGCTCTGCAAAAGACCGGGAAGGACCTGCGACTCGTACGTCCGGACGGACCGCGCGGCCGCCTCCAGACCGACGTACGCGCTCGTCAGGATGGTGGAAAACGGATGCCACCACCCCTTTTGTCTTGCTTCTCGGGCAATTTGGACAAGCTCTTGCACGATCGCATCCGATACGCCATAAATGTCCAGCATGGCTTGGACGTCGGCAGGCGTAGCACTGGTATGTCCCGTCTCTATTCGGGACACTTTGGACGTGGAACAACCGAGCCGCTCCGCCACCATGTCGATCGTGACGCGGGCCGCTTCGCGATGCCGGCGCAGCTCGACCCCGAGCCGCCGACGACGAATGGTGGGACTGCGATGTTGATTCACAAGTCCAGTCTCCTGTCGATCATTTAACGATTCAAGTTGACCGCGACCTACCAACCGGTAATCACGAAGGACTGACATGCAACTTGCATCGACCGGACTCGTGGTGCAATCTTTTCGGTATGGCCCGCGTCACTCAGCCCGTTCGGGCTTTGTGGCCGAGTCCCGCTCAGAGCGCTGATGCGACACCGTTTACGGGGTACCGATCATTACATCCGTCCGAGGTGGACAGATCCACTACAGCACAGGTGTGAGATCGGTGACGGTGACGTTCCGCAACGCTTTTGATGATTGGCATCATCGAGAGCTTGCATAGGCGTTTACGCCGGGCACACTTGGTGCTTTCGTGTCAAGGGTTCACCCCGAGACGAGTTTCAGGGCAGGAGAAGACGTGCTACCTCGGTCCGGTGATGTCATACACGTGACGAAGGCCGCGAGCGTCCAATTCGCGGCGCCGATGCTGTTCCGTGTCATCCGGGTCCACGACTGGCCGACGTACGACGGCTGGATCTGGCTGGACGGATACGAACTGAACCCCTCGGGGGACGCGGTGGAGCGGCGATCGATCTTCGTTCAGGTCAGCGGCCTGCGTGCCGTCGGCAAGGCGCCCGACCCCCGGGCGCGCAACGGCCGGCAGCCTGGCCTGGTCAGCGGCACGATCCAGGCACGTGCCATCCGCACCAACCGCTAGTTTCCGCCGCCTGCGCCCGGGTCCTGGGTGGGCTCGGTGGTCGTCGGCGTGTTCGTCGGCTCGGCTGCGACCACGAGGGTGACCGTGGTGTCCGGTGGGACCTCCTGCCCCTCCACCGGGTCACTGTCGATCACCGTGCCCGGCGGCACATCGGGCGCCGAGCGGAAGATCAGCCGGTAGTTCAGGCCCGTGCTCCGCAGGGCTGCCTGCGCCTCGGCTTGTGACAGACCGCGCAGCGCCGGGATGGTGAGCTCGCTGCTCGTCGGCTCCGTCGTGGACGGCATCGGCTCAGGCGAGGTCGTGGTCGGCGTAGCGCTGGGTGACGTCGTCGTGGTCGTGACGGTCTCGGCCGGCGCCGCAGCACTGCTCGTAGCCGGCGTGGGCGTCTCGTTTCCGGACGAGTTCTGCACGATCAGATAGACCGCCCAGCCCAGCACGCCGAGCAGGATGAGCGCGATGATGCCCACCACGATCGGCATCCACCAGCGGTCCCGCTGCTGCGGCGGCGCCGACGCGGCCCAATCCACCTCGGGATAGCCGCGGCCCGGCTGCGGGGTGCGCACCTCGGCGCGCCCCGACCAGGCGGGATTGGCCCGGCTCGGCGCCCAGTCGTCGTCCACCGCGGGCATGACCGAGGTCGAACCGGGCCCGGGCTTCTCGGTGACCACGGTCGGCTCGTCGCGGATGGTCGGCACCGTGCGTACGTCGTCCAGGGTGTCGTCATCCTTGCTGCCCTTCCCGGGCAGCGTGTCCTTCTCGTCGGGCGGCGGCACCACGGCGCGGCCCGCAGTCGCCTCGGCCGGAACGTCTTCAGCGTCTTCCTCGTCGCCGTTCTCGTTGACCGGAGTGCCGTCGACCTGGGTGGCGTCCAGCTCCGGCGGCTCCTTGTCAGGCCGGGCGGCGTCGCCGGACGAGACACGCCGCGTCTCGTCGCTCTCGTCGGACATCGCCACTCCTCCGGCTCGTTCACCCGCAGGGGTCAACGTATCGAATCTTGCGGGACGTGTCTGGTCTCCGCAGGACAAACACACCAGGTGGCTACAGGTGATCAAGTCGCAAGGGCAACGTCACACCGATTCGCAGGCATCGGCGGCTACCGCTACAGTGCGGCGCATGGCCGACAAGGGCTGGACGGCACGGGTGGCCACCGCAGCGGGCGCAGCTGCGGGGACGGGCGCGGCGCAACTGGGCCTGGGCTACGGCCTGGGCGTCGTGGTCTGGCCGGTGACACCGACCGCCGACGACAGCGCCTGGCTGGGCAGCCTCGGCTGGGCCACATGGATCACGGCGAGCGCCACCGTCTTCGGAGCAGTGCTCGGCAGCCGGTTCCGCGGCGGCCCGGGCCCCCGTACCAGCGCATCCTGGCGTTTTGCCCTGGCCGCCTGCGCGGCGGTCGGCACGCTGGTCACGGTCGCGCTGATCGCGCTTCCGGCCCGATCCGCCGTACGCTTCGACAGCTTCACACCCCAGGTCATCGCCGGCGGCTACGCGGCGGTCGGGCTCGTGCTGGGCCTGATCGTGGCCTTCTGGGCCGTGTCGTCCCGCCCGGTCGCGGCCAACCTGATGGCTACCGGCGTCTTGCTGTGGGCCCTGGCGATCGCCGCGGTCGTGGTCGAGTTGACCCTGCACCGAGGCTCCGCGACCTACCTGACCAGCTGGCAGTTCGCCGAGGTGGCGAGCAGCGGCCGGTTCGGCACCATCTACTGGCCGAGCGCCCTGCTCACGCTGGCCGCGGCGTTCCTGGTCGGCATCCTGGCCGCGGCCCCGGCCGTCCGCCGGGGTGACCTCGGCACCGGTGCCGCGACCTCGGGGGCGATCGGCCCGCTGCTGGTCGCGATCGCCTTCCTGGCGCTGGCGCCACGGTTGACCGGCGCGCTGGGCCCGATCGAGTCGGCCTACCTGATCGCGCCCTATGCGGTGCTGGCCGGGCTGGCCGGTTCCGCGCTGGCGGTCGCCGCCGGTCGCGGCGTGGCCGCCCGCCGGGATGCCCGCGAGTCGGCCGCCGTACGAGCCGGAATGAGAGCAGTCAGCGGCCCGGCCACGGGCGTCGCCCCGGTTCCGGCCACAGCCCAGCCGGCCCGCCCCGCGAAGGGCAAGCTCTTCGGCCGCCGCCCCGAGGCGCCGGCCGCCGAGCCCCAGCCCGCAAAGGCCCCGAAGACCAAGCGCTTCGGCCGCACCAAGGTCCCGTCCCAGCCCACCGCCGCCGCCCACCCTGCCGGCGCTCAGCCTGATGCCGCCCAGGGTGCGCCCGGCCGGCCCGCAGCCGGGCCGCACACTCAGGCCGCCCCGGCTTCCGCGCCGGCGCCCAGGGCCGGAGCTGCGTCCAAGGCCGCGTCCGCTCCCAAGTCGGCGGCCGCAAATGGCAAACCCGCAGGTGAAGCGACTGATGAGGAAGTCTCGACGGCCGTCCGAACTGGACGACCACAGCCCCGGAAAGCCGCGCCGAAACAGCCGAAGTCCACGGTGACCCCGCCACCGGCAGCCCCGTCGGTCGCGCAGATCAACCCCAAGCTCCCCGCCAAAGACTGACCTCGGGCGTCAGGTGTCCGGCCAGGTGTGGACCGGCTCGTTCGTCTGTTGGAGCTGCCAATAGCGCAGCAGCATGTCGTGCAACGCCTCGCTTCGGGACAGGCCTCGGCTCTCGGCCCGGCGCACCGCCTCGGTCTGCCACGTCGCGCCATTGCGGCCCACCCGGCAGCGCTCGTCGATCACGCCCAGCAGGCGGTCGCGGAGGGCCGGTTCGACGCCGTACCGGTCCAAACCGGCGTACGCCTTCGGCAGCAGCACCGATCGCACCAGTTCGGCCACCGCGATCTCGCCGTGGCCGGGCCAATGGACCGTCGCCTCGATGCCGCTGATCGCGCCCGCGTGGAAGTTGTCGCGGGCGGCCGCGAAGGACAGTTGCGACCAGATCGGGCGTTCTTCGTCGGCCAGCTGGCGCACCAGGCCGAAGTAGAACGCCGCGTTGGCCAGCAGGTCGGTCACCGTGGGCCCGGACGGCAGCACGCGGTTTTCGACCCTCAGGTGCGGCCGGCCGTTCGTCACGTCGTAGACCGGGCGGTTCCAGCGATAGACCGTGCCGTTGTGCAGCCGCAGCTCGCCCAGCCGGGGGACGCCGCCCGCGCGCAGCACCTCGATCGGGTCCTCGTCCTCGACGATCGGCAGCAGCGGGCCGAAGAATCGGACGTTCTCCTCGAACAGGTCGAACACCGAGGTGATCCATCGCTCACCGAACCACACCCGGGGGCGTACGCCCTGGGCCTTGAGCTCTTCGGGCCGGGTGTCGGTGGCCTGCTGGAACAGGGCGATGCGCGTCTCGGCCCACAGCCGCCGGCCGTGCAGGTAGGGCGAGTTCGCGCCGACCGCCACCTGGATGCCGGCGATCGCCTGGGAGGCGTTCCAGAAACGGTCGAAGCGGTCCGGCGGCACCTGGAGATGAAACTGCACGCTGGTGCAGGCGGCCTCGGGGACGATCGAGTCGCTGGCGCTCTGCAGCCGTTCGACGCCGCGGATGTCGAGGTCGAACTGTTCGCCCCGGGCGCCGGCCATCTCGTCGTTGAGCAGGCGATATCGCTCGTTGGCGCTGAGGTTGGCCAGCACCAGGTGGCCGGGGGCCAGGGTGGGCAGCATGCCGATGAGCACGATCCCGCAGTCGGCCTTGGCCGCCTGTTCCGCCGCGCGGCCGAGGCTTTCGAGCAGGTCGCGTTCGTAGTCGCCGAGCCCACCGCCGGTGATCGACCGCGGTGGGGCGTTGAACTCGATGTTGAACTGGCCGAGCTCGGTCTGGAAGGCCGGGTCACCGAGGTGGGTCAGGACTTCGGCGTTGCGCATGGCCGGCTGGGTGTCCTCGTCGATCAGGTTGAGTTCGATCTCGAGGCCGGTCATCCCCTCGAGGCTCTCGAAGGCGTGCTGGTCGAGCATCTGTGCGAAGACGTCCAGACATCGGCGCACTTTGTGGCGGTAGCTGACGCGGTCTTCGGGGGCGAAGACGACGGTCGCGAGATCCTTGCCCACTTACCCTCCCGGGGCGGCCAGGGACAGAACGGACGTCGATCACCACTCTGTGAGCGAATGCGTGCGCTCGGTCTACCTTGCCATCACCGGCCGTGGTCGCGCCACAACGACGACGAGCCGCCGTCCCGTGATCAGGATGGCGGCTCGACTGTGGAGCAAGATCAGAGATCAGGCGCGGCGGATGGCTTCGCCCTCGATCTCGATCTTGATCTTCTTGCTGATCATGACGCCACCGGTCTCGAGGGCCATGTTCCAGGTCAGGCCCCAGTCCTCGCGGTCGATCTCAGTGGACGCGCTGAAGCCGAAGACCGAGAAGCCGTACGGGCTCTGGCCCGCGCCCTCGAACTCGACGACCAGCTCGACCGGCTTGGTCACACCTTTGATGGTGAGCTCACCGTCGAGGACGAACTCGGCACCCGAGTGGCTCTTGATGCCGGTGCTGCGGAAGTCGAGGGTCGGGTACTTCTCGGCCTCGAAGAAGTCGCCGCTGCGCAGGTGGTTGTCGCGGTCGACGGCGCCGGTCTCGATGCTGGCGGCGGTGATCGACGCGGTGACCGAGGACTGCAGCGGGTCCTCGGCGATGGTGATGACAGCGGAGGCCTCGGCGAACTGACCGCGGACCTTGCTGACCATGAGGTGTCGCGCCACAAAGCCGACCCGCTTGTGTGCGGCGTCCATGTCGTACGTGCCGGCGGCCGGGATCTGCAGACCCTCGAACGCGCGGGTGTTGGCGACGGACTCGGTCATGACTGGTTCCTTCTCTCAAACTTTGAAGCGAGCTCTGACGTGGCCGGTGTTTGTGTGACGGAGCAACTATATGCCAAGCAATATTCCCTGTGTCAAGAGCCCGGTGTAAGCTCTACCCGTGAGTACGGATCTGAACGACCCCCGCTTCACTGCTTTCGGTCTTTTCGCCGAGGCGTTCACGGGGCTGACCAACCGCTTTCACGCACAGTTCGACGAGCATCGCCTGTCCGGTGTCGAGTTCGAGGTGCTCATGCGCCTGGCTCGGTCGCCGGGCAGGCGGCTCCGCATGACTGACCTCGCCGGCCAAACTTCACTCTCCACCAGCGGGGTGACCCGCGTCGTCGATCGCATGGATCGGGACGGCCTGGTCCGCCGCGAGGCCTGTGCCACCGACCGGCGCAGCTCGTTCGCCGTGATCACCGACGCCGGGCTCGATCGGCTCGACGAGGTCCTTCCCGGCCACCTCGAGCTGCTCCAGCAGTGGTTCATCGGTCAGCTCGGCCCGGCCGAGCTGGACGGCATGCTCGGCTCGCTCCGCAAGATCCGCGATGCGGTCAACCCATGCGCGACCGCGGGCACGACGGAAGAGCCGCCGGCCGTGGCCGCCTGAGCGACACCCGTCGAAGTCGACATAAAACCGTCCGTGATCGGACAGCAGGAAGTTCTAGGGATAACCGGCAGAAGTACCGGCAGAACCGGGCACTGCCGCGGCTTAAGCGGACAAATCTCCCGAGTGGCGCGGCATCCCGCGGCTACTGTGATCCGCGCAGGGGGATGCGGCGCGTTCGAGGCGACGGCGGGGCTTTGACGGGGGAGCTTCGTTCTCGCCGCGTACTGGTGGGGCGTGTTGACGGTCGGCGCGTGGGGGGCACGCAACGCCGATCGTCCACGCCCCAGCCAGACCCCCTGCTTATCAGCCGAGAGCGCCCAGGGCCTCGTCCCAGAACGGGCCGAGCCGCGCACGTTCCCGGGGCAGCAGAGTGAGCCCGTCCGAGCGGCACATGTCGGCCAGCCGCCGCACCGCCACACCACGCTCGTCCCTATCGGGCGTGCTGACGATCAGCCCGACCAGCGCCTCCACCACGTCGCGAGGGTCATGGGCGCCCTCGTACGCGTCGGCTGCCCGGGCAAACGACTCGGCCGCCCGCTTCGGCTCACCCCGAGACAGTGCCACCGCCCCCTCGACCACCGCCGCCGGCCCGTCCGGCTGGGCCTCGTCGGCCGGGCTGAGCTGCTCGAGCACCACGCTCGCCTCATCCGTCCGGCCCGACTCGGCCAGGGCCAGCCCGATCGTGGCCAGCAGCCGCCGCCGGTGACCCGGGTCGCCCAGTTCGATCAGGTCGATCATCGCGCTGCGGCCCAGCCGCACGGCCTCCTCGGGCAGCCCGTCCAGGCGGGCCACCTCGGCCAGGTTGGCCTGGGCCAGCGCGCGCAGCCGCTCCTCGCCGTACCGCCCGGCCAGCTCGTCGACCGCCGCGAGCCGTCGTCGCGCGGCCGGCAGATCACCCTGCCGAATCTCGTGCCAGGTCAGATTGTTTTCCGCGACGGCCATGTCCCGGGTGCGATCGCCGCGCCGGGCCAGCACCAGGGCCGCTTCGGCGTGCCCGCGCGCCCGGCCGTACTCGCCGACGTTCATCCACAGGGCGGCCAGCTGGGCGTGCGCGGTGAGCTGGCCGTCGACGGCGTCCAGCCGCTCGAACTCGGCCAGCGCCTCGGCCGCCGAGCCGATCTCCTCCGCGCCGGCGCCGTGCTCGCGGGCCAGCTGGGCCAGCCCGATCCGGGCCCAGGCCCGCAACGCGCGATCGGCGTCGGCCGTGCGCGGGTCGTCGAGCAGCCGGCGCAGCCACTGGCGGCCGCTCACGTCGCGTCCCCGGAACCGCCACCAGCGCGGTAGCGCCGCAGCCAGGCGCAGCGCGGTGTGCGGATCCTCGCCGGCCGCGTAGGCCAGGGCGGTGCCGAAGTCGCCGGCCACGTTGTCGAGCCGGGCCGCCGCTTCGGACAGCCGGGTGCCGGTCAGGTCGGGCCAGATCTGCTGGGCCAGGTCGGCCAGCACCCGCGCGTGCCGGCGGCGGCCCTCGGCCAGCTCACCCTCGGCGGCGGCGCGTTCAGCGGCGAAGTCGCGCACCACGTCGAGCAGCCGGAACCGGAAGGTGCGGCTGCCGCGCACGTTGAGCAGGCCCAGTTCGAGCAGCCGTTCCAGCAGGTGCACGACGTCGGTGCTCGAATCGTCGATGATCTGCTCGGCCAGCCCGATCGACCAGCGGTAACGGAACATCGCGAGCCGCCGCAGGGCCTGCTGTTCGGCGTCGCCGAGCAGGCGATAGCTGGCCGCCACGGCGTCACGCAGGGAGACCACCGGCTCGCGGGAACCGGGCCGGTCGAGGTCGAGCACGCGGTGGCCGTAGCGGTCGAGGATCTCGGGGACGGTCAGCACCCGCCCTCGCGCCGCGGCCAGTTCGAGGGCGAGCGGCAGCCCGCCGAGACGGCGGACCAGCGTGGCGAGGGCCGCGATCTCGTCGGGTTCGGGGTCGCTGCGGCGCACCCGGCCGAGACGTTTCAGAAAAAGAGCCACCGCCGGGTACGCCGCCACGTCCTCGAGCGTGTCGGCGGTCTCGGGCGGCGGAGCGTTCAGCGGGGCGAGCGGCCACACTCTTTCCGCGGGCAGACCGACCGGGTGTCGTCCGGTGGTCAGGAAGCGCAGGGTCGGCAGCCGGTCGAGCAGGTGGGTCAGCATCTCGGCGGTCGCGTCGGCCGACCGCTCGACAGCGTCGACGAAGACCATCGCGGCTCGTCCGGCGAACCGTGCGGGCAGGTCGTCGGGGCGGCCGACCCCGAACTCGGCCGAGATGCTGCCGAGCATCTCACCGACCGTGCAGCCGTCGGTGACCACGATGCCGGCCACGCCACCCGGATAGGCCGGCGCGACCCGGTGCGCGACCACGAAGGCGAGGCTCGTCTTGCCCACCCCGGCCAGCCCGACCAGCGTGATGCCGCGGGGGCCGTCGGGCGCGGTGAGCTGGGCGGTCATCTCGGCCAGGTCGTCGTCGCGGCCGATCAGGTCGATGTTGGGCACGATCCGCTGGAAGCCGGTGGGCGGCAGCGGCTCCTCGGTGGACTGACCGCGCGCCACGGCCAGGAAGGCCTCGCGTTCGGGCCCGGCCAGGCCGAGCGCGGCGGCCAGCAACTCGACGGTCGTGCGCTGCGGACGGGACGCCCGGCCGCGCTCGAGATCGCGGACCGTGCGGACGCCGACGGCCGCCCGGGTGGCCAGCTCCTCCTGGGTCAGCTTGGCGCGCTGCCGGTGCCGGCGCAGCACGGCGTCGAACCCGGATCCGCCCTGGTCCGCCGCGTTTTCTGCCCCCATGACACCGAACCTAGGCAGGGTTCAGGAGTGCCGCGAGCAGAGATCCGCTCTTGTCGGAAAGCGGACCGAAAACCCGACCACCAAATGCCGCGTACGCCGTTAAAGGCCCAGGCCGCGGGCGATCAGCATGCGCTGCACCTCGGACGTGCCCTCACCGACCTCGAGGATCTTGGCGTCCCGGTAGAAGCGGCCGACCGCCGACTCGTTCATGAAGCCGTACCCGCCGTGCACCTGGGTCGCCCAGCGGCTGTTCTCCATCGCGGCGTTGCTGGCGTTCAGCTTGGCGATCGCCGCGTACCGCTTGAAGTCCTGGCCGGCCAGCATGCGCGCCGCGGCGTCGTAGTAGCCGAGCCGCGCGGTGTGGGCCCGCATCTCCATGTCGGCGATCATGAACTGGACGGCCTGGTAGTTGCCGATCACCTGGCCGAACGCCTCACGCTGGCCGGCATAGCGGACGGACTCGTCGACGCAGCCCTGGGCCAGCCCGACCGACAGCGCGGCGATCGCGATCCGGCCCTCGTCGAGGATGCGCAGGAACTGGGCGAAGCCACGGCCGCGCGAACCGAGCAGGTTGGCCGCCGGGACGCGGACGTCGTCGAAGGAGAGCTCGTGGGTGTCCGAGGCGCACCAGCCGACCTTGGAGTAGCCCGGCGCCACCGTGAAGCCCGGCGTTCCGGACGGCACGATGATCGTGGACAGCTCCTTGGACCCGTCCGGGTTGGTGCCGGTGACCGCCATGACGGTGACCAGGCAGGTGATGTCGGTGCCGGAGTTGGTGATGAACGCCTTGGTCCCGTTGATCACCCACTCGTCGGTCGCCTCGTCGAGGACCGCGCGGGTCGTCGTGCCGGCCGCGTCGGAGCCGGTGCCGGGCTCGGTCAGGCCGAACGCGGCCAGCGCCTCACCGGTGACGAGCCGGGGCAGCCACTCCGCCTTCTGCTCGGGCGTGCCGAAACGGTGGATCGGCATGGCGCCCAGCGAGACCGCCGCCTCCAGAGTCACCGCGACCGAGCTGTCCACTCTGGCCAGTTCCTCCAGCGCGATGCAGAGCGCGAAGTAGTCGCCGCCCATGCCGCCGTGCTCCTCGGGGAACGGCAAGCCGAACAGGCCCATCTTCCCCATCTGGCGGATCACCTCGTACGGGAAGGTCTTGTGCTCGTAGTGCTCGGCGATCACCGGCGCGACCTGCTCGCGGGCGAAGTCTCGCACGCTGGCGCGCAGCGCCTCCTGCTCCTCGTCGAGCCGGAAGTCGACCATGGTGTGCTCCTGTCAGACGGGCGTGACGCCGTGCCGGCGCCGGGCGAAGCCGCGCTCCTTGCCGTGGGCGGCGCGGTAGCGGCGGATGAGTTCGTCGCGCAGGTCGCCCGGCTCGACGACGGTGTCCACGACCAGCTCACTGGCCAGCCGCATGATGTCGATGTCCTGCTCGTACTCGGCGCGGCGCTCGGCCACGAACGCGGCCCGCTCCTCGTCGGTGGCCAGCGCGGCGATCTTGTTGGCGTAGACCGCGTTCACCGCCGCCTCGGCCCCCATCACCGCGATCTTGGCGGTGGGCAGGGCGATCGTGGCGTCCGGCTCGAAGCCGGGGCCGGCCATGGCATAGAGACCGGCACCGTACGCCTTCCGGACGACCACGCAGATCTTGGGCACCGTGGCCTCGGAGATCGCGGTGATCATCTTGGCCCCGTGCCGGATGATGCCCTGTTTCTCCACCACCGAGCCGACCATGAAGCCGGGCACGTCGCAGAGGAACAGCAGCGGAACGTTGAAGGCGTCGCAGAGCTGGACGAAACGCGACGCTTTGTCGGCCGAGTCGGGGAAGAGCACGCCGCCCTTGAACATCGAGTTGTTGCCGACGATGCCCAGCACCTCGCCGTTCAGGCGGGCGAACCCGATCGTGAGCTCTTTCGCCCACAGGGCCTGGATCTCGAAGAACGAGCCCTCGTCGACCAGGCCCTTGACGTACCGCCGCATGTCGAAGGCCTGCCGCTCGCTGGCCGGCACCAGCGCGGCGAGATCAGCCCCGGTCGAAGCCTTCGCCTCCGCCGCCGGCGGCTCGCCCTCCCAGTTCGAGGGGAGGTAGGACAGGTAGGCCCGGACCGTGTCGAGCGCGTCCTGCTCGGTCTTGCAGAGGAAGTGGCCGACGCCCGACTCGGTGCAGTGCACGCGGGCGCCGCCCATCGCCTCGAGCGTCGTCTTCTCCCCCGTGACCATCTCGACCATGCGGTCGGACCCCAGATACATGCTCGCGTTGCCGTCGACCATGGCGACGATGTCGCAGAAGGCCGGGATGTAGGCGCCGCCGGCGGCCGAGGGGCCGAAGAGCGCGCAGGCCTGCGGGATCGCGCCGGACGCCTTGACCTGGGTGTGGAAGATCTTGCCGGCGCCGCGGCGGCCGGGGAAGAGATCGACCTGGTCGGTGATGCGGGCGCCGGCCGAGTCGACCAGATAGACCATCGGTACGCCGTACTGGACGGCCCGCTCGATGATCCGGATGATCTTTTCGACCGTGCGGGCGCCCCAGGAGCCGGCCTTGACCGTGGAGTCGTTCGCCATCAGGCAGACCTGGCGGCCGTCGACCCGGGCCATTCCCGTGATCACACCGTCCGCGGGCAGTCCGTCGGCCAAGCTGTTGGCATAGAGCCCGTCCTCGACGAACGTGCCCTCGTCGACCAGCAGGGCGACCCGCTCGCGGGCGAAGAGCTTGCCCTTCGCGGCGTTGGCGGCGTGGTAGCGCTCGGCGCCACCGGCCAGCACCCGCTTGTGCACCTGCGCCAGTGCCTCGGGTGCCGCTATGCCAGCTGGCACGTTGCCGGTTGACACATCGCCGGTCGCCATATCGCCCTCCGAAGGTGTCCGCCTGAACGCTCGTTCAAGTTTAACGAGCGTTAGGGTAGCCCATCCGGTCAGCGCGCGGCAACGACGGACGGGAGCCCCCGCGAAGGCGGAGACTCCCGTCCGTTTTCCTGCTACCGGTGCCGTGGAGGGGCACCGGTTCTTACCCGACGCCTCATGGCGTCGTTTCGGGTCGCACCCGGGACCGGCGCGACCCGGTCTACCGCTATCCCCCGTGGGAAAGCGAGCTTCAGCGCAGGGTGTTGAGCAGGCCCAGGCCGCCGACGGTGTCGGTCAGACCGGAGACCGGGGACGCCTCGGTGGCGGCCCGGCCACCCTTCTTGGTGGTGTGCGAACCGGTGGCCGGCTCCTCGCCCGTGGCGGGCTTGCCGTAACCATCGTCGGTCGGCTCCGCCGCCGGCTCCTCGGCCGGCTCCTCGCCCGCGGGCTGGGTGTAGCCGTCGTTGGCGTCCGGCTTGACGTCGCCGTCACCCTCGTACGCGTCGTCGTCCACGTCGCCGTTGTCGGCGTCGAAGTCGTCATCGTCGTGGCCCGGACGCGGGCGGTCGTCGCCGTCCCAGCCGCCGTCCCAGTCGCGGTCACGGTCGCGGCCGCCGAAGAAACCGCTGCGACCAGTTTCGTTCGAGCACGCCGCGGCCGACTGGGCCGCGCCGAGGATGCCGAGCGAGTTGCCGCAGACGTTGATCGGCACGCTGATCGGCACGGCGACCTGGCTGCCGTTCAGGAGCCCGTTGTTGACGCCGGTGGCCTGGGTGAAGTCGTCATCGTGACCCGACTCGTTGCGGGAGATGGCCCGGCTGCTCGCGCTGCCCAGCAGGGCGGCCGAGTTGCCCGACAGGTTCAGCGGGAGGCTGATCGGCGCGTACAGCTGGGTGCCGTTCAGGATCCCGTTGTTGACCCCGGTCGCCTGGACGGCGCCGTGGCCGCCCCGACGGTCCTGGGCGCTCTCGCGGTGCCGGTTGCGGTTCCAGTTGCCGCCCCGGTGGCCGGAGACGTCGTTCGCGCAGATCGCGCTGGACGACGCGCCGCCCAGGATGGCGAGCGAGTTGCCGCAGACGTTGATCGGAACGTCGATCGGCGCGTAGATCTGGGTGCCGTTGCCGATGCCGTTGTTGGCGCCGGTGAACTGGCTGTCGCCCCAGCCACCCTCGGTGACCCGCTTGCTCTCCACCTGGCGGCCGTTGACGCCGACACCGGTCGCGCTGGCGCCACCGGCGATCGCGGCGGCGTTGCCGACCACGTTGACCGGAACGCTGACCGGCAGGTAGGCCTGGGTGCCGTTCAGGATGCCGTTGTTGACGCCGGTCGCCTGGGTGGCGCCGTTGCGGCGGCCGCTCTCGGTGAAGTTCGCGCCGACGCCCTGGGCGTCAGCGGCACCGAGGATCGCGAGCGAGTTGCCGACGATGTTGACCGGGACGCGGACCGGAACGGCGAGCTGGGTGCCGTTCAGGACGCCGTTGTTGGCCCCCGTGGTCTGCCGGACGTCGGCGTTGGCGGCGCCGGGGGCGAACAGCAGGGCGCCGGCGGCCAGAACGCCAACGCTCAGAGTCTTGCGAACCCAAGTCTTCATGAGAAAAGAAATGCCTTTCAATAATGTTTCGGCAGATGGTGGTGCTTATTCAGTTAGTGGGTGTTCCGGAAATGCATTCGGGCGCAGCGGTGCCCTGGCTCGGTTTCTTTCCTGCCCTGACTTCGCTTGTCGACGTGCGCCCATCAGGCGCTTCGATGCGGTGCGTGATTCAGGCGTCAGCGATTCGCCGCTTGTTCGCAAGCGGTTCGGGAATCAGCCCGGGACGCGGACACCGAAGGTGGTGCCGGCCGATCGACCCGGCGGTCGGGCGGACCGCCGGACGCCATCGCTCAGTCAGGTGAGACGGTCGGGTGCCTCGGCGTCGTGCCGCCGGTCCTCGACATCGAACAGGATGTCCACAGTGGTTCCGGACGGATCGTGGGCGACGTCGTCTAACGTCCCCGTCGGGCGGGCGAATGCCGGCCGGGGTACGTCGAGGATGTCGGCTGTGACATGGCGTTCGTGGTGTGCCGGAACGAAGTTCTCCAGCGGCTGGGCGGCCGCCTCCAGGAGATCGGTGACCGGCGACATGGCGTCGGCGTCCGGCACCGAACCGAGCAACGAGCCGTCCGACCCGTCGGCCCGGTCCGCCGCCTGGGCCGCAGAACCGGTGAGCATCCAGGCCGCACCGGCCAGGCCACCGACAACGAGTACGCGCAGACCCCACCGGACACCGGTGTGTCGTCGCGTGCGGCTCTCCGACCGCCGCTCCGCCCCCTGGATGTGAGGCGGCATGGGCGTGGAGGTGCCGACGGGCGCCACGAACGACAACCGGTACGCCGTGCGCGGAGTGCGCTCGACCCCCAGTCCCGTCATGATTCGCCCCTCGTCGTGTCGCCTGAACCGGTAGCGGATCCGCCATGACTAACTGGCGTATCGGCCACTCGGTATTGGTAACGAAACGAGGGGGGACCGGTCACGCGGACAAATCGGGAAAATGATCGCGCGTTGGTGGGTTCGAAATCACACCAATCTGGTACGCGGTCCGGCCCGAAGAACACCGGACGAAAGTCTGCGCCCGAGCAGTTTCTCGGCCAGTTCGGCCGTCTCGATCAGGCGGTCGAGGTCGATTCCGGTGTCGATGCCCATGTCATGCAGCATGTGGACGACCTCCTCGGTGGCCACGTTGCCCGAGGCGCCCGGCGCGTACGGGCACCCGCCTATCCCACCCACACTCGCGTCGAACTCCGTGATCCCGAGTTCCAGCGCGGTAAGGATGTTGGCCAGTCCCGTACCGCGGGTGTCGTGGAAGTGCAGCAGGTCAGGGCGTACGGCCGAGAGAAGGTCGCGGACCCGGCGCGGAGTCGCCATGCCGGTCGTGTCGCCGAAGGCGATGCGGTCGGCGCCGTCGGCACGGACCCGGGCCACCATCGCCGCCACCCTGTCCGGGTCGATGTCGCCCTCGAACGGGCACCCGAAACTGGTCGCGACGATCACCTCGACCGTCGCGCCCGCGTCGTGGATCAGCGGGATGAGCGAGGCGATGTCGTCCAGCGACTCCGCGGTCGAGCGGTTGAGATTGCGCCGGTTGTGAGTGTCCGATGCGGACACGACGACCTCGATCTCGCGGAAGCCGGCGGCCAGCGCCCGCTGCGCCCCCCGGGTGTTGGGGATCAACGCCGAATAGCGGATCTCGGGACGACGGTCGATCCGCGCCCACACCTCGTCGGCGTCGGCCATCTGCGGGATGGCCTTGGGATGCACGAAGGAGACGGCCTCGATCCGCCGGACACCGGTCGTGCTCAGCGCGTCGATCAGACGGACCTTGGCGTCGGTCGGGATCGGCTCTTCGTTCTGGAGGCCGTCGCGCGGCGCGACCTCGCGGATGCTCACGGAAGTCATCGCAGCGTCACCTCATCCGGGACACGATGCCGGTGTCGTAGTCGCCGGAGAGGAACTCGGCATTGTCGAGCAGCTCGGCGAAGAACGGCAGGTTGTTCTTGGGACCGGCGATCGCGAAACCGGCGACCGCCGTACGGGCCTTGGCAACGGCCTCGTCCCGGTCGGCGCCGAAGACGATCAGCTTGGCCATCAAGGAGTCGTAGGACATGCCGACCGTGGTGCCCTCGGCATAGCCGGAGTCGACCCGGACGCCGTCACCCTGCGGTTCGACCCAGGTGGTGACCTTGCCCGGGCCGGGCAGGAAGCGTTTCGGGTCCTCCGCGTTGATCCGCAGCTCGATGGCGTGCCCGGCGGTCTCGTGCGGGACGTCGACCTCGAGGCCCGCGGCTATCCGCAGCTGCATCTCGACCAGGTCGATGCCGTGGATGAGCTCGGTGATCGGGTGCTCGACCTGCAGCCGGGTGTTCATCTCGAGGAAGAAGAAGTCGCCGGTGGCCGGGTCGAGCAGGCACTCGACGGTGCCGGCGTTGCGATAGCCGACCGCCTCGCCCGCCTTGGCCGCGGCCCTCAGCAGGCGGGCGCGCAGCTCGGGCCCGACGGCGGGGCTCGGCGCCTCCTCCACCAGTTTCTGGTTGCGGCGCTGCACGGAGCACTCCCGCTCGGAGAGGGCGATCACCCGGCCGTCGGCGAGGCCGAGGATCTGCACCTCGACGTGACGGACGCGGGGGAAGTAGCGCTCGAGCAGGACGTCGCCGCTGCCGAACATGCGCTCGGCGAAGGTGCGCACCTTGTCGAACTCGGTGCGCAGCGCGGCCTCGTCGTTCGCGACCGCCATGCCCATGCCGCCGCCGCCCGCCGCGGCCTTGACCATGACGGGGTAGCCGATGCCGGCCACGGCCTCGATCGCGGCCTCCACTGTGGCGACCGGCTCCTGGGTGCCCGGAGCGACCGGGACGCCGGCCGCCGACATCAGGTTGCGCGCGTTGATCTTGTCGCCCATCGCGGTGATCGCGTCGGCGCTGGGACCGATCCAGATCAGCCCGTTGGCCTCGACCTGGCGGGCGAAATCGGCGTTTTCACTAAGAAAGCCATAGCCGGGGTGAACGGCCTGGGCGCCGGTGGATTTCGCGGCGGCCAGGATCGCCTCGGTGTTGCGATAGCTCTGGGCCGGGTTGGCCGGGCCGACGCAGATCGCCTCGTCGGCCTCGCGGACGAACGGCATGTCCTCGTCGGGCTCGGAGTGGACCGCGATCGTCCGGATGCCGAGCCGTTTGGCGGTCCGGATGATCCGGCGGGCGATCTCGCCCCGGTTGGCGATGAGCAGCGAGTCGATCATCGTTGACCTTCTCTTCTGTGTTCCGCCCCGGGTGGGGGCGGTGTTTTGTGATGGGTCGCCCTTGTGGGGCTGGTCGCACCGGTGGGGCTAGCGCCCGGCCAGGGCGTGCATCGTGGCCTCGCGCAGCAGGGCGGCGCGGCGGCGGCGGTCGACCTCGCCACCGAGGAACGGGGTCGAGTTCATCAGGCCGAACGCCGAGTGGGCGAGCACCCGCGCCTCGGGGGCGTCGAGCTCGGGCCGCAGCATGGCCAGCACGCCCACCCACTCCTCGACGTAGAGACGCTGGAGGCGGCGGATCTGGCGGCGCGGCTCGTCCGGCAGGCGGTCGAGCTCGTGCAGGTGCAGGGCGATGACGGCCGGGTTGGCCAGGGCGAACTCGACGTGGAACTCGATCAGGTCGGCCAGCGCGGCGCTGGCGTCGTCGGGGTGTTGCGAGACGCGGGCCTTGCCCCCGTGCAGCAGGCTCTCGCTCACCGGGATCAGCGCGGCGACGAGCATCGCCTCTTTACCGGCGAAGTGGTGATAGAGCGCGGGGCCGGTCACGCCCGCGGCGGAGCCGATGTCGTCCATCGAGACACCGTGATAACCACGGGCCGCGAAGAGGCCGACCGCGATCTCGAGAATCTCGTCGCGGCGCGACCGTCGCCGGGGCGCGGGCGGCCCCTGGCGCTGCTGCTGATCAACCGTTGTCACGAGGTCACTCTAACCCCCTGTCAAGCCTTCGCCTTAACGGGCGTTCAGGATGTGGAACGGCCCTCCACGGCGGCCAGGGCCTCTTCATACACCCTGGCGGCGAGCTCCCGGCTGGTGCCGTCGGCGGGCATCCGCTCGAGCAGCGCCCGCAGCAGGGCCTCGGCCTCGGTCGCGAAGCCGGCCCGCAGCAGCGCCTCGCCCAGCATGCCCTCGATGCGGTCGGCCTGATCGGTCGCGCCGATGGCCGCCAGCCGCTCGGGGAAACCGCGCAGATGCGGCAGTGCGTCGGCGTAACGCCCGCGGGACATCAGGAGATTACCGGCCTCGTACGCGGTCATCGAACGCTGGAAGATCGCGTTCGGTTCGCTCGCCAGCTCGGCGGGCAGCGCGGCGAACCGCTCGCCGATGAGCCGGATGGTCTCTTCGCCCCGGTCGGGCTGGTCGGCGTAATGCAGAGCCCCCACCGCGCGGCGCAGGGCCCGCAGCTCGCCGATCAGGTCGTCCGACTCGTGCAGGGCCGACGCGGCGGCCAGGAACGTGTCGGCCGCCTCGGCGTCCCGGTCGGTGTCGTAGAGCAGACCGGCCGCGTCCTCGGCGATCTGACCACGACCGGCCGGGTTGCCCTCGAGCCGCTCGATGAGGGTGCGATAGAGGGCCAGGGCGCCCTCGGCGTCCCCGATCGTGCGATAGAGCCCGGCCAGCAGGTAGCGGGTGTTGTCGACCGCGTCCTCGTCGTCCAGCTTTTCGAAGAGCGCCAGCGCCTCCTCGGCCACCTCGGCCCCCTCGACCGAACGGCCGGCCAGGCGATAGGCGTTGGCCAGGTCGCCGCGCGCGTGGGCGCCCCCGGCGTCGAGACCGGCCTCGGCGCACAGCGCCACCGCCTCGACCAGGTCGGGGATCGCCTCACCGGCCCGGTCCAGCCGCAGCAGCGCGTTGCCCCGGCCGACCCGGGCCGGGAGCGCCTTGTCGGCCGAGGCCGTCGCCAGCACCGCACCGAACGCCTCGACCTGCTCGGCCGGGTCGTCGACGGTGTGACCGTAGATCGTGCCGGCCTCGGCGATGCGCCGGGCGGGCCCGTTCTCCCGATAGAACTCGTAGGCCGACCGGGCGGCCTCGAGGGCCTCGTCGTGCTGGTGCGCGGCCAGGCGGCTGCGCGCCCGCAGCATCGCGTGCATGGCGATCATGCGCGGGTCGCCGGTCTGCCGGGCGAACTCGTCGCTGCGGTCGCCGGCCTCGTTCGCCTCGTCGGGGCGGCCCTTCATCAGATGCAGGATGGAGAGCCGGGCGTAGGCGTTGGCCCGCTCGAAGGCGCCGCCGTGCTCCAGCTGATGGGTCACGTCGGCGCGGATCGGCTCCTCGTCGACGTCGCCACCGGAGTAGCCCTGGTCCATCGCCACGCGGGCCCGGATCGCGCTGGCCTCGCCCGTCTCGCCCGCCGCGTCGAACAGCTCGGCCGCCCGCGACCAGCGATCGTGCACCGCTTCGTCGCGCTCGGCCGCTCGCAACTGGTTGCCGATCATCAGCTCGCGGCGGGCCCGCAGGACCGGATCGCCGAGCTCGGGAAAGCGGGCGTCGAGGGCGGCCAGCGCGGCGGCCAGGCCGGCGTCACGATCGGCCCGGTAGTGCTGCTGGGCCAGCTCGAGCAGCTCGGCCGCGCTCGCCTCGGCCGGGATCTCGGGAGAGGGCTCGGGCTCGGCGATCAACGATGGCGGGGCCGGGATCTCGCTCGGGCGGCGCGCGCTCGGCGAGAGGGGCACCACGGCCTCGTACGGCTGGGCGGCGAGGTCGGCCGCGATCGAGCGGCTCTGGTGGTCGGTGCCGTTGCGCTGGTCGAACCGCTGAGCCAGTTCGGCGGCCCGGGCCGACAGCTCGGCGGCCAGATCGGTCGCGGAGATGTCGCCACGCTCACGCCGGTGGATCATCGTGTCGCCGTGCCCGAGCTCGGTGAGGCGGCGCAGCAGCATGGCCGCGTCGGCCGAGAAGTGCATCTCGGCGGCGGGCGACGGCGCCTTGTCGAGCCAGTCGATGTGCCGCTGGAGGATCTCGAGCCCGCGGTGCTCGTTGCCGGTGCGGGCGCAGAACGCCAGGTGGGTGCCGAGGTTCCACAGGTCGGCCAGGTTGCCGCGCTCGAGACGGTAGGACCGGCGGTGGGCGTCGGCCGCCTCGTCGGGCCGGCCCGTGCGCAGATAGGCCACCATCAGCTCGCGCAGGATGCCCTGCGGCTGCTCGCTGCAGGTCAGCTCGCCCGCCAGCACCGGCTCGGCGGTCTCGACGACCTCGGTGAACCGGCTGCGCTCGCTGTAGTAGGCGGCGACCGACGACGGGTCGCAGCCGATGCAGTCGGAGAGATCGTCGCGCGGAGCGGCCTGCCAGCGGGCGAACCACTCGTCGGCCTCGGGCGCACCGACGTGGTTGGCCACCAGATAGCGGTGCTTGTAGACGGCCTGCATGCTGTGGCCGTCCTCCCGATAGCGCCGCTCCATGTCGTCGAGCACCGCGTAGGTGCGGTCGAGGGGGATCTCGGGGAAGCTGGTCATCGCGTTGACCATGGTCTTGAAGTGCCACAACAGGGTGTGTTTGCCGTGCGTGTGGTGCGCGCCGGGGTTGCGGTCGAAATCGCTGAGCGACCAGGCGAAGGTGACGAAGGCCTTGGCCGGCTCGCCGCCGTAGGTGTAGGCGTTCGTCGCCAGCAGACGGGTCAGGAAGGCGAGCTGCGGATCGTTGACCGTGTCGACGTGCCGCAGCACCTCTTCGACGAGGGCGATCTGGGCGGCGCCGTGCGGCAGGTTGCGGGCCTGCTCGTAGAGGCCCCACAGCTCGTCGGCGGTCTTCATCTGTCCTCCCCCGGGACGGCCCGGTCGAGCAGGCCCATGAACGAACTGGTGAGCAGCGCGGCGTCGGCCGGGCGGATCGGGTGCTGGCCGAGCATCAGGGCCTGGCCGTAGAGCGACTCGACGGCCAGGCCGGCCAGGTCGGGGTCGCCGATCGCGGCGATCCGGCGGACCAGGGCGTTGCGGTGGTTGAGCACGAGCTGCGGACGATCGGTGGTCGTCGTGCGCGACAGCGCGTCGAGCACCCCGCCCCACAGGTCGTCGGCGGCGTCGCGGCTGGTGGTGAACTGCTCGTTGAACGCGGCGGCGCGGCTCACCAGGTAAAGAGCGGGGACGGTGGCCGGGTCGAAGCCGCGGACGACGATCTCGCAGCCGAGCCGGTCGAGGCGGCGCTGGGCGGCCGCGAGGAACGGCCGCAGCCGCAGCTCGGTCTCGGTGTCGATGGCCGAGAACCGGGCCGCCACGTCGGCCGGCTCGAGCCGCTCGACCCGGACCTCGGGTTCCACAGTGGCCAGGCGTTCGATGATGTCGGTGTTGTAGACGATGCCACCGTTGATCACGCCGAGATCCTGGGCGGCGGCGACCGAGGCGAGCTGGCGGAACTCGTCGTGGCCGGCCGCGTAGCGCAGGACGCCGTGCTGCTGCCGGAACTCGGCCAGCGTCACGTAACCCATGTTGGTCTCCATCGGGACCCACTGCTCGACCAGGCGCAACATCTCGTCGTCGTGCAGGGCCAGGGCCTTGACGCCGAGGTGATGGATCGAGAGGAACTCGCCGAGGCGGCGCGGATCGGTCGACGCGAGCCGGACCAGCCAGCCGCGGAGCTGGTCGGCGATCGCCTCGCGGGTGTCGGCCAGCAGGCCGTCGTCGTAGAGGGCCTCACGGCTCGCGGTCGGCCGCAGCTCGGTGCTGTCGACCACGCAGCGGGCGAAGAACGCCCACTCGGGCAGCAGACCCTCGACGCTCTCGGCCAGCAGCATGCGCTTGAGATAGACCCGGTGACCGCCGCGGGCGGCCGGGTTGACCGGGGTCGGCAGCACGAACGCCACCCCGGTCAGGCCGGCCTCGGGCACGTCGAGCGGCACCACGTCGAGCGGGCGGAAACCGAAGACCTCCTGCGCGTACGCGGTGAGGTCGCCACCCTGCCACGGAACCTGACCGGTGGTGACGGGGACGTCGTCGACCTCGACGCGCACCGGAAGCAGCGAGCCGTAGAGGCCGGCCAGCTCGCGCACGGTGCCCGCGGTGAGGAGATGCTCGGAGCCGCGGCGCGGCAGCAGGGTGACCGTCGTGCCCGGCTCGCGGTCGTCGCCGGGGCGGACGTCGTATCGACCGTCGGAATAGCCCGTCCAGAGAACGGGCTCGGCGCCGGCGCGACGGGTGTGCACGCGGATCTCGTCGGCCACCAGGAAGCAGGAGAGCAGGCCGATGCCGAACTGGCCGAGGAACTCGTGGCGGGCGAAGCCGAGCTCGTCGCGTTTCGAGCTGCGGCCGATGGTGGCCAGCAACTCGTGGACCTGGGCCTCGGTCAGGCCGATGCCGTTGTCGGTCACCCGCAGCAGGTCGGTGCCGGTGGTGATCGAGACCAACCCGGGGGTGCCGGCCGCGGTGATCGCGTCGACCGCGTTCTGCAGCAGCTCTCGGACATAGACGCGAGGGCTCGCGTAGAGGTGGTGACTCAGCAGATCGACGATGCCCCGCAGATCGACCTGAAACGTGTTGCTCACGGCGGAGAAGGTACCGCGAATGGCCGACAAAAACGGGGCGGTCGACCCGCCCCGTTCTCAGTCTTTCTCAGCTGAGCCCACCGGGCTCCGACCCCTTCGCTATCGGGGCGCGCACCAGGTTGCCCCACTCCGTCCAGGAGCCGTCGTAGTTGCGGACCTGCGGATAGCCCAGCAGGTGGTGCAGGACGAACCAGGTGTGGCTGGAGCGCTCACCGATCCGGCAGTAGGCGATGATGTCGTCGCCCGAGTCGAGGCCCAGCTCGTCGCGATAGATCTTGGTGAGCTCGTCGGCCGGCCGGAACGTGCCGTCCTCGTTCGCCGCGGATTTCCACGGCTTGCTCACCGCGCCCGGGATGTGCCCGCCGCGCAGCGCACCCTCCTGCGGGTAGGCCTCCATGTGGGTCAGCTCGCCCGTGTATTCCTGTGGCGAGCGGACGTCGACCAGCGGGCGGCCGCTGCTGAGGTGGGCCATGACCTGGTCGCGGAAGGCCCGGATCTCGGCGTCGTGGCGCATCGGAACCGGGTATTTCGCGGCCGGCCGCTCGGTGCGGTCGCGGGTGAGCGGACGACCCTCGGCGGCCCATTTCTGACGTCCGCCATCGAGCAGGCGCACGTCGCGGTGGCCGAAGAGCGTGAAGACCCAGAGGGCGTACGCCGCCCACCAGTTGAAGTTGTCGCCGTAGAAGACGATCGTGTCGTCCCGGCCGATGCCCTTGGCCTCGCAGAGCGCGGCGAAGGCGGCCGGGTCGAGATAGTCGCGGGTGAGCTGGTCGTTGAGCTCGAGATGCCAGTCGACCTTGACCGCGCCGGGGATGTGCCCGGTGCCGTAGAGCAGAACGTCCTCGTCCGACTCGACGACCACGAGGCCGGGGGTGTCGAGGTTCGCGGCCAGCCACTCGGTGGTGACGAGTTTGTCGGGATGCGCGTACGCCTGGAGCGCGGGCGCCGGATCGTTCGCAACAGACATGCCTGCCACGCTAGCCCTTGCGGCCGTACGATCCGGCGCGCTCTGCGTCACTCTTACAGCCCACCGGGGCCAACTCGGGCCGCTTGGCCGTGACCACGTCGCCCGACGAGTGCCCGAGGAGGTGGCGGCCCACCCACGGGGCCAGGTGCTCGCGGGCCCAGCGCAGGTCGGCGGTGCGCGCGAGCCGCCACGGCGTGGGCTCGGGCGCGGGCGGCACGAGCAGCCAATCCTCGTCGGCGCCGACGCCCAGCGTGCTGAGCACGTGCCCGGCGACCCGGCGGTGGCCGGCCGGCGAGAGGTGCAGGCGGTCCGAGGACCACATGTGCGGGTGGCGGAAGGCGTGGTCACCGAAGAGGTCGACCACGTAGGCGCCGTACTTCCGGCCGATCATGGCCGCGCCGTCGTTGAGGACGGCCGCCCGCCGCCCGAGGATGGCAGGCAAGTTGACGGTCACGTCGGCGAACCGGAAGAGGACGACGTCGGCGCCGGAATCGCGCAGCCGCTGCACCACCGCGTCGAGCTCGCCCACCAGGGCGTGCGGGTCGACCCGTACGCGCAGGGCGTCGTTCCCGCCGGCCGCGATGCTGACCAGGTCGGGTCGCATGGCCAGGGTCGGTTCGAGTTGCTCGTCGACGATCTGGTGCATGACCCGGCCGCGGATGGCCAGGTTGGCGTACCCGAAATCCGGTCCCGAATCCACGGCCAGCCGGGTGGCCACCAGATCGGCCCAGCCTCGGAACGACCCGTTCGGGTAGGCGTCGTTCAGGCCCTCGGTGAAGCTGTCCCCCATAGCAACGAAGCTCTGCCAAGCCATCGCCGCCCCCTTAACGTCCCTTTAAATTTGCTCGTGGGGAACACATTTCCACTCGATCAAGCCCACGGGTAGCGTGACGAAGGCGACACTCGGTAAACGGCTCGCTCCGCTGGGGCGACCTCCCTACGCTGCTCCGCATGCTGTTGCGAATGTCCACCTTGCTTCTGCGAACCCTGCGCGAGGAGCCGGCGGACGCGGAGGTGCCGAGTCATCGGCTGCTGCTGCGCGCCGGTTTCATCCGTCGCGCCGCCCCGGGTGGCTACACCTGGCTCCCGCTCGGCAAGCTCGTCCTCGACCGCGTCACGGCGATCCTGCGCGACGAGATGGTTGCTGTCGGTGGTCAGGAAGTGTCCTTCCCGGCCCTCCTGCCCCGCGAGCCCTACGACGTCACGAACCGCTGGACGGAGTACGGCGACGACATCTTCACGCTCAAGGACCGGCGCGGCTCCGACTATCTGCTCGCGCCCACCCACGAAGAGATGTTCACCCTGCTGGTGCAGGACATGACCAGCTCGTACCGGGACTTCCCGCTGGTGCTCTTCCAGGTGCAGACGAAATACCGCGACGAGGCCCGGCCCCGCGGCGGCCTGCTCCGCGGGCGCGAGTTCCTGATGAAGGATGCGTATTCTTTCTCACTCACTGACAGTGAGCTGACCGAGACCTATGCCACGCTCCGTGCGGCCTACCAACGGGCCTTCGAGCGGCTCGGCCTGGCCCACACGATCGTCGCGGCGATGTCGGGCGCGATGGGCGGCTCGGCCTCTGAGGAGTTCCTCGCCACCTCCGACGTCGGCGAGGACACGTTCGTCGGCTGCACCTCCTGCTCGTTCGCCGCGAACACCGAGGCCGTCGTGACCCCGGTGCCGTCCTCGACCCCGGTCTCGTCGGGGCCGCTCGAGGTGCACGACACCCCGGATACCCCGACCATCGCGTCGCTGGTCGACCTGGCCGATGCCCGCACGCTCGGCGGCCGCACCGACTGGACGGCGGCCGACACGCTCAAGAACGTGGTGGTCACGGTGCACCGGCCCGGCGCCGACGACGAGGTGCTGGTGATCGGCCTGCCGGGCGACCGCGAGGTCGACCTCAAGCGGCTCGACGCCTCGCTGGCCCCGGCCACGGCCACCCTCTTCGACGACTTCGCGGCCCGGCCCGACCTGGTCAAGGGCTACATCGGCCCGCAGGGGATCAAGGCGCGCTATCTGGCCGACCCGCGGGTCGCGCCCGGAACGGCCTGGCTGACCGGGGCCAACGAACTCGGCCGGCACGCGATCAACGTGGTCGCCGGGCGCGACTTCACCCCGGACGGCACCATCGAGGCGGCCGAGGTGCGGGCCGGCGACCCCTGCTCGGCCTGCGGCGCCGGGTCGCTGACCATGCGGCGGGGCATCGAGATCGGCCACATCTTCCAGCTGGGCCGGCGCTACACCGAGGCGTTCAAGGTGGACGTGCTGGGTGCGGACGGCAAGCCGGTGCGGCCGACCATGGGGTCGTACGGGATCGGGGTGTCCCGGGCCGTCGCGGCGATCGCCGAACAGCATCACGACGAGCGCGGCCTGCTGTGGCCCGACGAGGTGGCGCCGGCCGACGTGCACATCGTCGCGGCCGGCAAGGACGGCCAGGTCGAAGCGGCCCTCGCGCTCGCCGGTGAGCTGGTCGCGGCCGGTCTGCGGGTGCTTGTCGACGATCGCCCCCAGCTCTCGGCCGGAGTGAAATTCACCGATGCCGAGCTGATCGGCATCGCCCGGTCCGTCGTGATCGGCCGCCGTCTGAGCGAGGGGTACGGTGAAATTCGCGATCGCCGCACGGGGGAACGAAACGACGTGGCGCTGACGGACATACGGCGTGTAATCACTGCTTCACTCGGGTAACTCGTTCACCAACGGGAGGTGTGCGCATGACCAGAGTTCCGGTCGCCGAGGTGATGACCCGGCAGGTGGTCTATCTGCCCGAGGCCACGATGCTGGACGAGGCGGCGCAGGTGATGCGCGACCGTGGCATCGGCGACGTGGTGGTGACCCGCGGCCCGACGATCATCGGCGTGGTCACCGACCGCGACATCGTGGTGCGGGCCATCGCGGAAAACCTGCCGCCGAAATCGACCTCGCTCGGCGCCATCACGGCCCACGAGTTGCTGATGGTCGAGCAGTCGGCCACGGTCGACGAGGCCGTGCAGGCCATGCGCGAGCGGGGTGTCCGGCGACTGCTGGTGTGCGACGCCGACCGCAAGGTGGTCGGCATCCTGAGCCTGAGCGACGTGGCGTTGCTGCCCACGTCGATGTCGGCCTGAGCTCCGCGCGTTAATCTCGGTCCCGTGACCGACATGCCTCCGAAACTCGCCGAGATCGTGGACGAGTTCGCCTCGGCGCCACGCGACGTGGTGCTCGAAATGCTGCTCGAGTTCGCCGACTCCATGCCGCCGCTCCCGGCCGACCTGGCCGCACACGACGGCATGGAGCAGGTGCCCGAGTGTCAGACCCAGTTCTTCCTCAAGGTCGTGGTGCAGCCCGACGACACGGTGCAGACGTTCTTCGACTGCCCGCCCGAGGCGCCGACCACCCGGGCCTTCGCCGGCATCCTGGCCGAGGGGCTCGAGGGCGCCACGACCGCCGAGATCCTGGCCGTGCCGGACGACCTCTACGCGCGGATGGGGCTGGCCCAGACGATCAGCCCGCTGCGCATCCGCGGCGGTTCGGCGATCCTGGCCCGGCTCAAGCGGCAGGTCGCCGCTCAATTGGTCACCGGCTAGGGGGCCCGATGGATGTCCAGGTCTGGTCCGATGTCGTCTGCCCGTGGTGCTACCTCGGTAAGCGGCGGCTCGAGTCGGCGATCGCCCAGTTCGACGGCGAGGTCTCGGTGACGTTCCGGGCGTTCCAGCTCGACCCGTCGCCGGTGCCGCCGGGTCTGCCGATCACGCGGGCCATGGCGGCCAAGTTCGGGCCGGAGCGGGTCGGTCAGATGCTCGGGCACGTCACCTCGGTCGCGGCGGCCGACGGGCTCCGGCTCGACTACGACCGGGCGATCGCGGCCAACACGTTCGACAGTCACCGGCTGCTGGTCTGGGCCGCCGGTCAGGGCCGTCAGGCCGAGATGCTGGAAGCGCTGCAGCAGGCCCATTTCGTCGGCGGCCTCGACATCGGGTCACCGGCGGCGCTGGCCTCGGTGGCCGGCTCGATCGGCCTGGATGCCACCGCCGCGGCGGCCTACATCGCGTCGGAGGCCGGCACGGGAGCGGTGCAGGCCGACCTGGCCGAGGCCCGCGAGCTGGGCATCTCGAGCGTTCCGTTCTTCGTGGTCGACGGCAAGTACGCCGTCCAGGGCGCACAGGACGCGGCGACGCTGCTCGAAGCCCTGGAGGAGATCGCCCGACGCGAGGCCGTCGACGCCGGCAGATAGATGTTCCACGTGAAACTGTGGTTACTCCTGAGCCTGGTCCTACGGACGGCTGGACCACCAAATCAACACCGTGCCTGCCCCTGAGCCTGGTCCTACGGACGGCTGGACCACCAAATCAACACCGTGCCTGCCCCTGAGCCTGGTCCTACGGACGGCTGGACCACCAAATCAACACCGTGCCTGCCCCTGAGCCTGGTCCTACGGACGGCTGGACCACCAAATCAACAGCGCATGGGTTGCGGTGTGCGGTTTGGTTAGACCTCGCGGGCCAAGTTTTCGATCACTTGGGCGCCGGGGAGGGCGCCGAGGGCTGGGCCGGCGATGGCGATTTTGCTGTGGCGGACGCCGGAGCCGACGATCACGTGCGGGGCGGCGGCGACCCGCGAGTCGACCAGGATGGGCCAGTCGGCGGGCAGGCCGATCGGGGTGATGCCGCCGTACTCCATGCCGGTCAGGCGCACCGCCTCGTCCATCGGGGCGAAGCTGCACTTGCGCACATCCAGGTGCCGCCGGACGACCCCGTTCACGTCGGCGCGCGTCGTGGCGAGGACAATGCAGGCCGCGTACTTGACGATCTCGCCCCGCTTGCCGGCCACGATCACGCAGTTCGCCGAGACCTCCAGACCCACGCCGTACGCCTCGCAGAAGGCCGCCGTGTCGGCCAGCTCGGCATCGATCGGCGCCACCAGCACCTGGTCGCCGTCGATCGGCGCGTCCTCGGGCCAGACGGCGAGGGCCTTGGCGACCGGGACGGCCAGCAGATCGGGTCGGGACTGAGCGGGCTCGAGTTTCAGGCTTCCCATCACGCCGCAATCTTTGCTCACGACCGGGCCCGCAGGTAGGCCTGTCCCCCTCCCGCCCAGTTTCTCTCGCCCGTGATGCTCAGGATGGGGCTCCGGCTGCCGAGCCTTTGTGGGTATGGAGGAGCGTCGCAAAGCACGGGTCGGGACCGTGAGCGGACTGGCCCTGCTGGCCGGCGGGACGGCCATGGCCGCCTCCGTCGGCGGCGAGGTCCACTCGGCCTTCGCGACCCTCCTGCTCGGCGCCCTGACCCTCGGCCTCGGGCACTCCCTGGTCGACGAGATCAAGCGCCAGGCCCGCCGGGGCACCCAGCGCTGGTCACGCGAGGACACCACCAACGCGGTGCTGCTGGGCATCTGGGCCGAGGCGGCTCTGGTGATGAGCATCCTCGTGCTGGACACGCTGCCGACCCGGGCCGTGGGTCTGGCCCTGGCCGTCGCCTACGCCGCGAGCTGCGGATATTTCGTCACCGAGCGGCGCCGCGAGATCGCGGCCCACACGGTTGTGGCGGCACCGGTCGAAACGGTTGCCGACGAGCCCGGCCCTGCCCCCACCGCTGGGCACGGCCCGGTGATGCCTCCGCAGGCGACCGGCCACCGCCCGGCCGTGGCCTCAGGTCGGCAGCACCACGATAATCGGCGGCACCGGGACGCCACCATTCGTCTCGATCGGGAGCTCCGGCGCGGGTAGCCAGTCGAGCCCGAGCAACTCAGGGCCGAACCCGTCGTCGATGCCGATGCGGGGCTCGCCGTCGGCCACCGTCACCGAGAAGACCGACGTCATGCCGGACGGATAGGGCATCTCGAGGACGTACCGGGCGTCGCTCACCACGAGCCCGGTCTCCTCGAAGACCTCCCGCTTCACCGCCTCCTCCGCGGTCTCACCCGGTTCGAGACCACCGCCCGGCAAAGTCCACCACTCACCGCCACCGGATCGCCGACTGCGTTCATGCACCATCAGTACGCGGCCGTCCCGCACGATCACGGCAGCCGCCCGTTTTCGTTCGCTCACGCAACGCAGGCTAACTGCCGTTGCTGTGGTCGCGCGCGGTGAGTTCGAAAGCTGTGGATATCGTCCACATTCGTTCCTGCGTAACGGAACCGTCACCGACCGAAGAGGACAGAGACGCGTTACCTGCCCCGAATGACCGAAACCGATCAGAACGCGTAGTCACTGCGCGTACGCGGCATGTCACTCTCTCCGTCACGGTGATCGCGCACGGCGAGCACCTGGTTGACCCCGATGCGTGACTGCTCGAAGGCGAGCGCCGACGCCGCCATGTAGAGCCGCCACACCCGCGCACGCCCGGGGCTCGTCAGGTGCTCGGCCGCCGACCAGTCCGCCTCCAGGTTCGCGACCCAGGCCCGCAGGGTCTGGCCGTAGTGCTCGCGGAGCGCGTGCACGTCGCGGACCTCGAAACCGGCCTGCTCGAGAAGGGTGACCGTCGTGCCCACGGGAGCCAGCTCACCGTCCGGGAAGACGTACGCGTCGATGAAGCTGCGCGGCTGGTGCGGCTGTTTCGGCGGCAGGTGCAGGCGCGAGATCTGGTGGTTGAGCAGCCGCCCGCCCGGCTTGAGCCGGCGGTAGAGGATCTGCGCGTACTCCGCGTACGGCTCGGTGCCGACGTGCTCCGCCATACCCACGCTGGAGATCGCGTCGAACGGGCTGTCCTCGAGGTCGCGGTAGTCCTCGACCCGGATCTCGACCTGGTCGGTGAGCCCCGCCTCGGCGACCTGCTTGCGGGCGAATTCGGCCTGCTCGGTCGAGAGCGTGATGCCGACGACCTGGACGCCGTACTCGCGGGCGGCGTGAATGGCCAGGCTGCCCCAGCCACACCCGACGTCGAGCAGCCGCTCACCCGGCTCGAGGCCGAGCTTGCGGCAGATCAGGTCGAGCTTGTCGCGCTGCGCGTCCTCCAGCCCGTACCCGGGTTGGTCGGACATCCAGTACGCGCACGAATAGACCATGCTGGGGCCGAGGACGAGACGGTAGAAGTCGTTGCCGACGTCGTAGTGGTGGCTGACCGCCTGCCGGTCGCGGCGCTTGCTGTGCCGGGCGCCGCTGACGACCATCTCCTCCGGCGGCGGCTTGGGCTGGGTGCCGAGCACGCCGAGGCGTACGAGATCAGCCGCGACCGTGCGGATCGGCACGTCTCTGAGGTCGGGGGCGCGCCAGATCAGCGCGGCCAACCGGGTCAGGGCCTCGTAGAGATCGCCCTCGACGTCGATCTCGCCGGCGACATAGGCGCGAGCGAGCCCGAGCTCGTTGGGCTGCCACATCAGCCGGCGCAGCGCGCGGCGGTGGCGGATGACCAGTGTCGGCGCGTCGGCCGGGCCGGTGGTCGAGCCGTCCCAGGCTCGCAGGCGCACGGGCAACGGCGTCTGAAGCAGGGCTTCGAGAACAGCCTGGACCTTTGTCGCAGTGGTCGTGGTGTGGGGGGTCGTGATCGTCATCGGTACCTCCGGGCGCAGCCTGTCGCGGTGCGTGCCCGCATCGCGGCGACCGAAAATCTTGGAACCGATTCACTATCCGCCCGCCGCCACGATTTACATAAGTCCCTTTTCTTGTTTTGTGATCGAGGACTCACGGAGCGCACCGCCGCGATGGCTCAGACCGCGCGCATGACCCGCTCGAGACTCGCCAGTTGCATGGGCCGGGCCTGGTCACGGCGGCTTTCGGCCAGAGCGTCGAGCACGGCCCGACGCTCCCTTTCGGACAGCACACCGGCGAAGGGTGACGCTGTGCGCAGCCGCACCGCGTACTGGGCCGGGGACGTCAGCGCGTCCAGCACCACCGACCGATCGCCGGCCAGCAGCACCTCCCACCTGTCCAGCCACTCCCACTCGGGGCCGCCCGGATGCAGGCGACGCAAGCGACGCAGGTTGATCGTGGCGGTGGCGAGCACGATCGAAGGCTGGGCCTGAAAGCGGGCGGCGATCGCCTGATGCAGCCAGAGCTGCTCCAGCTCGGTGCGCGTCAGCACGGGATGGATGAGGGCCTCGACGTCGGCCCGCCGGACCCGCCGATGCGAGCCGAGGCTGACGTACGGCAGGAGCCCGCGCGCGCAGAGGTCGAGCACGCGCCGCCGCGAGAACCGCAGAAGGATCGCGGCCTCACCCATGGTGAGTAGATCGGAGGTGCGCATCGTCACAGGTGGATATTGGCCTGCACGCAATCACCGGTGCAACAACCGAACGGCTATTGACTCTTTCGGTGACCAATCGGGACGGTGCTGAACAGGTAGGTGCGGCTCTGCAGGAACTCCAGGCTCAGCGGAACCTCGGTAAACCGCTCGGCCAGCGCGAACGCGGCCGCGGTGAGGGTTTCCGGGTCCTTCGTGCCGGCGAATCCGGCCGCCTCGGCCATCGGGCCCAGCTCGGCCGCGCGGCTCCCGGACCGGCGCTCATAGGCGGCCGGATCGAAATCCAGCTGCACCGAACGGTCGTCCATGAGCAGGAACCGCCCGCGCCCGTTCTCGCCCCGGTAGACGCTCACCAGCGTCGTGCCGGCCGACAGCGGGCGCAGCAGGTCGTCGGCCAGGCCCAGCTCCCCGTTGTCCTCGACGACCAGCGACCAGTCGTCGGTGAGCCGCGAGACGCCGAAGTAGTACTTCTCGATCGCGCCGCGCTGGCCGTCGCCCGCGCCGACCAGCTGCTGCCAGCCGACCCGCTCGAGCTCCTTGGCGTCCATGCGCTCGAGCACCTGGGACGGGCGCACCTTGTGCACCCAGGTGAAGCAGAAGCCCTTCCGCAGATCGGCGACCTGCCGGAACCAGGCGTAGTCGGCCGCGACCGCCTCCTGCGGAGCAACCGCTTCGAGGGTCGCTGCCGCCTCCGACGAGGACGAGGCCACCGGCGTACCGGACCGGGATCCACACCCGGCCAGCAGGCCACCAGCCATCAGAGTCAACATCACGCGGCGCCGCACGGCGACCAGTAGATCAAACGACCGCCGGACGTGAGACCCCGGCCACAGATCGGGGATACCAGCCATCGCCACTTCGACCGCGTACGGCGGCCGTCGTGGTGCCTAGCTAGGCCGGCCCTGCGTGAATCACCGCCGAGCGCCTTAAGCCGTTCTTTAGCGGCCGCTGGTGCACTTCACAGCATGAGTCTTCGAGGTGTTCTGGTGAGCGTGACCGCGGCCGCCGCGCTCGCCCTGACCGGTTGTTCGGCGTCAACCAGCGACAGCCCCACCGACGCCGATGCCGGCGCAGCAGCCCCCGCCACCACGGCCGCCACTACCGAGACCACCACAGCCGACGATGCGGCCGGCGCCGACGATGCGACGGCGGGTAAGGAGGTCTGCGCCCACCTGAAGAAGGAACTCCCCCGCATCAAGGCCGTCGGCTCCGAGGTCGGCGCGATGGCCCAACTGACCATGAGCCTGTCCAGCTTCTACGAAACCCACGACAAGCTGGCCGACGGCACCGTCTTGGACGCCCAGACCGAAGCATCCTGCCCCCAGGTCAAGGCCGAGATCCTCAAGGCCGCCGGCATGACCAGCTTCGCCGACTTCTAAAGCCCACCGGCACACCGGCCCACAAACGCGGCACCGCCCACAGACACAAAACGGCCGACGTCCCGGGATCGACGTCGGCCAGCAAGATCTATTTTGTGGAGCCCAGGGGACTTGAACCCCTAACCCCCGCCTTGCAAAGGCGGTGCTCTGCCAGTTGAGCTAGGGCCCCGAACTTATCGGAGGTCCGGCGCGTTAGTCGCCTCGTGCCACAACGCCCGCTCATCACTGGACGCCTTAACCTTCTTGAACACGAAAGCCGCCGTGCCCAGAACCCCGGCAACAATCAGGAGCTTCTTCAGCACTGCGAACCCCCACAATCAAGGCGAACCCGAACGATCCGAGACCCACAATGTGGCCGCTGGGCCACGAGCCAAGTCACTCAGAGTGGCCACCGCACCGTGGGGTTTCAGGGGGCTCGGCCCCCTGAGTAGACAAAGAGAGCGGACCCCGTCCGCGCAGTCTGCGGACAGGGAGACCCGCCGCTCGTGGGGCTAGCTGGAATCGAACCAGCGACCTCAGAGTTATCAGCTCTGCGCTCTAACCGACTGAGCTATAGCCCCTCAAGTGCGACACCGAAGGTTACCGCACGGGCCGGGGAGCCACCAAAACGGGGGTGGCTCCCGGACCCCGTACGCGTCGGTCAGTCCCGCTCGGCGAGGGTCAGCTCGACGCCACCGACGAGGTCGGCGCAAACGTTGTAGATGAACGCACCCAGCGTGGCCAGCGCGGTGAACAGCACCACGTTGACCGCGCCGATCAGCATCGACGTGCCGATGACGCCCCAGGCGGTGATCTGGAAGCCGCCGCTGGACGACGAGCCCTCGCCGCCGCTGGCGCTGACCAGCTCCTTGAGGCTCGTGTTGACCTCGCCCCAGACACCCATGGCGTCGAGTGCGAGGTAGAGCACCGAGGTGGCCACGACCACGACGATGAAGAGCACCACGGACACGGCGAACGAGAACTTCATCACGGACCAGGGGTCGATCCGCTTGAGGTTGAGCCGGGCCCGGCGGGGGCCGCGGGCGGCCGCCGACGAGACCGTGGACCGCGCCGAACGGACCGCCTCGGTGACCCGGGCCGCACCGACCGCGGCGGAGCCACTGGCGGCGGCTCCGGACGCGGGCGCGTTGGCTGGACGGGTCGGTGCCTTGGCGACGCTGCTCGCGTTGCCACCCGCGGGGGTACCGGCGCCGCTGGGGCGCTGCTGCGGGCCGGTGCCGACGCCACCGGGTTTGCCGGACGGCGGCACACTGACCCGGCCCGAGTTGCTGCCGGGGGCCGCGCCCTTGCCCTTGGTGACGGTCGGCACGCTGGCCGAGCCCTTGACGGGCCCGCCTGGGCGTTTCGCGTCGGGACCGTCGTGGTCGGCGGGCGGTTCACCCGGCGGCGGGGCCATGCCCGGCGCCCGGGTGAATTTCGGCGGGGACGGGGGCTCGGCGGGGGTCGCCGCGCCGCGGGCTGCAGCGTCACGTCCGTTCGGGGCGGCGCCGTCTTTCTTGGCCGCCTCGCCCGGAGTCGCTGAGCCTCCCGTGGCCCCCGACTTCGCCTGTGTCTCCGGCATCAACTAGTCCTGTTCGTCAGGCTCGTCGGCATTGCGAGCAAGCGCCACGATGGTTACACCTTCTGGGAGGTCCATCAGCTTGACCCCCATTGTGTTCCGATCCCGTGTGCGCCGTACAGGCTTCACGGGAGTCCGGATGACACCACCATTGCTGGTGATGGCAAATAGTTCATCCTCGGGACTGATCACGAGTGCCCCCACCAGTCCACCACGGCGTTCCGTGATTTTTGCGGTGAGGACGCCCTTGCCGCCCCTGCCCTGCACGGGATACTCCTCGATCGGCGTCCGCTTCGCATACCCACCATTGGTGGCGACCAACACATCCATGCCGTCGCGTACGACCTCCATGGCCAGCAGTTCGTCGTTGTCGCTGAACCGCATGCCGATCACCCCGGAGGTCGCCCGGCCCATCGGGCGCAGCGCCTCGTCGGTGGCGTTGAACCGGATGGCCTGCGCGTGCTTGGACACCAGGAGCAGGTCGTTCTCCGATGACGCCAGGGCCGCGCCCACCAACTCGTCGTCCTCCCGCAGGTTGATGGCGATGATGCCACCGCTGCGGTTGGAGTCAAATTCCTCGAGCCGGGTCTTCTTCACGAGACCATTCTTAGTGGCGAGCACAAGGTAGGGCGCGAGCTGGTAGTTCGGGATCTGGATGACCTGGGCGATGTGCTCGTCCGGCTGGAAGGCCAGCAGGTTCGCGACGTGCTGTCCCTTGGCCACCCGGGCCGCCTCGGGCAGCTCGTACGCCTTGGCCCGGTAGACCCGGCCCTTGTTGGTGAAGAACAACATCCAGTCGTGCGTCGAGATCACGAAGAAGTGCGAGACGATGTCGTCCTGGCGCAAGGTTGCGCCGCTCACGCCCTTGCCACCGCGCTTCTGCGACCGATAGAGGTCGGTCTTTGTGCGCTTGGCATAACCAGTTCGTGTGATCGTCACCACAACGTCCTCGCGCGTGATGAGGTCCTCCATGGAGACCTCACCGTCGAACGGGATGATCTGGGTCTTCCGCTCGTCGCCGAACTTGGCCACGATCTCGGCCAGTTCCTCGGAGACGATCACCCGCTGCCGTTCCGGCTTGGCCAGGATGTCCTTGAGGTCGGCGATCTCGATCTCGATCTTCGCCAGCTCGTCGATGATCTTCTGGCGCTCGAGGGCGGCCAGCCGGCGCAGCTGCATGTCGAGGATCGCGGTGGCCTGGATCTCGTCGACGTCGAGCAGCTGCATCAGGCCCTGACGCGAATCCTCGACGGTCGGCGAGCGCCGGATCAGGGCGATCACCTCGTCGAGCATGTCGAGCGCCTTGACCAGGCCGCGCAGGATGTGCGCGCGTTCCTCGGCCTTGCGCAGGCGGTAGGCCGTACGCCTGCGGATGACCTCGATCTGGTGGTCGACGTAGTAGCGGATGAACTGCGCGAGGTTGAGCGTGCGCGGCACCCCGTCGACCAGCGCCAGCATGTTGGCGCCGAACGTCTCCTGCAGCTGCGTGTGCTTGTAGAGGTTGTTCAGCACGACCTTGGCGACCGCGTCCCGCTTGAGGACGAGGATCAGGCGCATGCCCGTACGGCCGGAGGACTCGTCCCGGATGTCGGCGATGCCGGTGAGCTTGCCCTCCTTGACCAGCTCGGCCACCCGCTCGGCGAGGTTGTCCGGGTTGACCTGGTAGGGCAGCTCGGTGACGATCAGGCAGGGCCGGCCCCGGGCGTCCTCGGAGACCTCGACCACGGCCCGCATGCGGATCGAGCCACGACCAGTCCGGTACGCGTCCTGGATCGCCTGCTGGCCGACGATCAGCCCGTAGGTCGGGAAGTCGGGACCCTTGACGATCTCGAGCAGTGCCTCGAGGGTCTCCGCCTCGTCCGCCTCGGGGTGGTCGAGCACCCACTGCACGGCCCCCGCGATCTCGCGCAGGTTGTGCGGCGGGATCTTGGTGGCCATGCCGACCGCGATGCCCTCGGAGCCGTTGACCAGCAGGTTGGGGAACCGCGCGGGCAGGATCGTCGGCTCCTGCGTACGGCCGTCGTAGTTGTCCTGCATGTCGACGGTGTCTTCGTCGATGTCGCGCAGCATCTCCATGGCGAGCTGCGACAGCTTCGCCTCGGTGTAGCGCATGGCGGCCGGCGGGTCGTTGCCCGGCGAGCCGAAGTTGCCGTTGCCGTCGATCAGCGGGTAGCGCAGCGACCACGGCTGCCCCATACGCACCAGCGCGTCGTAGATCGACGAGTCGCCGTGCGGGTGATAGTTGCCCATCACGTCGCCGACGACGCGCGCGCACTTGACGTAGCCGCGGTCGGGCCGGAAGCCCGAGTCGTACATCGCGTAAAGGATCTTGCGGTGTACCGGCTTGAGGCCGTCCCGGACGTCGGGCAGCGCGCGGCCCACGATCACGCTCATCGCGTAGTCGAGGTACGAACGCTGCATCTCGACCTCGAGGCCGACGGGCTCGACCCGCTGGGTCACGCCGCCGGGGATCTCGGCCGGCTCGTCGGCGTCGGGGGGCTCGGGAGTGTCAGTCACTGTTAACCCTTACTCAAGGTGAAACCAGACATGTACGACGAAAATACGCATCCTGCTGTGGATAACGTTGTGGAAAGTGGAGGGACGCTGTGGATACAGCCGCCCCTCCCCTTCACCTAGATGTCGAGGAAGCGCACGTCCTTGGCGTTTCGCTGGATGAACGAACGCCTCGCTTCCACGTCCTCACCCATCAGCACGCTGAACAACTCGTCGGCCACTGCGGCGTCGTCGAGCGTCACCTGGCGTAGCGTCCGGGTGGCCGGGTCCATGGTCGTGTCCCACAGCTCCTGGAAGTTCATCTCGCCGAGACCCTTGAACCGCTGGATGTCGTCGGGCTTCGCGTTCGCCTTCTTCTGCTGACGCAGCTCGATCAGCCCGTCCCGCTCCCGGTCGGAGTAGGCGTACTGGGCGTCGTCGCCGCGCCTGTTCCACTTGATCTTGTAGAGCGGCGGTGCGGCCAGATAAACGTGGCCCAGCTCGACCAGCGGCCGCATGAAGCGGAACAGCAGGGTGAGCAGGAGCGTCTGGATGTGCTGGCCGTCGACGTCGGCGTCGGCCATCAGCACGACCTTGTGGTAGCGCAGCTTGGCGACGTCGAAGTCCTCGTGGATGCCGGTGCCCAGCGCCGTGATCAGCGACTGGACCTCGTTGTTCTTCAGCACCCGGTCGATGCGGGCCTTCTCCACGTTCAGGATCTTGCCGCGGATCGGCAGGATGGCCTGGATCTGGCTGTCGCGGCCCTGCTTGGCCGAGCCGCCGGCCGAGTCGCCCTCGACGATGAACAGCTCGGACACCCGCGGGTCGGTCGACTGGCAGTCGGCCAGCTTGCCCGGCATCGAGCCGGACTCGAGCAGCGACTTGCGGCGGGCCAGCTTGCGCGCCTGCTGAGCCGCGATGCGGGCCCGGGCGGCCTGGGACGCCTTGGTGATGATCATCTTGGCGTCGGCCGGGTTGCGGTCGAACCAGTCGGCGATCCGCTCGTTGGCGACCTTCTGCACGAAGCCCTTCATGTCGGTGTTGCCGAGCTTCGTCTTGGTCTGACCCTCGAACTGCGGGTTGGCCAGTTTCACCGAGATGATAGCGGCGAGACCCTCGCGAATGTCCTCGCCGGACAGCTTCTCGTCGCCCTTGAGGAACTTCTTCTCGACCCCGTAGCGGTTGACGATGCTGGTCAGCGCCGCCCGGAAGCCCTCCTCGTGCGTACCACCCTCGTGCGTGTTGATCGTGTTGGCGAAGGTGTAGACCGATTCGCCGTACGACTCGTTCCACTGCATCGCGATCTCGAGAGCCATGCCCTCGTCGTTCGCTTCGGCCTCGAACTCGATCACCGTCTTGTGGATCGGCGTCTTGGTGTTGTTGAGGTGACGCACGAAGTCGGCGATGCCGTTCTCGTACATGAAGGTGACCTTGCGAGGCTCACCGTCCTCGAGGTGCTCCGTCCGCAGGTCGGTCAGGTGGATCGTCAGCGCCTTGTTGAGGAACGCGTACTCCTGGATGCGGCGGTAGATCGTCTGCCAGTCGAACTCGATCGTCTCGAAGATCGTCGGGTCGGGCCAGAACTGCACCATCGAGCCGGTCTTCGTGGTGGCCTCGCCCTTCTCCAGCGGGCCGGGCTTGGACGCGGTGTAGTGCTGGCGGTAGACGTTGCCGGACTTGTTGATCTCGACGAACATCTTGGTGGAGAGCGCGTTCACGACCGACACGCCGACGCCGTGCAGACCACCGGAGACCGCGTACGCCTTGCCGTCGAACTTGCCGCCGGCGTGCAGCACGGTGAGCGCCACCTCGACGCCCGGCTTCTTCAGCTTGGGGTGCAGGTCGACCGGGAAACCACGGCCGTTGTCAGTGACCGAGACGCCACCGTCGGCCAGCAGGACCACGTCGATCGTGTCGCAGTAGCCGGCCAGGGCCTCGTCCACCGCGTTGTCCACGACTTCCCAGACCAGGTGGTGCAGACCCCGCTCACCGGTGGAGCCGATGTACATACCAGGGCGCTTGCGGACGGCCTCGAGGCCCTCCAGCACCGTGATCGACTCAGCACCGTATTCCTGCTTGTTCTCTGCCACCCTCGGCCACTTTCTCGTGCAAGGCCCGTTGAGGCCCCGCGCGGGGTCGGCGGGCGCGCGGCGGGCGGCGGCAGGCAGGGTGAGCCACTGATGACAACCCGCGAGGAGGAGCGGACCACCGGTGGAACCGTGCACGCCGGTCGCCGCGGCAGGCCCGCGGAACGTGATCGGCTGGAAAAACCGCGTAGCGTGACGACCGCGCACTGTTTTGTCCACTAAGAGGCAGAACTGCGGTCGTTACAGAGAGGTTTTCCCGGTCTCCGTCGATTCTACTCCGCCGAAGCGAGTTGGTGAGGGTCCGGCACCCCTTCCGGGTGCCTCAGATTGCCGTAGCCGGATCGGAGGCCGCTCCCAAGTCTCCCCCTACACGGAGCGGGGGCGCTCGCGCAACGGCAAGTGATCCGGCCGCCCTTCCCTGGGGCGCGCCTGCAAGCACTCTCCGCCACGCACTGCGACACTGCCTCCCGAAGGCGGGGGTTTGTGTCGTAACCTCTGCCCGCGCGGGCCGGTGCATGGCCGGACCTCATAACGCGGGGTTGCATCGGTTTCCGCCGCGGCACGCTCTGCAACGCAGGTCGAGGAGGGGTGGCCCCCACATGGCGCACGACAAGGGGCTGGAGAACGTCGCGGTGCACTGGCCGCGGACGAATCAGTACTACGACCCGGTGGCTCCCGCCGAGTTCGTCGATTTCGGGGCGATCGCCGACGCGCCCGAGATCGCCGCGCCCACCGGAGCCCTGGCGCTGCACATCGCCAAGACCGGCACGGTGCGCGCCACGGCGTACACCGAGCTCGTCGATCTTCTGCTCGGGCTCGGCGGCGTGCTCTACGCCACCGACGCCGCGGCCGAGGACGAGGACCCGGTGATCGATCCGGACGGCTGCGCGTGGATCGCGGGCGGTCTGGAACGCTTCGTCGAGGGCCACGAGAAATACGGTGACCTGGTCACCTTCGACTCGGTGGCCGACGTCATGCGCAACGCGGTCGCGGCCGGCCGGCTGGCCGAGCAGCAGCTGCGCTGGCTCGACCATCGGCTGACGGCCCTGCGCGACGAGGCCGGCAACGCGCCGCACTGGAGTTTCGCCCGCTCCGAGCTGGCCATCCTGGCCGGCTTCTACCGTCGCTGCGCCGAACGAGGATTCGCCGTCTTCGCCGACTACTGACGCCCGTTCCGGATCAGCCGTACGTGTCCCGGGGGCCCCGGCCCTGCACCCGGCGGGGCCCCTTGTTCCAGGACGGGGCGGCCGGGCCGTGGATGTTGAGCTTGGTGACGACGTTGTGACCGACCTCTTTGCCGATGTTGCGCAGCAGGGTGGCGGCCAGCATGCGCAGCTGAGTCGCCCAGGCGGTGGACTCGGCCTCGACGGTCAGCACGCCGGCGTCCAGCTTGACCGGGCGGCTGTGCTGGGCGATGTCGGCGCCGACGACCCTTTCCCAGGCGCCGAAGACGGTGGCCTCGGCCTTCGGGCGCTCCCAGCCGCGGGATTTCATCAGCTTGTCGAGCATCGAACCGAAGGTCTGCGGGTCGCGCGGGTCGGGGCCGGGCCCGGAATAGCCCCGGAGCCGCTTGCCTGAGCCCTCGCCCGTGCCGCTGCGCCGCCGAGGGGCACGCGCGGCGGCGTCCCGGCGCTTGGCGAGCGCGGCGTCGAGCACGGCGCGGGCAAGATCAGGGCCGGCAGCGCCCTCAGCGACCTCCTGCGGGGTCGAACCGCCCTGACCCCCATCAGCACCACGATCAGCTCCGGAAGAAGCCTCAGCGGGCCTCTCGTCGCGATCACGCTGTCGCCCGCTCGGGCCGTTCGGGCCGCGGCGGGTGGCGCCACCGGCCGGCGGCGGCTCGGCCGCGTACCAGCCGTCGTCGACGTCGCCCAGCTCGGCGCGAGCCAGACCCTGGGGATCGGCCTGTGGATAACGTTCGGCGGTGGACGGCAGGTCGGGCCTGTCCCCGTGCTGACGCGGCGGCCGGTGCTCGCGCACCAGGTCGTCCCGCAGGCCGCGGGTGAGATCGGCGTTGCGCTCGCGAGCCAGACCCTGATGGCGCTCGCGCACCAGGTCGTCGTGCCGTTCCCGGTCATGGTCAGACGGCACGGTTCACCGCTCCTGTCGTCACGTCGAAGCGTGCCCCACGCAGGGCGGCCGGAACATCCTCCGGTACGGCGCAGGTGACCAGCAATTGTGCCGCGTCCGAGACCAGGGCGGCCAGCCGTTCGCGGCGGCCGCCGTCCAGCTCGGCGAAGACGTCGTCGAGCACCAGCACCGGCTCGATGCCGTCGGAGCGCAACAGGTCGTACGCGGCCAGGCGCAGCGCCAGCGCGAACGACCAGGACTCGCCGTGGCTGGCGTAGCCCTTCGCCGGCAGGTCGCCCAGGGCCAGCGTGAGGTCGTCGCGGTGCGGGCCGACCAGAGTCGTCCCCCGCTCGATCTCGGCCGGGCGGCGTTCCTCCAGCGAGGCGAGCAGGGCCTGCTCGAGGGCCGGGCGGTCCGAGGTCAAGCCGTCGCCGAGCCGGGACGCGTAGACGATCGAGGCGGCCGTGCGGCCGGCCGCCACCGCGTCGTACGCCTTGGTCAGGTGTGGTCCGAGGGCGGCGGCGAGCTCGAGCCGGCCGGCCAGCAGCTCGGCGCCGTGATGGGCCAGGTGCTGATCCCAGACCGCCAGGGTGGAGAGATCTTGACCGCGGTTGCCGCCGACCTTGCGGGTCAGATAGGCCGTCCGCAGGAGGGCGTTGCGCTGCTTGACCACCCGGTCGTAGTCGGAGCGCACCCCGGCGTAACGCGGCTGGCGGGCGACGAGGAGGTCGTCGAGGTAGCGGCGCCGTTCGGACGGGTCACCGCGCACCAGTTCGAGGTCTTCGGGGGCGAACAGCACCATGCGCAGGGCGCCCAGCACCTCGCGGGGCCGGCGCACCGGGGAACGGTTGAGCCTTGCCCGGTTGGCCTTGCCGGGAACGATCTCCAGCTCGACCAGCAGCTCGCGTCCTTCGTGGACGATCGCGCACCGGACCACGGCCGAGGCGGCGCCGGCTCGCACCAGCGGGGCGTCGGTGGCCACCCGGTGACTGTCCAGAGTGGCCACGTAACCGAGCGCTTCGATCAGGTTGGTCTTGCCCATGCCGTTCTGGCCGACCAGCACGGACACGCCGGGTTCGAGATCGACCGCCACCCGCTCGTAGGAACGGAAGTCGGTGAGCTCGACCCGGCGTGCGTACACGTGTCCCTCAGCGCTTGACGGCGTGGCCGCCGAACTGCTGACGCAGCGCGGCGACGGCCTTCATCGCCGGCGAGTCGTCCTGACGCGACTCGAAGCGGTTGAAGATCGAGGCGGCCAGGACGTGGGCCGGTACCGCGAGGCGGATGGCCTCGTCGACCGTCCAGCGGCCCTCGCCGGTGTCGTCGACGTAACCCTTGAGACCGGAGAGCGTCGGGTCCTCGTCGAGCGCCCGGTCGAGCAGGTCGAGCAGCCACGACTTGACGACGCTGCCCTCGCGCCAGCTCTTGATGACCGCGGGCACGTTGTGGACGAGCTCGGACGCGATGAGGATCTCGTAACCCTCGCCGTACGCCTGCATCATCCCGTACTCGATGCCGTTGTGGATCATCTTGGCGTAGTGGCCGGCGCCGTGCGTGCCGGCGTGCGCGAAGCCGAACTCACCGGCCGGCTTGAGCGCGTCGAAGATCGGCTGAACCTTGGCCACGTCCTCCGCGTCGCCGCCGACCATCAGCGCGTACCCGTTGTCCTTGCCCCAGACGCCGCCGGAGACGCCGACGTCGAGGTATTTGATGCCCTTGGGCTTCAGGCGCTCGGCCCGCGGGCCGTCGTCGGTGAACTTGGAGTTGCCGCCGTCCACGATGATGTCGCCCGGCTCGAGCAGCCCGGCGAGCTCGGTGATGGCGTCTTCGGTGATCTTGCCGGCCGGGACCATGGTCCAGACGACGCGCGGAGCGGCGAGCTTCGAGACCAGGCCGGCCAGGTCGGCCACGTCGCTGTTCTCCGGGTGGTGGTCGTAGCCGACCACCTCGTGTCCCGCCGCGCGGATCCGGTCGCGCATGTTCCCACCCATTCGGCCGAGACCGATAAGGCCGAGCTGCATGGTGTTCCCCCTAGGTGAGTGTTACTTACGTCCCCGGTGAAGATTATTCAGGGCGGTGGCGACCAAAGCGGTCACCTGCGGCAGATCGCCGGTAACGGTCGGCCCTGAATAACCTTCAGTATCAGCGGGTTACCCGGATCGGCATGATCAGATAGCGGTAACCGGGCACGATTTCGCCGTTTTCGCCTGCGGGGGAGATCACAGCAGGCTTGAACGCGTCGACGAAGGACAGGATCGCCGTCGATGCGCCCAAGTTCTGGAGACCGTCGATCAAATACTGCGGGTTGAAGCCGATCGTCAGGGGCTCACCGGTGAAGGTCGCCTCCATCGCCTCGCTGGCCCGCGCCTCTTCCGTCCCACCGGCCTCGACGACCAGACCGTCCTCACTGAAGCTCAGCAGCACCGGGGTGGTGCGCTCGGCGACCAGGGCGACACGGCGGACGACCTCGACGAGAGCGGCCACGCCGACCTGGGCCTGCGCGTTGCTGCTGGCCGGGAAGAGCGACCGAACCGGCGGGTAGTTGGCCCCGTCGAGCAGGCGGCTCGTCGTGCGGCGGGTGCCACCGGCGAAACCGATCATGCCCTCGCCGGCGTTGCCCTGAGCCAGCGCCAGGACGACCGAGCCACCGAGCGGGCCCATGGTCTTGGCGGTGTCGTTAAGGGTTTTCGCCGGGACGAGCGCGTTGAGGCTGATCTCGGGGTCGTCCGGGTTCCACTCCATCTCGCGCATCGCGAGCCGGTAGCGGTCGGTGGCGAGCATGGCCATGTTGGACCCGTTGAGCTCGATGCGCACGCCGGTCATCATCGGCAGCGTCTCGTCCCGGCCGGCCGCGATGGCCACCTGGGCCACGGCGGCGGCGAAACCGGCCGCGTCGACCGTGCCGGCGCTGGACGGCATGTCGGGCAGGCTCGGGTAATCCTCCACCGGCATGGTCGGCAGCGTGAAGCGGGCGCTGCCGCAGACCAGCTCGAGGTGGGAGCCGACGGCGGCGATGTCGACCGGTTTGGCCGGCAGGGCCTTGGTGATCTCGGCGAGCAGGCGGCCGGAGACCAGCGCGGCGCCGTCGGCGTCGGCCTGCACCTCGACGGTGACCTGGCTCGAGACTTCGTAGTCGAAGCCGGAGACCTGCAGGCGGCTGTCGGTGACGCGCAGCATGACGCCGGCGAGGACCGGCACCGACGGCCGGCTGGGAAGGCTTTTCGCCGTCCACGCCACGGCGTCGGCGAGTGCGTCTCGCTCCACCCGGAACTTCATGCTTGTCCTCCGCGTCGCTTCCTCGTATCGGGGGCGTCGTCGACCCCCACGAACCTTATTCGCCGAGCCGATCGTGGCCTAATCAGTGTCGTCCACCATGGTGACCGCTGTTGAGCCGCCCTCGCCGTCCCGCCGTGTGCCATGTCCCGATCGGGCCGTGTGCCGGTCGGACCGCGCTCTGATCAACGAGCCGGCCGTTCCGCTCGTCCCTGCCTGAGCCCCTGCTTCTCGGTGCGGTTTTCCAGGAGCGCGACTGCTGACGAGCCGTCAGCGAGCTCATCCACAACTTCCCCCCACCCCGTTGATTGCTTTTGATTTACCTATTAAAGAGATAACAGTCGTCTTCATCGGTCCTGTGGACTCTGTGGAGAACTCGAGTTGCTGCAGGTCAGAGGGTTATCCACCGGTGATTCACATGTGGGAAACCAGGGTACAAACCCCGGTCTTCGTCCACAGCCGCCGGGCCGGCCGAGGGTTGTCCACCGCTGTCCACCGGATATCCACCGGTTATCCACGGGGTTTGTCCCCCGACCTGTGGACAACGTCGGGACGACATCGACCCGTCGTCCCCAGTTTCTTCAACAGGAAATCCACACCCGTCCACAGGCGGTGGACAGAGATCTCACGCTCTGTGGTTATCCACATCGATTTCCCCAGGAGTTGTCCACATCTGTGGAGAGCGGACCCTCGAGTTGTCCACCGCTGGGGATAACAACCTGTGGATGCCTGTGAATTAGTGTGGATAACGTTGGCACGAAACGGTTGCGTCCCGGCGTTGACAAGTGACCGTGGGGATGAGTGTCGATGCGGGGCGTTCGGCCGTCTTGTCGAGCGGGCGAATGCGCACACCTGTGGAGAACCTCGCTCGCCCAGGCATGAAGTTGTACACAGGCTGTGGGCAAATGCTGGGAAATACGCTTAATTCACCCCGGTTGCCTGTGGACAACTCCGGTTTGCCTGGGGATAACTCTGTGTCCGAGCACCCTCACGTCGCGGATCTGCGCTGTTCACGTCGCTCGGCTGTGGACAGGCGACTCAGAGCGGCGGGAGCTTGGGGTGGCGGGGGCCGGCCGCGGCGGGGGCCGCGGGCCGGGCCGGAACTGGCCTACGGCCTTGAGTTCTACGGCCCGGGGCTGGGGCGGCGGGGCGATCCTGGCTGCGTCTGAGAAGCGCGCGGCCGCGTACTGGAAAAGCCTGGAGGTCTTCTGTTTGATGCCTGAGGTCAGGGCTCAGGTGTTTTGTTTGATGCGGTTGGTCAGCTCGGCGATCTGGTTGTAGAGCGAGCGGCGCTCGGCCATGTGCTGACGGATCTTGCGGTCGGCGTGCATGACCGTGGTGTGGTCGCGGCCGCCGAAAGCCTGTCCGATGCGCGGGAGGGAGAGCTCGGTCAACTCACGGCACAGATACATGGCGACCTGGCGCGCGTTGACCAGCACGCGGGAACGGGAGTGACCGCGCAGGTCCTCGAGGCTCACGCCGAAGTAGTCGGCCGTCGAGACCATGATTTGGTCGGCCGTGATCTCAGGGCCGGCGCCGTCCGGCATGAAGTCGCGGAGGACCTCCTCGGCCAGCGAGAGCTGAACCGACGAGCGGGTGAGGCTGGCGAAGGCGGTGACCCGGATGAGGGCGCCCTCGAGTTCGCGGATCGAGTTGGAGACGCGCGACGCGATGAATTCGAGGACGTCGCCGGGGGCGTACATGCGCTCCTGGGCGGCCTTCTTCTGGAGGATCGCGATGCGCGTCTCCAGATCGGGCGGCTGGATGTCGGCGAGTAGACCCCACTCGAAGCGGGTGCGCATGCGGTCCTCGAGCGTGGCCAGCTGGCGCGGGGAACGGTCCGAGCTGATCACGATCTGCTTGTTGGCGTTGTGCAGCGTATTGAAGGTGTGGAAGAACTCCTCCTGCGTACGCTCGCGATTTTCCAGGAACTGGATGTCGTCGATCAGCAGGATGTCGACGTCGCGGTACCGACGCTGGAACGCCTGGGTCTTGTCGTCGCGCAGGCTGTTGATGAAGTCGTTGGTGAATTCCTCGGTGGACACATAGCGGACGCTGCGCGCGTGACCGAGGGTGGTGGCGTAGTGGCCGATCGCGTGTAACAGGTGAGTCTTGCCCAGCCCGGAACTGCCGTAGATGAACAGCGGGTTGTACGCCTTGGCGGGCGACTCGGCGACGGCGACGGCGGCCGCGTGCGCGAAACGGTTGGACGAGCCGATGACGAACGTCTCGAACATGTATTTCGGGTTGAGCCGGTTGCCGTCGTTGGTGCCCCGCGGGTTGCTGCTCGGGCGGATGTCGGCCGGCGCGCGGCCGGGACCGTTGTCGCCGCCGCCGCGCATCTGCAGAGTGTCGTCGCGCGGGTCGCGGTGATCGCGGTGGTCGTCGGCGCGGCGCTGGTTGTCGCGCAGTTGGGCCGGATCGGCCGCCATGCGGTGCACCGGCGCGTCGTTGGAGTCAGGCTTTTCAGTGACGTGCGGCACAGGATTGCCGCTGCGGCCGGGCGGCTGCATCTGCGACGGATGGGTCGGCGGCGCCGGCAACGGGTCGGCGAAGAGCGCCTCCTGGCCGCCACGGGCGGTTGGGACACCACGGGGGTACGCCATGCCGGGCGCGGACCGCTGGGCCGAGCCTGTCGGATATGGGTCATAGGACTGAGGCTCGGGCTGGCGTGGCGCGTCGGCGTAATGCCGGGGCTGAGGCTCGTTCTCCGCCGCCGGCGCCGGCTCGACGGGTGTGCCGTAGACCGTGCCGGGGAGGCCGGAACCGTCCTCGGGGGGCTTGACCGTGACCGCGACCTGTATCGGCCGGTTCAGCCGGCGGCTCAGCGCCTCGGTGATCGCGGGACGCAGACGCGACTCGATGACGTCGCGGGTGAAGGCGTCCGGGACGGCGAGCAGCGCGGTGTCCTCCACGATGGCGCGCAACTGCGTCAGCTGTAGATAGGCGCGCTGCTGACGCGACGAGATCTCGTCGGCCAGTTCGTCGAGCGTCGCCTTCCACACACCGCTCAGGTCGACCTGATCGGCCACCGCCGCGCCACCCCCATCGCCACCGACCCCCGGTGGACCTTGTCCGGCTTACCGCCTTGCCCCGTCGGTGCCGCACAGGGCACTCGACGGCTCCCCCCAACCCAGCACCACATTGAACGTGCTGATGACGCTCGGCGTCCACCGTCTATCCACAGGTTATCCACAACCTGTGCACACCTTGACGGACGCTCCCCGGCCGGATGGTCGGCAGACTTCCCGGAGCCTGAAACGGCGCGGTGAACAGGCTCACCGTGACGAACGATTCACCCGCTTGTCTGGTTTTGGCCGACTCGTCGTGGTATGCGTACAGCGCTGATGGCCAGCAAACGGGCACGCTAACAGCGACATCGCCGAAGCTTCAACTCTGGCATCGACCGGCGGGCATCCGGTGGCACCAAAAGATTCACTACCTGTGTACAAAGACGAGCCGTCCCCCCGCCGATCAGGGCGGCGGCGTGCCGGAGCAGGCTATGGTTGACCGGCGTGGCACCCCTGCGTAGGGTCGAGCGGTTGCTCCGCCGCGCTCTGCTAAAGTGGCGTCTTGCAGCTTTGATGCCCCCTGGATGTTGTACGAAGACGGAGTTTTGACGTGAGCAAGCGCACCTACCAGCCGAACAACCGCCGGCGTGCCAAGACCCACGGCTTCCGGCTGCGCATGCGCACCCGGGCCGGGCGCGCGATCCTGTCGGCCCGCCGCGAAAAGGGCCGCGACAAGCTGTCGGCCTGAGCCGACTGCTTGCGGGCCGGAATGCCCAGGTAGTCGTGCTGGCCGCGACGCAGAGACTGCGACGTAGCGCCGACTTCGCCGCAGCTATACGCGGTGGTCGTCGTGTCGGCCGAGGCACGATTGTCGTTCATCTGCTTCTCGAGGAGCCGGTGCAAGCCTCTACGGCGCGCGCCGGCTTCGTCGTATCCAAAGCCGTCGGCAACGCCGTGATCCGTAACCGGGTCCGCCGTCGCCTGCGGCACCTGGTGCGCCCGCTGCTCGGCGAGCTCCCGGCGGGATCGACACTGGTCGTGCGCGCTCTTCCGGCCGCGGCCGACGCCTCGTTCGCCACACTCGGCACAGACCTTTCCGGCGCGGTCGCGTCGGCCCGGAAGCCGCGGAGGCCGCGATGAGCCTGCTCGCCCGCGTGTTGACCGCGATGGTGGTCGCGTACCGTCGTTATGTGAGTCCGGTGCTGCCGGCCCGCTGTCGGTTCTATCCCTCGTGCAGCGCTTACGCCCAGGAGGCGCTGGCGCGTCATGGGGCTGTGAAAGGGACGGGTCTCGCAGTCTGGCGGCTCCTGCGCTGCCACCCCTTCCACCCTGGCGGGTACGACCCGGTACCTGACCCGATCCGTCACCGTCCTGCCGATGTGACTGGAGCCTGAATTGAGTCTCGACTGGATCTACTTCGCCATTTCGTGGATCCTTCTGCGCTGGCACTCCCTCTGGGACTTCATCGGGGTCCCCGACGGCCGTTTCCTTGGTTCGAACTGGTCGTGGGTTCTCGCGATCGTGTTCCTGGTGGTGACTGTCCGGGTCATCCTCTTCCCCGTCTTCGTCAAGCAGATCAAGAGCCAGCGGGCTATGCAGGCACTGCAGCCCAAGGTCAAGGTCCTGCAGGAGAAGCACAAGGGTGACCGGGAGACGCTCCAGAAGGAAATGATGGAGCTCTACAAGACGGAGAAGGCGAACCCGCTCATGGGCTGCCTTCCGATGTTCTTGCAGATCCCCGTCTTCCTCGGTCTGTTCCACACCCTCCGGCGTCTCAACCCCGACAACCAGGGCAAGACGCTGTACGGCTGGACCGTCGAGCAGTTCGAGAGCGCCACGCACGCGTCGCTGTTCACCGCGCCCCTGGCCGGCAAGTTCGGCTCGACCGCCGAGGAACTCTCCGCCCTCGAGGCCAACGGCACCACGGTCAAGATCATCGCCGGCATCCTGGTGCTGGTCATGATGGCGACGACCTACCTGACCAGCCGTCAGATGATCCTCAAGACCGGCTGGGCGGAAGACCCGCAGCAGAAGATGATCCAGCGCCTGATGCTGTACGGCATCCCGCTGTCGCTGCTCGTCTCCGGTTCGCTGTTCCCGATCGGTGTCATCATCTACTGGGTCACGAACAACCTGTTCACGCTGGCCCAGCAGCAGTGGGTGCTCCGCAAATTCCCGCCGCCGCCGATGGCCCAGAAGGCCGGTGCCGCGCCCGCCCGCCCGACCGGCCCGCCCGTCAAGAAGCCGGCCGGCAGTGCTGTCGCCCCGAAGAGCCCGGTTCAGGCCGGCCGCAGCGGTGGCCTGTTCGGCCGCAAGCAGCAGCCGGAGCCCGAGGCCCCGGTCGTGGAGACCAAGGCCCTGGCGCCCAAGCCCGGTGCCAAACCGGTGAATCCCAAGAAGGGCGCCCGACCGGCGAGCAAACCCAAGGGATGATCGCGGCTCGGGCCCCCTTCGGATGGGGCCCGAGCGCTCCCCTTGCCTATACCTCCCCGTGGCCGTCGCACCATTCCCGTCGCCGCGGGAAACAGCGGACCGAGCAGGTCCGGCCCGATTGAGTACGGAGATGAGACCGTGACCGACACCAGCACGCCCGAATCGTCGGTCTCTGACGAGACCTCGGCCTCGTCAGAGTCAGCCTCGGTGGAAGCGGCCGAGGAGACCAAAACGTCGGAGACCGTGGCCTCCGACGGCGACCTGTTCCGCCAAAGCGAGATCGCCGCCGACTACATCGAGGGTCTGCTGGACATCCTCGACTATGACGGCGACATCGACGAGCTCGTGTCGGCCGGGCGGCCCATGGTCGAGGTGGTCGGCGGCCGGCTCCAGCCGCTCGTCGGTCAGCGCGGCGCCACGCTGGAGGCGCTGCAAGAGCTCACCCGCCTCGCGATCTTCCGGGGTACCGGCTCGCCGTCGCGGCTGCTGCTCGACATCGGCGGCTACCGGGCGTCGCGCCGCAAGGAACTGGCCGCGGTCGCCCGCAACGCCGTCGAAAAGGTCAAGGAGCACGGCGACCCCGTCCGCCTCGAGCCGATGTCGGCCTTCGAGCGCAAGTGCGTGCACGACGTGGTCAACGCGATCCCGGGTGTGCAGAGCGAGTCCGAAGGCGTCGAACCGAGCCGTCGCATCGTGGTGCGTGTGGCGGACTGACGATGACTGACCCCCGCTTCGGCGCGGGAGACACCGGCCCGGGTGAGGAATCGCCCGGGCCGGATTCTTTCCGGGGCCGAAAAGACCGAGCACGTGGCGTACGCCGACCGGTGACCTTCCCGGGGCGGACAACCAAGCCCAGCTCGGCGGCCGCCGGCTCCGAGTCATCGGGCGCAGCGGTTGGCGGTTCCACCTCGGGCGCGTCCCGCTCGGCCAGCACCGTTTCGAAGCCCGCTAGTTCACGGGGTTCTGCTTCACGCTCTGCTGCTGCCGCTACCTCTGCTGCTGGCGGGTCTGAAGCTGCTGGTTCTGAGACTGCCGAGTCCCCGGCTACTAAGCCTGTTGATCCTGCGTCGGACGGCTCCGTCGGCGGCGGGTCTACGCCCGTCGACCGGTCGAGTTCTGCGGCCACCGGGTCTGCGTCCGCTGACTCTGCGCCTCATCGGTCCGCGGTTGCCGGGAGTGCTAGCTCGGCGTCTGGCGTTTCTAGGTCTGCGCCTGCTGGGCGCACTGGTTCTGTACCGGCTGGCTCTAAAGCTGTCGGGTCTGCCCGCAGCTCTGCTCCCGCCGGCCCAGTGGTTGCCGATTCTGAGCCTGGTGGGTCGACGTCGGCCGGCGCTGCGGGTTCCCGTTCTGCGGCTACTGCCTTTTCCGGGGCCGACGCCGATCCCTCTCACGTCGAGCGGACGGCCGGTGGCCCGGGTGGCGTCGGCTCGCCGGCTGCCGAATTCTCGGGCGCGGGCCTGGCCGGTGTGACCGTTCCGTCGTCGGGATCGGGCAGCGCCGTTGCTGATGTTCCTGCGGCGGGGTTCTCTGAGGCTGGTGTCGGTTCCGCTCCGGCAGGTGGCTCCGCTGAAGGCTCGACTGCCGCTGATGCGGCCGCGGCCAGGGCTTCGGCTCTCAAGTCGGCCGGCGTCACGTTCTCGGCGCCCAGTCCGGTCTCCGAGACCACATCGCCCGACCCGCAGCTGTCCTCCGGTGCGTCCATTTCGCCGTTCTCCCCCTCCCCTTCAGGGCCGGGGCGTGCGACGGCAGACTCTCCGTCTGACTCGCGGCGCGGAACGGAGTCGCCGCCCCCGCTCGCGTCGGCGCGTGGGACTGCATCGGCACCCCCCGCGTCTCCGTCTGACTCGCGGCGCGGAGGGGCAGCTGCGCCCTCCGCGTCCTCGCCTCCCACACGGCGCGGAACGGATTCTGCACTTTCAAACGAGGGCGTTGCCCGAACGTCGGGCGCCTCCCCCTCTAACGGTCCCGTCAGGGGAACCAACGCAGGCCGGGACGCTGAGGACGGCCGCTCTGCGCGTAGCTCTCGTGTGCGTCAGCAGTCCCCCGATTCTTCCGAGCGACGAGTCGAGCCGTCGCGGAACGCCGCGCGGTCAGCAGAGAGGGATGCCGGTACCGCGCGTACAACCGATGCGGCAGCTTCCCGCTCGGGTGAGCGTCCCGCTGACTCTCCGACAGAGCGTGCAAAGGCGACGCGAGCTGGCACCGGATCCGGGAATGCTCCTGCTGAGCGTGCAAAGGCGCGGGCTGGCGCTGGATCTGGGAATGCTCCGGCTGCGCCGGCGAGGGCTGGCGTCGGATCCGTGGATGCTCCTGCTGACCGTGCGAAGGCGACGCAGGCGGGTGTGGAGTCTGTGGATGCTCCGGCCGAGCAGGCGCAGGGTCTGCGCACGGCGGATGCTCCTGAAGAGCGGCCGACGGCTGAGCAGACGGGTGCGCGGTCTGTGGAGACTCCGGCTGCGGGATCCGAAGCGACGCGGACAGGCCCGCAGTCGGCGGATGATCCGGCCGAGACTTCGCGGTCCACGGGCGCTCCCGGAGAGCGAGCGAGCATTTCGCAGACGGGTGCGCGTACCGAGGATGCTTCCGCTGAGCGGGCTAAGCCTCGGCGGACAGCGGATGCTCCGGCAGAGAGGGCGAAGGCTGCACGGACCGGTGTGCGGTCTGTGGATTCTCCTGCAGAAGTAACGCTGCGGTCCGGGGACGCTCTCGTAGAGCAGACAAGGGCTTCGCGGGGCACGTCGGTTCGTCGACAATCGGCTGTGGGTTCCAAGCGCGCGGATGAGCTCGCCGCGGGTGTCGAGCTGTCGCCAGAAGTTGACGAGGCGGAATCTCGACGGGGATCGGGCGCGGACGAGCAGGTCGCCGATGACGTCGATGCGGAACCGCCGGCGGAGATTGCTGCGGTTGCGGCTGAGGTCTTCGGCGATCGGTTGGGGCTGACGGTCGACTACGCGCGACTGCTGATCACCGACGGCGTGGTGCGTGGGCTGATCGGTCCGCGGGAGGCGCCGCGCATCTGGGAACGACACCTGGTCAATTGCGCCGTAGTGTCACAATTGATCCCTATCGGGGCTTACGTCGTTGACGTGGGGTCTGGTGCAGGTTTGCCCGGTATCGTGCTGGCTGTGGCTAGGCCAGACTTGCACATCACGCTGGTCGAGCCACTGGCGCGACGCACCGCGTTCCTGTCGGAGGCGGTGACCGCTCTGGGCCTCGAAACGACTGTCACGGTCGTGCGAGGTCGCGCCGAGGATGTCGTCGACGGGCCCCCCGCCGGCGCCGACATCGTCACCGCGCGGGCCGTCGCGCCGCTCGACCGTTTGGCCGGCTGGTGCCTTCCGTTGGCGCGGGTCGGTGGGCGGCTGCTGGCGCTCAAGGGTGCCACGGCGGCCGAGGAAGCGGCGGAGCATCGGGACGCGGTGGCCGCGCTGGGCGGCTCCGATCCGGTGGTCCGGCTGTGTGGAGAGGGCCTGATCGATCCGCCGACCACGGTGGTGGAGATCGTCGTGGAGTCGAGAGCTAAGCCGCCCGCTCGGGTGGATGGTTCGGGACGCGACGCGGGCGGACGGTCCGGTGGTCGTGGGGCAGGTCGAGGGAGATCGCGGAGGGGATAGATGTCCAAGCGGGGCGCGCGCAAGCGGAGCGCTAAGGCAAGGCGTCCCGATCAGGGCACTTCACGGGTTTCGGGAGTCGAGGAAACGGGCCGCATCAGCACGGGGAGTGCGGAGTCGGGGCGGCCGCGCGATACGGCGGTGTCGAGTGTGCCGCTGGTCGGCTCGAGCGGGGGCGAAGCATCTCGCGCAACCGCGGGGGCCGGCTCCATGCGGTTGTCGGAGGCTTCCCGGCGTACGGGTAAAGACGCTGGTGTGATTTCGGCGTTGTTCTCGCCGCACGCAGAGCAAGGTCCGGGCGTGATCGCGGATGGTTTGTCCGAATCTCGCCGAGCCGAAGGCAAGATTGCGGCACCGCCGAGGCGACTCGTTGGGGGCGTCGTGATCTTCGAGTCGCCTGGTGAGGGTGAGGTGTCGGCCCTGTGCTCGCCTCATCGGGCGGTTGGCCATGGCGAGGCTCGCCCGACGCCCGTAGGCTGGCCGAGCGTCGATAGTGTGGACCGGCCTTCTGCCGCCGGAACGAACACGTCGCCGACCGACCCGTTCCTCAATAACAGGGATAAAACGGTGCATGAGTACGGTGTTTCACGTGAAACCGAGTCATCTCTCGACCGTGACCGCGCGTCGGGAGCTGGCGTCGGCGGTCATAGTGGCGCAATCAACACCGGAGAACAGGGAGTGCCCGCACCTCGAGTAGGGAACGGGTACCCCGCCGGAGGGCAAATCTACGGAACGCCGGCACCGCAACCGGGTGCTGACGAGCCACGTAGGCCCGCGCCCTCACCCCGATCGGGTCCGCCGGCGGCTTCCGCGCCGGTGCCCGTTTCGGCAGCTCCTGTATCAGCTTCTCCCGTTTCGGGGACATCTGCGTCCCCGTCCGACCCACCGGCAGGGCCGGACGAACACGTTTCACGTGAAACGCCGGGCCGGGATGAAGACGATCCGCCGCTAGCCATGGAAGCGTTGCGAGCTGTGCAGATCCTCAACCCGAGCGGCGAGATCACCATGCCGCGTCCGGACCACCCGAGGGTGCTCTGCGTCGCGAATCAGAAGGGCGGCGTCGGCAAGACCACGACGACGGTCAACCTTGCGGTGGCTCTCGCGCTGCACGGTAACCGCGTTCTCGTCGTCGACCTCGACCCGCAGGGCAACGCGTCGACGGGGCTCAACGTGCCTCACCACGCCGGCGTGCCGGACGTCTACGACTGCCTGATCGACAACGTGCCGCTCTCCGAGGTGGCGCAGGCGGTCGAGGGCATCCCGAATCTCTGGTGTGTGCCGGCGACCATCGACCTGGCGGGCGCCGAGATCGAGCTTGTCTCGGTCGTCGCACGCGAGTCCCGGCTGTCCCGGGCAATCTCGGCTCACCCCGAGCAATTCGACTATGTCTTCATCGACTGCCCTCCGTCGCTCGGCCTGCTTACGGTCAACGCGCTCTGCGCGGCGCAGGAGGTCCTCATTCCGATCCAGTGCGAGTACTACGCGCTGGAAGGACTGAACCAACTGATCAACAACATCAATCTGGTACGCCAGCACCTGAACCCGACGCTGGACGTCTCCACGATCCTGTTGACCATGTACGACCGCCGTACGCGGCTGGCCGACGCGGTCGAGCAGGACGTGCGGAACCACTTCGGCAGCAAGGTGCTGAACGCCGTCATCCCCCGTAACGTGCGGGTGTCGGAGGCTCCTAGCTATGGGCAGTCCGTGATGACCTACGATCCGGGATCACGGGGCGCGACCAGCTACTTCGAGGCCGCCCTGGAGATCGCGATGCGTGGCGTCAACACGGGAGGGACCGCATGAAGAACCGTCCACGGGGCGGTCTGGGCCGCGGCCTCGGCGCCCTGATCCCCACCGCGCCTGCGCCCGCAGCCGGTGGGGGCGCGCCCGCCGAGGCACCTCCGGCCCCTCCCGCGACGCCGGCCCCGCCCGCTGCTGAGCTGGCGTCGCAGGTCATCACCGCTCCCCCGCCTGCAGCAGCCGCGGAAGACGATCTCGCGCCGGTGCCGGGCGCTCGCTTCGCCGAGCTGTCGGTCACGTCGATCGAGCCCAACTCGAAGCAGCCCCGGCTCGTCTTTGACGAGGAAGCGCTCGACGAGCTCAAGACCTCGATCCAGGAGGTCGGCTTCCTGCAGCCGATCGTCGTGCGGGAGATGTCTGAGGGCCGCTACGAGCTGGTCATGGGTGAGCGGCGCTGGCGGGCCGCCCAGGCCATCGGCCGCGAGACGATCCCCGCGATCATCCGCGAGACGCGCGACGACGCCATGCTGCGCGACGCGCTGCTCGAAAACATCCACCGCGCCAACCTCAACCCGCTCGAAGAGGCGGCTGCCTATCAGCAGCTGCTCGAGGAGTTCGGGGCCACGCACGAGGAACTGGCCAAGCGAATCGGCCGCAGCCGCCCGCAGATCTCCAACACGATCCGCCTACTGAATTTGCCGGCGCCCGTGCAGCGGCGCGTGGCCGCCGGCATCTTGTCAGCCGGGCACGCTCGGGCGTTGCTGGGTCTGGACGACAGCGAGGGCCAGGAGAAGCTCGCGCTGCGCATCGTCGCCGAGGGCCTGTCGGTGCGGGCGACCGAAGAGCTGGTGTCGCTGGCTGTTGCGGACGGCCCCGCCAAGAAGGCCGCGCCCAGCCGTCGGCCCAAGGCGCACGCGCCCGCGCTCAACGATCTGGCCGAGCGACTCTCGGACCGCTTCGACACTCGCGTGAAGGTCGACATCGGCCGCAACAAAGGCAAGATCACGATCGAGTTCGCCACCGTCGACGACCTCGAGCGGATAGTGGGCATGATCGGCGTAGACGAGGAAGGCACCACCGGCGAGGAGTAAGTCGCCGGTGGGGATCGTCGTTCGGGGCTCGCGACCGTGGTCGCGGGCCCCAGTTTTTTGTCTCGACTGAAGCCGTGAAACAAAGGTTCTGACCCATCGAGATCCGTCGCCCTTTGCTGGGGTTCAAACTCCACTTATCCGACGAAAACCGGTTCTGTCAGAGCCATTCTCCTGGGATTTCGCACGACCCCAGTTCGGCCATTTCCGCCAAATGGAATGGGCGTTTTCACCGTTCTTGCCGGAAACTTAAGGAGCGCTCACTTTTGGACCCAGTTCAGATACCCAAACCGGTAAAGTCTGGTACGTACCTTTGTACGTACGTAGAAGCGTATCTGTGTAGGTAGGCAAGTCCTAAACCTTACGTCTGACGACCGGGGTGTAGCTCAAGTTCGTGGCCGTCGTTCTTGGCTAGAAGCCGGCAACGTTCGCTCGACCTTTCGTTGGCCGCCGGCAAGACAGCGCTGCCGAACAAGATCGTCGAGCCGTGGTCGCGGCGCCTGAGCGTCTCAATCCTCAGAGCTGAAGAGTGCCGGGCCCGAAGTCGAAGTTCTGAGGGCTGCGACAAACTGCTTGGCCCTCGCGCTGGGCGAGCTCTCATGGATCCGCCCGCTTCCCCCTGTGTGGCGCCCCGATCACCGTCTCGACCGGAGAGTGAGCTGGGCGATGCTTGGTCAGCAGATGCTCTGCTGCTCCGCGCTGTAGCGCTGAACAGCCGGCCCCACTGACGAGAATTTCGGTTCGCTTGCTCGCAGTGCATGAGACCAAGAAGTTCACCACCCCCCGAGGACGACTTGAGCTCGCCAAGCTGCCCTAGACCGGTGTACGTCCGCGGATCACCCCGGGCTGCTGAATGCCGGCCTGGACGACAAGCCTCGACGCCGCCGTTGTCTCGGTCTCGACGTGGGCAAGGACGACCACCACGCCACCGCACTGGACCTGGGTGGGAAGCGGCTGCACGACGCCGCGCTGGTCAACACCGAGGTCCGGCTGGGGCAGGTGTTCGACAAACTCGCCCGTCACGGCTGGACACTCGTGGTCGTCGACCGGCACGCTTCGATCTGCACGTTGCCGGTGGCAGCCGCCCGAGCCTGCGGCCACGACGTCGCCTACGTGCCCGGGTTGGCGATGTGCTGGATCGCGGACCTGCACCCGGGCGCAGCTAAGACCGATGCTCGTGACGCTTATGTGATCGCAGACGCCGCTCGCACACCCTGCCCCCACACGCTGCGCCGGGTCGACGTCGGTGACGGACCCCTCGCTGAGTTGGAGGTCCTGGTCGGTTTCGAAGACGCGACCTCGCCGGCGAGGTTTCCTGGATCTCCAACCGCATCCGCGGGCTGCTCACCCAGATCCACCCTGTCTTAGGATGTGGTCACGGACCGGTGGGTGCAGCAAAAGGCCGTCCTCGAACTGCTGTCGCGCTGCGGGCCCAGCCGGGCTGCGCCAGGCCGCACGAAGATCCGAGTTGCTGGAGGTCGTGTCAAAGAACGGCCCGCGCATGGGCGAGCGTCTTGTCATGCAGGTTCGACCGTGTTCAACGAGCAACCGCGACCGTTCCCGGCACCGCGGCGGCCGAGAAGATCCTGCCTCGGCTGGTCGACAGCCTCGGTGAGGTTTGCTGGAGCGCGATCAGGTCGCCGCCGAGGTCGACGGTATACGCGATGCGCCCCCTCCTCTTGCCCAGGGTCCTGACGTCGATGCCGGACCTCGGGTTCAGGACCGCAGCCCGGATCCTGCTCGAAGTCGGCGACGGTAGCTCGTTCGCCACATCCGTACTTTTGGCTGCCTGCGCCGGCCTGGGCCCGCTTGCCCACCGCTCCGGGATCTCCCGCGGCCAACACCGTCAAGGGTGCAACGAATATCTGAAACGCGCGCTCTTCCTCGCCGCGTTCGTGTCGCTGGCGCATCCGCCATCGCGGGCTTCTACGACCGCAAACGAGCCCAAGACAAACACCACAACGCCGCCCTCATCTGCCCCGCCCGCCGCCGGGTCTACGTCCTGTTCGCCATGCCCCACGACCAGACGCCCTACCAAACCCAACACAGCCAACACGCTCTCGCCGCTTGACCCAGCCCACTTGGACCACTCCCCCGGCGAGTCGGCTGAGTGGCAACGCATCCGGGTCGTCTTGCTGGGCCCCCGCCCACGATCGCCAAAGCTCCTCGTTGCGGCAGCGGCTTTTCCGATCTTTGTCGCTTTGCCATGACTGGGCCGGCAGTCAGTGAGGTGTCTCCACCTGCTCCGAGGTACGTGCAGACCCGCGTCGCCCTCGTTCATGCCGAACGGCTCCGACGACGATCCCCTGATCGGACTTCACCATCGGTAGGCCAGAGTCCACGCATGATTCAGTGCGAGCCGCCGGCAGCGCCGATGCCTTCCCCTGTCCGAATCCAGAAGGCGAGCCGTGCCGACGATCTGGGTGCCACCCACGACGGGGTTCTTCCCGGACAGTGCCGTTTCACGTGAAACTCTCGCGCTGGCACCGTTTCACGCGGAACGGAGCTCGGTGTTTCACGTGAAACGGGGCAGATCTTTACTTCAGGTCCCGCTGAATTGACCCCTGAGCCGACTCGAACATCGGTTCTTGGATCTCCCATCTGATCCCGCCTCGCCCGATGGTCCGGCCCTCCCTCCCTCCCTCCCTCCCTCCCTGTTGCGCTCAGATCTATCGCCGCGGTCACTAAGTGCAGATGGCCCGCCGGGCCCGGGTCCCTGGGGACGGATGGCTCAGCTCGATCAGAGGTTCCGGAGGCGGATAACACCGCTCGACCGAGCGCTTCCAATTGGGTGCCCTCGGACGCGGCTGACGGGCGGACACGAAGTCCAGGCCTCCTGCAGACCTCGGCGACTCGGGAAGCATTCCGGTCCGACTCCTATCCCCCGGATTCTGAGATCGCCCGCTGCCCTGCCCGAAGCCGTTCCTGAAGCCGCCGTTTCACGTGAAACGGATCCGTCATCGTCAGTGGCCAGAATTCTGGTGGCTGGTGGCTGGAGTGGACACCCAGATAGTCGGTAGGTCCACAACGCAGGGCCTTGTCATAACCGAAGGCGCAGAGGTGGGGGTGACAGCTAGCCGCCGTCGCGCAGTCCGCAAGCCGTTTGGTGCTCGGCTCAGACAGCCCTCAGCCCGAGCTCCCGGCCCCAGGCCTGGCCCTGGATCCTCGTGCTGGCGTTCGCGGCCGACGAGATGGCTACCTTCGCCGCTGTTCTGGTGCTGGCCGCATAGCCGTGGCCTCAGGACCACACTTGCAGTCAAAGCCGCGACCGATCCAGCGCTCGGGCGCAGGCCCGCGTACGGCTGACGCACATCGCCCTCCTCTATCGCGATACTGCACCCACAGATTGCGGACGCTGTTTCACGTGAAACAGCAGTCGATGGACCTGATCTACCGCGTGTTTGAAGGAGCGTGGCGGGCGCTGCGTACATAACTCCGTCTCGATAGTTCGTCCTCCGCGAGCTTCGGCCCCCACGGTGTGGCCGCCGCTGATCTGTCGATGCCGGCACCGACTGCCCGGACCTGGATTGTGATCCTGTGGTTCCACGTGAAACGCGGGTCCCATGCTTCCAGCGGCTCCAGTCAGGTCCGGATTTCCGGCCAAGGCATTGCGGCGCCAGCCGATTCCCGGTGATGGCGAGGCATGGTTCCCATGCCGCTGATCCCGCGTCGATCAGGCGCGCTGACGTGGCGAAGAGCAGCCTGCCAAACCCGCCCTCGAGCGCGACGGCGTGCATGTCGGCGTCGTCACCCGTAGCGGAGGGCGCGCACTGCCGCGACTAGCGCTTCGAGAGGGCAAGCCGGTGCCAGCTTGTTGCTGCTATTCCACGTACCACCTCTCCCTTCCTTAAAGGAAACCCACGTCTCACAGCAGGCCCGACTGGAACCCTCTTCGCCGCTGGCGTGGGCGGGGTCGTGAGCTGATTCGACCGGTCGGCAGCCACGTGGTCATGGCGGTCAGCGATTTGCGCGATTCGACTCCGCCTCTCCGGATGTCCCTGGTACCGCACGGCAGATTGAACATCCGCCATGACACGGCGAGCGGCACAACAAGCTCGACCCCACGTCTGGAAGAAGCGCCGCCGGGGAAAGTCGCCGTGGTACCGAGCTTCACGTGAAACGGCGCTGGCTTAGCATCCTTCGGAGCCGGGAGCCGGGAGCCGGGAGCCGGGAGCCGGGAGCCGGGAGCCGGGAGCCGGGAGCCGGGAGCCGGGAGCCGGGAGCCGGGAGCCGGGAGCCGGGAGCCGGGAGCCGGGAGCCGGGAGCCGGGAGCCGGGAGCCGGGAGCCGGGAGCCGGGAGCCGGGAGCCGGGAGCCGGGAGCCGGGAGCCGGGAGCCGGGAGCCGGGAGCCGGGAGCCGGGAGCCGGGAGCCGGGAGCCGGGAGCCGGGAGCCGGGAGCCGGGAGCCGGGAGCCGGGAGCCGGGAGCCGGGAGCCGGGAGCCGGGAGCCGGGAGCCGGGAGCCGGGAGCCGGGAGCCGGGAGCCGGGAGCCGGGAGCCGGGAGCCGGGAGCCGGGAGCCGGGAGCCGGGAGCCGGGAGCCGGGAGCCGGGAGCCGGGAGCCGGGAGCCGGGAGCCGGGAGCCGGGAGCCGGGAGCCGGGAGCCGGGAGCCGGGAGCCGTTTCACGTGAAACACGCTGGGAGAGATGCCCAGCGCGCGAACAAGTCCGCTGAATGGCAAGCCAGGGAGACGTGCAGGTGGGGCCGCGGGCTTCAACCAGGGGCTGGCGCCACCGGTGGAGCCGAGGGCGGACCTCGACTTAAGCAGTCTGCTGCGGAGGGCAGCCGGGTCGGATCGCTCGGCCCCGAAATGCAAGCGGCCTCGGACAGCGGCACGGCCGCCACGCTTGAGAAGGCGCGGAACAGCCGATTGGGCCGACGCTCGGGACTGGAATCTTTGAGAGATCATCGAATCCAGGCAAATTCCAGAGAAGAGTCCGCCCGTGGCGTAGCAACCGCTCAAGGCGTCTGGCGCTGACCGATCAAGGAACTCGGATCACCTCCGAGCCGCTGTCCCTGGCGGCCTGATCGGCGTTCCCGGCTACGGCTACAGAGACCGAAGCTCAAGTCGGACCATGACCCAGCCCGCACCCTCCCGACGTAGGGGGTCATCTTTGATGTCGAGTCGAGCAAACTGTCAGCAGCTTGGACGCACCCGATCGATCGCGAGGCTGACACGACATTGACTTCGGCTCGCCGTCATGGCTGTCACGTTCACTCTGCCGCTGCATTAGCGGATCTGGATTGGGTGTCCAGCGAAGGGCGATGGCAACGGGAGCCGGTTCGAGCTCGGGTCTGCGTTCAAACAACTCGTCGAGCAGGCCTGGCCCAAGCGAGTGGCGAATGGCCGACGGCCAACACTGACGGCTGTGTAGGCCCGTCTTGGCCTTACTCACATGGCATGGGGGTGAGCCCAAGGAATCCACCGCGGGGGAACGAATTTGGGAGTTCAGATGGATCTCTGAGATCTGGGACCTGAGATCTGGGACCTGAGGTCTGCGGCTTGGCTGACTGATGACAGGAGACCACGTCCGCAAAATGCCTCCGCGCCGAAGTGATCGAACGCCGTGGTCGGCAGCACGATGTCGGCGGCCGGGCGGCCCTAGCCGGCCCGGGCGGACCCGAGCCGTCACCGTCCAGGACGACCCGTGCACGATCATCGTCTCCAGTCGCTGTGACGCCCAACGAATTGCTGCGGCGAGTCCCTCTGCTCAGCAAGGCGGTAAGCGGAACGAACGGCTCCAAGGAGCTGGGCAGACCAATCTTGGCGGGGGTTGATTCTGTTAAGCCGGCGCAGTTCGTCGCCGCGAAGGTTCCGCGAGAGCCACTGTGATCAGAGTTGGCACACCTGCTCGAGTTCGTGACGATGGAGAAGCACCTTCCGCAGAGATGGGCGTCGGCTGCGTTGGCTCCGGCCGGTGGTATCTCCACCCGGCGATCTACTTCTTCGGCGATCGTTATGCGTGAACCGGGGCCTCTCGCCCATCGCTTCCGGCCATCGCCTTCCGCTCAGGAACCTTATCTGGTCAGGCAGTCAGGCGAGCTAGTTTGCCGTCCGCGGAGAGGTGGCCAGCGTGGCTCGCGAACGGGGCTCTGTGACGATTCGGTCGACCCGGTCCAGGCCGGGCATTGGTTAGCGCGTAGCCCGGGCTGGTGTCTGGGTGAAACGAGCGGTACGGCCCGCGGCAGTTGGCATCCGATCGAGCGGTGCACCGCGGTCATTTGCTTGTGAGGCCAAGCCGTTTCTCGGTGGTCAGGAGCGGCCGGATAATTGCCCCGACGCCCGACGCCCGACGCCCGACGCCCGACGCCCGACGCCCGACGCCCGACGCCCGACGCCCGACGCCCGACGCCCGACGCCCGACGCCCGACGCCCGACGCCCGACGCCCGACGCCCGACGCCCGACGCCCGACGCCCGACGCCCGACGCCCGACGCCCGACGCCCGACGCCCGACGCCCGACGCCCGACGCCCGACGCCCGACGCCCGACGCCCGACGCCCGACGCCCGACGCCCGACGCCCGACGCCCGACGCCCGACGCCCGACGCCCGACGCCCGACGCCCGACGCCCGACGGTGCTTCCGGAATCTGGGCTTTGGCGGTTGGTCTGGTGCAGCTGCGCCTCGCTGGAGTGGGAGCAGGAGATGATCCAGCCGAGTCAGACAGTGATGAGTTTGGGCTTCTGTCGGTCGACTTGGGACTTGAGCTCAACGCTCGACAGACCTTGGGCTTGAGGGGACTCCCCCCGGGTTCGGGTCCACGCATCGCTCTTTGCGGGTGCCGGCAGGGGGTGTGCCCACCAGCGCGCTGAAGCCCGGCGCACGAGAAGGGCATGACTGCGGACTTCGTCACGGCAGTGAGGAGGGCGTCCGCTGGAGAGGACCTCCGACTGACAGGAGCGTCGCCCGATGATTTGAGCGCAGAGGAACGCTGGCTCTGGGCTCTGATTTCTCGGTGTGGCACGGACCAGCTGCTGCTGAGAGGGAGGAAGGAGGTACCGACGGCGGTTGATTGCGACGACGGATTCGGTGCGACTGGGTCGGTGACTCAAGGCGTGGCGTTGTCGACGTATGCGATGGGAGGTGCGCCGAGGGCCGGTGCGCGAACGGATCGTTCGATGCGAACGTCAGGAACGGGTGGAAGGCGCGATGTCTTCGTCGGCCCCTTGACCGTCAAGGTCGAGCGAGCGCCTCGGGGACCGCGTCGGTTACTGGGCGAATCCTCGCTGAGAGACGCGCCATTTGGGTCTGTCAGGGCGGGGCAAAGGCCCGAAGGAATCTTAGCGGCGGTCACATTGTCGGCTGGACGGGGAGCGCGGGGTGGTGCCGGGTGGGGTCGGAACGGGCTCGATCAGGCATCGCGACGGTGGGCTCAGGAACTGAGGAGCGGCGATCGCTGACTGGATCTGCAAGGGCCTTAATCGGAGGGCCGGACTGGGTGCGGACGGGCTGTCCGGCGTCGTGGAAAAGTTATCCACAGGCTGTGGGTAAAGGCTGTTGAGAAACTCGGTCGGTCGGTTTCACGTGAAACGGCGTTGATGCGGCGCGGGGTGTGCAGTGCAGTATCCACAGGGGGTGCAAGCCTGCGACGTCGTGTTTCACGTGAAACGGGGCGGCCTGTGGATAACTTCTGTGGATAACTTTGGCCGTGGGCCTGTGCCCACAGAACGTGACGATGATCTACGCAATCGGGCCGATTGGAGCCCCGCGTCGGGGCTGGATCCACAGGTGAAAAATTGATCCGGGACAGTAGGTCTGGCCTGGGCTAAGGTCACGTCGTGCCCGAGAACATCCCCCCGCTGCCCGACTTCACGCGCTGGCCCTCGTTCCCCTTCGAGGGGGACATGCGGGTCAAGCCGCTGGCCGCTCCGGTCGAGGTTGAACCCCCGCGCAGCGGCGAGGACGCAGCAGACTGCGTCGCCTGCAACACTCCCGACGACCAGTACATCTGGATCAGTGACCGCTGGCGCGTCCGGGCGATGGACCGTCCGACGGGTCTTCCGATGGTGCTGATTCTCGAGTGCCGTTCGCACCTCGACATCGGTGACCTTCCGAACCTCCTGGCCGCGGAGCTCGGGGTCATGACCGTCCGCCTCGAGCGGGCGATCCGGACCCTCGACGGTGTCGCGCGCGTTCATGTCAATCGTTGGGGCGACGGTTCCGCTCACCTGCACATGTGGTTCCTCGCGCGCCCCTATGGCCGGCTGCAGCTGAGGGGTACGTTCCTCACGCTCTGGGACGACATTCTGCCAACCATTCCCGAGCAACAATGGCGCGAGAACCTGGCGCTGGTCGCTGCGTGGCTGGCCGAATTCGGCGGCAAGGCGATCGCGGAGCCGCCGCACATTCAGTGGGAGTCGCCGTCCACGATCAACTACACCGGCGAGCGCGCGGACATCCCGGCCGAGCAGCAGGCATCCCCCGTCGACGGCGCGCCGCGTCCGGTCTCGCTGGGCGATGTGACGACCGATCTGCCGGTCGGCGAATCGATCCCGACGCAACGCACTAACGTGCCGGAGCCCGGCGTCTCCACCTCGAGTCCGAACGCGCAAGCCGCGCCGGCCTAGGCACCGACCCATTCTTAACCCCATCCGGTACGCCGAAGACTCGCCTACTTGGCTGGCGAGCATCACCGTCGACGGATTGCCACGGATCTAGCCACCTGACGACTCGGTCTGTGCTGCGGGCGGGAGGGGAGGGCCGCCCAAGCAAGGTCGAGCCGCGGTGGCCGGAAACCAACTCCGACCGCCGCGCGCCGCAGCTCCTCGCTGGTCGACCAACGCGTCACCCGCTTCGCGTGATCCAGGACCGGCTCTTGACCGACAACGACACCCTGCCCGCCACCGCGATCCGGCCGGCTGGGCACTCCCCCGGCACGGGGGGTGGGAATCCGCCGACTGCGGATCGCCGCTTGACGCCAGGTACGCAAGGCGTCCGCACCTACGACGCCCAGCTCGCCATCGGTGCCGTGATCCCCGGCGAGCTCGACGGGGTCGACATCGACCTCTGCTGGCATTTGTCGCGCCGGCAGCGAGTTCGTCGCTGACGTCCGCGTCGCAGATGCCCACGTGGCCGACGGGTAGCCGACGCCGCGCAACGGGCCTGCAGCGCCTCGGCACGAATGCCTGCCGCAGTGACCGGCTCCGACCACGCTTCTCATCGCGCTGATGCCCGACTGGCGGAGGCAGATCTTCGAGGCCAGCCAGCTGATCGTCGTTCAGGCAGGTCGAGAAACTTGTCGGTGAGAACTCACTGGTTCAAGCGCGCGTTGTCCGACGAGTGGGCTACGGGATGTCGACATAAGTCGGCCAGACAGATAGGTCGCCGGATTACGTAGCCGCTTCGGGGTCGGCCGAACCTACGAACGTGATCGCCGATCGTCGTCTGCGGTCAGAAGAGCCGAGCGGCTGGGCCCGCCGGCCCGGCCGCATCTATATCGACGCGACGCTGGCCACCGTCATCGCCGTCGGCGTTCGCGATAACGGCAGGGGCCGTGGGTCCGCTGGATCGTGTTGAGGGTGGCGCGGTTGGCCGCAGTGAATGTCGCGACGATAGGTCGTGGCAGCGAGGGTGGTCGCAGAGTTGGTGACCGGTGGTCGCGGTGACAGCGGTGCCGACCGATGGCCGTAGTAACGGAGACGGTGGCGGCCGCGACGACGGCACCGACGACGATGGCGCGCTGAACCGTGCCCGCAAACCGGGGCGGAAGCAGGCGATGCCGTGGTCGCGTTGATTGGCGATCGTGGTGACGGGGACTGAGAAAAGCGCAACGACGGAAACCGGTCGCGGCGTACGGAGCCGACGGTGATGGCGACCGCTGCTGTGCCGGTCAATGGTGCCGGCGGGACGATGACGGTCCTGCCGGGGCGACCGCGGTGGCTACGACCGCTGCGGCTCGGTTGGTGGCTAGCGGTGGTGGGCTCGGGCCATCTCGCGGATCTGGTCGTCGGGGTCGTCGGTCAAGGCGGCCAGCGTCGGGGCCAGGCGGGACGACGGGAGATCGGCGAACTGTTCGAGCAACGCGTACAAGGCGTAGAAGCGAGTGTCGGGCTCCTCGTCCTGGCAGAGCTTTTCCAGGGCGTCGAGCGCCTCGGCCTCGGGGGCGGTCGGGCTCATGAGAGAAGGCAGAGCTGCGGCCACGTGGAAGCGGACGCGCCAATGCGGATGGGCCGCGAAGCGTACGACGTCTTCGAGGGTCTCGACGGCGGAGTTGTAAGCCAAAGCCGAGATCAACCAGCCGAGTACGCGCGGGTCGGGTTCCTGAGGTAACAGGGAACGCAGCAAGGGAATGGCTTCGGTGGTGAAGGGGCGGTGGCCGGCTTCGTCCTGGGGGCCCAGCTCGCGGAGGACCCGGGCGGCCAACTCGCGGTCGGTGGGGTCGTCGCTCCGGAGGAGAGCGGCCGCGGTGTCGAACACCTCGCGGGTGGGGCGGTCGTGCAAGGCAACCAGGAACGATACGGGGGTGTCGGCCTCGTCGGCCAGCACCTCGGTGCGGGCGGCTGCGAAGAGGTCGTCTGTGGGCATCCGGGCGGGGTTCGGGGGAACGGGGCTGGAGTCCATCCCGGCATTGTTGCTCGGCACCGCCAGGTTTGTCCGTCCTTGATCTGCTGCGCTCCCCCGGTGCTGGCCATCGGCGGCGACAGGTTCACCGTTCCTGGCGGCGGATTTGATCTTCGAGAACGGAGTCCTTGGCGGCTCGATGCAGGTGGCCGCACCAGCATGTCGGGGCGTGGCAGCTGGGCGAAGTAGCCGAGGGCCTTGATGAACGCACGCGTGTTCTCGCATCAATCTGGATCAAGATGCCGAGAACAGGACAGCTGGGCGACCCCGGCCGAGACAGCGGGTGGGTCGTCGGTCCGCGGAGCCGATGAGGCGTTCTGGCCGTGGGGCGAGGCGGAGGAACCGAGTGCCAGGCGACGAAGCCCAGCAGGAGGCCGCTGGCGTGGGTGCTGCTGCAGTTCTTCAGCCGGCACGTCGATCAGGTGGCGCGGGTCCACGTTCGGGTGGGTGCCGACGAGGTGCCTTACGGATCTCGCGGTCACCACGGAGGGCAAGGTCAACCTCTCGTCGTACGGCGGGGCGATGGTGCGGGTACAGGACATGCCGGCGCTGACCGGGAGCGTGGCCGGGCCGCGGTCGGATCGTGCGATACAACTCGAGCCGGCGGCCCGTCCTGTCCACCGACACGCCCCGTTGCCGGCGTGTCTCCCGATCGGCGCAGCGCGTGTGAGGGCGATCGGTCAACACGATGCCGGTCGCCATCGCTGACCGGGTCGATACAGCCCACACCAATGGGTCATAGGCCGGAGCCATAGGCGGGGAGCCGGGGGCTGGAGATTCGGGGCCGGGGAATCGTTCAGGCGAGGACGCCGGAATCGGCCCGGAGGCAAGGAACGGCATCAGGGGTCCGGGGTCCTCGGGCCGGCCGGGTCTCGAACGCGGTGATCACCGGTGCTGGGCCAACGGACGGTGGGTTGTGGAGGAGCGGGAAAACGGGTCGCCGTGATGGGGTTCGACGGTCAGGATCTGGCGGTGCTGATCGAACGGGTTGTGGAGCGGTTCGGGTTGGGTCGGCTCGCGGGGGCGCCGGCTCGGGTTGCCGGAGGTCTGTCCAACGAGATGTGGCGGGTGGCGACCTCGGGCGGGGAGTTCGCGGTCAAGCGGATGGTGGTCAACGCCCAGCGGTCCGAGTTCGTGGGCAACGTCGAGGCAGCTTTCCTGGTGGAGCGGAGGGCCTGGGACGCGGGGGTCGCGATGCCTGAGCCGGTGGCCGAGCCTGACAGCGGGCGTGCGTTGGTGCGGGAAGGCGGCGACCTCTACCGCGTACACCGGTGGGTCGACGGGCGAGCGGGTGAAGGCTCCGCGGTGCAGGCGGCCGAGTTGCTGGCGCGCATTCACGCGGTGGGCCGCCCGCGGTGGGAGGGTGCGGCGATGTCCGGTGGAGGGTGGGTAGCCGAACGGTGGGGAGCGGAGCTGGCTGAGCTGGCGACCAAAGTAGGCGACCAACCCGAGCGAATGCTGCTGGTGGACAGCCACCGCGACCTCGATCGGAAGAACACACTGCTGCTCGGGGACGGAGAGCTGCTGGCGGTGGATTGGGACGCGGCTGGGGTCGTGGGAGCGGTCCAGGAGGCGGTGGGTGTCGCGCTCGATTGGGCCGGTGGCGATCGTGGCTCGTTTGCGGAAGCGATCGCTGCCTACCGGCGACTCAGTGGCGTGGTTGTGGTGGCGGAGCCGTGGGTCTTCGCAGGGTGGGTGGCGGCTCTGGGTGGGTGGCTCGACTACAACGCCGACCACCGCGCGGGCGAAGAACTGGGCCGGGCCGAGGTCGTCGCCACTGCAGGCCGACTGCGGGCGATTGCCGACGAGCTCGACGACTGGGTCGAGGCGCTCGCCGCTTAGCGGCGGCGGGACGGTGGTGTGGCCCGGCCGGGCTGCGCGGAAGTGATCGATAGCTGAGGGCGGGGCAGCGGCGAAGCTGAGAGCGGCGGGGGCGCCTAGGAGTTGGCTCGGGCTACGGCTCGTTCGACCAAGGTCTTGAGGATGTGGCCCAGGTCTTGCCCGGCGGCCTGCACGGCCAGCGGCAGCAGCGACGTCTCGGTCATGCCGGGCGACACGTTGATGCCCAGCACCTGCGGAGACCCGTCGTCGGCCACGATCAGGTCGACGCGGGAGAGGTCGCGCAGGCCCAGCGCTTTGTGGGCGGCCAGCGCGACCTCGGCGACACGGGCGGCGACCTCGGGCGACAGGCGCGCGGGGGTGTGCCAGGTGGTCAGGCCGGCCGTGTAGCGGGCCGCGTAGTCATACACGCCGTCGCGGGGGACGATCTCGACGATCGGCAGGGCCTCGGGGCCGGCGCCCAGGTCGACGATGGAGACGGCCACGTCCATGCCGGGGACGAACTTTTCGACCAGCGCGGTCGAGTCGTAGGCGAAGCAGCCGACCATGGCCGGCGGAAGGTCGGTCTCCTCGCGGACCACGGCGGCGCCCAGGCCCGAGCCGCCCTGGGCCGGTTTGACCATCAAGGGCAGGCCCAGGCGGTCGACGATGCGGTCGAGGACGGCCACGGCGCCCAGCTCGGAGAAGCGGTCGTGGGGCAGCGCCACCCAGTCGGGGGTGGGGATGCCGGCCTCGCGCAGCATCGACTTGGCCGACGGCTTGTCCCAGGCCAGGCGGGCGGCGCGGGCGTCGCAGCCGACGTAGGGCACGCCGCACAGGTCGAGGACGCCGCGCAGCGAGCCGTCCTCCCCCGTCGCGCCGTGCAGGGCGATGACCACGGCGTCGGGCGGGTCTTCCTGGAGCGATGGCAGCAGCGACACGTCGGCGTCGCGCATCTCGGCGCTCAGGCCGGCGGCGCGCAGCGCGTCGAGCACGCGACGGCCTGAACGCAGGGACACGTCTCGCTCGTAGGAGAGGCCACCGGCCAGGACCATCACGCTCACATCGTCACCCGTAACCATGGAAGAGATCATGCCAAGTCGGGGCCGGGGGCATCCGCGGCGGCCGTGCCCCGGCGGCGGGAGGGGGTCGCGCCGGCCGGGCCGAAGACGGCGCGCATGGCCAGCTCTTGCTCCATCACGCCGGAGAGACGACGGATGCCCTCGCGGATGCGGTCGGGAGAGGAGAACGAGAAGTTGAGCCGCATGTTGCCGGTGCCCGTGCCGTCGGCGTAGAAGCCCGTGCCGGGGACGTAGGCCACCCGGGCCGCGATGGCGCGCGGCATCATCGCCTTGGAGTCGAGGCCCTCGGGCAGCGTCGCCCAGACGAAGAGGCCGCCGGTCGGCTGGGTCCAGGTGGTGCCGGGGGGCATCAGGTCGCGCAGCGCGCCGAGCATGGCGTCGCGTCGCTCACGGTAGATCTCGCGGTAGACCTTGATCTGCTCGCGCCACGGCATGGTGGACAGGTATTGAGTGACGGCGCCCTGCGCGAACGCGCTCGGGCACAGGATGTTGGCCTCGCTCATCATCACGAGCTTTTCCCGGACGGCGTGGGGCGCGAGGATCCAGCCGACGCGCAGACCGGGGGCGAACGTCTTGGAGAACGTGCTCACGTAGAAGACGCCCTCGCGTCGGCGGGCCCGCAACGGCAGCGGGGCCTCGCCCTCGAACGACAACATGCCGTACGGGTCGTCCTCGACCACCAGCAGACCGGCCCGCTCGCAGATGTCGAGCACCTGCTCGCGCCGCTCCTCGGAGAGGGTGACGCCGGCCGGGTTCTGGAAGGTCGGGATCGTGTAGAGGAATTTGGCCTTGCGACCCGAACGCTCGACGGCGGCGATCGCCTCCTCGAGGGCGGTCGGGATCAGGCCCTCGTCGTCCATCGGAACGTGTTTGACCTGAGCCTGGGCGGCCTGGAAGACGCCGAGCGCGCCGACGTAGCTGGGGCCCTCGGCCAGCACCACGTCACCCGGGTCGAGGAACAGGCGAGCGAGCAGGTCGAGCGCCTGCTGGCCGCCGACGGTGACCACGACGTCGTCGGGTGAGGCGCCGTGGATGCCGGAGAGCGCCATCACCTCGCAGATGCGCTCGCGCAGGTCGACCGTGCCCTGGCCGATGCCGTACTGAAGTGAGCTGGCGCCCTGCTCGGCGGCGAGCTGGTTGAGCATCTCGCCGACCGCGTCGAGCGGCAGGGCGGCGATGTAGGGCGAGCCACCGGCGAGCGACACGACCTCGGGACGACTGGCCACGGCGAAGAGTGCGCGGATCTCGGAGGTGGTCATGCCACGCACACGACGCGCGTACCGATCGGTGTAATCGTCCTGGGTAGTGCCGGTCATGCGGCTTCACCTCGCCGGGAGAACACGAACACGGGAGAACACGAACATCGGGCCAAAGAAAAGGATAGACGGCAGGGCCGACAGAAGCGCTCGGTTAACCGGCCACCTTGCCCGACCTGGTCCCGAACATGTCTATTGCGGCGTAGGATCCGCAACGGAACGAGCCGGGAAAATGCTGGGGGGATGCAGTGTCGCGACGGCTGGTCAACCTCACCCTGGACACACTCGAGGACCTTCCGAGGCCCTGCCGCCAGTGTGTGTATTGGGAGCTCGACCCGGTTGCGGCCGAGCGGGCGTGCGCCTCCGGCGACCCCGGTCTCGAGAAAGAGGCGTGGGTCTCGCAGACCCTGCTGGAGTGGGGTTCGTGCGGCAAGCTGCTCTACGTGGACGGCATGCCCGCCGGTTATGTGATGTATGCCCCGCCGGCCTATGTCCCCCGCTCGATGGCCTTCCCGACCTCGCCGGTGAGCGCCGACGCCGCGCTGCTGATGACCGCGCACGTGGTGGCCTCGTTCGCCGGCGGTGGGCTGGGCCGCATGCTCGTCCAGGGCGTGGCCCGTGACCTGACCAAGCGTGGGGTCAAGGCGATCGAGGCGTTCGGCGACGCGAAGTTCGGCGAGGCCGACGAGGAGAAGCAGGCGGGCTGTGTCGCCCCGGTCGACTTCTTCCTGTCGGTCGGGTTCAAGACCGTGCGCCCGCACCCGCGTTTCCCCCGGCTGCGCCTCGAGCTGCGCACCGCGCTGTCGTGGAAGTCCGACGTGGAGTACGCGCTGGAGAAACTGCTCGGCTCGATGAGCCCCGAGACGCTGCTGCGCCCGGTCCGCCCGGCCACAGCAACGCGCAGCGTGGAGAACTAGGCGCAGCAAGGCGCAGCGTGGAGAACTAGGCGCAGCAAGGCGCAGCGTGGAGAACTAGGCGCAGCAAGGCGCAGCGTGGAGAACTAGGCGCAGCAAGGCGCAGCGTGGAGAACTAGGCGCGGTTCGAGAGCGCCATCCGCAGCTGGCGGACGTCGATCGACCCGGTCGGCACATCGGCCTCGACCGGGTAATACATGCGCTGCACGGCGGCCAGGATCGCCTCGACGATCTGCTCGCGGAACAGCGGGTTGACCAGCCGGTCACGGTCGACGGGCGAGGTCAGATAACCCAGATCGACGCGGACGGCGGGCATCCGGCTCAGGCGCAGCAGCTCCCACGTCTTGGCGTGGACGCGGCAGTCGCGCATGCCGGTGCGGACGGCGATCTCGCGCTGCACCAGATTGGCCAGCCGCTCCCCCACCGTCGAGCTCAGCCCGCTGCCGGTGCCGTAGTGATAGGTCGCCACGCCGTCGGCCGCCTCGTTCTCGTGGCCGTCGAGGTGCAGCGAGATCAGCAGGTCGGCGCCGAGGCTGTTGGCCAGCCCGGCCCGGGCGGCGCCGCTCAGGGGCTCGGTGGGGTGCGGGCCGCGGGTCAGGTGCACCCGCATGCCGGCCGCCGCCAGCCGCCCCTCGAGCCGGGAGGCCAGGTCGTAGACGAGGTCGGCCTCGGACCAGCGCAGCGGACCGTCGGGCACCACCACGCCGGTGTCGTCACCGCCGCCGTGGCCCGGGTCGATCACGATGGTCTTGCCGACCAGGTTGGTGCCGGCCTGGCGGAATGCCTCGGCCTCGCGCAGCCACTGCGGCCGGCCACCGACCACCTTGCGGCCGAGCCGGCGCAGCGCCTTCATCGTCTGGGGGCCGCAGGAGCCGTCGGGGGTGAGGCCGACCTCACGCTGGAACTGGGCGACCGCGCGGGCCGTGCGGGGGCCGTAGATCGAGTCGGCGCGACCGGAGTCGTAACCCATCTCGAGCATGCGCTCCTGCAGGGTGCGGACGTCCTCGCCGACCAGCGCGTCGGGCACCGAGTGGAACAGCGTGCGCGCGCCGAGCCGCCACCGGGACGCGTCGAGGGCGCCCCAGGTCTCGTCGCCGACCATGCCGTCGATGCCGAGCCCGCGGCTCTGCTGGAAGGCCCGCACCGCCGTGTCCATGGCGTCGTCGAACTGATCGCCCGCGGTTTCCAGCAGTTCCAGACCGACCAGGATCGATCGAATCTCGGCAACGGCCACGCCGTTGTCTCCACGTCGGATGGAACGCACTCGCGACTCCCTAGAACGAAGAACGACTCCGGGCAGCGTACTCCGCCGCACGAAAAGCGCCCCGCACCCGTGGAGGGCGTGGGGCGCTGAACGGATGAACTCAGAGAGCCGACTCGATGAAGTTGACCAGGGCACTCTTGGGCTTGGCGCCGGTCACGGAGCTGACCGGCTCACCGCCCTTGAAGATCGTCAGGGTGGGGACCGACATCACCCGATAGGCGCGCGTGGTCTCCGGGTTCTCGTCGATGTTGACCTGAACGATCTCGACCTTGTCGCCCATCTCCTTGGCGATCTCGGCCAGCAGCGGGTCGACCTTTTTGCAGGGGGCGCACCACTCTGCCCAGAAATCCACCAGCACGGGCTTGTCCGCCTGCAGCACGTCACTCACGAACGTGGCGTCGGTGACCGCCTTACCTGCTACTCCCACTACGACCCTCCAGGTCTTCCAGCTCGACTCGGTTACAGCTCGACGAATGAGGCGATGAAGCGCTCGGCGTCCAGGGCCGCGGAACACCCGGTGCCGGAGGCGGTGATGGCCTGCCGGTAGGTGTGGTCGACCAGGTCGCCGGCGGCGAACACGCCGGGGATGTTGGTACGCGTGCTGGGCGCGTCGACCTTCACGTAGCCGTCGTCGTCCAGTTCGATCTGGCCCTTGAAGAGCTCGCTGCGCGGGTCGTGGCCGATCGCGACGAAGACGCCGGTGACGTCGAGGACCTTTTCCTCACCGGTCTGGATGTTGGTCAGCCGGACGCCGGAGACCTTGCCGTCGTGCCCGAGGATCTCGTCGATCTTCGAGTTCCACTCGACCTTGATCTTCTCGTTGTTGAGCGCGCGCAGCTGCATCACCTTGCTGGCCCGGAACGAGTCGCGCCGGTGCACGATGGTGACCGTCTCGGCGAACCGGGTGAGGAAGGTCGCCTCCTCCATCGCGGAGTCACCGCCGCCGACCACCACGATGTGGTGGTTGCGGAAGAAGAAGCCGTCACAGGTGGCACAGGACGACACGCCGTGGCCGAGCAGCTCCTGCTCGCCGGGGACGCCCAGCGGCCGCCAGGCGGAGCCGGTGGAGAGGATCACGGCCCGGGCGAAGAACTGCTTGTCGCCCACCCACACGGTCTTGAGGCCCTCGGTGCCCGCCTCGGTCGGCTTGTCGCCGAGCTCGACCCGGGTCACGTCGTCGGTGAGGAATTCCGCGCCGAACCGCTCGGCCTGGGCGCGCATGTTGTCCATGAGCTCGGGGCCCATGATTCCCTCGCGGAAGCCGGGGAAGTTTTCGATCTCGGTGGTGGTCATCAGGGCGCCACCGGACTGGACGCCCTCGATCACGAGCGGCTTGAGGTTCGCCCGGGCGGCGTACAGCGCCGCCGTGTACCCGGACGGCCCCGAACCGATGATGATCAGATTACGGACCTCGTCCACTGCCGACTCCTCAGTCTGCTCTTCGCCGGGAAATCCGCTCGGCGACACTGCACGCTAGAACGCCATGCCAGGCCCACACCATTCCCGTACGCGTGGCCGTGGCCGACCTCACGCCGGGGTGTTTGGGGTGTCGTTCAGCGTACCGGGACTTTGTCGATCGTGTCGGCGTCGCCCACGGGCGCGCCGCAGGCTGGGCCGGCCGCCCAGGCCCACCCGCCGTTGACCGAGGTGAACCGGACAATCAGCGCCGGATCGCCCTCGAACCGGGCGTAATCCACCGTCTGTACCTCGATCGGGCCATCCGCGTTCTCGCTCTCGATCGCCTGGAGGCACCGCTGCAGGGCTTCCGGGTCGTGCAGCCGGGTAAGACCGTCGGCCCGCAGGTCTGTCCGGCCCTCCCCGAGCGCGGAGGCGGAGGACGGTGCGTCGCTCTTGGGCGCGGACATGGGCTGCGGCGGGTCGACCGCAAGGGTGGACCGCGTGTAGTCGATGCCGGTCGCCAGGGTCGTCGAGCCGGGGGCCGACATCACGGTCTCGCTCTGACCGGCGGCGGAGCTGGCGGCATCGTTCTGCGAGTTGTCCGAGCTGCGTCCGGAGAGATAGTCAGCGCCAAAACCGACGAAAGCAATGAAACCAGCAGCGATCGCGATCGGGGTCGCCCAGCGCATGCGCCGGCTGCGCGGCTTGGCTGGTGCGTCACCCTGCACGACGGTCAGGCGGGGCGGGTCGCTGAACATGCCGTCGATGCGGGCGGCGACCTCGGCCGGCATCGGCTCGGGCCCGAGCCGGCCCAGCTCGGCCTGCACCTGGGCCATGCCACCATTGAGCGTCTCGTAGGCGGAATGCCAGGCGGGATCCTCGGCGATCAATGTGGCCACCGCGGACTCGTCCGGCGTGCCCTCGAGGGCGCCGCCGATGTAGTCCGCCAGCAGGTCGATGTCGACCCCGCTGAACTCGGCCCCGGTCACCTCTGGCCCCTCCGATCATCGCGCCCACCGGTTGGCGGATCTGCCGCTCCCGGTCCGGATGGGACGGTTTCGGTGGCCTCCTGGTTCCCCTTCGGGGCGTGACTGGCGTCTCTCCCCCGCAGATCGCCCAGCGCGAGCGCCATCCGGGCCCGGCCCCGGGCGCAGCGGCTCTTGATCGTGCCGATCGCGACGTCGAGGATCTCGGCCGCCTCGGCGACCGGGTAGCCCTGCACGTCGACCAGCACGATCGCCGCTCGCTGGTCGACCGGCAGATCGGCCAGCGCCTCGCGGACCAGTAGGTTGGTCTCGTGATCGGTGGCCGGCGCGGCGGGTTCCACACCGGACGGACGGTCGTCGGAACGGGTGCCGTCGGGCAGCGGGACGGTCGGGTGGGCCTGCCGGCGGCGGATCCGGTCGAGGCAGGCGTTGACCACGATGCGGTGCAGCCAGGTGGTCACGGCCGAGTCGCCGCGGAACCGGGCGGCGTTGCGGTGGGCCGACAGCAGCGCGTCCTGCACCGCGTCAGCGGCGTCCTCGCGGTCGCCGATCGTGCGCAGAGCCACGGCCCAGAGGCGGTCACGATGCCGGCGGACCAGCTCGCCGAAGGCGTCGGAGTCGCCCTCGACGTGGGCGCGCAGCAGTTCGGTATCGCTCGGTGCGGCGTCCGCACCGGGCACACCGGACGAAGCGTCCCCGGAAGTCACGTCAGCAATCTAACCGGATAGGTCGAGCGAGCGGGGGACCGGCTGTCAGTAGCCGGAGACCTTGATGCTTTCGACGCTGACCTTGAAGCCCCGGCCGGTGTCGGCCGGGGGCAACTTGGTCAGGAAGACCAGCACATACCGGTAGGTCTGATCGGGGTTGAAAACCGAGAACACCTCGCGGGTGCCGTCCGTCGTCGTCTCACTGTCGCCCAGTCGCTTGTACGTGTCCATGATCTTCTGGTCGCCGTCGGACGTGTCGGGGAAGTTCTGGGTGCCGGTGCGGATGTCCATGGTCACGCCGGGCTGCGACATCACGACCTCGATGTCCGACAGCTTGCGGGCCGCGCCGAGGTCGATCAGCACGCCCATGCCCGGCTTGAAGTTGCCGAAGTTGGCCTGGTTGAACCGCTGGGTCTCCCACGAGGTCGAGTCGTCGTCGTCGACCGTATATTTCGCCTGGCCGGTGTCTTCCCGGTCGCCGTCCGGCGGGTCGACGATGCGCACCATGTCGGCCGTCAGCGCGATTTCCTTGGGCGTGGGCGCAGGGGTCTGCTCGTCGGTCGGGGTGCTGGTATTGGTGCCCGCGCCGGCCTCGGTGGTGGTCGACGGCTTGGCGTCGCCCGAGTCGCTGATCGCGCGGATGCCGAAGAACAGGCCGATCACGGCGATGACGATCAGGGCGGCCACCCCGACAACGATCTTGGGGGCGCTGCGGACGGGCTCGGTGGCGGCGCTCTGGGTGAACCGCAGCGGACCGGCGTCCTCGTACTCTTCCTCGGCGGCGTCGAGGCGGGCCAGCTCGGCGGCTAGCGCGTCGGCCTCGGGCGCGGCGACCCGGCGGTCGAGCAGGTCCATCGTCAGATCGTCGAGATAGGCCGGGACGCCGGCGCGGATCTGCCGCGGCGCGGCCGGGTTGCCGGCCGCGTCGCGGTTGGCGTCGGGCAGGGCGGACCGGCCGACCTCGGTGTGCGGCCAGTGGCCGGTGAGCGCGAAGTAGAGGATGCCGCCGACGGCGCGGATGTCGGTCTCGACGTTGTCGGCGGAGTCGGCGCGCGCGTCGGCCAGCACCACCCGGCCGTCGTGGCCGACCAGCGTCGTGCCGGGGTGCACGTTGCCGTGCACCATGCCGGTGGCGTGCACCGCGGCCAGGGCGTCGGCGATGGAGTGCGCGATCGCGGTGGCGCGGGCCGGGTCGAGCGGGCCGTCGGTGGCGACGATCTCGCGCAGCGACTCGCCGTCGACCCACTCGCGCACGACGTAGGCGCGGGCGCTCTCGTCGATCGCGTCGTAGACGCCGACGAGGTTGGGGTGGATCACGCGGCTCGCATCGACCGCGGCCTGGAGCATCTCGGTGGCCGAGTCGCCGCCGGGGTAACGCAGAACGACCGCGACCGGGCGTCGCAGGATCACGTCGATGCCGCGCCAGACCTGCCGGCCGGCGCTGTCGTTGTTGACGTGTTCCTCGAGCTGGTAGCGCTCGGCCAGGATCTCGCCGGCCGTGGGTGCACCGAAAGTCATGACCGGCCCGTCCGCATCGGCCGCGGTCTCGTGGCCTTCGCCGACCTGGGTCACCAGTCCTCCTCGGTGCTCCACGCACTGTTTGCCGTGCTAGGTGCAGAACGGTTTGCCGTGCTAGGTGCAAATGACGATGTGCGAAGAGCACATGCCGACACCGACCATACCCGTACGGGGCCATACCGCGGCAGGTCGTCCCCCCGGCGCGGCAACCCCGGATTCGCGTCCGGAAAGCACGGATGTGACCGGCGGGGCTGGAGAAACCCCTGGTCAGCGTCCGAGTTTGCGGCGGACCGTCCCGATCACCTGGCTGATCTCGTGAACCCGGAGCACGGTGGCGGCAGCAAGATAGGCCACCAGAATCACCGCGCCACCGGCCAGCAGTTGCAGAAGCGCCTCGCCACGGCCCGAGGGCGAGCCGGCGCCGGGCAGGAAATGCACCACGAGCAGACCGAGAGCGGCGGCGATGGCGGCCGCGATGAGCACCTTGATCAACGAGGCGGCGACCGAACCGAGGTTGAGCCGACCGATCTTGCGGCGCAGCACGGCGAGGGAGATCACGGCCGAGGCCGCATACGAGATCGCGTTGGCCGCCGTCATGCCGGCCGCCGACAACGAGGCGTTGAGCACCCCGGCGAGCACGAAGTAGGCGGCGATGCGGATCGCGACCACCGGCAGGTTGATCAGGGCGGCCGTCCTGTTGCCCTGCAAGGAATAGAAGGTGTAGGTGCAGAGGTAGCTGATCGACAGCGGGATCACCGCGAACGCGGCCACCACCAGCACCTTGCCCGTGGCCAGGGCGGCGCTGTTGCCGAAGGCGCCACCCTGGAAGAGCATGACCGAGATCGGGGCACCCAGGACGCCGTAGATCACCGAGATCGGGGCCAGCGCGACGGTCACCAGCCGGATGGCCCGGCTCAGGTCGGCGCTCACCTCGGCGTTGCGGCCGTCGGCGGCGGCCGCGCTCATCTTGGGCAGCAGCGCGGTCATCACCGAGACGCCGATGATGCCGTGCGCCATGGTGACCAGCAGGAAGACGTTGTTGAAGGCCAGCACGCTGGCGCTGTCCTTGCCGGCCACCCGGTTGAGGATGCGCACGACGACGAAGACGGCGATCTGGTTGGCGCCGACGTAACAGAGCATCCAGCCGGCCAGCCGGCCGATTTCGCCCAGACCGAGCGACCGGGGACTCCAGCGCCACTTCCAGCTGAAGCCCACCTTGCGCAGCGCAGGCAGCAGGCCGACCGCCTGCGCCACCATGCCGAGCAGCATGCCGCCGCCCATCACGGCGATCTGCAGGGGCGTCACATCCGCGGCCGTCAGATCGCCGGCTGTGCCGAACGAGACGATGAAGACGCCACAGGCGGCGATGACGACAAGGCTGTTGAGGATCGGCGCCCAGGTCGGCGCGGCGAAGTGCCCGCGCGTGTTGAGCACCGCGCCGATCAGGGCGGACAGGCCGGTGAAGAAGATGATCGGCAGGATCCAGTAGGCGAAGTGGGTGACCAGGCTGCCGTAGCCCGGGATCGTCGAGTCGCCGGCCTGGATCCAGGTGATGGCCGGCGCCGCGATCACCACCAGCGCGGTCGCGATGCCGAGTGACACCACGGCGAAGGTCAGCAGCTTGCGGGTGAACTCGAGGCCACCGTCCGGGTCGGCCTTGCGCCGGCGCACCAGCAGCGGCACCAGCACGCTGCTCAGGATGCCGCCGAGCAGCAGCTCGTAGATCTGGCCGGGCAGGAACTGGGCGCTGGTGAAGGCGTCGCCGATGCCCCCGCCGAGGGTGATGCCGATCAGGGCGTTGCGGACGAAGCCGATGATCCGGCTGACGAAGCTGGCCACCGCCATCATCGCGCTGGTGCCGACGGTGCTTCCGCCCTCGGGGGCGGGCACCTCCTCGGGCGGGAGAGGCTGATCTTCCGCCGTGCCGGTGCCCGACAGAGCCGGATCGACCGAGATCACGGTCACGCCGTCCTCGGGACGCGGTGGCTCGCCGTCGGGTGAGGCGTGCGCGCTGCGGTAGAGACCGCCGTTCACCGATCCTCCCGAGCGTCGTGCGGAGCTGCAGTCACCATAGAGGTGCCGTCACAGTCTGTGTCGCAGGAGCGTGCCCGGCTCGGCGCCGGCCAGCGTCTCCACCATCCAGCACGCCTCGGCGGGCACCAGAGGCTCACTCAGCGCGTCCAGGACCGTCGGATGATCGCAGCCGGCCTCGGTCAGCGCACCGAGCAGGGCCGGAATGGGCCGAAGATCACCAGTGTCGAGAATGTGCCGCGCGATCGGCCTCGTGTCCGCGTACCACTGCAGGGTAGGCACCGACTGCAGGTGCGCGGCCGCCCGGCGGACCAGGTCGGCCAGGCCCTCGCGGGGAAAACGGGACCCGCCGCGGACTTCGTGAACCGCCCTGTCCGGAGCGCTCATCTCGGCGATGCCCGCCTCGTCGAGCACCTGCGGCGAGAGCACGGGCGGGGTGGGCCACCAGTCGTCGCTCACGAACAGGGGAAGGGGCGCCTGCTCGGGACCGGACGGCTCGGCGGGCGGCACCTCACGCCGCAGAGATCGGTACGCGGCCTCGCGTACCGCCGCAATCTCTTGATCGTCGTCGTCGGCCGTGGCCGGTGCGAACGGCGAGAGCAGCGCGACGACCAGGCCCGGATGGGGCAGCGTCGGGTCCTCCCAGGCGATCACCCGGGCGCACAGATCGAGCTCCCACCAGCGCAGAGCGGCCGGGTAGGGCCCGCCGGGCGGCGCCGAGCACAGCTGGACGGGCGCGCTGGTGGCCGGCTCGCGCAGACCCAGCGTCCGCTCGCCGGTTTCGAGATCAAGGTCGAGGACGAGCGCGTAACCGCCGGTGACCGGGAAGGTCACCCGCAGCTCACGGGAGTGATCGTCGCTGGTCGCGCCGCCGTCGCCCGCCCAGAACCGCGGATCCTCGGCCAGGCGGAGCAGCGCCTCGGGAACAGGCACCCGCCCATCCTGCCCGTTGGCGCGCGCTCCTGCCACGAGCGCCACCCACCGCCCACCAGGGGATCCGGCGCCCGATACGCTGGCGGTCCCATGTCTGTACTGAACTCCGCCCAGCGAAACGCGGTCGCCGAGCTGCTGCGGGTCTCCCCCGTGGCCGACGAGCTGGGGCGCCGGTTCGTCGCCGCCGGTCACGAGCTGCACCTGGTCGGTGGCTCGGTGCGAGATGCGCTGCTCGGCCGCCTCGGCGACGATCTCGACTTCTGCACCGACGCCCGCCCCGAGCAGACCCTCGAGGTCGTGCAGGGCTGGGCCGACGCGATCTGGGAGACCGGTCGCGAGTTCGGCACGATCGGGCTGCAGAAGAACGGCCTCCGGATCGAGATCACCACCTTCCGGGCCGAGGCGTACGACGGTGTCACGCGCAACCCCGTGGTCGAGTACGGCTCCTCGCTGCTCGACGACCTCGAGCGCCGCGACTTCACGATCAACGCGATGGCCGTCTCGCTGCCCGAGCACGCCTTCACCGACCCGTACGGGGGGCTGGACGACCTCGCCGCGAAGGTGATCCGCACGCCGGCCACCCCGGCCCAGTCGTTCGGCGATGATCCACTTCGGATGCTGCGGGCGGCCCGGTTCGCCGCCAAGCTCGAGTTCACTGTGGATGAAAAGGTCATTTCGGCCATGCGGGACATGGCCCCCGATCTCGACCGGATCACCGCGGAACGCATCCGGGACGAGTTCACCAAGCTGATGTGCGGCGCCGATCCGATCACCGGCCTGCGCCTGCTGGTCGACACCGGCCTGGCCGACCGCTTCATCCCCGAGATCTCCGGGCTCAAGCTCGAGATCGACGAGCACGCCCAGCACAAGGACGTCTACGAGCACACGCTGATCGTCGTGCAAAATGCGATGCGCCTCGAGGGCGACGAAAGCCCGGATTTCGTGCTGCGCATGTCCGCCCTGATGCACGACGTCGGCAAGCCGGCCACCAAGGCGGTCGGCCGCGACAGCCGGGTCAGCTTCCACCACCACGAGGTGGTCGGCGCCCGCATGACCAAGCAGCGCATGAAAGCCATGAAATACCCCAAGGACGTCACCAGCGAGGTGGTCGAGCTGGTCGGCCTGCACCTGCGCTTCTACGGGTACGGCCGGGGCGAGTGGACCGACTCGGCGGTGCGCCGCTACGTGACCGACGCCGGCCCGCTGCTCGAGCGCCTGCACAAGCTCACCCGCTCGGACGTGACGACCCGCAACAAGCGCAAGGCGGCCAACCTGGCCGCCGACTACGACGCGCTCGAGGAGCGGATCTCCCGGCTCGCCGCCGAGGAAGACCTGGCCCGGGTCCGGCCCGACCTGGACGGCAACGCGATCATGGAGCTGCTCGGGGTGCCGCCCGGCCCGGTCGTGGGCCAGGCGTGGCGCTTCCTCAAGGAGTTGCGCCTCGACCGCGGGCCGCTCACGCGGGACGAGGCCGAGGCCGAGCTGTTCAAGTGGGCCCGCGACAACGGGCACGTCTCTTCCTAGGGCGTCCCGATGCTGATCTTCCGGGCGGCGAAGTCCTGAGGCAGCGTCATCTCTTCGAGCACCCGCCCGGTCGAGTCGTAGAGCCGGGCGATCGCGTCGGCCTCGTTCAGCCCGAGGACCTGCCCGTTCGGCAGGAAATGCACGTCTTCCTCGGCGATCGTGCCGTTCACCTTCCCGGTCGCGGTGTCGAAGATCAGCCGGTCGCCCCAGCCGCCCGCCGTGGCGTGTTTGAGCACGACCCGGCCGCCGTCCGGGGACCAAGCGTCCTGGCCGGCCGGCACCCCGGGCGCGGACAGTGTGGTCAGCAGCTTCGCCGTGGACACGTCATAGACCTTGATCCGGTCGACGACGTCGGGTTTCTCCTCGTCCTGGGCCACGGTGAGGTCGCGCTGGGCGATCGCGACCCGGCGGCCGTCCGGCAGCCAGGTGAACAGGCAGTCGTCGGGGCAGGCGGACATCGCGTCGGGGGTGCTCGTCCGGCGTACGTCCCCGGTCCTGGCATCGATCACGGCGAAGCCCTTGCTGGTGGTGGCCAGCAGACGGGTGCCGTCGGGTGACCACTGCGGGTCGAGCGCGAAGGCGACGTCCGCCCAGACGATGCTGCCGTCGGCCCGGATGATGCCGAGCCCGCCGTTGCCGTTGACCACGCCTCGCTGGAGCTCGGGTGCCCCCCAGACGGTGTAATAGTCACCGGTCAGCGCCGTGTAGCGGCCGGTCTTGCGGTCGAGCACCACGTTGCCGGTGGCCAGGGTGCGGCCGGCCCGGGTGTCACGGCCGACGTCGTTGCGGGTCAGCGCGGTGACGATCACGCCGCCGGGCAGCTCGAGAGGCCTCTTTCCCCAGTCGGCGGGGGCGGTGGTCAGGCGTACCGGGGCCGGGGTGGTCGCGGCCGGCTGGGGTTGCGGGCTCGGCTCGTCGCTCCGCAACAGCAGGTAGGGCACAGAGGTCGCGGCGATCAGCCCGAGGGCGGCCGCGGCCACCCCGGCCCGGCGCCGGCGGCGGATCCGGCGGCCCTGCCGGCGAGCGGTCGCGGCGAGCCCGGCCGGGAACCGGGCGTCGTCGGCCAGGTCATGCACGGTGGCCCGCACCTTGTCCTGGTTCATCGCGATCCCTCCATCGACCAGCTGTGTTCGTCGAGGTCGCCGCCGATCAGCGCGCGCAGCTTGGCCAGCGCGCGGGAGGCCTGGCTGGCTACGGTGCCCGGCCGGCAGCCCAGCACCTCGGCCGTCTCCTCGACGGTGCGGTCCTCCAGATACCGCAGCACCAGCACGGCCCGCTGACGGTCGGACAGGGTGAGCAGGGCCTGGCGTAGCGCGAGCCGCTCGGCGACGTCATGCTCGCGGCCGGGCGTCTCCGGCACCTCGGCCATGAAGACCTCCCGTTGCCGTCCGGCGCGCCGCCAGCCCGAGATCCGGTCGTTGTAGAGGATCTTGCGGACGTACGCCTCGGCGTCGCCGTGAATCCGGGGCCAGCGGGCGTACGCCTTGGCCAACGCGCCCTGCACCAGGTCTTCCGCGGCCCGGGAGTCGCCGGTCAGGGCGTGCGCTATCCGGAGCAGCGACTGCCCCCGTTCCGCGACGAACGCGGTGAATTCCGCCTCGAGTGACTGCTTCACCCGTCACCTCCACCCGGTAGGACGCCCGGGGGATCGAAAGGCTTGCACGGATTTTCGAAGTTGTCGTACCCGGGGAGCAGAATCGGGGCCATGTTCGTCGTCGACTCGCCCATCGGACCGCTCGGCATCACCGTCTCCGGTGACACGGTCGTGGGGGTTCATTTCGGCTCCCACCCCGGGCCGTCCTCCTCGCATCCTGCCGCTCAGCAGCTCGAGGCCTATTTCGCGGGCGAGCTGACCGAGTTCGCCGTGCCGTTCGAGATGAGCGGCGGCTCCGAGTTCGAGCGCGCGGTCTGGGGCGAGATCGCCAAGATTCCGTACGGCGAGATGGTGACCTACGGCGCGATCGCGACGGCGCTGGGTGACCCGGGGGCGGCGCGTGCCGTGGGCACGGCCTGCAACCACAACCCGATCCCCGTGATCGTGCCCTGCCACCGGGTGGTCGGCGCCGGCGGCAAGATGGTGGGCTTCGGCGGGGGGCTCGACCGCAAACGCAAGCTGCTGGAGCTGGAAGCGAGGGTCGCACTGGCGCGGCTCTGGGGGTGAGAGCCGGGCCCGCCCGGCGGCCGCACGCGGAGCCGGGCCAGGCACCCGGCCGGGCGCATCCCACGGGGCTCATCGGAATCCCGTATCGAATGGTTGGCCCGAAGCGCAGGAAAGGCCGGACCGTAACCGGCCCGGCCTCCCTGGTGAAAGGTGTTACCGCTCGATGTCGCCGCGGATGAACGCCTCGACGCTTTCCTTGGCGTCGTGGTCGTTGTACTGCACCGGCGGGGACTTCATGAAGTAGGACGAGGCCGACAGGATCGGGCCACCGACCCCGCGGTCCATGGCGATCTTCGCCGCCCGGAGCGCGTCGATGATCACACCGGCCGAGTTCGGGGAGTCCCACACCTCGAGCTTGAGCTCGGCCATCAGCGGGGTGTCGCCGAACGAGCGGCCCTCGAGCCGGATGTAGGCCCACTTACGGTCGTCGAGCCACGGCACGTGGTCCGACGGGCCGATGTGCACGTCGCTCTTGATCATCTCGTGCGGGATCTGAGACGTCACCGACTGGGTCTTCGAGATCTTCTTGGAGACCAGGCGGTTGCGCTCCAACATGTTCATGAAGTCCATGTTGCCGCCGAAGTTGAGCTGGTAGGTGCGCAGCAGCTCGACACCGCGGTCCTCGAACAGCTTGGCCAGCGCACGGTGCACGATTGTCGCACCGACCTGGCTCTTGATGTCGTCACCGACGATCGGCAGACCGGCGTCGGTGAACTTCTGCGCCCACTCCGGGTTCGAGGCGATGAAGACCGGCAGGGCGTTGACGAAGCCGCAGCCGGCGTCGATCGCGGCCTGGGCGTAGAACTTGTCGGCCTGCTCGGAGCCCACCGGCAGGTAGGAGACGACCACGTCGACCTCGGCGTCGCGCAGAGCCTGCACGACGTCGACGGCCTCGACCGACGACTCCTCGATGATCTCGCGGTAGTACGTGCCCAGACCGTCGAAGGTCGGTCCACGCTGGACGGTGATGCCGGTCGGCGGCACGTCGGTCAGCTTGATCGTGTTGTTCTCGCTGGCGACGATCGCTTCGCTCAGGTCCATGCCGACCTTCTTGGCGTCCACATCGAACGCCGCGACGAACTTCACGTCGGACACGTGGTAGTCGCCGAAGGTCACGTGCATGAGACCCGGGACGCGGTCGTTGGGGTCGGCGTTCTTGTAGTACTCCACGCCCTGTACGAGGGACGAGGCGCAGTTACCCACACCGACGATGGCGACGCGGACGGAGCCCATCGCGTTTGCCTCCTTGTTCATCACGGCCGGTCCAGGTGTGGACGCGGGGGTTCGGGGGATGCATCCCCAGCGGCCGGCTCTGGTGACGGCTCAGCTGTGGGTTCGATCGTTCCGGCTGATCCAGCCGGAGCTCGGCCGGAGCGCTCGTTGGTGATGAGCTCCTCCAGCCAGCGGACTTCGCGCTCACAGGCGTCCAGTCCGTGTCGTTGCAGTTCGAGGGTGTAGGCGTCGAGCCGGCCGGCGGCGCGGGACAGCACGTCGCGCAGCCCCTCCCGCCGTTCCTCGATGCGCCGGCGACGGCCCTCCAGGATCCGCAGCCGGGTGGCGCGGTCGGTCCGGGAGAAGAACGCGAAGTGAACACCGAAACCGGCGTCGTCGTACGTCTCCGGGCCCGCCTGGGCGAGCAGATCGGCGAATCGCTCCTTGCCGTCCGCAGTGATCTTGTAAACAACCCGGCCCCGTTTGCTGGTCATCGGGGGGATCATCGACGGATCCGACTCGGATTCGGTGATCCAGCCGGCGGTGTGCAGCCGCTTGAGCGTCGGGTAAAGGGTGCCGTAACTGATCGCGGCACGGATGGTGCCCAGCTTGGTGGCGAGTTCCTTACGGAGCTCATACCCGTGCATCGGGGTCTCCTGCAGGAGACCGAGGATCGCCAGTTCCAGCAAAACCAGCCACCCCCATCCAACCGCCCCGCCCGCCACCCAAGAACGGACTGAAGGCTCTGCTACGCCTCGATGTATCGGCCCGATACATCGCTACCGTAGATCCGGTTGCCACAAGTGCGCAAGGTGTTCATGATTGGGCAATCGCCACGCCACGCTGTGTGATGGCTGTCGCCGCTTGACGCAGGACCGCGTAGTCTCTTCGCCATGCGTACGCAGCGGCAGATAGTCGACTACTCGCTACAGAAGCGGGCAGTGCTGCGTGACGTGCACAACGGCAAGGTCGGGACCCTCGAGGTCTGCGATGCCTCGCCATACCTCAAAAGTGCTGCTCGATTCCATGGCGAGCCGACCGACGAACGCTGTCCGATCTGCCGCCGCGACAACCTCACCCTCGTGCATTACATCTACGGCGACGAGCTCAAGCAGTCCGCCGGGCAGGCACGCAAGCTCGCCGAGCTGCCCGTCCTGGCCATGACGCTGCGTGAGTTTCAGGTGTTCGTCGTCGAGGTGTGCCAATCCTGCGCGTGGAATCACCTCGCCGAGCAATATCTGCTCGGCCGGGACGCGCTGACCGCCGACGAACTCGACCGGGTCGAGGCTGTCGCAGCCTCGTCCGCCGCGGGCCGCCACCGCGAAATCGGGTCGTTTCCGCAGACCTGGGAGGGCCGCCGGTGACGTGGCCCGATCTCGTTACCGTTGACTCGACCCCGACCGGCTCGCGCATCCAGCGCCACAGCCGGTCATTCATGACATCCGTCAGGGCGGCTGCCGGTATGCAGCCCGTATCGTCCGCTGTTGGCATCGCAGGTGGGAGCTCCTCCAGGGCTCTTTCCGCGTGCGCCTTCGCGACCGAGGTGTGACCGCATGAACCCGTACGGCGAACCGCAGTCTTCGCGTGCCCGGGCCCGAGTGCCCGGGTCCGCCGGCTCAACGCCTGACGACTCCTCCCCCTCGGCGCCGGCTCGTCCGGCGCCGGACGCCTACCGCCGTGGGGCCGGTGGCCGAGCCTCCGTCGGCAGCGCCTCGGTCGGTTCGGCTCCCCCTCCTCCCCCGGCCGGACGTGCCCCGGCCGGACGTGCCCCGGCCGGACGTGCCTCGGTCGGCAGTGCCTCGGTGGGCTCGGCCCGCGTTGGAGGGCGCGCCTCGGTCGGCGCCGCCGCTCCGCCGGTCGGCGCCCGGCCCGCGGTCGCTCGCGCCGCCGTTCGCCCCGGGCCCGCCGTCTACGGCAACGGGCCGAATGACGAGGGCAGCGTCGGTGGTGGCCGGCCGGGTCGCGGCAAGGACAAGTCGAAGGCGGCCAAGCGCCGCCGCCGCACCAACATCCTGACCGCCGCGGCCGCCGTCCTGGTCATCCTGCTCGGCGCCGGTGTCGTGGGTGGCACCTACTTCTTCGACGATGTCGACCTGCCCCCGCCGGTCTCCGAGGACCAGTCGAACGTGATCCTCGACGCCAAGGGCACCGTGCTGGCCAAGCTCGGCGAGCAGAACCGCACTGTGGTGCCCGAGGCGAAGATCAACAAGGTCGTCGAGCACGCTGTCGCGGCGGCCGAGGACAAAAACTTCTACTCGCACCACGGCATCGACATGAAGGGCATCGTCCGCGCCGCCTGGAACAACTTCACCGGCGGCACGACCCAGGGCGCGTCGACGATCACCCAGCAGTACGCGAGGCATGCGGCCGAGCTGAAGGACATCAGCATCAACCGCAAGCTGCGCGAAGCGGTGATCGCCCGCAAGCTGGAGTCGAAGTACGACAAAGACCAGATCATGGGGATGTACCTCAACTACATCTACCTGGGTCAGGGCCGCTACGGCATCGAGGCCGCGGCGCAGGGCTACTTCGGCAAGTCGGTGACCACGCCGGCCGGAGCGAAGAACGCGATCACGCCGTACGAGGCCGCGGTGCTCGCCGGGATCATCAAGCAGCCCGAGCCGACCTCCACGCACCGCGGTTATGACCCCACCATCAACCCCACCGACGCCAAGGCCCGGTGGGAGTACACGATGGCCAACATGCTCGAGATGGGCTGGATCACCCAGGACGTCTACGCCAAGCGGGTATACCCCACGCCGAAGAAGACCGCCAAGGCCACCTCCTCCAAGAGCACGGCGGCCAAGCCGGTCGGCATGATCATGCGGCACGTCGAGGCCGAGCTGACCGAGATGGGCATCAGCCGGGAGGAGTTCGTCAAGGGCGGTCTGACCGTCACGACGACGATCGACCCGGACGTGCAGAAGGCCGCCGTGGAGGCCGGCTCGCGCCAGAGCGAATCCTCCCCCATGCACGACAAGCCGGCGAGCTATCAGGCCGCGGTGATCGGCATCGACCCGAAGACCGGCCGGGTGCTCGGCTATTACGGCGGCGACAGCCCGACCGGCATCGACTACGCCGGTTACCTCAACGGCGAAACGTTGAAGATCGACGGCGGCCAGTCGCCCGGCTCGACCTTCAAGATCTACACCCTGGCCGCCGCGCTGAAGGAGGACATCTCCTTCAAGACGACCTGGGACGGCACCAAGCTGCGCCCGAACGGATCGAAGATCAGCAACGCCGGCGCCGACCCGGGGACGGTCTGTAAAGGCAAGATCAAGTATTGCGACCTGGAGACGGCGACGATCAAGTCGTACAACTTCCCGTTCTACTGGATCGCCGACGGCATCGGCCGGGACAAGGTCATCGAGGCTGCGCGAGCCGCCGGTGTCGGCCACATGTACACCGACTCGGGCAAGCTGGTCGACCTCAACAAGACCGACAAGTCGACGTGGGAGAAGACCGGCTACTTCGACGATGAGGTTGCCTTCGGTCAGTACCGCGTCGTCCCGCTCGAGCACGCCGAGGGCGTCGCCACGATCGTCGGCGGCGGCGTCCACCACAACGCGCACTTCATCAAGACGGTGACCCGGGTCGACCCTGACACCGGTAAGAAAACGGTCGTCGGCAGCGAGAAGAACGACGGCAAAGAGGTCTTCTCGCCCGACCAGATGTCCAACCTCCAGGCGGTCATGAAGAAGATCGTCAAGGTCGACGAGCGCGATCTGCGGGGCGGTCAGGAAAGCATTGCCAAGTCGGGTACCTGGGAGTTCAAGGAGGGCAGCGGTGACACCTGGTTCGTCGGTGGCATGCCGCAGCTCGCCGCGACGGTCTGGGTCGGCGGGGCCAAGAACAAGGTCGAGCTGAAGGAATCCAACGGCCGCGACATGTTCGGCGCCGGCACGCCGTCGAAGATCTGGAAGAAGTTCCTCGACGCGGTGATCAAGGCGAAGGACCTGAAACAGGAGGACTTCCCGAACCGCGTCGAGACCGGCAACCCGGACAGCCCGTTCGCCAACGGCCAGGAACCGCCGAAGGTGGAGACGCCGGCCGACAACGGCGGTGGCTGTGTGCTCGGCGTCATCGGCCCCGGCTGCGGCCAGGACAACGGCAACACCGACAACGGCGGCGCGGACAACGGCAACACCGAGAACACCGACCCGAACAACGGCGGGGACAACGGTGGCGACAACGGCGGGGACGACGGCGGCGGAGGTGCCACCGAACAACCGACGACCCAGCCGACCTTCGCCCCACAGACGGGCGGCGACTGACCGCGAGTCGTGAAACCGGCGCGCGTCCCTTCCCGGGGCGCGCGCCGGTTTGTTTTTCGCCGTAGGTCGTTCCCGACGCCAAGTCCGAAGTACGGCATGATGCCATGACATGAGCACGCAACCGCCCGAGGACATCGACCGCACTGACGAGCCGAACGCGGCGGCCACGTCGGACGGATTCGTGCGAGGTGTCTCCCAGGCGATCGGCGGGCCGCTCGGATCGCACGCGGTGCGTCCCGAGGCCAAGCGCGGGCGGTTCTGGTCGCCGACCCGCATCATCCTCGCGCTGACCTGCCTCATGCTCGCGTTCTCGTGGGTGCAGAAATCGCCCTGCCAGAGCGGTGACTGGCAGAACAACGTGCAGTACACGCGGTTCTGCTACACCGACGTGCTCGCGCTGTACTACGCCGAGCACCTGAACGAGGGCGCGGTGCCGTACGCGGACTGGCCGGTCGAATACCCGGTCGTCACGGGCTACTTCATGGGCGCGCTCGGGCTGCCGATCCACGCCTACGGCCAGGACCACCCCGAGATCAACCAGGGCACGTGGTTCTACAACACGAACGCGCTGGTGCTGTCGGCGCTGGCCGTGGTGACCGCGGCGATCCTCCTGGCCCTGCGTCGCCGCCGACCGTGGGACGTTGCGATCTTCGCGGTCTCGCCGATCATCTTCTTCACCGCCACGGTCAACTGGGACTTCCTGGCCATCGGGCTGGCCGCGGTGGGCCTCTACCTCTGGGCGAAGAAGCATCCGGTCTGGGCCGGGGTCTTCCTCGGCCTGGGCGGGGCGGCCAAACTCTGGCCGCTGTTCGTCATCGGGCCGCTGTTCGTGCTGGCGATGAGGTCGAAGGCCCTGCGCTCATGGCTCGGAGCCACGGCGGCGGCCGCGTTGACCTGGGCTTTGGTCAACTTCCCGGTCTTCTACTGGCACCACGAGAGCTGGCTGCGGTTCTTCCGGCTCAACAGCGAACGGCCGATCGACTGGGGCACGCTCTGGTACGTCGGCCGCTACCTCGACGGCAAGTGGAACTCGGGCGCCGACGGTGACCAGGGCCCCTTCCAATGGCTCAGCAACCACGTGCCAACCCTCAACCTGGTCTCGTACGCGTTGTTCGGCCTGGCCTGCGCGGCGATCGGCGTCCTGGCCTTCCTCGCGCCGCGCCGCCCCCGGGTGGCCCAGCTGGCGTTCCTCGTCGTCGCGGCGTTCCTGATCACCAGCAAGGTCTGGTCCCAGCAGTACGTGCTCTGGCTGCTCCCCCTGATCGTGCTGGCCCGCCCCCGCTGGGGCGCGATCATCGCGTGGACGGTCGCCGAGTTCGGCTACTTCACCGCCTTCTACGCCGAGCTCATGGGCGCCGGCGGCAAACCGGTGATCCCCGAGGGCACGTTCGTCCTGGCCTCCAGCCTGCGCCTGATCACCGTGATGGTGTTGTGCGGCCTGGTGATCCGTGAGATCTGGAAGCCGGAACTCGACCCGGTGCGCCAGAACTACACCGACGACCCGGACGGGGGCCCGCTCAACCGCCCCGACGCCCTGTGGATCGGCGCCCTGCGTCGCTCGTTCCGGCTCGACCGTTCCCCCGCCCCGACGACCCCGTCGGCGCCCCCACCCACCGACCAGGAAGTCGTCAAAGTCTGACCGCCGGCGGGCGCTCCACCACCGCCACCCGAGCGGAGGCGTCGGCAGGCGTTCCGGTGGGAGCCGCCGTCGGCCACCAGGTGCAGGCTCCATGCCCACCGGCGATGGTGCGGACCGCACCGGATGCGCGGAGCGAAGGTTCTGCAGGCTGTCGCCCTGCTCGACTATGCCCCGCGCTGGTGGCTTTCGGGCTGCTGACCTGGAGGTTGCCGTGTGGGTGATGGGTCAGCGCAGGTGGAAGACGACGGCGTCGTCGAGGTCTTCGCGGCGGATGCCTAGGGCGTCGACGGGGATGTCGCCGGCGCGTTCCCACGGGGTGCCGGCTGACTGGGTGCGTAGGAGCAGCACGCGGTCGACGTTGAGGGAGCGTAGGTATTCGACGCTGGCGGCGTTGGGGAAGGACTCGACGTTGCGGCGTAGCTCGGCCTGGCGGGTGGCGCCGAAGCCGCCGTTGGAACCGTTGACCAGGGGCTGGAAGCGGGTCGTCGACCACAACATGACGGTCTGATCGGTCAGCGCGGCCGTGGGCAGCACCAGCATCGGGCCGCTGACTGTGCGCATCGCCGTGGGCTGGGTCGGCACCACGGGATGGGAGGTGGCGCTCCACCCCTCGACCAGGACGAGGACCAACGGCACGAAGGTCGCCAGGCGCAGCCACGGGCCGGGCCAGGGCGGGATGCGTTGCTCGGAGAGGTGCTCGGCGCGGCGGACGAACTCGGCCACGGCGCCGGCCGCGAGGATCGCCAGCAGCAGGGTGGCCCAGAGCATGAGGCGGCCGGGGATGCGCAGGCCGAGCGAGCCGGGCAGATGGCCGAAGAGCGGCAGGTATGTCCAGCGGCCCTCGTAGAAGTTGGTGCCCAGGGTCAGGATGACCGTCACAGCGAGGGCGGCCAGCAGGAGCAGCCGCTGGCGCAGGGTCCAGATCGAAAAGGCCAGACCGGCCAGCGCCAGTGCATAAAGGACGAAGCCCGGCAGCAGGCCCATCTCGGCCGGCCAGGCGAGCGACGATCGTGGCACCTCGTGCAGCGCGCCCCAGATGCGGGACTCGGCCGGGCCGATCAGCAGGCTGCGCAGCGGCGGCGAGAAGAACGCGATCTCGGTGCCGGCCGGGCCGGAGTCGGGAACCCGGAAGTAGGGAATGGCGATCAGCCCGCTGACCCCGGCCAGAATCAGCGGGCCGAGGGTGTCGGTGATCATCAGACGCCAGCCGAGGACGGGACGCTCGGCCGGTCGGCGCAGACGCCGGATCGGGGTCCCGAACACGATCACGACCAGGACGAGACCCAGCACCATCAGGAACGGCACGCCGAGCGAGAAGCCCAGGCTGACCTGCCAGATCGCGACCAGCCAGCCCGCCGCGGCCCAGCCCGGGCTGGTGCGGTGCGGCCGCAGACCCCGGCGCATCGACCAGCCGTGGCCGCGGGCCAGCATCGCCAGGGCGAGCGGGATGCCACCGGCCGAGATGATGTCGAGGTGGCCCTCCTGGGCGAGACGCCACGGCGCATACGCGAAAGCGACCGCGGCCACGGCGGCCCCCGTGCAACCGGCGCCCAGCTGGCGGACCAGGGCGTAGCCGCCGATCGCGAGCAGGGCGTGGGCCAGCACGAACAGGATGTTGTAGCGCAGGATGGCGGCGAGCGGGCCCTCGCCGATCATGCCGAGCGGCGCGTAACCGAGCAGGCTGTCGCCGAACGCGAAGCTGTCGGTCAGCGGGAAGAAGGCGTTGGCCTGCCACAGGCGGGTCGGGTCGGTCAGCAGGCTGTGCCCGGCCCAGGCGATCTGCCACGCCTGGCGGGACGGGTCCCACACGTCTTGCGGCAATGTGTGCAGCGGATAGCGCAGCGCGGGCCAGGTGAGCCCGACCGCGAGCAGCACGGAGGCGTAGACGACCAGCGCGTACTCGTGGATCAGCGACCGGAGGAACGCGCGGGTGAAACGCCGGAACCAGCCCGGCGGCCGGTCGGCGGTGGTGGCGAACGCCGTCCACGGGTCGGGCGGCGTGCCGGGTGGGCGTTCGGTCGGCAGCGGCTCGGTCGGCTTCTTGCTCTTTTGTGGACCCTCGTCGACCTTGACCAGATCGGTCTTCGTCGGCGTCAGCTTCGAAGCATCGGCCTTTGCCGGAGTGGCCTCCCCCGCCTTGGCCGGAGTCGCAGCCTTCGTCCCGGCCTCAGCCTTCGACGGGGGCCCAGCGTCAGCCTTCGGCGGGGCCTCATCCTTTGCCGGAGCCGTGGCTTTAGCCGTGCTCTCCTGCGCCGGTGGCCCGGCCTGAGCGGGGATCGCGGGTGGGGTGTCGTCCGGGACCGCCGGGCGCAACGCGTCGGCGGACCCTGGAGCCGCCGGCGCGGTGGACTGCCTCGGCTGCTCGGCCGTCATGACCCTCTCCCCGTGCGGCGTGTCACCGACCCGTCCGCTCCCGCAGGAGCGCGATGTCGGCGGTCTGTCCCTCGGTGCCGCCCGGCGTCTCCACGACGGCCGGCGCACCGGCGGCCCGGATGGCAGCCACGATCAGTTCCGGGTCGATCTTGCCATTGCCGAGGTTGTCGTGCCTGTCCTGACCGGAGTCGAATCCGCCCTTGGAGTCGTTGGCGTGCACCAGGTCGATACGCCCGGTGATCGCCTTGACCCGATCAACGATGCCGACGAGATCCTCGCCACCCGCATAGGCATGGCACGTGTCCAGGCAGAAACCCGCGCCGAACGAGCCCACCGCGTCCCACAGCCGGGCCAGGTCGTCGAAGCGGCGGGCGCACGCGTTGTCGCCGCCGGCCGTGTTTTCGATCAGGACCGGGAGCGGGAGACCACCGTCCTTCTCCGCATACTCGAATGCCTTGCGCCAGTTTTCGAAGCCGGACGCGAGATCGGAGTCTTGGCCGACGTGGCCGCCGTGCACGATCAGGCCCTTGGCGCCGAGCTCGGCCGCGGCCCGGGCGTGCGCCATCAGCAGTTTTCGGCTGGGGATGCGGATGCGGTTGTTGGGCGACGCGACATTCACGATGTAGGGCGCGTGGATGTAGATGTCCACCTCGGACTCGCGCAGCGCCGCCGCGTCCTCACGCGGTTTGGGCGTTTTGTAGCCCTGAGGATCGGTGAGGAAGAACTGCACCGCCTCGGCACCGCGCGAGGCGGCCTCCTCGAGGGGTACGGCGGGATCGACATGGGCTCCGATGCGCATGTGACGAGACTACGACGAGCGTCCGACACTTTCCTTCACGCGTCACCGCGCCTCGGCGGCTCTCGTTAGCTCCATTGATCACGTTTGACGGGATGCCGGTCGAGCCGGCGGCGAACTGGGGAGATGGTGCATGTCGAGGCAGGTCCGACAGCGGGTGACGGCGATCGTGCTGGGGGGTCTGATCTTCGGTGCGCCGATGCTGGCGAACGGCACGGCCAGCGCGGGCCCGATTTCCGAGGGCACGCGCCAGGTGACCTTCTCGGGCGGCGGGATGTTCAGCATCTCGTGCCGCTCGCAGCCCAGCGTCGAGTCGATGACCGTGCCGGCGCAGAGCACGATCCGGGTGGTCAACGAGACCGGGTTCGCCGCGACATTGCTGCTGGGCGGCGAGGAGAAGGGCAAACTGCCGGACAACGGGTCGACCGAGGTGGTTTTCCGGCGAGGCACGACCCCGGTGGTGGTCGAGCCGAACTGCGCGATCGGCGAGGACGCCATGCCGGTGCTGATCACGGCGTCCCCGTCGGCCTTGGCGGTGACGTTGCCCGACCCGGGGCCGGTGCCCACGGTCGCGAACGCCACGCCGATGTCGCTCGCTCCGGCCGACACCGATGACGCTCCGGGTGCGTCGACCGACTCCTCTGCGCCCGGCACCGCCCTGCCCGCCGAGCGGCCGTCCCGGCTCCAGCCGGCGGACAGCCGTCCCGACACGCGTCGCCAGCACCGTCGGCACGATCCGGTCACCGATGACGCGACCCAGATGGCCGACACCGCGGTCCAGGCCATGCCGCACGGCGGCGCCGCTCCGCCACCGAAGATCAAGACCAAGACCAAGGCCGCGCCGGGTACGCCGATGAGCACGGAACCGGAGTTCTCGGGCATGCCGCCGGGGGACGAGAAGGCGCTCCTGGCGGGCGTACCGAGCGTGGATCTGGAGCCGGTGACCATCGGCGCCGAGCCGGTGGCATCCGCCTCGCCACCCGCCGAGATCGCCGCGGCGGAGCCGGTGTCGGCGCTGGAGCCGATGCGGGAGGGCGAGCCGGTGGGGCTCCTCGCGCTGATCGCCGCGGTCTCTGTGGTCGGAGTAACAATTGCGGCTATTCGGTCAATCGTGTCGCAACGTGCAAATCGGGCACAAGTGGCATAGTCTCTGGTCACAAGCTCCGCGGGGCGGCCGCGTCCAACCTCATCGGTGTGGTCGTTCCTCCCCAGGTCCCACCCAACGAATGCGGATCGGGCGCCCCGCGGCTCCACCGAAGAAGGACCCCGTCGACAGGCGGGGTCCTTCTTTTGGGCGGCGCGAGGGTCGCGGGTATGCTTGCCCGGTTCGCCGCGTGTCCGCGTGAGTCCCTTCCGGGGCAGGCGCATCGCGGCGAGCGACACAAGACCTCCTGCCACGGAAATACCGTGGCCGCCAAGCCCACAGGAGGTGAGAAAGTCTTGCGTCATTACGAACTCATGGTGATCCTCGACCCTTCACTCGAGGAGCGCACCGTCGCCCCGTCGCTCGACCAGTACCTGAACGTCATCCGCACCGCGGGTGGCTCGGTCGAGAAGCTGGACGTCTGGGGCCGTCGTCGGCTCTCGTTCGAGATCAACAAGAAGGCCGAGGGCATCTACGCCGTCGTCGATCTGCAGGCGACGCCTGAGGCCGTGGCTGAGCTGGACCGTCAGCTCCGGCTCAACGAGTCCATCCTGCGTACCAAGGTCATCCGGCCCGAGACCCGCTGACGTTCGTTTTTGTCAGGGGGTTCTGAGAACCTCCTACGAACGAGCAAAGCGGCGAGGAGAAGATCATGGCAGGAGAAACCGTCATCACGGTCGTCGGGAACTTGACCGACGACCCCGAGCTGCGCTTCACCCCGTCGGGTGCAGCGGTCGCGAAGTTCCGCATCGCTTCGACGCCGCGGACCATGGACCGTGAGTCGGGTCAGTGGAAAGACGGCGAGCCACTCTTCCTTGCGTGCAACATCTGGCGTGACGCCGCCGAGCACGTCGCCGAGTCGCTGCAACGCGGCTCTCGGGTGATCGTGCAGGGCCGGCTGCGTCAGCGGTCGTATGAAACGCGTGAGGGCGAGAAGCGCACCGTCTACGAGCTCGAGGTCGACGAGATCGGCCCCTCGCTTCGGTATGCGACGGCGAAGGTGCAGCGTATGAACCGTTCCGGCGGCGGGGGTGGCGGCTTCGGCGCCTCCGGTGGTGGTGGCGGCGCCCCGAGTGGCGGCGGCACCCGGCCGGCCGGCAACGGGGGCGGCGGAGGAAGCAACACCAACTTCGACGACCCGTGGGCCACGGCGGCTCCGGCCTCCTCCTCCAGCGGCGGCCGCTCCGGCGGTGGCAGCAACTCCTCGTTCGACGACGAGCCTCCCTTCTAGCCCGCTGGGTCTGTCTCAGATCACCGGGCTTACCGAGTTCAGGAGTAAGAGCAATGGCTAAGGCTGCGGCGCTTCGCAAGCCGAAGAAGAAGGTGAACCCGCTCGACAAGGACGGGATCACCTACATCGACTACAAGGACACCGCGCTTCTGCGGAAGTTCATCTCCGACCGGGGCAAGATCCGTGCCCGCCGGGTCACCGGGGTGACTTCGCAGCAGCAGCGGCAGATCGCTCGCGCGGTCAAGAACGCCCGTGAGATGGCGCTTCTGCCGTACACGGCGACGGCGCGCTGAGGAGGATCACCAATATGAAGATCATCCTCACGCAGGAGGTGTCGGGTCTCGGCACCCCCGGCGACATCGTCGAGGTCAAGAACGGCTACGGCCGTAACTACCTGCTCCCCCAGGGTTTCGCGATCCTGTGGACCAAGGGCGCTGAGAAGCAGGTCGTGGTCATCAAGCGGGCGCGTGACGCTCGCGAGATCCGCGACCTGGGCCAGGCCAACGAGGTCAAGGGCCAGCTCTCCGGCCTCAAGGTGACGCTGACCGCCCGCTCCGGCAACGGTGGCCGGCTGTTCGGCTCGATCACCCCGGCCGAGATCGTCGACGCGGTCAAGGCCGCTGGCGGTCCGTCCCTCGACCGGCGTCGTCTCGAGATGCCCGGCCACATCAAGACCACGGGCAGCTACAACGTCCAGGTCAAGCTCCACCCCGAGGTGACCGCGACGTTCCCCGTGAACGTCGTCGCCGCCAAGTAAGACCGCTTCGCGCGTTCAATCGGCGCGTCGAGATCCCCACCGGATCTCGGCGCGCCGATTGCGTTCCGGCCACCACCGCCCCCGCGGCGGGCGGCACAGTCTGTGGGCGGTAGCGCGGGCCGCCGGCGCCGTTTGCGTTCCGGCCACCACGGCCCGGCGGCGCCGTCTTTGGGCGGTGGCGCGGGCCCGCGGCGGTGCTGGTGGGCCGGGGTCAGCTGAGGCTGTTGCCGGTGATGGCTGACGTCAGGACAGTGGCCAGGCCGCCGCCCACGACGGCGGCGGCGAGGCCGACGCTGATCGCCTTCCAGGAGTGGCTGACGAAGCGCAGGCCGAGGGCCACCAGGACGCTCAGCACCAGGGAAATGAGGAACTGAGGGGCGGCCTTGGCCAGCGTGCCCAGGGCGTGGCCCTGCGCGCCGGTGCCGACCACCAGCATGTAGGCGACGAACAGGACGACCGGAACGCCGTACCAGATCACGGTGTAGCCGATCGCGGCGAGCGGGCTGCCGGATTCCTGTTCATCCTCCTCGTCGTCCGGATCGAGCAGGTCGCTCTTCCGGCCCGTCGGATAGCCATTGGTGACCGGGCGGCGCTCATAGGCGCCGGAGGGGCCGTTCCAGCTCACGCCGGCGGGCTGCGGGTAAGCCGCCGCGGCGTCGCGAGGAACCGCCGCGATCAGCGACGTCGACGTGGTGGATAAGTTTGATTGTCCCGTGACAGCGGCTGAGCCGCTCGAGCGAAAGGGCAAGTAGTCCGAGGTGCCGAATCGTCGGGACTCGCCCTCGGCCAGTTCGCTTTGATCGGCCAGGTCGCGGCGCCAGTCCTCGCCCCCGCCGTCGCGGTAACTGGCGCTGCCCTTGGCGCGCTCGCGGCGTTCGGCGACGTGCCAGGCGCCGGGCTCGAGACGCTGCCTGTTCTCGGTCGGTTCGCCGCGCGACCACGGTGGCACGTCGTCGGGGCGGCCCCGCGGGTCGGGGCCGGGCTGCCAGGCCTCGGGAGTCAGCGGGTCTTCGGCGTAGGCCGACGGGTCGAGGACGTCGCGCCGGACGGGCAGGACGTCATCGTCGGCGCGGCGTCGGCCGGGGCGCTGCGGGTCGTCGTACTGCGGCACACCGCTGGCAGGCGCCGAGGCGGCGAAGCGACCCGTGTCGGCCGGCGCCGCACTGATCGGCACCGAGGCGGCGCCCGAGTAGCCGGGTGCGCTGCGCGGAGCGTTCCCGGGCAGGCCGCGCGGGGCACTGACCGGGGCCGACGCCGAATAGCCGACCGGGCCGCCGGGAACACCACTGACCGGAGCGTTGCCGGCATAACCGGTCGGCTCGGTGCTGCCGTAGCCGGGCGCGCTGCGCGGGGCACTCGGCAGAGCGCGCTGGCCACCGTAGGGAGAGGCACTGCGCGGAGCGGCCACGCCGCCGTAGGCGGAACCACTGCGCGGGGCGTTGCCCGGCTCGTCCTGATAGCCGCGACCGGGAACGGAACTGGTCGGCGCGGCGCCATAGGCACCACCGCCGTAAGGGCTGCCGCTGCGCGGAGCACCACCAGGCGGGTCGTCGCGATAACCGCGCCCCTGAGCTGCGCCGTAGCTATCCGGATCGTCGTCCCGGAAGCCACGCCCGGAAACCGGCGCCGCACCATGGCCACCGGACGGGCCGTTCCGGTCTTCGCCGTAGCCGCGGCCGGGCGGGGTGCCGTACCCGCCGGATGGGCCATCCGCATCGTCGGGATAGCCGCGGCCTGGCGGTGTGCCGTAACCGTTAGATGGGCTGTCGGCATCGTCACGGATGCCGCGGCCGGGTGCCGGAGTGCCGTACCCGCCGGATGGGCCATCCGCATCGTCGGGGTAGCCGCGGCCGAGCGCCGGTGGCGCGCCATAAGCGCCAGAGGGGCTGCCGGCATCGTCGCGGTAGCCGCGGCTGGGCGGGGTGCCGTAACTGCCGGGTTGGCTGCTGGCATCGTCGCGGAAGTCACGGTTCGAGGTCGGCGGGGTGCCGTAACTGCCGCCCCGCTCGTCATCGCGGTAGCCGCGGCCGGTGGTCGGCGCTGCCCCGAAGCCGCCGTCCTGGTCGCTCCGGCCTGGTGTGGAGCCGTAGCCGCCGCCCGGAGCGCCTGGGTCATCGCGGTAGGGGCGGCCGGGAACCGCGCTGGTCGGCGCGGCCCCGTAGCCGTTCTCGCCGCGCGCCTGAGGCGCGTTGCGGGGGTCGTCGCGGCCCGGGATCGCGCTGCTGGGCGTGCTCCCGTAGCCGGGGGCGCTGCGAGGGGCGCTGGGCAGGGCGGGCTGGGCGCCGTACGGCATGGCGCTTCGCGGAGCGGCGGGGCCGCTGCGGGGTGCGGAACCAGGCTCGTCCCGATAGCCGGAGCCGGTCGGCGCGGCGCGGTAGCCGTTTTCTCCGTAGGGCATCGCGCTGCGCGGCGCCGGGGCACCGCCGGGAGCGTCGTAGGCGTCGCGTCCGTCAGCCGGTGCGGCGCCGTAGCCGGTCTCGGCATAGGGAGTGGCGCTGCGCGGCGTGGGGGGCAGCGGCGGCGGAGGCGTGTTGCGCCAGCCACCGGTGTTGGACTCGGACCGCTGCTGCGGCTGCTCGGGGACGGGCGGAGCCTGCTCGGCGGCGCCACCCTGCCACGGGTCGGAGGGCGGGGGCAGGGCGAGTGGACCTTCACCCATCGCCTCACGGCGGGCTGCCTCACGACGCCACGCGAGGATGCGCGGGTCGTCCTCGGAGCGGCTCCACTGGCCGGTGTCCGGGTCGCGGGTCCAGCTGCTGGTGTCGGGCTCGGCCGCCCACGAACCGGTCTGCTCGCGCCAGTCGTTGCCGCCACCGTAGCGAGCCTTGCCCTTGGCCGCGCCACCGCGCTGGCCGGGGCCGGCGGGCGGGGCACTGAGCGGGGCTGCTCCCGTCGGTGCACTCCGCGGCGCAGCACCGGTCGGGGCGCTGCGGGGAGCGGCTCCGGTGGGGGCGCTGCGGGGGGCAGCTCCGGTGGGGGCGCTGCGGGGGGCAGCTCCGGTGGGGGCGGCGCCCGGGACAGGGGCGCTGCGCTGGGCGGCGGTGGGTGGCGGGGCCGGCATCGGGATCTGGTCGCCGTAGCCCATCGGGACGGCGCCGAACGTGGCGGTCTCGTCATGCTCGGGGCGGCCACGCCGGGGGGCCCGAGGCTCGGGCGGCACGTAGGAACCTGTGTCGCTGGGAGCCGGGGCGGCGCCGCGACCTGGGTAGCCGGGCTCGGCCGGCACGTAGGAACCCGTGTCGCTGGGAGCCGGCGCGGCGCCACGGCCCGGGTAGCCGGGCTCGGGAGTGCCCTCGTCGGCGTAGCGGTGACCGCGCTGGCGGCGCCCACCCGGTGCCTCGTCGGCGTAACGGGGCGGGGCGTCCTCGGGGGCGTAGCGCTGGCGCGGGGCCTCGTCGTACCCGCCGGGCTCGTACCCGCCGGGCTCGTACCCGCCGGGCTCGTACCCGCCGGGCTCGTACCCGCCGGGCTCGTACCCGCCGGGCTCGTACCCGCCGGGCTCGTACCCGCCGGGCTGGAATCCGCCGGGTTCGTAGCTGCCGGCCGGGAGGGCCCGGGCGCCGGTGATCTCGTCGCGGCGGGGAGCTCGCGGAGGCGGCTCGTAGGGCGCGGCGGGGGGCATCTGGTAGCCGGGGGCGTCGCCGTTCGGCGTGGGGGTGGCTTCGCGGCGGTTGACGTTGCGCGAGCCGAAGCCCGTGCCCGTCCCCCAGTTCGTCGACGGGGGCGCGGGCGTGTCGCCGAACAGCTGGATGCTGCCGGTGTCGGTGTGCCGGGCCCAGTTGTCGGTGTTTTCCCAGTTGTCGCCGTCGGAGCGGGCGCCGGACCAGCCCGTACCCCCGGAAGGAGCGGAACCGGGCTCGGGAGCGCGACGTCGCCCCACCGAGGGTGACCCAGCTCCGGACTCGCGGCGCCAGGCGGCGCGGTCGTCCTCCCGCACGAGGTGGCGGCCGTCGCCGCGCGGATCGTCGGAACGCAGCCAGGTCGTGCCCGTGTCCTCGGGAGTGGGGGCGGGGGCCGATCGCTGGGAGTCTGTCCAGGTGGCGGAGCCCTCGATGGCATCGCGCTGCCAGGACGGCCGGGCGTTCCACGACGGCTGCGGGGTGGGCTCGACGAAGCCCTGCCAGGACGGGGAGCTTTCCGCGGGCGTGCGCGGGGCGGGCTGTTGCCACGACTGCTGGCCGGACTGCTGCCAGCTCGGGGTGGTCGTCTCGCCGGGGCCCGGCTGCGCCCGGCTCGAAGCGGTGCCGGTCGGCTCGGACGCCGGCTCGGTGAACTGCTGCCAAGCGGGCCGGGAGTCGCTGCCCTGATCGTCCGACCAGGACGTGCTGGAGAGGGCCGGCTGCGACGTCGGGGTCTCGGCGCCCGGCGGAGAAGAACTGTCGCCGCCGGTCTGCCAGGCCTCGGTCGTCGAGCGCCAGCCGTGCGAACCGGTGGTCGAGCGCCACTCGGTGGTCTGTCGCCAGCGCGCGCCGGTCGCGCGCCACTCGGCCGTCTCGGTGCGCCAGCCGACGCCGTCGGCCGGGAGCGAGGGTTTGCCGGTGGGGGCCACCTCGGACCAGCGATTGGCCGGTTCGACCGCCTGGTGTTGATCGGACTCGGCCTGCTGAGCCCACGCGTCGGCGCGGCGCTGCCAGTCGAGCGCCTCGGAGCTGGGCTCCATGCTGCCGGTGTCGGTGAGTGACGCCCATTTCGGCTCAGAGTCAGCTAAATCGGGCAAATCTGAATTGCGGGGGGAACGCGGCTCGGCCGCTCGTCGCTCACGCGACATGCGGGCGCCGTAGTCCCACTCCCGTTGGTCCACCTGAAAAGCGTGCCTTCCAAGCGTCGGAACCGCAACGCCTCCGGGCGACGGCTTGCTCACGCGGGGCACCTTTTCGCAGTTGTGCAGGTATTTTTCCTCCTCCACAGGGCGGGACAAAGAAATCCCTGGTGGAGAAGGGGGAGCCTCCGTCGTCCCCAGGAGTTGTACACAGGCTGTGCACAGGGCTGCCCACAGGAACGGGGTGGATGTCCACAGGTTGTCCCAAGACTCGTCCACCGGCGCAGTTGGGCAGGTCGGGGGCGGGTTCGTAGAGTGGGGCCGCCGCACGCGCGGGCTTGATCCGGAGTTTTTCCTGATCATGGCGGGGATCAGCCGAAAGTGTCGTACCCGGGCTGTTTGATCTGGGGTGCACGTACGGCGAGCGGAGGAGGTCCGGTGTCCATCACCGACGAGACACGGCCGCCGGCCAAACCATCCGGCGGTGGTCCAGGGGGCGGTGGGCCTGGCGGGTCGTCCGGCGGCGGCGCCTTCGACAAGACGCCACCTCAAGATGTGGCGGCCGAGCAGGGCGTGCTCGGCGGCATGCTGCTTTCCAAAGACGCGATCGCCGACGTCATCGAGATCCTCAAGTCGCACGACTTCTATCGGCCCATCCACAGCACGATCTTCGACGTCGTCCTCGACCTGTACGGGCGGGCCGAGCCGGCCGACGCGCTGACGGTGTCCGCCGCGCTCGCCGACTCGGGTGATCTGCAACGCATCGGCGGCGTGCCCTACCTGCACACCCTGATCGAGAGCGTGCCGACGGCGGCCAACGCCGCCTATTACGCGCGGATCGTCAGCGAGCGGGCCATCCTGCGCCGCGTCGTCGAGGCCGGCACCAAGATTGTCCAGCTGGGCTACGGCGCGGGCGGCAACGGCGGCCGTGACGTCGACGACATCGTCGACCTGGCCCAGCAGGCGATCTACGACGTCACCGAAAACCGGGTCAGCGAAGACTTCGCCGCGTTGGGCGACATGCTGCAGCCCACACTCGACGAGATCGAGGCGGTCGGTGCCGCGGGCGGCGGCATGAGCGGCGTGCCGACCGGGTTCTCCGACCTCGACCGGCTGCTCAACGGTCTGTCGCCGGGTCAGTTGATCATCGTGGCGGGCCGCCCCGGTCTCGGTAAGTCGACCGCGAGCATGGACTTCGCCCGTAACGCGGCGATCCGTCACAACTGCGCCAGCGCCATCTTCTCCCTCGAAATGAGCAAGATCGAGATGGTGATGCGTCTGCTGTCGGCCGAGGCCCGGGTGCCGCTGCACGTGCTGCGCTCCGGCCAGCTCACCGACGACGATTGGAGCAAACTGGCCCGCCGCATGGGCGAGATCAGCGAGGCCCCGATCTTCGTCGACGACACCCCGAACATGAACCTCATGGAGATCCGGGCCAAGGCGCGCCGGCTCAAGCAGCGGCACAACCTCAAACTGCTGGTGATCGACTATCTGCAGCTGATGTCGTCGCCGAAACGCACCGAGAGCCGTCAGCAAGAGGTCTCCGAGCTGTCCCGTGGTCTCAAGCTGCTGGCCAAGGAGATCGAGTGCCCGGTGATCGCGGTGTCCCAGCTGAACCGTGGTCCCGAACAACGCACCGACAAGCGGCCTCAGCTGTCCGACCTGCGTGAGTCCGGCTCGATCGAGCAGGACGCCGACGTGGTCATCCTGCTCCACCGTGACGACTACTACGACAAGGAGTCACCGAGGGCGGGCGAGGCCGACTTCATCGTGGCCAAGCACCGTAACGGCCCGACCGACACGGTGACGGTGGCCGCCCAGCTGCACCTGTCCCGCTTCGTCGACATGGCCATCGTCTAGAGCTTCACGACCGGGGCGGGCCGAATCCCCAGCCATTCAGCTCGCCCTCGTCGGACATCGCAGAAAGGGTGTCTTCGCTGGGCAACTCGGTGTGCAGGAGGTCTCGGGAGATGCGCTCGGCGGCCTCCCGGTCAACCTGCGCGCCGCGATCCTGCTCCAGATCGTCGTAGAGGATAGAGGCGGCGATTTTCGGCGCGTAGATCCACTCGCCGCGGCCCACGCTCCAGATCACTGCGCGAAGCCCGCGGTCAAGCGGGGACTGATAGGCGATCAGGCTCGTGATACTTGAGCGGTCATCGTCCTCTAGGACCGCTTTGTAGGCGAAGCTGCGCTGTGTCATCAGAACAAGCCCACTTCTTCCATCCCCGGGACGTCATCGAGTCTCAGCCCATGCTGCCGAAGATGTGTCTGGAACGAAATGCCGCGTTCCGACAGAGCTCCTCGGTACCCCTCGAGTAATTGCCGATCTGAGCGTAGCCAGCCAGCCAGCGTCGTGGCCTTCGTCCGCAAAAGGTCGATCAAGTGCAGATCGGACGGTCGACGGTCGTAGATGCCGCGCTCCTTGTTGATCAAGAGAATCTTGAGGAAGGCGTCAACGCGGTCCCAAGGGCGACTCCCGTCGAATCGCATGATCTCGTAGCTGTCGTGGGTCTCCTTGCCGATGCTGCGGGACAGGGGCGTTGGGAACTGGATCTCGATGCGGAACCCGTCGGGATCGATCAGCCACACGTTCAGCCCGTTGTGCCTGCCGTGGTCAGCCCAGAAGTTTGCGGTTTGCGTCGTTTGATATCTGAGGCGGTGGAGGCCGGCGAGCACACGAGTCACCGTCGCTCCGTAGTCCGACTCAGGGGTCTCGACCGAGAAGCGAACGCGATCCTTCACCTGGCTGAGATATGTCTCCGGGCTGACCCCGCTGAACGAGAACTTCTCAAGGTACTTCCGACCTAGCGACTCGACCGACTTGATGCGGTACTCCTCGTCAACTACGTGTGCACCCTCGTCTTTGAGGGCGTGCACGACGTTGTGCAGATCGGTTGAAACCCGGTCGGCAACAGCGTTCGAGTCCGCAATGGAGCTTGTCAGGACTGCGCGCTGGTCGGGAGCCAGGGACTCGAAAGCAGCTCGCTCGTCTTCCTGGATGCCGGTGGGGGGCTCGGCGGACCAGTTGCCGGGGCCGTGGTGGGGGAGGGGGGTGGGGGTGCCGGTGGCGTCTACTACTAGGGCTTCCAGGGAGACGATGTTGGTGGGGGTGGAGACGCCGTGGTGGTGGTACATGGGGGTGTGTTCGGAGACTCGGCCTATCTGGGGGTCCAGGTAGAGGACGGTTCCGTGGTGGTTCAGGGCGGCCCAGGAATGGCTTCCGCCGCCTTCCAGGTCGGTCAGGATGAAGGCGTACGCGCCGTGGCCGGTGTTGAGCAGGTGGTTGGTCAGGTTGCGTACGGCTAGGTCCATGGCCGGTTTGGACTGGGCCGGGTCGGCGTCGCCCAAGTAGGGGCACAGGCCCTGGAAGTCGCCGCCGGTGGCCAGGCGGATGCGTTCCACGCCGTTCAGTTCGCCGCCCAACGGGCGATCGGGGTTGCCGTGGGCGTAGACGTCGAACGTTCGTGGGGCGGCCACGCGCGGGCGGCCGTGGGTGTAGGTCTCGTAGAGCGACAGGACGCCGTCTACGCAGTTCAGGCCTCGGGTCGGGTCGGCTGCGGGGCCGCCGTCGTTGGCCAAGCCGAACCAGGTGCCCTCGCGCGGGTCGGGGAAGCGGGAGACCCGGCCCTGGCTGTCGCGGGGGACGGCGTTCTCGAGATCAATCTGGTGGACGGCCAAGGGGGCGCGCAGACCGCCGACGACGTTGTAGTGGCGGGTGCGGTCGATTGGCGGGCGGCCGCTGAAGCCGTCGAGGGCTGAGCGGTCGCCGGTGCGGACGGCGCCGGGGGCCAGGTTTCCGACGTCGCGGTTGATGCGGGACCACTCCGGGGGGTCGACCTCGACCCGGGCGGGGGCCAGCGTGCCCGCGCGGACCTGGCCGATCTGCTCGTCGATCTCGGCGACGATCTGGCTCAGTTCGGCGGCCTGGCGGCGGTGTTCGGCGCTGCGCAGGGTGTAGCCGGCTCGGCCGGCCTGGTCGGCGCGGTGGCCCAGGTCGAGGATCTTGGCCCGGTGGTCGTCGGCGATCGAGGAGAGGTAGTCGGCGTACTCGCCTCGCCTGTTCTGCTCGTGGGTCTGCCGGGCGTGGGCGGCATATCCGAAGTACGCCTGTTCGTCGCGGACCTCGGCGGTGGGCTGGGGGCGAGGGGTGGTGCGGGGGGCGGAGTTGGTGCGCTGGCGCGGGATCGGGCGTGGGGCGGGGCGGGGGCCGAGGGCGTCGGCGATGCGGTCCAGATCGGAGAGTCGGCTGCGGCGGGTGCTGGGTGGGGCCGCCTGGTGCTGGGGGGCGCCGGGTTTGGTGGGGGGTCGCCGGAAGGCTGGGAACGGTCCGAAGGTGGGGTCGACGGCGCCGGTGGGAGATGGCGTGAGCAGCGGGGATGCGACCGGCGCAGGCATCGTGACCAAAGGGGCGGCGGCTGTGGTGGCGGGGGTGAGCGTCGTGGTGGACGACAGCACGGTGGAGCTGTCCGAGGGGGACGGCAGCGGCGGCGAGGCGGGCGAGGACGGGTCGACGGACGGGGGAAGGACGGACGGGGAAGAGGCGATGGAGGAGGGGGCGGACGGGGAGGGGGCGGACGGGGAGGAGTCGGACGGGGAAGAGGCGGACGGAGAGGAGTCGGGCGGCGGGGGTGCGGACGGCGACGGGTCCACGGATGGTGAGGGCGCGGGCGCCGCGGGGGGCGCGGTGGATTCCGGAGACGGGGAAGGGGACGGTGGCGCGTCGGGGGACGTGGGGTCGGGGGCGGTCGGGTCGGGGGTGGAGAGCGAAGGGCCCTGGTCTGCGGTTGGGGACGCGACCGGACCCGCATCCAGCCCGATGACGGGGGCCACTCCGCTCGTCACGGGGAGGCTCGCCGGCGTACTGGCGAATGGCTCGTTGATTTTGAGGTTGGGCAGTTCGTGGCCGATGTCGATCGAGGAAGGCATGCCGTGTATGGCCGAGCCGGCGGCGCCCGAGGTGGCCGATTTGGCAATTCCTGCGGCATCGGGCAGCTGACCGAAGGAGGCGGCCGCCCCGAACTCGGCCAGCACCTCCCCGCCGGCGCCCCGCATGACCCCGCCGTGCCCGTGCGACCCGGCATGCGCGCCCGTGGCGGCGGCTCCCCCGGCGAAACCAGCCAGCGCCGCCCGCCCGAGGTTGTCGAAGTCGAAGCCGTGCGAACGCCCGGTCGACTGCTGGTAGAGCTGGATCCCGCCGTTGGTCGCGATCTCCTCGCGCGCCTCGTCGAAACCCTCGTCGAGCGCCTCCCGCCCGAGCTTGCGCAGGCCCCCCCGGCTGGTGACCTGCTTGATCGCGCGGCCGGCGGTCTGCTTGAGCGCCTTCTTGCCGAGCTGCTCGACCAGCCGCTTGAAGATCTGCTGGATGGCCAGGCGGGTCGCGACGATCAAGCCGCCGGCCGCGGGGGACGCGGCGCCCAGGGTGAGCGCGACGCTGACCGCCATGCCGACGAGCTCGATCAGGAAGATGCCGATCTCGATCCAGGCCTCGAGCTTGGCCGCCTCGATGTCGGCGCCGCAGCCCTCGACCAACTGGCCGAGCTCGCCCGAGGCCTTGAGCAGATCGTGGAGTGGGGCGTTCTCGTCGCCCGCGACCATGCGCCAGGCGTCCTCGAAGCCCTCGGCCGTGATGCCTTCGCCGCCGTAGCCGGAGAGGAACTTGCCAGCGGCCGACATCGCGGCCTCGTTCGGCTCGATCAGCGCCGTGGTCAGGGAATACCAGCGGTCGGCGACGTCCCAGGTGGTGACCTCGTTGCCGGCCGGCCAGTCGAAGCCGACCACCCATTCGAGCGCCTCGCGGGCCCAGCCCGGCACGTCGAACGGGCTGAAATCGAGCGGGTGGGGGACGGGGCTGGGCAGGACGCTCATGACCGCCCCCGGTACGCCGATCTGACTCGACGCTCGGCGCCGGCGTCCGCGTCGAGGTTGTCGTGCACCGATTGCGCCGCGGCGTCGCCGAGCCCCGCGACGTAGGCCGCGATCTGCGCCCAGGCGTCGAGAACCTGCTGCTCGAAGGGCCGATAGTGGCGTTCGAAGGACTGCCCGTACTCGTCCCGGCCCCACGGCGAGGCGGAACTGGCGCCGGCGATCTCGGCTCCGGCCCGGTTGCGGCGCGCGCCCAGGTCCTCGCCGGCCGCGCTCAGGGCGCGTGAACCCGCGAGGGCCTCCTCGGCGTCGAGCCGCAGCCGGTGGTTATTCATCGCGGCCGGCCAGATCCTGCACGATCTCGTCGGACCGGCCCAGCAACGACCCGAAGTCATGATCGCGGAGATATTGGACGGGGCCGGAATCGGAAGGGAGATAGTCGGTCATCAAAGTCTGAACGCGTTCTGCGGCGCGCTCGGCTGCACTGTGGATGGTTGCCACGATTGTCCGCGAAACGTATTCGTTGTCCATGTTGCGGGTGGCCCGGCGGATGAGCCGCAAATCGATCAACTCGCCTCGCGGGCCGACCGTGACGCGAACCAGTCCGTCCGCCGAAACAACCGTGATGCGTACGGCCTCGAGACGCCTTTGAAGCTCGTCCAGATCGGACCGGAGGCGCGCATACCGCTCGTGCACTTCCGCGAGCCGGTCCCGCAGTTCCCGATTCGCTTCTCGATTCGCCGATACCGCCACCGGGTCACACCCTTCGTCCGTGCCGCGACTTTGCGTGTTCGGTTAACTTCAATCTGCGAACGTCGTCCGGGCCCGTCGGGTTCAGCCGGAGTTCTTTTCCAGGGAGGTCGAGCGGATGATCACGCGTGCGGAGGCCGAGGAGATCGCGGCGCGCTGGGCTCGCCACGAGTCCGAGCAGCGCGGATACGGCTGCGAGCCGATGCTGGCCGAGTTCGACCTCGGGTACGTGGTCTGGACGCGTCAGCCGTCCACGGTGCTCTCCGTGCCCGGCGACGGTGCACGGACGGTGATCGATCGCGAGACGGGGGTGCTCTCGACATGGCCCGGCGTCCCGGCCGAGGAGATCGCGGCCATCTACCGTGATCGGCGCCCCCGGCCTGCTGGGACGGTCGATCCGGCGATCACGCTGCTGAGGCTCACCCGCCGGCGGCCCGCGCCCACGACGGTCACGCATCTCACTGCGGGTGACCGGCTGTTCCGGGCCCAGGGTGCGAAGGGCGACCAGCAGATCAACCACCACGCGCTGGTGGTGGACCGTCTCGAGATGCTGGGTGCCGAGGCCCAAGTGCGCGGCGCCGAGCGGCACGCCGAGTTGATCGCACTCTCCGACGCGTTGCACGAGGCCTCCCGCGATCGAGGGCGCGAGATCACGCTGGACGAGGCGAGGGCCTGGCTGACCGGGGCGTCCTTCGAGGCTTTTCCCGTACGTGACCAGGGCGATCCCCTGACCAGCGAGGACTACCGCCCGTGCCAGACCTGCATTTCCGTGCTCGTGGATCTCGCGGTGCTGCCGTGGTCGGATCTGGCGTTCACGTCCGAATGGCGGCACGGCTCCGATCGCTTTCCGGTGGCCGGGCGCTTCCCGCACGAGGTGGCGCGCACGCTGGCCGGGGGCGGATGGATCGGCCCGGGGCCGGGCACGCTGGGCGACGCGGCGATCGACAAGGCAGTCGAGGCGTCACGCGGCCGCCTGCAGCCGTTCGAGGCGGCACGGGCGGCGGTCAAAGACTTTCCCGGCGTACGCTGCGGTCGCCGCGGGCCGGGTCTGCGCCGGGCGATCCGCCTGCTGCGTCTCGATCCGGTGCCGGGCGCCTACAGTGCGGCTGCGCTGGTGGAGTTTGCCGAGGTCATCGGGGTGCCGCTCTTCCCGATCGGTGTCGAGGGCGGCGACTCGGTGGTGGCGATCGACGAACTGGGCCGGGTCTTTGCGCTCGACCAGGCCGGCGAATGGTTTGTCGGCAGCACGCTCGACGAGGCCCTGACCGGGTTGCTGACCGGTGACGGGCCGGCCCGTCGGGTTCGCGACGACGGCACCTGGTGAGACTGCGTGAGGCCCGCCGACCCCTCATCAGGGCCGGCGAGCGTCACGTTTTTAGTCGAACAGGTTGTGCAGGAAGCTCTTGTTCTTGTTGCGGTAGTGGCCGTGGTGGCCACGCCGGTAGTGGCCGTGGTGGCCGTAACCGGGAGCCGGGTAGTGGCCCGGGGCGGCGGCCGGCGGGTAACCCGGGGTCGGCTGGCCATAGCCCGGAGCGGGCGGCGGGGGCGGCGGCGCGTAGCCACCCGGCTGCGGCTGGCCGTAACCCGGCTGCGGGGCGGCGGCGGGACGGGGCGGCGCGGACTGCGGTCCGGCCTGGCGAGTGTTGAAGGTCGACTCGGCCTCGAACAGTTTTTCCAGCTCACCACGGTCGAGGAAGATCCCCCGGCACTCGGTGCACTGGTCGACTGTGACGCCGCTGCGCTCGTAAACGCGCATCTGGCCGTGACACTTCGGACAGGTCATCTGCATCTCACCGAGCGTACAAGGCTGTATCACCCAACGGGCCACTTGTAGCTGTGTGGTTCCTGTGTGCGGCGTTCAGAACGCCGGCCCAGACCAGGAAGGCGATCGGATACAGCAGGTAACCGAAACGGGTCGTCGGCATCAGCAGAATCGCGCCGAGAAGACCCCAGCCGCAGATCGAGGACGCCGAGGCAGCGGTACGCGAGGGGACCCAAAATATGCGTACGGTGATGACCGCGGCGACCGCGAGGAGTAGCCCGATGGCGATGTAGCGGCCGTCCGGCACGTTCTGGGCGATCAGGTAGCCGGGGAACGGCGACTGGGCTGGACTGGTGACGAGGCCGTGCCCGAGCGGGAAGCGGATGACGTTCTCGAGGAACGAATCCTGGTCGACCTGAAACGGCGGGACCAGCACGAGGATGGGCAGGCCGAGGGCGCCGGGCAGGAGGCGCCCGCCGCGGGCGGTGGCCATCGCCAGGACGGCCAGGACGGCGACCACGGGCAGGGCGAAGAGCTTGCACGCGGCGGCGGCACCGACGGCTACGCCCGCCCATCCGTAACGGTCCGTGGCGGCCAAGGCGAAGGCCAGCAGACAGAACGCGAGCACCGGGATGTCGTCGCCGCCGGTCGCGAGGGTCAGGGCGCAGATCGGCAGCACGGTTGCCGCCTGTAGCGCTCGAACGGTGGCGAACGCCTGCCAGCGTCTCGAACTGCGGTCGACGGATCCGTTCCTCCGGCTGCCTTTGTGATCATTCGAGGCGGCGCGTTTTCCGGATTCGGCCGACGAGTTTCGGCCGGCGCTGCGGGGTCGCATGATGACGACGGCGGCGATCAGGATCAGGGCGGTGAACAGGGCGAACCAGATGCGGGCATCGGTCCACCAGACATCACCGGCGATGGCCCGGGGCAGGCCGAAGATGGACATTCCCGGCTGATAGGGGCTGTAGCCCATCAGGCGCTCGTCGGCGGGCAGGGCGGCGATCGCGCCCCGCGACAGGTAGGGGGTGCCGTCGGCGAGGAGGCGTTCGCCCATCCGCTCGACCACCAGCACCTCCTCCTGGGCACGGTCGGTTCGGCCGTCGGCCCGCTGCACCGCTTGGACCACGAGCGGGAGCAACGAGGCGGAACCCCAGGTGAGCCAGGTGAGTGTCGCCCGTCCGCCGTTGCCGAAGAGTGCACGAACAGACCGTCCGCGCTCGGCCTCGCCGGAGCGGGCGATCGTGAGGCGGTAGCCCGCGAACTGGCAGGCGGCCAGCAGGAACGCCGTGGCGTAGGCCCAGACCGCGATGGACCCCCAGGCCCGGTGCGGCAGGAGCGTCGACGTTAGCGCGGTGACCAGGGCGAACGCCGCGGACAGCGCGTAGAGCACGAGGTCGACGGCGTAGCCGCCTGCGGCCTGGTCGACACGCGCGAAGAACCGCCCGACCCGCCCTGCTGGGAGCGAGGTGCTGGTGGCCGCCTTGGCCGGGAGTGCTTTGTCGAGCGGCTTTCGGGCCAGATTCGCTGCACCGACGGCTTCGGGCGCGCCGATCTTCGTCGGCTTGTCGACCGGCTCGAAGCCACCGACCGGCTCACTCTCGACCGCCTCCGGCTCGTCCTGATCAGCATCCCGCCCACCGGCCGTGGGCTTGCCTTCGGTGCCCTCTCTCGTCTCGCCCTGAGCCGAAGCGGAAACCGAATCCGATGTGGGCGCCGAAGCAGGAGCGGAATCTGGAGCAGGGCCGCCGGCCGGAATCGGTGAGGTCGGGGGCAGCGTCGGTGAGGTCGGAGTGGGCGTCGGTGAGGTCGGAACCGGGGTCGCGGTCGAGGCGGAGGCGGAGGTCGGGGTCGACGTTGTGGTCGAGCTGGGGGTGGTGATCGGAGCCGAGGCCGGGGCCGGAGTTGTGGTCGCAGCGGTGGCCGGATTCGAAGCCGGGGCCGGACTCGACGTTGCGGTCGGTGCGGGGGCTGCAGGTGGGGCTGCGGCCTGTGCAGGGGCGGGGTCGGAGCCTGAAGGGCCCTTGCTACTGCCGGGTTCCGGGCTGCCGATTGCTGCGTCATCCAGGGAAGGTTCCGTGGGCGCGGTTGTGCTCATGGTCGCGGTTGGGGTTTCGCCTGTGGCGGGGGCGACCTTTTCCGCGTCCGGGTCGGATGCACTGCCCGCTTCAACCGCGTGGGAGCTATCCGCTTCAACCGCGTCGGAGCCGCCCACCTCACCCATGTCGGCGCTGGCCACGTCAACAGCGTCGATGTTGTCGGCGCCCTCATCGAGCCGGGCCGTGGATGTCCTTGTGTCCACTTCGGCTTCGCGCGCGTCGGCGTCAATCAGGCGGGATGTGGCCTCATGGTTGGTTTCAGCATTTTTGCGAGCACTAGCGGTGTCGATGACATTCTCGCCGAGGGCGGCCGGTTGCTCGTCGTTGGCGACAGCGGCAGCTGCGCGTGCGTCCGCGTCGTCGTTTCGCGCGTCGACGGTGCCGTGATCTGCGCCGACGTCGACCGTGGCGGTGGCAGCCGTGGAGGTGGTGGCGTCGACCACCGGAGCCGCATCCCCATCCGCTGCTGCGTCCGAGGACGAGGCACGGGAATCGGTGGTGTCTTGGCTGCCTACGGCTTCGAGGCTGGGGGCAGGGGTGGGCTCCGACGCCTCGGGAGGACTGTCCGCTGTGGGGGCGTTCTCGGCGGCGCGGCCGTTGGGCGTACGGCCGGAGTGGCCGTTGGGTGAATTGCCCGGGTTGGTGGCGGCGGCGGCGGGAGAATTGCCGCCGGACGGGATCTTGTCGGGGTGGGCGGCGGGCCCCTCAGCTGCTGGTTTACTCGCCGTCGGCCCTGGTTCTGTCACGCGGGCAAGTGTGGCAGAGCGGATCGCCCTGACCCCCCGGACCGGCGCCGCGACATGCGGACCACCGCCCCGCCGTCGTGCAGTGAGGCGGCCAGCGTGCCGGGGCGGCCCGCGGAACCGCGCTGCAACGTCGCCAGCAGGCGGGCCGCGGACATCGGGCGGGCGAACAGGTGGCCCTGGCCGGCCACGCAGCCCAGACCCCACAGTGCGTGCCTCTGCGGTTCGCTTTCCACGCCCTCGGCGATCACCGTGAGGTGCAGGCTGCGGGCCAGGTCGACCGTCGACCGGATCACCGCGGCCGCCTCGGACGAGGTCTGGACGGCGCTCACGAATTCTTGGTCGATCTTGAGTTGGTGGACGGGGATGTGTGACAGAACCGACAGCGGGGAGACGCCGGTGCCGAAGTCGTCCAGGGCCAGACGCACGCCCGCCTCGCTCAGCTCGGTCAGCGCACGCCCCACCACGTCGAGCTGGCTCAGCGTCAGCGTCTCGGCGAGCTCGAAGATCAGGCGGTCGGCCGGGACCGCGTGCCGGCTCAGGCGGGCCAGCACCGTTTCGGGGAAGCGTGGGTCGAGCAGGCTGCGGGGCGATACGTTCACCGCCACGGGCAGGTCGAAGCCGGCCTCGCGCCACAGGTCGGACGCCTCCAGCGCCTGGTCGAGCACCGCGTCGGCGAAGGCCGGGAGCTGGCCGGAGCGCTCCACTGTCTGGAGGAACTCCATCGGCGTCAGGTAGCCGTGCTCGGGGTGGTGCCAGCGGGCCAGCGCCTCGGCCGAGGTGACCTCGCCGCTGCCCAGGTCGACGATCGGCTGGAAGTCGACCACGAACTCGTGCTCGGCCACCGCACGGTGCAGCTCGCCGCCCAGCATGAGCCGGCCGACATCGGCCGTGTCTTGCGCATGCGCGTACGTGGCGGTCTGTTGACCTGCGCGTTTGGCCTGGTACATCGCGACGTCGGCCCGGCGCATCAGCTCGTTGACCCCGCCGCTGCCGGGAGCCAGCGCGATGCCGCCGGCCGCCTCGACGGTGATCTGCATGCCTTCCACGGCGACGCTGTTCTCGAGCGTGCTGAGCACCGTCTTGGCGCGGTGGCCGGCCAGCGCCGGTGTGGGCAGGCCGACCATCAGCACCGCGAACTCGTCGCCGCCGAGCCGGGCCACCAGGTCGCCGGGCGCCGCCGCCTCGGCCAGCCGCCGGGCGACCTCGCGCAGCACCGCGTCACCGGCCGCGTGCCCGAGCGTGTCGTTGACCTCTTTGAAGTGGTTGAGGTCGATCAGGAGCAGCGCGACCACGCCGTCCTCGGTGCGGCCCTGGAAGTGCTCCTCGGCCCGCTCGTAGAGCTCACGGCGGTTGGCCAGGCCGGTCAGCGGGTCGTGCGCCGCGTCGTACGCGTTCTGCTCGTTGAGCCGCTGCAACTCCGCGTACGCGGTGGCGTTGCGGATGGCGGTGCAGAGCGCGGAGGCGAAGGTCTTCAGCTTGTACTGCTCGAACTCGTCCAGCTTGACCCGGCCGTGGAAGCCGAGGACCAGCACGCCGGCGCGGTAGCTGTGGTCGCTCGTCTCCAACTCGGCAGTGATCGCGCTGACCCCCTCGAACCGGCGTGGACCCGGCCCGTCGTAGACCACCTGGCTGCCGTGCGCGCGGACCACCCGGTCGACGCCGCTCGCGGTCAGGTCGATCTCGACCTCGTCGGAGGAGAAGACCCGCGCGCCCTGCGCCGCCGCCACGTGCAGCACCTGGGTCAGCTCGACGGAGCTGAGCTCGTCGGTGGTCTTGGCCAGTTCGCGCCAGGAACGCCTCTCCTCCTTGGTGCGCAGCTGCCGCGAGTGCCACAGGTGCAGGCAGGCGATCAGCAGGGGCACGAAGCCGAGCAGAAGCACGCTGGAGCCGGAGGCAAGCACCTCGATGACGTAGATGATCGTGACGAGCCGGAAGGCATGGGGGACGAATCGGCCGTCCAGGTCTTTGCGGAACGCCTGCCACACGGTCGTGCGGGAGGTGATCGCCAGCACCGGCATGAACACCAGGTCGTCGACGAGCGACATCGCCACGTACGCCAGGGCGACGGGGATGACGGTGGCGGCGATCGAATTGGCCGGCGAGTCGGGGCGGGCGACTGTGAGCACGAGGCTGGCGGCGCTTGCGGTCAGCACCTCTTTGGCGACCGCGAAGACCGAGCGCTGGAGCGCGGACCGGACCAGGAAGATCTTGACGGCCGCGACGCCGGCCACGGCGCAGAGCACGACCCACCCGTCCGGCAGGAAGGCCAGGCCGACCAGGACCGGCACCTCGCCCCAGGCGGTGCCGCTGCGGCTGGATCGTACGCGGACGTAGACCTTGACCCGGTTGGCCACGGCGGCGCCGACGAACACCAGCACGAGCAGCCACACGTGCGGGACGGGTTGCGGGTGGGTGGCGGCATGCCAGAGGACGGCGGCCGCAGCGGCCGAAGCCAGAACGACGACGAGACCGATGAGCAGCGAGAGCTGCCGACCGGTCGCGTCGTCGTTGGAGCTTCGGGCTTTACGCAAAGAGTGAGTCCAGTCGCCGAGCACATCGGACACGGGTCCGGGCTCAAGCCTATTCAAGCGCGCTCGTTCGCGCACCGTCTCAGTCCCAGTCGTGAGAGCTCATTTTTTCTTCTCCTCGCGGTAAGAGGACCCGGGGAAGCTCGGATCTCTCGTGGGGGATCAGGTGCGTCGCGACGTCCTGAACAATATGCGAGGAAGAGCCAGCTTGGTGGGGATTCGTGTCGTATTGCGCAGAAAGCGATAACCGAAGATGATTCGACTACGGGCAGTCTCTGCAACAAAACGCTGTGCTACTCGAATAGCCGTTTTGGCCGCAGTGTCCACATCGCGGAGTGTGCTGTTTGTCTAACGCTCCGGATTGCTGATACCCATCTCGTCGTTCCCCGTTATTCACGCCCGGACATGGTCCCTGACCTGCGCATTGATCGCCAATAGCCGACGTATGCAAAATCATGAGGGACCGGCCACTATTACTCGAACGAGTTCCCGGAAAAAGCTTCTATAAACTCCCGGTATGCCCGAGGAATCCCAGCTGACTCATGTCGACGAGACCGGTGCCGCGCGCATGGTCGACGTCTCCGCCAAGACGGTGACGGCCCGCCGTGCCATAGCCGCCGGGCGCGTAGTGACCACGAAAGAAGTCGTGACATTGTTGCGCGCTGACAAACTGCCAAAGGGTGACGCACTGGCGGTGGCACGGCTGGCCGGGATCATGGGTGCGAAGCGGACACCCGATCTCATCCCGCTCTGTCACCCGATCGGTCTGCACAGCGTCGTCGTCGGCCTCGAGCTGACCGACGACACGGTCGAGATCACCGCCACCACCAAGACGGCCGACCGCACCGGCGTCGAGATGGAGGCGCTCACCGCGGTCGCGACGGCCGGCCTCACGGTCATCGACATGATCAAGGCGGTGGACCCGGCGGCCAGCATCGAGGCCGTGCGCGTCCTCCGCAAAGAAGGCGGCAAGACCGGCGACTGGGTACGACCGGAGGACCGGCCGTGACCATCACAGCTCGGGTAATCGTGGCCAGCAATCGGGCGGCCGCGGGGGTGTACGCCGACACGAGCGGCCCGCGCCTCGTCGAGGGACTGCGCGCACTGGGCTGCACGGTGCCCGATCCGGTGGTGGTGCCGGACGGCGAGCCGGTGGCCGACGCCCTTCGCCTCGCCCTCGCCGATGATGTCGACGTGGTGCTGACCAGCGGCGGCACCGGCGTCACCCCGACCGACCGCACCCCGGAGGCGACCCGCGGCCTGCTCGACTTCGAGATCCCGGGCATCGCCGAGGCGATCCGGGCCTACAGCCGCGACAAGGTTCCGGCCGCGGCCCTCTCCCGCGGGCTGGCCGGCGTCGCCGGCCGCACCCTGATCGTCAACCTTCCCGGCTCGACCGGCGGCGCCAAGGACGGTCTGGCCGTCCTCGGGCCGCTGCTGCAGCACACCGTCGACCAGATCCACGGAGGTGACCACCCCGGGTCGGCCCCGGCTGGATAGGCTCGTCCGGTGAGCGCGACTTCGGTGGACTGGGAAAGGGCCCGCGAGCTGGCCTACGCGGCGGGCCTGGCGGCAAGGGGCCCGGCCGAGCCGGTCGCGCTGCCCGGGGCCGACGGGCGCACGCTGGCCGAGCCGTTGCGCGCGCTGACCGACCTGCCCGCGTTCCCGACCTCGAGCATCGACGGCTGGGCCGTGCGCGGCCCTCAGCCCTGGCGACCGGTGGGCCAGGTGCTGGCCGGTCACGTCGCGCCGGCCCTGACCGAGGACGGCACCTGTTTCGAGATCGCGACCGGGGCCATGGTTCCGGCCGGGGCCGAGGCGCTCATCCGCATCGAGTCGTCCACTCGCGACAGCGCCGGTCTGGTCAGCGGCGAGCCGCGCAAGGGTTTCGTCCCCGAGTGGCGGCTGCCGGGCGAGGAGGCGCACAAGGACGAGGTCCTGCTCCCGGCCGGTACGGCGGTCGACCCGGCCGTCATCGGTGTGGCCGCCACCTGCGGCTACGAGTCGCTCACCGTCTTTCCCCAGCCGCGGGCCGGGCTGCTCGTCTTCGGTGACGAGCTGCTCACCGGCGGCACCCCGGGCGCCGGCCGGGTGCGTGACTCGCTCGGCCCGCAGGTGCCGGGCTGGCTGCGCCGCCTGGGCGCGACGGTCGACCCGGCCGCGGTGGCCGGCCCGGTGCAGGACACACTCGAGGCTCACCTCGCCGCCGTCCGCGGCGCCCTGGCCGACGCCGATCTCGTCTGCACGACCGGCGGCACCATGCACGGCCCGGTCGACCACCTGCACCCGGCGCTGACCGAGCTCGGCGCCGATTACATCGTCAACACGGTGGGGGTTCGCCCCGGCTTCCCGATGCTGCTGGCCCGCGTCCCCGGCCCGGACGGGCGGCCGCGTTTCCTGGCCGGTCTGCCGGGAAATCCGCAGTCCGCCGTCATCGCGCTGATCACGCTGGTCGCGCCGCTGCTGGCCGGCCTGCAGGGCCGGCCCGCGCCCACGCTGCCTCAGGTCGAGGTGACCGCGAAGGTCGCCGGCCGGGGCAACGACACCCACCTCGCGCTGGCCCGGCTCGACCACGATGGACGGTCGGCCACCCCCGTCGGCCACGTCGGCTCGGCGATGCTGCGCGGCCTGTCCAACGCGCACGGTTTCGTCGTCGTCCACCCCGGCACCCAGGCCGAGCCGGGCGACCTGATCCCGTTCCTACCCCTACCGCTCGTCATCGGGGAGCGCCCATGATCGCGATTGCCGAGGTGCTCGACGCGCCTCTCGACCTGGCTGCGCACGAAAAGGCGGTGGCCGACCCCCGGGCCGGTGCCGTGGTGTCGTTCCAAGGTGTGGTGCGCGACCACGACCACGGGCGGGGCGTGACCCTGCTCGAGTACGAGGGCCATCCGAGCGCCGCCGCCGTGCTGCGCGAGGTCGCCGCCGAGATCGAGGCCGATCCCGACGTCTACGCGGTCGCCGTCTCGCACCGGGTGGGCACCCTGACCATCGGTGATGTCGCGCTGGTCGCCTCGGTCAGCACGGCCCATCGGGCGGCGGCCTTCGCGGCCTGTGCCCGGCTGGTCGACGAGGCGAAGGCCCGGCTGCCGATCTGGAAGCGGCAGGTCTTCACCGACGGCGAGGAAGAGTGGGTCAACTGCCCCTAGGCCCGGGGATGGCGGGCACCCGGTGGACAGGCACCACCGGCCCGCGTACGGGTGGGGTCGCCGGCGCCACGCCCGGTCGCCACGGCAGCGCGTTGACCAGCACGATCACCGCGAAGAGGTACGCGTTCCAGCCCACCGTCCACTGCGGAGGCAGCACGAAGATCAGGTAGATCGCGAGCGCCGCCGCCGCGTACCCGCCGCCGGTGAATCGCCGCGGCCGGGGCCGTCGCGGGCTGACCCGCAGGCGCGCGGCCGCGTCGACCAGGATCAGCACCGCCGGCAGCACCCAGATCAGCTTGTGGCCCGAGGTGACCGGCGCGGCCGCGGCCCCGGTCAAGCCGACCAGCGTGAACGCCGCGATCTCGTCGCCGTCGGCGTGCGCGGCCCGGGCCCGGATCAGGCCCACCGCGAGCAGCAGCACGGCGAACGACAGCCAGACCAGCACCGGGGTGCTCGCGGTGTCGTAGAGACGGGCCAGCAGGCCGGCCACCGACTGGTTGGTCGGATCGTCGATCGGCCCGGCCCGGTCGACCTGGGCGAGCACGGTGCCGAACCAGGTGCCGGTGGCGCTGGGCGCGAGCATCAGGCCGCCGAGCGCCAGCGTGGTCGCCGTCGTCACCGCGGTGAGCGCGGCCCGCCACTGCCGGGTGATGGCCAGATAGACGATGAACAGGCCCGGTCCGACCGCCAGGGCGGTCGCGAGGCCGATGCCGGCGCCGGCCCAGGCGCCCGTCGACCAGGCCCGGCGCAGCAGATCGGCCGGGCGGTCGCGCGGGGGAAGAGAAGCTGCGGGCCCCGGCCACCAGGCGGCCCGGCGCCGGGCCCAGGCCGAGCGCCGCAGCGCGACCACGTCGGCCGCGATCAGGCCGAACAGCAGCAGGTCGAAGTGGCCCAGGCCGAGGGTCGTGCGCACCGGTTCGGCCAGCAGGGCGAGCGTGGCCGCCACCAGCACGGCCGGGCCGCGGCGCCGGCCGTAGCGGCGGGCTACCGGGCCGGCCAGCGCGATCGTGGCCAGGACCAGGGCGGCCACGCCGGCCAGGGCGAGCAGCCAGGCGGTCACGGCGAGGGGAAGAACGGCCGCCGGGATCATCAGCAGGGCGGTGACCGGTGGCTGATCGGTGCCGAGCCGGAAGTCGTACAGGTCGCCGCCGGCGAGCCAGCCGCGGATCGCCGCATGATCCACGGCGAGGCCCTCAATCCCGTACGCGTGCAGGAAATAGCCGATCGCCCAGAGTGCCGCTAGGCACCCGAGCCCCACCCCGACGGACCTTCCGGCCCGGTGCTGCCCCAACGCCGGCATGGCGCGACCCCCGTCGCTCTCGTCCTCCGGGCACGGCGCAGCCATGCCTGCCACGAAGCCGGCAAACGGCGTCATGGCGGGGCCGGGTCGCAGCCGAGCGGAAGCGAGCTTAGAAGGCGCGGACCATCCGCGCGGCCCCTCGTCCGCTTTAACGCAAAGATCGCAAAGAGGTTGTTAGCCGGGCAGTTTGCGACCCGCGGCCGCGCTCATCGCGGCGATCTTGGCCTCGCGCTTGGCCGTGCGGACGGCCCGCTTGACCGAGCGCTGCGACCGCTTGACCGACCGCTCGGAACGGTCCACCGCGTGTTTGACCGAGCGCTGCGACCGGTCGATCGCGTGGCTGGTGCGGTAGCCGAGACCCGGACGGCCCTCGGTGTCGACCGCGGCGAGCAGCAGACCGCCGAGCAGGCCCAGGTTTTTGAGGAACTGACCCTGCTGCTCGGGCCCGTCGGTCTTCGAACCGTCCCAGAAGGGGTGGTTGGCGAAGGTCGACGGCACCAGGCCGGCGGCGAGCACGGCCGCGGCGGGGCGGGTGAAGTGACCGGTGGCCAGGGCCAGCCCGGCGACCACGTCGCTCGCTCCCTTGATCTGCACCAGCGTCCGGGCGTCGGACGGGATGCGGGTGTCGGCCTTTTCCAGGAGCGGGCCCACCCGGTCGGTGACGCGGCGGGCGGCCTCCACGGAGGCGTCGGGCTTGATGAGCGCGCGCACGCCCTGAACCACGAAGAACGAGGCGAGCAGCGCGCGGGCGGCGGTGCGTACGGGCTTCATGAAATTGGTTATACCCGCCGGGCGGGGATCACACCGGCTGCGTGCGCAGGTACCGACCGAAATGCGGCACTGTGAACGCGACCGTGCCGCGTTCGCCCGAGTAGATCAGCCCCTTCTTGATCAGCGCGTCCCGTGCCGGGGAGAGGCTGGCCGGCTTGCGGCCCAGGGCGACGGCGATGTCCGAGGTGGGGACGGCCGCGTCCATGTCGTTGCTCGGGTCGCCCGAGAGCGTGGCCATCGCCCGCATGTAGTCGCGCTCGGCCGGGGTGGCCCGCTCGAACCGGGAGCCGAAGAAGCCCACGGCCAATTCGGCCTCGGCCTCGGGGGCGGCCACCCGGACGTCGGCGTCGGTGACCGGGGACTGCGGCGCATGGTCCCAGGTCGCCTTTCCGTACGCCTGGACGAAGTAGGGATAGCCGCCGGACTTCTCGTAGAGCAGGTCAAGCGCCTTCGCCTCGTACTCGACCTCCTCCCGGGCGGCCGGGGCGCAGAGCGCGAAGTCGGCCGCGACCCGGTCGAGCCGGTCGATCCGCTGGTAGCGGAAGAGGCGCTCGGAGTACGACTTCGCGGCCGAGAGCACAGCGGGCAGATGCGGCAGCCCGGCCCCGACCACGATCAGCGGCGCGCCGAGCTGGGACAGCTCGTGACAGGCGGCGCAGAGCGCGGAGACGTCGGCCGGCCCCAGATCCTGCATCTCGTCGATGAACAGCGCGATGCCGGTGCCGACGTCGGTGGCCAGCGAGGCCACGTCGGTGAACAGCTCGACCAGGTCGATCTCGATGTCACCGGAGTCGGCCCGGCCCCGGGCCGGGGGCACGTCGATGCCGGGTGACCAGCGGTCGCGCAGCTTGGCCGAGCTGTCGTTGGCCCGCAGCGCGAACGCCTTGAGCACGCCGAGCACCTCGTCGACCCGGTCGGGGTCGCGGTGATGCGGCGCCAGCTCGCGGATCGCCATGTGCAGAGCGGCCGAGACCGGGCGGCGCAGCGACTGGTCGGGGCGGGCCTCGATCTTGCCGGTGCCCCAGAGGCGGCCGATCGCGGCCGAGCGCAGGGTGTTGAGCAGGACCGTTTTGCCGACGCCGCGCAGGCCGGTGAGGACGAGGCTGCGCTCGGGGCGGCCGCGTGCGATCCGCTCGAGCACCACGTCGAACGCGTCGAGCTCGCGGTCGCGACCGGCCAGCTCGGGTGGGCGCTGACCGGCGCCGGGAGCATACGGGTTCCGCACCGGATCCACGGATAGCACCGTATCGGCTCGTCTAGCGAAATAGCTAGAGTGCGCTAGCAAAACCTCGCGAGTGTCGTCGAGGAAGGTCTACCGCTATCTAGCATCACAGTTAGAGAAGGCTAGAGCTCCTTATGCTCCTTGAGGCAGAGCACGAAGTCGAGCTCGTCGAACGGGCTGTCGTAGAAGAACCACTTCGTGTAACCCCCCACCTTGGAGCACTTGCGCTCGGCGTCCTTCTCCCCGGTGGTCGTGCCCGGGATGCGCGCGAGAACCTCGTAGGAGCCGCTCGTGCAGGGGGTGGCCCGCATGTTGGGTTCCTCGTCGGTGCCCTCGTTGATGACGCAGTCGCCCTTTTTGACGTTGAAGCGGGCGTCCTCGCTGCCCTGGGGGGCGGCACCGGGCACGGCGGTGGTGGCCGACGCGGTCGGGCCGGCCAGCGGCGTGTTGCGACGCTCCTTGAGCAGCCAGGCCGTCGCGCCGAGACCGACGACGATGAGCAGGCCCAGCGTCACGACCAGGACGATGATCGGGGTGTTGCGCTTGGGCGGCACGGGCGGCGGACTCTCCCACGAGGAGCCGACACCGGCCGAGCTCACGGGAGGGCCCATCGGCGCGCTCATCGGGGCCGAGTGTAAGCCCACCGGCTGCTGCGGGATCGACGGCGGGTGGCCACCCCAGGAAGCCTGCTCGGGAACGGGCGGTGTGCTGCCGTGCTCGCCCCAAGGGTCGGACGGCTCGCCATACGGCTCGTCGGAGTTCCCGTGCGACCACGGCGGGCCGGAATACGGGCCGTTCTGCGACATCAGGAATTCCTCCGGAAGCGGGCTACGCTGCTGCCACCGTAGCGTGCGGGGCCGACACAAACCCGGACGGAATCGCCGCTGGTGTCGGCAACACGACCCGCAGATCACCCGTCACGCCACTACGGTCCCGATCCGTGTCCTTACCTCTGGTGATCCTGGCTGCCGTTTTCGGCGCCTCGGCGGCCGCGTTTCTGCCCCGCATCGCCCACCGGTTCGCCGTCGCGTTCGGCGAGCCGCTCCGGGCCTCCTGCGAGTCCTGCGGCCGGCGCTTCGCCGCCGGGGCCACCGGTTGGGTCCGGGCCGGTGCGTCCTGTCACTGTTCCCGGTCGTACGCGATGACGGTGCTCACCGGTTCGGCGGTCGCCGCCCTGCTGGCGGTCACGCTCGGGCCGTCCCCGCTGCTGCCGGCCTATCTCCTCGCGGCCGTTCCGGGCCTGCTGCTCGCCCTCGTCGACCTGCGCTGCCTGCGGCTGCCGGACAGACTCGTCGGCGCGCTCGCCATCGTGGCGGGGGTGCCGTCGGCGGTGCTGCGACCGGAGCGGCTCGGCACGGCGCTGGCGGCCGGTGGACTGGTGCTCACGGCGTACCTGGCCATTGCTCTTCTGCCCGGCCGGGGCCTGGGCCTGGGCGACGTGAAGCTCGCGGCCGCGCTCGCCCTGATCCTGGGCTTCGCCGGCTGGCCCGCGGTGATCGCCGGCCTCGTCGTGCCCCACCTGATCAACGGGCCGATCGCGCTGGTGCTGCTGCTCGCGCGACGAGCGCGCCCGCTCCCGTTCGGACCGGCCCTGCTGGCCGGCGCGTTGATCGCCGTTACAGCAGTCTGAGCTGGCGATCCTTGGGGCGCGAGGGCACGGTGTCGCCGAGCCGCTCGAACAGGCCCGAATCGATCACGTCGAGGAACGGGCTGGGGTTCTGCTCCCGTTCGGTGCCGTGCCGGAACCGGCGGGCCGCGCTGGTGACGTAGAGGCGGTCCTGGGCCCTGGTCAGACCCACGAAGAACAGCCGGCGCTCCTCGGCGATCTCGTCGTCGCTCGGCGAGTTGCCCGGCCAGCGCAGCGGCAGCAGGCCGTCCTCGCAGCCGACCAGGAAGACCACCGGGAACTCGAGGCCCTTGGCGGCGTGCAGGGTGAGCAGGTTGACCGCCTCGGCCCGCGGATCGAGCGCATCCACCTCGGCCCCGGTCGCGATCTCCTGCAGGAAGCGCGGCAGATCCTCGCCGATCCGCTGGGCCAGCGGGCGCAACAGGTCGGCCGCCGTCCAGATGTCCTCCGGGGCCAGCTGCTCGCCGTCCAGAGTCGGCGCGGCGAACCGAGGGGCGAGCACCTCGGCGGTCTGTTTGAGCCGGGCGGCCAGCTCGGCCGGGCCGTCGGCGTGCCGCAGCTCGCGCGCGATGACCTGCACGCCGGGGCGGTCCCGGAGGCGGTTGTGCGAGCGTTTCTGCACCGGCACCCCGGCCCGGGACAGCGCCTCGACGATCGGGCCGGACTGCGCATCCGTCCGGTAGAGCACGGCGATGTCCGAGAACGACAGGTTGGCGGCGGCGATCGAGCGGGAGTCGACCCGGCCCGAGTCGAGCGAACGGTGGGAGAGGCCCCCGACCAGGTCGTCGATGGTGCGCAGGACGAAATCGGCCTCGTCGGCGACGCTGCCTGCGGGGTAGCGGCCGACCAGCGGGGACTCGGGATCGAGCCGGGCCGGGTCGAGGCGGCGGCCGTTGACCAGCGTGGACGGGGCGATCGCCTGGACGGCCGCGGCCAGGATCGGCGCCGACGAACGGTAGTTGCGGGTCAGCCGGACCAGCCGGGCGTCCACGAAATCCTCGTTGAAGCGCAGGAAGTACTTCACGTCGGCGCCGCGGAACGAATAGATCGCCTGGTCGGGGTCGCCGATCGCGCAGAGGTTGCCGTCGGACGGGCTGAGCAGGCGCAACAGCTCGTACTGGGTGTCGTCGACGTCCTGGTACTCGTCCACGAAGATCCATTGCCAGCGGCGGCGGTATTTCTCGACCAGGGCCGGTTCGTCGCGCAGCAGGGCGACCGGCATCGCGATCAAATCGTCGAGGTCGACCAGATCCTGCTGGCGGAGCAGTTTCGCGTACGCCAGATCGTCGTCGCCGGCCTGCTCGCGGGCCTCGGCCCGCTCGGTCTCGTCGGCTATCCGCCACTGCGCGCCCAGACCGGCGGCCCGCGCGTTCTCCTTCAGGATGGTCAGCCCGATCGAGTGGAACGTGCCGACCGTGATGTCCTCGCCCATGTCGCCGAGCAGCGCGTCCAGCCGTTCCCGCAGCTCACCGGCGGCCCGCCGGGTGAAGGTGATGGCCAGGCAGCGCTCGGGGAAGACGCCCAGCTCGGCGCAGAGATAGGCGATCCGGTGGGTCAGCGTGCGGGTCTTGCCGGTGCCCGGCCCGGCCACGATCAGCAGCGGGCCGCCGGGCGCGGACGCCGCCACCCGCTGCATCGCGTCGAGGCGGTCGAGCAGGCCGGTGCCGACCTCCTCCATGCCGGCCAGCATCGGTTCGAACGGCTCGTGCGGGCTCGCCGGCGGGGGCAGCGGGGGAGACGCCTTCTTCGGCTCCTTTACAGCCTTGACCGGCTTGGGCTTGGCCACCGTGGCCCGCCCGATGGCCGGCTCGGGCTTGCGCTGCTGGGGCACGTCGAACAGCTGCGGCATGTCGAACAGCGTCTCGACCTGCGGGGCACTGGTCCGGTTGCGCAGCTCGCCCGCGTCGAACAGTGTGATGACGACGTACTCGCCGTCGTAACCGGGCACCCGCCGTACGTCCCCGCGGCGCAGCCGGCTGATTCCCTCGCGCAACTCGTCGCCGCCGGCCTGCCCGATCGCGTCGAGCGGCACCCGGCGCAGGATGTCGAGCTCGGCGCCGAGCGTGGCGACCAGGTGGTTGAGCTGGGTTTCGACCGTCTTGGACTTGGGGCCCACGCCATTGATCTCGCCGAGGATCTCGTGCAGCTGGATCAGATGCTCGACGTGCGACTCGCGGTGGAAGCCGACCGGCCGATCGGCGAGATCCTCGATCCGGCTCAGCACGCCGACGGTGAGCGGTTTGCCGCACTCGGGGCAGCGGCCGCCGTGCTCGCGGGTGCGTTCCGGCTCCCAGTTCACGCCGCAGGCCCGGTGGCCGTCGGCGTGATACTTGCCCTCCTCGGGGAAGAACTCGAGTGTTCCGGCCAGGCCGATGCCGTTCCTGACCGCGTCGAAATCCGGCGAACCGGTGAACAGCGTCGCCTCGCGGGCCAGCGCGGCCGGTGAGTGCGCGTCCGAGTTCGAGACCAGGCGGTAACGGTCGAGGCTGGAGACCCGCCAGTTCATCTCGGGGTCGGAGGAGAGGCCGGTCTCGACCGCGGTGACGTGCTCGGCCAGGTCGGCGTAGCAGTCGGCGATCGCGTCGAAGCCCGATTTGGAGCCCAGGGCCGAGAACCACGGCGTCCAGATGTGGGCCGGAACCAGGTAGCCGCCCGCCTCCAGGGTGATCTCGAGCAGGTCGCGCGAGTCGAGACCGAGGATGGGCCGGCCGTCGGCGGTGAGGTTGCCGATCCGGCCCAGCGCGGTGTTGAACCTGGCCGCCGCGTCGAAATCGGGCATGTAGATCAGGTGGTGCACCTTGCGCGTACGGTCGTCGCGCTTGTAGATCGTCGAGATCTCGACGCTGAGCATGAACCGCGCGGCCGGACTGGCCTGCAGCGAGCCGGGAAGGCGCTTGGTGACCTCGGGCTCGTCGCCGTAGCGGAACAGGCCGTGACCGTTTTCGACCAGGCTCTCGCGCAGGTGGTCGAACCACGCGGGGTGGGTGAAGTCGCCGGTGCCCAGCAGCGCGATGCCCTTGCGGCGGGCCCACCAGGCCAGATTTGGCAGTGTCAGATCGCGGCTGCACGCACGGGAAAAGCGCGAGTGGATGTGGAGATCCGCGACGTAAGCGTCCGCGGCGACCGAGGACCCTGCGCTGTCCGAGGGCACGCGCTGCATCCTGTCACGCCCCCCATCGCTCGCACGAATCGCCACGCCTTGACGGACTTACGGATCTTGATCTTTGGTCATGTCTTTCATCGCGTCGAATTTTTATCGCGTCGCACGCAGCTCGACGACGCTCACCTGCGGCGGCGCGCCCACGCGGACCGGCGGCCCCCAGAACCCGGCGCCGTTGGTGACGTAGACCGGAATACCGTCCACCGTGCCCAAACCGGACACGACCGGCTGTTCCAGACCGACCAGCAGGTTGAAGGGTGCCATCTGGCCGCCGTGGGTGTGGCCGGAAACCTGAAGATCGACTCCGAACGGGGCCGCCTCTTCGATGGCCGCCGGCTGATGCGCCATCAGCACCACCGGCCGGGACTGATCACGGTTGCCCAGCGCCTTGTCGAAGTCGGGCGGATCGCCGGCCTCGCTGCCACCCAGGTCGTTGACCCCGGCCAGATCGAGGCCGCCGAGCTCGAGGCGCTCGTTGCGCAGCGGCCGGATGCCGAGCCGCGCCACCTCGTCGACCCACTCCTGGAAGCCCGAGTAGTACTCGTGGTTTCCGGTCACGAAGTACGCCCCCTGCCGTGACTGGATGTCGGCCAGCGGGGCCGCGGCCCGGCCCAGTTCCGCCACGCTGCCGTCCACAAGGTCACCGACGACGCACACGATGTCCGCCTGCACCGAATTGATCACGTCGACGATGCGCCGGGTGTGATTGACGCCGGCCAGGGGGCCGAGGTGGATGTCGGACACCACCGCGAGCCGGGTGCCGTCCATGGTGCGTGGCAGTTTGGCCAGCGGGATCTGGATGCGGGCGATGCGCGGGGCGCCGAGTGCCGTCCGCACCCCGTAGCCGGTGATGCTGGCCGCGGTGAGCCCCGCGAAGATCGCGGCACCGCGGGCCAGGACCAGACGCCGGTCGAGGCCGTCGTCCTTCGTCGTCTCGGGCGGCTCTGTCGCGGCCGGCGCCGGCGCGGCCGGACCCTCGCCGGCGGTGACGCTTTCCTTTGCCGTACGCCTCCTGGCCCGCGCCAGAAGCACGATCACGAGCCGGGGAATCTCGAGCACGGCCAGCGTGACCAGCAGGTAGAACATGAGCGCGATCCACAGGTAGCCCGGCCAGGCCAGCCACGGAAGGGCACCCGACCGCACCCCGATGAGGGTGGACGGCGCGAGAACGGCCAGCGCGAGGGCGAGGACAACGCCGATCCGGCGGGCCTGCCTCGACTGCGTCGTGTCCTTGACCAGCCGCTTCCAGAGATAGAAGTGGATCAGGGCGATGACCACGAAGATCAGCCCGACGAACACGACCAAGACTTCCTCCCCAGATGAAATGCCACCGCACAGTGTCCTGGTCGTACCTGAGAGCAGACTGACGAGGCGCACCGGTCAGAACCGCACACTTCGCAGCCGGGCGAGGAACTCCGGCATCTCGGCGATCTGCTCGGTGGCCCGGCGCTCGGTGGCGGCCAGGTCGCGCGGGCCGAGCGTCTCCTCGCCGAGAGACATCCGCAGCCGTTCCGCGAGCCGTCCCAGCCGCAGCCCGACCCGTCTCACCAGCACGTCCGGCCCGCCGAAGGGCGTGCCGCCATGGCCGACGTACGCCTGGATCGTGCGCCGGGCGAGGGTCTCGCCGGGCTCTTTTCGCCCACGTCGCGCAAACTCGAGGGTCGAGTGGGCCGCCTCGAGGCTCGCGCTGTCGGGGCCGGCCACATCCCAGTCGATCAGTACGGGCCCGGTCGGGGCGATCAGGACGTTCCACGGCTCGACGTCCCGATGGGTCATCACGTAGTCACCCGCGGCGGCGAAGCCCCGTGACGTCCAGCTCGCCGCGTCGAGGACGTCGGCCATGTTGAGGCGGAGGAGCGGTGCCCAGGTGCGTTCCGCCGCTGTGCCCGCGGCCAGCCAACCCTGCCAGATCTCCGGCTCGTCCAGCCGATACCAATCCGGCGCCCGATCCTGCGCGGTGGCGGCGGGCGCCAGTTGGTGGAGCTGGGCGAGCGTGCGGCCCAGCCACTCGCTGACGTCATCGTGGTCGGCGAGCGGACGAGCATCGACCCACTCGTAGGCCCGGACCAGCCCGATCCCGTCGATCTCGACCGCGGCGCCCACTGTCGGGTTCACCGGCGGGAGGGGCCGGGGCATGACGACCCCCGCTTCCAGGGCCTGCCGTTCAAAGGTCATGGCCCGAACAAAATCCCCCAGCCACTCTTCCGCGGCGACGTGCTTGACCAGCACCGACGCGTCCGCCGTGTCGAGACGCCAGGTCTGCGAACTGCGGTAACTCACCGGCACCAGCCCGCCTTTCGAGGCACCAAGCCCAAACGCCGCCGCCACCACCGGCGCATAGTCCCGCCCCTTCTCAGGCATCCCGTCCCTCAACCCCCGTCATCGGTTGCGTGTCTGCCCACCAGAGTTATTTAGCCGGCTAGCGACCGCGGCAACGTGGGTAGAGCTTTGCCGCACACAGTCGTTAGCCGGCTTGCGACCGCTTGGGTCGGGCTTGTCCTACGCGGTTGTTAGCCGGCCTGGAAACTTGGGTGCGGGCTGGTGGGAGTCGGTCAGCCGCCGGCGAAAGGGGGCAGGATGTCGATCGTCGCGTCGGCGGGCAGCGGGGCGGTCTGGTCGTGGCAGGCCAAGCCGTCGACCAGAAAGCTCGCCGCCTTGAGGACCACGCCCAGCCGTTCGCCGTGGCGGTCGGTCAGCTGCTGTTTCAGTTCGTCGAGCGAACCGGCCTCGACCGGCTCACTGCGCAGACCCTGCACGGCGGCCCGCGCCCCGGCGAAGTAGCGAACGGTCAGCGCGGCCACCTCAACCCCCGATCGCGGACATCGGCCGCTCCGGTTGGAGGAAGCTCGGATCGTCGATGCCGTGCCCGGCCCGCTTGCCGCTCATGGCGACCCGCCAGGCCTCGGCCAGATCGCTGTCACTGGCCCCGTTGCGTAGCAGCTTCCGCAGATCGCTCTCCTCGGTGGCGAACAGGCAGTTACGCACCTGGCCGTCCGCGGTCAGCCGGGTGCGGTCGCAATCGCCGCAGAACGGCCTGGTCACGCTGCCGATGACACCGACCCGGGCCGGCTCACCGGCAGCATCGACATAACCCGGGACCATCCACGTCTCGGCCGGCGCTGTTCCACGTGAAACCGGATCGGGCTGCAGATCGTAGGGCCGGAGGTCGGCCAGGATCTCGTCGGCCGTGACCATCGTGTGCCTGTCCCACTGGTGTTGAGCGTCCAGCGGCATCTGCTCGATGAAGCGCAACTGATAGCCGTGGTCGAGCGCGAACCGCAGGAGCGCGGGAGCCTCGTCATCGTTGATCTCGCGCATCAGCACCGTGTTGATCTTTACCGGCGTGAGCCCGGCCTCGGCCGCCGTGGACAGGCCCCGCAGCACATCGGCGAGCCGGTCGCGCCGGGTCAGCGCCTGGAACCGCTCGGCGTCGAGCGTGTCGAGCGAGACGTTGACCCGGTCGAGCCCGGCGTCACGCAGGGGAGCCGCGAGCCGCTCGAGCCCGATGCCGTTGGTCGTCAGCATGAGGGTCGGCCGGGGCTCGAGTCGGGCCGCCGCCTGGACGATGCCGACCAGACCGCGCCGCAGCAGCGGCTCGCCCCCGGTGAAGCGGACCTCTTCGACCCCGAGCATCTCGACCGCGACCCGGATCAGCCGGATCACCTCGTCGTCGGTCAGCTGCTGCTCGCGGGGGAGCCAGGCCAGCCCCTCGGCGGGCATGCAATAGGTGCAGCGCAGGTTGCAGCGGTCGGTCAGCGACACCCGCAGATCGGTCGCCACCCGCCCGAACCTGTCGGCGAGCGGAATCACGGGCAGCACCGCCGTCGACGGTTTGCCCGTCACGGTCGCCGATCTCCGTCTCATGGTCACGGATCGAATCTATCCGCTTCCACGCCCGATGGCCCGGGCCGAAGCTGTCCTGTGGATAACCGACTCGATCACAAACCGCGCAGTGTGGACAACGCGGCGGCTTGCACGTCCGCGCGGTGGCTTTCACCGAACGCGGCCGTGTGCACGAGCAGCAGGTGGAGCTGGTGCAGCGGCACCCGAGCCGGCCAGCCGTCGGCCAGCGGGTGCACTTCGTCATAGGCGGCGAGGATCGTCGCCAGGTGGGGCGCGCCACCGAAAAGGGCCAGCTCGGCCAGGTCGGTCTCGCGGTGACCGCCCTGCGCGGCCGGGTCGACGAGCCGGGCCCGGCCGTCGGCGGCCCAGAGCAGGTTGCCGGGCCAGAGGTCGCCGTGGGTGCGGCTGGGCGCCTCGCTCTGCGCGTACTGGGAAAGCCTCTCGATGATGCTCTCGACCAGGGTGACGTCAGTCGCCGAGAGTGCGTCGCGATCAGCCGAGATCTTGAGGTACGGCTGGAGCCGGCGCTCGCCGAACCAGGGCCCCCACGATCCTGTGGTCGGGGTGTTGTCGAGGCCGAGCGGGCCGATGTATCCCGGCCAGCCCGCGCCGAACGCCTCCGCCCCGGAGCGGTGCAGCGCCGCGAGGTCGCGCCCGAACCGCTCGGCCGCGTCTCGGGTGGGCTCGCCAGGCTCGATCCACTCGGTCGCGATCATCGTGGGCAGCGCGACGATCACCTCGGGCACCGGCGCGCCCGCCTCGCGCAACCAGCTCAGACCGGAGGCCTCGGCCGCGAAGAAGCCCTCGGGCGGCTCGCCGGATCGCCAGGTCTTGGCGAAGACCGAGTTCCCGTCATCGAGCGTGAGGCGGCTGACCGCGGACGTGCTGCCACCGCCCACCGGAGTCTCGCGAATGCGCTGGTGGGTGAGAAATGTCGGTAGGTGCTCGGGGTGTGCGCGTAAGTACGCCAGGTCCACTGCCTTATCTTCCGCTTCGGCTCACGGACGTCCGAAATCGGAGTCAAAATGTCGGCATGAGCCCTGTCACAGTGCGTTCGTACCGTCCGAGTGATCACTCCGCGGGCCGGCGCCTGTGGTCCGAGCTGACCAACCAGCACAACCAGATGTACGGAGTTCCGGACGAGGGCGGCGGCGAGGGGTTCGAGGAATACCTCACCCGTCTCGACCTGGGCGGGCTGTGGGTGGCCGACCATGCCGACGACGGGGTGATCGGCCTGGTCGGGCTCGTGATCCACGGTCAGGCGGGCGAGGTCGAGCCGATCGTGGTGACGGTCTCGCACCGGCACAAGGGCGTGGGCCGCAAACTGCTGCGGCACGTCGCCCGCGAGGCCCGGCGCCGCAACATGAGCCAGCTGACCATCTCGCCCGAGTCGCGCAACGTGGACGCGATCCGCAGTCTGCACGCGGCCGGCTACGACGTGGTCTCGTCGATCGAGCTGACCCTCGACCTCAACCGGACACCGCACGAACGGCAGCCGGACAGCCTCGAACTGCACGAGCTGCAGTTCCGCTCGTAGGCCCTGTGGATAACGCGCGTGTCGTCCACAGGCTGATCGGATGGCACTCGCGGCGAGTGTCGTGGAGGCCACGCTTCCCGGCATGACCCCCGACTGCTCGATCGTCGTTCGATCCCCTGCCGATCTCATCGCCGTCACGCCCTACCTGCTCGGCTTCCATCCGGCCGACAGCGTGGTCGTGCTCGGTCTGGCGGGTCACCGCGTGATCTTCGCGGCCCGGCACGATCTGGTGCCGCCGGGCGATCAGCGCACCGACTGGTTGGGCCCGTTGGCCGGCGGTGATCTGGCCAAGGTGATGGCCGTTCTCGGCTTCGGTCCGTCCGCCCTGGTGAAACACACTGTCGACATCCTGGCCACCGCACTTGCGCGGGGTGGTCTGCGGGTGCAGGAAAAACTTCGCATCACCGACGGGCGCTGGTGGTCGTGCGACTGCACCGACCAGACCTGCTGCCCGCCCGAGGGCCATCCCGTCCCGTCGCCCTTCAACCCGCTCGCGGCGACCGCGGTCTTCAACGGCCAGGTCGCGCTGCCCGATCGGCAGACCCTGGTCGGGCTGGTGGCCTCGGTCGAGGGTGAGGAACGGGCGCAGATGACGGCCGCGACGGCCGAGGTCTACAAAAAGCTCGGAACGGTCCTGGCGCTGGGCTTCCATCCCGACAACCTGCTCGAACGGTGTGGGCGGGCCGTGGTGCGGTCGGTCGAGCGGCATTACGAACAGCGGCGGTCGCTGAGCCGCGACGAGGTCGCCTGGCTGGGCCTCCTGCTGGCCAACCGGAAGGTGCACGATTACGCGCTCGACCGCACGCTCGACGAGGAGTGGCGGGTGGCGCTGTGGACCGAGGTGACCCGCCGGGTCGACCCGCACTGGATGCCCGGGCCGGCCACCCTGCTGGGCTACGCGGCCTGGCGGGCCGGGCTCGGATCGCTGGCCCGGGTCGCCGTCGACCGGGCGCTGCTGCAGGATCCGCATCACCGGTTCGCCCGGACGCTCGACCGCCTGCTCGCCGCGGGCATCAGCCACAAGGCCGTCGAAGACCTGACCCCGCCGGTCGGCATCTACCCGGGCGGGCCGCAGTGAGCCGGTCAGACGGTGACGCGCTGCGCCTCGGTGTAGACGTTCATGCTCTTTCCGCGCAGGAAGCCGACCAGGGTCATGCCCGCCTCCTCGGCCAGCTCGGCGGCCAGCGTGCTCGGCGCCGAGACGGCCGCCAGCAGGGGGAGGCCGGCCATCCAGGCCTTCTGGGTGAGCTCGAAACTGGCCCGCCCCGAGACGAGCAGGACATGCCCGGTCAGCGGCAGCCGGCCCTCGCGCAGCGCCCAGCCGATCACCTTGTCGACGGCGTTGTGCCGGCCCACGTCCTCGCGCAGCACGAGCAGCTCGCCGCCGGCGGTGAAAAGGCCGGCCGCGTGCAGGCCGCCGGTGCGGTCGAAGGTTCGCTGGGCCGCGCGCAACCGGTCGGGCAACTCGGTCAGCGTCTGCGCGGGGATGCTGAGCGGGTCGGCCGACACGTCGAACTGGGAGCGGGTGCGTACGGCGTCGATGCTGGCCTTGCCGCACACGCCGCACGAGCTGGTGGTGTAGAAATTGCGGCTCGGGTCGGTGGCCGGGGGTGGCACCTCCGGGTCGAGCACCACGTCGACCACGTTGTAGGTGTTGGGCGTGTCCGTGCCGGCGCAGAGCTGGGCCGTGACCACGTCGTCGGTGGTGCGGATGATGCCCTCGGTGAGCAGGAAGCCCATGGCCAGGTCGATGTCCTGACCCGGGGTGCGCATGGTGACTGCGAGCGGCGTCTTGCGGACGCGGATCTCCAACGGCTCCTCGGCGGCCAGGTCGTCGGGACGACGCCGCGGATCACCGGTCGTCTCGAGATCAATCCTCAAGACCGGTCGCCGGGTCATCGTCCTCGCCATGACCCGAGCGTAGGCCGATTCGCGAGTTCCGGCCCGGTCGGCGGCGGGCGTTTGAGGCTGCTCGGGCGGCCGGGGCGCGAGAGTGATCCGTCACTGGTTACTGAGCGCGCGGTCACGCTCGACACCCGGTCGGGATACGGTACGTACGTGGGGGGATTTGCGGCGGTGGTGCTGGCCGGCGGAGCTGCGCGGCGAATGGGTGGTGCTGACAAGCCGACCCTGCCCGTGGCCGGCCAGTCGATGCTGACCCGTGTCCTGGCCGCGGTGCACGACGCCGACCCGAGAATCGTGGTCGGCCGGGTCCCGCCCGACCTGCCGGTGCCGGTGCACTCGACCCAGGAGAATCCGCCCGGCGGTGGCCCCGTCGCCGCGACGTCGGCCGGCCTGGCCTTGGTGCCCGACAACGTGACCTACACCGCGCTGCTCGCGGCCGACCTGCCGTTTCTCTCGGGCGAGGCGATCGACGTGCTGCGCCTGACGGCCGAGTCGGCACCGATGCAGGGCGCGGTCTATCGCGACTCCGAGGGCCGTCGGCAGATGCTGTGCGGCGTCTGGCGGACGGCGGCCCTGCGCGAGGCGATCGGCCGGCTCGCCGAGGAACGAGGCAGCCTGCACGGTGCCTCGGTGCGCGAGCTGATGAACCATCTGCGGGTGGCCGAGGTGTCCTGGCGGCGCCCGGGCCCGCCCCCGTGGTTCGACTGCGACACCGACGACGACCTGCGCACCGCCGAAGAGTGGGCGCGGTGACCGAGCCCGACGGCTGCGAGCGCACGGCCGGCTCAGCGGAAAACGAGCGGGTGGCGTGAGTCAGCTCGAGGCGTGGCTGGCGGCGGCCGGCCCGGAGATCGGCGTCGACCCGGCGGAGATTCCGGCCGGACTGGTGCTCGACCTCGCGCGCGACGTGGCGCACGGGGTGGTGCGGCCGGGAGCGCCCGTCACGGCCTATCTGCTCGGTCTGGCCGTCGGCCGGGGCGCCGACCCGTCCGAGATGGCCGAGCGACTGAGCGCACTGGCTCTGGCCTGGCCTTCCGCGGAGCCGGCGACGGAAGAAAAGCCCAGCCCCTGAGAGAGGGGGCGAGCGGGCGGCCGCCGCTCGATAGGGTGGCGGAAGCGGAGGTGACGATCATGACGGCAGAGAGCGCCGAGGGCGGCGATAACACCGAGGGTGTGCTCCTTGACGAGCCGACCACGGCCGACCTACGGGCGAAGGTCGGCGAGGCTTGGCGAGAGTTCGCACGGGCGCTGGCCGCCCTGTTGCCGACACTCGGCCCGGGGGCACACGTCGACCTGACACTCGATCCGACCGCCTCGGGCACGGGTATGGCCGTCTATTCGGTCAGCATCCGGGTCCTCGAGGGCGGCGTGGTCGAGGCGCTCGCGATCGGCAATGCGGGGCTGCCCGAGGGCTACCGGATGGACCGTTCGTCGATCGCCGACCTGGTCGCGCTCGGCTGGTCACCGCCGGGCGTGCTGGCCGGCTCGGGTGACTCGTTCGGGCTCAGCTCCACTCAGGACAGCTCCAACCGGCTCGCCACCGTGGTGGCCCGCACGCTGCGCGACGTCTACGGCGCGCCGCACCCGGCGTTCCTGGTCTATCTGGTGCACGACGAGAACGACGAGCCGATCGACACCGTGCCGCTGGCCACCGCCCGGCACGAGCCGAGCATCGACGACGAGCTCAGCCTGGACGACCTCGACGAGGACGGCGTGCTGGCAGCGGCCCTGGCCGACGCGGCCGACGAGGTCGTGCCGCTCGACGAGCGGGTCCGCACAGTGGTCGCCACCATGTCCAAGACCACGATCGACCAGTTGCAGGTCGACGCGGACGGTGACATCGGCATAAGGGCCGGCTCGGCGATGGTCTTCGTGCGGGTGCGCGACAACCCGCCGCTGGTCGACGTGTTCTCGCCGATCCTCACCGAGGTCGAGCCGACCGAGCAGCTCTACGTGAAACTCTCCGAGCTGACCAACCGGATGCCGATCGGCCGGCTCTACGCCGCACAGGACACGGTGTGGGCGTCCATCCCGGTCTTCGGGCGCAACTTCCAGGCCACCCACCTGATGTTGGCTGTGCAGGTGATGACCGGGCTGGCCGACGAGCTGGACGACCGGCTGCACGGCGAGTTCGGCGGCAAGCGGTTCTTCGGCGAGGGCGACAAGCCCACCCCGCCCAAGGAGTCCACCGACGACCACCGCCCCGGCATGTATCTGTAGGGCGGGGCTGAAGTGCGGAGGCCGGACGAGCACTAGGTCAGGTCGACCCAGGCCAGGCGGTCCAGGGTGGAGGCGTCGGTGGCGAGCAGGCCGCGGTCGGTGAGCGACCACAGCACGTCGCCGACCACCACGGCCCGGCGCATAGGGCCGGCCTGAGCCGCCGCCGGGGCGAGCCGGGTGGCCTTCGAGAGCCGGTCGCCGGTCACCTGCAGGGCGAGCGCACCGTCCGCCTTGGCGTCGGCGACCGGCAGCACCAGCAGACCGGTGTCGGGCCACCACAGCACGGCGTGCGGGTCGGCCTCGGCCTCGGACTGGCCACCGGCGACGACGTGCTGGTCGAGGCGCTTCGGCCGGGCCGGGTCGCTGACGTCGAAGAGGGAGACCTGCAGGCCGGTCGGCGTCCCACTGGCCGTCGCCTCCTGGCCGATGCCGATCAGCCGGTCGTCGCCCACCGGCTGCAGGTGAGCCGAGTAGCCCGTGATCTTCAGGTCGCCGGTGACCCGGGGCCGGTTCGGGTCGGTGAGGTCGAGGCTGTAGAGCGGATCCGTCTGCCGGAAGGTCACCACGTAGCCCCGGGGCCCGAGGAACCGTACGGAGTAGATCTGTTCGCCCTGGCCGAGCCCCTCGGCCGCGCCCACCTCGACCAGCTTTCCGGCCTTCTCGCGCAACACCCGCACCGCCGACGCGTTCTTCTCGGCGTCGGTCGTCGCCACCCGCAGGTGACCGTCCCATTCGGACATCGAGTATTGGTTGAGCAGCACGCCCGGCACCGTGCCCGCGGCGTCGTAGACCGGTTTCCCGGCCGCCGGCAGCGCGAACCGGTAGATCGCCGTGTCCCCGGCGGCCCGCCGGCCCTGGTCGTTGGCGATATAGAGCCGGTCGGCCGTGCCGTAGACGGCGTCCCCGTCCGCGACCACCGCGACCGGGTCACCGGCGTCGAGCGCCGTCGCGTCCAGGTCGAAGGTCAGCACGCGCAGCATCGACAGGCCCGAGAACACCTCTGGCCGGCTCACCGCCGAGCACTCGAGCTGCCCTTTCGAGGTCTGGCCGCCGGTGGTGATCTCCCAGTCGGGCAGCCACGCGTCGACCGGGGTGGTGGCGATGATGTCGCGGTCGTCCTCCACCACGTTTTCCGGGACGGGGTCGTCGCGGAACGGGAACTGCAGTTGAGGGCTGCTGCTCAGCACCACCCGGGCCACCGTGCCGTGCTGCCGCGCGTCGACCAGGCGACCGTCACCCCGATAGCGGCTGAGCAGCCGGGGCGTGCCGCCGGCGAGGTCGACCAGCAGCACTTCGGAGCGGCCGTTGGCGGGTCTCATCCTCCGGGTGTCGTCCCGCAGCGCCGCTGACCAGCCGCCGTCCGACAGCACCAGCGCGTGATCGCCCGAGAGCAGCAGTTTCGGCTCGCCGAATGACTCGATGCCGAGGTCGAGCTGGCCGGTCTGGGTGCGCGTCGTCGTGTCGATCACCCGCAGCACCCCGCCCGAGATCGCGACGATCCGCCGGCCGTCGGTTTTCACGATGTCGGGTTCGTCGACGCCGGCCTCGTGCACGTTGGTGCCGGAGTATTTGTCGGATGCCTCCGGCGCGGCGGCGGCCGCGCGGGCGCTGTCGGCCCGCATGTGCGTCGAGCCCTGGCCGGCCACGCTCTGGCTGAGCCGGGTCGCCGACTTCAGGTCCTTCTCGAGCTGGGCGCAGGAGTCGAAAGAGACCAACTTGAGAAAAGGAGCCGTCGGCCCCGATGGGGACGGTGACGCCGTGCAGCCGGCCAGCGGCAGAACGGCCAGCGTGGCGTAGAGCCAGGATCGACGCGACATGTCCGGTTGGACGGGCCTGTCGGCGGTCGGGTTCCCGCCATTAGTCCGGCGCGGGAAGCGGGGTGGGCGTCTCGACCAACCGGGACAGGACGATCATGCTGCGCGTCGAAGTCACGAACGACTCGGCCCGCAGCCGTTCCAGGGCCTGCTCGAGGTGCCCGATGTCGGCCGCCCGCAGGTGCACCAGGGCGTCCGCCTCACCCGAGACCGTGTACGCCCCGACGACCTCGGGATGACGCCGGGTGGCCACCGTGATCTGGGCCGGGGTGGTGCGCCCGGTGCAGAAGAGCTCGACGAACGCCTCGGTCGTCCAGCCCAGCGCGGCCGGCTCGATGACCGTGGTGAAGCTCTTGATCACTCCACTGGATCGAAGCCGATCGACCCGTCGTTTGACGGCGGGGGCGGAGAGCGAGACCTTCGCGCCGATCTCCGCGTACGAAGAGCGGGCGTCGGCCACGAGAAGCGCAACGATTCGCTGGTCTACGGCATCCAGTTGCAACGATTCGCCCCTAACGAGCAAGATTTCTGGCTGTTTCGTGCACTGCAGCCTACCTACGCTCTAGCTCATGACCTACACGGAGCGCCAGCCGCGGAACCGGACATATCTGATGTGCCCGCCGCAGCATTTCACGGTCGATTACGCCATCAATCCGTGGATGGACACGACGGTCCCGGTCGACGCGGCCCTGGCCGTCAAGCAGTGGGAGGTCCTGCGGGACGCTCTCGGCGATCTCGGCCACCGGGTGCACGTGCTCGACGCGGTCGCCGGCCTGCCCGACATGGTCTACGCCGCGAACGGCGCGTTCTCGGTCGACGGGGTCGTCTACGGCGCCCGCTTCCGCTACCCGCAGCGCAGTGCCGAGGCCGACGCGCACCGCGACTTCTACGACCTGCAGGGCTGGCGCTTCGCCGGTCCGCAGCACGTCAACGAGGGCGAGGGCGACTTCACTTACCTGCCGGGGGCGTACGGCGGCCTGGTCCTCGCCGGTTACGGCTTCCGCACCGAGCCGGCCGCGCACGCCGAGGCCCAGGAGGTGCTCGGCCGCCCGGTGGTCTCGCTGCGCCTGGTCGACCCGGCGTTCTACCACCTCGACACGGCGCTGGCCGCGCTCGACGACCGGCACGTCACCTACTACCCCAAGGCGTTCTCGCCGGCCTCGCAGCGGGTGCTGGCCCAGCTCTTCCCGGACGCGGTGATCGCCGATCGCGCCGATGCCGAGGCGTTCGGCCTCAACCTGGTCAGTGACGGCCGGCATGTGATCCTCAACACCGAGGCCGTGGCCATGGGTGACAAGGTGCGTTCGGCCGGATACCTCCCCGTGCACATCGACCTGTCCGAACTCAAGCGCGGCGGCGGCAGTGTGAAATGCGCCGTAGCTGAGCTGCGAGCGTGACTGCCGACACGGCGTGACGGGCATGGGCGCTGGCGAATGACTGGTGTCCGTGGAGGAAGATGGATCGCATGACCGACGACACTCGCACCGCGGACAAGCAGGAAGACGGCTCCGTCATCGTGGTCGGCCCGGACGGGCGCCCGATGGGCACCATCGAGGCCGACGGGACGGTCAACCCGGAGGAGCCCGGCAACCTGATCGAGCAGCCGGCCAAGGTCATGCGCATCGGCAGCATGATCAAGCAGCTGCTCGAGGAGGTTCGCGCGGCGCCGCTCGACGAGGCCAGCCGCGGCCGCCTCCGCGAGATCCACCAGCGGTCGATCACCGAGCTCGAGGACGGCCTCGCCCCCGAGCTGCGGGATGAGCTCGAGCGGCTGTCGCTGCCGTTCGAGGGGGAGACCCCGCCCAGCGAGTCCGAGCTGCGCATCGCGCAGGCCCAGCTGGTCGGCTGGCTCGAGGGTCTCTTCCACGGCATCCAGGCCGCCCTGGTCGCGCAGCAGATGGCGGCCCGGCTCCAGCTCGAGCAGATGCGTGGTGGCGCCGGTGGCCGTCCCGCGTTGCCGATGGGGGCCATCCCCGGCATGCCCGGTCAGCCCGGCCCGCAGAACGCGGGCGACGGCCGGACGGGTCAATACCTCTAGAGGTCGTAGAGGTCGGCCAGGTAACGCGCCACCCCGTCCTCGTCGTTGGTCAGGCCGACCTCGTCGGCCACCTCCTTGACGGCGGGGTGGGCGTTGCCCATGGCCACCGAGTGACCGGCCCAGGCCAGCAACGGGATGTCGTTGGGCATGTCGCCGAACGCCACGACCTGGGATTTGTCGATCCCGTAACGCTCGCAGTGCCAGGCCAGCCCGGCCGCCTTGGTGACGCCGGCCGCGCTGATCTCGACCAGCGCGCTGGTCGAGGAGTGTGTCGTCGTGGCGATGTCGCCCAGCGTGCGGCTCACCAGCTCGTAAAAGTCGTCCGCCCCGTGCTGGGCCGAGCGGGCCAGCAGTTTCACGGCGGGCACCGAGGTCAGCTCTTCGGGCGTCGACAGGACGCGGACCGCTGTGCTCTCGCCCTCCCAGCGCACGGGCCAGGCCTCCTCGTACCAGAAGGAGCGCCCGTCCTCGACCTCGATCGCCAGCGCCACGTCGGGCACGGCCTCGCGCAGCCGCTTGCTCACGTCGAGCAGCAGGTCGACCGAGAGCGGGTCGGCCCGCAGCACCTGGTCGGTCTCGGCGTCATAGATCACCGCCCCGTTCGCGCAGATCGCCGGGACCGGCGCGGCCATCTGGTCGAAGAGCTGGCGGAGCCAGCGGACCGGGCGGCCGGTCACGACCACGAAGGGAACGGGGAGCGTGTCGAGCACCTCGATGGTGCGCTTGCTCAGGGTGCCGTCGGTGCGGATCAGAGTGCCGTCGATATCGCTGGCGACGAGCTGAAAAGGGGAGGCCATCACCTCGACAGTAGCTGGTCCAGATAGACGGCGACGCCGTCCTCGTCGTTGGTGAGCGTGACCTCGTCGGCGACCGCTCGCAGCTCGGCGTGCGCGTTGGCCACGGCCACCCGGCCCCAGCCCGCCCAGGCGAACATCGGCAGGTCATTGGGCATGTCACCGAAGACCAGCACGTCGGCCGGGTCGACCCCGACGGCCTGCGCGACCACCGCCAGGCCGGTGCCTTTGTCCACGTTCGCCGGGCAGATCTCGACGTAGTCGAGGCCGGCCTGGGTGACCGACGCCACCTCGGGCGGGACGATCCGGCGGGCCACTGCGAGCAGCTCGTCCACGTCGTAGGTGAAGGACCGGGCGAACGCCTTGATGACCTCGCCCGCGCAGCACTCGGCCCGCTCGCGCTTCTCGACCACCACCGGGTAGCGCCAGGTCGGGTCGTAGTCGCCCCAAAGCGGCGAGTCGTCGTGCTCCAGCGCCTCGACCATGACGGAGAGCTCGCCCACCTCGGCCTCGAGGTCGGCCAGCACCCGGCCCAGCGCCTGGCCGGGCAGCCGGGAACGCAGCAGATAGGTCGACTCGGCCTGGTCGAGCACCCAGCCGCCCTGCGCCATCACGAGGAAGTCAGCGTCGCGGATGTCGTTTCGGGTCAGCGAGGTCAGTCGCGGGCCGCGGCCGGTGGCACCGACGACGCGGATGCCGGCCGCCCGGACCCGGTCGAGCACCTCGTGGGTATAGGCGGACACGGTGTCGTCGCTGCGGACGAGGGTGCCGTCGAGATCGGTCGCGATGAGCTTGGGAAGACCAGGCCTGATCATCGATTACCTCCGAGGGTGGTAAAACCCCCGCGGAGGGCGGAAGGAAAACGTTACACCTGCCCGGCTACCAGCGGCTATGACATTTGGTAGCCGGACCGTGTATGGATCGTTAGCGCGAGATTTCGAGGATGTCGCGGCCGCCGAGGTAGGGCTGGAGCGCCTTGGGGACGCGGACCGAACCGTCCGGCTGCTGGTGGTTCTCGAGGATCGGAATCAGCCATCGGGTCGTCGCCAGCGTGCCGTTCAGCGTGGCCGCGGTCTGCGGCTTGCCGTCGGCGTCGCGGTAGCGGATGTTGAGCCGCCGCGCCTGGAACGTGGTGCAGTTCGACGTCGAGGTGACCTCGCGGTAGCGACCCTGCGACGGCACCCAGGCCTCGCAGTCGTATTTGCGCGATGCGCTCGAGCCGAGGTCGCCACCGGCCACGTCGATCACCCGGTAGGGGATCTCGACCTTGGCCAGCATCTCCTCCTCCATCGCGAGCAGGCGCAGGTGTTCCTCGGCCGCGTCCTCGGGCTTGCAGAACGAGAACATCTCGACCTTGTCGAACTGGTGCACCCGCAGGATGCCGCGCACGTCCTTGCCGTACGACCCGGCCTCGCGCCGATAGCAGGACGACCAGCCGGCGAAGCGCTCCGCTCCGCCTTCCAGGTCGAGGATCTCGTTCGAGTGGTACGCCGCGAGGGGGACCTCGGACGTGCCGACCAGATAGAGGTCGTCGGCCTCGAGACGGTAGATCTCGCCGGCGTGCGAGCCCAGGAAGCCGGTGCCCTCCATCGACTCGGGCTTGACCAGCGACGGCGTGATCGACGGGATGAACCCGTGCTCGACCGCCTGGGCGATCGCCATCTGCAGCAGGCCCAGCTGGAGCAGCGCGCCGACGCCGGTGAGGAAGTAGAACCGCGAGCCCGACACCTTGGCCCCGCGCTCGGTGTCGATCGCCCGCAGCGCCTCGCCGATCTCGAGGTGGTCCTTCGGGTTGTCGATCTGCGGGATGTCGCCGACCTCGCGCAGGACGACGAAATCGTCCTCGCCGCCCGGCGGCACACCGTCCTGCACGACGTTCGACACCGCGAGGTGGGCCGCGCGCAGCGTCTCGTCGGCCGTCGACGTCTCGGCCTCGGCCGCCTTGACCTCGCCGGCCAGCTCTTTGGTGCGGGCGAGCAGGGCCACCCGTTCGTCGCCGGAGGCCTTGGGCACCTGCTTGCTCAGCGATTTCTGCTCGGCCCGGAGAGCCTCGAACCGCTGGGTGGCGGCGCGGCGGGCCTCATCGGCGCGCAGCAGATCATCCACCGCCTCGGTGGACTCGCCACGCAGTCGCTGGCTGGCGCGGATCCGGTCGGGGTCTTCACGAAGCAGACGCAGGTCAATCACGAGTGTCGAGCCTACCGACCGCTCCGCCCGGTCAGCACCCCGATATCCCCTGCATCCTCAGTTGAGGCGATCGCGGTCGTCGTTCAGGGTCGTGAACGGCTGCGCCGGGGAGACGGTGAGGTCGAGCGGTTCCTCGGCCGGCCACTGGTCGCGGCGGCCCGCCGCCGGGCGCTGCCACGACCAGACCGCGGCCTCCTCCTCGACCGGCTCGGCACTGTCGTCGGTGGTGGCCGAGGAGGCCCGGGCGGCGGCCGGGGACGGCAGATGCCGCCCGGCCAGCCAGAGCGCGACCAGAGCCAGAATCACCCCGGCGAACGCACACCACAGCCCCCGCCCGTACGCCAATTGGATCTCGCCGTCGTCCAGGGCGATGCGATAGACGGGGTCGATGATGTAGCTGTGCGAGCCCAGCGCAGAGACCACAGCCAGCAACAGGGCGAGCAGCATGCCGCCGATGCTGAGACCGGCCAGGCGGGTGTAGTGGCGGCCCGGGGGCGGCCCGAAGAGCGTCAGCACCACCGTCGGGACCAGCAGGAAGAGGCCGAGCACGTAACCCATGCCGAGCGCGCTGAGGTCGTCGAGGCTGCTCGGCAGCACCCGCTCGCCCACCTCGACGCCGAGGGCGCTGGCGTCGAGCTTGGTGACCTGCCACTCGGAGAGGATCGAGACGAGCAGGGCCAGGGCCGCCACCGCGGCGGTCAGCGGCACGGCCCGGCGGTCGCGGGCGAGGTCGCGCCCGAGGCCGGAGAGGTCGAAGCGGCGGCGGCGAGGCTCGGCGGGAGAAGAACCGAACTCGACCACCGTTTCCTGAGACACGTCGGTCTGCTGCTGCGCGGGCATGGCAACCATGGTGCCCTGTGCCCGGTCGCGCGGCCAGCAGCAAGCACATGGGCTAGCGTTCGGTTATGCCTATTCGCACTGCTTCGGCCCGCTGGCAGGGGAACCTCACCGAGGGTTCCGGCACCATCAAGACCGGCAAGGGCGGTTACCAGGGGAACTACTCCTTCAAGTCGCGCTTCGAGGAGGGCGAGGGGACCAACCCCGAGGAGCTCATCGCGGCCGCGCACTCCGGCTGCTTCTCGATGGCCTTCTCGAAGGGCCTCGCCGACGCCGGCTTCACGCCGACCTCGGTCGAGACCACGGCCAAGGTCCACCTGGACAAGACCGACGGCGGGTTCGGCGTCACCCGCATCGACCTCGAGACCGTCGGCGACGTCGCCGGGATCGACGACGACACCTTCCAGAAGATCGCCACCGGCGCCAAGGAGAACTGCCCGATCTCGCGGCTGCTCTCCCCCGGCGCGGAAATCACGCTGAGCGCCAAGCTCGCCTGACGCACCGCACGAGGCCGGCCGGTGCGGCTCCAACCGCACCGGCAGCCCACCGTGCGCAAACCCGACGTCCAGGTTGCCGGTGCACAATGGCTGCTGTGCCGGTCGAGATGAGTCGGGAACGTTTCGAGGAGCTGGTCGGTGAGGCCCTCGACGAGGTGCCCGCCGAGCTCCTCAAGGTCATGGACAACGTGGTCATCGTCGTCGAGGACGCGCCGCCCGGCGGGGGCAACGACCTCCTCGGCCTGTACGAGGGCACGGCGCTGACCGACCGCGGCTGGGATTACGCCGGCGTGCTGCCCGATCGCATCACCATCTTCCGCCTGCCCACTCTGCACATCTGTGACACCGAGACCGATGTGATCGACGAGGTGGCCATCACGGTGGTGCACGAGATCGCCCACCACTTCGGCATCGACGATCACCGTCTGCACGAGCTGGGATGGGGCTGAAAGGCCACTACCCCAGTTGGCGGGGCCTCCTACTCTGAGGGTCTAACAGCCCTAAGCAGGAGGACGACCCATGCGCAGCGAGCTTTTCTCGGCCGACAACCTCGAGAAGGAGTCGAACCAGCCCGGTCTTCGGCTCCAGAACTCCAAGCTGCTGAAGGCCGAGCTGAACGGCGAGTTCATGGCCCGTGTCGGCTCGATGGTCGCCTACCAGGGGCAGGTGCAGTTCGAGGCGCTCGGCTCCGGCGGCCTGGGCAAGTTCATCAAGCAGAAGCTGACCGGCGAGGGCGTGCCGCTGATGCGCGTACGCGGGAATGGCGACGTCTTCCTCGCCGAGCGCGCCGCCGACATCCACCTGATCGACCTCGAGCCGGGTGACGCGCTCTCGATCAACGGCACGAACGTGCTCGCCTTCGACTCGACGCTGAACTACGACATCAAGATGGTGCAGGGCGCCGGGATGATGTCCAACGCCGGCCTGTTCAACTGCGTGTTCAGCGGGCACGGCCGGATCGCAGTCACCACCAAGGGCACGCCCGTGGTGCTCACCGTCGACCAGCCGACCTTTGTCGACCCGCAGGCCGCGATCTGCTGGTCGGCCAACCTGCAGACCGGTTATCACCGCGCCGAGCAGCTGGGCCTGGGCACGCTGCTGGGCCGCACCACCGGCGAGCGGTTCACGATGACCTTCGCCGGTCAGGGCTTCGTCGTAGTGCAGCCGTCCGAGGAACCGCCGGGCGGTCTGGCCGGCACCGGCAGCGGCCAGCAGCAGCAGGACGGCGGCCTGCTCGGCAACATCTTCGGAAACTGAGCTTGGTGGCCTCGACACCGACGGGCGCAATGCGACTTTGGTCCCGGGAGTGCCCTAGGCGACTTTTCCGGCCCGCAACTGGCTGAGCCACTGTGCAGAATCGGAGAAGTCGGTGTTGGAGAGCCCTCGTGGGGATGCCACGGGGGCCTCGGGGGTGAGCCGGTGCCGGGCGTAGCTGCCGAGGAAACGCACGTCGGCGCAGATCCGGCGCAGGCCCTGCAGCGCCTCGCCCAGCCGCGGCTCGGCCACGTGGCCGGTGCAGTCGAGGAAGAAGACGTACGTCCCTAGCTGCTCACCGGTCGGCCGGGACTCGATGCGGGACAGGTTGATCCCGCGGACCGCGAGCTCGGTGAGCACCGAGAGCAGCGCGCCGACCTGGTCGCGCCGGATCGACAGGGCCAGCGAGGTGACGTCGTCGCCGGTCGGCTCGGCCGGCGGACCGGGCCGGGTCAGCAGGGCGAACCGGGTCACCGCGTCGGCGTGATCGGCCACCTTGTCGGCGAGCACGGTCAGACCGTTGCGCCGGACCCCGATCGGCGCGCACAGCGCCGCGTCGTGCTCGCCCGCGGCCGCGCTGATCGCCGCGGCCGCGTTGGAGAGCACGTCGACCACGACCGCGTCGGGCGCGTGGGCGAGCAGCCAGTTACGACATTGCGCGGAGGCCTGCGGGTGGGCGGCGATCGAGCGGATCGCCGACAGCGGGGTCAGCGCCGGCGCGGCCAGCACGAACTCGACCGGGATGACGACCTCGCGGGTGATCACCAGCGGGCTGCCGGTGACCAACTCGTCGAGGGTGACCGGGACGGCGCCGCCGACCGAGTTTTCCAGGGGGACGAGGGCGGCGTCGGCGTCACCCGCGCGGACGGCCTCGAGCGCCTCGGGCACGCTGCGGGCCGGCGTGCGCAGGCCGTGCTCGGCGGCGGTGATGGTGCGCAGGGCGGCCTCGGTGAAGGTGCCCTCCGGACCGAGGTAGACGAAGCGCGTGGGCGGCGTTCCCGGCATGGGCCGAAGTCTACGGGCGCGCCGTTCTCAGAAGCCGCAGGCCATCACCCGGATGCCGGGCGGGGCCGTGGTCTGCACCTTGTCGATGCAGACGTCGGAGCCGGCCGCGACCAGGGCGAGCGTGGTGCCCGCGCCGGTGGCCGCCACCATCAGCGGTTCCAGGTCGTCGGCGCCCTCGCCGGTGACCTCGACCGTGGTGAACGACCATTCGCCCGAACAGAACGGGCCCTCGTAGACGCGCATCGTCTTGTTCGGGATGCCGGGCTTGCCCTTGATCAGCGCGAGGATCTGGGCCGCGGTCGGCTCGGCCGGGCACTTGGCCGCATGCGACGGGGTGGGCGTGGCCGGGATCGTCTCGGGCCCGGTCGTTGTGACCGTGGGCGGAGTCGTCGCGGTGGGGTACGTGGTGACGGTGGGATAGGTGGTCGGCGCCGGCGGGCTTCCCACCGTCGGCAGGGAGAGGTCCAACGAGGGCCCCAGCGAGATCGGTGCCGCGCTGGGAGTCACGTAGGGCGGTGAGGTGGGCAAGGGCTGCGGCGGCTCGCCACAGGCGCTCAGGAGGGCCGTGGCGGCCGTCAGGAGGGCGAGGGGAATGACAGGTGTGCGGGGGGACACGCGCACATGGTAAGACCCGGACCTCCCGAAACGTCCAGAGTCAGGACGCTATCCGGTGGCCGGCGGCGAGCAGGGTGTCGACCGCCTCGCTCAGCCGGACGGCCGGCACGAGCAGATAATCGGTCGTATACGTCGAAAACGTGACGATGTTGACCCGCGCCTCGGCCAGCGGCCCGATCAGCGAGGCCAGCACGCCGGTCAACGCGAGATCGAGCGGGCCGACCACGCGCAGACAGCGCCAGGCGGTGTCGACGTCCGCGCCCGCGGGCACCCGGTCGGACGGGCAGATGATCGACAGCTCGTCGGCGGCCCAGCTGAGTGAGATCACACTTTTCTCGTCCGGACCCTCGCTCAGCGAAGCCGGGATCGGCGAACCGGCCGGAAGCCGGCACACCGCGTACTCCGCTGGTAGCAGATCTAGATCGAGCATGGTGGCAGACTACGGTTCGAGATCAGGGTTGCCCAATGGCCCGGGGGTGCGGTGAAAACCACAAAACCCGAAACGCGCTCGTAACGAGGCGAAGATCAGTAGCGGACGGGATCAGTAGCGGACGGCCGAGAAGAAGGTCAGCGAGCCGGCCACCCGTTCGCCGTCGAGCAGCGGGGTGGCGATCGCGTCGACGGTCAGCGGCGTCTCGCCGGGGCCCGGCACCACGCGCAGCAGACCGCGGGCCAGCCGCTCGCTGCGCAAGGCCAGCAACGGCGGGATCTTGTCGGCGTCGGACTCCTCGAGGTCGGCCGCGCCGGCCGTGAAGTCGATCAGCCGGAGCATCGCGCCCAGCGGCTTGCCGATCACCTCGGGCGGCTTGCCCAGGCCGAGCAGCTCACCGCACGAGACCGACAACGCGACGACCGCGGTCGACGTGTCGATGATCAGGCAGGGCTCCGTGGCGGCGGCGGCGGTCGCCGTCCAGCGTTCGAGGCTGGGGACGAACTCCGCTTCGGAAGGTGTGCGCGCCTGGGGGACGAACGCTCCCGAGAGTGAGAGTTCGACGTGCGCCACCCGGTCCTCCTCGCTCTTGCGGATCAACGGCTCGCCGCGGCAACACCCGGTCTCCCGGGCGTGCGCCGCGGCGAGAAAGCCGTCGACTACAACCGGAAGGAACGTTACCGGCGTGCTGTCCGCTTGTCAGCGGCCGTTTGTCCGTCAGCGTGCCAGCGGTAGTCCCCTGAGGGACGGTATGGCGCGTTTGCCCAGGTGGTGGAGTGCTCGGCCACGGCCTTGAGCTTGCCCGCGGTGGAGGGCGAGATGCGGGCGCCGCCGGCGATCAGGAGCCGGTCGAGCTCCTTGTCGGTGGCGACCAGCACCTCTTTCGGCAGGCCGTGCACGCTGATCACACCCGAGCCGACGAAGGTCAGCACGGGGGTCACCGGCACGCTCAGGCCGACGGCGGCGGACAGCGCCTTGCTCGCTCGGCGGGCCTCACGGCGAGCCTCGGCGATGTATTGCGGGCGCTTGCCGTTGATCTGCACCACGTCACCGGCGATCAGCACGCGGGAGCGGCCGTGGTCGGCGACGGTGACCGCGTACACGCCACCGGGGCCGATGGCCAGGAACCCGGCGCGGTCGTCGGCGGGGTCGGGCTCGTAGTAGCCCAGCGCGTCGGTGCGCGGCCAGTCCACGATGTGCCAGTTGGGGCCGAGACGGTCGAGGCGGGTGAGCGCGCGGGCACCAGCCGCTTCGAGGCGGCGGGCGTCACGCTCGGCGCGACGACGGCGGGACCACTCGGCGGGCGTCAGGCGGGGTGGCCCCTCGAGAGCGGGGGGCTGAGCCTGGCGTCGTTCGATGGTCGTCCGTTGGTTGTTCGGCGAGACGGGTAGCGCTGGGCGTGCGGGGAAGACAGTCACTGCGACCTCCGGCAAAAGGTCCTTCGGGCTCTCTTTTCACTACCGTAAGTGCTCGACCCCATACGGAAGCAAGACACCGGGGTGGAAAGAAAGTGGAATGAGAGGGGATGAATGCCGCATTCACGCATCGCTACTTCTTGCGGATGGTGCATCTCGGCGCCTTGTCCCCTGTTCGATCAGTCTCAGGACAAAGTTAGTCGGCGCGTCGCGCTCGCGCACTGATGTCTCATGATCTAGGCAGAACGTCATCGGTTGATCGCTGCGCGTGCCCGTCGGATGCCGGAGATCGACGAGTGGGCTACCGTCGGCACGTGGTGCACTACGTCGACAGTGAAGTGGGCCGGCTGCGCACGGTGCTGTTGCACCGCCCCGGGCCGGAGCTGGCCAGGCTGACCCCGCGCAACAACGACAGCCTCCTCTTCGATGCCATCCCCTGGGTGGGTCGCGCCCAGGAGGAGCACGACGCCTTCGCGGCCGCCCTGCGCGAGCGCGACGTCGAGGTGCTCTACCTCGGTGAGCTACTGGCCGAGACGCTCGCCGTGGCCGAGGCCCGCACCGAGCTCACCGAGGGCGTGCTGGCCGACCGGCGGCTCGGCGACACCCTGCGCGACAGCGTCGGCCGCTATCTGGCCGACCAGGACCCGCAGCGGCTGGCCGAGGTGCTGATGGCCGGGCTGGCCCACGAGGAGCTCAAGCCGGGGCCGGGCGGGCTCGTCTACGAGATGATGGACCGGCACGACTTCGTGATCGACCCGCTGCCCAACCTGCTCTTCACCCGTGACTCGTCGGTGTGGGTGCGCGACCGGGTCGCCGTCACCAGCCTCGCCATGCCGGCCCGCAGTCGCGAGACGACACTCACCCGGGCCATCTACCGCTACCACCCGCGCTTCGCCGGCACCGAGCTGCTCTACGACCCCAGCCTGGAACGGCTCGAGGGCGGCGACGTGCTCGTGCTGTCGCCCGAGGTGCTGGCCATCGGGGTCGGCGAGCGCACCACCCCGGCCGGCGCCGAGCGACTGGCCCGCCGGGTCTTCGCGGCCGGGCTGGCCCGCACGATCCTGGCCGTGCCGATCGCTCAGGAACGCGCGACCATGCACCTCGACACGGTCTGCACGATGGTCGACGCCGATGCGGTGGTGATGTATCCGATCATCGCCGACACCCTGCAGGCGTTCACGGTGACCGCCGACGCCGACGGTGAGCCCCGCGCCTCCGCTCCGCGGCCGTTCCTCGAGGCCGCCGCCGAGGCGATGGGCATCGACCGGCTGCGCACCATCGATACCGGCCTCGATCCGGTCACTGCCGAACGAGAACAGTGGGACGACGGGAACAACACCCTCGCGATCGCTCCGCGGCTCTGCGTGGCGTACGAGCGGAATGTCGAGACCAACGCTCAGCTCGAGCGGGCCGGTATCGAGGTCGTCCGGATCAGCGGCTCCGAGCTGGGCAGCGGCCGAGGCGGTCCGCGCTGCATGAGCTGCCCGATCGAGCGGGTTCCGCTGACCGCGTGAATCAGCCCTTCACGCGACCGGTCACGTGCGGGACGACCAGCTCGGGGACGGGCACAGCACCGTCGACCAGGTGCGCCCGATCGGGAAAGTCGAAGACGGCGATCTCGCACGTCGCCGCGGAGGTGGCCCGGGAACTCCAATGCGGCAAATACCACGGCACCCAGACAGAGCGGTCCAACTCGTCGGAGGTGAACCGCTCGTTCAGCACCGTCTTACCGCAGGGTCAGCTGACGGCCGATGAGCCCTTGCTTGGCTCGGCGGGCGTCTGCGTCCAGCGGGCCGGTCTCGGCCAGCGTGTCGGCGTAGCGCTTGGCGAAGTCGGCCAGCGGCGCTTCCCAGTCGATGCCCTCGGGCTCGCCCGGGATGTCCCAGACCGGCACCAGCAGGCCGTGCGCGCGGAACATGCCGGCGAACTTGGTCTGCTCGCCCAGCCGTAGGTCGCCCGAGGCGGAGAGCCGGGCCAGCGTGTCGAGCGCGCGGTCCTCGGTGTCGGGCAGCACCCAGCGCACGTGACCCTTGTCCGGGGCGACCCGGCACCAGTACGCGGCCCGCCCGGCCGACAGCCGCAGGGTGGGATAGATCGACGCGTTCGCCCGTTCGAGGGACGCCTTGACCGTCGGGTCCTCGGCCTGCTCGTCGTCCAGCCAATACTCGAAGCCCTCGTGCATGGTGATCTCGAGCGGGCCGTCGACCAGCACGTCCTGCAGGCGGGGGCCCTCACCCGGCAGGGCCGGCACGGAGACCGTGTCGCCCGGCTCGGTGCGCAGCGCGCTGAGGATGGCCACCGCGAGGTCGCGGGAGACGTCGCCCGACTGGACGTGCCGCTGCAGGCCGATGAAGACCCGCCCGTCCTGGCGCGTCATGGCCGGCCAGGCCATCGGCAGCACGGTCGAGAGGGTGACCGGGCGGTCCCCGTACTCCTCGATGATCTCGGGCCGCAGGGTGAGCGGCGCCGACGCGGCCGGGACCAGCTCGCGCAGGGCGATCCACTCCGGCTCGTCGGCCAGGCCCTCGAAGGGACGGGCCACGAAGATGTCCCGCACCTTCTCGCGCTTGGGTGCGGACTGGCGTTGGTTACGACGCTTGCTCACGGCGAGACAGCCTAGGCGGTTGACCCCGGAAGAGGACACTCCGTCCTCCGTATGGCGTTTCTAGGCGCGCGGAAGGCGGACCTCGGCCGTGGTGCCGCCGCCCTCGCGGGGGCGCAGCGAGACCCAGCCGTGCTGCCGCTCGACCAGCCGTCGCACCAGGTAGAGACCCAGGCCGGCGCCCGGATGATGCCGCCCCTCGCCGCCCTCGCCCTGCCAGTAGCGCTCGAAGGCCCGCTCGACGTGCTCGGGCCGGATGCCCACCCCGCGATCGGAGAGCCGGAACCGCAGCGTTTCCTCGTCGGTGCCGGCGCAGAGCTCGACCACCGACTCGGGCGGCGAGTGTTTCTCGGCGTTGGTGGCCAGCTCGGTCAGGATCGTGGCGATCGAGTCGCGTTCCCCGTACGCCTTGGGCAGCTCACCCGGCAGATCGCCGACGACGATGCGGCGGCGCAGGTCGGCCGGCAGCTCGTCGACCGCGCTGCGCAGCGCCTCGGCCAGGTCGAACGGGCCGGCCGGGGCGCCGCCGATCTCGCCGTCCTCGCTGGCCGCCGAGAGCAGCCGGTCGACCAGCCGGGCCAGCTCGCCGGCCCGCGTGTTGATGATGCGCACCGCCTCCTGACGGCCGGTGTCGCCCAGCGTGCCCCAGTGGTTGGTGAGCGTGTCCGCGTACCCCTTGATCACCGTGACCGGGGTGCGCAGCTCGTGGCTGGTCACCGCCACCCACAGGTCGCGGTTGTCCTGCCGGCGGGCCTGTTCCTCGGCCGTGGCCGACGGGCGGCCGGCGCTGTGCGCGGGCAGGCCGTCCCGGGCCGCGTAGAGCCGCCCGACGTGACCGGCGAGCAGCTCGAGGACGGCGTGATGCTCGGGGCCGGGCTCGTCGTCGTGATCGCCGAAGTAGACGTGCAGCGAGCCGACGATGGCGTCGCCGACCTCGCAGCGGGCGCCGAGCATGCGGTGGACGTCGCCCCCCTCGACCTGCTTGGCGAACTCGTCGTTGAGCGAGTCGAGCGGGATGAGCAGGGTGCGGCCGTCACGCAGGCGGGTGTCGGCCCGGTCGACCCGGCGGCCGATGGCGGCGCGGCAGGCCCCCGTGGCGGCGATGATGCGGCCGTGGTCGGGTGCGTACTCGGCGAAGCCCGCGCCGCGCCCGCCGAGCGACTCCTGGGCCAGGCGGACGATGTGCTGGAGCACGGGCAGCCCCGCCTCGCCGGCATTGATCCGGTCGAGGATCGCGATCTGACCCCGCGTCAGCGCGCTGTAGTCGGGACGGTCCGGCATGCTTGCGAGTTTGCCTCGCTTCTTGGATTTTGGGCAGACCTCGCGGCCGATCCCTCGAAGGTGTCCCACGTCACAGTGGCTTCAGAGGGTGGCGAGATGGTCGAGAACGAAGCGCGGGCGGTCGGTGATGATGCCGTCGACCTGGTGCTCGAGGACCAGGTCGAGGTCCGCCTTGTCGTTGACCGTCCAGACGTACGCCTGCCGGCCCGCGGCCCGGATGGCCGGGATGAGCCCGGGGCGCCCCCGCACGAGCGCCACCCCGGGGCCGGCGATCCGCGCCCCGAACGGCAGCCGGCCGCGGCCCACCCCGGGCGGCAGCAGCTCGATCAGGTAGACCGTCGGCAGGTCGGGCGCCTGGACCTTGATCCGGCGCAGGGCCAGCGCGGCGAACGACATCACGGTGACCTTGACCGGGTCGTCCGGCCGGGGCTCGGCCAGGCCGAACCGGCGCAGCGTCTTCAGCAGGCGGCGCTCGACCTCGGCTCCGTACCGTGACGGGTGTTTGGTCTCGATGAGTAACCGCACGTTCCGGCCGCTGTCACGCACCGCACCCAGCAGCCGGTCGAGGGTCAGCAGGCGGGACAGTTCGGGCAGCGGTTCCTCGTCACCCGGGTAGGAGGGGTGCCACGAGCCGAAGTCGAGCGAGTCGAGCTCGGCCAGGGTCTTGGTGCTGACCAGGCCCCGGCCGTTGCTGGTGCGGTCGAGCTTGCGGTCGTGCACGCAGACCAGATGGCCGTCCCGGGTAAGCCGCACATCACACTCGAGGCCGTCGACGCCGTCCTCGATGGCTCGCAGGTAGGCGCCGAGCGTGTGCTCCGGCAGTTGGTCGGCACCACCGCGGTGGGCGAAGACCAGGGGCCGGTAGCTTGGGGTTTCCATGGGGTTCGTCCGCCCGGGGAGGGCTCAGCTCACAGGACCTGAGCCGCCTGCCCGTTCTCGCTGACGACCTCCCGCCCGGCGAACGACCACGACTGCATGCCGCCGTCGAGGTTGCGCACGTTGTCCCAGCCGTTGCCCATCAGGTAGGAGACGACCTGGCCGGAGCGGCCGCCGGAGCGGCAGACGACCACCACCTCGACGTCGGTCGGCACCTCGGCCATGCGGGCCGGAATCTCCATCATCGGAAGGTGGTGGGCGCCGGGGGCATGCCCCGCCGCCCACTCGTCAGGCTCGCGCACGTCGAGCAGGTAAGCGTCGGCAGCGACGTCGACGGGAGTCACGCTGGGCACCTGTGGTCCGAACACGACGCCCAGCGTACGGGGGTCAGCCGCCGGCCGTGGCGGACGACCCCGACTTCGCTTTCAGATTGTCGGTCATCCAGGCGTCCATCTTGTCGGCGACGACCGCCTTGTAGAGCGCCAGCGCCTTCTCCCGGTCGGCGACGACCACCGACTGACCGTTGATCGTGTCGCTGCCCTTGTTGGGGCTGGTGATGAACGTCAGGTTGCTGCCGCGGACGCCGCGCATCTCGCTCGCCATGTCGGTCAGCGAGAAGTCGTTGTCGACCGTGACGGCCGCGGTGACGGCCTTGAGGAACGAGTTGAGCTTGGCCGGGTTGCTGATCGTGCCGCCGCTGGCCGCCTTGTCCATCAGCGCCTTCAGGAATTCCTGCTGGTGCTGCATGCGGGCGAAGTCGCCGCGGGCGAACTGCTTGCGCTGACGGACCCAGTCGAGCGCCTGGTCGCCGTCCATGTGCATGGTGCCCTTCTTGAACACCCGGTACGGCTTGTGGATCGACGTGATGGTCTGCTCGACCTTGAGGTCGACGCCGCCCAGCGCGTTGGTGACCTCCTTGAAGCCGCCGAAGTCGATCGCCATGACGTGATCGATCTTGACGTCGGTCATGCACTCCACCGTGTGCACGGCGCGCGGCAGGCCACCGAAGGCGAACGCCGCGTTGATCTTGGCCCGGCTGCCGTCGCTGCACTCCGCCTCGTTGCTGCGGGGGATGACCACCCACAGGTCACGGGGGATCGAGATCAGCTGCGCGGATTTGTGGTCCTCGGGGATGTGCAGGACGATCAGCGTGTCCGCGCGCCACTTGCCGGCCCCGTCGTCCTTGGAGTCGGGGTCCCGCGAGTCGCTGCCGACCAGCAGGATGTTCTGCGCGCCCTCGATGGCCTTGGCCGGCCGGTCGTTGCTGATGCCCGAGAAGGCGTCGGTGCGCTTGAGGTCCTTGTCGAGGCCGTTGGCGTAGCCGTAGAGCGAGATGCCGGCGATGACCGCGATGATCAGGACGGCCAGACCGGCCAGCAGGGCGATGCGGCCCCAGCGCGGGCGCGGCTTGCGCCCACGGTAGGAGGTGCCGCGGCCCGGGTCGACGCCCTTGCCGCCCCCGCCCCCGGCGCCGCTGGGCTGCCAGTTGGCCCCCTGCGGGACGGCGCCCCCCTGAGGGGCGGCGCCGCGGTAGGCGCCGGCCGGGCGGGCCGAAGCCCGGCCGGAGGACGGGACAGAAGCTCGACCGGAACCGCCATGCGGAGACGTGGGCGCTGACATAGGACCAAAGATACGTACCCGGTGCCCGTTCGCTCGACCAACCTGAGCGACACGGCACAAACAGGGGAGAGCGCCGATGCGGGGCCGACGGTGGCCGGCCCCGCATCGTCGGTGCTAACTGGGAATCAGTGCGCTCCGTGCCCCGTGAGCGCCCGGACCTCGAGCTCGGCGTACTTGTCGGTGTCGTCCTCCTTCGAGATCACCGTGCCGATCCAGCCGCAGAGGAAACCGATCGGGATCGAGATGATGCCCGGGTTGGAGAGCGGGAAGAAGTGCCAGTCGTGGTCGGGGAACATGGCGGTCGCCGAGCCGGAGACGACCGGCGAGAAGAACACCAGGACCACAGCCGCGATCAGACCGCCGTAGATCGACCACAGCGCGCCGGATGTGTTGAATTTCTTCCAGAACAGGCTGTAGAGGATCGCCGGCAGGTTGGCCGAGGCCGCCACCGCGAACGCGAGCGCGACCAGGAAGGCCACGTTCAGGCTCTGCGCGAAGATTGACAGTGCGATCGCCACCGCGCCGATGACCAGGGCCGAGATGCGGGCGACCCGCACCTCGTCCCGCTCCGACGCCGTGCCGCGCTTCATCACGCTGGCGTAGAAGTCGTGCGCGACGCTCGACGACGAGGCCAGGGTCAGACCGGCCACCACGGCGAGGATCGTGGCGAAGGCCACCGCCGCGATGATCGCCAGCAGGACCGCGCCGCCGGTCTCGCCACCGAAGTAGTCGATGCCGAGGGCCTGGGCGAGCTGGGGGGCGGCGGTATTGCCCGCCTTGTCCTGTGCGGTGATCGCCTTGCCACCCACCAGGGCCGCCGCGCCGAAGCCGAGGGCCAGGGTGAACAGGTAGAAGGTGCCGATGATGCCGATCGCCCAGAGCACACTCTTGCGAGCGATCTTGCTGGTCGGGACGGTGTAGAACCGGGTCAGGATGTGTGGCAGACCGGCCGTGCCCAGCACCAGCGCGATGCCCAGCGAGAGCAGGTCCATCTTGCTGTAGAAGGTGGCCGACGCACTGGCCGATTCGACGCCGTACCGCAGGCCCGGCTCGAGGAAGGCATCGCCCTTGCCGGACTGGGCGGCGGCGTCGCCGAGCAGCTGGGACAGGTTGAACTTGTAGTGCGCGAGCACCAGGATCGTCATCAGCAGGGCGCCGGTCATGAGCATGAACGCCTTGACGATCTGGACGTACGTGGTGCCCTTCATGCCGCCCACGATCACATAGACGATCATCAGCGCGCCGACCATGATGATCGTCGCGACCTTGGCCGTGTCCGCGCCCATGCCGAGGAACGTGGTGCCCGGCTTGATGCCCAGCAGCAGCGAGACGAGTGCGCCCGCGCCGACCATCTGGGCGATCAGGTAGAAGATCGAGACCACGATGGTGGAGACGCTGGCCGCCGTGCGCACCGGGCGCTGACGCATCCGGAAGGCGAGCACGTCGGCCATCGTGTAGCGGCCCGAGTTACGCAGGTATTCGGCGACCAGCAGCAGCGCGACCAGCCAGGCGACCAGGAAGCCGATCGAGTAGAGGAAGCCGTCGTAGCCGTAGAGCGCGATCAGGCCGGCGATGCCGAGGAACGACGCCGCCGACATGTAGTCGCCGCCGATCGCCATGCCGTTCTGGAAGCCCGAGAACTGGCGGCCGCCGGCGTAGAAGTCGGTCGCCGTCTTGGTCTGCCGGCTGGCCCAGATCGTGATGGCCAGGGTGATCGCCACGAAGACCAGGAAGAGCGTGATGGTGAGACCGCGGGACGTCGAGGTCGAGACCTCGGCGGCCAAGGTGTGGCTCTGCATCAGTCGTCACTCCCCTTCTCTTTGGGGGCGTCGCCGTCGGTGAGCTCGCCGCGGATCTTGTCGGCCAGCGGGTCGATCTTCTGGGCCGCGTAGCGCGAGTAGTACCAGGCGATCAGGAACGTGGTGACGAACTGGAGCAGGCCGAAGATCAGGGCAACGTTGATATTGCCGACGATCTTCGCGCTCATGAAGCCGCGGGCGTACGCGGAGAGCAGGACATAGAGGGCGTACCAGAGGAAGAACGCGACCGTCATGGGGAAGACGAAGCTGCGCACTGTCTTGCGCAGCTGCCCGAATTCCTCGGATTGCTGGACGGCCCGGTACCTCTCGGTGGAGGAGGACGAGGGCACTTCGGTAGTCACCGGTGGTTCACCACCTTCGGTGTGGAGCGGACTTTCCGGCAACCTACGAAGATGTGGGCCCGGTCACGGGCGACCGGTCGGGCCTTGCGCCGAGTGGCCGTCTGACTGCGCCTAGCGGAGGTCCGTATATCGACCGCGGTAGTGGATCAACGGCCGGGGCAACGGGCCGGCCTCGACCTTCTCGATCACCGCCTCGACCAGAAGTGCCCAGCCCAGCACGCGGGAGGAGATGAGCCGGCAGCCGGCCCAGGTGTCGCCGGTGGACGGCACGGGCCCGTACTCGGTGTCGGTCCAGCCGTCGCCCGCGAAGAGGCCGCCGGGCGCGGGCATGAGCCCGGCGAACCGGTCGGCCAGCTGCTGGTCGCCCGGGGACAGGACGGTCACCGCGAACCGGCCGCTCTGCTCGATCGCGTCCCAGAAATCGCTCTCGTCGTCGATCAGGCCCAGCATGTGGCCGGGGTCGCCGTCAGCCACGAGGGTGGACGAGACGGTGAGCCCGGCCGGGCCCGGAGTCGTCCAGAGGGTCACCGGGGCTGCCAAGCGCCCCCGCAACCGCCGTACGGCGGATTTCTGGTCGTCAGGGGTGGCGAAAGGATCACTCGAATGGATCTGGCCGCCGGGCTCGTCGGAAATCACAAGATCCATTCTGACGTGGGGGTTCGGCTTTGGTTCTCCTGCCGTCCGTAGGACCAGGCTTTGGGGCAGGCACAGTTACAGAAGGTGCACATACCTATCTCACAAGATTGATCAACAACTATCTTCTTACGGGAGGAGGGCGATCGTGCATCAGCAAGTGCAGCTGAACCCGGGCGACGTGCTGCACATCGGCGGTGAGGCGAGCGTCCAGTTCGAGGGCGCGCGATCACTGACCTTCCGGCTGATCAGGGTCGACCCGCGCAGCACCTACGACGGGTGGCTGTGGCTCGAAGGCTACGTCCTCGGCCCGAACGGGGTCGCCGTCCAGCGCCGGCGCATCTTCGTGCGGCGCGAGGGGCTGCGTCCAGCCGATCGGTAAGCCCTTGCGGATGACGCGCAGCCCGACAATTTCCGGATAACGTAATCCCTTCCGTGATCGCGTACGTACTCAGCGATGTGGAGGGAGGCGGATGACCGAGACGTTGCCGCGGCCCGGCGACGTCCTCCACGTGGGCGGTGCGGCCAGCGTCCAGTTCCAGGGCGACCGGGCGCTCACCTTCCGGGTCATCCGGGTCGATCCGCGCATCACGTACGACGGATGGTTGTGGCTCGACGGTTACGTTCTGGGACCGTCGGGTGACGCGCTCGAACGCCGCGTCATCTTCGTCAAACGGGACGGCCTGATCAAAAAGCGCTAATGGCCCGGTGTCACGGCCGCCAGCACCTCGGGCATGCGTTTGTCGAGCCAGTCACCGGCCACCCCCGAGCCGATCAGGTAGGCCGCACAGCCGAACGCGGCCCCGGCCGGCAGCCCGCTCCACAGCCACACGTCGCCCAGCAGGAACGCCAGGATCTGCAGCGGAACGGTCGCGATCAGGGTGCCGATCATGACGCCGAAGGCCAGCAGGCCCTTGGCCAGACCGCCGCCCGACGAGACGGCGAACGGGCTGGTCGACTCGGGCAGGGCGTAGGCGGCCCGCACCGAGACCGGCAGGACCAGACCGAGACCCACGCCGTACGTGGCCAGCATGAGCCCCAGATCCCCGGCGATCCGTTCCGGGCGGCCCGACAGCGCGCCCACGACGACGGCCACGAGCAGCAGCAACGGTAGGACGAACATGGCGTGCGCGGCGGCCCGGGAATGGATCTCGACCCGGCCCGGGACACCGGCGGTGATGTCGGCCGCGTACGCGCTGCCCTCGTACCCGAACTGGTTGGCCAGCGCGATCGCCGCGAGCGCGCCCACGAAGACCGCGATCGGCCCGGCCGAGCCGCCACTGAGGGTGATCGAGACCGGCAGGAACAGCCCGGCCGCCGAGAACGTGATCAGCGAGGTGCGCCGCCGGGTCTCGCGCCACCAGTAGCGACGCTCGCGGGCCACCAGCGCGCCGAACCGGGTGCGCGGCAGCCGGCGGCCGAGCAGCCGATCGGTGGGCCGGCCGGCGGCTTTGCCCGCACCGGACGGGCCGCTCGACGCGGTGCCGACCATCGCCTTCTCCAGCGTGGCGCCCCACCACCACAACAGGCCCACGATCGAGCCCGCCACGATCAGGAGCTTCAGCGGGACGGCCCACAGGCGCCCGGCGGCGACCTCGAGGCCGAGCGAGTAGGGCGCGCCCAGCGGCGTCCAGCCGAGCACGTCGGCCAGCACGGCGAACGCGTTCCAGTCGGCCCGCTCGGCCCCGGCCAGCAGGGCCAGCTGCAGCGGCCCGAGCAGCGCGGCCAGCACGCCGAACATGACCACGGCCAAGTCACGCGAGCGGCGCGACCGCAGCCCGGTGGCGAACGCGCTGGTAATGGCCCGGCCGGCCGCCACGCAGAGGAGCAGGCCGCCGACGATGCCGACGAGCTCGGCCAGCGCCGCGCCGACCCCGCCCAGATCGGCCGCGGTGCTCACCATGCCGGCCGTGGCGGCCAGTGTGGACAGAGCGGGCAGACCGGCCAGGGCGGCCACGAAGAGGCCGGTGATCAGCGTGCGGTGGCTCAGCGGGAAGAGGGCGAACCGGGCCGGGTCGAGCGATTCGTCGACCCCGAAGAAGATCAGCGGCAGGAACAGCCAGCCCAGGATCAGCGCCGAGCCGCCCAGCTGGAGCAGCATGCGGGCGGCGCGCTCGTCGCCCACCACGCCGGGGATGGCGAAGATGGCGTAACCGGCGATCGCGAAGAAGCCGGCCATCACGGCGCCGACCACGAACAGCGCGAAACGCGGGGGCCGGCCCCGCAGCCCGTTGATCATCATTCGCAGCTTGAGCCGCAGGAAGACTGTCACAACCAGGCCAGCTCGGAGCCGGTGCTCACACGGCCGCCGACGACCTGCACGAAGACGTCTTCGAGTGACCGGTCGCCGCGGACCGACTCGAGCGGGCCGTGCATCCGCAGCACGCCGTCGGAGAGGATCGCGACGTGCGAGCAGAGCCGCTCGACGACCTCCATGACGTGGCTCGAGAAGATCACCGTTCCGCCCCCGGCCACGTACCGCTGCAGGATCTCTCTGATCCGCGCGGCCGAGACCGGGTCGACCGCCTCGAACGGCTCGTCCAGCACGAGCAGCCTCGGCCCGTGCAGCAGCGCGCAGGCCAGGCCGATCTTCTTACGCATGCCGGCCGAGTAGTCGACGACCATGGTGCGGTGGGCCGTGCCCAGCTCGAGCACGTCGAGCAGCTCGCGGGCGCGCTGGTCGACGGTCGCCGCGTCCATGCCGCGCAGCAGCCCGTGATAGGCCAGCAGCTCGGGGCCGGTGAGCCGGTCGAAGAGCCGAACCCCGTCGGGCAGCACCCCGAGTCGCGCCTTGGCCGCCGCGGGATCGGCCCACACGTCGTGCCCGAGCAGGACAGCCTGACCGGCATCGGGCCGCAGCAGGCCGACCGCCATCGAGAGCGTCGTGGTCTTGCCCGCCCCGTTGGGCCCGAGCAGGCCGTAGAACGAGCCGGCGGGCACCTCGAGGCTGATCCCCGAGACCGCGAGCTTGGTGTCGAACCGCTTGACCAGGCCGCGCAGCGACATCGCCGCACCCTGCTCACTCTCGCGCTGGACCGGCACCGTCATGGTCCGAACCTAGCCAATCGTCGCCGCCCTGACCAGGGCATTCAATCCTGCTGAACGCGCAGCGACTCGGGCGCGTGCAGGCGCAGCATGGTCGCGCCGACGTCGGCCGGGACGCGCCGGCTGGTCAGCAGCGAACCGGTCACCATCACCAGGAACGCGAGCGGCACGGTCCAGGCGGCGGGCTGGCCCACGGCCTCGGCCAGCCAGCCGTCCAGCGGTGGCCCGAGCACCGTGATCAGGACGGCTCCCATCGAGGCGCCGCCCCCGGCCACGACACCGGCGATCGCCCCCACGTCGGTCAGCCGCCGCCACCAGATGCCGAGCACGAGCAGCGGGCAGAAGCTGGACGCGGCGACCGCGAAGGCCAGGCCGACCACCCGCGAGACGTCCATGTTGGAGACGTAAAGCGAGAGCAGCACCGGAACCGACGCGGCGAGCACGGTGGCCAGCCGGAAGTCGCGCACCGACCCGCTGCGGCCCGAGCGGAGGACGTCGGTGAAGACCACGCCGGCCACGCTGGTCAGCAGGCCCGACGAGGTGGAGAGGAAAGCGGCCAGCGCACCCGCGGTGACCAGGGCGCCGAGCAACCGGCCCAGGTGACCGCCGCCGAGCGCGGCCTCGGGCAGCAGCAGGACCACGGCATCGGTGCGACCGGTCATCAGCAGCTGCGGGGTGTAGATGCGGCCCAGCACGCCGTACAGCGTCGGCAGCAGATAGAAGGCACCGACCAGACAGAGCACGACCAGGGTGGTACGCCGGGCCGAGGCGCCGTCCGGATTGGTATAGAACCGCACCAGCACGTGCGGCAGACCCATCGTGCCGAGGAAGGTGGCCAGGATCAGCGAATAGGTGGCGAACAGCGTGCCGTCACCGCCCGGGAACAGCCAGTCGGCCCCGAGATCGGCGTCCACCGTGCTCACCACGGGCACCGGATCGCCCGCGGCGAAACTGAGCTGGTCGCCCTGCGCGACCGGGACGCCGCCGACCACCGCGTCCTGCTCGATCACCACGGTGGTGGCGACCCGGAAGGTCGCCCCGGCCTCGGGCGTGACCGGCGGCCGCCCGTCCGACTGCCACTGCAGGACCAGGAAGATCACCGGGACGGCGAGCGCGGTCAGCTTGAGCCAATACTGGAACGCCTGCACAAAGGTGATCGCGCGCATGCCGCCGAGGGCCACGTTCGCGGTCACCACCACGCCGACGAGCAGGGCCCCCCAGGCGTACGAGCCGCCCGTGATCGTGGTGAAGGTCAGCCCCGCGCCTTGGAGCTGCGGCACCAGGTAGAGGCAGCCGATGAAGACGACGAAGACGCTGGCCAGCCGGCGCAGCAGCGGCGAACCGAGGCGCACCTGGCAGAAATCGGGCAGGGTGAACGCGCCCGAGCGCCGCAGCGGGGCGGCCACGAAGAGCAGCAGTGCCAGATAACCGGCGGCGAAGCCGACCGGATACCAGAGCACCTCGGCGCCGTAGCGGAGGATCAGACCGGCCACACCCAGGAAGGACGCGGCCGACAGGTATTCGCCGCTGATCGCGGCCGCGTTCCAGGACGGGCTGACCGACCGCGAGGCGACCAGGAAATCCGAGGTGGTGCGGGCGAAACGCAGGCCGTACACGCCGATGCCGACGGTCACCAGGATGACCGCGATCAGACCGGGAACGAGGTACGGATTCACTGCTCGGGCCTGCGGATCAGGGCGATGAAGTCCTGCTCGTTGCGCTCCGCCCAGCGCACATAGGCCCAGCCCACGCCGATCAGGAACGGGAACGACAGAACCCCGAGCAGAATCCACGGCAGGTGTACGCCGAAGACCTTGACGTGGGCCACGCCGGGCGCCGCCACGAAGAGCAGCGGGAGGGCGCCCAGGCCGGTCACCACCACCAGGGAGAGGCGCAGAGCGAGCGCCAGCTGGGCCCGGACCAGGCCCTTGACCAGCGCCTCACCGACCGGCGTCTGCTCGGCCAGGTCACTGCGGGCCCGGTCGGCCGGGCTCCGGCGGGCCGCCACCTCGCCCAGGACCACCCGCGTACGGCGGGGAGGGTTCGGATCGTCGGCGGCCATGCCCCGGAGTCTGGCCGCCGATGGCCGGTTGTCAAGTGTCAGTCGCAGCGCCACGCGCGATCACCGAGGTGCTGCTCGACCAGGTCGCGCGCTCGTTCGCGGCCCAGGTTCCAGCTGCGCCAGTCGTCGCTCATCTGCCGCAGGTCGAAGTCGAGGTGGCCGAGCACGCAGTCGCGTTGCGCCGGGGGCAGCTTGGTGAGCGCGGGCACGGCGTCCGGCGACAGGTTGCCGACATAGCGGAGGTCGATCGCCCGGTCGCCGGGGTGCAGGTTGCGTTCGGCGATCATCGCGTCCGGGTTGGCCACGGCCAGGCCGAGCAGGGCCAGCACGCCGGTCGCGATCGCCACCCGGGGCAGCCACGACGACGATCAGCCACCCCACGCCGACGCGGTCGGGCAGGCTGAGCGCCGCGATGACACCGACCGCACCGACCGCGGCCACGGTGACCAGCGAGGCGGGGCGGCCCGGCCCCGGCCAGTGCCGGCCCCAGGGCGCGCTCGACGGCCACGGGCCGTGGAGCAGGGGCTGGGGCCGGGCGACGGGCTTCGGCATCTGGCTGACGGACATGGAGCACCTCCGGGAGGGCACGGTCGAATGGCCTCAGCGCCAAGATCGGCGCCGGGCTGGGTCGTTCGGGAATCAGGCGGTGCGCAGGGGCAGGGTCACGTGGATCTGGCATCCGGTGCGGTCGTCCTCGGGGTCGACCACGGCGATCGTGCCGCGATGCAGCTGCACCACCCAGCGCGCGATGGCCAGCCCGAGACCGGTGCCGCCCCCGCCGGGCCGCTCGCCGCGGGTGAACCGTTCGAACACCCGGTCGCGCTCGTCGGCCGGGATGCCCTCGCCCTCATCGGTGACGGTGACGAGCAGGTGGTCGTCGTGGCGTTCGGCGCGTACCTGCACCGTGCCGCCGGGCGGGCTGTGCCGGGCCGCGTTGTCGAGCAGGTTGGCGAACACCTGGTGCAGCCGCTCCCGGTCGCCGGGCACGACGATCACCGGCGAGGCCACCTTGAAGCGCACGTCCCGCCCCGAACCGGCCGCGTTGACCTCGGCCTCGCGCACCACGTCGGCCAGGAAGGCCGGCACGTCGATCGGGTGCCGGATCAGCGGCACCACCCCGGCGTCCAGCCGGGAGAGGTCGAGCAACTCGGCGACCAGGCGGCCGAGGCGCTCGGTCTGGGCCAGCGCGGTCTCCATCATCGCGGGTTCGGCCCGGGCGACGCCGTCGACGATGTTTTCGAGCAGGCCCTGCAGAGCCGTGATGGGCGTACGCAACTCGTGCGAGACGTTGGCGATCAGCTCGCGCCGCTGCCGGTCGGCCGCGGCGAGGTCGGCTGCCATCTGGTTGAACGCGGCCGCGAGCTCGCCCACCTCATCAGCCGCGGTGGCGCGGACCCGCCGGTCGTAGTCGCCCTGAGCCATCGCCCGGGCCGCCGCGGTCATCTCCCGCAGCGGCGACGTCATGCCGCGGGCCAGGAACTGGACGATGGTCACGCCGATGACGGTGGCGGTGACGCCTGTCCAGAACGGGAACCAGCCCAGCCACAGATAGAACCAGATCAGCCCGCTGCCCCCACCGGCCAGCAGCACCATGATGATCTTCATCTTGATCGACCGCACCGGGTCGAGCGGGCGCGGCAGCCAGCCGAAGGTCTTGGCCACCCGATTCCGCCACACCGTGCTCGCCGCCGGCGCATAGCGCACCGGGCCGGCGCTCACCGTGCCACCTCGAGCGCATAGCCGACGCCGTGCACCGTGCGGATCAGGTCGGAGCCGAGCTTGCGGCGCAGACCCTTGATGTGGCTGTCGACCGTCCGGGTGCCGGAGGCGTCGGCCCAGCCCCACACGTCGGCCAGCAGCCGTTCCCGGGGCAGCACCGTGCGCGGGTGCGCGGCCAGGTGCACCAGCAGGTCGAACTCGGTCGGCGTCAGATGAGCCTCGATGCCGGCCCGCAGCACCCGCCGCTCGGCCTGGTTGATCTCGAGATCGCCGAACCGCAACGTGGGCGGCCCGACCGGCGCCACGGTGGTCTTGGCCGCGCGGCGCAGCAGGGCGTGCACCCGGGCCGCCAGCTCGCGCATCGAGAACGGCTTGACCATGTAGTCGTCGGCGCCCACCGCGAGACCGATGAGCAGGTCGGTCTCGTCGTCGCGGGCGGTCAGCATGAGGACCGGCACCGGCCGCTCGGCCTGGATCCGCCGGCAGACCTCGAGGCCGTCGAAGCCGGGCAGCATCACGTCGAGCACGATCGCGTCGGGCGGCGTACGCCAGGCCGCGGCGACCGCGGACGGCCCGTCCCCGGCCACCTCGACCACGAAGCCCTCGGCCCGCAGCCGGGCCGCGACCGCCTCCGCGATCGTCCGCTCGTCCTCGACGACCAGAACCCGCCGCTCCGTCTCCACAACCCACCCCCTCCGGCCCACCGGCCGATGCGCCCCCGTGACTCACCGACCGCTCCGCCGAGCCTATTGATCACCAGTGCAGACCCGGCGCGCACGTTGTGAACAACCTGTGGAGGTCGCCCCGACAGCCTGTGGATAACTCTGGGGATAAGTCTGTTTGCCTGTGGAAAACGTTGTGGATGTGTGGGTGGCGGTCAGCGGGTCCAGTCGTGTTTGACCGCTCTGATCAGGCGATCCTTGAGTTCTCGGGTGTGTCGGCGGCTGACCGGGAGCTCGATGCCGTCGACCGAAACCACATAGCCCGAGCCGGTCAGTCGCAGCTCGGCGATGAGGCGGATCTGCACCAGGTACGACCGGTGGATACGCACGAAACCGGCGTCGGCCCAGCGTTCGGCCAGCGTGGCCAGCGAGACGCGGACCAGGTGGGAGGCATCTGAGGTGTGCAGGCGGGCGTAATCGCCCTGGGCCTCGACCCAGCGCACCGACGAGCGGGGCAGCATGCGGGTGGTGCCGGCCAGCTCGACCGGGATGCTGGGCTCGTCGGTGGGAGGGGCGGGGGTGGCCACGGGTGCCAGGCGCAGGCCCGCGACCCGGCGGAGCGACTCGCCCAGGCGTTCGGCGCGCACCGGCTTGCGCACGTAGTCGGTGACGCCGAGGTCGAAGGCGTCGACCGCGCCGTCGTCGTAGGCCGTGACGAAGACGATCGCCGGCGGGCGGGCGAAACGGCGCAGAATGCGGGCCAGTTCCATGCCGTCCAGGCCGGGCATGCGGATGTCGAGGAAGACCGCATCGACCTCGGTGTCGCGCAGCACCCGCAGCGCCTCGGTGGCGTCGCCGGCCCGGTGCACGTGGGCGACCCGCCCGTCCGCGTTGAGCAGATAGGCCAGCTCGTCGAGCGCGGGCGGCTCGTCATCCACAGCGAGCACTACGAGACTCACGCTGAGCCTCCGTTGGCGTGCACTCCTGGCCCTACGAACGCTTCGCTTGCTCCGGTGCAGTCGTTCACGCTGATCCCCGGTTGGCGTGCACTCCTGGCCCTGCGCTCCGCTTCGCTTGCTCCGGTGCAGTCGTTCACGCCCTCACCCCCGGGTGGAATTTCGGCACTCGCATGCTCACCTTCGTCCCGGCTCCGGGCGCTGTCTCGACGACCAGGCCGAACGTGTCGCCGAAGACCGAGCGCAGTCGTTCGTCGACATTTGCCAGGCCCACGTGCTGCCCGTCGTCCGTTTCCGGCATGCCCGCCGCGAACACCGCCGGATCCATCCCGACCCCGTCGTCCTCGACCGTGATGTGGCATTCGGCCCCGGCGTCGCGGGCCTCGATGCTCACCATACCGACGCCCGGCTTCCGCGAAAGACCGTGCCGGACGGCGTTCTCGACCAGCGGCTGCAGGCACAGGAACGGCAGGCCGACCGGCAGCACCTCGGGGGCGATCTGCAGGCGTACCTGAAGCCGGTCGCCGAACCGGGCCCGCTCGATGGTGAGATAGCGGTCGATCGAGCGCAGCTCCTCGGCCAGTGTGGTGAAGTCGCCGTGGGCCCGGAACGAGTAGCGGGTGAACTCGGCGAACTCGAGGATCAGCTCGCGGGCGCGCTCGGGGTCGGTCCGCACGAACGAGGCGATCGCGGTCAGCGCGTTGTAGATGAAGTGCGGACTGATCTGGGCCCGCAACGCCCGCACCTCGGCCCGGGCCAGCCGCTCGCGCGACGAGTCGAGCTCGGCCAGCGCCAATTGTGAACCGGCCCAGCGCGCGGTCTCGAGCGTGGCCTGCACCAGGCCCGGCGCGGGATGGTCGTCGGCCACCGCGACCAGCGCCGCGGTAGCCTGCCCGGAGGGACCGGTCAGCGGCGTGACCACGGCCCCCCGCACCACGCAGTCGACCCGGTCGCAGGGCAGATCGTCCGAGCTCAGGACGATCGAGCGGTGCGCGTCGAGCGCCCGGGCGGCCGCGGTCGTGAACTGCTCGCTGTGGTGACTGCCCCGCCCGTCGAAGGCCAGGCAGCGCTCCCGGTCGGCGATCGTCAGTCCTTCGGCCCCGACCAGCGTGCGCAGGTGGCGGACGGCCTTGCCGGCGGTGCTGGGGCTGAGCCCGGCACGCAGCGGTTCGGCGGCCAGCCCGGCGGTGTGCAGCACGTCGTACGTCGCCCGTTGCATGGCGGTGGCGATGCCGCGGCGGGCCCGCAGGCGCACCACGGCGACCACCGCACCGGCGAGGGCCGCGAGGACAGCCATCACCGCCAGCACACTGCCCACCTGACCCGCCACGCAGAGATATTGGCACGGCCGGCCCGTCATACCGTATTGGCAGGGTGCCAACTGGGATTACCGCGCAGTAACGAACTGACCAACTATTTATCAAAGTCGATATGTGGACCGGGCGGTCCCACCGTAGCCGTCCGTTCCGCAGGCTCACCCACATCCCAGGGAGTGCCAGATGTCCGTTCCCAAAATCCGTGCCGGTCTGGTTGCCGCCCTCACGGCGATTACCCTCGTGGCGGCGTCCCCCGCCGCACCGGCCCGCGCCGCCAACCCTTACGAGCGCGGTCCGGCCCCCACCACCAGCAGCATCGAGGCGTCCCGCGGATCGTTCGCGTTCGCCCAGGTCAGCGTCGCCCGATCGTCGGTCAGCGGCTTCGGCGGCGGCACGATCTACTACCCCACCAGCACCGCGTCGGGCACGTTCGGCGCCATCGCCATCTCGCCCGGCTTCACCGCCTCGCAGTCCAGCGTCTCCTGGCTCGGCCCGCGGCTCGCCTCGCAGGGCTTCGTCGTCATCACGATCGACACGCTGAGCACGCTCGACCAGCCCGACAGCCGGGGCACGCAACTGCTGGCTGCGCTCGACTACCTGACCGGCTCGAGCAGCGTGCGCACCCGCATCGACGCCACCCGGCTCGGCGTCATGGGCCACTCGATGGGCGGCGGCGGCAGCCTCTCGGCCTCACGCACCCGCCCGAGCCTGCAGGCAGCCGTCCCGATGACCCCCTGGCACGGCACCAAGAGCTGGTCGACCGACCGCGTGCCCACAATGATCATCGGCGCCGAGAACGACACCGTCGCCCCGGTCAGCTCACACTCCGAGCCCTTCTACACGAGCATGACGAGCGCCCCCGACAAGGCCTACCTCGAGCTCAACAACGCTTCCCACTCCGCGCCGACGTCGACCAACGTGACCGTCGCGAAGTACAGCCTGTCGTGGCTCAAGCGCTTCATCGACAACGACACCCGCTACGACCAGTTCCTCTGCCCGGCCCCCTCAGGCTCCACAATCCAGGAATACCGCGCCACCTGCCCCCATTCCTAGACGATCTTCCGCAGCGCCCGGCCAAGAGGTGGCCGGGCGCTGCGTGGTGTGTGAAAAACAAATGCTCAAGGTCCAAATCCGGAGATACGGGATTTCCCGACCAGCGCTGCCGATCCGCCGGCCACCGTCGCTGCTCACGCCGCTCACGCGCCCGCCGGCCGAGTCGTCCGCTCACGCTCTCCCGTGCCCCGCCCGTGGGTGGGTCGGTGGTGTTCGGCTTTCAGCCGGCGGCCGGCGACGGTCGTGACCGAGCGCTTCGGCCGTCCGCAACGCACGGGACCTGACCCGACCCCGTATTTTCGCCTGGAGCTTTTGACCTGGCGCTTGGGTTAGTAGGCGCCCTTGCGTTTCAGGACTACCCAGATCGTGCGCCACAGGATGCCCAGGTCGTAGGTCAGGGACCAGTTGTCGACGTAGTAGAGGTCTAGGCGGACGGCCTCGTCCCAGGACAGGTCGGAGCGGCCCGAGACCTGCCACAGGCCGGTGATGCCGGGGCGCACGAGCAGGCGGCGGCGGACGTCGCCCAGGTAGTCGCCGTCGTCGGCCGGCAGTGGGCGCGGGCCGACGAGCGACATCTCGCCCTTGAGCACGTTGATCAGCTGGGGGAGTTCGTCGAGCGAACTGGCCCGCAGCTTGGCGCCGAAGGTGAAGATCCGAGGGTCGTTCTTCATCTTGAAGAGCATGCCGTCGGACTCGTTGAGCTCTTCCAGCGTGCGCTTGCGTTCCTCGGCGTCGACGTACATCGTCCGGAATTTCCACACCCGGAACGTGCGGCCCTCGTGGCCGACGCGGGGCTGGCGGAAGAAGACCGGGCCGGGGTCGGAGAGGCGGATGCCGATCGCGATGGCCAGCAGGATCGGGCTGATCAGCAGCAGGCCGAGGCCGGCGGCGACCCGGTCGAGCAAGTTTTTGGCCAGCCAGCCGGGGCCCGAGAGGGTCGGTTCCTCGACGTGCAGCAGCGGCAGGCCCTCGATCGGGCGGATGTGCACGCGCGGCCCGGCGATGTCGGTGAGCTGCGGGGCCACCACCAGGTCGACCCCGGTGCCCTCGAGCTGCCAGGCCAGACGGCGCAGCTCGCCGGGCTCGGCGCTGGCCGAACCGCAGACCGCGATCGTGTCGGCGCCCACCTCGCGCACCAGCGACAGCACGTCGCGGGCCGCGTAGACCGGCACCGGCGTCTCTATGCCGCGGGCGGCCGCGTAGCCGTCGGTGATGTGGATGGCCACCGGGATCAGGCCGGCAGCGGGGCTGCGGGTGACCGCGGTGTAGACCTCGAGCGCCTCGGGTAGCGTGCCGACCAGCACCATGCGGTGGGCGCCGTGGCCGGTCTTGCGCCGGGCGAAGTGCAGCACCTGCCGGGCGATGACCCGGCCGCTGAGCACGAAGAGCAGCGCCATCAGCGAGACCGCGGCGACGGTGCCACGCGACAGCGGGGCCTTGGTGGCGAACGCGAGCAGCGACACGCAGGCCACCACGGTGACCGAGGTGCGCACGATGCGCTTGAACTCTTCGCTGCCCAGGCCCAGGTAGCGGCGGTCGTAGGTGCCGTTGGCCCAGAGCAGGATCAGCCAGCCGAGCGGCAGCACCACGTAGGCGAAGAAGACGAACAGCTGCTCGCCGTGCAGGAAGCCGAGGCTCTTGTCGAGGAAACCGGAACGCGATTTCTCGATCCAGGTGGCGGCCAGATGGCTGGCCAGCACGCCCGAGATCAGGTCGAGAACGATGAGGACCAGCGTGTACGGACGGTGCCAGCGGGACACCCGCTTGTGTTGCCTGGTCCAGGCCGAACGGGGTACGCCGTTGCTCGGTGACGGATCTTGCTGCCACTCGAAGCTGTCGTACGGCACGGGTTTGCTCCGGCTGCTTTCGGTAACCGGGCGATGCAGGCTAGCGGTCACCTCGCCTAGACCCTCCCGCATCCGGAAAAGATTACGCACTGCGACCGGCCAGAGGGACAGCCGAGCCCGCAGAAACGTGGGACCGGGCCACTATACCGATGGAACGGGCGGAAAGAAGCGGACGTTGTGCGCGCTTTACCGACGGTGTACTCAGGGTGACCGAACCGGGGCTATCGGATCAACTTGGACAGGCGGCGGTCGGCGAGCGGCTTGCCCCCGGTCTGGCATGTGGCGCAGTACTGAAGGCTCTTGTCGGCGAACGAAACCTCGCGGACGGTGTCGCCGCAGACCGGGCAAGGCAGCCCGGTGCGGGCGTGAACCCGCATCCCGGCGCGTTTCTCACCCTTGAGCTCGGCCGCTTTCTGCCCCACCGACCGCGCGACGGCATCGGTCTCGACCTCACGCATGGCCGCGTACAGGGTGTCGATCTGCTCGTCGGTGAGTTTGCCGGTGAGCGCGAACGGCGACAGCTTGGCCACGTGCAGGATCTCGTCGGAATAGGCGTTGCCGATGCCGGCCAGCACCTCCTGGTCGACCAGCACACCCTTGACCTGGCCGTTGCGGCCTTTGACCCGGTCGGCGAACTCGTCGCGGGAGACGGCCAGCGCGTCCGGGCCGAGCCGGGACACCCCGGGCACCTCGGCCGGGTCGCGGA
>CBDCJN010000019.1:0-241841 GCA_965217855.1 Actinoplanes sp. | reverse complement strand
TGCTCGAGGAGGGCACCCACGACGACCTGGTCGCCGCGGCGGGCCGCTATGCGACATTGTGGACCGCCTGGCAGTCCCGCTCCTAGGTCAGCTCCTCGACCTTGGTCGCCGGGTCGCCGTCGGTCGCATTCTTGAGCTGCGGCAGCATCTGGTCGAGGGCGTAGAGCAGCGCGTCCGGCCCGCTGTAGGAGAGCGCCCCGGCCAGCGCCGTGTCGAAGGACGTGTAGAGCGTGCGGTCCTCCTGCACGACCCTGAGCTTGCTGAACATCGGCGACTCGAGCATGTCGGCCTTGGTGGCGCCGTTGACGAAGAGCACGTCCCGGTCGAGCAGGTCGAGCCGTTCCTCGCTGACGTCCTCACCCTGCTCCTGGGCGCCGAAGCCGAGCGAGTCGAACAGGCTGCGCCGCGGGTCCCTGGCCGGCAGCAGCCAGTGCTGGCCCTTCTCGGGGCCGTAGTCGCCGACGAGCACCTTGCCGGCGAACTGCGGGTTGGCCTTCTTGGCCTCGTCCACCTTGGCGTTGACCCGGTCGACCAGCGCCTTCGCCTCGGCTCCCTTGCCCAGCGCCTGGCCGGTGGTCAGGGTCTGCACGTCCCAGGGCGTTTCCTCGTCCTTGTAGTCCGAGGACTGGATCACGGTCGGGGCGATCTGGGAGAGCTTGTCGTACGTCTCCTGGCTGACCGTCTCGTAGATGGCGAGGATCAGATCGGGCTGCTGCTTGATGATCGCCTCGTAGTTGATCTCGGCCGAGAACGTGGGCAGCGGCTTGCCGTTCAGCTTGGCCGCGACCCAGGGGTAGGTCGGGTACTCCTCGAACCACTCCCGGGTGCTGACCGGGACCTCGCCCAGCGCCAGCACGAAATCCTGGTCGTTCCAGCCGACCGTGACGACGCGCTGGGGCTTCGCCTTGATCGTCGTCCCGCCCAGCTTGTGCTTGATCGTCACCGGGAAGGCCGGCGCCCCGGCCGCATTTCCGGCAGCCGGGGCGGGGTCGTCGTCACTGCCGCCGCACGCGGCCAGGCCGGCACTCAGCAGGGCCGCGGTCACGAGCGTGGCCAGTGCGCGCAGTCGCATCGCTGGATCTCCTCACGTAAAAGTGAGGTTAGGCTAACCTATGACCAGCGAGGCGGTCAGTCGTGGATCATCCAGCGCGTGCGCGGCGATGATCCGGTAGTCGCCCGGGCGCTGCTGCCAACCGTCGTTCCAGACCTCGAAGGTGCGCGGCGGCAACGGGATCCGCACGGTCACCGTCTCCTCCGGAAGCGCCTCGACGTTCTCGAACCCGGCCAGCCATCGCTCGGGCCGCTCGGGATCGACCGGCGAAGGTCCGACGTAGACCTGGACGACCTCCCGCCCGGCCCGCGCACCCGTGTTGGTCATCGTCACCACGACCTCGTTCTCGGTGACCACCATCTCGTCGTACCGCCAGGTGGTGTAGCCCAGGCCGTGCCCGAACGGATAGAGCGGCGCGACGCCGGAGCGCAGCCAGCCCCGATAACCCACAAAGACGCCTTCGTCGTACGCCACCACGCCGTCCCGCGGCTCGACGGCCAGCACCGGGCAGTCCTGCTCCTCGCGGGGCCAGGTGGTGGGCAGCCGCCCGCCCGGCTCGGTCACCCCGAGCAGCACGTCGGCCAGCGCGGCGCCCGCCTCTTGACCTCCGAACCAGGTGAGCAGCGTCGCGGCCACCTCGCCGGCCCACGGCATGAGCACGGGGGAGCCGGCGTTGACCACCACGACCGTACGCGGGTTGGCCGCGGCGACCCGGGCCACGAGCTCGTCCTGGCGGCCGGGCAGGGCCAGCGAGACCCGGTCGAAGCCCTCGGACTCGACCTGCTCGGTGGTGCCGACCACGACGACGGCCACGTCCGAGCCGGCGGCCAGCCGCACCGCCTCCTCGATCAGCCCGTCGGCGTCCGGCCCGGGCGGGCGGTGGCCGATGGTGGACGAGATCGTGTGGGCCATGCCGCGCGCGATCGTCTGGCGCAGCACGACCGGAACCGGCACGCCGGCCTCGAGCCGCGCGGTGGCCCGCTGCTCGCGGGGCGACAGCAGCAGGTCGGCCCGGGTGGCGCCCGGCGGGTGCAGGGTGCCCTCGTAGAGCACCTGATCGCCGACCTTCAGCTCGAAGGTGCCGAAGCCGGAGACCGCGAACGTGTGCTCGCCCTCGAGGTCGGGGGTGAACGTGGTCTCCAGCCGGATCTCGTCGACGTCGGCCGGGTCGAGCCCGCCGGGCAGCGAGCCGATCCAGCGCACCGCGGCCGGGTCGACCGTCAGCGTCTGGCCGCCCAGCGTCACCGTGGCCGACGTCCACTCCGGGCCGCCCGCGGCCGGCAGGAACGGGCGCGGGTCGGCGCCGACGGCGTGCTCGACGTCCACTCCGGACAGCGCCTGGACCAGGCCGGTCAGCGGCGAGATGACGTGCGGCGGGGAGACCTGGGCGCTGCCGCCGCCGAGCACCCGGGCGTCGGTGGCGAGCGCGCCGATCACCGCGACCTTCGTCAGCGCGGCCGGCTCCAGCGGCAGGGTGTAGTTCTCGTTGCGGACCAGCACGAACGAACGCGCGGCCACCTCGCGGGCGACCGCGTCGCCGTCCAGGTCGTCCGGCGGTGTCACGGCCGGGCCACCGTCGAGCACGCCGACCCGCTGGGCCAGCCGCAGGACCCGGCGCACCTTGTCGTCGACGACCTCCTCGGGCACCTCGCCGGCCCGGACGGCGGCGACCAGCTTCTCGCCCCACGGGTTCTCCAGCGCCGGCATCGCGATGTCCAGCCCGCCCAGCGCGGCCCCGGTGGTCGAGCGCGCGGCCCGCCAGTCCGAGACCACGACGCCGTCGAAGCCCCACTCCCGCTTGAGGATCTCGTCCTGGAGCGGGCCGTTCTGGGCCATCGACTGCCCGTTCACGCTGTTGTAGGCGCTCATCACGCCCCAGCCGCCGGCCTCGACGACCCGCTCGAACGGCGCCAGATAGATCTCGCGCAGGGCCCGGTCGCCGATCCGGACGTCGACCTCCATCCGGTCGGTCTCGAAGTCGTTGCCGACCAGATGCTTCACCGTCGTGCCCACCCCGTGCTCCTGCACGCCGCGCACGAAGCCGACCGCGATCTCGCCGCTGAGCAGCGGATCCTCGGAATAGCACTCGAAGTGCCGGCCGCCCAGCGGCGTGCGCTGCAGGTTGACCGTCGGGCCGAGCAGCACGTGCACGCCCTTGCGCCGCGCCTCCTGCCCGAGCAGCCGGCCCGCGCGCTCGGCCAGTTCGACGTCCCAGGCCGCGGCCAGCGCGGTCGGGCTGGGCAGGGCGATCGACGGGTCGTCGGGCGCCCAGCCGACCCCGCGTACGCCGATCGGCCCGTCCGACATCACCATCGAGCGCAGCCCGATCCGCTCGATCGCGGGCAGTGACCAGAAGTCCTGCCCGGCCAGCAGCGAGACCTTCTCGTCGAGGCTCAGCTGCGCGAGCAGATGCTCGACATCCGCCATGGAAGCGCTCCCATCGTTCTTGGTCGTCCGGCAGTCACCATAAGATCACCAGGGTGGAAAACGACTGCCTGGTCCGCCGCATCATCCCCGGCGCCCGATGAGCGCCACCGACCGGTACGAACGGGCCGCCCGCAAAGCGCAGGCCGGCGGCCGGGTGCCCGCCCTCTCGGTCGCGCTGCACCGCGCCGACCGCGAGCCCTGGGTCTTCACGGTGGGCGACTCGGGTAACCCGGGTCACCCGCTCGGGCCCGACACCCGGTTCCGGATCGGCTCGATCACCAAGACGTTCACCGCGGTCCTCGTGCTGCAGGCCCGCGACGAGGGTCTGCTCGGCCTGGACGACCCGGTCTCGGCGCACCTCGACGTGCCGGCGCACGGCGACGCCACGATCCGGCGGCTGCTCTCGCACACCTCCGGGTTCCAGCGGGAGCCGTACGGGGACATCTGGGACACCCTGCGCGCGCCGGACGACGCCGAGGTGCTGGCCCAGCTCGACCGGGCCGAGCGGGTGCTGCCCAACGCGCGCCGCTACCACTACTCCAACCTCGGGTTCGCCGTGCTCGGCCAGCTCGTGGCCAAGCTGCGCGGGGCGCCCTGGTCCCAGGTCGTCGCCGAGCGCGTCATCGACCCGCTGGGCCTCGGCGCCACCACCCTGGCCCCGCCTCCGCAGGCCGCGGTCGGCTACCTGGTCGACGAATACTCCGACGCGGCCCGGCCCGAACCGCAGACCGACCTGGGCGGGGTCGGCCCGGCCGCCCAGCTCTGGAGCACCGCGAGCGACATGGCCACCTGGGCTGCCTTCCTGACCCACCCCGGCTCGGTCGACCCGGACGGCAAGGTGCTCGCGGCCGGCACGATCGAGGAGATGCGTACGCCGCTCACCGTGACCCAGGACGCGAGCTGGCTGGCCGGTTTCGGGCTGGGGCCGATCCTGGTGCCGCAGGGCCGGTTCGTGACCCACATCGGGCACGACGGCGCGATGCCCGGTTTCCTCTCCGGCGCGTACGGGCGGCGGGGCGGGGACGGCACGCCGGACGGGCTCGCCTGCTCGGTGCTGGGCTCCTCCGGCACCGCCGCCGAGATCAACGACCTGGTCCATGAGCTGCTGAAACTGGCCGTCGAGATCGACCCGGCGGAGATCAAGCCGTGGCAGGTCGGGCTGCCGGCGCCGGTGCCGTACCGATCGATCCTGGGCCTGTGGTGGAGCGAGGGCAGCCAGCACGTCTTCTCGTGGCACGGCGGCCGGCTCCAGGCCCGCATGCCCGAGGCCGCCGCGGACTTCCCGCCGTCGATCTTCGAACCCGTGCCGGGTCAGCCGGACGTGCTGCGGGTGGTCAGCGGGCGCGAGAGCGGCGAGCTGCTGCGACTGACCCGGGACGCGGACGGGACCGTCGTGCGGATGCATTGGGCGACCTACCGGGTCACCCGGAGGCAGGAGGGCTTCGACGGTGGCCTGGCCTCCGACGGCAGCGACTGACCGGCCGCCCTTTTTCCGGCGATAATGGCATCGGCGGTCGGGCGGCTGAGCGGATACGATGGCACGATCCTCGAAGTACGCCGCCCGGCTGGGCGACGACGAGAAAGAGAGCAGGTGGCGGAGGCCCTCTGGGCCGCCCTATGACCGGTACGCCGAACCCTTCCAGCGCGGGCTCCAGCGGCGCGGCGCGGGTGCAGACCAAGATCTCGGTCGCTGACCCGAAGATCATGGTGAACCTGCTGGGCGCCAAGGACGAGATCCTGCGGCTCATCGAGCGAACTCTCACCAGCGACGTGCACGTGCGCGGCAACGAGATCACCATCACCGGCGCCCCGGCCGAGAACGCCACGGCCGAGCGTCTCTTCTCCGAGCTCATCGAGCTCATCGAGAAGGGTGAGACGCTCAGCGTCGACTCGGTGCGCCGGGCCGCGGCCATGCTCGAGGACGAAACCTCCGAGCGACCCGCCGAGGTCCTCACCCTCAACATCCTGTCCCGTCGCGGCAAGACGATCCGGCCCAAGACGCTGGGCCAGAAACGCTACGTCGACGCCATCGACCAGAACACGATCGTCTTCGGCATCGGCCCCGCCGGTACGGGTAAGACGTATCTGGCGATGGCGAAGGCCGTGCAGGCGCTGACGGCCAAGCAGGTCAACCGGATCATCCTCACCCGGCCCGCGGTCGAGGCCGGCGAGCGGCTGGGCTTCCTGCCCGGCACGCTCAACGAGAAGATCGATCCCTATCTGCGCCCGCTCTACGACGCGCTGCACGACATGCTCGACCCCGAGTCGATCCCGCGCCTGATGGCGGCGGGCACGATCGAGGTCGCGCCGCTGGCCTACATGCGCGGCCGCACGCTCAACGACGCGTTCATCATTCTCGACGAGGCGCAGAACACGACTCCCGAGCAGATGAAGATGTTCCTGACCCGGCTCGGTTTCGGCGCCAAGATCGTGGTCACCGGCGACGTCACCCAGGTCGACCTGCCGGGCGGCACCACGAGCGGGCTCAGGATCGTCCGCGACATCCTGCACAACGTCGAGGACGTGCACTTCTCCGAGCTGTCCAGCGCCGACGTCGTGCGCCACTCGCTGGTCGCCGAGATCGTTGACGCCTACGCGCGCTACGACGCCGACCAGGAAACCGCAGCCACTCAATCCGTCCACGCCGTCCCCGGTCGCGCCGCCAGTGGTGGCCGCACCGGGCGCCGGCGCTGATCCAAGGGGTAAACGCACCACTATGTCCATCGAGATCGCCAACGAGTCGGGAGTCGAGGTCGACACCGACGCGATCCTCGCGGTGGCCCGGCATGCCCTCGACGAGATGGGGGTCAACCCGCTCGCCGAGCTGTCGATCCTGCTCGTCGACATCGACTACATGGCCGAGCTCAACCACCGCTGGATGGGTGGTGACGGCCCCACCGACGTGCTCGCGTTCCCGATGGACGAGGGCAGCGTCGACCACGGCCCCGGCGAGGCGGGCACGGGCGAGCCGGCTCTGCTGGGCGACATCGTGCTCGCCCCCGAGGTGGCCGCGAAACAGGCCGCCGCGGCGGGCCACTCGGCCGCCGACGAGCTGCACCTGCTGACCGTGCACGGTGCGTTGCACCTGCTCGGCTACGACCACGCCGAGCCGGAGGAGGAGCGCGAGATGTTCGCCCTGCAGAATCGCCTGCTCCAGAGCTGGCGTGCCGGACGGGCCGGCTGACCCGTGGACCCCGCTCATCTACTCGCGGCAGGCGCCACCTCGGCGGGCCTGCCCGACGTGCAACTGATCACCTTCGCGGTGCTGCTGGTCTTCCTGGCCGGCCTCGCCTCGATGGCCGACGCCGCCCTGGGCAGCGTCTCCCCGGCCCGCGCGGCCGAGATGGCCCGGGAGGGCGAGCGAGGGGCCGCGGCGCTGGAGGCGGTCGCCTCCGACGTGGTGCGCCACCTCAACCTGCTGTTGCTGCTGCGCCTGCTGTGCGAGCTCACCGCGACCACGCTGATCGCGCTGGTCGCGGTCGACAGCTGGGGCATCGGCTGGACGGCCGCGCTGGTCACCGCAGGCACGATGACGGTGGTCAGCTTCGTCGTGGTCGGGGTCGCGCCGCGCACGGTGGGGCGCCAGCACGCGTACGCGGTGGGCCGCGGCGCCGCCCCGCTGGTGCGCTGGCTCGGCAAGGTGCTCAACCCGCTGGCCTCGCTGCTGATCCTCATCGGTAACGCGGTGACGCCCGGCAAGGGCTTCCCCGAGGGGCCGTTCGGCAGCCAGGTCGAGCTGCGCGAGCTGGTCGACCTGGCCGAGCAGCGCGGCGTCGTCGAACACGGCGAACGCGACATGATCCACTCGGTCTTCGCGCTCGGCGACACGATCGCCCGCGAGGTCATGGTGCCGCGCACCGAGATGGTGTGGATAGAAGCACCGAAAACACTGCAGCAGGCGCTCTACCTGTTCCTGCGCTCGGGCTTCTCGCGCATCCCGGTGATCGGCGAGAGCGTCGACGACGTGCTCGGCGTGGTCTACCTCAAGGACGTGATCCGCCGTACGCAAAATGGCGACCCGGCGTCCACGACCCAGCCGGTGTCCGAGCTGATGCGCGCGGCGACCTTCGTGCCCGAGTCGAAACCGGTCGACGACCTGCTGTCCGAGATGCAGGCGGCCCGCACCCACCTGGTGATCGTCGTCGACGAGTACGGTGGAACGGCCGGCCTGGTCACCATCGAGGACATCCTCGAGGAGATCGTCGGCGAGATCACCGACGAGTACGACGTCGAACGCCCCCCGGTCGACCACCTGGAGGACGGCGCCGTGCGGGTCACCGCCCGGCTGCCGATCGAGGACCTCGGCGAGATCTTCGGCGTCGAGCTCCCGGCCGACGAGGTCGAGACGGTCGGCGGCCTGCTCGCCCAGACGCTGGGCCGGGTGCCCATCCCGGGGGCCACGGTCGACGTGGGCGGCCTGCACCTGGTGGCCGAGGGCACGACGGGCCGGCGTAACCGCATCGACTCGGTGCTGGTGCGCCGGGTCGAGCCGACGGAGCCGGCCGGTGACTCCACCGAGACTTCCACCGAAAATGAGACTGAGGAAAGACTTACCGCTGATGCCTGAGACCACAATCCTGAGCGCCGAGGACACCAAACTGGTCACCCTCGCCCGCTCCGCACGCGCCCGGGTGGGTGCGGCCGAGGGCGCAGCGGTCCGCGACCAGGACGGCCGCACCTACGCGGCGGCCACCGTCGCCCTGCCCAGCCTCGCGATCAGCGCTCTGCAGCTGGCGGTGGCCTCGGCCGTCGCGTCCGGCGCCAAGTTGATCGAGGCAGCCGCCGTCGTCACCGAAGCCGAAGAGCTCGAGACCCCAGGCCACACCGCGGTACGCGACCTGGCCGCCGACGCCCCGATCCACGTGGCCGCCCCGACCGGCGACCTCCGCGGCACGGTCACGGCATGACGGACAACCGCGCCGACGACCCCACGACCGCCCGCTCCGCCTCTTCTTCCTCCGGCTCGTCTTCTCGCTCCGTGTCCTCCGATTCCGCTTCGCGCCGTGACTCCGGTTCGCGGGCCACGGGCGGTCGCTCCGGATCGTCCGGCTCGGCGTCACGTTCCGTGGCTGCTCGCTCCGGTTCTTCCAGCTCGGGTTCGCGTTCCGGGGGTGCTCGCGCTGAGTCTTCTGGCTCGTCCTCGCGGGCTGCAGGTTCGCGCTCGGGGGCTTCCGGCTCCGCTTCGCGTTCGGCGACTTCCGGCTCCGGTTTCACCCCCTCGTCCGCTCCCACCTCCTCGTCCGCCTCGGCGGCGAGTGACGGGCGGCGGCTGACGGCGGGCGAGCGCAACGAGCTGCGCCGGCAGGAGCGGCGGGCGGCCCGCCGTGCCGAGAGCGCGGGCGGCGACCGGCGGGGCGGAGCGGCCGGCGCTGTTCGGCGCGGTGCCGGCCAGGCCGGCGGCTCGGGTGGCGGCCGGTTCGGTGCCCCCGGTGGCCAGACCGGCGGGCCGCGTCGCGGTGGAAGTTCCCGGGGTGGCGGCGACTGGCAGCCCGGAAAGGGCGACTGGGAGCCGGGAACGACGGGACGGGGCGATGCCTCGAAGTCCGTTGGCGGTCAGCGTGGGCCGGTCCGTGACGGCCGGGATTCGGCCGGTCGGGCGGCCCGCGACGGGCAGGGGTCGGCTGGCGGTCGGTCGGTTCGTGACGGCCGGGATTCGGCTGGCCGGGCGGCTGGTGACGGGCAGGGTTCGGCTGCTGGTCGGGCGGCTCGTGACGGCCGGGATTCGGCAGGCGGTTCAGCGGTTCGTGAGGGGCAGGGTTCGGCCGGTGGTCGGACGGCTCCTGAGGAGCGAGGTTCCGCGGCTGGGCTGAAGGCTCGTGAGGAGCGGGGCTCCGCGGGCGGTCGGGCGGCTCGGGACGAGTCGGGCCTGGTTAGTGGTCGGGTCGGGCTTGACGGGCAAGGCTCGGAAGGTGGACGGCGGGGTTCGGGGCCGGAGGGGTCTGACTCGCTGGGTGGGCGGCCGGTGGCTGCCGATTCCGAGAGCCGGAGCGGCGGGGGTCGGAAGTCTGGGGCTCAGGCCGGGCGGGGCGCGGAACGGGGCGCGGGCGGCCCGGAACGGGCCGATGTCGGTGGGGCTGACGGGTCGCGTATCTCCGAAGATCGTGAATTGCCGTCGGTTGCCTCCGAAAAAGTGGAGACGACCGAGCCGCGGGCGGCGCGGAAGCCGCGGATGCACAAGCATCGGGCGGCTTCGGTCGGAGTCGTGAAAGATGATGTTTATCGCGCCGGGTTTGTCTGTTTCGTTGGGCGGCCCAATGCTGGTAAGAGCACGCTGACCAACGCGATCATCGGGCAGAAGATCGCGATTACGTCGAACAAGCCGCAGACGACCAGGCACGTGATCCGGGGCATTGTGCATCGAGATAACGCGCAGCTTGTGCTGGTTGATACGCCGGGCCTGCACCGGCCGCGCACGCTGCTCGGTGAGAGGCTCAACGACCTGGTGCGCGAGGTGTGGAGCGAGACCGACGTTATCGGGGTGTGCTTCCCGGCCGACGAGGCGGTGGGGCGCGGCGACCGGTTCATCTCGTCGGAGCTGACCGACCTCAAGGCGACCGTGATCGCGCTGGTGACCAAGGTCGACCTGGTCGGCCCGGAGGCGCTGGCCAAGCATCTGCTGGCCGTCAGCGAGTTGCATGACTTCGCCGAGATCGTGCCGGTGAGCGCGGTTTCCGGGCACCAGGTGCAGACGCTGGTCGACGTGCTGATCAAGCATCTGCCCGAGTCGCCGCAGCTCTACCCGGACGATGTGCTGACCGACGAACCAGAGCAGGTGCTGATCGCCGAGCTGATCCGCGAGTCGGCGCTCGAGGGTGTGCGCGACGAACTGCCGCACTCGATCGCGGTGCTCGTCGAGGAGATGATGGTCGAAGGCGGCCTCACCAAGATTTTTGCGGATCTGTACGTGGAACGGGACAGCCAGAAGTCGATCGTGATCGGCACGCGGGGTGTCCGGCTCAAAGAAGTCGGCAGCAAAGCACGCGCCGAGATCGAACAATTGCTCGGCACCCGGGTGTATCTCGATCTTCATGTGCGGGTGGCCAAAGAATGGCAGCGCGACCCGCGCCAGCTCCGTAAGCTCGGTTTTTGATCATTTCGCTAACCGACGTGGTGAGATCCAAAACTCCCGATGCATCAATTATGGGATAGTTCACGCTGGTTTGCGAGCTTAGTCCGAGCTGGGTAACAAAGAAGCCTATGCGAAACCGGTACCTGGATCTGCTGCGGGCAGTCGCAACCGTCCGGGTGGTGGTCTATCACTCGACCGGCTGGGCGGCGCTCACCGTCGTCTTTCCCGCCATGTCGGTGATGTTCGCGCTGGCCGGCTCGATGATGGCGGCCTCGCTCGACCGCTACGGCCCGATCGCGGTCGAGCGACGGCTGCACCGCCTGCTGCCGTCGCTCTGGGTCCTCGCCGGGGTGGCCGTCCCCACGATGATGCTCATCGGCATGGTCTGGGACTGGAAGGTGCTGCTCTGGGCCTTCCCGATCGTCGACCCCCCGGCCACCGGCTTCTGGCTCGATGGCCTGGCCGCGATGTGGTATCTGCGGGATTTCCTGTGGTTCGTCCTGCTCTCGCCGCTGGTGCTGCCGATCTTCCGGCGGTTCCCGCTGGCCACCCTGGCCACGCCGTACGTGGCGCTGGCCGTCATCACCTTCGCCGGCCTGACCCCGCACGTGATCGTGAAGGACCTGGCCCTGTACGGCGGGGCGTGGCTGCTCGGTTTCGCCCACCACGACGGCCTGCTCACCCGCGACGGCCTCTCCTCGAAGGGCGAGACGCCCGTCCGCGGCCGCTGGCTGGCCCGCTGCCGCTGGTGGGTGGCCGGCGTGCTCGCGGTGACCGGCGCGGCGTGGGCCCTGACCCACCCGGGCCCGCGCGGGTTCGACCTCAACGACATCCCGCTCGCGAACGCGCTCTGGTCGGCCGCCTTCATCCTGGTCGCCCTGGCTGTGTCCCCGCGGATAGCCCCTCGCCGCAGCCTCACCGTCCTGAACGCGCGGGCCCTGACCATCTACCTGTGGCACGTGCCGCTGATCATCGCCGTGGTGCGCTTCGCCGAGGCGGTGGGGTTGCCCGTGCACGGCTGGGTCGGCATCTCGTGGCGGCTGGCCGTGGTGGCCGTGCTGCTGAGCGTGGTGGTGCTGCTCGTGGGCTGGGTCGAAGAGATCGCCGCCGGCCGCCGCCCAGCTCTCGTGCCAGGCGGGGTTCGTCGGGTCGCTCCAGTCTCCCCGGCCCCGGCCGGCGCCGAAGACCTGCACCGCCAGCGCGCGCGGGCACGATAGGGCCGCATGGCAGGGCCCGCCCTCCTCGGGGGACCCCCCGTCCACAGCCAGTGTGGCGGAAAGAGCGGATCTTGGCTGGGCGCAGCCGGGCGGCCTGTGGACAGGGGGCGGTTGTGGATAACGCCCGAAGATCGGCGAAACGTGCTGGGCGGGGGCGGTCTCGGCGACGGCTGGGCGGCTCCCCTCGGTATGGCGGGGGCCCGACGTCGCGTACCGCTGGGGTCTGATTTTGACCGGGGTCAGCGAGCTCGGACCACCAAGGGCTGGGCGACCTGACCGATGGCGCCGGACTGGTCGAAGAGGTCGCCCGACGAGAGGCCCAGGCCGTCGCTGCTAAGGATGGTGCGGCAGGCCAGGTGGACCCAGTCGCCGGCGGCCGGGCGCAGCAGCGTGGTGGTCATGGTGGGTGGGATGGAGAGCCACTTGTCCATGGGCAGCACCGCGGAGATGCCGTTGGCCGAGTCGGCGACGATCAGGGCCCGGGCCTGGCCGTCGATCTCCTCGCCGTCGATCAGGGGCATGCGGACGCGGGTCCAGACGTGTTTCTCGCCGTCGGGGACGCCCAGCTCGCCCTTCGTCGTACGCCACTCGATGGCCTGGCCGTAACCCCAGTCGCCGAAGCCGGGGAAGGTCGTAGCGGCCTCCTCGCCGGGCAGCGGGTCGGCGTGGTGGGCCGGGGTGATGACCGGCGGCTTCGGGCCGGGCGCGATGTGCCAGGCGCGGGCGGTGACGGCGGCCCGGCCGTCGACGATCATGCGGGCCTCGTTGAGGGTGGTCAGGCGGCCGGGCTTGATCGGGGTTATGTCGATCCGGAAGTCGCGGCGCGGGATCGGGCCGAGGAAGTCGACCGAGATGCGGGCCAGGCGCAGGCCGTCCACCGAGAGGACCCGGCCCAGCAGCGCGGCGGGGGGGGCCGCCGTGCTGCATCTCCGTGTCCCAGGGGCTCTCGGTCGAGCGGGTCGGCCGGTAGTGGTCGTCGCCGAGCGGGAGATAAAAACTCATGGGGCCGATCATGCCGCTGCGACGAGCGTCGCGTCTCCGCTGCCGGTGCGGAGGTTGAGCACATTTTTGGAGGTGGCGTCGCTGACCAGGCCGGAGACGGTGGAGTCGCCCGGAGCCGGTGCTGGTGGAGATCTTGTAGGTGCCCTGCGGGACCTGCACGTGGACGTCGCCGCTGGAGGTCTGGGCGGTCACCGAATTGACCGTGGTCAGCACGGCGTTGATGTCGCCCGAGGTGACCTTGACGCTGAGCGGGGCGGCGATGTCGATCGCGTTGATGTCGCCCGACGTCGACTGCACCTCGACCGGCTTCTTGGCGTTCAGCACCCGGATGTCGCCCGAGGTGGCCTTCAGTTTCACCGTGCCGGCCGGGTCGATCACGTTGAGGTCGCCCGAGGTCAGGGTCAGATCGGTGTCGCCCGCCTCGGTCAGCGAGATGTCGCCCGACCTGAGCTCGCCGCCCACCTTCACCCCGGCCGGGAGCAACGATCTCGTACGACACCGAGCAGTTGTTGCCGCACGAGGTGTCGATGATCAGCTTGCTGCCGTCGAGGCGGTAGGACTCGCCGGGATCGCTGGTGCTGCGCCGGATGATCCGCTTGATGCTGGTCTCGGTGACGGCGGCCGTGCTGATCTTGATGTCGCCGCTGCCACCGTCGATCCGGATCTCAGTGATCTTGGCTTTCTCGGTGTCGTCGTAGGTCATCCTGGCCCCGAGCACCCCGGCGCACCCCGTCAGGGTGGTCGCCGTCGCGGCGATGAGGACGAGAACTCCGGTGCGCCGGGTGAGTGTCGTGGTCATGGTGACGACGCTATGGCCCGGGTGGGTCCGGGCACCATCGGTCCTGTCACTGAGCGACCCCCGAGAAGACCCTGAGATCCGGGTCAGGGTCTGTCGCACCCTAGGGGCAGAATGACGGGGTGCCCACCGCCGGATACCGCCGCCAGCTCTACCGCGACGACGCGGTGGTCCTGCGCGTGCAAAAGCTGGGCGAGAGCGATCGCATCATCACGCTGCTCACCCGGCGCCACGGCCGGCTGCGTGCGGTCGCCCGCGGCGTCCGGCGCACGAGCTCGCGTTTCGGCGCCCGGCTGGAGCCGTTCGGCCACATCGACCTGCAGCTCGCCGGCTCGCCCGAGGGGGTGGGCAGCGCCCTGCACTCGGTGAGCCAGGTCGAGGCGGTCGCCCTCTACGGCAAGCAGTTCCTGGGCGACTATCCGCGCTACACGGCGGCCAGCGCGATCGCCGAGACCGCCGAGCGGCTCACCCCGATCGAGCGCGAGCCCTCGCTGCAGCTGTTCCAGCTCACCCTGGGCGCGCTCAAGGCCCTGGCGGTCGGCGAGCACGCCGGCACCCTGGTGCTCGACGCCTATCTGCTGCGCGGCATGTCGGTGGCCGGCTGGGCGCCCGCGATCGCCGAGTGCGCGGTCTGCGGCACCCCGGGCCAGCACGCCGCCTTCTCGGTGCCGGCCGGCGGCGCGGTCTGCCCCGACTGCCGGCCGCCCGGCGCGGCCCACCCCAGCCCGGCCACGCTCGGCCTGATGAACGCGCTGACCATCGGCGACTGGGCGGTGGCCGACGCGGCCGAGCAGCCGGTGCGCCGCGAGTGCAGCGGCCTGGTCGCCGCCCACCTGCAATGGCACATGGAGCGGGCGCTGCGCTCGCTGCCGCTGGTCGATCGACGGGAGAACCCATGACGCCGCGCCCACCCACCCCGCACCTGTCCGGTGTGACCCCGCCCGAGGTGCCCAAGGCGGCGCTCCCGCAGCACGTGGCGCTCGTGATGGACGGCAACGGCCGCTGGGCCAAGGATCGCGGCCTGTCCCGCACCAAGGGCCACGAGCAAGGCGAGCATTCGCTCTTCGACACCATCGAGGGCGCCATCGAGATGGGCATTCCCTACCTCTCGGCGTACGCGTTCTCGACCGAGAACTGGAAGCGGTCGCCCGACGAGGTGCGCTTCCTGATGGGCTTCAACCGTGACGTCATCCGGCGCCGGCGCGACCAGCTCGTCGACCTGGGCGTCCGGGTGGTCTGGTCGGGTCGGGCGGGCCGGCTGTGGAAAAGCGTCATCTCCGAGCTGCAGACGGCCGAGGAGATGTCGAAGGACAACAAGACCTTGACCCTGCAGTTCTGTGTCAACTACGGCGGGCAGGCCGAGATCGCCGACGCGGCGGCCGCGATCGCGCGGGACGTGGCGGCCGGCAAGCTCAAGGCCGACAAGGTCAACGAGAAGACGATCGCGAAATACCTCTACCACCCCGAGATTCCGCCGGTCGACCTGTTCCTGCGGCCCTCGGGCGAGCAGCGCACGTCCAACTTCCTGCTGTGGCAGTCGGCGTACGCCGAACTGGTCTTCCTCGACACCCTCTGGCCCGACTTCGACCGCCGCCACCTGTGGTACGCGTGCGAGCTCTACGCCAGCCGCGACCGTCGCTTCGGCGGCGCCATCCCCAACCCGATCAGCCCGACATGAGCCGGCCGAGACGGGCCGGCGGCCTTTCGTGAGCCGGCTCAGGCTGGCCCGGCACGCGGAGGCGACCGAGGACGAGTCGGGGCTGTCCGCGGTGGGCCGGCGGCGCTGCTCGGCGAGCGGCTGGCCGGGGTGGGCCTCACCCGGATCAGTCACAGCCCGCTCGCCCGGGCCGCCGAGACCGCGTCGATCGTGGCCTCGTTCCTGCCCGGCGTGCCGGTCGCGGCGGCCGCCGAGCTGACCGACTCCGACCCGTCCGACGACCCCGCGGCGGCCGAGGCGATGGTGGCGCGCTTTGCCGACCCGCCGGCCGACGAGCTCTGCATCACCCACAACTACCAGGTCGGCTGGTTCTTGCGCGCGGTGCTCGAGGCGCCGGCCGCCCGATGGGTGGGGCTCAACTCGTGCAACACCGGGGTCACGGTGTTGCGCTGGAGCCCGGGTCGCCCGGCCCAACCGCTGGTCTTCAACGACCTCACGCACCTGCCGCCCGAGCTGCGTTGGACGGGTTTCCCGGCGGAGCTCACACTGCCGTGAGGCCGTCCGTCGTCAGGATGCGCACCGCCGCGTCCACGTCGGAGAGATCGGGCAGTACGGCGTGGGCGCCGGCCAGCACGAGGTCGGCCATCTTGGTCGAGCCGGTCGCCACGGCCACCGCGAAGGCGCCGTTGGCCAGCGCCGCTGTCACGTCGTGGGCGGTGTCGCCGATGACGACGGGCTGGAAGCGCTCGCCGTACTTGGCCTCGGCGCGTTCCAGGCTGCGCCGCACGAGGGTGGCCCGCACGCTGTCGTCGGTGCCGTAACCGCCCACCTCGGCGTCGAACGCGCTGCTCAGGCCGAAGGCAGCCACCTTGGCCGCCGCGACCTCGGGCACGTTGCCGGTGACCAGGGTCTGCACCACGTCGGGGTCGTCACCCAGGCGGGAAAGGACCTCGCGGACGCCTGGCATGAGCTCGCCCTGCTCGGCGAAAAGGTGCTTGGTGCGCTGCACCTCGGCCACGTAGCGCAGGAAGAACCGCTCGGGCGTGCAGTCGGTGACCCCGTGCGTGGCGAAGACCTCGGCGCAGATGTCCATGTCGGTGCGCCCGCCGAAGATCGGCGTCTCGCGCCAGGGGACACCGGTCAGCTCGATGAAGACGGCCTTCCACGCCGTGGACGCCACCCGGCCGCCGCGCAGCAGGGTGTAGTCGACGTCCCACATGACCAGGCGTCTCACTCCTGCAACGCCCGTTCGATGTGTGCCACCTTGGCGGTGAGGGCGCCGGTCACGCCGGGCCGCACGTCCGCCTTGATCGAGACGCTGACCCGCGGAGCCTTGGCCGCGACCGCGTCGACGGCCTCCTTGACGACGGCCATCACCTCGTCCCACTCACCCTCGACGGTGGTGAACATGGCGTCGGTGCGGTTGGGCAGCCCGGAGGCACGCACCACCCGCACCGCCTCGGCCACGAGATCACCGACGGAGTCACCCACCCCGAGGGGCGTCACAGAAAAGGCAACCAGCACAACCTCATAGTCCCAGTACGAACCCCCGGGCGGGCAACCCCAAGGCCCATTTCGTTCCCACCGCGTGACGTGCTGTGAGAGCGCTCTCTGGGTGCAGCACCGCAGTCCGTGGGCGTTTTTGAGGAGCCGCGGAAGACCCGAAATGGATCGCGCTATATCGGAGATACCGGGCAGCGCGTCGATGGCTTGCGGAGCCCGGCTCGATCTCCTGAGAAAGGTCAGCGCTTGGCTGCGGTCAGGGCCTCGTGGATCTGGTCGGCGCTCGCCGGGGTGCCGGCCTCCACGCCGTAGGTGCCGTAGGGCGGGCCGTAAGCCGGGGTGCCCGGCTCGAAGCTCCAGCTGTCGGCCAGGGTGCCCGCGTCGACGGCGTCGTAACCGATGGCGTCCAGGAACTCGGTGGCGGTCTGCTTGGCGGCCGCCTCATCCCCGGCGATGGGCAGGGCCGTGCGGTCGGCCGAGCCGGACGGGCGGGGCAGGTGGGCCAGGTGGCCGGAGTAGATGTTGTTGAAGACCTTGACCACGCGCGCCGTGCCCAGGAATTGCTGCTCGAGCGCGGCGCTGGTCAGCTCGCCCTTGTCGAGCACCTCGAACTGGCCGTCGCGCTGCGGGTAGTAATTGTCGGTGTCGAGCACGACCTTGCCGGCCAGCTCGGCCACGGGCAGCTGCGGGTGCGCCTTGAAGGGGACGCTCACCACCACGATGTCGCCGGCCGCGGCGGCCTCGGCCGCGGTGGCCGCGCGCGCCTTCGGGCCCAGCTCGGCGGTGAAGTCGGCCAGCGTCTCGGGGCCGCGGGAGTTACTCACCACCACGTCGTAGCCGGCCGCCACCGCGAGCCGCGCCACGGTGCCGCCGATGTTTCCGCTGCCGATGAATCCGATCGTCGTCATGACCGGGACAACCCCGGCGCCGGACACGGCATTCCGTGATTAATAACCTAGCAATGATACGTATAAATCGGTATCGGTCGGGCGGCCGAGTGATACCCGCGGCCGGTCGCACTAGCGTCTCCGCGGTGACGAACGGGGAGATCACCGCAAGCATGGCCGGAACCTGGACCCTGGGCGACCAGATCGTCAACCGGATGGGCTTCGGCTCGATGCGGCTGACACCGAGCGCGGACCGCAAGGTCGCGATGAACGTTCTGCGGCGGGCCGTGGAGCTGGGCGTCGACCACATCGACACCGCTGCCTTCTACTTCTCGCCGGGCGGAATCCTGGAGGTCGGCGAGGGGCCCGCCCGGTACGCGACCGAGCTGATCCGAGAGGCCCTGGCGCCGTACCCGGAAGGCTTGTTCCTCGCCACCAAGGTGGGGCCGGGCGCCCTGCCGTCGGGCGAGTGGGAGACGGCGGAGACGCCGGAGCAGCTGCGGGCCCAGGTCGAGGAAAACCTTCGACGCCTCGGCGTGGACCGGCTCGACCTGGTCAACCTGCGCCTGACCCGGCGGGGCGGTTCGGTCGCCGACCGGTTCGCGGCCCTGGCCCAGCTGCGGCAGGAGGGTCTGATCCGCCATCTCGGCCTCTCCAACGCCACCATCGAGCAGGTCGACGAGGCCGCCGCGATCGCGCCCGTGGTGTGCGTACAGAACAGCTTCGCCCTTGATCTGCGGCGTGACCAGGGCATGCCGCAGGCCTGCGCCGACCGGGGCATCGCCTTCGTGCCGTTCTTCGCCATCGCCGGCGCCGGCCGCGAGGACGGACCGCAGGACCAGGCCCACGACGCCGTACGCCGGGTGGCCGCGCACCACGGCGTCACCGAGCACCAGGTCCGCCTGGCCTGGACCCTGCATCAGGGCGACAACGTCCTGGCCATCCCCGGCACGGGCGACGAGCGCCACCTCGTGCAGAACGTCGCGGCCGGCGCGTTGCGGTTCACCCCCGACGAGCTGCGGTCGCTAACCCCGGACCAGGGCGGCGACCTCCCCGGCCAGTGAGGTGGTGGCCTCGATCTCGGCGCGGCGGATCGACACGCTCTCCACGTTGAAGCCGTACGGCATGCCCAGCCGTTCGCAGTAGGTCTTCAGGTCGCGGGCGATCGCCAGGCACTCGCGGCGCGACGTGGCCAGCGGGTCGTCCGACTCGCGCAGCTCGCGGTCGAGCCACGGCGGGACCTGGACGCCCAGCCACTCCAGGAACTCCAGCGTCTTCGGTGAGCCGCAGACCGAGAGCGTGAAGATCACCCGGCGCGGGGTGATGCCGGCGTCCTGGCAGGCGTAGAAGTAGTCGGAGACGAGGTTCTTCGACTCGTTCAGGTCGTAAACCACCTGCGAGATGAAGAACGTGCAGCCACGCTCCTGCTTGGTCAGCATGCGCAGGTGCTCGTCGCCGTGCCGGGCGTGCCGTTCGCCGATCACCACCGCGCCCAAGGGCAGGGCCGGGCGTACCTCGTTGCGCAGTTGCTGGGCCCGCCGCAGCGACGTCCGCACCGGCTTGCCGCCCGAGGAGGCGCCGACAAAGACGCTCATGGTCCGGCCGGTGTCGCACGAGCCGAGCCACGACCGCAGCTCGTCCTCGGAGTATTTGCCGACGGACCGGTAGATCACCGTGGGCTTGTCCCAGCCGCCGAGGTGCTCGGCGTGGAACTCGGCCGGGTCCATCGTCGGCAGGTAGGGGAACGGCCTGTCCCCGGCGACGCGGTCGGACTCGTCGTCGATGTCGTAGAGGATCAGACCGTCCAGATCGAGCCCGGACAGCCGGCCCATCATGATCTCGGCTATCTCCTTGACCCGTTCGGGTTCGGTGGCACGGCGAGGCGGGGTGACGCTGAAAAGCATCACCCCGCCCGGCGCCTCGGTCAGAAGCGACTGCAGCGAGTTACCGGACACCCGCCCAGCGTAGAGAATGGACTACGGGTGGTCCGCGCAGCAGGGGGTGGGTTCCCGCACTTCGAACGGGACGAGCACCCCGCCCGCGGCCGGCGTGGTCACCAGCACCAGGTCACCCCCGCGGAACTGCGGGCGGACGAAATCCCGGGTGTCCACGATCGCGTCGGCCGGCGCCGCCCCCGAGCCGAGCACCTCGACGCGGTCGATGGCGCTCAGCTCGAGCACCTCGGCCACGGTGAGCCGGCCGGTCAGCGCGGACGACCCGGCGAAGACCACCGCCCGGCCGAATTTTCCGGTCGCCGCCGCGTCCGCCGCCATCTGCAGCTCGGGCTCGGTCGCGTACGCCTCGACCGAGGACAGGCTGATCGCGACGTGCGGGAACGGTTTCTGCACCAGGTGCGTGCAGGCCAGGGCGGGTGGCGGGTCGAGCGAGAGGATCCAGTGATCGGCGGCGCCGGCCTCCCGGTGACCGAGGGAGACTCCCGCGGTCGAGAGGCCGGCGGCCGAGCGGTACAACGTCACTTGGGGAGGACCCAGATCGGGTTGGTGTAGAACCACAGGTCGCCCCACGGGTCGGCGTCGCCGTTCACGTCGAGCTTCGGGCCCACCGGGTCGACCGCCGCGCCCATCAGGCCGGGCTGGGTGCGGTTGCTGTCGGTGCCGCGGACGCGGACGTAGAACGGCTTGTCGAGGCGGCCGAGGTCGTACGTGAGCGAGACGCGCTTGGCCGAGGAGGAGATCTCGAACGACTTGACCACCTTGGTGTTCGGGGTGGTGAACGCGTCCTTGTCGGCGACCGGGCCGGTGACCGTGCCGACGATGACGTCGACCCGCTTGAGGACGGGGATGAACTGGGCCCAGTTCGGCACGTCCTGCAGGTCGATGTCGAGGGTCAGCTCGGTCGAGGTGCCGCGCTTGGTGTGCAGCACGCCGCCGAGCGGGGTGCCCTCGGACCAGCGGCGGTCGCCGGTCGGGCGGATGCGGGCGTCGAGGCCCTTGATCAGGCGACCGTGGTCGACCCAGACGCGGCCGGCGCGCAGCCCGTCCATGACCGCCTTGTAGCCGAACGAGGTGGCGCCGACCGACGTGCGGCCGTAGAAGCCGGGCCAGAAGTCGCCCGCCGTGGTCAGCGTCTTGCCGGTGTAGACCGGGTCGTTGTACTTGCCGTTGACGTCGAAGTTGCTGTCCGGGCCCCGGTCCGACTGGTCCAGGTAGTTGACGTGCGAGTCCGAGTTGACCGTGATCCACCAGGCCTTGCCCTCGGCGAGCAGGCTGTCCCAGAGCCCACCGACGGTCGCGGTCATCCAGTCGAAGCCACCCCAGGTCCGGTACGACTCGAGCGGGTAACCGGCGAACGACGCGGCCGACGGGTTGTTGTCGTAGTAGCCGCGGGCGCCACCACGGCCGTTCGGGGCGGGGATGCCGGCGGCCTGGTGACCGGGCGCGCCCTCGAAGCCGACGGCGACCGACGGGTCGGCGTCACGCCAGTTGCGGATCTCGTGCGGCGAGTCGACACCGCGGCGGGCCGGGTGGTTGGCCAGGAACAGCGCGCCCTCGATCTTGCGGGCCCGGACCTGCGAGCCGAGGAACTTGATGCCGGCGATCGCGGCCGCCTCGTTCTGCTCGGGGGTGTTCGTGGTGGGCAGCAGGTTGCCGTCGTAGTTGTTCTCGAACTGCTTGAGAACCTCGACCTCGTTCTTGCTCGGGGTCACGAAGACGGTCGCGTGCTCGGCGGACGGGATGTTCCATTCCAGACCCTGGAAGGTCAGCAGGTCACGGAGCTCCTCGCGGGTGGCGCGGATGTCCGGGTTGACCTTCTCGACGCCGATCTTGGCGTGCGCGACGCTGCCGTGGTCCGTGATGACGACCCAGTCGAGGCCGAACGCGCGGCCGTGGCGGGCCTGGTCGATCACGCGATACTGGGCATCCGAGCTGTATTGCGTGTGAATGTGGTGGTCACCGGCGAGCCAGGTGAACCCGCCCTTGTCGCTGCCACCGCCGGACGGGCCGTGGCTGTGCGGCAGACCGGCGGCCTGCGCGGCCGACGGGGAGGCGAGCACGGAAGCCGCCGCACCCGCGCCCAGCAGGCCGGCGCCGCGCAGGAATCCACGCCGCGACACGTCGGACGGCGAGAGCTCGCTGTCCGGGATGCTCAGGTCGAGAGCCGGCTCCACGTCGGCACCGGTGCTCTCGTGATGGTGGTCGTGATGGTGGTCGTGGCCGTGACCCATATCGGTGATCTCCCGCAGATCGATGCATGCTGTTTCCGCCACACGATCGCGGCGACAGATCAACGGCCCGTGTACCAAGCCTTACTTTCGTCAGTACGGAGGACTGCCGTTCGCCTCGGGTGTCGCGGGCACCTGCGCTTCTAGCGTTCGGGGGTGCTGATAACGCTGGAGAAACTGACGAAGAGGTTCGGGTCGACGGTGGCGGTCGACGGGCTCGATCTGGAGGTGCGGCCGGGCCGGGTGACCGGTTTCCTCGGGCCGAACGGCGCCGGCAAGTCGACCACCATGCGCATGATCCTCGGGCTGGACCGGCCGACCTCCGGGCGCGCGCTCCTGAATGGACGGCCCTATTCGGCGTACGCGTGGCCGCTGCGCAAGGTCGGGGCTCTGATCGAGGCCAAGTCCGTGCACCCCGGTCGCACCGGCCGCAACCACCTGCTCGCGATGGCCCGCAGCAATGCCATCCCGGCCGTACGCGTCGACGAGGTGCTGGAGCGGGTCGGGCTGGCCGGGGCGGCCGGCAAGAGGTCCGGCACCTACTCGATGGGCATGGGCCAGCGGCTCGGGATAGCGGGCGCGCTGCTGGGCGACCCGCCCGTGGTGATCCTCGACGAGCCGGTGAACGGCCTCGACCCGGACGGGGTGCGCTGGATCCGCGGGCTGATGCGCGACCTCGCCGCCGAAGGCCGCACCGTGCTCGTCTCGAGCCACCTGCTCAGCGAGATGCAGGTGACCGCCGACCACCTCGTGGTGATCGGCCGCGGCCGGCTCATCGCGGACGCGCCGCTCGAGCAGATCATCGCCGGGCACGCCTCGCTCGAGGACGCCTACTACGCGCTCACCGACGGCAACCTGACGCTGGGGGAGACCCGATGACCGAGCTGCGAGCCGCGATCGGCGCCGAGTGGATCAAGCTGTGGACGACCCGGACGGTGTGGTGGGCGCTTCTCGCGGCGCTGCTGCTGATGGCGGCCGGGGCCGCGCAGTACGCGCTCTACGCCGAGAACGGCGACCTCGACGCCGGTCTGATGCGCGACGGCCTGGTGCCGGCCGGCAGCATCGCGGTGCTCGCGCTGAGCTTGGCCCAACTGGCCTTCGTGGCGCTGGCGATGCTGGCGATGACCAGTGAATACTCCACCGGCACGATCCGGGCGACGCTGAGCTGGGTGCCGTCGCGGGGCCGGCTGCTGCTGGCCAAGAGCGTGGTGGTGGCGGCGGTGACTTTCGTGGCCGGGGCGGTCACGGGCGTGGTCGGTGCGGTGGTTGCTGCTTCGCTGCTCGGGAACTTCGGCGGCGTTCTCTCCTCCGCAAGCAAGATCGGTGTCTACGTCGCGCTGCTGGGGGTGTTCGCGGTAGGGCTGGGGGCGGCGTTGCGCGGACCGGTGGTCACCCTGGTCGTGCTGCTGATGTTCGTCGTGGTGGTGCCGCCGTTGCTGCAGCTGCCGGATCTGGCCGTGCTCAACCGGATCGCGGACGGGCTGCCGGGCGTGGCGGGCAATCATTTCCTGCTGGACGACACCGACCCGTACCCGCCGGTCGTGGGCCTGCTGATCCTGACGGCCTGGGCGGTCGCGGCGGTCGTGCTGGGCCGCCGCGAGATGGACCGCCGCGACGCCTAGAGCAGCCCGGCCTCGTAGGCCAGGATCGCGGCCTGCACCCGGTTGCGCACGCCGAGCCGGCTCAAGAGGCTGCTGACGTACGCCTTGACGGTGCCCTCGACCAGGAAGAGGCGCCGCCCGATCTCCGCATTGGACAAACCCTCGCCGACCAGGGCCAGCACCTCGCGTTCCCGGTCGGTGAGGGTCTCCACCTTTGTGCGGGCGGCGGCGCCGGCGCCCAGTCGTGCCCCGGCCAGCTCGGTGATGACCCGGTGAGCGACTCGCGGCGACAGATAGGCGGCCCCCGCGGCGACGGCCCGGATCGCGGCGGTCAGCTCGCGCGGGTCGCTCGACTTGAGCAGAAAGCCGGCCGCGCCGGCCGCGATGGCCCGCACGATGTATTCGTCCTCGCCGAACGTGGTCAGCATGAGCACCGCCGTCCCCGGGGCCAGCCGCCGGATCTCGGCCGCGGCGGCCAGCCCGTCCATCCGTGGCATCCGGATGTCGAGCAGCGCCACCTCGGGCCGGTGCCGGCGCACCAGCTCGACCGCCTCGGCCCCGTCCCCGGCCTCGGCGACGACGTCGAGCCCCTCGTCGTTCTGCAGAATCGCCCGGATGCCACCCCGGATCATCGCCTCGTCATCGGCGATCAGAACCCTCACTTCAACCGCTCCTTGCTGATCAGGCGGCCGCCGGTGAAGCACAGCCGGTAGGCGGCGTCGGCCATCGGGAAATTGCCGTCGCTGTAGGCCTCGCAGCCCGGCCGCGCCCGATCGCCGGACGCCTGCCGGGCCGGGAGGACGTCGCGCAGATCGTCCCGGGCCGTGCCGATGCTCATCCGGTCGAACGTGTCCTCGTCGAGCACCGAGCCGGCCACCGCGAACGGGTAGTAGCCGAGCGCGGTGACCAGCGCCAGCACGGCCGGGGTGAGCACGGCCGCGGCCAGACTGCGACGGGCGCGGCGCTGGGCGTTGCGCATCTCGACCGCGACCGGTGGCGGAGGACCTGGCACAGGATGGCGGGGCATCTCGGCGACGACCCGGAAGTCGCCGTCACTTGTGGACCCGGCGCTGAATGTGCCGCCCCCGAGGCGAAGTCGCTCCCGCAACCCGGCCAGGCCGAGGCCGGCGGTCTCCTCAGCCGGGCCGGACCCCGGCGCCTCGTTGGTGATCTCGACGGTGGAAAGTTCGCCGTCGTCGATGAGCGAGACTCGGACGGTGGCGCCCGGGGCGTGGCGGCTCGCGTTGCTGAGGGCCTCGCGGACCACCCGGTAGGCGATGCGTTCGGCCCGGGCCGGGAGGTCGCCCGCGCGGGTCAGCACGATCGTCATCCCGGCTTCGCGGTAGCGGCCGGTCAGCGCCTCGACCGGTTCGTCGACGGGCTCGAGCGGTGCTTCCTCGCCCTCGTCGCGGAGCAGGCCGATGATGTCGCGGAGCTGATCGGTGGCGTCGGCGGCCGACTGGCGAATGCGCCCGGCCGCCGCGCGCTGCGGCTCAGGCACGCCCGGAGTGGTCTCCAGGGCGCCGGCGCCGAGCGCGATCAGGCTGAGCTCGTGGCCGAGCGAGTCGTGCATCTCCTGCGCGATCCGGGCGCGCTCGCGCAGCCGGGCCTCCCGGGCGACCAGGCGGCGCTCGTTTTCGAGCCGGGCCGCCCGTTCCCAGCCGGCCGAGACGAGCCGGGCCTGCTGCGCCCGATAACGCCCGGCCAGCCAGGGAAAGACACCCAGCAGCAGCAACATCATCACGAGCCGGAACCACTCGGCCTGCCCGGTGTCGAGCCACCCGAGGTTGAGCGCGGTGCCGCCGGCCGCGATGGCCACGAAAATCCAGGCGACGGCGCGAATCCGGTCGGTGCGCAGCCCGACCAGGTAGCTCATCACCGGCAGCGCGAACACGAAGTTGCCGTCGGCCAGCGTGCCCAGCAGCACGATGAGCCAGCCCGCGATCGGCCACCGGCGCACGGTCAGCCCGAGGAGGGCCGCCACCGCGAGCGCCCCCAGCACGCCGGGCCCGTCTCCGTTCAACACCTGATGGGCCAGCACCGGGGCGATCAGCACCGCGCCGAGCAGCCCGTCGGCCGTCCACTCCCGCCGTCCGCGCATCCGGCCAGGCTATCGAGACCGCCTCCGGCGCCACTACTGCCGAAAGTCAGGCCGAACGCTGCGCAGCAGCGGCCCGCGGCGGGTCAGATGATCGGGCGGAACAGGCCCAGCGCGATCGTGGTGCCGAGGGCGCCCGCCGAGAGGGCGACCGCCCCGGCCACCAGCACCACGTCGGCCGGCCGGAAGACCTGCCGGCGGGCGTGCGTCCGGGTCACGCCCGAGTCGAAGCCGCGCGCGTCCATGGCCACGGCCAGCCGTCCGCCCCGCCGCAGGGCGCCGACCAGCAGGGCGAAAGCGGTCGAGACGAAAAGGCGCAGCACCGCGATCGGGTTGCGGCCCACGTCGATGCCCCGGGCCCGCCGGGCCAGCGTCAGCATCTGCCATTCGGTGCCGAGCAGGGGCAGCAGCCGGAAGGCGGCCAGCGCCCCGATCGCGAAGCGGGCCGGCGCCTTCAGATTCTGCACCAGGGCGTCGGCCAGGTCGGTCGGGTCGGTGGTGGCGAAGACCAGCACGCCGGGGATGGCCACCGCGAACAGCCGCAGGATCAGGCCGAGCGCCGAGAGCAGCACGCCGGTGGTGACGTCGAACGGGCCGAGCTCGATCAGCAGGGTGCCGCTGCGGTTGGCCGCGAACAGCACCATCGTGATGAGCAGGCCGAACGCGGCGACCAGGATCGGCCACGCGCGGCGGGCCAGCGTCGAGTAGCGCACCCCGAAGAGCGGCACCACGGCCAGCTCGACGGCGAGGGCGATCGCGGGCGTCAGCGGGTCGAGGGTGGCGATCAGCGGCAGCGAGAAGAACAGCGCCGCGCCGAGTTTGGCGACCGGGTTGCGGCGGGCCAGCGGGGCCGAGGGGTCGGCCAGCGGTTCGAGCGCGAGGGTCATGCGGGCCGACGGCGGTGGGGGAGCGGCTCCTGGCGGCGGGCGACACCGAGCGAGTACGTGCGGTCGGCGACGGTCTGCACGAAGTCGTCGTCGTGGGTGACCGCCACGATCGCGTGCCCGTCGTCGCGCAGCATGGCCAGCAGGGTGACCAGTTCGATCCAGGTGCGACGGTCCTGCCCGAACGTGGGCTCGTCGAGCACCAGCAGCCGGGGTGCGGTGGCGAGCGCCGTGGCCACGCTCAGCCGCCGGGCTTCGCCGCCCGAGAGGGTGTACGGGTTGGCCTCGGCGAGTTTGCTGAGCCGGAGCCGTTCGAGCAGGTCGGCCACGGTCCGCGCGATCTCCGCCGCGGGCCGGCCCAGCCGCCGGGGGCCGACCGCGAGCTCGTCGGCGACCTTGGCCGTGACGAACTGGTGTTCCGGGTTCTGAAAGACCGAGCCGATCCGCCCGGTCAGGGTCGCGGCCCGCCATTTGTGCGGCGGGCGCTCGTCGCCGAAGCCGCTGATCCGGCCGGCGGTGGGGGCCAGCAGACCGCCCAGCAGCAGCGCGAGGGTCGACTTGCCGGCGCCGTTGGGCCCGGTCACGGCCAGCACCTCGCCCTCGCCCACCCCGATCGTGACCGGCGCGAGCCGTTGGGCCAGGGCGACCTGCTCGGCCCGTACGAGATCGGGGGTGGCCTTGGTCGCGGATTTGAGCGGGGGGAACGTGAAGCCCGGCACCCACACGCCCTCGTCGGCCAGCCGGTCGCCGTAGGCGGCGAAGACCATCTCGGGCGCGCCGTCGGCCCGCACCCCGCCGCCCGGTTCGAGCACGACCACCCGGTCGACCAGCGGCAGCGCCTCGGCCACCCGGTGCTCGACGAGGATCATCGTGGCGTCGGTGTCGATCAGGGACAGCGATTCGCGGACCAGCGCGGCGCCGTCCGGGTCGAGGTTGGCGGTCGGCTCGTCGAGCAGCAGCAGGCCGGGCCGCAGGGCCAGCACCCCGGCCAGCGCGAGCCGCTGCGCCTCACCACCGGAGAGCGCGGCCGTCGAGCGGGTGATCGGGTAGGGGAAGCCGACCCGGTCGAGCGCGTCGCTGACCCGCGGCCAGATCTGCGCCGCCGGCACACCCCGATTTTCCAGGCCGAACGCGACGTCGTCGCCACTGCGGGCCATCACGAGCTGGGTCTGCGGATCTTGGAAAACGATGCCGGCGGCTTTGCCGGCTTCTCCGTGCCGCCCGGAGGACCAGGCATCGGTAGCAAGCCGAGCTTTATGCGGATCCAGCCCGTCGATCTCGATGGTGCCGGCCGCCTCGCCCGAATCCTCGGGCAGCAGACCGGCCAGCGCGGCCAGCAGGGTGCTCTTGCCGGCTCCCGAAGGACCCAGCAGGAGCACCCGCTCGCCGTGCGCGATGTGCAGGTCGACGTCGCGGACGGCCCAGGCCCGGCGGCCCGCGTGCCGCCAGCCGAATCCGCGAAGGACGACCTCACTCATGAAAGTGATCGAACCAGGTCAGACCAGTGCACGCGAACGACCCGCGGCAAACCGGTCGAGAACCCCCGTCCGGGCCAGCGCCCGGGTCAGCAGCACGCTGCCGAGACCGGCGATGACCAGGGCGGACGCCGCGGTGATGGCGATGTAGGGCAGGCGCATCGTGGCCCACGACGTGCCGCCGTACCAGACGAACGCGTCGTAGACCGCGGCCACCACACCGGCCAGCGCGCCCGCGAGCAGCGCCACCGGCAGCCGGTAGACCTTGTAGGCGAAGGCGGCGAACACGAGTTCGGCGCCCAGGGCTTCGAGCGGGCCCTGCACCACGATCGTCCAGCCCCAGCTCACGCCGATCGCCACCGAGACGAGCGAGGCGAGCGAGAGGGTGAAGAAAGCGGCGCCGGGCTTGCGCACGATCAGTGCGCCCAGCACGGCCGGGACCAGCCAGACGCCGTACAGGATGGCCCGGCCGGGCAGCGGGATGGCGTCGGCCGGCCCGTTCCAGAGCAGGCCCCAGGCCCAGAAGATGACCCCGAAGGCCACGGCGATGATCGAGGCTATGACGATGTCGATCGTCCGCCACCGGTTGTTCATGGAACCTCCCAGTTTGTACCGGGAGGAGACGCACGCCATGACCGGGTGGACCCCGGGCATGGCGCGGCTGGAGAAAAGACCGAACTTCCTGCGCTGGCATTACCCAGATCAGGTGCGAGGGTCTGCGGTTTTACCCGCACTCTCAGCGCTGTGCGCTCCCCTGTCGGATGAGGCTTATTCGCGACCTACCCTGACCCTCGCCGGAGCGAAAGTCGACGACGGTGTCTCCACCGTCGCGAATAAGCCTCACTGCATGTGTTTCGATGACGCTAACACCGCAGTTGTCCGGGCGAAAGCGAGGGAGTGATCACATGCAGCAAAGGCAGATCGAGGCCCGGGGGCTGACCTTCGACGTGTACGAGGACGGGCCGGACGGCGGCGATCCGGTGCTCCTGCTGCACGGCTTCCCGCAGGACCACCGTGAGTTCGATCTGCTGGCGCCGATACTGCACGCGGCCGGCCTCCGGACGTACGCCCTGGACCAGCGCGGCACCTCGCCCGGCGCCCGCCCGGCCGGGGTCGGCGCCTACCAGCTGGCCGAGCCGACGGCCGACGCCGTGGCCGTGCTCGACGCGCTCGGCATCGAGTCGGCCCACGTGGTCGGGCACGACTGGGGTGCGGTCGTGGCCTGGTGGCTCGCGGGCAACCACCCCGAGCGGGTGCGCACACTGACCTCTGTCTCGATTCCGCACCCCAAGGCGCTGGGCCTGGCGCTGCGGGTCCGCGCGGAACAGCGGGCCCGGATGTCGTACTTCAAGCTCTTCCAGTCGTCGATCGCCGAGCGCGTGCTGCTCGCGCGCGACGGTGCCGTGCTGCGGGGCATGTTCAAGCCGATCGGGGCCAGGGGCGACAGGTACGTCGAGTCGATGCGCGACGAGCCGGGCCGGCTCACCGGCGGCCTGAACTGGTATCGCGCGGTCACCGGGGGTGCGCCCGGCGGCCCGGGGATCATCCGGGTGCCGACCACGTATGTCTGGAGCGACAAGGACGGGGTGGTCACGCTGACCGCCGCGCTGCGCACCCGGGACTGGGTCGAGGCCGACTATCAGATGGTGGCGATGCGCGGGATCAGCCACTGGGTGCCCGAGCAGGCCGCGAGCGCGCTGGCCGACGCCGTCCTGAACCGTGTCGGCAAAGTTTGATTTCCGTCTAACCAGGAGAATGCGCAGCGTCATGGTGGCGGAGAAGACGCGGATCAAGAACGAGACCGAGAAGGAACGCTGGGACCGCAACTTCGCGGATCTCCTGCAGGAGCTGCGGGTCACCCAGACCGGCATCCAGATCCTCTTCGCCTTCCTGCTGACCCTGCCCTTCAGCAGCGGGTTCCCGCAGGTCACCCAGTTCCAGAAGGACACGTACGTGGTGGCGCTGCTCTCCGCGGCCGGCGCCACCGCCATGATCATCGCGCCGGTCGCCTTCCACCGCGCGCTGTTCCGTCAGGGCCGCAAGCCCGAGCTGGTGCGGTTCGCCCACCGGATGCTGACCGGCGGGCTCGCCTTCCTGCTGGTCTCCATGGTCAGCTGCGTCCTGCTGGTCACCGACTTCATCCTGGCCCGGCCGATCGCCTTCATCTTCACCGGGATCGCCGCGCTCTTCTTCCTGTCGTTCTGGGCCGCCCTGCCGTTCTTCCGGCGCAACTGGATCGACGAGGACGACGAGGACGAGGACGAGGAGGTCAGCGGCGAGCCGACTTCAGGCCCAGCCGCTTGAGTTCGAGCTCGGCCAGCGAGTCGACCGCCGCCGCGTCACCGTTGCGCCAGCTCTGCGCGATGTCGGGGCCGAGCTTGGCCAGCTTGTCGAGAGGCTGGCTGGCCAGGGCGCGCAGGGCCAGCAGGTCGCGTCCGGCGGGCTGATCGCGGACGGTCGCGGCCACCGAGGCTCGACGCATCCAGCGCAACCGCAGCGGAAGCCAGAGAAAGAGCACCAGCGCGAACGGGACGGCGACCGCGACGAGAGCCACGATGATCGCCATCTGGTCGACGATCTCCTGTTGCTGCTGACCGGCCTCGGCGATCGACCGGGCGGCCGACGCCGCGCCCTCGAACGGCTTGACCAGCTGATCGCCGACGAGCGGAACCCGGCCGACCTTGCTGCCGGCGTCGGACAGGTTGTCGGCGATGCCCCCGCCCGCGCTCTCCAGCTTGGCCCCGGGGACGCCCAGTTTCTCGACCATGTCGTTGACCCACATGCCGGCCCGCACCCAGAGATAGACCCAGAGCACGACGACGATGTCGGTGAGGAGCTGACGTACGGCGGTGGGCAGCCGGTCGGCATAGAGCTTCACGCCGGACAGCGTCCCACGCGGACGCGCTCAGCGTGCACTTGTGGCGGCGCACTCCGGGCAGGTTCCGAAGATCTCCATCGTGTGCGAGACGTCGACGAAGCCGTGCCGGCTCGCCACCTTGTCGGCCCACGACTCGACCGCGGGCCCCTCGACCTCGACGGCCCGGCCGCACGACCGGCAGACCAGGTGATGGTGGTGCCCCTGGCTGCACCGGCGGTAGAGATGCTCCCCGCCGGGCGGCCGCATGACGTCGATCTCGCCCGCGTCGGCCAGCCCCTGCAGGGTGCGGTAGACGGTGGTCAGGCCCACCCGCTCGCCCCGTTCCCGCAGCATGGCGTGCAACTCCTGGGCGCTGTAGAAGCCCTCGGCCTGGGCGAGCACGTTGCTCACCGCGCTGCGCTGCTTGGTGTTGCGCTGCGCGGCCGTGGATTCGGCGTTCACGATCGGACCTCCCTCGCGTGGCTGACCGCGTCGGCGACGATGTACGCGACGTGATCGTCCACCAGCGAGTATGCGATCTCCCGGCCACGACGCGCACCTCGCACCACCCCGGCGCCGCGCAGGACCCGCAGATGCTGCGAGACCAGCGGCTGGGGGGCGCCCAGCTTTTCCACCAGTTCGTGGACGCAACGCTCGCCCGCGCCCAGTTCGGCGACGATCGCGACCCGGATCGGCGCGGACAGGGCCCGCAGCAGTTCACCGGCCGACTCGTACGCCTCGTAACCGCTCTGCGTCGTCATCGGACCTCAGCCTTCTGCAGAACCACGTCGGGCGGCTCCACCTCGCGGGGCGGGTGGGCGCGTCGCCGCAGCAGACGTCGGCCCGCGGCGGCGGCGGTGATGGCGACGAAGATCGCGAGGGCCAGGATCACCGTGGTCGCCCCGGGCGGGGTGTCGGCCTCGGCCGAGACGACGACGCCGATCCCGGCCGCGACCAGCCCGATCACCATCGCGGCGGCCATCGTGGTGCGGAAGCCGCGGGTGACCTGCTGCGCCGCGGCGACCGGGATGACCATCAGGGCCGAGACGAGCAACAACCCGACCGTACGCATCGCGATGGTCACCGTCACCGCGGTGGTCACCGCCATGAGCAGGTTGAGCGCGCGCACCGGCAGACCGCTGACCCGGGCGTACTCCTCGTCGTTGCAGACCGCGAACAACGCCGGCCGGAACGCCAGCATGGCGATCAGCACGATCGTGCCCAGCGCCGCGATCACCGCGATGTCCTGGGGCGACGTGGTGATCAGCGAGCCGAACAGGTATTGGATCAGGCTGTTGCTGCTGGCGTCGTCGGAGAGCGCCACCAGCACCACACCGCCGGCGATGCCGCCGTAGAAGAGCAGGGCCAGCGCGAGGTCGCCCGACGTCCGTCCCCGTTCGCGGATCAGCTCGACGCCGACCGCGCCGATCGCCGCCACGATCACCGCGCTGATCACGGGGGACTGGTTGAGCAGCAGGCCGACGCCGACGCCGGTCAGCGCCACGTGACCGATGCCGTCGCCGATCAGCGAGAGCCGGCGCTGCACCAGGTAGATGCCGAGCGCGGGCGCGGCCAGCCCGATGATCAGCGCGCCGATCAGGGCCCGGATCATGAAGTCGTACTGAAAGAGGTCCATTAATTCGCCGCGATCCGGTCGGCGGGGGTCTCGCAGATGCCGGCCGCTTGCTGGACGGCGTGCGGGTGCACGTGGTCGTGGTCGGGCTCGGCGTGGTGACCGGCGGGCTCGGGCGGCGCGCCCTCGTGCGCGATGCGGCCCTCGTGCACCACGACCGCGCGGTCGATCAGCGGCCGCAGCGGGCCCAGCTCGTGCGCGACCAGCACGATCGTCCCGCCGCCGGCCTCGAACCGGCCCAGCGCGGCGGCGAACGCCTCCTGGCTGGCCGCGTCGACCCCGGCCGTCGGCTCGTCGAGCACGAGCAGGTCGGGCTTCCCGGCCAGCGCGCGGGCGATCAGGGTGCGCTGTTGCTGACCGCCCGACAATGTGGTGACCGGGTCGTTGATGCGGTCGAGCAGGCCGACGTCCGTGAGCGCGTCGTGCACCGCTGCCCGGTCGACGGCGCCGGCCGGGCGGAAGATGCCGCGCCGGGCCAGCCGGCCAGAGGCGACCACCTCGCCCACCGTGGCCGGCACACCGCTGCCCGCGCCGAGCCGCTGCGGCACGTAACCGACCCGGGCCCAGTCGCGGAACCGGCGCTGCGGCGTGCCGAACAGGTCGATCTCGCCCCGGCTGAGCGGGACCAGCCCGAGGATCGTCCGGATGAGGGTGGACTTGCCGGAGCCGTTGGCGCCGAGGATCGCGACCACCTCACCGGCGCCGACCGCCAGCGAGACGTCGTGCAGGATCTCGCGGCCGTCGTAGCCGACCGCGGCGTGGCGCACCGTCACGACGCTCATCACGAACACCCCAGCCCGGTCTGGATGGCGGTCAGGTTGGCCCGCATCTCGGTGAAGTAGTCGCCGCCGGAGTCGGTGAGACCCTCGAGCGGATCGAGGACGGCGGTCTTCGCGCCGACCTCGCGGGCGATGGTCTCGGCTACGGCCGGGCTCACCAGCGTCTCGAAGTAGATGGTCGTGGTGCCGGTCGCCTTGGCCTCGGCAGCCACGGTGGCCAGCCGCTGCGGGGACGGCTCGGCCTCGGGCGAGATGCCGGTGATGCCGACCTGGTGCAGGTCGTACCGGTTGGCCAGATAGCCGAACGCGGTGTGGCTGGTCACCAGCTCGCGGCGCTGGCAGGTCCGGAGCCCGTCGGCGAACTCGGTGTTCAGCCGGTCGAGCTCGGTGTGCAGGGCAGCGGCGCGGGCCTGGTAGCCGGCGGCGTTCTCCGGGTCGGCCTCGGCCAGCCGCTCGCCCAGCTTGTCGGCGATCGTGGCCAGGCGCACCGGGTCGAGCCAGACGTGCGGATCCTCCCCGCCCCCGGCCGTTTCCTCGCGGTGGCCGTGGTCGTCGGCGGCCTCGCTGATCGGCAGCAGGTCGACGACGGCGGTGGCGTCGAACGCGTGGTCCTTCGCCTCCTGCTCGACGGCCTGGTCGACGGCCGGCTGGAACCCCTTGAGGTAGACCGCGAGACCGGCCCCGGCCACGTCACCGACCTGGCGCGGGGTGAGCTCGATGTCGTGCGGCTCGGCGCCCGGCTTGGTGAGGTTGGTGACGCTGACCACGTCGCCTCCGATCCGCTCGCTCAGGAACTGCAGCGGGTAGAAGGCCGTCACGACCTTGAACTTGCCGTCCGCCGCCGACCCCGCCTGGCCGCCGCAGCCGGCCAGGGCGGCTGTGACAAGGAGGGTAGGAAGCAGACGGCGGCTCATACCACCCACTGTCTCCGACAATGATAATGATTGTCAAAAGCGCATGGGTTTCGCAAGAGCCGGGGTCAGAGCGCCTTGGCCAGCACCATCGCGAGCAGCAAGGTGAGCAGGATCAGCCGGATCGCCCGGGTCGACGGGGACTGCACCGGCCAGGTCGTGAACGTGAGCGCGGCCAGGCCCAGGGCCAGCACGAAGAGCAGCGCGGCGCCGATGATGCCGGGCAGGAAGAGACCGGCCAGCATCACCGCGAGCGCGACGATGAACGCCGTCGTCGGATTCACCCGCGCGAGCCGGCGCAGCAAATTGTCGGACTGAGTCAAAGTGTCTCTCCCCACCCTGCGTACGCTCGCTTCATGCTGGTGCTCAACCGCTTCGCCGTACCGCTGGAAACGCAGGACGACTTCGCCGGACGCGCGCACCTGGCGCTCGCCGCGCTGGCCGACCGCCCGGGCTATCTGGCCGGCCGGCTGACCCGCGCGCTCGAGGACCCGACCTGCTGGACCATGGTCACCGAGTGGCAGTCCGTGGGAGCCTACCGGCGCGCCCTGGGCGGCTTCGACGTCAAGGTCCACGCCGCCCCGCTGCTCTCCCAGTCGATCGACGAGCCGTCCGCCTTCGAGACGCTGGCCAGCGCCGAACCGGGTGGCCAGGTCGTGGTGGCCGAGAGCGACCGGGCCGCGGAACCGTGGCGCTGACGACTACTCTTGGTTCCATGACGGCGCCTCACGTTCCCGCTCCGCCGCAGGGCCCGGGTGTCCAGCCGCCGTTCCCGGCGCCACCGGTCGAGGGCAAGGGCAAACGCATCGGCTGGGGCCTGGGCATCGGCGCCGGTGTTCTCGTGCTCATCTGCGGCGGCGGGCTGGCCGCGCTGATCGGGCTCGGCTCCTCGGTCACCGGCGCGATCGACGAGCAGGCGCACGCCGCCGTCGACGGCTATCTGGAGGCGTTGAAGGCCGGGCGCTACGACGACGCGTACGACGATCTGTGCCAGGACGCGAAAGCCGGCGAGACCGCGTCCGAGTTCCGCACCCGGGTCGAGGCGGAAAACAAGATCGCCGACTGGGACCTGGGCACATTCAACACGGTGACTTTCGTCGTCCCGGTCGAGGCCACCTACGAGAGCGGCCAGACCGGTGAGCTGCAGGCCACCCTCGACCAGAACACGACCACGGGCCAGTTCGAGGTGTGCCGGCTCGGAGAGTAATCTCGCTGTTTGTCCTGATCGCTCCCGCGATCGCCGCTACGAAGTCCCCGCCGACACCCAGCCGGCGTAGGAGGATCATGCCCGCCGACCGTATCGATGCCGTCGTCAGCCTGGCCAAGCGCCGTGGCTTCGTCTTCCCCTCCAGCGAGATCTACGGAGGCACCCGCTCGGCCTGGGACTACGGTCCGCTGGGCGTCGAGCTGAAGGAGAACGTCCGCCGCCAGTGGTGGCGCACGATGGTCCAGCAGCGGGACGACATCGTCGGCCTCGACTCCGCCGTCATCCTCAACAAGGACGTGTGGACCGCCTCCGGTCACGTCGAGGCGTTCACCGACCCGCTGACCGAGTGCCAGTCCTGCCACAAGCGCTTCCGGGCCGACCATCTCGAGGAGGCGTACGAGGCCAAGCACGGCTCGGTGCCGTCCTCGCTGCAGGAGCTGAACTGCCCGAACTGCGGCAACAAGGGCACCTTCACCGAGCCGAAGAACTTCAACGGCCTGATGAAGACCTTCCTGGGCCCGACCGACAGCGCCGACGGCCTGCACTACCTGCGCCCCGAGACCGCCCAGGGCATCTTCGTCAACTACAACAACGTGGCCACGGCGGCCCGCAAGAAGCCGCCGTTCGGCATCGCCCAGGTCGGCAAGAGCTTCCGCAACGAGATCACCCCGGGCAACTTCATCTTCCGGACGCGAGAGTTCGAGCAGATGGAGATGGAATTCTTCGTCGAGCCCGGCACCGACGAGAAGTGGCACGAGTACTGGCTGCAGGAGCGCTGGAACTGGTATCGCGACCTCGGCCTCTCGGAGCGGAACCTGCGGTTCTACGAGCACCCGGCCGAGAAACGGTCGTTCTACTCGACCCGCACGGTCGACATCGAGTACCGCTTCATGTTCGGCGGCACCGAGTTCGCCGAGCTCGAGGGCATCGCCAACCGCACCGATTACGACCTGTCCACGCACTCCAAACACTCCGGCGTCGACCTCTCCTACTTCGACCAGGAGAAGCAGGAACGCTGGGTGCCGTACGTGATCGAGCCCGCGGCCGGCCTGACCCGCGCGGTCCTGGCCTTCCTGCTCGAGGCGTACGACGAGGACGAGGCCCCCAACACCAAGGGCGGCGTCGACAAGCGCACGGTCATGCGGTTCGACCCGCGGCTGGCCCCGGTCAAGGTCGCGGTGCTGCCGCTCTCGCGCAACCCGGAACTGTCGCCCAAGGCCCGCGGGCTGGCGGAACTGCTGCGCAAGCGCTGGATCGTCGAGTTCGACGACTCGCAGGCGATCGGCCGCCGCTACCGCCGCCAGGACGAGATCGGCACCCCGTTCTGCGTCACGGTCGACTTCGACACCCTCACCGACGACGCGGTGACCGTGCGCGACCGCGACACCATGAAGCAGGAGCGGGTCGGCCTGGCCCAGATCGAGGACTACCTGCTCAAGCGTCTGCCCGGCTGCTGACCCTCAGAAGTCGAAGCCGCCCGGCCGGTCGTTGCGATCGGCGATGAGCCCGGCCAGGGCCGCCACGGCGATCTCGGCCGGGGTCTGGGCCCTGATGTTGAGCCCGATCGGGCGGTGCACCCGGGCGATCTGGTCGTCCGGCACACCGAGGGAGCGAAGGGCCGCCACGTGCGGCCCTTCCTTCTTGGGGTTCCCTATGATCCCCACCCACCGCGTCTCGGCCGCGAGCGCCTCCTGGAGCACACTCCCGATCTCGCCCCGGTGGTGATCGGTCAGCACGACGTCGGTGATCGAGTCAAGGTTGGCCGCCGCGAGATCATGCACGAGCCGGTCCCCGTGCGGCCGGGGCGTCCCCATCACCCGGGTCGGGTCGGGCTCCACCAGCACGGTCTGAAACCCCAGATCCGGCGTCAGCCGAAGAATGGCCTCGGCCACCGCTGACTCGAACACCACCACCAGCCGGCGAGCCCCACCACCATCACCCATACCCCGACTCTGCCAGATCCCGACAACTGTGCGGTGCGGATGAATCGCTAGATGCGGAGCAGCTAGTCGAGAGACTAGTATGTACCTACATTGGAGCAGACAAAAAAGAACCCCGGCCGCATGCAAGCAGAGGCTGTCCGGGGTTTCTTCATCAAGGCTATCGCGGAACGGGGAGAGTGGCCAAGGGATGCACGCTGATTTAAGCGAAATGACGGCTTTGACGGATCGTCTGTCACCCGAACGGTTGTCTTCCTACGTAGTTGCCGGAGGCGGTGACATCGCCTCAGCCCTCGATCTCTACGTCTGGAACTCAGCCCTGTCGGCGTCTCTCGGCACGACGATCGGGCACGTCGAGGTGGTTCTGCGGAATGCGATCCACGAAAGTCTGACAGCATGGTCGACCCGGCGATTTGATGAGCCGCGGTGGTATTTGGATCCTGGTGGGCTTTTCCAGTCGCGTCAGATCGATGCCATTCACGTGGCTCAGCAGCGCGTCACGCGACATGGCCGGCATACGGAGACGCCGGGCCGCGTCGTCGCCCAGCTTCCGTTCGGCTTCTGGCGCGTGATGCTGGCCGGTCAGTACGACACAACGCTCTGGCGCCAGAGTCTCTATCACGCCTTCCCGGGTCAGCGCCGACGCCGGGTCATTCAAGACGCGGTCGAGGTCCTGCGCCTGTCGCGCAATCGGCTCGCGCATCACGAGCCCATGTTCAACCGGCCGATTGCCGACATCCACGTCACGGCGCTGGAGCTGGTCGGGTGGATCTGCCCGATCAGCAGGAATTGGATCGAGCGGCACAGTTCAGTGCTCCAGGTTCTCGGTCGGCGCGCGACATCGGCGGCCCGCGTCAGCCGCCGCCGGAGGAGGCTGCGGCGGCGGCGCTTTGCTGCTCCCACATGCTGACGACGACGCCGAACACGAAGACCTGGACCGCGGGCGGCAGGGTCGGCAGGTCGACGTCGACGTCGCTGCGCCAGGCGCTCTGCTTGCGCACCGAGCCGACCCGCGCGCCGGCCAGCACCAGTTCCTGCTCGCTGCTCCAGAACGACTTGCGCTGGAAGTCGAAGGTCTGGCCGCCGGCCTCGACGTTCCACCGCTTACGCCCGACCTTGCCGGCCGACGCGACCACGGCCCCGGCGTCGTCGGTCATCGTGTATTTGCTGCCCCACCCGTTCGACCGCACCCGGAAGCGCTGCCCGCCCAGGACGAACTCGCCGCCGCTCTTCCAGAACGAGCTGTCCCAGGTGGTGATCTCCCGGCCGCCCTCGGTCAGGCGGTAGTGGCCTCGCCACGCGCTGGTCTTGTGCGCTTCCATGCTTTTGAGCGTACGGAGAGAGGGCAACTACGCTAGGGGCGTGACTGGAACGCTCATGCTCGGCGATCACGCCGTGAACCCGCCCGTTGTGCTGGCCCCGATGGCGGGCATCACCAACGTGGCGTTCCGGCGGCTCTGCCGGGAGCAGGGCGGCGGGGTCTACGTCTGCGAGATGATCACGACGCGGGCGCTGGTCGAGCGGATTCCCAAGACGCTCAAGATGGTCGAGTTCGCCGAGGACGAGAGCTTCCGCAGCCTGCAGCTCTACGGCGTCGACCCGGACGTGACGGCGGCCGCGGTGCGGATGATCGGCGAGGACGGGCTGGCCGATCACGTCGACCTCAACTTCGGGTGCCCGGTGCCCAAGGTGACCCGGCGCGGCGGTGGCTCGGCCCTGCCCTGGCGGCGCAAGTTGTTCGGGCGGATCGTCCGGCAGGCCGTCGAGGCGGCCCGGCCGTTCGGGATCCCGCTCACGATCAAGATGCGCAAGGGCATCGACGACGACCACCTGACGTACGTCGAAGCCGGCCTGGCCGCGCAGGAGGCGGGCGTGGCCGCGGTGGCGCTGCACGCGCGCACGGCCGAGCAGCGTTACTCGGGCCTGGCCGACTGGGACGCGATCGCCACGCTCAAGCAGGCCCTCGACGTGCCCGTGCTGGGCAACGGCGACATCTGGGAGGGCTCCGACGCGCTGCGCATGGTCGAGCACACCAAGGTCGACGGGGTCGTGGTCGGGCGCGGCTGCCTGGGCCGCCCGTGGCTGTTCGCCGACCTCGAGGCCGCCTTCACCCAGGGCCCCGGCTACCGGCCGGTGCTGCCGACGCTCGGCGAGGTCACCAAGATCATGTCTCGGCACGCGGAGCTGCTGGTCGACGCGCTCGGCGACGAGAAACACGGCTGTGCCGACTACCGCAAGCACATCGCCTGGTATCTGAAGGGCTTCCCGGTCGGCGGCGAGCTGCGCCGGCGACTCGCGATGGTGTCGTCGCTGGCCGAGCTGGACGACCTGCTGGGCAAGCTCGACCCGAGCGTGCCGTTCCCGGCCAGCGAGCTGGGCCAGCCCCGCGGCCGGATCAACGCCCCGGGCAAGGTCTCGCTGCCCCACGGCTGGCTCGACAGCCGGGACGACGACACCGTCCCCGAGGGCGCCGAAATGGAGAACAGCGGCGGCTGACCCGCCGGTGGACAACTCCGGCCTGTGGATAACTTCGGAGGCGCTTGCTCCGATTCGGCTAAGGTCAGCCCCGTCCCTGTGGGCGGGGGAGGCGGCGGCTGCTCAAAAGATCTTGATGAGCGGCTAACGACGGGCGACCACGGCCGTGACCAGGAGGGGCACGCCGCACAGGCCGAAGAGCACTGGGAGCGGCAGATCCACGGCGAAGAAGGCGTAGAGCAGCACCGCCAAGACCTCGCCGCCGAATCCGGCCACGGACAGGACCGTGCTGCGGGCCGGCCCGGTGATGGTGTCCTGGAGCCGGGTCTCGGCGCGGATGATCGAAAATTCGAGCAGCCCGAACGCCGCCGACACCGCGATCAGGCCGGCCCAGTGGGGGACGAGAGCGCCGACGGCGAGCAGCCCGGCCGCCACCGGCAGCGTCGCCACCAGGGGGAAGGGCCGTGCGGCGAGCCCGCTGCCGGCCGCCATCGCGAGCGCGGTCACGGCGAACAGCAGGGGCACCACCGCGGTCGAGGCGCCCTTGTCGCGCGAGAGTAGCGGCAGATATTCGTCGAGCGCCGTGAAACCGGGAATCAGCGCCGCGACCAGCACGGCCCGTCCGACGCGGCGGGAGCCGACCTCCTCGCGCACCCCGGAGCGCAGCAGCGCCCAGTAGGCGCCCTCCTCGTCCGGCCCGGCGGGAACCGACGACGGCAGGCGTAGCGCCAGTCCGGCGCCCACCGCCTTGATCGCGACGCTCAGGCCGCCCACCAGGAGATAGCCGCCGAGCTGCCAGGCCGGGGTGGCGAGCAGGGTGGCGCCGAGCATGGCCAGCAGCGAGATCGTGCCACCGCGCCCGACGATCCGGGCATAGTCGGCCGACCGGCCGGAGGCCTCCAACTCGTCGTACACCAGGGCCTCGAGCGTCCCCGAGCCGAGCGCCCCGCCCAGCCCCCACAGCACGAAACCCAGCGCGAAGCCCGGGTACGACGGCCAGAGGATCCACAGCAGGAAACCGCTCGCGCTGAGCACCTCACCGAGCGCGTAGAGCCCGCGGCGGGACCAGGCGTCGGCCAGCGCGCCGGAGGGAATCTCGGCCGCGAAGGCCACCACCGACCAGATCGCGAACAGCGACGACACCTGGGCCGTGCTGAGACCGGTGTCGGCGAAGAGCAGCGCGTACACCGGGTAGAGGGGCACGGCCTCGGAACAGGCCCGCACCGCATAAAAGGTTCAGCGTCAACGTGGAGGCGACATGCCCTCAGTCTGCCCCACCGGTCAACCCAATTGGGCCTCGTCGGCCGCGGCCCGGCCCGAGTCCCATCCTTCGAGGCTGTCGATCCGGCTGCCGCGGGCCCGGACCGTACGCGGGAAGGATTTTTGCAGTGCCTCGCGAACCTGGACGTCGCGGTCGCGCAGCACCGGCAGCAGATCGGAGTGCGACGCGAGCTCCTGACGGATGACCTGCGCCAGCCGTTCGCCGATCCGCACCGCGTACGCCACCAGGAAGCTCCGCCGGAAGGCCTTGATCCGCGCTTTCCCCTTGACCGGCTCGTCCCGCGCCATCGCCCGGTTGGCCTGCACCAGCAGCGACGTGTAGAGCAGCTCGACCCCGTCGATGTCCGCGTCGAACCCGAAGACCGTCGAGAAGCCCAGCTCGGGCGACCACACCGTGTGGCAGTGGTTGGCCCGGGCCACCGCGTCGAGCAGCGAGGCCTTCTCGCTCTCATAGGGGTGGTCGACGCCGATCCGTCGCGCGAACGGCACCACTTCGGTCCGGTTCGCGCTGGTCAGCGCCTCTTCGATGCTGTGCCGGGCGATCAGCTCCTGCGCCTTCGCCGAGTACGCCTCGGCTTCGGCCGGAAAGTCGGTCGACTCGGCCTTGGCCAGCAGCGCCCGCACCCGGTCGAGCATCCGGTCGTCGGTCTTGTCGTTCAAGGACGACAAAACGGACCCAGGCGGCGGGATCAGCACCTCGACCCCCGGCAGTCGCCGCAGCTCGCGCAGCAGCCCCAGCGACGCGTCCAGCAGGGTGATCCGGTCGGGTTTGCGGGCCGGCCCCGGCGGAAGGTCGGCGGCCTGACGCAGCCAGCGCGGATCAACTTCGGCAAAGCGGCCCGCGTACGCCGCCGCGGCCGTCGCCACCAGCCCGGCCTGCACCGGATCGCCCAGCCGGGCCACCACCCGGTGCAGCTCGGCCGGCTGCCATCCGCCCCGGAAGAGCCGCTCGAACGCATCCCGCAGGGCGGCCCCGAGCGCCGCGTCGACCTCGGCCGCAGGCGCCACGGTCAGCGCGTCCAGCCCGGCCTCGTACCCGATCGCGCCGCTGGCGACGTCACGCACGATCTCAGGCACTGGCACAAGGGGAAACGGTATAGAACGAGGCGGGGAGAGCCGCTCCCGGCCCTCCCCGTCTCCTTTTGGGCACGGGACTAGACGTCCATGTCGTTCTCGATGCGCTTCAGCTGGTGGCGGGCCATGGCCAGGTTCGACCGGTCGCGGCGCAGCGCCACATAGAGGAACAGCCCCTTGCCGGCCCGGCTCGTCAGCGGCCGGATCAGGTGGTATTGGCTGTCCAGGGTGATGAGGATGTCCTCGATCTTCTCGGTGATGTTGAGCATTTCCATCGCCCGCAGCTTGGCCCGCACCACATCGGTGTTGCCGGCCGCGGCGACCGTCAGATCGAGGTCCTTGCCGCCGCCGACCGTGCCGAGGGCCATGCCGCTCGTGTGGTCGACCAGCGCGACGCCGATGGCGCCGTCGATCTCCATGATTTCTTTGAGTGCGGTGTCCATGTCGGCCATGGAATTGTCCTCCGTTGCGGTGGGATGGCGGTCCGCCCGCTCAGGCGGAACCGGTCGTTCGCGGCGGTGTGCCGCTTGTCTGCGGGGAGCCGGGTGGCTCATCCCGCGGCCTGTCGACGGCGGGCATTGGTCGACAGGGTGGCCATCGGGGTACGCCGGGCCAGCGGGCTCGTCGGCCCCGGCTGTTGCGGGATCTCGGGCCGCGCCATCGGCTTGTTGTCCAACCTCAGGATCCGGACCAGGCGGCGTACGCAGCGGCGTGCCTCGAGGTGCACCATGGCCAGGTTCGCGTCGCCGGTGGTGACCAGGGTGAGCAGGGCGTTGGGCCCCGCCGTGTACGAGGTGATGTAGCCCCGGTCGCACTCCACCACCGACTCGCGAAGCTCGCCGTGGTTCACCGCGTGCGCGAACCGCCGGGCCAGCGCGAGGTGTGCGGCGGCCAGTGCGGCGATGCTGTCCGGTTCGATGCCGTGCGCGTCGTGCGCGACCACCAGCCCGTCGGTGGTGGCGAGCACGCTGCCGGAGAGTTCATGCACCCGGCCTCGCAGGCGGTCGAGTTCCTCGAGCACCGCCGGATCCACCGTCATCCTCGCCTCTCTTTCTCCCTGGGGGTGCGCGGGTCACCGCAAGGCCCTCAATGCGGTGCGGATGCGCTTGAGCAGGACTTCATCGGTGCCCTGGTGTACCGGCGGGGGCTCGCCGGCCACCTCCTTGGGCAGCTTGGCTCCGGGTTTGCGGCGGGCCAGCCGGGCCGGCGGCCGATAGATCGCCTGACCGCCGGCGTCCTCGGCGAGGTGCCGCGGTGGGTCCGGCGCCGGTGGTGCCACGGGAACCGGCACGGGTGCGGACGCGCGCGCCCCGGAGACGACCGGCGCGGCCGGGCGTTGCACATCGGCCGCGGCGCCCCGCCCGTGCGGCAGCCGCACGAATTCCGGGCCTTCGGAGCGCACCTCGGGCAGCTCGATCAGGCCCATGGCGGCCATCCGGCGCAGCTCCTGCACCGTGGCGTAACCCGCCCGGCCCAGCAGCAGGGCCAGGTCGGCCGGTGTGCGCTGGCCGTCCGCGTTGACCAGCAGCTCCCACTGCAGCGAGGTGAGCGAGATCCGCTCCCGGGGTGGCCTCGGCACCGGAGCGACCGCCGCCGTGTCGACCCGGGCGTCCGGAAAGATCTCGTCGAGCAGACCGATCCTCCGGTCCACCTCCCGGTTGATCGCCGCCGGGTCGATGTGCACCACCGGGCCCAGCCAGTGCGTCGCCCCGGCCAGGAATTCGACCGGGGCCGCGGCCGGGGCGAGCGCGAAGTACGCCGCGTCGTAGATCGCGCCCAGCATGCACAACTCCAGCTCGCCCTGGGTCAGGTGGCCCTGCTCGACCAGCAGCCGGCCGACCCGGGCGGTCGACGTGCCCAGGTCGAGCGCGTTCTGCCAGGTGCGCCCGGCCAGCCGGCCGGAGGCGATGAGCAGCTCGCCGACCCCGGGCGCGGCCGGCGACTCGGCGTAGATGACCCGGCCCTCGAGGACGTAGACCGCGCCGCCGGGATGGCCTCCGACCATCAGCGCGCCGGTCTGCCGCTCACCGGCCACCTGCGTGAGCAGGTGCCCCGGGGCAACAGTCGTCGAGGCTGTCACGGTCACTCCCATCCCCGTTGGTCGTTTGCTACGTAGCGACGAGTTCGTCGGCGAGCTTCTCCATGCGGCGGCGGGCCACCGCGAGGTTGCCTTGCCCGCGGTCGAGCCAGACGTAGAGCACCAGCCGGCTGTCGAATTCGGTCCGCACCATGCGCAGCAGGTGATAGCCGCCGGCGGTGGTGATGATCAGGTCTTCCAGCAGGTCGTGCGGAAGGGCCGAGACGTACAGGGACCGGCTGTTCGCCGCCTGCACCACATCGGCCGTGCCGGCCGCGGCGGCCTCGTGATCGGAATTGGGTGCGGCTCCCGTCGTGGCGACCGGGAAGCCGGTGGTGTAGTCGACGATGCTGGCGCCGACAGCGCCAGGAATCGCCATGGCCTCCTGTAGACAGTGGTCGACGCCGGGCACATCACTCCTCAGCGCTGCGGGCCTCCGGTCGGTGGGCGAGGTGCGGCTCCGCTGAACGTCGTCGCTCCGTCACCGTGGGCCATCCTCCGGCGACACCCGAAAGGTCAGTCGCACCCGCTGTGCGTCGTGGTCGGCGGGTCTCAGACAGCCCGGCGGGGCCGTGGCGCCCGGTTGCCCGGCCCCGCGTTCCGCCCCCGTACGGGTGAACCTGCTCCGCGCAGGCGGCGGGCGGCGACGTGGCCGACCGCGCCCAGCTCGACACCCGTGACGGGCCCCAGCCAGTGCCGCTCGCCGGGCACGAAACAGACCGGCGCGTCGTCGGACTGCAGCAGCTCGTGCGTCGCGTCCGCGATCGCGGCGACCAGGCGCAGCGACAGCTCGTTCTGCCCCATCAGGCCTTCGCGCAGCAGCAACCGGCCGACCCGATGGGCGCCGCGGCCCTCGGCCAGCACCGCCCGCCAGGTGGCGGCGGCGATCCGGCCGGACGCGACGAGACGCTCGCCGATGCCGGGGCAGGCGGGCGTCTCGGCGTACCCGATGCGCCCCGCGACCAGATAGAGAATGCCGCCGGGGCGGCCACCGATGTGCAGCGCGCCGGTGCGGGCCGACTCGCCCAACTCGGTCAGCAGGCTCCGCAGACTTGCGGTGGCCGGTGGACCTGGAATCACGGGCTTCCCCCGGAGGACGGGTGTGCCGGGTCGGTCCCGGCACTTCGCAGTCATCCTCAGCGGCGTGCCGCGCGCCCGGCGGACCGGCGGTGCGCTGTTTCCGTAGGGGGTCGCCGGCGGGGGGCGCGTAACATGATCGTCACTTTTCGATGAAGGAGTCGTGTATGCCGAGCCAATGGGAGCAGATCGTCGTCGACGCGGAGGACCCCGCGCGGCTGGCCCGCTGGTGGGCCGAGGCGCTCGGCTACGTGATCGTGAACGAGCAGCCCGACGAGGTGGAGATCCGCCGGAGCGCCGACGAGCTGCCCGGCCTGCTCTTCACGCCTGTTCCCGAGGCCAAGAAGGGCAAGAACCGGCTGCACCTCGACCTGCGCCCGGACGACCAGGAGGCCGAGGTCGAGCGCCTGCTCGACATGGGGGCCCGGCCCACCGACATAGGCCAGCGCGACGTCAACTGGGTGGTGCTGGCCGACCCCGAGGGCAACGAGTTCTGCGTGCTTTCGTCGAAGCGCGAACGGGAGGTCCCGGCCGCATAGGGTGATCTCATGACGGCGTTCGACGCCCAGCGGTGGGTCGCGGAACCGGCCAAGGACAGCGGCTACGGCCGGACGCCCTACCAGCGCGACCGGGCCCGGGTGCTGCACTCGGCCGGGTTTCGCCGGCTGGCCGCCAAGACCCAGGTGCACACCGCGGGCTCGGACGACTTCCTGCGGACCCGGCTCACCCACTCGCTCGAGGTGGCGCAGATCTCCCGCGAGATGGGGGAGCGCCTCGGCTGCGACCCGGATGTGGTCGACGTGGCCGGGCTGGCCCACGACCTCGGCCACCCGCCGTTCGGCCACAACGGCGAGCACGCGCTGCACCAGGTCGCCGAGTCGTGCGGCGGCTTCGAGGGCAACGCGCAGACCCTGCGCGTCCTGACCCGGCTCGAGGCGAAGGTCCCCGGGGCCGGGCTCAACCTCACCCGGGCCTCGCTCGACGCGACCTGCAAATACCCCTGGCCGCTGGAGCCGGGCCGGCGAAAATTCGGCGTGTACGCCGACGACCGTGCCGTCTTCGACTGGCTGCACCCGGCCGACCGGGGCGAACGCCGTTGCCTCGAGGCGCAGGTGATGGACTGGGCCGACGACGTGGCGTACTCGGTGCACGACGTCGAGGACGGCGTGCACGGCGGCTACCTGGCGCTACGTCCCCTGCTGGAGGACGCCGACGAGCGTGCCGCCCTGTGCGCCGACGTCGCAGCGACGTATTCCGACGAATCGGTCGACGACCTGGCCGTGGCGCTCGATCAGCTGCTGGCCGACCCGGTGGTGACCGACGTCGCCGGATACGACGGCACTTTCCGCTCCCAGATCGGCCTCAAGCGGATGACCAGCATCCTGACCGGCCGTTTCGTCGCCTCGGCGGTCGGCGCGACGCAGAGCCGCTACGGCACCGATCCGGTACGCAGGTACGCCGCCGACCTCATCGTGCCGCGAACCGTCCGTAACCAGTGCGCGCTGCTCAAGGGGATGGCGTTGCGCTACGTGATGAGGACGAGGGCGGCTGAGGACTGGTACGAACAGCAGCGGGTCATCCTGGTCGAGCTGGTGGACGCTCTCCGGCGTACACCCTCGGCCCTTGACAAGGTTTTCGGTCCGTTGTTCGAGGCTGCGGAGAGTGATGCCGAGGCGTTGCGGGTCGTGATCGACCAGGTCGCCTCGCTCACCGACACGGCCGCGGTCAGCTGGCACGGGACCCTGGTGGCGGCCCGCACCTGACGCGAGGCAGGATGTATGCCGTGGCGGGCAGGGTCAAGGACGAGGACATCGCGCTGGTCCGCGACCGCACGTCGATCGCCGACATCATCAGCGAGTCGGTAACGCTGCGCTCAGCCGGCGGCGGCAACCTCAAGGGCCTGTGCCCCTTCCACGACGAGAAAACCCCGTCCTTCACCGTCGCCCCCGCCCGCGGTGTGTATTACTGCCACGGGTGTGGTCAGGGCGGGGACGCGATCAAGTTCCTGATGGACGCCGAGCACCTGTCGTTCATGGAATCGATCGAGCGGCTGGCCTCGCGCTCCGGCATCCAGCTGCGCTACGAGACCGACACGTCGCCCAGCGCGCCACGGCCGCCGAGCGGGAACCGGCAGCGGCTGCTCGCCGCGCACGTCGCCGCGACCGACTTCTACCGCGATCAGCTCGGCACGCCGGGCGCGCGCAAGGCCCGGGAGTTCCTCGCCCAGCGCGGCTTCGGGCGGGACGCGGCCGAGAAATACAGCTGCGGCTTCGCCCCCGACTCGTGGGACGCGCTGGCCAAGCACCTGCGCCAGAAGGGCTTCACGGCCGAGGAGCTCAACTCGGCCGGGCTGACCAAGCCGGCCCGCTCCGGGTCGCTGATCGACCGGTTCCGGCGGCGGCTGCTGTGGCCGATCCGCGACCTGTCGGGTGACGTGATCGGCTTCGGCGCGCGCAAGCTGTTCGACGACGACGACGGCCCGAAATACCTGAACACGCCCGAGTCGCCGCTCTACAAGAAGTCGCACGTGCTCTACGGCATCGACCACGCCAAGCGGGAGATCGCCAAGCGCGGCCGGGCGGTGATCGTCGAGGGCTACACCGACGTGATGGCCTGCCACGAGGCGGGCGAGCCGACCGCGGTGGCCACCTGCGGCACGGCGTTCGGCATCGACCATATCGGGGTGCTGCGCCGCCTGCTGATGGACAGCGACAGCTTCACCGGCGAGATCATCTACACGTTCGACGGCGACGCCGCCGGTCAGAAGGCCGCGCTGCGTGCCTTCGAGGAGGATCAGCGCTTCGTCGGGCGTACGTTCATCGCGGTCAGCCCGGGCGGCATGGACCCGTGCGAGCTGCGGCTGGCCCGCGGCGACCTGGCCGTGCGCGACATGATCGCCGGCCGGGAACCGCTGGTCGACTTCGCGCTGCGGCACACGATCTCGCGCTTCGACCTGGACACGGTCGAGGGCCGGGTCGAGGCCATGCGCCGGGCCGCCCCGTTGGTCGCCAAGCTCAAAGACCGGGAGAAACGGCCCGAGTACGCGCGAAAGCTCGCGGCCGACCTGGGCATGGATCTCGAGCCGGTGCAGCGGGCCGTCAACTCGGCCCTGCGCGGGGAATCGTCGCAGGCCGACGCGCGTCCCGCGCCCGCGGCCGTCGAGGCGCCGCAGCGGCTGGTCGAGCGAGAGTCGCTCAAGCTGGCGATCCAGGAACCGGTGCTGGCCGGCCCGATGTTCGACGTGGTCGGCCCGGAAAACTACGCCGACCCGGTCTACCAGGCCGTCCGGGTCGCGATCGACCAGGCCGGTGGCGCCTCCTCGGTGTCGGCGGCCGGCGTGGTGTGGATCGAGAAGGTGCGCGACAGCTGCACCGACCTGGCCGGGCAGGGCCTGATCTCGGCGCTGGCGGTCGAGCCGCTGCGGGTCGACGGCATGGTCGACCCCAGGTATGTGCAGATCACCCTGGCCCGGCTGCAGATGGGCTCGGTGATCACCCGGATCCGTGATCTGAAGTCCAAGGTCCAGCGGGTCAACCCGGTGGCCAACAAGGATGCTTATCTCGCCCTGGCCGGCGAGCTCTTCTCGCTCGAACAGCAGGCGCGCGCCCTGCGCGAACAGGCAGCAGGTGGACTGTGAACTTCCTCAGGCGTCGGCCCTCCCTCCCGTCAGCGCTCAAGCCTCCGCTGGTGGCGGGCGAGCGGGTGGTGGCGTGGTCGCTGGTCACCGACGAGCAGGCCGTGGTGGCGACGAACTACGGGCTGTGGCTCCCCTCGGCGCCGGGCAAGAGGCTGGGCTGGCACGAGGTCCACAAGGCGGCGTGGTCGGGCCGGGAACTGCGGATCACGCCGGCCGAGCAGGCCGAGGAGCGCGACGGCTACACCGTGCTGGTGGACGGGCCGATTCTGGCCTTCCTGCTGCTCGATCCGGGTGACCTGCCCGACCAGGTACGGACCCGGGTGACCAAGTCGGTCGCCTACACGACGCATCACGCGCTGCCCACCGGCGGCGTGCGGGTGGTCGGCCGGCGGGTCGCCGGGCAGGACGGCCTGAGCTGGGCGGTCCGCTACGACTCGGGCACGCCGGTGACGCAGACCGGGGTCATCGAGTTCACCAACGACCGGGTCGCGGCGGCCCAGACGGTCATGGCTCCGCCGGACTGAATTCCGGTCGTCTCTGTCGTACCCCCACCCGCGACGCGATCCTGGGCACCTCGCCGGGCCGGCTGGGCCTGCTGCACGTGGGTTATCTGCTGGTCTGGTGCGTGGCCGGCTGCCTGCTGGCCCACTACCGCTTCCGCCGACGGCTGGTGATCTGACGATGGTGACTCTGGTGATGCCGCGGCTGATCTCGTTCGAGGGAACGGGGCGGCGGGCGGCCTCGGTGACCGAGCGCAACATCTCGACGCTGCGCTCGGCGTACCGGGTGGTCATGGTGTCCGGCTTCCTCGAGCCGGTGCTCTACCTGTTCTCGATCGGCGTCGGGGTGGGCGCCCTGATCGGCGACATCACGCTGCCCGGTGGCGAGGTGGTGGGTTATGCCGAGTTCGTGGCGCCGGCCATGCTCGCGGCGTCGGCGATGACCGGCGCGCTGTCCGAGACGACGTTCAACTTCTTCGGCAAGATGAAATTCGTCCGGCTGTACGAGGGCATCCTGGCCACCCCGGTGCGGCCGATCGAGATCGCGCTGGGCGAGCTGGCCTGGGCCATGGTCCGCGGGGTGATCTATTCGGCCGCGTTCGTGGTGATCATGGCGTTCATGGGTCTGACCACTCCGGCCCGGGCGCTGGTCATGCTGCCGGCGACGCTGCTGGTCGGGCTCGCGTTCGGCGCCCTGGGCATGGCCGTCTCGACGATCATCCGCAGCTGGCAGGATTTCGACCTGATCGCGTCCGGTCAGTTCGCCCTGTTCCTGTTCTCCGGCACTTTTGTTCCGCCCACCGCCTATCCGACCGCCGTGCGCTGGCTCATCGAGGCGACGCCGCTGTGCCGTTCGGTCGACCTGATCCGGGCCCTCAGCACCGGCACGACGGGGTGGTTGCAGGTGCTCGACGTGGCCTATCTGGCCGTCCTGACCGCCGTCGGCCTGACGATCGCGGGCCGCCGCATGGCCGAACAGCTCTGCAAGTAACGGCGGCGGCCACGAAAGTGGGGCCCCGGCGCAAGCAACGCGGCCGGTCCGGCGGTGCGGAATGCGAAATCGCCGGTCCGGGTGAAGGAGGTTAGCCCGGCCCGGTGGCGGGCATCACGGAAGCGGGTTGTTATCGCACGTCGCGGCGGGGGCCGGGGGCGGCGTTCGAGCGGCGGCCCGCACCGAGGACGCCATGCGCCTGGAGGAAACACCATGAAGTTGCGCCACAAGCACGACGACGAGAAGGCCGCCGCCGGCACTTCTGGCGCCGGCGAGGCCCCGGAGGGTGCGGACGCCCGGAGCAAGGGCGCGAAGGACTACGACGTGGCGACGACCCGCACCGGCGAGGACCGCGAGATCAACACTTCCGCGCCGTCGCCCGACGCCGGCCCCGACAAGCCGACCCAACTCGGCCGTAAGGGCCTGGTCGCCGCGATCAAGCGCACGTTCAAGCAGTTCTCCGAGGACAACGTGTCGGACTGGGCGGCCGCGCTGACCTACTACGGCGTTCTCTCGATCTTCCCCGGTGCGCTGGTGCTGGTCTCGATCCTCGGCCTGCTCAGCGACGACGGCCAGGCGACCGTGCAGGAAACGGTCGGTCAGATCGCCAACAACAAGCAGATCGAGGACCTGGTCAACACGGTCCTGAGCCAGGTCAAGGACACCGGCACGGCCGGCTTCGCCGCGATCATCGGTCTGGTCCTGGCGTTCTGGTCGGCGTCCGGTTACGTCGCCGCGTTCATGCGCGCCTCGAACGCCGTCTACGACGTGCCCGAGGGCCGCCCGATCTGGAAGACCCTGCCGATCCGGGTCGGCGTCACCGCGGTCATCGGCATCATGCTGATCCTCTCGGCCGTGATCGTCGTCTTCACCGGCTCGCTGGCCGAGGTCGTCGGCAGCAAGATCGGGCTCGGCGGCGTCGCCGTGACGGCCTGGAGCATCGCCAAGTGGCCGGTGTTGATAATGCTGGTCAGCCTGATGTTCGCGATCCTCTACTGGGCCTCGCCGAACGCCAAGACCGGTGGCTTCCGCTGGATCAGCCCGGGCGGCATCTTCGCCGTCGTGCTCTGGCTGGTCGCCTCCGGCGCCTTCGCGATCTACCTGGCCAACTTCGCCAACTACAGCAAGACGTACGGCACGCTCGGTGGCGTCATCGCGTTCCTGGTCTGGCTCTGGATCTCGAACATCGCGATCCTGCTGGGCGCCGAGCTGGACGCCGAGCTCGAGCGGGGCCGGGCCATCGCCGCCGGCCACGACCCGGACGACGAGCCTTTCCTCGAGCTGCGCGACGACCGCAAGATCAAAAAAGGCAGCGAGCAAGGATTGAGTACGCAGTAGCGTGCTCGCCGGCTTCATCGCCGAAACGGAACCCCGGTCGTCAACGGCCGGGGTTCCGTCGCGTTCGGCGCCCGTTCGGGCGTCATGCCCCGACAGCTGAGACCGTGGTCAACGGGTAGTCGCCTCCTCTACTTTTGCTCCAGGAGACAAAAGTTAGTAATGATCTTCGAGAAGGTATGGACTCCCGAGGCATAACCCGCCTACTGTGACGGGCACAACACCGCGGGGTTACCCAGGTGTTAAGCGCCTTCCGGAGGTTTCCGTGCACGTGGCCGATGCTCCCCACCTGCGGGTCTTGCGCCTGCTGCGCGACGAAGGACCGGTATCGCGCGCCGAGTTGGGAGATCGTCTCGAACTCACCCGGCCGCGTCTGCTGGCCGAGGTCGAGCGGCTGGTCGCGGCCGGCCTGATCGCCGAGGCGGGCATGGCGGCGTCACGCGGCGGCCGCCGGTCGACCCTCGTCGAGCTGCACCCCCAGCTCCGCTTCGCTGCCGTCGACCTCGGCGCCAGCTCGATCGACATCGAGGTGACGAACGGGCGGCTCGAGCCGGTGGCCAACTACCGCGAGTCGGCCGACATCCGGTCGGGGCCGCGGTTGATACTGCAACGGGTCAATGAGCTGCTGCACAAGGCGCGCACCGACGGCGCCTACGAGCGGCTCGACGCGGTCGGCATCGGCGTTCCGGGCCCGGTCAGCTTCCGCGACGGCGTCCCGGTGTCGCCCCCGATCATGCCGGGCTGGGATCGCTACCCCGTGCGCGAGCTGCTCGCCCGCGAGCACGGCTGCCCCGCGGTGGTCGACAACGACGTGAACATCATGGCGATCGGCGAGCGGCACGGCGGTGTCGCCCACTCGGTCGACGACTTCCTCTTCGTCAAGATCGGTACGGGCATCGGCTGCGGCATCCACCTGGGTGGCACGGTCTACCGCGGGGTCGACGGCTGCGCGGGCGACATCGGGCACATCCAGGTCGACAGCAACGGCCCGGTCTGCTCGTGCGGCAACACCGGCTGCCTCGAGGCCCTGTTCAGCGGGGCCGCGCTGTCTCGCGACGCGCTCGCCGCGGCCCGCTCCGGCGAGTCACCGGCGCTGGCCGAGCGCCTCGCCGCCTACCAGGCCGCGGCCCGTCAGGCGGCCGTCGAGGCCGGCGCCGACCCGGCCGACGAGGACGACCGGCCCGAGCCGACCGGCATCACCATCACCGCCCGCGACGTCGCCGACGGCGCCGCCGAGGGTGACGTCACCTGCATCCGCCTGATCCGCGAGGGCGGCCGCCGCGTCGGCGGGGTCCTCGCCACGCTCGTCTCCTTCTCCAACCCTTCGATGATCGTGATCGGCGGCGGTCTGGCCCAGCTGGGGCACGTGCTGCTGGCCGAGATCCGCAGTGTGGTCTACCGCCGGTCGCTGCCCCTGGCGACCGGCAACCTCCCCGTTGTCCTCTCGGAGCTGGGCAGCCGGGCCGGCGTCACAGGCGCCGCCGTGCTGGCCAGCGACACGGCATTCGAGCAGGCGTCATGACCGTTCCCGCCCCGCGCAAAGATGCGACCGCCCTCAAAACCGATGAAACAGTGCCGCCACCCCCCGCGGACGAGCCCGGCGACGGCCACGGCGACGTGGTCCTGCGGCTCACCGATGTCGTCAAGACCTTCCCGGGCGTCCGCGCCCTCGACGGCGTGCAGCTCGAAGTGCGCGCGGGCGAGGTGCACTGCCTGCTCGGGCAGAACGGCGCCGGCAAGTCCACGCTGATCAAGACGCTGGCCGGCGTCCACCACGCGGACGGCGGCGAGATCACCTGGCTCGGTGAGCCGTTCGCGCCGGCCACCCCGCAGGCCGCCATGCGGGCCGGGATCGCGACCATCTATCAGGAGCTCGACCTCGTCGACGATCTCAACGTCGCCGAAAATGCGTTCCTGGGTCACGAGGACACCCGCTTCGGCTTCACCCGGCGCCGCTCCACGGCCCGGCGGACCCGCGAGATCCTGGCCCGGCTCGGCCACGGGGAGATCCCGCCGCGGACGCCGGTGCGTGACCTCCCGGCGGCCGGCAAACAGATCGTCAGCATGGCCCGTGCCCTCTCGCACGACGCCAAGCTGATCGTCATGGACGAGCCCAGCGCTGTGCTCGCTCATGACGAGGTGGAAAACCTGTTCCGCATCATCCAGGGGCTCACGGCCCAGGGGATTGCGGTCATCTACATCTCCCACCGGCTCGAGGAGATCCGCGAGATCGGCGACCGGGTCACCGTGCTCAAGGACGGCCGCACCACGGCCGCCAACCTGCCCGCGCGCACCACCCCGACGCGCGACCTGGTGAGCCGCATGACCGGCCGGTCCATCGAGTACGTCTTCCCGCCGCGCCGCCCGGCCGAGCAGCGCGACCCGCTGCTGGTCGTCGACGGTCTGAGCCGCAAGGGCGAGTTCGCCGACGCCAGCCTCACGGTGGCGCCGGGCGAGATCGTCGGCATCGCCGGCCTGGTCGGGTCGGGCCGCTCCGAGCTGCTGGAGACCATTTTCGGGGCCCGCCGAGCCGATGCCGGCACGGTCACCCTCGACGGCCAGCGCATCACCGGTGTCGGCCGGGCCGTCCGCAAGGGCATGGGCATGGCGCCCGAGGAACGCAAGAGCCAGGCGCTCCTGCTCGACGAGCCGGTCTACAAGAACATGACGCTCGCGTCGTTCAGCGGCTTCGCCAAGGCCGGGTTCACCGACGCCCGCGGCGAGCGCCGGGCCGCGGCCAAGACGGCCGACCTGCTCGAGTTGCGGCCGCGCGACGTCACCCGTCCGGTGCGTACGCTCTCCGGCGGCAACCAGCAGAAGGTGGTGGTCGGGCGCTGGTTGCTCGACGACACCAAGCTGCTTCTGCTCGACGAGCCCACCCGCGGCGTCGACGTCGGCGCCCGGGCCGAGCTCTATCAGGTGATCCACGACCTGGCCGCGCGCGGGGTCGGGGTGCTGCTGGTCTCCAGCGAGGTGCCCGAGGTGCTGGGCCTGGCCGACCGCGTGCTGGTCATGCGGGAGGGCCGCATCATCCACGAGGCGCCCGCCGAGGAGATCGACGAGGCCGCCGTTCTCGACCTCGTCATGGCGGGATCGCTGACCACTGAGTCCCTTCTGGAAGGGGAGCCAGCATGACTACCCAGACGGCGCCCCCGGAGGCGCCCGCCCGGCCGACCCGGCGCAAGCTCGACGAAGGGGCCCTGCGCAATCTGGGCCTGGTCGGCGTGCTGGTCCTGCTCGTCGTCGTCGGCATCGTCACCAAGCCCGACCTCTACAGCGACCCGACCTGGGTCAAGAACAACTTCCTGACGATCCTGCAGCAGGCGTCGGCGATCGGCGTGGTCACGGTCGGCATGACCTTCGTGATCATCGGGGGCGGCATCGACCTGTCAGTCGGAGCGATCGTTGCCATCGCCGGGGTCTGGTCGACGACGCTCGCGACCCAGAGCTACGGCGCCGGCGGCATGATCTTCACGGCGATCATCGTCGGTACGGCCGTGGGGCTCATCAACGGCTTCCTGATCGCGTACGGCAGGCTCGTGTCCTTCATCGCGACGCTGGCGATGATGGTCGCGGCGCGTGGTCTGGCCGCGCAGATCTCCGGCAAACAGACCCAGATCTCGACCAACACCACGATCAACGACATCGCCAGCACCCGGCCGCTCGGCATCCCGTTGCTGGTCTGGATCCTGGCCGTGGTCGTCATCGCGGGCTGGGTGCTGCTCAACCGCACCACGTTCGGCCGGCGCACGGTGGCGGTGGGCGGCAACCCCGAGGCGGCCCGGCTGGCCGGCATCAACGTCAAGCGGCACATCATGCTGCTGTTCGGGCTGTCCGGCCTGTGCTGCGGCATCGCCGCGGTCATGCTCACGTCCCAGGCGACCAGTGCTCAGGCCGCCATGGCGAACCTCTACGAACTCGACGCGATCGCCGCGGCGATCATCGGCGGCACGCTGCTCAGCGGCGGCCGGGGCACCATCGTCGGCGCGCTCTTCGGCGTGCTGGTCTTCTCCACCATCACCAACCTGTTCGCCATCAACAACCTCTCCACCGAGGTTCAGAACATGGTCAAGGGCGGGATCATCGTGGCCGCCGTCCTGATCCAGCAGTTCCGGTTCCAATCCCTCACGCAACTAATGAGGATTATTCAGGGCGGTGGAGACCAACGCGGTAAGCCTGCGGCAACGCGACGGTCACCGTAGGCCCTGAATAACCCTCACAAGCGCTGATCTCTTTCGCCCGGCTTCGCTCGGCCCGGGCACCCCCTTGGAGGAATCATGTCCGCTTTGTCCCGTAGGCGCATTCTGTTCGGCGGCGCGGCCGTCGGCGCCGGCGCCCTTCTCACCGCCTGCACGAGCAATGACCCCGACACCGGCGCGCAGGTGAACACGAACACCGACGCGAGCGCCAACCCGAACGCGGCCGCCGGCGAGAAGGTCGTCATCGGCTTCTCGGCCCCGGCCGCCGACCACGGCTGGCTCGCCGCGATCACCAACAACGCCAAGGCGCAGGCCGCGGCGTACACCGACGTGGAGTTCAAGGCCGTCGAGGCCGGCGCCGACGCGGCCGCCCAGCGCGCCGCGATCTCCACGCTGGTCGCGCAGAAGCCCAACGTTATCGTGATGCTGCCGCACGACGGCAAGGAGCTCGACGCGGCCGGTCTCGAGGCCATGCGGGCCGGCATCCCGGTGATCAACCTGGACCGGGCGTTCCCGTCCCAGGCCGCGTTCCGGGTGCAGATCAAGGGCGACAACTACGGCATGGGCCTGGCCGCCGGTCACTACATCGGCGAGCAGCTCAAGGCCAAGAACGTCGCCAACCCGATCATCGGCGAGATCCCCGGCATCGACTCGCTCGAGCTGACCCAGGAACGCAGCGCGGGCTTCAAGACCGCCCTGGCCGAGTACGGGTTCAAGGTCGCCAACCGGCGCCCGGCCGAGTTCACGGCCGACTCCGGCCAGGCCGCTGCGACCGCGCTGCTGCAGGCGCTGCCCAAGATGGACGCGCTGTGGAACCACGACGACGACCAGGGCATCGGTGTGCTGGCGGCGATCAAGCAGACCAACCGCAGCGAGTTCTTCATGGTCGGCGGGGCCGGCTCGAAGGCCGCGATCGACGCGATCACCAAGGACGACTCGGTGCTCAAGGCGACCGTGACGTACAGCCCGTCGATGGCCTCGTCCGCGATCTCCCTGGCCCGGCTCATCGGCCAGGGCAAGGGCATGAGCGACCTGGTCGAGCTGCAGGTGCCCAAGGAGCTCACCCTGGCCTCCGAGACGATCACGAAGGACAACGCGGCGAAGTACGCCAAGCTGGGCTTCTGAACTGGCCTGCTTCACCAGAGGAGATTCGATGTCGGAACAGCTACGGGTCGGCATGGTCGGCTACGCGTTCATGGGCGCCGCGCACTCGCAGGCGTGGCGCACCGTCAACCACGCCTTCGACCTGCCGCTGTCGGCACGGATGACTGCGGTGTGCGGCCGTTCCCCGGAAGGGGTGGCGGCCGCAGCCGCGAAATTCGGATGGGACGAGCACACCACGGACTGGCGCACGCTGATCGACCGGGACGACATCGACCTGATCGACATCTGCACGCCGGGTGACACCCACGCCGAGATCGCCCTGGCCGCGCTGGCCGCGGGCAAGCACGTGCTGTGTGAGAAGCCGCTGGCCAACTCGGTGGCCGAGGCCCGCGAGATGGCGGCCGCGGCGACCAAGGCCGAGGCACTGGGCGTACGGGCGATGTGCGGCTTCAACTACCGCCGGGTGCCCGCCGTGGCCCTCATGCGGCAGCTCGTGCGGGACGGCCGGATCGGCACGATCCGGCACGTCCGCGCCTCGTACCTCCAGGACTGGATCATCGACCCCGAGTTCCCGCTGGTCTGGCGGTTGCGCAAGGAGGTGGCGGGATCGGGGGCGCTGGGCGACATCGGTGCGCACATCATCGACCTCACCCAGTTCGTCACCGGCCAGTCGATCACCACGGTGTCCGCGCTCACCGAGACGTTCATCCGCAACCGGCCGCTGCCGTCCGCCTCGACCGGGCTCTCCGCGTCGGCCGGTTCCTCCTTCGGCGAGGTCACGGTCGACGACGCGGCGCTGTTCCTGGCCCGCCTCGACGGGGGAGCGGTGGCTACGTACGAGGCCACCCGGTTCGCCACCGGCCGCAAGAACGCGCTGCGGGTCGAACTGAACGGCTCGCTCGGCTCGCTCGCCTTCGACTTCGAGCGGCAGAACGAACTCGAGTTCTACGACGCGGCGCTGCCCAGCGCCGAGCAGGGCTTCAGCCGGATCCTGGTCACCGAGTCCGACCACCCGTACATGACGGCGTGGTGGCCGCCCGGCCACGGCATCGGCTACGAGCACACCTTCACCCACGAGGTACGCGACCTGATCGCCGCGATCGCCGCCGGCGAGCAGCCCACCCCGTCCTTCGCCGACGCCCTCCAGGTGCAACTGGTGCTCGACGCGGTGAGCCGCTCGGCCGAAACGGCCCAGTGGTCCGAGGTCGAGCCGGCGCTGGAGCCGGTGCTCTGAGACGTCCGTCGCGGGCCGGTGAGGGAACTGTGCGGTTGCGCCCCGCACCGGCCGGCCCGCGACGGAGCTTTCCTCTTTACCGGGTCAGCTTTCTATCGGCTCAGCGGTTGCTCGACTCGACGGCCGCTGGTCAAGCTCAGGGAAGCCACGGCGACGGCCGGCCCGGCGATGATCGCGAAGCACACGACCGGGGAGTATCGGCCGAGCAGAAGGCCGGCCAGCGCGGCGCCGAGCGAGTTGGCCAGGTTGTAGCCGGTATTGACCCAGTTGCCGGCCTGCACCTTCGCCCCAGGCGCAGCCCTTTCGTCGGCGACCAGATAGGCCGTGGTCAGCGCGGGCGAGATGAACAGGCCGGCCACCCCGACCAGAGCCGCGAGCACGACCAGGTTCGCCGAGAACCCCGAGATCGCCACGGCCACACCGACCGCGCCCGCCAGCAGGGGCAACCGGACCTCGGCCGAGCTCCGCCAGACCCGCGCGCCGTAGAGAAGACCGCCGACCGCGCTGCCGACGGCGAGTGTGGCCTCCACCCAGGCCACGGCGGCGATGTGCCCCTCCCGGTCGGCGAAGGCCACCGTCAGCAGGCCCAGCCCGCCGAGGCACAGCCCCATTGCGGCGGCCACCAGAATCGGTCCGTACGCCTGGGGTCGGCCCTTTGTCGTGGCCGGCGGTCCGACCGCGCTGGGCGAACTCCCGGCCGCGGGTGACAGGGCCAGCGCGACGCTTCCGATGAGAACGAGCGCAGCGCTGACGGCCACACCGAGCGCGGGGTTGGCCACCGCGGCGAGGAGGCCGGCCAGCAGCGGACCAAAGACGTAAAGCAACTCCTCGGCCACCGTGTCCAGCGAGAACGCGCGCTGCCGCAGATCACCGGCCACCAGCCGGCTCCACAGTGACCGCATGATCGGGCCGAGCGGAGGGGTGAGCGCCCCCGCGGAAACCGCCAGCACCCACAGAACGAGGTGTGGGGTGCCCGGCCGCCAGGTGGCGACCGTGATGGCCATCAGGAGCAGCGCATAGAGCGAAGCCATCGGGATCAGTGACCGCCGCAGCCCGTAGCGGTCGATCAGCCGGGCCCGCAGCGGGGACAGAAAGGCACTCGTCAGGCCGAACAGGGCGGTGAACGTGCCCGCCACCGTGTAGGAGCCGGTGGCCCGGGTGACGGCCAGAACCATCGAAAGGAAGACGACACCGTAGGAAAGCCGGCCCACCAGGGCGGCGGCAAAGGTGCGCGCGGCGAACTCAGCGCGCAGGACATCGCGATACATGGTTTTCCCTCGAGAACGTGAGCGACAGGGCAGCGGTGGAGTCGTGCCGTCGCCTACGCACAGAGGAAGAACATGAGATGACCCTAGCGGGCTCCGATGGCGTTTGTCAGTCCCTCACGGGCGGTCGTAGCCGCAGACGTCATGCAGCCAATGGTCGAAATAGCGGCTCACAGCCCTGCGATCCCGGTGGTCCAGGGCCAGCCACTCGCGGGCTGCCTCGACGGCCTGATCCTGCTCCCATTCGCCGAGCGCCGCCCAGAGCAGATAAAGGCTGGTCGCGAAGTCCTCGGTGTCGAGATGCTCGTCCAGCGCCGCCATGATCGCGGCAGCGGGAATCGCGGGATCGTCGGCCGTGACCACGTGCTGCATCAGCACACGGATCTCGTCCAGATAGGCCGGCGCCCGGCGCTGATCGTTCACCACCTGACGATGACACGGTTACGGGGCGCGATGATTACCGCCTCTCCCTGACGGTGGTCATCCGTTGACCAGCCGGGTCAGGTTGGCCAGGCTGGTGACCAGGGCGGACGTGTAACCGAGGATGCGGCCCGCCCACTTCACCACCGCCGAGGCGATCTGGGCCGCCACGATCGGGATCGTCACCACCAGCAACGCCTCGGCCGCCCAGACGATCACCCGGGCCACCAGATCGGCGATCAGGTCGCGGACGATGTCGCGGGTGAACGAGACCAGGTTGCCGGCCGCCTGAGTCGACGCCGCCATCGTCGAGGCCAGCGAGGCCAGCCCGCCCATCGCGTCGACGTTGTTGGCCATCAGGCTCTGATAGGTCGTCGCGGCCGGACCCGTCCAGTCGGGCAGGTCGGCGGCCAGCGCGCCCTGCAGATCGGCCGACATCGCGGCCATCTCACCGGCCATGTTCTCCCAGGTGGCGGCATGCGCGGCCACCCGATCGGGCATGCCTGCCAGCTTGTCGAGAACCTCGCGCAGCGGGGCGAAGTATTCCATCGCCCAGCCCAGGCCGTTGGCCAGCAGCGTGCTGAACGGGTCGAGCACCGCCGACGCCGCCTCCAGCGCGAACGCTCCGCCCGCGAGCGCCTGGTCGACCCAGCTCCCGCCCGCGATCGACTGGTGCAGACCCTGGAAGCTGTCGACCAGCGAGGCGCCCGACGTGCCCGTGCTCGTCGAAGTGACAGCAATCAGATCGGGCATCAGGCGCCGCCCGCCGAACGAATCCGATTGGCCGCGGCGTCATCGGCCACCTCATAATCCTGACTCGTACGAATCAGCGCGTCCGACGCCAGGCGCAGATTCTCCTCGACGTACGCGTAAAGCTCGTTCTGTTTCGCGTGCCGCGCCTCGAGAATGCCCGCCATCCAACCGCAGAGCAGCCCGTACGCGGCATCGTCGGCGACAATCGCCGAACTGGCCGATTTCACGGCCGCGAAACGCTGCTGAATGGCGTCCACTTTGGTGGCGTGAGCCCGGATCTGCTGGGCGTCGACCGAAAAACCGTCAGTCATCTGCCGCCCCCCACAACTGCTCCTCGACCCGTTCCCCGATCACCCGGCCGGCCAGCGAATCGGGGCCCATCGTCTCGTCGATGATGGCCCGGCTGAGCTCGGTCGCCTGAAGCCGGGCCTTGCCCAGAGCGGTCATGACGGCCCGCGAGACGACGTCGGGGGCGACCCGTTGGATGCGCTCGGTGAACTCCACCCCGAGCAGCACCCCACCGGAGTCGATGGTCACCTCGACCAGCCCGTTCCCGTCGGTGGCTCTGATCCGCACCGCCCCGAGCCGCTCACTCATCGCCTGCGTGGCGGCCGCGGCCCGATCGATGCGCCCTTTCCAGTCCCGCAGATAGGCCCGCGAGCTGTACGGATCCAGAAGAGGCTCGGTCACCCCTTCTTCTTACCCCGCCAAGTCAACAACTTCGATCCCCGGGCGTGCCGTCCATCTGTGCCGGCTGCCACCGAAGTGCGTCCCGAGGCATCGCTGGGCCTGGTCAGGCCCTGCCGCTGTCGTCCTTCACCAGGCCCAGCGACATCTCCGAAGCGGAGGGCGAGCGAGTGTCCGAGTTGTCTACGCGAGCAGCGGCTCCGGCGACGGTGCTGTGCTACCCCGCCTCGTCGATCACCGACCGGAGAATGCCGGTCAGTTGCCGCAGGAAGTCGGTCGCGGCGGCGTCGGTCGGGTCGTCCAGTGGCCAGTTGCCGTAGCCCTCGACCAGTTCCAGCATGGCCCGCGGAGCATGCGGCTGGGCGAGGACGACGTCGATCGCTCCCAGATAGCGGCGATGCGCGCGAGTGCTGGTGGCGGCCACGCGCAGGAGGCTTGCGCGCAGCTCGTCGAGCGATTCGGCGTCGCTGACGAAGCCGCCGAGAAAGCTGCGCACTGTCTCGAGCGCCGGTTGCGCATCGACTTCCGCTATACGCCGCCGAAGCGACTCGGGCAGGTCCGACGCTTCCATCCGCTTACAGTAGCCCGGCCGGGAAAGCCGTGAGAATGAACGGCTGCGCGGGATCGGAGCCGGGCACCAACTCGATACGCATCCGCACGTAGCTCGTCTGTGCATAGCCGGCCTCTCGCGGCCCGGCGCCATACATCCCTTTGTTGTAATACCCCTCGCCGACGAGATGCCCGGCGTCGAAGCGCACTTCGTGAAATCCGTCCAGGGCGAGGTCGCTGCGGATCGATTCCCAGTTGGCGGCCACGTGCTCGTTGATCGTCCGCTGCATCGTCGTGCGATCACTCCAGCGATAGGACCAGCTTTCCCTCCTGGTCCAAGGATGGTCGCCGTAGATTCGACCCTCGATCGTCCTCACGTCGGGCTCTCCGCGCTGCAACGCGGTCTCAGGCCCATGCCTGAGGAGGGTGTGCGCCCCTTGACGTTCATAAGCCGCGTCGTCGTTCGCCAGCCGGAACCGTGGCGGATCCTCGCCGAGCTGCTCGTGGCGGATCATGACAGCGCTGAGCTCGAGGTCATCCGGCGGCTGGTCCGATGCTCGGCTCTCTGTGCCGCCGGCCGCTGTGGCGTTGTTGCCCGAGCCTGCTCGGCCTCGGTCGAGTGCCCGCTGGACGGCTCGCTCGCCGTCGGGTATGTCCGACGGGTCTCCTTCGCCGCCGGGGCGGCGTGGCGGGGGCGGCGGGCCTCCTTTGTCGGGAGGGCCGGAAGCGTCCCCGCTTCGGTCTGGTGGGTCGGGATTGTCCCCGTCCCCACCGTGCCCTCGAGGTCGCGACGTCACGGATCAGTCCGTTCGTTGCTCGGGTCGGCCGGCATCGATCGCCGACCATCGACTGAGACGCAGCGTAACAACTGATAGCAATCGATCTTTGGAATGCATTGTGGATCTTTGGGGATCAGGCAAAAGGCGTTTTCATGATCATCGGTGCGATCCCGGTATTTCCGTCGGATAGTGATCGCGGAAACGGGTGGCCCGAAATGCGCTTCGGGGGTGCTGATCTGCGATAAGAGTCACACTCGATGGTGGCGGCCGGAAGCAATCAGCCGTTCGGAGAGAAAAGGGTCACATCTGCGGGATGGCGCTACCGAGGGTCGATTCGTAAGCTGTTCCGGAACGTCTGGCACCGGGCTGCGGAAGGGTTGAGAACACTGACCACCGCGGCTTCTCCGGGTCCTTCGTCCGCTGCGGTGCCGGCGTGAGTGTCGTCGACTTCCTTGCCGATGTTCCGGTCGATCGGGTGGTGTCGCTTCCCGGCGTGCGGGTCGACGACCTGGCCCGGGCGATCGCCTGGGGTCAAGGCGAGCTGGCGGCGATCGTGATCCGGCCGCCGGCCTCCTGCGCGACGCCGGGTGCGTTTGCCGAGGCAGCGGTCGGCGATCTCGAGCGGGCGGCGGTCGAGTTACTGCCGGCCTGGCTGCCGGGGGCGGGTTCGTCACGGATCGACGTGGGCGGTCTGGCCGCCGCACGTCTGCTGGCGGCCGAGCATGCTCGCCAGACCCACTACCCGCGTTCGTTCCTGATCGATCTGGCCGTGCTGGCCTTGACCGGTCTTCGCCCGGCCGGGTCCGGGCTGTTGCCCCTGCGGGTCCGCGCGCGCGAGCTGGCCCGGCTCGTCGCGGGTGCTTTCGGGCGCCGCCGGATGGTGCTGCTGGTCGACGTGACCGGCGGCCGCCAGCCCCGGGCCGGCCATCGTGACTCCCAGGCCGGCCATCGTGAGGCTGCGGCCGCTGACCCGGGGGCCGTGGTCGCCGGGGCCGAGTGGCTGGTGCACAGCGGCGGCCCAGCGGTGTGGCTGTTCGGCGCCGAGAGCGACCGCATCCCCGCCGTGCACCTCACCTATCCCCAGCCGGCGAGCGGCACGACCCGGCCTCAGCCGGTGGGCGGCACGACTGGCCCCGAGCCGATGGGTGGCATGACTCGCCCCGAGTCGGTGGGCGGCGTAGTGCTCGCCGGGGAGACCGCGAGTAGTGCAGCGAGAGCGGGAGACTCCGACCTCCCCGCGGCGGTTGGAAGCCTCGCGTCGGGGAGTGTTGCCGAGTCGGGGTCTCCCCATCCGGCGAGCGCCGTCGAGGCAGCCCTCGAGGCCGCGCTCGCCGTTGAGCCGTGGGCGGCCGGGCGCCGGTGGAATGCGCACTATCAGACAAATGTGCTGACCTCGCCCGTACGGCTCGATCTCTTCTGGCCTTTGGAACGCTGCGTGGTCGAGATCGACGGGCCCGAGCACTGTCATCCCCGGCGTTTCGACGAGGACCGCCGCCGGGATGTGCAGCTTCAGATCGACGGTTACGCCGTGCTTCGTTTCACCAACGCCCGCATCACCCACGACGTCGGCGCCGTGGTCCACCAGATCGGCACCTTTCTGCGGGACCGGCGGCGCGATACCAGCGGAAGGACACCACCATGGCCGGAGATGACCTGACCCCTTCGGAGGGCGCGATCCTCATGGTCCTGATGGTCGAGGCGCGCGAGGTCCTCAACACCGAGCTGATCACGCAGTACGGGCTGGACGTGCGCAAACCTCAGCGCGACAAGCTCGCCCGGCTGCACTACGTGTCGAGCCGCCGGGCGGGACGCACCACCGCGCTCCTGCTCGAGGACAAGGGCTGGGTGCGTATGCAGAGCGACTTCTACTTCAAGGCCCGTGGCGCGACGGCGCTCGGCGCAGCCCTGACCGCCCTGCACGCTGACCTGCGCGGCCGCCTGCTCGAGCGCAGCGGCGCGGCCAACCTGACCGAACTGTTCGCGCAGACGGAGTTGCGCGCCCCGAAGGCGTCGGCGACCGACCTGCGCCCGCGCATCGTCAGCGCCTACGACGCCCTGGCCCACGAGCCCGGCGCCTGGGTCAACCTGAGCCGCCTGCGCCCGTTCTTCGCCGATCTGGCCCGGGCCGACCTCGACGAGGCGTTGCGCGAACTGAGCCTGCAGGACGGCGTGAACATCGTGCCCGAATCCAACCAGCGGACCCTCACCGCGGCCGACCACGAGGCGGCCCTGCGCCTCGGCGGCCAGGAGAAGCACTTGCTGGCGATCGGGGTGTGATGGACGAGGAGCACCGCCGGGCCCTGTCGGCCCTGCGATTCAACTGGGCGCCGGTGCCGGACGACATCTGGCGTCCGCTGCCGTTCCACGTCGAGGGTCTGCACGTGCCGGCCCTTCGCGACATCTCGGACGGGTACGCCGAGGCCAACAGCAGCCGTGACGCCAGCCCGGTGGGCCTGGTCGTGCAGGGGCAGCGCGGCTCCGGCAAGACGCACCTGCTGGGCTGGGTGCGTCAGCAGGTGCAGGCCCAGGGCGGCTACTTCTTCCTGGTCAGCCTGCTCGACGCGGGCAGCTTCTGGGACAGTGTGCTCGCCGCGATGCTCGACGGGCTGTCCCGCCCGGTCCCCGGCACCGATCAGACCCAGCTCACCCTGCTGCTGCGGCGCCTGTCGGCGATGGTCGGCGCACCCCGCAAGGCGCGCCGCGCGGTGATGGGCGAGACCGGCCTGACCCGGGCCGACCTGGACGCGTTCATCGAAGGCCTTGGCGTCTTTGATCGTCAGGTCGCCCGGTCGAGCCAGGAAACGGCTCGCGCGCTGGCCCTGGCCGCCTCCGAGGAGGTGGCCCACCGCGATCTCGCCGAGAACTACTTCATCTCGGGCGAGGAGAACGAGCCCGGCGAGCGCCATGTGTGGGGCATGCGCCGCGCGCCCCGGTCGGCCCAGCTGATCGTGCAGGATCTGTCCTGGTTGCTCGCGCTCACCGGCCCCTCGATGATCGCGATCGACCAGGTCGACACGCTGATCGCGCAGGTGGCGCTGCAGAGCGATCCGGCGTTGCGCGCGGCGGCGGTCGTCGATCCCGAGCAGGCGCTGATGCTGGCCCGGATGGCCGACGGGCTCATGACGTTGCGCCAGATCACCCGGCGCACGCTGACCGTTCTGGCCTGCATCCCCAACTCGTGGACGATCATCTCGACGGCCGCGGCCGACACGGTGGCCGACCGGTTCCGCCTGACCCCGCAGCTCAAGCCGATCAACAGCGACGAGTTGGCCCGGGCCATCATCGTGAAGCGCTTCGAGCCGCGCTATGCCGACATCGGGTTCCGGCCGCCGTTCCCGACCTGGCCGGTCGCCCCGCAGGCCTTCGCTCGGGCCGGCGATTTCACGCCCCGCGAGCTGCTGATCCAGATCGACCGGCACGTGCGCGCCTGCATCGAGGACGACGAACTGCGCCTCCTCGAACGCCTCGGCGACCCGGCACCCGGCCCGTCGATCACGGTCCGCGGCGGAAAGATCAACACCGACCTGCAGACGTACGACCAGAGGTTCGCCGAACTGAGGAAGTCGGCCACCGTCTCCGGGCCGCTGGCCCGCGCGACCGAGGACCAGGAGATGCCGCCGCTGCTGGCCGCCGGCCTGACCGCCTGGATCCTCGAGCGGGGTGACGCCGCGGGCGCGTTCAGCGTGGACCCGCCGCCCAGCAACGATCCGCCGCTGCACGCGCGGCTGCGCCTCACCCTGAACGAGCAGACCGAGGACCAGGCGCACTGGTGCTTCCGCGCGATCAGCGACGAACACCACCACAGCGCCGCCCTCTCCCGCATCCGCAAGGCGTCGATGGCCGCCGCGATCGAAGCGGGCCCGAAACGGCGCCTCGTCCTGCTGCGCAACGCCAAATGGGCCGGCGGCGCGCGCACCCTGGAAGCGGTGACCACTCTGGAGCAGGCAGGGGGCCGGACGCTCGCCCTGAGCGACGACGATCTGCGGACGCTCTCCGCCCTGCGCGTGATGCTGGCCGAGACCACCATGGACGTCCAGGGCTGGCTGGCCGAACGCCGCCCGGCCCACAGCCTGGCCTTCCTGAACCAGGCACTGGCCGATGTCGACAAACTGGCGCCGGTCGAAGCCGATGCCGTCCACCCTGCTGTGGACAGCTTGGTGCGCGTGGCGTCGGCCCAAGCCGGCGCCGTCCACCACTCCGAAACCCGTTCAGTCACAACAGATGCAGCTCCGCGCCTTCCCGAACGCCGGACCGCCGACGCCAACGAACAGGCGATCGCCACGCCGCAGCCCCCCGCGGGCCCGGTTGCTCGGGTGAATGCGGCCGCGTCGGGCGCCGATGCCGGAATCGCTGGCGTGACCGCCCAGGTGGCACCCGATCGAGCAGCTGCGGGTGGAGAGGGTTTCAGAGGTCGCGCCGCCGCACCCGACGCGGCTGCGCACGGGTCGGGTGGTCCTGCGGCCGGGGCAGGTGTGACTGCCGATGGCTCCGGAGATCCAGCCGCCGCGACAGCCGCGACGACGCAGGATGCTCCTGGCGGTGCCGTGCCAGGTGCAGTGGCGCAGGGTGTTGGCGGCCGCGCGGCTGTGCCAGGCGCGATGGCGCGAAGTGCTGGTGGTGGTATCGGTCAGCCGGACGCGATGGGGCCGGGATCTGGTGGTCGAGCGGCCGGCGCGGGCGTGGCGGGGCCGGGTGGCCGGGGGGCTGCGGCGGGTGTCGAGGGCTGGGGGAGCCGGGTTACCGGAACGGCGGCGGTTGTTCAGCAGCCAGGAAGCCGGGCGGACGTTTCCGGGCCGACGGCGGTCGAGGGCGGGCCCATGTTCACTGTCGGGTACGACTATGAAAGCGGGGCGGCGGCGCGGCTGCCGTTGGAGGCGTTGCGGAAGCACACGACGATCTTTGCCGGCTCCGGGTCGGGCAAGACGGTGCTGATCAGGCGGATCGTCGAGGAGTGTGCCCTGCAGGGGGTCTCCGCGATCGTGCTCGACCCCAACAACGACCTGGCCCGCCTGGGTGAGGGCTGGCCCGAACCGCCCGCGCAGTGGCGACCGGACGACCCGGCCAAGGCTGCCGACTATCTGGCCGGCACCGACATCGTCGTCTGGACGCCGCGCCGCGCGGCCGGGCGCCCGCTCAGCTTCCAGCCGTTGCCCGATTTCCGCAGTGTGCGCGACGACCCGGACGAGTTCGGCGAGGCGGTCGAGGCCGCCGTCGCCTCGCTCGCGCCGCGGGTCGGTGTCACCGGGCGGACGAACAAGGCCGCGCTCGGCCTGGCGGTGCTGCGCAAGGCCGTCGAGCACTACGGCAAACGCGGCGGCTCGCGTCTCAAGGGGCTCATCGACACCCTGGCCGACCTGCCCGACGGCCTCATCGACCTGGACGACGCCGACAAGATCGCGCTCGGGCTGGCCCAGACGCTGACCGCCGCGATGGTCAACGACCCGCTTTTCGGCGGCGAGGGCACCCCGATGGACCCGGGTCTGCTGCTGACCCCGGCCGAGGGCAAACGCGCCCGGATCTCGGTGATCAGCCTGGTCGGCCTGCCGTTCGAGGACACCCGGCAGAGTTTCGTGAACCAGCTGCAGATGGCCCTCTTCGCCTGGATCAAGAAGAACCCGGCCGGAGACCGTCCGCTGCTCGGCCTGCTGATCATGGATGAGGCGCAGACCTTCGCGCCGTCGGGCGCGGCGACCGCCTGCACGCAGAGCACGCTGGCCCTGGCCGCGCAGGCCCGCAAATACGGTCTGGGGCTGGTCTTTGCCACCCAGGCGCCGAAGGGCCTGCACAACCGGATCACCGGCAACGCCGCGACCCAGATGTACGGCCTGTTGAACACGCCCGTCCAGATCGAGGCCGCGCGCGACATGGCCCGGGCCAAGGGCGGCGACGTGCCCGACATCTCGCGGCTGACCGTGGGCGAGTTCTACCTCGCGGCCGAGGGCGAGGCACCCCGGAAGATCAGGACTCCGCTGTCGCTGAGCCACCACCCGCGCAGCCCGCTGACCGCCGAGGAAGTGATCGAACGGGCCCGGCCTATCGGGCGACCGCCCGCCGCCCGCTCAGCGACGCCCGATCGGCCGCCGCCCGTCCCGACACCCAGCCCGAGGAGTTACTGACTGTCGTCGTGCGCCGGGTGACCTCGGGGAACTGCTCCTCGACGGCCAGGCGCACGGCGTCGTCGCGGGCGGCCAGCACGGGCAGCAGGTCGGAGGCCTGGCGGGCCTGGGCCGTCTCGACCTCGTCGCTGGCCGCGTTGAGCCGTTCCCCGATCCGCGAGGCGTAGGCGGTCAGGAAGGACTGGCGGAACGAGCGGGTGGTGTTCCGCCCGTACGCGTCGACGGTCGGGCTGGTCTGGGTCATCGCCCGGGTGGCCTGCACAAGCAGTGACGTGAACAGCAACTCCGTAGCGTCGATGTCGGTGGGGAAGCCGACGACCGTGCTGAAGCCGAACCGTTTCATCCACACCGCGCGGCAACGGTTCGCCTCGGCGACGACCTGCAGCAGCAACGTTTTCGGAGTCTCGTACGGATTGTCGATGCTCATCCGCCGGGTCGCCGGGCCGCCGGGCTCGCCCCGCGCCGCCGTGAGCAGGGCTTGATCGATGCGGTGCCGGGCCATCAGCTCCTGCGCCTTGGCCGTGCAGGCGTCGGCCTCCTCGGGGAAGTCGGTCGACTCGGCCTTGGCCAGCAGGGCGCGCACCCGGTCGAGCGTGCGCTGATCGAGCTCGCCGAGCGGGGCCGAGGCGCTGCCGTCGCCCGGGGCCGGAACCACGGTGGCGATCACCGGCAGCGTCGCGAGCAGGTGCAACACCTCGACCACGAGCGCGATGACCGAGGCCCGATCGACCTTTTCGCGGACGCCGAAGGACGTGACGTAGTGATCGTCGTGAGCCCACCAGACGGCCGTGCCGAGCGCCTCGACCTGGGCCCGCCAGCGGTGATCGACCGTGGCCGCGGGATGGTCGCGCATGCGGGAGACGACGGCGTCGGCCACCACCCGCCCGTGGCGCACCCCGAACTCGCGGCTCGCCACCCGCACCAGCTCGGCCGGCTGCCACCCGCGCTGCCAGGCGCTCGCCACCTCACTGCCGAGCGAGGCCAGCAGCGCCCGGTTGACCCGTTGGACGTCGGCCGAGCCGGCCGGGGTGGCGAGCAGCGCGTGGCATCGCTCGAACTCCCCGGTCAAGCCGTGATGCCGGGCTCGCACCGCCCGGTCGATCAGCCCGCTTTCCGTCTCGTGCCCGATCACTGATCCTCCGCTCCTACCGACCCGGCGACGTTATCGCGCGGGTCCGACAATCGATCAGTTTTCGGGAAGCCGCCGCTCCGCCGTGTCCGCCGACCTGGTCGAGTGCGCGCCGCCGGTTAACATCGGACCAGTGACCGATCAGAACGGCTGGCTCGCGCTCCTCAAGGAGAATCCCGGCCACTCGCAGTGGTACATCGACCGGTTCCGGTCGCTCGCCGACTCCGGGGCCGACCTCGCGGGGGAGGCCCGGCTGGTCGACGCGATGCTGGCCCGGGGCTCCCATGTCCTTGACGCTGGGTGCGGCACCGGCCGCCTCGGCGGGTATCTTGTCACCGTGGGTCACGACGTGGTGGGGGTCGACCTCGACCCGGCGCTGATCGCCGAGGCGCAGGCCAACCACCCCGGCGGCCGATGGCAGGCCGGCGACCTGAGCCGGCTCGACGTCCCCGATCGGTTCGACGCGATCGTCTGCGCGGGCAACGTGATGACCTTCGTGGCGCCGAGCACCCGGGTCGAGATCCTGCACCGGTTCGGCCGCCACCTGGCCGACGCCGGCCGGGTGATCGTCGGCTTCGGGGCCGGCCGCGGCTACGACTTCGACGATTTCCGGGCCGATGCCGCGACCGCCGGTCTGACCGAGGATCTGCTGCTCGGCACCTGGGACCTGCGCCCCTTCACGTCGGAGTCCGACTTCCTGGTCGCCGTCCTGCGCTCAGCGTAAGAAATACGCAGGAGGCCTCCCCGCGACCTGTCCCGCACCGAGGTCAGCGAGATCGCCGAGGCCTCCTCGACCGTGCCGCCGAAGGCCAACCCCATCTCCTCGGAGCTCGCGGTCGGGTTCGGCGTGATGGCGAGGCCAACGCGCAGGCCGTGCTGCGGGCGTTCGAGGCCGGGCACGAGCGGGCCGCGGGGGAGTGGCAGGTCGAGCGGCAAGCCGAGGCAGAAAGCTCGGTGGCAACGGAGCCGCCGGGCTTTCGCCGTCAAGAGCCCCGCTCGCTCTGTGGATATGCCGCGCCGCCGTCCCGGCAGCCTGTGGACAACGCACCCCATCGCCCACCCCGTCAGCTGTAGCGTGGCGCCTGTCCCTGTGGGCGGGGGAGGCGGCGGCTGCTCCGCAAAGGCAAGATCCAGTCGGTCGGTGCTGCCGGACACCCCGGGGCGCGAGACGATGCAGGCATGACGTTTCCGTTCGTGCCGGGGCCGGCCACCGCGCAGACCGGTGAGACGTATGCCGTCATGGTGGTGATGACCGCTGACGCCGCCGGAGTCGAGCGCGTGCTCCGCCAGATCCGCTTCACCGGCTGGATCGCCCCGCCGGCCGCCGGCCGGCTGCTGGTGATGGCGGTGCCCGGCCGCGGCACGATCGCGGCGGGTCGGCGCGGCATCGTCGATGTCGGCGCCACGACCGCCGCCGAGCTCGACGCGACCGTCCTGGCGGTGCGCGTCATCGCCGACCGGCAGCTGGCCCTGGTGGCCTGGACAGGCGCGGAGGAACTGGGCCGCTACGTCAGCGACCCGTCCCGCGAGCCGGGCGCGGAGGACGACGTCCTGGACGACCCGATCGGCGTCCGGCACGCCGCCGCGTTCGCCCAGGCCTGCGGCCAGCCGGAGCGGGCCGCCGACCTGGCCGATGTGCTGACCGAACGACTCGACCCGGACAGTTTCATCGAATCCGAGCGTCTCGCCCGGACAGCGCGCCTGCTCGACCTGCCGACCTGGCTGGTCGCCGCGGCCACCCTCCCGCGGGACATCCCCACCGGCCCGCGGGCCCGCGACCTGACCCGGCTCGGCGTCGGCCTGCCGGGCGTGGCCGGCCTGCTGGCCGACCGGCTGGTGCGACCGGTGCGACGGCGCCGACCGCCGCCACCCGTCCTCACCGACCCACCCCGCGGCGGATCAGACATGGACCCCTGGCTGATGTGAGCGGTTTTTGTTATCGGGGCCCGGACGCCCCGTCTCCTCCTGCAGACATCCCTGTGAGGAGTGACCTGTGTCGAACGAAACGCAGCCCCGCCACCGGCGCCGCCCCAGCCGGGCGGTGGCAGTCGTCTGCGCCGCCGTGGCCGTCGGCGCGGTCGTGATCACGGCGGCGGCCGTCTCCCTCACGGGCAAAGACACCGACTCGCCGCCCGCGGCGCAGCAGCCCGTCGCCGCCACCGCACTCGCGGCTCCGGCCTCCAGCAGCCCGAAAGCCGGCCCGGCAACCGCCGCGACGACGACGAAGCCGGCGGCGACCAGGCCGACGACGACAACGCCTCCCAAGGCCGCCCCCGAGGTCAGCCAGGGCGGCTGGGTCTCCGTCGACCAGGCCGCCTGGCAGAAGCAGGTCAGCACCTACAAGGCGTACAAGACGACGCCTGTCCCGGCCGGTGTGGGCAACCTGCCCGAGTTCCGGGCCGACTGCAAATACAGCCACCGCCTGGCCGACGACCCGATCGTGCTCCCCGGCCTGCCGGGCGCCTCGCACATGCACTCGTTCGTCGGCAACAAGGCGCTCGACGCGGGCACCAAGGCGGCCGACCTGATGAAGTTCACCGCCACCACGTGCAAGCCGGTCCAGGACCACTCGGCCTACTGGGTGCCGACGCTCTACGACAACGCGACCGGCAAGCCCGTCGAGACCACCGGTTTCCGGGTCTACTACCGCTCGCTGCGCAACAAGTCGGCCGACGTGCTGCCGATCCCCAACGGCCTGCGCATGATCGTCGGCGACGCCAAGAAGAAGGCGCCGACCCCGCGCGGCGCCCAGGGCCAATTCTATTGCGCCTTCTACGGCCCGGGCGACCTCGACGGCGTCGCCCGCAGCACCAACGGCAACTGGCCCATCTGCGGCCAGCCGGCCACGCTGCACTACATGATGCAGTTCCCGGACTGCTGGGACGGCAAGCACCTGGACAGCCCGACCCACAAGGCCCACGTGACGTTCGGCAGCGACAGCGGTTGCCCGTCAACCCATCCCGTACGCATTCCCGCCATCACCTTCGACATCCAGTACGGCGCGAAGGGCAGCAAGGCCGGCTATTACCTGTCCTCCGACAAGGAGGGTAAGAGCGCCTCCTCGATGCACGGCGATGCCTTCGTGATGTGGGACCCGGCCGCCATGAACAAGCGCACCAAGGACTGCATAATCCAGCGCAAAACCTGCGACAACTACGGCTACTACAAGTAAGCCCGCCAGTTACGCCGAGCGCCTTGATGGACACTCCCTGTTAGCTTCGGCGACGTGAGTGGCCGACCAAGGGCACCCCGAAGCGGCGACGGCGCGACACCGCGCCGTCGCCGTAACGTGCCCCGAGCCGTGAGCGTGGCCGAGGCCCACAGGGCTACCGCAGAAACGGCGTCGGCCGGGCGCGCCGGTCACGAAGTCAACGAGTTCCGGCCGGATTTTCCCCGAGGCTCCGGCTTCGTCGACAACGGTGACGGATTCTCCGAGCGCGCGGCTGATGCCTACCGGCGTGTCCGTCACAGCCCGGAGGACACGGAAACGGTCGCGGCGAACACCGGAATCGATCCGCGGATCGTCGAGGGAATGCGTCAGAACCTGTTCGTCCAGCAACACGACGTCGCGCTCGGTCCCGGCCACATCGAGCGTGGCTATTTCACGCCGGACGACGGCATCGTCGACCTGTGGGAGGGAGCCGCCCGCGGAACGCTGAGCCCGGACAGGATCGCCGAGTTTCGCAATCTCGCTGCCCACGAGTACGTCGAGAACAGGCTGATGGAGGCCGGCCTCCCGTACCGTTCCGCCCACCCGGAGGCGTTCGACGCCGACGGCGACCACATCGTCCACCGTGACCACCCGGGTGCTCACGATCTGGCGCCCAACGAATGGCGGCCGGAGGCGCCGCTCCGCCATTGGCGGCTCTTCGGTCTCGACAGCTCTCAGCTTCAGCTGAACCCCGACCTCTCGAACCTGGACGAGATCGTTGCCGCTGCTCTGCGAGGATGGGGACGATGACACCGGACGAAGCCGTAGATGCCATGGCGGAACGCCTCGGCGCCATCGACTGGGAGCGCCGGGGCGACCGGACGTGGTCGAAGGCAGCCCTGCTGAAGGAGTATTTCCGCCGGGCGGCTCGGTGGGCTGCCGCCTACGACTGCAATGCGAGAAGCCCGTTCTACGACATCGCCGCTTGCGTCGATCCGAACGTTCATGTTGATCAGGGCGTCATCGACGACGTACTCGAGAAGACTTCCGCCGGGGGGCGGAACATCGCCCAACTGGTGCCCTTCCTGCTGCGATGGGCTGCCCTGGGCGTCGCGCCGACACCCGAACTACCGGACCCGTACGAGCCGTTGCTGGTGCTCTTCGAGCGTGGCGGCGGCTTCCACACCGAGAACGGGGAGGTCAACCTGGAGTGGAAGTCGGTCCGCATGGCCGGCTGGCGTAACCGCGTCGCCGACGCTCCGCTGACCGGTGACCTCGACGAGATCGACCGGGCCGGTTCGATGGCCCAGTTCGGTTATGTGATGGGCCCGCTGGACTGAGCTGGCCGGCGCGGTCAGAACGGGGTGACGGCACCCGATTCGAGCGAGGCGTAGCAGCTCTCGACCAGCTGCAGGGCGCGCAGGCCGTCCAACGCGGTGATCGGCGCGGCGATCTCCAGCATGGTGGCCGGATCAGAAAGATCAACCCCCAGCGCGGGTACGCCCCGAGGCGCTCATCGGGCAGGTCAGCGATGACGACGGTCGCCCCCGGCCCGCAGCCGAGCCGAGCGCTTCGGCTACTGATGGATGACCATCGTGAGGACCTCGCGGAGGATGGCGTCCACTCGGTCGGCCTGGCGGGCGACGGCGGTGAGGGCCCGGGCGCGGAAGGCGTCGTCGAGGTCGTTCCAGTCCTCGCCCAGGATCTCGGCGTAGCCGCGGATCGAGGCCAGCGGGTTGCGGATCTCGAAGCCCAGCATGGCGATGATGTCGAGCTTGAGCTGGTTGGCGTGCTCGAGCTGGTCGTTGCGGTCGGCCAGCTCGTCCGCGGCCTGGTCGCGGGCTCGTTCGGCGGCTCGTTGGTCGGTGCTGTCGATGATGACGCCGACCAGGTGGGTCGGGCGGCCGGCGTGGTCGCGGACCAGTGACATGGTGGCGTCGACGGTGATCCAGCGGTCGTCGGCGCGGCGCAGACGAGCCGCCTGGGTGTAGAAGTCCGTGCTGCCGTCGAGCAGGCCGCTGAGCAGCGGCTCGGAGTCGTCGAAGTCGGCCGGGTCGAGCAGGTCCTGCGACGACATCCCGATCAGCTGCTCGACGGGATAGCCGACCATCCGGGCGAAGGCCGGGTTCGCGTCGATGAGCCGCCCGTTCAGGTCGCCGACGATCTGGCCGGCCGCCGAGTGGGCGAACTGGGCCCGGAAACGGTGCTCGCTCACGGCCAGGGCGCGTTCCGCGGCGCGGGCCGCGGTCACGTCGGTGTTGATCTCGAGGATCTGGTCCTCGTGCAGGACGTGCTGGCTGAGCACGGTGACCAGCGAGCCGTCGGCCGTACGGTGGACGAGCTCGCCGTCCCACCGGCCGTCCGCCTGCAGGGCGGTTTCCACGTCGCCGAGCGTGGTGCCGTCGGGGAAGACGGTTTCGAGAAGCTCGTGGGTGATCTTTCCGGTCGCGGTCTCGGCCGACCATCCGTAGAGGGCCGCGGCGCCCGTGTTCCACCAGAGGACCGTGCCGTCGAGGCCGCGGACGATGACCGCCGCCGGAGTCAGCTCGAGCATGCGGGCCTGCCGGCGCAGCGCGATCTCGGCGGCCCGCTTCTCGGTGATGTCCTCGATCTGGTTGACCAGGTAGAGCGGGCGGCCCGCGTCGTCGCGTACGGCGGCGGTGGAGACCGCCACCCACACGTCGCGCCCGTCCTTGTGCCGGTAGCGGTATTCGGCACGGGTCGGCGCGACCGGGCCGTCGAGGGTCCGGCTGAGGTAGCCGGTGCCGGTGGGAGCGTTCTCGGGGTGGACCAGATCGCGGTACGTCATGGTGGTCAGCTCGGCCTCGGTGTAGCCGGTGATCCGGCTCATCGCGGTGTTCGCGGCCAGATAGTGGCCGACGGTGTCCGGTTCGAGGCTGATCAGGGTCAGCCCGAGCGGGGAGTTGTCGAAGGCCAGCCGGAACCGGTTCTCGCTGATCTGCAGGGCGGCCAGGGCCTCGGTGCGCTCGGCCAGCAGGGTCGCCGTGCGTTCGATGTCCCCGGCGTGCCGCAGGGCGCCGCTGAGCGCGTGCGCGAGCAGCGTGAGCTGCTGCTCGTCGCCGGCGTCGAACGCGTGGGCGCGGGTGCTGCCGACCAGCAGCACCCCGATCGGCCGGTCGGCGCCGACCCACAGCGGCGCGGCGAGCAGCGACCGGATCTGCATGACCCGGGCCCGTTCCGGGTCGGCCCGCGGGTCGGTGTGCATGTCGTCGCAGCGCACCAGCTCGCCGGTGGCGATGGCGATCCCGGTCAGCGACCCCTGGAGCGGCGGTGGCGGCGCGTCCCGGGCCGCGAGCATGCCGGCCCCGGCGACACCGCGCAGCACCTGATGCTCCTCGTCGACCAGCTGCACCACGCAGGTGTCGGCCGACGGCAGCACCCGGAAGGTCCGGTCGGTCACCAGCCGCAGCACGTCGTCCCGGTCGCGGGCGGCCACGGTGATCTCCTGCTGGGCCGCGATCGTGGTGCGCAGCCGCGCCGCCTGCGCGTCCCGGTCCTCGACGAGCACAAGTTCGACGACCGCGTACGCGTCCCCGGCCACGACGAGGTGGCAGCGGACCGGCACCCGGGAGCCGTCCGGGCGTACGACGATGCGGTCTTCTCCGCCGCCGTCCAGCCACTTCGCGCACGGCTGACCCACCAGCCGCTCCCGATCCTGGCCGGTCAACCGGCAGAGGGCGTCGTTCACCTCGTCGACCGGCCCGAGCGAGCCGCCCGCCTCGAGGCGGATGACCGCCTTGGCGATCGCGCTGCGCGCGAACGCCTCCGCCAGCAGCCCCTCCGTCAGCCCGAGGTAACCGACACCCATACCGACCCGTTCGGCCGGGGACTGGTCGACGTGAGCCGAATGTCAGCCGGGCTTGAGGGCCTCAGTCGCCGTAATATCTCGGGCGGCGAGGACGGTAGGCCGGCCGGCGGCTGCTGACGAACCGCATGGTGGCGAAGACTCCCGCGACCAGCCCGCAGGCGAGCGCCACCAGAATCAACGGCATGTTCGGGGTGGCCGGGGCGGACGTCTTCTGCTCGGCTGCGGAGAGCACCTGCGGGGCCGCCGACGGGGTCGAGGCGGCGGGGGCCGGGGCGGCGGGCAGGGCCGCGAAGTCGACGATGCCGCTGCTCTCCAGCAGCGTCAGGTGCGTCATGACGAACTGGTTGGCCTGCTGCGCGAGCTTGCGCACCGAGTCGTTGCGGGTGCTCGACCGGATCGTCGCGATCGCCGGGAAGATCTTGCCGTGCGCCGCGCGGAGCCGGTCGATGTAGATGGCGTCGAAGTCGGTGCCCTCGGCGTCGCGCATCTCGGCCAGCCAGGTCTGCTGGTCCTTGTTGGGCTTGTCGGGCAGATCCATCTTGAGCTTCTGCGCGGTGCCCCGGACCAGCTCGTCCAGCGCGACGTGCTGGGCCGAGATGGCGCGGCCGATCAGCTTGATCCGCGAGCTGGCCGATTTCTGCTGCGCCATCTCGCCGGCCGGGATCTCCCACAGCCCGGCCAGGCGGACCTTGGTGACGAAGTCACGGTCTGCCTCCGAGATCGTGCCCTTGCCCAGGTCGGTGATCAGATTCTGGGGCGGCACCGGCACGTCGGGCGCGGCGTGCGCCGCCCCCGGCACCAGCACGAGCAGAACGCCGGTCAGCAGTGCCGCGGCCCACAGCCGGCACCACGCGGACGTCGACCCGACAGCGGCCACGCGAACCTCCAAGACTCGTAGGCGTCAGCTCTCGACACGCCCAGACACCAGCAAGTACGCACGATTCACAGAAACGGATCACACCCTCGCCGACCCGGGTGAAAATCTGATAATCAGATAACCTGGGGACCATGCGGACGATGACAGCGACCGAGGCGTCCCGAAACTTCTCCGCCCTGCTCGACGCGATCGAGCAGGGCGAGACCGTGACCATCGTCCGGGGCAACCTGCCCGTGGCCGAGATCGGGCCGGCTCGCCGCCGCACCGGTGCGGACCTGAGCGCGGCCCTCGACGGCATTCCGGCCCCCGACGACCGGTTCGCCGACGACATCAGCGCCGCAGTGGCACTCCTGGAAACCGAGCGGGGTGACCCGTGGGCCGACGCCTGATCCTCGACACCAACGTCCTGATCGCCTACGAGCGCGGCACGATCGACCGATCGGCCCTCGACCACGACGAGCTCGCCATCGCCGCGATCACCGTTGCCGAGTACCGCGTCGGAATCGAACTCGCCGACACCGCCGAGCGTGCCGCCGCCCGGGCCCGGGCGATTGTCACTATCGAGAGGGTGGTCGACGTCCTCGCCTACACCGATGCGACCGCGGCCCATCATGCTCGCCTGATCGCTCACGTCCGCCGCACTGAAACACCACGCGGCGCGCACGACCTGATCATCGCGGCCCACGCCGCGGAGACCGGCCGCACCGTACTGACCGGCGACCTCAAAGCACGATTCGCCGGTCTGCCCGGCGTCCTCGCAGTGGAACCTCAGTAGGCGGCGGCTGCCCTAACTGGAGAAGACCACGCCCGGGGGGAACTCACCGCGTTCCTGCCAGGATCTTTTGATCCTGGAAGCCACGGCGCCGGCGGCGGAGTCGGGACGGCCGTCCTCGGCAGCGACCTGCCACGTGTTCTTGTCGATCGTCTGCATCCGGTCGAACTGACGGTCGAGGCCGAATTCGTATCTGACCTCGTCCGCCGTCTCGGCGACTTTCCGCCCCACCACCATCATGCCCACGGTTACCTCCAGGGTCGTGCTCCAACAGCGCGAAGTCTTCAGGGAGCAGTTGGCCGGACCGCAACCGCAGCCAGGCCTCGGCGATATCGGAGCTTGTCTTACCGCCGATGGACGATTCGGCCGTCGTATCAAACGGTCAGGACGTCGGTGAGCGGGCGGCGGGGGTGGTGGGGCCGGGGCGCCGTAGCCGATGCGCAGGGCCAGCTGGGGGTGGCTGGAGCGGCTCAGGGAGCGGCGCAGTTGTTCGCGGGCGGCGGGGACCTCGATGGGCTGGGAGATCAGGCAGGCGCACCGGGTTGGGGTCGGTGATGAGCAGCCCGAGCACCCCGCGGCCGTGCGGCAGGTCGCCGATCTCGGCATGGGTCGCCGGGTCGATGCCGTGCGTGATGAAATCGGACAACTCGGTGCGATCGCTCCCGATCACCCCGAGCGCCGCGTAGCGCGCGCCGGCCAGCGCGCACGCCGACTGGACGATGCGCTGCAGGGTGCTGCGCAGATCGAGGTCGGTGCCGATGTCGACGACCGCGTCGAGCAGCGCCCGCAGGCGTTCACGGCTGGTCATCACCTCACCGACGCGATCCAGCATCTCCTGGAGGAGCTCGTCGAGGCGTACGCGGGAAAGGGGTCCCAGGCCGAGTTCGGGCCTTATCTGCTCCGACACGGCATCAGATTAGCGGTGGCAGGACTTTCGGCCCTTGGAGCAGGCCTTCCGTACGCGCTATGTGCTCAAGCAGATCCGCGGGACCGACCTCGTCGACGCGGTGCGCCGGGTGGCGCAGGGGCAGTCGCTGCTCGACCCGGCGGTGACCCAGCGCGTCTTGGAGCGGATCCGCAACGACGTCGAGCAGCCCCGCGAGCTGGCCGCGCTGACCGATCAGGAGCGACGGATCCTCGAGTACGTGGCCGAGGGGCTGACCAACCGCGAGATCGCCGGCCGCATGTTCCTGGCCGAGAAGACGGTCAAGAACTACGTCTCGAGCATGCTCGCCAAGCTCGGGCTGGAACGGCGTACGCAGGCCGCCGTTCTGGCCACCCGTCTGCTCGGAGAGCATCCGTCCGCACACTGAGCGCTTCCCTCGTGAATTCGTCGCAGCGACAAGATCCAGTGCGGTCGCACGGGTGATCGTTTCGTGCGTGCCCGAAAGTGCACATGGCGCACATAGATCGGCCCCGGTGGAACCGTCCCGCGGTCACCCTTGACGGTTTCCCCGGCAGCTCACCATGGGCGTGACGATCGACCCTTGCCTATTGTTCGGGGCTCGGTCGATCATGTTCTGGCCGGTCATCGCGTCGCACGGGCCGTACGCCGCTGATCCCGCAGACGCATGACTCTCGTATCCGTGGGCAGGTGATTCCACGGATGGAGGCGTCATGGCTACGCGACGGCCCGCCACGCACGTGTCGGGCACAGGCGGCTACATGGTCCATACTGGACCAGTGAGCACGTGCCGATGCACGTGCAGATGCGCCAGTGCTCTTGTCCCGGGAGGACTTCGATGCGGCTGAGACACCCCTCCGGCCGGATCGTGCACCTTTCCTGCGAGATCGCTCCACAGGCGGCGAGCAATCTACCGGCTGTCGTCGCCCAGCTCGACACGTACGGCGCTATCCGGGCCCGGCTCGGCGTCGACGCCCTCGGCGTGAGCCTCTGGCTTCCCCCTTCTCTCGCCGCCGCCCTCGCCGTAGAGAGCCGCGCCCGCACCCGGCTGCGTGCCGAACTCGACGCCCGCAGGCTCGAGGTCGTCACGTTGAGCGGCGCGCCCTTCGACGAGGGCGGCGGCGAGACCCCCACCCCGGCCTGGACGGAACCCGCCCGCCGGGAATACACGCTCGACCTGGCCCGCGTCCTGCTCGACCTGCTCGACTCCGAAGCCGTCCGCGGCACGGTCAGCACCATCGGCATCGGCCCGCGCGAGGGCTGGTCCGATGCCGGCGAAAAGGCCGCGCTGGGCATCCTGCGCCGCCTCTCGGCCGGCCTGGCCGACCTGGCCTGGCAGAACGGCCGCGCCGTCCGCGTCGGCTTCCAGCCCGCACCCGGCCTCGTGCTCGACAGCCCCGAGCAGACGGTGGCCGGGCTCAGCCGCATCGACAAAGATCGGCTGGGTGTCTGCCTCGATCTGGCTCACGTCGCCCGCAACTGGCCCGACCCGGCGGCCGGCATCGAGACGCTCACCGATGCCGGTCTGTCGATCGTCGAGGTCCGCCTGGCCGCCGCGGCCGGCTCGACGACGAGCGCCTGGCGTGACGGCCTGGGCCGGCTCTTCGGCCCGCAGGGCCCGCTCACCGAAAACCTGACCCTCGTCGAGCGCTCACCCGACCAGGTCGCCGGCGACATCACCTATCTGCTGGCCGAGTTGGCCGCCCTCGGCCTCACTCCGGAAATTGAGCCCTGCCCCGCGCGCTGAGTTCCGTCTAGAGTCGGGGTTGGCACTGCCGTGACGGGCGGACCGGGTCGTGGGAGGCGCAAACCCCACCGGTCGTGACGCCCGGCTCCGGTCGTGCCGGCCGGGCGGCTTTCCCTCGCCGCCCACTCAGTGCTGTTCTGTTCCGAGGGAGAAATCATGGCGCGACCCATCACGCTCTTCACCGGCCAGTGGGCCGACCTACCCTTCGACGAGGTCTGCCGGCTCGCCTCCGAGTGGGGTTACGACGGGCTCGAGATCGCCTGCTGGGGTGATCACTTCGAGGTCGACCGGGCCCTCGCCGAACCGGATTACATCGACCGCAAACGCGAGCAACTCGCCAAGTACAACCTCAAGGTGTACGCGATCAGCAATCACCTGGTCGGCCAGGCCGTCTGCGACCACCCCATCGACGAGCGGCACCAGGACATCCTGCCCGCCGCCATCTGGGGCGACGGCGAGGCCGAGGGCGTACGGCAACGCGCCGCCGAGCGGATGAAGGACACGGCCCGGGCGGCCGCGCGCCTCGGGGTGAACACGGTCGTCGGCTTCACCGGCTCGTCGATCTGGCACACGGTGGCCATGTTCCCGCCCGTGCCGCCGGCCATGATCGAGCGCGGCTACCAGGATTTCGCCGACCGGTGGAACCCGATTCTCGACGTGTTCGACGAGGTCGGCGTGCGCTTCGCCCACGAGGTCCACCCCAGCGAGATCGCGTACGACTACTGGACCACCCGGCGCACCCTCGAGGCCATCGGCGACCGGGCCGCGTTCGGGCTCAACTGGGACCCGTCGCACTTCGTCTGGCAGGACCTCGACCCGGTCAACTTCATCCTCGAGTTCAAGGACCGGATCTACCACGTCGACTGCAAGGACGCCAAGGTGCGCACCGGCGACGGGCGGCGCGGCCGGATGAGCTCCCACCTGCCCTGGGCCGACCTGCGGCGCGGCTGGGACTTCGTTTCCACCGGCCACGGCGACGTGCCGTGGGAAGACTGCTTCCGGGCCCTCAACGCGATCGGCTACGACGGCCCGATCTCGATCGAATGGGAGGACGCCGGCATGGACCGCCTGATCGGCGCGCCCGAAGCACTCCAATTCGTCCGGCGGCTGGCCTTCGACGCCCCGTCCGCGGCCTTCGACTCCGCCTTCTCCTCATCGTCCTGAACCACCGACACGGCTGAGGCCGCCCTCTCCGTTGAGGGCGGCCTCAGAGCCTTGCGAAACCTGCCGGTCAGTACGTGGTGCCGGTCGGCTTGCTGGTGGAGGTGGCCAGCGGCGCGGTCACGTCCGCGTCGGTGGTGCTCGTCGTGGCGTGCAGCTTCTCGCCCAGCTTCGACGACTGGATCTTGTCCTTGCTCTCGCTGTAGAGCTTGTTGGCCTGCGCCTGAGCGACACCGGCGGCCTCCTGGACCGTCGGGTGCTCCCACACCTTCTTGGCGTTGACCCGGATCTCCTCGTACTTCTCCCGGCCGGCACGGCTGCCCAGGACGAAGCCCGCCGCGAGACCGGTGATGAACATCAGCTTTCCGCGCATGATGGCGGCTCCTTCCGTTAGTGACGCGCGTGCGTCGATGAGACCTGCATACCCATGCTGCCCGGTACGTATTCCTGTGTTCCCGCTTTCCACCCCGCCCGGGCGCGCCGGGCAACCCCTTCGCGCCCACCCCACCCTGTCATGTACTCTGTTCTCCGGCGCCACGGCAACGAGGCGTCGCGTTCGATCCCCTGTAGCTCAATTGGCAGAGCAGCCGGCTGTTAACCGGCAGGTTATTGGTTCGAGTCCAATCGGGGGAGCGTTTACGCAGGTCAGGGGCTTTCGGGGACCGGAGATTGATCTCCGGTCCCTCTTTTATCCCCACTTAAGCCCAGGACGTAGTCTGACCTGGGCCGGGGGTTCGACCATCAACGGATTCTCCCCAGCGACGTGAAGGCTCCCGGCCCGCCCTACGCGAGTGGCTTGCCGAAGATGGGGTCTCGGTTGACGGAGTCTCGATCGTTCAGCAGCACACCGATCCCGAACGGAACAGTGTGGTCGACAACATCCCGCACCTCACCCATCGAGATGCCATCACCTGAGTAGGCCAGCACGTAGCCGCCGTGCTTCTTCTCGGAGATCTCAAAACGAGAAGCGGCCCCGAAGTGCTCGTGCAGTGCGTTCCAGAGCCGCCAGACGATGTCGGCGTGGCGGTCCACGTCATCGAACATACGTTCACAAGGTTACGTTGACCAGCTTCCGAGCGGTCTTGTGCAGGTCAAGAGCTTTGACGTAGGAGATGCCAAGCATCCGACCGAGAGCAGCACCCGAGAGGTTGCGGTCCTTCGCCAGCGCCTCGACAGCCCGGTCAAGCAGAGGGTCAGTTTCTTCCTCATGCTCCACCACTAGGACGGTGCGGGTTTCTAGCGAGCGCGCTGCAGCGACGAGCGCCAACAACAACTCGGTGGCGATCACCAGAGCCAGCGCCGGCCACGCACCGAAGATGGCCGCCCAGATTCCTCGAGTAATTCCCTCAGCCACGTTCACGGCGATGGTGGCGCCGATGCCCAGCATCAGACCGAGCCGAGCAAGACGAGGGACGGGTAGGGCGTAGCGGTTGCAGAAGAGAGAGGTCAGCGCCGACGCCAGCACCAGCAGGTCGACGGTGAAGGGCACGAGGATCGACGTTGCGTTGTCCTCGCCTAGCCGGAGGGCCAGGTGGTAGCAGTGGCGGTAGGAGACCGTGAAGGCGATGACGGCCAGGATGACGACGGAGATCGTGGCTGCGAAGCGGATGAGGCGATCTGCAAGAGGCATCTCCTCACGATCAACACGAAGCAGGGCTTCCTCATCTAACGACGAACCCCTACGAACTCGATTGCTCATCTTCAGCACTTCGGCTCACACTCGAGCGGTGAACGCAGAAGAGACCGCCGCCTTCGCCAAGGCGCTCGGCCTGAAGCTCGAACCGTGGAACATTCGGGCGACCCTTGGGTTCGCTGGCCTCTACCAGATGACCCACGAGCTGATCAAAGAAGCCGTGCTGGTTGGCGTGCGCGATTTCTACAACGTCGGCTTCGACGAGAGCGGCATGCTCTACGACGAGGAGCGCTACGCCGCCGAAGTGATGGATGGCCGGCCGAAGAAAGAGCGGATGCGCGCTTCTTTGCTGTGGCTGGTGAAGTATGAGGCCATCACGCTTCAGCAGGCCGACCGCCTCGACGAGATCTACGCCCACCGTCACGAACTCACGCACGAACTGACGAAGTACATCGTCGACCCGAGCTTCGAGCCCGACATGGAGCTCTTCAACGACGCCGTGCAGATCCTCAAGGACATACTGAACTACTGGGTCCAAGTTGAGTTTGCTATCGGCACCTTCGACGAGTTTCCGGAGGCGACCGCCGATGACGTCACGCCCGGACCGTTGATCCCGCTACAGCTGGCCATCTGGGCGTATACCGAAGGACTCGACCACGAGCTGGAGCGCCAGCAGCAGAATGAGGAGGCCGCAGCCAACTAGATCCTCTCGCCCGGCTCATTCCTGATGCCGAGCTCTCGATCCAGCCCGAGCTTGCTCATATCGAGGAACGCTCGACGATCGAACGGGGCACCGATCCGGTCTTCCATGCACCACGGGTCGCCTTCGCTAGACTCACGCCAGCCGACGACATCGCAGTAGAGCGAGAGCTTGCCGTCGACCTGGACGTGATCACCCGTCGACAACGAGCGGTGGCGCATCTGCTTCCATCGTTCGGTCCGCGGGTCGTCTTCGTCGCCCATACCGTTGGCAATGCGGAACATGTCCTCGGCCGCCTGCTGCGGTGTGCCGTCGGCAAGAATTCGGAACACCTGGCCCGAAGGCATCCGCCATACAACCTGGTGGAGTCCAACCGGAGAGTCTGGCGTCACAGCTGTCACAGCTCCATGCCGGACGCTCGTTCAGCAGCCGTCTGGACCAAGTACGGCCGGTGGTATGCCGGGTTGCCGACGCCGTCAGAGAACACAAGCTTCTTCTCGGGCGGCTCGTAGCCTTCTTCGACCTCGGGCCAGTAGTCGACGCCGTACACCGCCCACGCCGGCGTGTCCGGGCTGACGTCGGGGTTCAGGCGCTCCATCGCTTCGCCGAGTGTTGTTTCTTCAACGCGCGACACCTTCAGCTCCATCCGTGGGTTCCACGGCGGCGAGATCACTTGGCCTGCTTTGAGTTCGGACGGGTGGGGTCGGCTGCTCATGACCGCTGGCGCTTCTCGCACGTAACGAAGTGTGCGTAGTGCTTCCCCTTGCCCGGCTTGACGACGTCGACATAGAGCTTGTTGAAGAGGTCGCGTCGCAGGATGAGGTTCGCGTCGCCGCCCACCTCGCCGGGGTCGACCGGCATGAGGTTGTCCTTGCGCGTCTTCGCCCAGAGCACCACCTTCTTGCACGCTCGGCACTGGCCCCGCTCGCCGAGGTCTGCGCTCATGACTCGACCTGCTGTGGAGCGGCAGGGAAAACCAACCGTCGTCCATACAATTCGGCAGTAATTGCATCGCAGTCGATGCAGTCCGTTGGTTTCCCAAGCTCGGACACGTGACGACCCAGAGGGTGTCGGTCGACGGGGTGCGGGCAAGCGCGACAGATAATCGGCTTCGCATGTTCCCGTTGCAACCGCTTGCGCTCATAGCGCCCTCTCATTGGGTCACCTCTGATTTCTCGTCGATCAAATACAGGTCAACCGCGTTCACGTCTGGGCAGTCATGGCTGACGGCATACCGACCCGGCGTCATCTCCTTATGGTCACGCTCAAACGCATCACGCGCCGCTTCATGGAAGTCAGTCTCTTGGATAAAACAGTTCCCCGTGGGAACCATCAAGATGCCCTGAATGAACTGATGGCGCTCTCCGTGTCGCTCGCCCTGGCCCTCGTTGTCGACCTCTTCTATGAACCCGTTGTTCACGTTGCAGTCTTTCCGGCACTCAACCCATCCGGCGCAGGCATCAGTAACGGCAGGGCACTCGATCCTCAGAGTGAAACTGGGGTCGACTTCTTCGGCTCGACAATCACAAGCATCTGTAGGGCATGAGTCACACGGACCAACGATGAGGTAGTGGTGCTTCGCCATCACTTCACCTCCGATGGCGTGCTCTTCAGCTTCTTCACGTCAACAGACAGCGAAGACTCGCCGCAGTCGTCACAGTTGATGACGACCTTGCCGTCGACGATTGCAGGTTGCACGAGCCAGTCGGAGCGTCCGCAGTTTTCGCAGCGCTCTTCCTTGACGAGTTCTTCTACTTCTTCGGTTTGCTGATCGGTAATGCTGTTCACGACGCCACCCCTTGGTTCTGAGCCAACCAAGCAACGTGAGGCACTACGGCGCCGTCTCCACGGACCTCGTTCGTGCTCAGCAGCACGGAGGCGCGGCCGGCGAAATCAGGTGACTGGCTTGTCACGACCTTCACTCTGTCTCCCGCCATGTAGACGTGCAGATAAGAGAGGACGGACTGGTGGTCACCGTTCAAATAGCCAGCAGGCCTTGAATCATTGAGCTTTGCCATTGAGGCACTTCCTTTCATCGCTACCCATCACTTTAATCGCTCGGTGTGACAGAAATGACGATGCCCGCACCCCCGGAGGAATGCGGGCTCGTCTCCCTAACAGCGATGAAAGGGGACCGTGTCGAATAGGACCGGAGCTGTCAGCTTAGGCCTTCAGCCCGCCGTCACCGGTCAGTTCCTTCACGATCCACATCACCGAGGTTTCGAGTTCGGTGAGGGCGAGGGACTTATAGCGACCGTCAGACACCTTGTCGAACAAAATTTCGAGTTCTTCGGCCTTCGTCTTGATCTCATCATGCACAGCCCTCTCCTCGTCGGAGAGTGCGCGGTAGCGAGGCCGGAAGCGGGAGACTGCGATCTTCTCGTCGTCTTGTCGGTCGTCCGGTTGGTTTTCGAATACGTGTGCCATGAAGACGCGACGTTAGACGCGAGAGGCCGGCTTACTCAGTCAACCGGGGGAGGAAGGAACTGCCCGATGACGTAAGGGAGCACCACGAACTCCACGCAGGCGATGAAGGTCACCAGCACGATCATCCATACGGCCTTCGCCCGCCAACCACGCAGCCATCCGAGCTCCACCAGGCCAAGACCCCACCCCAGAGCGAGTGTCGGCTCTGTCAGAAACCTCAGTCCGGTGGTCAGCAGACCATGAGGTGCGAACTCGTGCACCGCTGTAAACCCAACACTCACCAGAACTCCTGGCAACGACCCATCCAGGTCGTGCAGACCTTCTCGTCTCTTGATCCTTCGCAACGCTCATGCACCGACAACGCCTGGATTCATCACCGGATGCGAGATCGCGTAAGCCGAGCCGGAGTCGGTCACTCGTTCGCCCGATGGACAGTGTCGAATCACATGCCATCTACTGGGGACAGACTGCCCACGGCCAGGACGGGGACCACCGGAACATGGTTGACCAAGCCAGCGCAGCGCCAACTGCAAAAGAGATCGCTGAACGCAAGACTGAACGACTGAAAATGCTGACGGCCGTCCTGGGATTGCTGACAGCGGTGTTCGTCCTGCTGACCGGCTTCTTCGCCAAGAAGAACGACACAGCAACGACCAAGTTCGACACCACACAGGAGCAGGTGAAGGTCCTAGCCAGCAACAACGCGGAACTCGAAGCTGCCAACGCAAGCAAGGACGCCAGGATCAAACAGCTGGAAGCTCAGCTTGCCGCACAGCCCAGCGGTGAGCCGTCGACGAGTGGGTCACCGGCCACCTCAGACACGCCGGCCGTGTTCCATAAGGGTCCGCTGACCCTCAAGCCAGGGGTGGGCGCAGACCTTGATGCAGCCGAGGACCCCCAATGGCGAACTGATGGCACCGGAATTACCTATAGAGATCTGATTTTCAGCAATATCAGCCCTTATTTGGGGGCCAGCAATGTCCGAGCGAGCGCGATGCTCACGCAACAGGACCCAACGTTCGCCACTTGCCATGACGGTACGGGCTATTCGAGCGATGAAAACTTTACGATCGTCAAGCTGAAGAAAACAAAGACCCTATGTGTCATTACGAGTGAGGGGCGTTACTCGGTTCTCCGAATTAAATCGGCCAGTAATCAAGAAGTTGCCTTCGACGTGACGACCTACGCCAAAGACGGGGACTGATGCGAAGAAGGAGCGGGGCTCGCTGGCTGTCCCAGCGCGCACGGCCATACGTTCCGTGTAGCCCCGCAGGAATTAAGCGCGCTTGCGTGAACTATTGCGACGCTGTTCGCGCGCCAGACATTTCTTCTTACCGCCATTCGTCGGCGTGTGGCGCTTCTGTTGTTCGCGTGAAACGAAGATAAAAGTGGGTCCTGGCGTTGGCATGAATCAAGCTTATGCGCGAAGAATGCCCAACTACCGGAGCAGAAGGGCATTCTCAAGACTCACTGGCCCAGCGAGTAACGTTCATCCTGTGACAAATAAAACGATAGCGATCATCATAGCGTGATCCGCTCCCGGCAGTGCCGGATGACTTCAGCCCCCGATCTCGACGTGAGGGATCACTCGTTTTCATAATCCGAGGTGCAGTCACCAGCTGCACGCAACGTTGACGAACGAACTACCGGGGAACTGCTTACCCACTGATCTTTATCTTGACGATCTCGTTAGATAAAGCAGACAGGGAAGCCCCGAATCAGTTCTGTAGTCTCCCTGTGCCTTCAAGCGCACAGTCGGGCGGAGTTCTGGCCGTAATCCAGGGAGAGTGGCGCAGCCAAACCATAAAGCTGCGTTGGGCAAGAAGGGTCGGGGGACACCACTTACGCTTTCACGGCTTCGGCCACGAGCCCATCTTCTCTTCTATCTCGGGAAATGGGTTGGTGCTTCGCGTCTGAACTGCGGTGAGTGCCCTCCCGGGAAGAGCACTCACTTCGCTCGTGACCGAGTGAGTTAAAAAAGACCCACGACCGCATTCCAGGCCTGAAGAACATAGCGGGCCAAGAAAAGTATTACCAAGGCACCCACGACCAGAATGAAGATCACAACGCCGATAGTGCTGAGACAACCCCCGCCGCCGTTGCGCTCTCGTTCCTCGTCGTTCCTCTTGTTATTGCGCCAGGTATCGCCGAAAGAGGGGTCAGCCATTTGGTCACTCCTCATCGCGGTGTTCTTCGAGCCACTGCATGACTTCGGCGCTGTCCCAGCGGAGATGCTTGCCGAGCTTGTACGCCGGGCAGAACTTGCCCTCGATGCGCTGCTTGCGGATGGTGGCCACGGGTAGCTGCAGGAAGTCGGCGACCTGCTGAATCGTCCAAAGCTGGCGGGGCGTCCTGCGGGGCTCAGCGCTCATAGCCGTAGCCCTCGACCTCGGGGCCGTCGAGCTCTTGGAGGATTTCCTCGTGCACGACCTGGAAGCCGTCGCCCTTGGACTTGAACTCCATCGCGATGATGTCGTCCATGGGCATGAGGTCGGGGGACTCGCCAAGCTCGTCGAACTCGTGGCGTCGGCCAGTCGCGTCCACCACGAAGCCGTCGCCAACCTCGGCCACGGTGGTGCGGAAGGCCCGGACCCCGTCGTCCGTCAGCTCGAAGCGGATCGCAACGTCCCCCTCATGGAACGTGGCCATGGCGTCTCCTATGTCTGTGCGTACTTGCGAAGGTTGTTGTCGAAGCTGATCAGCATCCCGTTGACCCGGTCGGCGGAGCCCAGGCGCCGAATCCGATCGGCCGCGGGCACATCACGCATGGCCCGGTACAGCCTGGTGTTCCAGTGGATGAACGGGCTCGTCCGCTCCCACAGTTCGTCGGGGCTCCAGATCCCGGCACCGCTCACCAGCTCACGGAGCTCCACGGCGTACTGGCTCTTGACCCTGCGGTCGACGCCGTAGAAGTAGCCGGTCCGGTGGTCCCAGCCGATCTCGAGATCCACACTCCTGCCGTCGTCCGGGTTGATCCCTTTTGCCTGAAAGATCATCGTCATCGGTGCCACTCTCGCTTTCCACGAAGACCCCGCTCGGGGTCAGCGCGATCGTCGCGCGTGTTCAGCACTCGCGTCATCTTGTCGGCGAAGGTGGCGTTGTTCCTGTCGACGACTGGCCAGAACCAGCCGATCGGCAGCGGGAACGTGTCGAAGATGTGCAGGACCAGCCGGAGCAACGCCGTGCCCAGCGGCACGTGGCGCAGGTACGCACCCGAGGGGTCGTGAGGGTCAAGCACGCTCTGCACCATCCGGATCCCGAGAAGCCGCTTGCCCAGGCTCTGGGTGGTGTAGCTCGCGAGGAAGCCAGAGTTGATGGCGATCAGCAGGTAGGCGAACCAGATCGCTGGCTGCGTACTGACGCCCAGCGCAGTGCAGATCCCCACGCCGATGGCGCCGGGGATGAACCCGACGATCCCGTAGTCGACGATGCCGGCGGCGACCCGTGCCCACCACGGGGCCAGCTTGAGGTTGCGGAAGTTGCCGGGGCGGTCGGCGGGCATGCCGATGGCGCCCTGCGAGGATGCATCCCAGTTCACGTCGAAGGTCATGCCTGAACCCCCATAGCTGCGAGACGGTGTGCGTACACCTGCTGGTAACGAGCCCACTCGTTGGCTGCAGCGCCAGACAGCGACCGCATAATCGAGTCGTTGCCTCCACGAGTGAGGTCGGGCATGGGCAGGGGATCGAACCACTCGTCCGGTGCGGCCAGCGACCACTTCACGGAGAAGCTGACGATCAGCGGCCAGTTGTTTGTGCGATACCAGTGCTGCGTGGTCACCCACGTCCAGCCGCTGGGGATCATGACGAGAGCAGCGTCGGGGTTTTGAGGATGGCCGTTGTAGATCACGTCGGGCGGCAGTCGACGCTCACGAGTCCATGAGAGGTTGTCGTGCCACTCCTTGGTGCCGTACTGGCCGTTCGAGTAGCCGCCGCCCCAGACCGGCCGGTCGAAGTCACCGCTGAGCAGACTCAGCAGCTCGAGAGTGTCTCGGTCACGGATGCCGCGGAACGCAACGATGTAGTTAAACAGCGTCTCCATGCCTTTGCCCTGGTCGCCCCACACTGCCGTCTGGCTGAGCGTCTGCAGAGCGCCGAGAATGAGAAGGCCGTTGGAGCCGGAGTCACGCAGGACCTCGGGAAGGTCAGGGATCGGCACGCTCGCCATCTCGTCGATCGCCCACAGCACCGCCGGCGAGCGCTTCACGTCGGCCAGGGCTTCACGGGTTGCGACCTTGCCGCGAGCGCGTCGGATATCGCCGAGGAAGCCGATGATGAGCGGAGCGACCAGAGCCATGTTCTCCCGGTCGACCGAGATGTAGACGGTGTCGTAGACCCCGAGCTGACGGACCCAGTTCTTGAACTCAGGGGCGCTCACGGTCTCGCCGTCGCGGTCGTACCGGACGACATCGCCGTTCATGAAGTGCTCCGCAACGAACAGGTTGCGCTCTTCGGGCTTGCCGATCACGAACTCGTCGACGTCGAAGTTGGGGTCTTCCGTCACGGCGAGCGCACCGGGCAGAAGGTAGGGGCGAAGCACCACCGAAGCGGTGGCGAAGATGTCGGCTGTCGTGCGGTCGTTGCCCTTCACAATGCCACCGAGGACGGCGCCGGCCATTGGCTGCATCGTCTCCAGATCTCCAGCCACTCGACGAAGCTCGACGAGACGCATGCCGGTGACCATCTCGACCACCCACGCCATCTCAAGATCCTGCGCACCGGCGTAGTACATGACCGCCGCCAGCAGATCGCCTGCCCGAGGACCGAAAAACGACGAGTTCGTGCCGCCCTTCTCTGCGGTCATGTTGGCGGCCTTCACCATCCAGTCCGAGCGCGCAAGGCACTCAGCCCAGTTTGCAGAGATCGGGGACCATCGGACCTGCTTCATGCCACGGATCATCGGAGAGCCATCCGGCGAGAACTGCCACACATTCCCCGAGCGACGGCGCAGCATCGAGGTAGCGACGACGACGTCCGGCTTGGTGGAGACCGAGACAGCCGGCCCTCGGTGAGTGAGCATGTTCGGGATCATGTAGGCGGAGGTCTTCCCAGCGGATCTCGGCGGACCGAGCACCAGGACGGAGTTGTCGGGCGCCGTCACGCTGAGGTTGGCCGCCTGCTCACCAACGATGAGTCGAGCCGGGTCCAGCGACTTAACGGCCTGGATTGCGCTGAGCGGGTCGAGGGAGTTGGTCAGGCCCTCGATGTCGGTGCCTGGCACCCGCAATGTGGGGTGCACCATCGAAGTGTCCTGGGATTTCTGAACACGTACAGGCTGCTTGCCCTGGTCCAACCAGTCCTTCCAGAAGCCCATCGAGTGCCCCCTGTCGATCAGTCTGTCTTTTGACTGTGCGCGCACCGCGCGACTCGCGGTAGTGCCTTCGTTGCAACACATCGAGTTTTTTGATCGAGGTCAGCGACATCTCGGTCAGTCGGACATTCCAATGCCTTCACCCGGCATTTCACGCTCAACCCGCATGATTCGACGCTGCAGTTCAGGCTCGGTGCGGGTCATGCCGGCCGACAGATTGACCGGGTCGAGTTCAGGAAGCGGTTCGAGCTCAATGTCGAAGATGTCCAGTTCCTCGGTCAGAGCCGAAGGCAGCTCACTCACCTCGGTCTCGCGCTGCAGCTCCTCAATCCGAGCGGAAGCCGACTGCTTGACCTCGGGCGTTGACCAGCGCTCAGCAAGAGCTTCCACGCCGCCAGCTTCTTCGCTGACGTAGACGTGACTCTCGTCGACGCCGCGGGTCAGCATCGTGTAGCCCGAGTTCTGATTGGTCTGCGCACGGCCGGGCACCACCAGGGCCACGGGTGTCTCGCCGCCTTGATATTTGTTGATGTGCGCCGCATAACCCACTCCGATAGCGCCAGAAATCGGGATCTTGATTTCACGCTCGCCGTGAACCCGCAGCCTTACGATTTTACGATCCAGGTCGATTTGCTTTACGATCGCCGTCGTGCCGTTCTTCAGCGGAGCAGCACCCCGCACCCGGACCGTGGCCAACATGATGACTTCGTCGTTCTCGTGGAGACGCCAGCGCCGCCCTTCAGAGTTCTCGACCTCGATGAACTTTGGCGAGATCTCGCCTCGAGCCAGACGATCGCGCTGTACGAAACGGTTGGCGGTGTCTACCTCTTGGTTCGACGCATCAACGACGATCCGTACGTCTCGCGCCAGCCAGCCTGATGAGCGATGAGACTGATAGTCGGCGAACACAGCACCCAGTCGATCGGCCTCAGTGTCGGCAACATGGACGCGCCCGCGCTGCGCGAGGTTGGCCAGGGCTTCGGGTGCTTTGCCATCGCGAACAAGATCGTAGTCGGCAACGTCGCGCTGATCCTTCTGTCGGCGCACCTCAGTCAGCTCGATCGAACCGTGACGTTCGAGGGCGTCCGAGTACCAGCCCGAGCCGCCGATGGCCGAGAGCTGAGACGTGTCGCCCAAGGTGACGATCCGTGCATCCTTCACCGCCTCCAGGAACTTGCCCGCTCGCAGCGTGTCGAGCTGGCCCGCCTCTTCGATGATGACCAAGGTCTTCGAATCAATCTTGAGTGTTCCGCGCTCAACTCGCGAGACGACGGACTCGACCGATCCCCAGACGTCGGCGTTGACCTTCTGCCCGGTGCGCTCGGCAGTCGAGGCAGCGAGCGAGACCACGACGACCTTGTCTGTGCCTTTCGCTCCGGAAACGATGGCGTGCACGCCGCGGATCTGCTCATCGTCTAGCTTCACGTCTTGGCGATCGAGGGTGGCCCTGATCGCTTCTTGGATCGGGGAGTGGTTCAGGGAGCGCAGGGCCTCCACCGCCGTCTTCGTGAGCCGAGACTTCCCAGTGCCGGCCTTGCCGGTGATGTCTACCCAGGCGTTCAGACGTCGGTCACGCTCCCTGGAGATGAACTGCTCGGCTTTGAGCATGGTCTTAGTTGTGTAGAGCTTGTGGTCGGGATCGAGTGCGTCACGCACCAGAACGAGTTCATCGTGGTTCGTTAGAGATTTGGCGAAGCCATCGAGCTCTTCCGGAGAGAACCCAAGGCCGACGCCGACCCTCGCAACCGTTGCTCGGATGCTGGCACCCTCGAAGACCGCGTCGTCGATGCAGAGGCCGTTGGCCGTAATTAGACGCTGCAGCAAGGTGTCTGCCGCTTGGAAGGCATCGTGGTCAACAGGTCGACCTTCGTGCTGGGTGCCGAGCTTGAAGCCGGCCCGTGCTGCGTCGTCCCGCCACAGCACCCAGTTCGGGTGAGCGTCCTGAGCTTTGGCCGCGACCGTCTTGCGCTTACGGGTCTTGTAGAGGATTTCGCCCAGCATCTTCTCGTCGATGGGTTTGCCGTGCTTCTCTTCGTACTCCCGTCGTATGCGCCAGGCCTTCTCATTGTTTGTCGACCAGTAGCGCCGCAGCTGTTCGTCGGTGTTGCCGACCTCCCACTTGATCTCACCGGCTCGCGCTCTGTCGAACTCTGTGTAGTCGAGCTTCACGCCAAGCTCTTCGAGGCCTCGCGCCAGCTCACCCATGAACACGGCGTCGCGGAACTTGGCGTTGGCGCTGTTCTTCATGCCGAACTCGTCTGCAGTGAGCCAGCGGTCACCGACTTTGCAGAGGGTGAAGATCGGAACATGGACGTGGATCTGCGGGTCGGGCACGCCCCGCTTGAGCGACTCGTCGGTGTGACGAGCGGTGTACTGGATGACCGGCAAGGCGATGAGGTCGGCCGTGACTCGTTCGGTCTGAGAGCCCTGCTGCTTCGTCGTACGAGCGCCGACTTCGGTGGGCGTCTTCACCGAGACCCGAGCGAGCTTGGCGGAGTTCTCCATGGCGTTGTGTGCCGCGTGGGCAGCGTTGAGCATGGCGTCGTCGAGCTTGGCCCGGAGTTCTGGGGTGGCCTTGACGTAGAGCACGGCGAGCGACTTCGGGGCGCCGTAGACGACATCGATCATCGGCGTACGGGTGGCGACCATCTCGACCGTGCCGTCAGCGTTGGTGACTTCCTTGTAGCCGGTGTTGGCCAGCTGCTCACCTTGCCAGCGACCGTGGAAGAGGTCAGTGAACTGCTCTCGTGTCAGACCCCGTTCGAGACTTAACTCGGGAGCGGCCTTACCCCACACCCTGTTGAAGGCCAGACCACCGTCCTGGGCGTCGTAGTAGTTGAGCGTGGATTCCTCGTCAGAGAGGTACGACAGCACACCACCAGCAGATCCGGTGAGTTTGTGGCTGCGCGTCGACATGGCAAAAAGACTGGCAGGGATCTGGTTTGTCCACAGTCAGCGTTGCTCACTAACGAACACGAATAAGGAGAGCGCACGAGACGCAGCGCCTTCGGCGCTGCTCGGTTATCCCCAGCTTCTCCAGAACCTGTGCACGGACGCGACGAAGGCCGGCGTCCACTTCCCCGAGGACAACCGGCCTTCACTGACTTAGATGCTGCCAACGTTACGAAGCTGGCGACTCGGTGTCTGCGATGGTCGTGGTGGTCGCGTACGGGAGGTCGTAGTCGGTGCCCGTCATGTGCTCTCGAGCGTCTTCGCTCGCCCGGTCGCTCTCGTCGAGCCCGGCTTGGATCGTCGCCTCTTGCTCTGCGGTCAGCGGGGCCGGAAGCTCGGCGGTCGTAGTCGAGGTCGCTGCCTCGCTTGTATGTCGAGGAGCCTCGGAAAAGTCGCGAGACGCGGAAGATTTCTTCGAGACCAGCTCTACAGCCGTAGAAGGCGTGGAGGTCGGGTAGCTCAGCTCAGTGCTCGCACTCGGCTCGGGGACCGCCTGGACGACGGGAGCCGTTGCTGGCGAGCTGCCGGACGTGAAGCCCGCTACGCCGCCGAGGCCGATCACCGCGGCGATCGTGAGGGATACGAGAGTGGTTCGTGATGTCATAACCACTCATCGGCGTATTTCGCAATCACTGAAGCAGATGTCCTAGATTCCTGCCCAGCGTCGCCGACAGGAGCGACGCCAGACAGGAAAGAGAAAGATATGCCAGCACGACCACGGCGCAGTGCCGCCGATTCCAACAGCGAAGCAACAGTCACATCGATCAACCGGAACGATGGCCCGCTCCGCACCACCACGGGCAACAAGATCGCCAAGGGCCGGATCGTGGGGGACGTTCGACACCGCACCACGAGCTCCAACCTCTCGGTTGCAGAGTTCCGCATGGCGGACGTGAAGGACCCGTCCACCACATGGACGGTTACAGCATGGCGGGACCGGGCTGACGAGGTGTTCGAGAAGCTTCAGCGGGACGACGTCGTCAAGGTTGTCGGCCGATGGGAGGCCGACCGAGAGTGGGACCGCGGCGAGCACGAGCCGAAGGGCCGCGCCACCAACAACCTCACCGCAACAGTCAGCATCGGCGTGGAGCTCGCAGACGACAAGCTCGTAGACCTCGGCGACTTCGACCGGGCTGAGGCGAACGCCATCAAAGCAACCAAGGAGCTGGGCGCCGAAGCGGGCATCCTTCCCGACGCACCGGCCGACGATTTCGGCGTCGCCTAAGACGCGAAAGTGTCCGTCTCACGAGGGGGTGAGACGGACACTTCTGAAGCTAAGCGGTGTGAATCAGTTCTACATGCGGCCGAGGTTAGCGGCTATAGGTGTTCGAGCCAAAGCCCAGTTCTGCGGTCGAGCTTTGGACAGCTCCCGCGATGCCGGTCGGCTTCCAGAACCCCAGGAACGACGCCCACGAGCTGATGCCGGCGAAGGCGATGGCGTAGAGCGTGTCGTACAGGGCCAGGCCCTTCTCGGGCTCCTGGGTCAGCGACACGAGGATGCCGGTCACGACGATTAGCACGGCGTTGGCGACGGCTTTGACGGCAGAGCCCGCTCGAAGCTTGGTGACGACGCCGGTCACGAGCGGTAGTCCAAGGCCGACGAGGATTGAGATGAGCTGTGTGTCGGGATGGATCGTCACCGCTGTTAGAAGGAAGTCGTACATGGTGGTGGTCTGCTTTCCGTTAGTGAGCTTTCGCTCTGACGACTGGCTTACGAATGCGAAGGAAGACGATCAGCGAAACCCAGGTGGCAAACGCCGACAGGGCCGCAAGCGAAGCTGAGATCACGTGATCGGTGAATGAAGTTGTGGCACCTGCGTTTGGGTTCGACCAGTAAACGATGACGATGCGGAGAGAGTTCGCCATGAAGGCAATCGCACCTAGGCGAAGGGCAAGACCAATCTCGCGGTTCTCTGCAGCGCGCCGACCGGTCCGCAGCTTCCACAGGAAGATGGCTTCGGGAATGAATGCACTCAAGCCAAGGGCAATCATGAGAATTCTGTATGCGTTCATCACATGCTCATTTTGCCGTAGCTTTGAATACTTCAGCGATTGCCTCAACGTAACCGTTTGACTCGTTGAGAATTCGCTGTTGCTCGGCAACGTTCCGACTCTCTTCGTTCAGCCGGCGAGCACGCTCCAAGCTCTCGTCAGCCTTGATGCTTTCTTGCTGTGCGGTCGCCATGTCAACCTCAGGACCCCAAAAGATCCAACGCTTGGTCATCGCCTGCGAGCCGCTTCCGACTCGGCCTTGATGCCTTCCAGCAAGTGCACCGTGGTTTTTCCCTGCTCGACCAGTGACTCGATGGACTTCTCCAGCAAGTCGTTGCGTTGACGTTCCTTCTCGTAGTTCTCTCGCCACAGCTGACATTCGCGATCTTTGTCCTTGTAGAACGGTTTGGGTATCAGCTGCATGCTGAGGACCATTGCCATTAGCACTACCCAACCCGAGACGTTTTGAATTACGCCAATCCACCCGGACGACGGATCTGGTTGCGGCACCGTTTGACCGAACGTCTGCCAGATCATTCAATGTCCTTTGCCGAAGTTCGTCACACTTTATGTGTGCGAGCAAAGTCGGCGTCGAATTTGAACGAGTGAGACTGACCATCTTTGCCGATGACGTGCGCCACGACGCCGCCGTTCATGTCGGGCACCTCGATGTCGATGTTCTCGCCCTGCGGACCCTGCAGCCGGATGCTCACCTTGCGAGCAGCCGTCAACGCCCAGGGCGACGGCGGATTCGGGACCGCTTGCTTCTCTTTGTCGGTGAGGCTGAAGAACGAGCCGAAGCTCGGAACGCCAGGGGTGTTGTTGATCGAGCCGTCCTCGTTGGCCTTCGTGACCTCGCCGTTGAACCAACGGATCGTGCATGCTGCGTCATCGCTCATGTCTTGCTCTACTTTCTCGACGACCGGGGTCGGCGTGGGTGTGGACGTGGTTGCGTACTTCGGCCGGCAGTAGCCGAGGATGTGTCGGTCTCGAGCTCGCACTCGGCGAGCGACCATGCCGCCGTTGGACTGACTGCCAGACGATGTACTCGAGGTGTTGCCGCCGATCGTCGTGATGGTCGTCTTCTGCACTGACTCGACGAGCTCGATGTGGCCCTGGCCGTAGTCATAGATCGCGAAGTCGCCGGGCTCGGGTGCGCTGTGGAAACGGCCGGCTCGCTTGAACGCCGCCATGAGGTCGAAGACACCAGCGCTCTTCTTTGGCAACGCACCGTCAGCGCCGAGCTGATGGAACAACCACCACAAGAAGATGGCGCACCAAGCAACGCCGTTCATGCCGTAGGCGACGCCGTACTTCTGACGGTTCGAGTTCGCCGGCGACTCTTTGGTCCCAACCTCTCCGCTCGCCAGGGCGATGACTTGTGCAGCAGTGATCATTGTGCGGTCCTACGCGATCGGGTAAATGCCCGAGATGGTCACGCCTCGGGCGAAGTTGTCAATCTGCCATTGGCCCATATACACGCTTTGAGCATTGAACTGGTATGCCGGGGCGTTGTAACCGCCAGGCGGGTAGAGAAATAGAGCGTTCTGTCCAGCAGTGAAACCGGGAACACCCGACGGGGCGCCATCGGACAAGATGCCACGTGCCATGTCGTTCATGGCATCAGCCCGCATCACCCAAAATCGAGCTGCCGCTACCGGAGGAGTCAGCATGATTCCGCAAAATTGTTGGCTGGCTCCGAACAGCCTCATCCCGCCGTCGATTGCGATCTCTACATGTCCATCGTCGATGTACCGCCACGCCCCGAACGGACCGTATCCCCAAGCGACTTGGACTGCGGAGGACGAGCCACCGCCATTGGTAGTGCCAATGGTCGGATTCCAGGTGACCCATGGTGACGGCCCGATTCGCTTCCACACCGAGCCTGTCGACCAGTACAAACCACCGTTGATGGTGTTGTCCGTGCAATTAAAGAACTTGCCCTTGTTCGACCCTGCTGATCCTCGACTGGCGAACGCGCCGTCTCGGTAACCCGCCACAGCACCGTCGAAGGCCAGCGCAAGTGCGGCGAGCGCCAGGGCGTAATCGTTTGGTGTGTTTCCCGAAGGATATGGAGCGTTGAAACGAGGGGTATTGGGCATCGAGACCTCAGACGCTTTGCGCGTATTTCATATCGTCCGACGTAGGGAACTCCGCCGTCAGTTCATCGTATGTCTTTCCACTTGCTGCGAGCTGGTCATACGTGAGGCCGGTTCTGACGACATAACTCATCACGAGGCCCGCTGGTTTTTCAGCTCGAAGTGCCTTTTCTACAGCAACAGCATCGAGAGTTTCCGAGGCGAAAGTCGCCACGGTGAAGTGATAGGCCGAAGTGTCTCGTTCCTCAACAACGACTGCCTTGCTGCCGGTGAGATACGGCTGCGCTGCCGCAACCAGTGACGCCACCGTGCCGCGACGGAACCCAGCGACCTGCTTCACCTGATCGCGTTGGTCGTCTGCGGAGAGGGATTCATCGACCGTGACGCCGGCCATCTGGCCGATCCAAGGAAGGTATGCCGCCGGGGCGCTGTCGACATCGACGGCGTTGCTCCAACCGGGCCGGTCGTCCCCATCGCGAATCAGATCGTCGATCTTGGCCAGGTCGAGCGTGAGTCCAGCCACGAACCGGAGCAGCTGCCAGCCAGTGGCTTCGTCAGCGTCGTTCCATGGCACGGCACCCTCGTAAGCCCGCTCCGTCGTCTCTGGAACAGCAGGACGAGTCATCCGGTCACCGTCACGTTGATCGCCCCGGAAGTCGGCAACGCTGCTACGCCACCGAGCGCGAGATCGCCGTTCGGCGTTGACAACGACATGACGCGATCGACACCGGTCACGTTACTGAGCAGAGCGATCAACTCGTAGTAGTAGACGGTGCCGGACCAGTCCCAGTTGGCGGGCGAGAGGTAGGTAGACAGAGCGGATTCACAAGCTGCTTCGACCACGCTGCTGTCCTGGCCAGCGAACTTCTTCACCGTGGCCGTGACGTTCACCGTCGTGTAGCTGGGGCCGATCACGTTGACGATGAAGTTGATCTCGCGCAGAGACTCGAGGTACGCCTTCACCTCGTCTTTGATGCCGCTGCCGACCGCGGTGCCATCTGCGCCAGCGACGGCAACGGTCACCATCCGCTCGTTGTTGTAGGTGTTGTTGGCCGGGTTGTAGTTGTCGATGCTGACTGCTCGGCCGACACCGCCGATGTCGAGCGCCAAAAGAGCGAAGTCGTTTGGCTTGATCGGTCGCTTTGTCAGCAGCTGCAGCTCGCTCCGGAGACGGTTGAGGTAGTCCGTGTCGCTCTCGGCGTCCACGCCGCCGGCACTCGAGGAGGTCGAAGTGATGCCGCCCGGCGCCACCCACGCAAGGGCGTCGACGAGGTAGAGCTCGGCCGGGTCGAGTCCGTTGGCCGACGTGCCCGGCACGACGGCCTCCAGGATCACTTCGTCATCGACCGTGCTCGTGTTCCCCGGAGCGATCATGACGTCGTTCTGCACCTTGAACGCGATGTTGGTGTCGCCGTCCACTCGGTAGAAGACGTACGTGCCAGCCGGGATCGTGTGACCAAGGGTGTCGGTGACGTTCCAGGTTGACGTCATGGTTGCCGATCGAGCGTTGATCGAGGGTATCCCGTAGAGCGATTTGCCGAGGAAGCGAAAGATACCGAGCGGAACCTGTGCTGCAACGTTGGCTGTCTCGGACATCATCCGAGAGATGATCTCGATCAGCACGACCTCGAGCTGAGAGTCGCGTGGCACCCAACCGGGGTAGTACGCCATCAGGTAGTCGAGCGCGTTGGCAGCCAAGACATCTGCGTCGACTTCGACGGGGAACGATAAGTATTCGATGTTGCTCACAGGTCAGCGCTACCCATAGATCAGCGCCGTGGCGAGAGTGAGCTTCACGCTGCCCAGCACGGGCACTGCGCTCACTCTCATGTCGAAACCGACACCGTTCGTCCTAATATTCGAGCTTGCATAGATGATGTCGCCGTCCTTCATGCGGGTCTCGGCGTTGAAGTTGACCAGGCCGAGCGTGCCGTAACCATCGAGGCCGTCCAGGCCCGGGAACGGCAGTGTGGCGGCAACTCCGGCGGAGATGCCGTTTGGAATTACGAGTCGAAATTGGACTTGAATCGGCGCTGCCGTCAGCAACGTGATCGGGTTGGAACAGGTGAACTTCCCGTAAAACTGATACCGGTAGTTCCGATCCTCGGGAGCGCTGAACTTGAACAAGCCGTTAGCGGCGTCCCATGCAACGGTGTGCTGACCGTTTGATTCCACGGGGAACGAGTTGGTGTTGCGCGGGTTCGCATCACCGAACATGATGCGTTGCCATGTGGTGCTGAGGGTCAGCTGAGCAGCATTTTTCTCGACACGCATGCGTGGCTGGGCAGGCATCCTGCCCGCTGCAATGTCATTACGCTGCTGCGCTTCCAACTCAAGAACGCTCGGTTGCGACGTGACCACTAGTTCCACCTCTCCCACTTGCCGGATGTCGAGCTGTGAACGAAGTCGTAGATCGTCACGGCGTTCGGCGCTGAATTCGGGTTGGGAATTCCGGATTCGAAGTCCGAGCCCCAGCCAAGGGTGAAACCGCCAGTTCCGTTCTGCTGCACACGCACCCGGATGGACGCGCCGTCCCACTTCCAAGGCGGGTTGGCGAACGTGCTGTTCGCCGTGAGGGCTCCGCAACGGAACCTGCTGCCGAGCAGAGGGTTGGCCGTGAAGACGTTGGACACTGCAGCGAGGTTGACCCAGCCCTTGGCGTTGGCGCCGAAGACCACTTCGTTGCCCGAGACGTCCGAGCCGCTCTTGAGCAGAGTCGTGACGCCCCACGGGCCAGTGCCGGGGTTGATGGTGATCTTGTTCTGCAGTGAGCCGGGCACGACCTCGAGTGCCACCGTTCCGGGGCCACCAGCGTTGTAGCGGTTGCGCACGACGGCTTCGATGTTGTTGTTGGCGCCCGCCACCTTCACCTGGGCGTACGTACCGGCAGAGCCCTTCGAGTTGGAGTCGGCCATGAACGTGCCAATCGACCAACCAAAGCCGGAGTCGCTGTTGTTGCCGACCGTCAAAGCCTCGGCGGTGCAGTCCTGCGCTGAGCAACCTGCGAGGGTGCCGCTGTCAGCCGTCAACTTCCACGCAACACCCTGAGCTGGTGTGACCTGGCCGCCGTACCAACCCTTCGAGTCGGTCCAGCGGTTGTCGTCACCGGCGACCTCGAAGCAAGCGGTACCGGCCCAACCGATATCGACGTTGACGCCGTTGTTGTCTTGGAAGCTGTAAACACCCTGCAGACCAGCGTTGCGGCCGGTGACACCCATGAGCAAATTTCGGCCGGCGCCGACCATCCGGACGTTGGCGCCCTTGGTCTTGAGGATGTCGACGTTGATGAGGGCGTGGCGCTCGTCGTAGTCCTCATCGCGCTGGTCTTGGTAGTTCGAGTAGCTCTCTTCGCCCTGCCACAGCACACCGTGGCAGTTGGCTGAGGTCTGGTTGTCGCTGTTGCCGTGCAGTCGAATGTCTCGAACGGTGCAGTATTTCGCGTGAACAATGCCGTCACGGCGGTTCGAGATCAGAGCTCGCGTCTGGTTGGCCGACTGCATCAGTGTGCTTCCGAGACCGTGGCCCTGGATCAGCATTCTGTGAGCCATGTCGATGTAGTCGACGACGCAGACGCCGGGGTCGGTGAGCGCCGAGCCGCCGCCGTTGAGCTGGTTGCCACCTTGGAAGGCTCCATTCGGGGCTTGGCCCTTCAGCCCCGGCGTCACTACGGCTTGGATCGCTGCAGCGAGGGCCACCCAACCTGCAGTGTTGTTCGCTCGGGTAGTGCTGTCGGTCGCTCCGTCGAACTTGATGCCGTACTCACGGGTGTAGAAGAACCCGTTCTTACCGACGCGCTCCCAGCTGCCCGGCGTGCCGTCTGACGTGCACACCCACATGAAGCCCTTGGCGTCAGTGATGAAGTCGCCGGCCTTGTAGGTGCCGACAGATGGCGGACCGGACCCGAAGCCGCCCATGAACCGCGACACCGTGCCGGTGGCGTTCGCCGAGATGTACTTGGCGAGGAGTGAGGCGACTTTCATGAGCGGACCACTAGGCGTCGAGAGTTGTCGATCGGCGCGTCGAGGAACGTCAGCGTGATCTGTGTTGCCGTGACTGACACCGTGTCGGCGTCGTCGATGCGCTGACGTGGAGTCACACTGAGATCCCAGAGCTGGTAGTCAACGTCAGCCGTACCGAGGTTGTGCGTGAAGGTGAAGCTGTACGTCGGGACCGCCGTGTTGCCGAAGCTCACGGCGTACTTCTGCGAGGTGACTCCCGAGGTTGCCGAGGCAATGGCCGCATTCACCTGGCCGCGGTTCATGGCGTGCGTGTCGGCCGTGGCGTTCGGGACCGTCACGGGCTGAGTGAACGAGACGTTGCCGGTGAAGACATTGTCGATGGAGAGTTCGGGCAGGCCGGTGATTATCCCGGTGTGGCCGTTGACGGAGATGACGCCGTTGCTCGGGTTGACCTGCGTCCAGTTGGCGAGGTTCGAGGACGGCAACGCTGTGAGGATCCAGATCGACCCGCCGTTGTCCGCTCTGATGGCCGCATCGCCAGGCACTGCAGCCGTGAGGCCCAGCATGGCCGCCTGGTTCGCGGCACCGAAGGTGTTGTTGACGGTGTAGGTCGGCAGCTGTGAGCTGGTGAGCTTGCCGTTTGTCAGGTCAGCTTTGAGGGCCAGCGCTGCGTTGATGGTTCCGAGGTAGGCGGTGATCTGCTGGAAGAGGGCGTTGATGTCGCCATCCCAGTTGATCTCGCCGTGATCAGGAAGTTCCTTGTTGAAGGGTGCTCCGGTTGTAGTCATTACTGACCCCAGGGCTGAACGCCCCAGCCACCGACGCCGTAGCCGGCGACCGGTTGCTCAGCTGCGGGTGCTGGGATCACCGAGCTGGACAGGTCATCAGGACGGTCAGCGATCTCGGCTCGGATCCTGTGCACAAATTCGTCGACGTTGTCGACGGTGACTTCGATCCGAGCGCGTGCTCGTGGCTCCCAGGCGTTGACGGCTTCGAGCATGCGAGTGGCCCGCTCGCTCGTGTCGACGCTGAAGACCGGGTCGTCGATTCCGAAGTCCGGGACCTCGATCCGTGAGCCCTTCGGCGTCGTCAAGATCATCTGCACGGATTGAGCAACCTCGTCGTACGTGTCCTGCTCAACGACCGCGACAGCGCTTCCGGAAAGCCGAAAAGGAAAACGGAAGTGTGGTGCCGACATCGATGGCAATCATAAGCGGCAACCGGTCCTGAAGAGCTGGATTAGCTCGGTGCCCATGAAATCAGCCATACGTTCTCGATCCCGTCTCCGATCGAAATGCACAAGGCTCGGTCTCCGACTTGTGGGACCGTCGAAGTGCGACCGAACGTCGCCGTAAAACCGTGGTCCGTGCTGAAGCCCTTGTCGAAGACGACTACTGCGCGGAAGTTGGCCACGTCGACAGAAGAGACCCGGCCTTCCTGCGGGCCATCGACCTGAGACGTCTCTTGGACATGCTTCCCGGTAAAAACCGACATGAAGCCGTCTACTGAGCTGCGCATCAGTACCCCTTTCCGAAGTAGCGGACGCCGTTGAGCCAGGGGACAGGGTCGTTGGGCACGCCTGCGATCCTCACCTCGAAGTGAAGGCAAGGACCAGATGGGTTACCGGTCGCACCGCTGAAGCCGATCAGGTCTCCCTGCTTTACGGTATTGCCCACCGTGGCACCGATCTTCGAGAGATGGGCGTAGTAGGTCTGCGAGTCGTGGTCATGCTGGATGATCACCATCAGGCCATAGCCCGAAGGATCAAAGGTGCCGTTGGCGAGCTTGATAGTGCCGTCGCGCGATGCGTACACGGGAGTGCTCACCGGAACGCCGTAATCGATACCCTGGTGCTTCTTCGGGAAGCCATTCGCGTTCTTGCCCGGCCGAGGGGACCCGAAAGAATCCGTGATCTTGGCGACGATGTTGATGGGTGACGCGAAGTTTCCCTGCGTGTTGCTGGTGTCGGTGGACACGGAGGTCTGGCCAGTTGGGTCGCTTGCGGCGAGCTCCGCCGCGTTGCCGAAGTAGCTGGCATCGGCGTACTGACTTGCTCCAGAGGGAGCTTCGGGCTCGGGTAACTCAGGCTGTGGCCGCTTCAGGGTCACCGTCGACTGGAGAGAGAAGAAGCTCCGCTCATTCGTATCCACCAACCATGGGTTGGGAAGGCCCGTCGTTGGCAAGTTAACCATGGTTCCTGGGGGAAGCTGCCAGCGGTGCGATCGACACGTTACCGTCGCGGTTGCTTCGGTCTTTCCGAGGTCGAAGTCATAGTCGATGGTGTCGACGCCGGCCGCGCCCTCCATCAGGTCTATCTCGGCGAGCGGGGTAATGAAGCCGCTGTCGGGGCCGACATAAACGGCCCACCCACCGGAGCGCATGTCGTAGTCGACGTAGCAATTCCAGCCGATTTCGGCGAAGATCCGTTTGATGCACTCCCATGTATCTTCGGCATCGCCCGACAAAGATTGCCGTTGGTACTTGTTGAGGTTGGCGCTGACGTCTGACGAGACAGCTTGACCGGTGCTCAGGTCTTCCAGACTCGAGATGTTGTTCACCGCTGCCTGGGCCTCGGCCATGAAGCTTCGATATTTGCCGTTGGTGTAGGTCGACCAGGCTTCCCAACCATGTCCCGACTTCCGGCCGTCCCATACGGCTTTGGCCATGTAGGCGTTTTGCTGTCCGTCCTTCCAGTCGTATTTTGTGAACAACGTCGAGTGCACGCTGTTGATCTGCCAGAGTCCGTAGTCCTCAGTCCCGTTCGAGTTGGCCTTGTTGACGGCGCCGGGGTTGAACCCCGACTCAGCCCGGGAAACCGCCACGGCGAGGACCAGGTCGTTGCCGCTCCATCCGGCTTTGGAGCCGAGCCGCGCGACGTCAACAGCAGATAGGCTCCCGGTTTTCGCTGGCGTTGATCCACCGTTGAAGTAATTCGGGTCCGCTGTGGTGTCAGCCGAGGTGCTGGTGACCGTCCCTCGGGCCAGAGCGACCTGCGTAACGCTGAGCTTGGCGCCTGGGCTCTGGTAGATCGGAATCCAGCCGATTTCGGCCAGCAGCTTTTTCGCGAAGTCCAGGCGGGTCTGCGTGTTGGCCTTGATGCCGACCGGATAGGTGTGTCGGCGCATCTCAGCGATAGCGGTCGACTCGAACAAGACGCTGAGCTTTGAGCCCTGCTTGGTGATCTTGGTCAGCTCGAATGCCCGTCCGTCGATCTGTGCGCTGATCCGGTACTGGAAGATGCCAGATGTCACCAGCATCTGCAGCGGGTCGAAGAGCACGATCGTCAGAACCGGCGCGCTGTTCATCGAGCGCGTCACCTCGCACGACTCGATCGCCTTCGCTGTGTCCACGGAGAGCTTGTCGCCGTTGATCGTGAGGGTCTTGATGTCTACGTCAGCTGCGTCTTCGAGTGCCATGACCTACGTCGCCGGGAGCTTGAGCACTTGTCCGACGTTGACCTTGTTTGGATCCCGGATGCCGTTCAGCGAAGCGATGTCCTTGTACCGGTTGGCATTGCCAAGCTCGCGGGCAGCGATCTTCGAGAGGGTGTCGCCACTCTTGACCGTGTACGTGCGTGGCTGAGGATTGGTTGCGGTCGGGCTGCGGTCGCCGCCGTAGGCGATGGCGAGCTTCGAGCTCCCAGAGCTTTGTCGTTCCTGCGCGGCCGCGGCCGGTGACGCCGCTGGAGTGGCTGCCGAGTTCTGAACGATGAGGTCGAGGTCATTCCACTCAGCCAGCGTGAGCTTCGCTTCCATGTACGTTAGCGCCCAGTCGCTTTCGCGCTGGCGCGCCTCGAGTTGTTCGATGTTGTCGATGACCCATCGAAGGTTGCTGAAGGGGATCGGACCCTCGGTGCGGATGACTGTTGGCATCGACGGAAGGCCGTTACGTGATCCCCAGCCGAACATGCGCTGCCACGGCTCGATCACGCTGACGTCGTTCTTCCAGCCATCGAAGATGACGCTGAACGTCACCTTGACCGGATCTTCGGAGTCAAACTCGAGGCCGTTGCGCCGGCGTCGGCGGTTGACTGAGTTCCACTTCGCGATGCCGGAACCCGGAACGTGGGTCGGGATCTCCGACCCGAGCGGCAGGTACAGCTCCGCCCCTGGATAGCTCTCGGGGATGAGTCGGATCATGGCGGTCACTTGCGAGCCACCTTGTTGCCGAGCTCGGCGATGATGGCGTCGGTGATGCGCTTCGTTTGCGAGAAGTCGAAGCCCTGGAAGGCACCCTCGTGGAAGTTGAGCACGGGAGCGCTGGATCCGCCTGCACCGGCCATCTCCTTCATCAGTGCTTGATTGTTGGTGATCTGCGATCCACCGGGCAGGCGCACTCGCTCTGGACCCTGCTCACCAACCAGCGCTACACCGGTGACGCTCTTCGTGCCACCACCAGCGTGCTTCGTGACCGGCTGGCTATTGAGCTTGTTGACGATGTCTTGAGCAGAGCCGTTCTTTTGACTGGCTTCCCAGGCGAACCCGACACCGTTGCCCTTGGCGCCACCGACGTCAGAACCAACACCCTTCAAGAAGTTCTTGACTCCAGCCCACCTGCCCGTCGACTTCTCTGCCGTCTCGAGGGCGCCGTTCGTAATTCCAGGGCCAGAGAACTTCCCGGTCACCGGGTCTCTTGTGACTGTCGTCGGATTGCTGGTGGTCTTGCTCGCATTAGTGATCATCGGCGGAGAGCCGATGCCCGTTGCAGCTGCGAGCGCCGGAAGGACCCCCGTGAATTTGAGTGCCGCAAGCTGAGCGGCCCCAAAACCCAACGTCACAGCTCGTATCGCACCGGCCACCTTCAACAGGGTTGCCTCGATTGCCCACACGCTCAGCGCAACGCCGAGAGCAGTGAAGATACGTGAAGCCGCGGTTGGATGGTCTGCCATCCATTCCAGAACACGCTCGAGTCCCGTCAGCGCTCCGCCGACGAGAGGCCCAAGGATGCTCGATACGTTCTTGATGGCCGGCCACAGGGAGTTTTGCCAGACGGCAGCCATGTTCGAACCGTCTTCCTTGATCCGCTTCCATATCGGGACCAGGCGGTCGCCGACACCGATGAGGTTGCCGAAGCTCTCGACGAGCTGGTTGGAGCCGCCGAGCTGGTATCCACGAGCCAGGTACCGGACTTGCCCGACGATGCGACCCATACCGCGTTCGAGCTTCGGTACCCATCGGTCAGTGAGCCGGAAGGCAGCAGGCAGGATGTCATCGCGCAACGTGACCAGCAGCGGCGCCATGATGCCGCCTTCTTTGCCGTCACTGTCGACTCTGTAGAGACTGCGCTTGGTCTTGTCGATCAATGTCGACCAGCGTCCACCGAGGGTCCTGGACTGCGCGTCCATCATGCCCTTGTACTCAGCCTGCAAGCCCTTCAAGATCACGTTCGAGGCGGCAGCGCCTCCGATGAGGCCCTTCTCGGCGTCCTTCTGAACTTGGCCGATCGATCGACCGGAGGCCTCAGCGAGGTACTTCCAGCCGTTGATGCCCCACTCGGCGAGCTGGCCGTTCATCTCTTCGGCCGAGAGGTTGGCCTTCATCCGCATCTGTCCGAGGGCGCGGGAGATTCCATCCACACCTTCTTGGCCGGCGTTGAGGCCAGACGCCGCGTTGCCGATGGCTTCGAGCGCATCGAGTGTCTCGCCCGGGGCGAAGCCTTTGGCGATCATCTGTTGGGCGTTCCTCACCGTGTCGGTGAATTGGAACGGCGTGCGCTCAGCGAAGTCTTGGATCTGGTTGGTGAACTCGGTTGCCTTGGCCTGGCTGCCCATCAGCTGCTTGAGCGCCACGTTGGTCTGCTCGAGCCCCGCAGCGGTCTTCACACCCACACCCACAACGGCGGTGCCCGCCGCCAGGCCGACAGCGCCAGCCGTAGCCGAGTATTGAGCCAAGGTGGAAGTGGTCGAACGGATGGCACCGGTGAGACTGGCGAAGGTGCTGAGGCCAGTGGCCGAGTGGGCAGCCAGGTCCTTCGACGACAGGTTGACGGCCTTGCGGATCCCGCCGATGGCTCTCTCAACAGCCTTGATCTCGCCGACCGCTTTCACGGCGTCCTTGATCGAGATCTTTATGCCAATTTCGTCCTCAGGCATTACTTACCGCCGAACGCGATAGAGATGCCGCGAGCAACGGCGAGCGAGTGCTGTTCATGCCAGATCTGACCCGCAACAGTCAGGAGTCGAGTCTGGACGGCGGTCTCAAGTTCAGATTTGTTTTTGAGATACGCCATCGGATCCAGACCTAAAAATAGGGCGACGGCCGCATTCTGGAAAGCGGCGTCGCCTTCTATTCCCCCAGGAACTTACTCAGCACGTCTGGGTTTCGATACCCGGACCACCGCAGGATGCCGTCAGCGAACGAGTGCATGTCGCCGTCAGTAAAAAAGAGGGCGTCCACGTTGGCGATGGCGCGATGCTCAGCAACCTTCAGTAGCTCGGCCAGGGCGGGGTCACCGAAGCCGCTGAACTCCTTGGTCTCTCCACCACCTTCGAAGGTGATTTTGGTAGTCGCATCAACGAGCGCCTGCTGATCCCCAAGGCGGGCCTCGTCGACTACAGAGCCCGTGTTGGCCTCGGCCTTGTTGAGCGTGTCGTCATCGATCGGCTTGCAGGTGATGAGCACCGTGCAGCCCGTCGTTTCTTTCCAACGCGGCACGGGGACCGTTTTGGTAAGCCCTTGGCGGGCGGTCTGCAGGTTCTCGGTGAAGCTGTCAAAAAAACTCAAGAAATTGTTCCGTTCAGTGAAACGCCGACTTCGTACATGTCGGTTTCGTTGGAGTCAGCATCGACCTCAGCACCCGAAACACGCTTCAGCGTGCCGCGATGAACCGAAGGTTGATCCCAGGAGTTGCCGTCCTTATCGAGCGTTTGCTCGGTGACGACAATGTCGGCTTTGCCGACCATGGCTCGAAGCAGCCGACGGGTGGCAACGTCGTTACGCCCCTGGCGTTTGTTCGTACGCGTCAAGGTGACGTCTGATGTCGACGGCTGACCACCGTGCGACTCCTCTTCACCCATGCCACCGCCGCGGTGCTTTGTGATCTCAGCCTCGACGTCACCGCCGGTCTTCTTGTCCCAGATACCGAGGTCGTAAAACACGCCCCTGTAGGTCGCCGACATCGTGACGGCATATTGGCTCTTGGTTCCCACGTTCGTTCAGCCTCTCTACGCTGCCGTCAGGACTTCGCTATTTGCGACCTTGGCAAGCTCGATCACGACAAGCTCAGCCATGCCGCTGATACGAATCTGAACCAGGGCGTGCAGCTCGTTGTTCGCGATGGTCGTCGGCGTGTTGACGCCGACTCCGACGTCCACGAGGTACGCGTCACTCGGATCAGCTCCGTAGAGAGATCCCGCTTGGCGGAACTCTTCGCATGCAGCCGTCAACTCGCCAGCGAACTTGCTGAGCGTGTGACCTCTGCCGTCGAGCTGAGCGAAGACGTAGCGGTCAGCGATGACGTTGAAGCGGCCGACGATCGCCATGCGGACACGTTGGACGCTGAGGGTGTTCCACTGACCTGTTGTCAGACCGAGCGTGCGGTAGCCGTACAGCATGATCTGACCGTTGTGAACTCGGATGACGTCGAGACCAGCAGCGTTGAGGTCGTTGCGGTCTTGGTCGCTGAAACCTAGTTGGGTGACCGCGTAGGCGTACCGGGCGGAGCCGTTGACGCCTGCAGCTGGAGTGCCAGGACCGTCGACAGCATCGCGACGCGCCATGAGGCCGGCCACGAGTGCCGAGGGTGGAACGACCCGAGGTTGAGTCGCGTCGATGCCGGGAACTTTGACCCATGGTCCGACGAGAGCGCCGAACTCGTTGCCGTCCGCTTGAACGCTTTGCGCTTCAGAGATGAGAGCCGACCGCACTCCAGAATCAGTGGCGTCCAGCAGGGCTTGACGATTGTTCACTCGAGCGTGGTTGATCAGAGCAGTGCGGTTGCCTGTGGTGGTGTTGCCAGGGATCGAGACTTGACCGGGACCGAGGTCGCCCGTGAAGTACGAAAGCGCTGCTTGTCGGAGCGTGTCGTTGATGCCGGCATTGTCGTCGGTGCCGCCGGTGAGAGCCGAAGCCGCCGCTACAGCCGGGTCGAGACCCGAGGGGCTGGATGGCGCCGAGACGGTGACGTACTCGGACTGCCAGTTGTAAGCGGCCGAAACGTCCACGAGCTCGCCCGAGCGTTCGACCTCGGAGCCCGAGTTGAAGACGACGAGTACGAACGTGCCTGCGGTCAAGCCGGCGACGACCTGGACCGAGAGGCTGTTACCCCACGTGCCGACGTTCTTGGCCGAGACCTTCAGCGAGTTGCCAGCTGAAGCGTCCAAAAGGGTCTTGCTCGCAGCGACGGCAGAGGCGCCTTCAACGCGAACGACGAAAGCCTGAGCACCGCCTTCACGGAAGAAGGTGTCGAGCGAGTCGTAGAGAACGTACGTAGCTGGTGCCGAGCGCAGACCGAAGTAGCGCACGTAGTCGTTCATCGAGCGGACGAGCTGAGGTGTGTTGGTCGGCCCCTTCTGTGCAGCGCCAACCACGAACCACGTGCCGGTGCTGACCGGAAGGCCAGACGGTGTGGGCGCTGAGCGCGTCACGACGGAGAAACCAGGGCGCAGTGCAACCATCAGCTCTTGCCTTTCTTCGGTTCCTCCGCGAGGGCACCGCTTTCGATCAAACGCTCGACTTGTTCGTCCTTGTCGACCTTTTCGGTCTGGGCGACGCCAAGAGTCAACGAAGAAAGCGGGATTGGAAGGCCCGTCATGTTCGTGACTTCTATTTCTTCTGGCTTGCTCAACGCATACCCCTGACGTCAATATCGACTTGCTCAACTATTGCACCTGGACCAGGGTCTGCCGTGGCATCTTCAGGCGGAGTTGAAACGCCGTGCCGAGTGCTCACAACGTCAGACACCGTGATTACGAAACTGACGATTCCCGCACGGATTGTGCGGCCGGCGTCGAACGGCATCTGGTCGTAGTCGTCGCCTTCCCATGTGGTCGACTCGGCAAAGCCATCTATCGAGCCGTGCTGCAGGAAGAGCATCCGCAGAGCCGACATGTAGGCCATCAGCAGGCGGTACGTCGAGTCCCGGTCCTTGCCCTTCACGACCACGCCGAGACCGAGCGGCCAGGTGGCGTCGTAGGAGCCGTCCCCGTTGCGAGTCGGGGGTCGGTCGGTTCCGGGGATAAAGGTGATGAGCGCAGGCAGCTTGTGCTCTGGCCACTTGTCGAGAGCGTCGACGTTGGTCATGCTCGCGAACGTCTCGAGCTTGGTGCGCGCGAAGCCCTTGCGGGCGCCGATCTCAGCGATGTAGCTCGGAAACCACCGCGTCACGAAGTCGGTGACGGCCTGGTGCACGTCTTCGGCGTCGATGCTCGGGCCGTAGATCGGGGAAGGGTCGCTCATCGGTCAGCACCCATGATGAACGACTGCAGGATCTTGACCCACGACCGGCGTTGGCGTTCGGTGAGCTCGATCGGACGCCGACGTACAGCGCCCTTGTTGGTCACCTTCGGGTTCTGATGGACACCGGAGTAGGGAACACTCGAGCCGTAGAAGGCTTCTTGCGGGCTGATGCGAACAACGTGATCTGGGCTCGACTTGTTGATGAGCGATTTACGGAGTCGGCGGGTCATGTGGAGGATGCGCTCGTCCACGACCGGTCGGCCGTCAACGAGTTTGCCCTGAGACTGCCAGCGGAGCTTGCGCCGCAAAGTCGCGATTTTGATGGGCTTCCACCCTCGGGAACCGCTGGCACCCTCGGTGTCGAACTGCTTGCGCTCAAAGCCCACGAAGCTCGTGTGGATCTTTTTGAAGGCGGGCGTCATGTCCGAGACTCGGTGCTCAACGCGCTCGAGGCGCCGAAGCACCTGCTGATCGCCGCTGACGTTGTAGCTCAGCACGAACGGCATCAGAACCTCGTCCGGCGGCCAAGGATCGGGGCGTCATCGAAGCTGGAGTAGGTGAGAAGGACGTTGTCGTCCGTGGTGTCATCGTTGTCAGCGTTCTGCGCCGCAACGATGAGGTCGGCTACGCCTTCGTCGAACTCGACCTTCAGCTCAGCGTACGGAGAACGACCCTCAGCAACCTGTTCCGGCCAGTACGAGAGTTCAACCTTGCAAGCCACCCCAGCAGCCGCCACGCGCCGAGCGAAGCGATGCTGCTCGGGTGGAATTGGCTTGCCGACCTTGCCAAGGATTCGTGAAACCACGGTATCGATCAGCGGTTCGATGTCCTTGGCCGTTGGACGGGTCTCGCTCGTGAAGCGACCCTGTTCCTTGCCTGCGTCGTCGGTCGTGCGCGCCCGGAGGATGGACCCAACGTCGTCCGGCGACGGAGTCCAATCCTCCATCAGTTACTCGGGTTGCGTGCCCTGAGCAACGCTGCCAGCTTCGACAATCTTGTTCAGCTGCTCGATGAGGGTCTTGCGAGCCTTGGTGCCGCGGTTCTCTTCGGCGTTGGCCAGCTCTTCGGCGAGGGCGGCGTCGTCGCCGGCCTTTTCAAGAACGGCGTCGATGGTGCTCGTAGCCACGAAGTCAGCGAGTTCGTCTTCGAGGGTGTCGCCAGGAGTCACGTCCTCGTCCTTCGAAGCGTCCGGAACTGTGCTGCCCGGTCCGTCCACGAGAGGCGGAGCAGTTACCAAGGTACCGACCCGGCCTTCGAGCGCCTGGACCAGCGCTGGTCGGTTCAGACCCGTACGTTCGGCAACCAAGAGCTTCTCGACTTGGGAGGTGGGGTACTCCGACGCCTGCGTGAGGATCTCAGCTGAGTTTCCAGAGACCAGGTAGTTACGGATCTTCTCTTCGTCAGCGTCCTCGGACAGAGGCAACAGGTTGCCTGGCATCGCGAGTTCTGTGCCGGGAGCTACCAGCGAGTTCGGGAACCGAGCCTCGAGTCGAGCGATCTCGGCAGGGGGGATATCGCAGATCTCCCCGCGACGTCCCGTGAGTAGGTGGCCGTTGGAGTCCGTGTAGCGGACAGCGGCGTAGGCAATTTGGCGGTCGGTCATCAGCCACGGACTCCTGAGATGCGAAGGACGGCGTACGGGTTGTCGACGTACATCGCCGGCCGCACAGAGGACTTGATCGTGAACTTCTCGTCGAGCTCGTTCTCGACCGAGACGGTCTTGAGCGGTTGCTCGACGTGGTAGGCGCCAACTTGGCCGCGGCCTGCAACGGCATACGGTGCACCAGCTGCCACCTGACCGGTGACGAACAAGGTGTCGATGCCGTAGTCGGCCATGGCGGCACGCAGGTTGGAGTCCGTCCCGTAGTACAGGCGCAAGGACTGCATGTCGAGCGGGTTGATGATCAGCGTGTCGAACACAATGCCGAGCTCACGCTGATCGTTGATCAGGAAGACCTCGGAGATGTCGGCAACCGGGGTGAGAGCAGGCAGCGTGGAGTTGGTGCCGTAGCCCGGTGGGACGGCAGTGGTCCAGTTGTTACCGGCGATGACCGCTGCGCCGCCGAGACCCGTGATGGCATCGTCGAGGGTCTTCAGCGCCACGAGGTTGTTCTTACGAATGATCGTGTTCGCCAGCTGGACCGTGTTGCGGTTGAGCTGACGGCCGTTGTTGCGGTCACGAGCTTCGTAGGTGACCTCGAACTTGCCACCCCACTTGCGAGGGCTGGCCTGGCCGAGCGACTGACGCTGGAAAGTGATGAGTGGGAACGTGGAGCCCGGTGCAACCTCTTGTACGTCGCGCACGGCGTAGAAGTCGTTCAAGCCCTGCTGCTCGAAGATGATGGCGCCGCCGCTCATGCCGCCTTGGTTGTCGAAGATGACGTCCAAGAGGAAGCGACTGCGGTTCACGTTCAAGTAGTCCGTGATGAACCGGTTGATGCGGGTCGGGCTGTTGACCATCTGGTCAACAGAGATGTTGTTACCCGAGACAGCAGCTGGGTCGAACGGATAGGTCGTATTGGTGGCAACCACTGGCGCTCCTAGTCGAGGATTTCGATGTAGACGACGGCACCGCTCGTAGCGGTTGAACGGGCTTCGCCGACTTTGACGCCGGTGTTGAGGGTCTTCGGCTTGCCGCCGGTACCGACCTCGATTTTGTCGCCGAAGGAGATGTTGCCGTCTGCAACCATCGGGACGGTGTTGCCTGGGCGAAGGATTGCGACCTTCGTAGCGCTGGCAGCGTTGTAAGCAGCGACTCCAACGGTCTCGCCACCTGCTGTAGCGGTAGCGACCTGGATGTTGCTGCCGTCAGTGGCGGTGTTGAGGAGCGGTCCGGACTGGATCGTGCCGGACGAGTTCAGGAACGTGCCGCCGGTGATGGCGCCCGTGGCATGGCCCGTGAGGTCGGGGTGACCACCTCGGTAGAGGGGGATACATTCGTTCTGCATCAGGCATCGACCTTTCCGGCACCGCGCAGCGAGGATTTCCAGCTGTCGGGATATGCGTCGTCAGCGCCGGATTCGAGGTCTTCCCCGGCTCCGTAGCCGATCTCTTGACCGGGCACGCTGTTCTTAGCGAGCGAGTCAATGAGCGCTTTGGTGGCCACAGGGTTGGAGTCCCAGAGCGTCTCGTAGTGCTTGCGTTGCGATGGCGGGAACTTGAAGTCGCGCATCGCCGCCTTGATGGTGTCGTCGCGCTCCTTCGCTTTGTTGCTGGCCTTCATCTCAGCGTGCTCTTTGAGCATCGACTGGATTTCAGCGTGTTGCGCTTCGTCCAGAAGGACGGTGCCAGCGGGAGGCTCGAACTTGTTCTGGGTCTCCGCGACTTCTGGGTCGTCTTCCGTGATGGGAGGGACGGCGGGATCCGACTTCTCCGGCTCACCTTCGGTCAAGGGCGCTGGATCGTCCTTCTTGACCTCAGCCTCGTTCTTGACGAGTGCCTGAATGCGGGAGTTCAATTGCTCCTCGGACGCATCTGCCGGCAAGTCCAGTGACTTCAGCAGCTCGGGATTGAGATCCATGTGTTTGCTCTCCTGGCCTTGCGTGGAACTGTTTGGCACGTTAGCGCGCGATGACTGCTTATTGATGTCAAGTCGCGGCGCCGGTGCATTGGAACGTCCGGCGTAGTTGAAAATCGAGAGGTCGAAGCTCGACTTTGTAGCGTCGTCGTCTTCCTTCGACTTCTTGCCCACCGCCGTAGCGAGTCCGGCATCGACGGCTTCCTGAGCGGAATACCAGGTCTCATCGACCATCACCGCTCGCCATGCACCCGCTTCACCACCGGCTCGCTCGGCATAGACGCTGGCGACGTTGTCGCTGACGTGGTCAAGTACGGCAGCCGTACTGCGCATGTCTGCCGCGTCGCCGATCGAGAAGGTCCAGGCGTCGTGGATCATCATGCTGCCACCGGTGTTCACGGTGATCGTGTCGCCGGCCATGGCGACGACACTGGCCGCCGATGCAGCTATTCCGTCGACGACGACAGCCACCTCCGCGGAGTGACCGATGAGCGCGTTGTAGATGGCGACGCCTTCGAACGTGTCACCGCCGGGCGAGTTGATGTGCAGCTCAATCGTCTTGACGTCTTTGATTTCATCAAGCGCGGCAGCGAACTCTTTCGCGGAGACACCCCAGTAACCACCCCAACTATCAATGGGGTCGTAGAGACGCATCACGGCGGTGTTGCCATCGCTGCTGCTAGCGATTTGCGCCTTGATGGACGTACGTTCGCGCTCTTCCGGCGAAACCTTGCCGTAGTAGCGATAAGAGGGGGCTGGCCGCTCAGCGTTGGCTACGTCGATCTTTGGATGACGAGTGTGGTTCTGCATGCACTGGCAATCGTAGGCACACAATGCGTAGCAACACGGGACACATTTCCCTAGAACACTTCAAGCCGAAGTGTGGTCTCAGGCGGCAGTTCCAAAATGCGCGACCTGATTACTTCGAATCAGCGCTCGATCGTCGGTTGTGGGGTTAGTTCCATACCAAAACAAGATCTCGGAGTAGTAAGAACCAGCGGCGTTTCCACTGTTGCTTGTCCCACTACCTCGAAGACCGAATAATCCCGCAAGAACGTTGGTCACCGAGGAGTTGTAAGTGACCGGAGCTACTGACACACCATCCACAGTCAGGGTGTGTTGACTAGCCCCAAATATGCTTTCCACTTGAGACAACTGCCCATACACACCAGGTGCCGTTAAACGTGTGGTATTGGCGTTGGCCGAGGTGCGCCAACCAGAGGTTGTGCCATTTTGGGAAATGAGACGCCGCATGCCCGCGCCAGAAGAATCGACCGGGTTCGACGTATTTGGGAAAAAGGTCAGCACCCGGTTGTCGAGCCCAGTCGCTGCGTCTGGGGGAAGGGACGCTACCGCTATGCCTGCAACGAGCGTCTGAGCAACCGCTGGAGAAATAGAAGCAACCAAACCTCGATTAGCGTCGGGTCCATACGCCGCCACTCTGGAGTTTTTGGTTCGAAGGACTCCGCCGACGACAATTTGAGGCTGCAATGTTGTCGTCGCCTGGCTGGCACTGCGCCCATTTCCAGATTGATCGAAAACAACATTTAGGTAGCCATCGTTTGCACCACAAAAGGTAAGCAGTGCAGGCGTATTAAGTGACCCGTCCGGAAGAAATCCCACGTCTAGCGTGGTGTTGTCTGAACTTCTCCGAACGCGTATGCAGTTTCCCGTATATCCGGCCCGCAACTTGCGGAACCCGTAGGCGCCACTTGGCATCACACTCACCGGATCAAGCATGTACGTCAACGGCGCTACGGCATTTCCCAGCAGCGGGCCGGCCATGGTCAGCATTACGCCGCACCATTCCCTGCAAAGACCCACGAAGCGTTTGCACCGGTGGCATTTGAGCGGACCCACAGGGCGACGGTGGAGTTCGGGCCATTCGTCTTTGAAAGACCGCCTGGAGCATTCAGCGAAGCACCAGACGCTGTAACGAATGTCAGCGCTCCGGAGCCAATTTGAGTGACCTCGACCGTCGTTCCCTTCTTCGCGGATGCTGAAAGAATGGCCGTCCCTGCGCTAGCCGAGTTGTACTCCAGCTTCTTGAGTGTTGCATCAGTGCCGATTGTCCCGCCATCGGCAATCGGCTGAATGGCGGCGAAACCATTGGAAACCGTGTTCCCGCCGAAGTCAGCACTTCCGGGGTTCTGGCTGATTTCGCCCACGGCTTCGTCAATCGTCACGACGTCTATAAGCGACCGGTTGCTATCCAGCCAGGCGAGCATCGCCGCCAATTCGACAGCGATTTGACCTGTCGGCGTTCCCACGGCGTGGAACACGATCTGGGCGAGACCACGTTGGTCGATCGCCTTTTGAATATAAGGCTGCCAGTCGCCAGCGAAAGTCTCGTTCGTTGAAGCTCCGTAGGCACGCATCATCCATGGGTTCCCTGGAGGCATTGTTTCGGGAGTGCGTTCTCCAAGGCTGAAGTTTCGACCGGTACGAAAGAATTGCTGCACTCGGTTGTACGAAAACAGACCTGCTCCGCCGCTCCCCTGGTTACCCCAATAGGCGAAGTCGTCACCACCGTAAACACCTAAAGCACTTTGTAGGGCTCGGGATCGTTGAAATTGTTGCGCGAGTTGGTCCGAAGATGTTGCTGCCGTATGTTCAGCGTTTGAATACGCATGTGTCGCAACCTGGAACCCCAAGAAGTTGTGCATTGTCTGCAGCATCTCCGGCGTGAACTCGGTGGAGTTCGTGATCGCCGAGATGCACGGAGCAAGCACGCCTTTGAAACCGTATTGAGCAAATAGCTTGGCGGCCGTGTTCCAGTGGGTTTCGTGGCCATCGTCCAGCCAGATGACCAGCTTCGCTTTGTTTATTGCGATTGGAACTGAATCGAAGTATGGGATCGAGTAGTACCAGGCCACACCACTCTGCATTTTTGCCGTGATGGTGATCGAGTTGATGTTCGAAAGATCGGCGCCCGTACCAGTCGCAGTGAAGTTCCCCTTGACCGGCATAGACATCATGTAGAACGCGCCGTCTTTGGTAAACCCGGAATCTGTCGGTGTCAAGATCGCTGCTGACACATAGTTGCTACCGACTGTTGATTCAGATGAAAGTCGGAGACGGAAGTTTGTGGTCACCGCGTTGTCGTTGAAGTTGTTTGGAACGCGGAGAGGAAATCGGAGAAATCGGTCCGTTAAATCCCATGGTGTCGGGAGTGTGATTTTGTAATGCACTTCGCTATTGCCAGTGCCCGTGGAGACCTGAACGTATGCATCGGCACCCGGCGAGATGGGTGCGCTTGTTTTAAGGGTAATCGTTTGGTCTGTACCTGTGCCGCCTTCACGGCTGAGCGTTCCAGCATTCGTGGCGTTCCAGGTGAACAGTCGTTTTTGTCCGCGGTACTGAATCCGGCCTTGGTCGTTCTTGCGGAAGAACCCGGTGTTTCCGCCTGGTGGATAATTCTCGACTGCAATGAGCGTGCCGGGAGTTGGCGAAGAGACGGCAGGCAGTGGCGTCCAGTTGTTGCCGTTGAAGTTGTTGCTCGATGTGAAATCCGCGTTGGCGGTATATGCAGCACCTTCGAAAACGGCAATGTCGCCTTTGAAGTAGACGGTACTGCCGGTAAAGACACCGCGGCTTGTTCCCTTGACGCTGACTGAACCAGCATTGTCAGGTACGCCGCCATTGACCGACTTGACTACAGCATCGTCGAGCGTTTGCAGATCATTTGCGATTTGATCTTCTGCAATCGTCGCTCGATCAACTTCACTTTGAAGCTGCCCAGTGGTTACGAGACCAGACGTGTCGCCGGCCGCCTGGCCAAAAAGTAGGGGCGTCGTCCCCAGAGTGATAGCGCCTTGAGTTTTAAGCGTCCAAAGTTGACCCGCCTTTGAGCCACTCTGAACAGGTATCACCACGCCCGCAGGCAATTCGGCTGCCGCGTCTGCGTCAGCCGATCGGGTCATCGCTGAACCGCTGCCGTTAAAGATGTGAATACCGTTGGCCGGGTCCGTACCCACAGCACGGAGAACGCGATCGCCATTGACGAGGGTGACGCCGTCGAACGAGCTCGAACCTGGATTGGCAACATTGAGTGCTGTGGTGACAACAATTTTCACAGGCGCCTTTGTCGTGACCAGTCCCAAGCTTGTTTGAATCTGCGCATCCGCGTAAGACTGTGCGTTGTTCTGAGCAGCCGTAGCTTTAGTCGAGGCATCAGCTGCAGCGGCCTGAGTAGCCGCTGATTGCGCTGCGTCGGCCTTAGCTTGGGCTTGGTCAAGAGTGGCGAGCGATATCAAATCTGACGGCTGCACGGCAGTGCTCGCAAGAGCGATCGCTGTCTGAACCGCGTCAGAGAGGTCGCCTTCCGGAATGCCACCATCGGGCGGTTCATATCCCGATCCCGCCTTGGCCCAATTGTCGACATCCGTAGGTGGGCCAACCTTGAGGTAGTACAGCTCTTTGTCGACAGACTCGACCAGCGCAAAATCACCAGGAGTCGCTGTGGTCAGATTCGCGAGGGCATTTTCACTAGCAACGGATGGAAACACGCCAGCGCGCAGAGCGATCGCCGTCGCTAGTGCCGCGTCATTTGCATTGATCTCGGCTCGAGACGCCTTGACAATCTCACTGCCGGCAATCGATTCAATCGTTGGGATCTGCATGTGTTTCCTTTGGTGCTGTTGTCCAGAGCCTAAATCGCTGAACCCGCTTCAACTCGCATTGAGCCGAAGAGGTGAGGCCCTGCGAATTGCCGAGTGGAGTCAGCATCGGTCAGAGGGGTGGGCCAGCCCTCGTCATTCCTGATCAACCGACCGATCAGCAACGTCCTGCCGAAGACTCCGCCGTCCTCCCAGGCGTAATCTGGCAGGTTGTCCCAGGCGATGTCGAGATCGTCCCAGGTCAGATTGGCCGGAATGCTCTGGAGGATTCCGCGCTCGGCCAGGTCGAGGGTGAACATTCGAGGCAACAGCTTGACCTGGTCTAGCGACCACTCGGCCCGGACGACGCCGGCTGAGCCCTCGCTGAGATCAATCGCTGGTTGGGGGATGACCAGCTCGCCGTTCACCGATGCGCGAACCTCGACCGCTGAGTTCGACAGGTCGACCGGCACATGAGGCGTCTCGGTCGTCAGAAATTCGAACGAAACCGCGAGCGCGTCACGCCAGTAGAACTCGACGTCCTCCATCCGGTACGGGACGGCCCGGACCGTCACAGCTCGTCCTCCTCGTCCAGGCCGACGCTCGGGTCTTCCTCTTCCTTGAAGATGGCGACGAGGGTGCCGCGGCACTTTGACCAGCCCTCGCACCGAGCGAAGAACCCGGTCGGATAGTCCTTGCGAGCCGCCGCCAGGGTGTCGTACTCGGTGTCATCAATTTCAGAGCACGGCGTGCAGATGGTCGGGCTGTCATTGAGCTCACTGGCATACCACTTCTCGACATCGCCGCCATCGAGAGTCGCAAAGCGTGCGTCGTTCTGAGCCGTGTGGATCGCGGCGCCGAAGTTGTCGACGAGGTAGCCATCCTTCAAGCCCTCGAGGTGAGCCCGTACGGAGGCTGCCAACAAGAGAAAGTCGGTGTCGTCGCTCGCCTCTTGGATCGCGCGTCGAGCGGCGGTTTCCGCGATGCTGTTGGCCATCACGATCGAGAGGGCGTCCGAGCGCGCAGCGATGGAGTCCACAAAATCGTCAAGGGCGGCCGGCGGAATCGTGATGCCCTGGTCCTTGGCTTCTTGGACCGCGAGCGAGACCGCGTACAGCGCTACTCGTTGCAGCTCTGCCTTGAGGGTGTCGGAACCCATCACCGGAGCCGTGAGGCCGGCGAGGTCGCCCAGAGACGCCGCTGCCTCGATCTGCTCGACCAGCGAATCGATCTGCGGTTGCTTGACCTCGGTCTTCCACTGGGCCAACAGGAACGCCAGGGCGTCCTCGTACGAGCGATTGAGGGCCTCAAAGTCGGTCTTGGCGGCTGACTCGTGACCGTTCTTCTTCCGCTCGTTCTTGGCGTTCTTCGGACGAGTTAGCGAGACGTCGATTGCATCCTTGGGCGTGCTCGTCGCCGCCAGGGATATGCGCTCTCTCTTTCGGTTGGCTGGCTGAGTCTCCGACTCAAGGGCGTCTCTTGGACTGGTGTCGTCTCTGTCCGGCATGTCGTGCTCGGATCGAATCCAATCCTCGAGCTCGTCGTCGACCGTGACCGCGTCTGCTTGGATCAGAGCAACGAGCTCTGTCGTCGGCAGGGAGTTGTCGCTATCCGGCCGGAACGCGAGCAGCGGAGCGTTCTCATCGATGGAGTAGTTGAGGTCGACCAGGTCCTCGATAGCGTGAGCGTTGGTGACCTTCGCATAGCTCTTCGCCACGGACTGCTGCGCAAGCCCGAAGAAGTCGACGAAGGTGTCACCCAGGGCTCGGCTTCCGTGGTCGGTGCTTCCGAGCTGCGTGAACATCGCCACGAAGCGGCGGGCCATCTGCTCGTCGTGGTAGCGGATACTCGCCAAGGTGTCGGGAAGCGTGCCCTGCACGCCCTTCAGTTCAATGTCCGTCCCGGGAGGAAGCGCGACAGCTGCGGTCTCGCCGGCCTTCCACCTTGTGACTGCTGCGAGGAGGGCCCGCATACCACCCTGCGTGACGCCCTGCGTCGTCTTGCCAGTGGGCACGCCCATGCCGTTGCGTTCGTGCTTGAGCGCGTCGACGCGGATCAGACGATCCTTCATGAGCCAGTTGCGGTACAACGAGCGAAGCCACGGACGTCCGTACCAGTTGCCGCCCTCTTTCTCGTTGACGTGAGCCACAAGCCGATTGACCGGGATGGTCGGACCTTGGAAGTCGCTGCCCCAGAGGCTCACTGCTTGGACGGGTCCGCGGGGATCGAAGGGGTCGAGCTCGTTTCCGGACGGGAACTGACGGATGTAGACCAGCCCGCCATCTCGATCGGCCTGGACCTGCGTGATGCTGCCCGGCAATCGAGGAGCGAGCTTGCGAATGTGCAGCTTCTCGTCGTCTTCGCCGAAGCGGTAGACCTGCTCGAACATCATGAAGCCGTAGCTCAGCTTCAGCATCGAGTGGCGCAAATAGTCGTCGTGGCTGAAGCGGTCACGCTGCCGGCCGATGGGCTGGTCGTCGTCCTGACCCTCGATCGGCAGACCGAAGTCGCTCGCTATGTGCTCAACCACCTCATCACGAGCGCCGTTCGGCTTGATGTACCAGCGATAGCCGAAGATCGGCAGGACGAACGCCAGCAGGAGCGCCGAGAGCTGGTCGTCGTTACGCATCTGGTCGTACACGTTGACGCTGTTCGGGAACCGGAGCTCGGGGTTGTCTTCCGCAGCGTCGTAGAACGATGACCATGGCGAGATCGAGCTATTGGCGTTCCCGATCTCGAGAGTTGGATCGGGAATCGGATCCGGCTTGGGGGGCTTCAATGCCATGCGAGGCCAACTCTAGGCGTCGAACCGATCTTCTCGGTGGCGCTCCTCAGAACCGCTTCGTCAACAGGTCGCCAGTGAGGGTCTGCGAAGCCCCGACCTCTTCTTCGACTTGGACGATCGGGCAGTCCTGCAGCGTCATCATCACGGCGTCAGCACGGTCAGGAGAGGGCACGCCACGCTTGCGCATCTCTTTCTTCGTCTCGACCTTGATCCGGCCCTTGCTGTCGACGGTCCACTTGATGTTGCCCAGCTGAGCGGCCAAGACGTCGTCCAGCTCGTCGATGTCGATCTCGCCCGCCTCGAACTCTTGACGAAGCATCCAGTAGAGCTCGGAGCGCCTATCGAAGTAGGTCGTCGGGTCGTAGGCCGGCAGACCACCCCGGAAGCCAACGACATCCACGTCCTGCTCTCGGAGGCGGTCAATGACGCCACCGCCGACGCCATCTTCGTCGACCACGATCTCGGTCCACGCCTCGATCCTCGACTCACTGTTGATGTCGTTGCGTGCCTTGAGGATGTGCCCAGCGGTGACCATCGTGTCGGTCTTGCTGTGGGCGCGCTGCAGTCGGACCCAGCCACCTTCTCGCCGGTACCCGATCGTCTCGTCTTCGCCGAAGCGGGCAATGTCCCAAGCCATCCGGGGCTTCCAGGTGCGGTCGAGCTTGCGCTTCTGCGCGGCCTCGATCCACTTGGGCTGGATAAGCGAGTCGTTGCCGACCTCAGGAAACTCGCCGAGCACGCGAGCGCACCACATCGGCGAACCAATGCCGTAGACCTTCTTGCGCTCTTCCACCCAGACCGGGTCGACGAGGTTCTCGAGAATCGTCTCGGGCACTTCCTCGCCCGTGTAGGCCGGAGTGTCGAAGGCGCTGATCTGCTGGACCTCCCACGTCGAGCCCGGCTTGCAGACTTCAGCGAAGTGCGAGTTCGGATCAGTCGGGTTGCCCACGGCAAGAATGACGCCGTTCTTGTTGGAGGCGAGGGACTCGCATGCATCCCAGAGCGCCGCCGGCACACCAGCGCACTCGTCAATGATGACGAGGATGTACTTCGCGTGGAGACCCTGCAGACCCGTGGGGTTGGTGTCGGCGGGCTTGCGGCCGAAAGCGACGAGGGTCTGGTTGTTCGGGCCGGCGTGCCACTTCGCGTCGAGCGTGACCTTGCCCGGCAGCCCGGCTTTGGCATGAGCAGCGATGACCTCTCGCCACACACCGCCCTTGATGTTGTCGTCGTTGTCCGACGTGATGACGACCAAGGCCTCACCGATGGGATGCACCGAAACCCACCAGAGCACGAGCCGAGATAGACCGCGGGTCTTACCCACCGAGTGAGCAGCCTTCACAACCGTCTTGCGGAACTTTGTGGTCGACTCGATCATCTTGGCCTGACCAGACCAGAGCTGTTCACCGAGTACATCGCGCACCCAGCCGACCGGGTCCTTGCGGTGCGGATCGTCAGGCGGGAAGTAGGCGTCGCACAGACGCTCGAAGAAGACGGCGTCTGCTGTGTTGCTCACCGAAATCTACGAAGGAATTCCACGTCGGCGGGAGATGGCCAGAGCCCGACGTTGCGGCCCGGAGAAGGGTTCGGATTGAGATTGAGCTTGCCGAGCGGCTGCACCAGGGCGCCGTTGCAGTGCGAACATGGCGACAACACCTCGGTCTCACCGACGAGGAGGTTGCGCACGCGAACCGGCGTATCGCAGGGAATGCAGTAGAGATGGCGGACTTGGTACGTGGCCATCAATCCGCCTCCCGCAGGTCCGCGGCGAGCTGGGCCACGCCGGGAAGGAACGTCTCGGGGATGGGCTCGTCCCAGTGGCCGGTCGCGAGGCCACGACGCTCGAGACTCTCCATGGCGTTCGGATCTTCATCGTCAAGCGCCGTGAAAGCTCGGCGGATGTTGTCGTTGATGCCACGGAACGCCATCGAGTCGCGTGTCTGCTTCTCCGGAGGGAGATCGCTGAAAGCTTTGGCAGCTGCTTCGAGGTGGTCGGCGATTTCAGTGTTCGTCATGCCGCGCGAGCATAGATCTGGCGCCGCATCTACCGGCGCTTCCACTTCCTGCTCGGAACCTTCCGCACCCGACGTCGCTCGGGACGAGGTCGGGTGAAGGTGCGACACCCGCAGGTGCGGACATGACAGAAGTCCGTGCTGCAGCCGAGGCAACCCTCATGTTGGAAGTGAGCCGACTTCGAGTGCTTGCACCCGCACAGAGGATCAGCCCGATGGGGCTCTCTTGGCTCATGCATCATCTCGCATGGCCCTCTCGACCTGAGCTTCGAGACGAGCCTGCCGACCACGCCAGCGGAGCCGGCCGTTGCGGTACCGGAGGTAGTTCACCCGGCGAACCAAGCTCACCAAGAGGCCCCAACGCGAGACGTACTGCGTGAAGCTCTCGCACTCACAGTCTCGAACGTGGCAGCGGTCAGTCGTCACCGGCTGACCTTCGTTGTCGTAGTGCTCGAAGTGGGTCGCGTTGATGTGCTTGCAGACGCACCTCGCCCGTGGCGGTATCGAGTCGACGAGCCGCTGTTCCCAGTCGTCCGGTAAGTAGTTCGGGTCGACGGTCACTTACGGGCAACCTTGTCGAACATCGCCCTATTGGCAGCCTCCGCCGCTTCCTGCGGAGCGTTAGCCAAGCGTTCGTGGAACGCTGTGTGAGCTTCTTCATCCCCGACCACCACTCCGCATGCATTGCATGTGGTTATGCCGTCAGAGACCTCTGTGTATTCAGCTTTCACCTACGAACCCCTCTTCAAATTAGCGCTAAGTTAAACCTAGTATGGGCCGCCCTAAATGCACGACCAAGAACTGCAATAAAACCTCGAGTAAGCGTGGGCACTGCTCCACTTGCTACGACCGGTTGTACCGATCCGGGCAACTCGTAATCGTCCGCCGAAAGGGCCGCAGCGAAGCCAAACGCTTCTGGGACTTCGTCGACCGGGACGGGCCGGTGATGGATGCCCAGTTAGGTCCATGCTGGATATGGACCGGAGCGGTTGATCCCAAAGGCTACGGAAGATTCCAACGTCAGAACCGTGGCGGCACTGCACTCGCCCACCACATCGCCTGGGAGATCGGCTTCCCGGACCAGCCGCGAGGTTCGCAAGAGCTACGACACCGCTGCGACAACCCACCTTGCGTCCGATACGACGGACACCTGCTTCTGGGCACGCACGTCGACAACATGACCGACATGGCAGAACGTACCGCCGCCCGAGGCTCAACCTACCCAGGCCGGAAACTGAGTGAAGAAACCGTTCTCCAAGCACGACTGGACTACCTGACCGGCTCAGTGACCGTCACAGAGCTCGCCCGCCAGCTGGGCGTCACTTGGATTCCGATGAAGAAGGCTCTGGACGGTCGCACCTGGCGTCATGTTCCTATGCCTTCTGCCAAACCCTGATCCAGTCGATTTGCATTTCGGCTGGAAATACGGTGCTCGCATCCGGGTAACCCGGCCAATCGCCCCCAATTGCCAAGTTCACAATGAGGTATTGGTACGACTGCGGGATCTTCGCCTTGTCGGTGCAGGACTGAACGATCTTGCCGTCGAAGTACCAGTCGATGCGATCGGGTTGCCAGTTGACGCCGTACGTGTGGAAGCCAGCCGACAGGTCAACGCCCGAGGGCCAACCGATGCCAGGAACGCCGGTCCAGTCGTTGCGCGAGTCCTTCGGACCCCAGTGCAGATGATGGGCGACGTGCCGCGCTGCAGGGTCCACGATCTCCAGCGCGTCGAGCTCATCATCGTTCGCGTTGGTGACTTCCTTTGTCCAGAACGCAGGCCAGTAGCCCTTGCCCTTCGGCACTTGGATCGACGCCTCGAAGAACCCGTAGCGGAACGAGTGAGTCGGAGCAGCGCCGGCCGGGCCAACCATGCCCCATCGATCACCAGCCGTCGTGATGGCGCCCGACTGGTGCACCAAGGTGCGCTGCAGATCCCACGTCGAGTAGAAGGTGTCCTCGGTAGCGCCCCGGACGAAGGTGCCCTTGCGCTTGTCTGTACCGCTGACGATGACCACGTTGGTCTTGCGCTTTACCGCCTGGAGGACGAGCTTGCCGTCGCGGAGGAAGGCCAGCTCGGGGATGTAGAACGCCGTCGACTTCGAGTTGAAGTCTCGGTAGTACCCGTCCGCCTTCTCGTAGTCGCCGCGGCGCCACTTTGTCGGATCGAGTGCCGAGCTGGTGAACTCCTCACCGAAAGTCTGCTTCCATGACCCCGTCCCCCCGACCGGACCACTCACGGAAGGGGCAGCCTGTTCCGGCGGATCGATTTGGTCAGCCATCGAGTTGAGCTGAGCCGCGCTGCTGCGGATCCCTGTTGCCACGTCCTTCATTGAAATCGTCACTGCGCCACCGGCTCTGCTCGAAGCTCTTTCACCAGGTCGCGCGCACGCGACGTGATGCCGGCGAGACCGCCCTGTTCGAGCCAGCGCTTCGCGTCGATCGACACGATCATCTGGTAGCCCTGTGCTTCGAGCGCCTGGCGAGCAGCGTCGTAGAGCTCGACCTCGGTTCCTCCAAGAGGGTTGCCCTCGAAGTGGGCGGTGGCCAGCTCGAGCCGGTCGGCCGCAGTTGCTCTCGCCGCTGCTCTCGCCGCTGCCTGCTCTGCTGCACGCTCCACAGCGTCCGAGTCTTCCTGTGTTTGTTCTTCAGCCATCAATCATTCTTCTTTCATGGTTCGTTTGTCATGGTCGCGCCGACGCCCAGCTGAGCCTCGGCAATCGCTTGTTTGCGGAACATCTTTTCCGCCTTCTCGAGGTATTCGATCGCCTCCAGCACCTCGGAGTGCGTCATGATCCGTCGGAAGTTCTCGCGGTTCTTGAGCAGGTCTGTGTGTTGGTCGCAGAAGTGGAGATGAGGCTTCACGACAAGGAAGCAGTTGCGAGCCCGGCAGTAGTGCGGTTTGCTCCACTTGTTGGGGCGCCTATCCACGATCACCCCACTGCGGACCGGTCACTGGACGGCAGTCTTCCTCGGTTCGGTAGAGAAGCCCGAAGTGCTCGCGTGCTTCGCGCCAGATGCAGCCCGGACGATGCATGCTTCGCGTCGAGGTGCGGAACCCGCAGCCGAAGACGCAGTAGCCTTTGCTGTTACTCAGTTGGTTCCACGGGAGCTCAGCGATTCGACGAAGCAGCACTTCGGCTTCGTCGCTCATACGTCCACCAGTTCCGCTTCGAGGACCTGCTCGACCGTCAGCTCTTCGCCCTGGGCTACGCAGATGTTGCGCTCTGGATCCCACAGAGCGCCGGGCATGTCGCAGTCGCCGCCGTACTCATGGCGCTGAACTTCCTTGAACGTGGCGATCGGGATCAAGCGATGTCCTTCGCAAGCTCGACCAGCGAAACCCACTTCGAAACGAAGGTGCGCAACCGCCGGGTCGGCGCAGGACCGGTTGACGTCGTGGTTCACAACGAAGGTGCAGCCGTGACCGCTGTCAAACCGCGGCCACCGACGCAGCCGCCAGTTGGTGAACCTTCCTCTAAGACTCATGAGTTCCCCGAGTCCTTGCTGCATGCCGCCTGTTGCTGGATCTCCCGCCACAGCAAGTCCGTAGGCAAACCCTCCCAACGAGCCACCTCGTTCAACCTCTTCAAGACATCGCGGGCGTTGCGATTCATCTCTCTGAACTGAGCGCCTGACGTCGGCTGGCCATTGGTTTCCGGACACAACTTGAGGTCGAACTCATCCGTGAGCCGGTGATACTCGCTTGCGAGCTCTCGTATCCGTCGAGCTTCGGGATCTTCCACCCACTGCTCAAGGCGCCATCGCTCCCACCGCTGCTTCATGTCGTTGGCAGGATCAGCCTCGATGTAGCTCCACGGGGACGGGTTCGTTTCCGCGATCATCTGACCGGATCCTTGCCGCATGCAGCGCAGTAGGTTCCGAGCCGGCGGTTCACGGGGTGCGCGCAGTCCTTTGCCAAAACTGCATCGACGTCGTGCGTCAGAACCCTGCTTGCATCGGCAGTCCCGAGCTTCGGAGCCGGGAGGCTTTTGGCACTGACGAAACCAGCTTCCTGCAGCTTTTGCTCGACGGCGGTCTTGCCGCCTCCATGACCGCCCGTCTCAACCATCGATGCCCAGTCTCGATCGATTCCATCGGCGACGTACGAGGCGACAAGCTTGTTGAAGCCCGTCGTGGTGCCATCAGAAAGACCCTTGGCCTCGGCGATCTTGAGCGCCTTCTTGAAGAGCTCGTCGTGACGAGCAGCTGGCGGTCGAAACGACCACGTCGGCTTGCGCCGTTGTTTTTCGTCTTGCATATGCCGAATGGTTTAACCGCTTGGTTTAACCATTGCAAGGCATTCCTCGAGGAATTCGCCGACTCTGCCACTGTGGAGAATGGCTCAACGCAACAAACGTCTGTACGAACGCCAAGGCTGGCGCTGGACTCTCTACCAAGCCGTCACGGGGCCACGATTTCCCCTCGTACGACTCGCGATCTGGGCGATGCAGATCCCGCTCATCGTCATGATGCCCACCATCGCAGCCGCAGTTATGTACGTGACCATCCTGTCGATCGCTGCAGGTATCGAGTCCAGTTTGACCGACTGGGTGGAGGCTCTCAAATTCCGTCAAGACGAAGATCCAGCTGACAAACCGAAAGTCATCTGTCGTTCCCTGTAGCTGACATAAACGTCTTCTGCCTCCGTGGGGACTATGGTGATGCCTGTATGCCACCAAGAACTGAACAACAAAAGGCAGAACGCAAGCGACTTCGGAATGAGCGTCGCGACGCTTGGTTTGCCGACAAGACTTGTGCCGACTGTGGAAAAACCACCGACCTCCAGGTCGACCACATTGACCCACTTACCAAGTTTCCGACCCTCCGGAACGGCAACAGCAATGCCATCTGGGAGTGGAACGACATCCGACGCACTGCCGAACTGGCGAAGTGCCAGGCGCTCTGCGGCGACTGCCATCGTACGAAGACCGGCGGTGAATGGCGCCAAGGCATGTACCCACTGCCCCGAGAACTACCCCTGCCAGCACTTCCTAAAGGCCGCAAAGCTCGGGGCCCAGTCACCAAGCACGGAGCTGACCGCTACGAGACAGGCTGCCGATGTGGAGTCTGCCTTCGAGGTCATGAGCGAAGAGAGGGCTACTTTCGACGACTCGCAAGCGATGGAACGCTCTGCGAGAAAGGCCGGCACGATGCTGAGTCCAACGTCGTAGCCAACAAGCATGGCGTCACCAAATGTCGAGCTTGCCAGAAAGACACCGTCGTTGCTTACCGAGAACGACTGAGAAAACAGCTCGAAGACGGATCCTTCGACAAGCACGGCGAGTTCGGATATCAGATCGGCTGTCGGTGCGACGTCTGCAAAGCTGGCCTGAGTGCCGCTCAGAAGCGACGGAGACTCGCTCGCAAGGCATCTGCCTCCAACCCCGTGATGACCCTGGAACGCCTTCGCTGCTTTGAGCCTGCGCCACTCCTCACGAAGCCAGAAGGCACGCTTCGCTCTTCGGCCTTCCACCTTCCCTCGTCATAGCGCGTTCGGCTCGCATCGAGAGGCGCACAGGGCGCCTCACTCCAGAGGTGGAGGCAACACCAAATGCAGAAGACCATCACCTTCGACGACCTCGACGGCACCACCGAGGCCACGACCACGATCCGCTTCTCGGTCGACGACGATTTCATGGAGATCGACCTGTCCGACCAGAACGCCGACAAGTTCACCCAGGCCATGGCCCCCTTCATCGCCGCAGCTCGCACCTACAGCCCAGCGACCAGCGCCCGCAAGCCCGGCATGAGCAAGGAAGAGCGCCAGGCAATCACCGAGTGGGCTGCGACTCAAGGCATCGAGATCGCACCTCGTGGCCGGATCGCCTCCGACATCGTCGAGAAGTTCAAGGCGGCACAGACCGCCAACGACCACGCAACCGTCGAGCAGATCGAGAAGGCCATCGAGGCCGGCGAGAAGCTGACCGAGACCCCGGCCAAGCCGGAAGAGACCCCGGTGGAAGGCGAAGGTGGTGACCCCACCTCCGCCACTGAAGCGCCGACCACTGGGCGAGGCCGTCGGAAGTCCTGACGGTCAGGGGGCCGGGCGATCCTCGGGATCGTCCGGCTTCTCGCGTAAATGTCCGGTAGTTCCACGCTCGTCACCCGTTTCTGAAACCTCCCGCGCGTCAGGTCACAGTTCGTTCACGAGGCGGAACTTCAGAATTTGCGTACTACCGCCAGTTGACATCAAGGCGCATCGTTGATGTTGAGGGTGAGGAAGTCGTCACCCTGAGCGGAGGTCGAGATGGGCATCGAGGACCAGTGGGACGAGGACTGGAGCAAGTTCGCCACCAACCTTCCCGACGAGCTCGACCGGTTTGCCAAGGACCACATCGCCAAGCGCCGGGAAGAGGTCGCACCGGAGCCAGCACCCGCGCCAGCGTCAGAGGTCTCACCCGAAGCCAAGGCCCTAGCCGCTGAGATCAAGAACGGGCTGCTCGAACATCCCCGCAGTGAGCTGGACAAGCTCTTCCCGATCATCAAGGTCGAGCGGCCGGACCCTTCTACCGTGCCTACGCCGCCGAAGCCTCGCTACCCCCGTGCCACGGTGCAGACGCCCCAAGGACCGACGCAGGGGCCTCTTACCAGGGACTATCCCGAAGTTGGGCTGGAGCGCCGACGGTGGCGTCAAAACACCACAATCGACAAATTGCTGTTCAAATCGATCCTGAACCCGGCCCGCCTCGACCCCATGCGGGAAATCATGAGGTGGTCTCAGGAGAGCGTGTACTCGGACCTCACCTGCCCACACTGCTACGGCTCCGGAAAGGTCTACGGCGACCGCAAGACGATCCTTGAGTGCACCTGCGTCGACTACACGATGGCGCCCAACAATCCTAAGGACCACCTGCTCAACAGCGGCAGCCTCAGCGCCCGAGCCATCTACAAATTCCTGGCCCTGTGATGGCCGACATCAACCCGAGAGCCGACTGGGAACTGCCGTACGACCCTGACGATGAGATCGCTCGCGAGTGGGCCGAGCTGAACGAGCTCGCCCTTGCTCTTGTCGAGGAGAAGGAGCACCAGCAAGAGCCAACCGAGGTTGAGCGGCTTGAAGAGCGGCTTGAGGAGATCCAGGCACAGAAGCAGCGCTTGCTTGCATCTCACGAGTACCTCGCCCGGCTGCGAGCGAAGCGCGACTACCCGCAGGGTTGGCGCTACAACGCCTGGCGGGTCCTGAGGCCGATCAAGAGCTACAAGCGCATGAGTGAACCCTGGATCAACCCGAGAGCCAAGCCGTACCACCACCCCTCGTCTCGTTACCCCCGTCTGGTCCCTGGAAAGCCCCGGGGACGGAGGACCGACCCCAGCCACCTCGAATACATCCGGCAGCGCCAGGAGTCAGAGATCGACGGACTCTTCGTCAAGGCTGCCCTCAGCAGCACCCAGCGCAAGCGCCTACACGAGCTCATGGCCTGGACTCAAGAGAGCGTCTACTCCAACCTGTATTGCCGAGCTTGCCGTGGGTCCGGGAAGGTCTGGCGCGATCAGATACTCGAGTGCTCCTGCGTCGACTACGACGCTGAGCCCAACAACCCTCGTGACCATCTGCGTTACGTCGGCAACGCCAAGACCCGCGCCTTCTTCAAGATGGTGGACAGCTGATGGGCGAGATCAACCCTCGCGCTGACTGGGAGCTGACCTACAACCCCGACGACGAGCTCGCTCGGGAGTGGGGGGCTTACAACCAGGGGTTCCTCCGACACCGCATCGTCACCAAGGAAGAACTCCAGGAGCTTCTTGACCTCGGCATCGACCCTGCCGCCGCCCCTCGTCCTTGGTCGGACATGTTGGGGCCAGACCTCACAATCTTGCGAGACCAGGGGGACCACCAGTGGGCATCTTCCGTAGCAAAGCCGAAAAAATCGCCCGACAGTGGGCCTCTCCCGATTGCCCCAACTGCCACGGTCGCGGGCGAGTCCAGGGCGCCGGCAACTGGATGGAGAGCTGCGCCTGCGTCTTCGAGAACCAGAAGGGCGCGAGCCAGGCGGCGACGTCTGCGGGGGTAGCACGCCCTCAGCAGTCGGCCTTCCCTACCGAAGAGCACCGACAAGCCTTCCTCAACCAGCTCTCCGAAGTTCCACGCGATGAGCTGAGCGACGAAGAGTTTCACAACCCGCCTGACGAAGACACCGAGGTTCGCAAGTTCCTCATCCTGGTCTCCATGCGAGCCGACGATGATCTCTGGGAGCAGGTGAAGGCGAGGCAGATCACCAGGTGTTGCCTGGTGGAGAGCTGCTTCTGCACGCTGAACTACTACCACAACGACCTACTGCCCAGAGCGCCCAAAGACGACAACGCCATGGCCTGGATCCGGTACTGGACTCAGTGGCTGTACGAGAGAGAAGACAGCAGCGTCACTGCCCTACCCCGCTCGTGAAGAACCGAGAGGGCGCCAAGCTCTTCGCTGATGCCCGCTGCATCCTGTGTGACGGCAGCGGGATCAACAAGGAGCACGGCAACCCGGGCGGCTGGTGTGTGTGCGCCAGCGGCAAGCTCGACTACATCACCTTCATGCTCGACAACGACGACCGCCAGAACGACATCGACGACCACTACAAGGCACTGTGGGCTGAGCAGGGATTCACCGACTACATCTACGGCGCGCTCAACGACCTGTGGCACCACGAATACCAGGCCTACCGGACGTGGGCCATCGAACAACGGGGCGACGAAGTCCACGTCGATCTGCCGCCCGACTGGGCACCTCACTCGATGACGCCGGCCGAGAAGGAGCAGGCCGACCTCGAGAAGAAGATCCGCTGGGCTGCCACGCCTAGCCATCTCTACAAGATCAACCTCAACATGGTTTCCCGATGCTGCGGAGCCGAGGTCTGCATCTGCAGCGTGAACCACTTCCAGTTCGACCAGATCCTCATGCCATCACGCCCGACCGAGCCCGCGGCGTACGAGACGTGGCTGAAGTTCAGGGCGTGGATCGACCTGTTTCCCGAGGGGACGTACAACGGTCCGACCGCCGAGTGGAGCTAGTCAACGTCGTCCCAGTGGCTGTCGACGTGGCGGTTTAACCGTTTTGGTCTAACCGCTTCGCAGAGCACTGCCCAACCGAGGACCGCGATCACGAGCAGGGCGCCGAGGACGAGGAAGATCCAGCCGAAGAGCCCTGACCAGCTCACGACGGACGACGAGCCGTATCAGTCGCCCAATCCCAAGCGTCACGACCTTCGAGCCAAGTCCGCACGGTGCCAAGAGCCCATCCGTCGACAGTCAGAACGCCCGCAACCTCAACGACGCCATCGGGCGCTGGGAACGAGCTCAGCTTCCGCCATCGGCAGACGGTGCGCCGAGAGACCCCGAGCTTCTTGGCCAGCTGAGTTTGGTTCAGCAGCATCAGATGAGGCCGTCTCTCGCCAGCAAGAGCGCGAGCACGACGAGGCCGGCGAGGAAGAAGACGCTGCAGAACGAGCGGTATAACCGGGCCATCAACTTGCCTTCGCCGCCTGCTTGAGTTCACGGAAGAAGACCAGGTCAGCAGTCTTGCGTTGCTGCACCGAGAGGTTGAGGTCCTTGTCGTCGAACACGGCCCTCATCAGGCGAGCAAGCATCTGGAACTTCTCGTTCTCGAGCTCGATCCGGCGCTCGTCGATACCGGCGTCGATGGCAACCTTGGAGAGCTTCGCGGCCTTGTCGATCCACTCGCCGTACATCTTGTTGAAGGTCAGCATCGTCTCGGCGAGCTGCGCCTCCTGGAGCATCCTCGTCTCGAGATCGAGATCGTCCCGAAGCATCAGCTCGGCGGCCGTGTCCTCGATCTGCGAGATGCGAGCTCCACACCAGTGCACTGCGCCCCAGCAACGACCGATCGAGCTGAGCAACACTTCGTGGGGGTCAGCGTCGATGTCGGTAGCGAGCGAGGCGATCTCCTCCATCTGCTCACGAGCTGCAGCGATGACGAGATTCTTCGACGTTCCCCCGTGGTAACGGCACTTGCCGAAGCCTGGATGAGTCGTTCTAAAGCCCGCTGGATGTCTGCAGGTCGTCTCGTCCTGCTTCTTCGCGCCACAAAACCGCCGTGCTCCGCGGTCCTCGTTCTCACTCATGACTGAGCTCTCTCATGACTGATTGCTCAGGCGCTCTATCTCTCTTTGGATGTACCAAACCGCTTTGCGCAAGTCTTCGACATCCGGGCTGCCACCCTTCAGCCCGTTACGCCAGACGTACTTGACCGCGTTGCCCAGATTGAACGTCATATGCTCAACGACCTTGATGCACTCCACGCCCGAAGGGTGGCTGTTGTAGTGCTGAGGGTGGTTGACGGCGCTGTCCGCTGCAATCTGAGCCATCAGTTCTCGACCTCACCATCCGCCTCAAGACGCCCGGGTGCCTTGTTGGTCATCGAACCGGCACCACCGTCTGAGCTTGGTCGCCGCAGCTCCACGCCGCCGGAAGACCCTTACCCTCTTTGGTGAGGCGTTCGGTCATGTCAATGCAGTTTTGGTACAGCACGCCCGGATCCTTCGATGCGCCCGAGCCGGCGAGAGCGTCGTTGGCTTCACGCTGTGCAGTAGCAGTTGACTTGCGTTGCTCGGCAATACGGGTGTCTGCCACGGCCTGTGAGTAGCCGTTGATCTTGTCTTGGGTGACCTGGTCGTAGCTGATGAGCTGGATGGTCAAGTTGTCGATCCGAACCCCGTCGCCGACCTTCGCGGCCAGCTCAGCTTTGACTTGCTCTTCGAGCTGCTTCGTGGGAGCGACGAGTTCCCCGTTGACCTTCAATACGGACAGCGGGTCGTACTTCTCAAAGGGAGCCTGTAGAGCGTGCTGCAGTTGAGGGACGACGAGCTTCTCCTCGATCGCATCGAAGCTGCGCCACGTCGCGTACAGGCGTTCAACGTCTTGGCCGTTCTGCGTGTTGATCTGCCAGTTGGACGACACGTGAACCTGCGCTGTCGTTTGATTCGCCAACCGTACGGTCACTGCTGCGCCGTCATAGTCCTTGCCCTTCCCGTCACCGAGGAGCTTGGTGACCTGCATGGTGCTCGGGAAGTTCTCTACCTTCGACCACGGCTTGACCATGTGGGGCCCGCTGTCGAGTGTTGACTCCACTTTGCCCAGCGTGACCTGAATGCCAACTGACCGGGGCGGCACTATGCGCAGCATTGAACCGAGCAATAGGGCAAAGGCAATGAAGCCGATTACCACTCCGCCGATCATGGTGCCGATTTTTGGGAAGTCCGGCTCACTCCCGAAGAGGACCAGAGTGCCGAGGCACCCAAGAGCGATCAAACCAAGGATGATCGAGACGATTAGTAGAAACATATGAAGTTGTGCTTTCTAGTTGTGGATGGTTCGGTTACTGCTGTGATTCTTGGTCGTCGACGCTTCTGGCCTCGAGCTCTTCGACCGACATCAGCACGGCTCGTGCCTTCGACCCGATCGCCGGCCCAACGACTCCCTCGGCTTCAAGCCGGCTCATGAGGCGTAGCGCACGAGCGAATCCGACCCGAAGCTTGCGCTGCAGCATCGAAGTTGAACCGAACTTGGTTCGGACCACAAGACCTCTGGCCTCGTTCAACAGCTCGTCCTCACTGAAGCTGAGCAGCGAGAGCGGCGCCCGCTCGATGCGCTTGTCGTCATCGGGTTCCAAGGGCTCGCTGGATGAGCGCGTCGGAAGTAGGAACCCGTGCACCGGTCCGACCTTGAAGGCGATCGGGGCCAGATTGCCGCTGAGCTGCCAGTCCAAGGTGTCGCCGGGGAACAGAGCGGCGAGCTTCGCTGCGCGCTTCAACGTCGATGAACGGAAGGCAAGGAACTCGGTGGGCTGGCCGTCGAAGGTCAGCTGCATGGGCTTCCAGTCGGGGAACTTGTCCTCGACGACCCGCAGCACTACCTCTTCGTGGTCCGGCCACTCCAAGTGGACGGTCTCGACCTCCATGCCTTCGAAGGTCTGCTCGTCGGTGACATTCTCTTTGCGCTTCGTCAGCTTGACCATTGGCCACTGCTCGGCGTCGTAAATCCGCTTGGCGTTCATGACCTTCTGGATGTACTGCAGCAGGCCGAGGCCGCGGTGGTCCTCGTCGGCCACGATGAACGAGACGTCCGGCTCCTCCGAGATATCCGGCTCCATGTTCTCGTCACCTTCGTCGAGTGGATGGAAGCCGACCCACGCTCGAACGAGGATGTGGCGGTCCGTGGAGACAAGGCGCATGCCGTGACCATGGAACAGCTCGACGTTCACCGAGCGGAAGACAGGCACGTCGGACTTCGAGTCGCTGGCGCAAATCTGTACTGCTTCCCAGGCTCGGCCGAGCGCGCGAGATGGGACGTCGAGCTTCAGGACCATCAGACCTGGGCACCGACTGGCATCTTCACGATGCTGACGATGTCTGCGTGGCGGTCTTCGTCATCGTCGTCGACGAACGTGGCGAGACCCCGACGCACCAACGCGCCGGCCGTGCCGTTGTTCATGAGCAGCTCATCGCCGTCCTCACGACGAACGACCTGCGTCTCCTCGTTCGTCAGCCACGCCCACTCGAAGCTCTCAAGTTGCTCCAACGCTGCTCTCTGACTTGGCTTCATCCGTACTGCGCTCATGGTTCCCCTGTTCAGTTGTGTTTTTTGTCGGACTCACCTTGATGTGAGCCGTGTAGGTATCGAGCTTTTCGCCGGGAATCTTCACCGGATCGCCGGTCTGATGATGCGGAACTTCATGGATCTCAACGTCTTGGGAATACCAGGCCGTCAAACGGGAGACGTCACGGCCGCGGTCCTTCTCGAGATTGAGCTGCTTGTTCAGCTTTTGAGCGGCGTATCGCGCAACCCACTCTTTGACATTCGTCTTACCTTTGATGTCGTAAGTCCCCGGAGTCGCCTCAAGCGCTTCGACGATCGCCTTCGACCACTGGTTCTCCGGTGGTTCTGTCGGCCTTGCCGACGGTTGGAGCAACGACATTCAAACCTTTCGCCTTGGGCATTCTCAGCTTTTCACGGAGCTTAGCGACTTCTTCAATCGCTTCTTGTCTTGTCGACTCAGAACTTAGCGGTCCCATCGTCGGATAGTGGTGATTAGTCACGTGGCGACTCGCGACAAAGTTATCTCGCTCCCATTCGTCTGACGTGATGTAGCGGCCCATACCAACATTCTTACCGCAGATTCTCAATCGTTCTCACCACCGCCCGCCATTGTCTTAACTCACTCACTGCACGCAAGGCCAAGCGAGCGACCCTTCGGGCCGGCCTTGCGTTCCAATCGCTCGCTCAAGTCCTCGCACCGGTGAGGTGAGCCGGAGGGGTGTGTCGTTCACCCTCGTTTACTGGAGTTCACCAGAGCAGGCCCTGCGTGGGCTTCGCCAGTTCCTTCTCGATGACGAGCTCGCAGCCGGCCCTGATGATGTCGAAGCCCGCTGAGCGCAACCCGACGTGGATGCGCAGGCCCTCGGCATGATGCGCCTCGTTCTCAGGATGAGGTGGCGAGTCGTCCTGCTCAGGTAGACCAAGTTCTCGACGTTGCCCAGGTCGAAGCGGAGGATGAGGCAGCGGAGTCCGAGAGTGCTGGCAATACTCACCGTAGAAACGGTTGTAGGTCGCACGGCGATCCTGCGTGGCGCCGGCCAGCACGATCTCGCGGACCTCTGCCCACGGCACAAATACGTCGGGCTCACGAAATGCGCTCGGTGAAGTTGTGGTCGTGCACGCTGGCCGGCGGCCCGGAGTAGCGGCGCCCAATCCAGACCGCCACGCCCTGGTGCTGACGTTCGCCGGACCACTTGTGATCAGCCCAGCCGCCCGAGGTGCTGACGATGTGAGCTCGTGCGCCGGACCAGTTGGGCGCCCACCAACCGCTCAGCACTTGACCAGAGAGGGTGTTGCAGACGACCTCGAGCGCAACCTCCGGGCGGAGATCGGCAAGACGGCGTTGCTGGGAGAGTGGAGCAGCGTGGATTGGACGAGCCGGTCGTCGGCTCAAAGGTCCATACCGCCGCCGTCCATCTCGAAGCTGAGAAGGGAGAGCTGCTCGGTGACCGCCGAGACTTCGATGTCGGGGACCACCACGTTCACCGGCTCAGCTTCCGGAGCCGTCAGTGCCTTGGTCTTGTTGATGGCCCGCTCGTGGTTCAGCCGCGTCGTCCAGCCGTCCCAGATGTGTACTGGAGTGAAGAAGCGATCTCGAACCTCGCCCGTCAGCGTATTGCCGACGATGACCTCAGCCGGGATGTCGAGCAGCGAGAACTGCACGTAGGCCATGTGCGCCGCGCGTTCGTCGACATCGACCGCCGTGACGTGAAGCTGCTTCTGATAGTTCACTCCCCGCTCGCGCATCGCCTCGGCCAGAGCGATCACCATCGACCCGGAGCCGACCGCCGGCTCGTGAATGGTCGCGAAGCCCTTCATGGCGATGGCGTCTTCAATCTTGCCGTCCAACGACATCTCGGCGATCAGACGTGAGAGGTCGTACGGCGTGAAGAACTGACCGCGGTCCTTGTTGCCCAGCTCCAGTTCTTGGAACACCGTGCCCAGCACATCGCCCGGTCGCTCCTGAAGCGCCATCGTGACGTGAGCCAGAACCTTCGGGAAGTCGCTGGTCGTGTCACGGTCGTACCGGCCGATGATGTCCATGTAGCGCTTCTCGCGCTCGTCGCGCTGGCCCAGGTCGACGGCGTTGCTCAGGGAATAAGCCATGGTGGAGCACACGTCGGAAAACAGCGTGTACGTGTCGCGCTCATACCGGTGGCGCTCGATGAGCTTCACGATCTCGCGCATGTGATTGGGCGGTGAAGTGGCCATACGACCACGCTTCCGCTGGCCTGACCAGGAGTCAGACGTCATCGAACGGCAACGAACCAAGACCAGCGCGCACATAGAGACCGAGCGTCTCGGCGTCGTTCGGGTGCGTCGTCTTCCAGTCGTGGCACGGGTTGCAGAGGTGCTGGAGGTTGTCGAGGTCGTGATTGCGCTCCTGCGAGCGGTTCATGATGTGGTCGATCTGCGCTGCCCTGCCGTTGCAGATCTCCGGCAGCTTCTCCCTGGCTTCGCAGACACCACCCGAGCGACGCTTCACCGCCGCTCGGGTTTTCGCTGGGATGTCCTTCGACTGCTTGGGCTTCTTGAAGTTGGGCTCGCACTGGTCAGGCCCCACGCTGCGCCGCCTGCTCGATCCGGCGCTTGCGCTGAAGGATCGGCCCCTGATCGAAGCGGAACCACTTCTCGCACTCGCAGAGCAGGACGTGATGGTTGCCGTTGTACCGCGGTTTGGTGAACCCGGTCTTGCAGCCTCGACAAAGCGGCTCAGTCGAGGTCGATGCCGTCTTCCCAATCGACTTCTTTCCAGTCGAGGGCTTGGTCGACCCCTTCTGGCCAGACGCCTTCGACGAGGCCGGCGTCTTCGACTGCGGCAAGGACGGCGAAGTCGCTTTCAAGTTGCCGGTGGAGAAGGATGGTGCCGACCCGGTCCCAGAGAGCTTCACGCCCGAGGTCCCGCGCCGTGCTCGCCACGTTGGCTTCGTCGAAGCACCAGTTGATGCACCAGTCGAGGCCATGCGTTCGAGCCTGCTTCGAGCTGGCCATGCTGTTCGCTGCCCTACTTGCCCGCTGTTCGAGATCATCGAGCTCGTCTGTCATCTTCGAGCTTGCGTCGGTGAGCACGTACGAGAACCGGCCGGATGGAGTCTTCCCACTTCGCAAGGAAGGTCATGACGGCGAGCAGCGACGCAAGGGCGAGGCATACGTCGAGGTAACGGAGCTGGTCCACTACGAGTCGACCTTCATTAGTCCGTGGAAGGCAAGCAGGGCGCCCGTGACGGACAACCCTGCTACGACGACACCAACGGCAAGGATCTTTGAGACAGTCTTGAGTTTCACCGCGAGAGTTTGCATCAGAACGGAGCCCCGGATGTCTCGGCCTCGTCGATCCACTTCTGCACGGTCTTTTCTGCAGCAGCCGGAAGCGGGGCAGGGAAGTTGGCCGCCTCCATGCGCGCCTCGATCTGTTTACGCACCGACTCATGAAGATCCGCCAGTCGGTCGGCTACCGCCCCTCCGCTTCGCTGCGGGTTGGTCTCAGTCTTCTCGACCAGCTCGGCAACGGCGGGTTGTGCTCTGACGGATGACGAAGCGTCGAGGGCTCTCAGATTCGGCGGTGGGGGTGGCAGCGCTAATGAGATGTCTCGCCCAGATTCCAGAGCGACCATTTGACGTACCGAGGCGTTCACCTCCAGCACCGGCACCACGAACTTCTTGGTCTTCTCGCCTACCACCCGCTTCTCTCGATGCTCCATGCGCAGGGTGGCCGGGATGATGATGTCGCGGTCTCGTGCTGCTTTGAGGAACTCTGCCGTGCCGCCAAGCTCGTCGGCAGCGTTCTCGCCAGTGGACTGAACCAGCCAAACGCCGAGATCTTGGATGTCGGGCAACATGACGTTCAGTCGAGTGATCGGTTTGCAGGCGTTGCCCTTCTTCGCTTGCTCGCGCCGCACGTCGAGATCTGCAGGGCAAACGCAGGGATTGCCGTCGATGGTGTTGGTGAACCCGTCGCAGCGATGAGAGCAGCCGGCCGCAGTCCAGGTCTCGTACCACTGACTGATCACCGCATCGCCAGGAGGAACCACGACCGGAAGCTCGGTGACCTGCGTGATGACTTCGTAGGTTCGGACGCCGTTGCGGAGTTCGGTTGGATTCACTCTCCCGCCCAGCACCTCGGCGACCGACATTGCCACCAGCCCTGAGCGGGTGGTGAAGCGGAAGGTATCGAGCTTCTCGGGGACCTTCTTACCGCTCTTGGCCGTGACGGTGATGCCCAGGCGGATCTCTCCGATCTGGCGACCCTTGCGTTGTCTGTCGAGCAGAGCCATCAGGCCACCTCGCCTTTGAAAGCGAGAGAGAAGCGACCCATGACTGTACGGCAGGCAGTGATGGCAGCCGGGCCGATGCCGTTGATGTCCTGGACCTCGGCCGCGGTGAGTTCGGCCAGGTCAGAGATGCGCTCCAACCCAGCAGCGACAAGCTTCTTGCGGAACTTGCCGAAGTTGTCGCCTTCGACGTCTTCGATCAAAGGCAGAGGCTGCGAGCCATCGGCAAGCGGCGGGTAGAACGGCACCAGGCGAAGCTTCTTGCTCTGATCTTGATCCCGATACGAAGCGTGGCAGTGCAAGAAGCGAGCCATGTAGAAGTCTTCGTCATCCGGGTCGACCAGGAAGAGCTTGTAGCCGCGGGCGTACTCCTGGCGAAGGTGGACGATGCCGCAAAGGTCGACCTGTGGCATCGAAGCCTTGTTTCCCAGCTCGTCGAGCCAGACCTCGGTAGCGTTCTTGTAAGCGACGATCTGAGGACGAGCCGTCTCGTCGAGGTTCTGACCGGTCTTCAGGTCGAGAACGACCCGCACACCCTTGGCCGGTCGACCTGCTCGGCGAACCTTGGGGAGCCAGGCGGCGACGTCGAGAGTCCCGGCGTAACCGTGGATGGTGTTGGCGACAGTTGCTTCCGCCATCTCCCACTGCGGCTCGAAGTCGGTGATGAAGTTGAGCAGACCATCTGAGATGGCATCCTGGTCGACCGCTTCCCCATCGATCTCGATGCCGTCGAGGTGGTCAGGAACCATGGGGATTGGCGCATCGAGAATGAGAGCTTCGAGGATGTCGTGCTGGTGGGTGCCGATCTCGGCCTTGAGTTCACGGCGCCGGCGAGACTCACCCTTCACCATGTCCACGGCAGCGTCACGGCTGACGAGGTTGATGGTCTGGCCGATGTGCTCGTGCTGATCGACAGCGAACTCGGCTGCGAGCTTGGCAGCCCAGTTGGTGAGCCAGGACTTGCTGTTGGTTGCGCTGAGAACCGCCGTGACGGAGTCGAACATCCGCTCACTGGTGGGGTCTACGTAATAGCGGTTGTCTTCCCGGTCGATGCGACCGATGACGCCGTTAACAATCTTGCCAGGGGCCTCAACCTCTGTCTTGAGTCCGATTACTGAGTCGATGACTTGCATGTTGTACCTTGTGTTTTCCTTGTGAAGTTGTGATTGGCTCGGTCTTCAGCCGGGCCTTTTGCATTTCAGTACGTCTGGTCGGCTTTCCATTGCTCGACCTGAGCTTTGTCCCACAGGTTGCTTCGTCCGACTATTCGGACGACATCTGGGAACAGTTTGGGGTAGCCGCTTTGGCGAACCTGCCACAACTTGGCGAACAAGTCAGTGGAGATTCCCAGAAGTTCTGCGACTTCCGGAGTGGTCATTGTTTCCATGACTATTTTCTAGTTTGATATCTGGACTGAATCAAGGACCATTATCGAAATTCTTTTTCGATTCCCTGTTCGGCGTCCAGCTCGAGGTCCGGCGCGAGGGCGTCGAGGATCCGGTCAGCGGTCTTGCACACCTTGGCTGCCGTCTCGATGACCAAGTCCGTGTTGGCCCTGGCCCATCCCGCCACGTATTCAAAGCTGGTGGTGCCGAGGTCGAGACCCATGGCCGTGCCGACGATGTAGGCCGTTGACTCCGCCTCTACCTCGAAGCGGCCCCGGTGAGTCCGGTACTGGTCGATATCCTCGATGTGACCGTTGGCGACGTGGCCCGGCCCCTCATGGAGCAAGGTGGCCACCTGGGCAAGGCGAGACAGGTTCTCGTTGATCCGGATGACGCCCTTCGGTGAGGTGTCGCCATGAAGATGACCCGGAAGGTTTTCCATCTTGACGACGTAGCCTTCGCCGGCCGCCCATCCTTCGAGGCCATCCCAGAGAGCCTGCGGCGCATCGCCTTCGAGGCTCGTGTAGGTCGGCAACGGAGGAAGCTCAGGCCCGGTCGTCGACTTCACGTCGTAGGTATGGGTGGCGTGGAAACCGGTCTTCTTGACCCTCTCCTCTTGGCCCGTCTTCTCGTTGACTTCGGTGACCCAGCGGGTGTGCGGAGCCCATATGTACAGAGGCATCCCCCCGTCCTTCTGGCTCAATACTTGCCGCTTGAACTTCTTCGTCCACACGCTGTAAGGCGCCACCATCGTGGCGTCCGGATCTTGCATGAGGATGGCCATGGTGTTGCCGAACGAGTACCGCGGCAGCTTCGACTTCATATCGAGGAAGGCCTTCCAGCCGCCCTCGGTCGCGAGCTTCTCGACTCCCTCGACGACCTGATCGTGCAACCACTTGGAGCGGTCGAACTTCTCCTCGCCTGAGTCCTCTGCCCTACCCCGCCGAGGCTTGGCAACCGGCTTGCGTTTGCGGGCCGGCACTAGCCCTCGTCCTTCGCCGCCGCTCGATCAGCGTCATAGCGGAGGTCTGCGAGGTCGCTCTCGTCCGGCGAGGAGTCTTCAAAGTTGTAGTTCAGAAGGTTCTGACCGACTGCTCCAGAGATGAGGTAGCCGTCGAAATCGGGCTTGAATCCGTACCGGACGGAGTCGCTTGCGAGGTCTTCCTCGATGCTGTCGAGATGAGATAGCAGTCCGTCGAGTGCCGCTCGGGCGAGGATGCGGTCTTGAGTGTTGCCTCTCGTAGCATTCGGATTCTGTGCCTTGGCGATGGCCTTCGCCATGACGCCAATCTGATCCATTCTTCGTTCTGCGGGGGTGAGCATGTTGCTGTCTTTCGTGTTGATAAGTGGATGGAACCCCTGCCCTACCGGCCGCAACCAAGGCGGAACCCGAGAGGGGTGGCCGGTTGCGCCGGAACCGCCGGTTCTGGCTCGGTTCCTACTCTGACCAGGGAAGTTCCGTGGTTCCGGTGTATCCGGAGGGGCGGGGGTGGGGGTACTTGCAGCTTCGCTATGGCTTGGGGGTGGGAGGGGGTCGCGTCGCGTCGGTCGAGGTACCTCAGGGACATCACCACCCAGCCCTCACTCACGCCGTACTGACCGCCCTGGAGGATGTGCGACACCATGGCCGACACCTCCCTGCCGGTCGGGTATCCGTTGACCCACTCCTCCATCACCAAGACGTCAGCGAGCGCGAAGCCGCGGTCGTCGAGTCGAACCTCGAAGGTCTTGTAGCCGAGCCAGAGAGCCTCGAAAGGGGAGGGGTCGGTCTTGAGTCTGTGGACGGTCATGGCTCGTGCGGCCCGATCATCCGACCGGCAAACCCGCCAGTGATCCGCCCCTCGTTGTCGTCCCAGATCTGCCATTCGCCGACGTCGCCTTTGTCGATATCGAGAATGACCTGACCGGCCTCCAGTCGATCCGTCATCGATCCCCATACGTTGAAGAGCCGGTAGCGGTAGCGCCGCACCTGCCCACCTTCCGTGGTCGAATCGTCAGCCCATCGTCGAGAGCGAACGTTGTTCACCACAGGATGGACGGGCTCTAAATGGGCAGGATTAACGCATCGCCGGTGGGGACATTCTCGACCACCAGAACACGACGGATCTTTGGAGTGGCAAACATGGTCAAGTTCTAGGCCATGGGGGACCGGACCGTAAAGACGTTGCCAGTTCCACTTGTGTGCGGTTATCCATTTCCGGTTGACGAGGATCCTTGAATACCCTTTTTCGTTGACCCGCCCGGTCCATTCCCAGCAGCCATTCGGGAGGATTCTGTGCGAGCTCTCGAAGGCGCTGAGGGGCTCGATGGGAGTGCGGCGGTTGATGTGTTGGCCGCGCGTTCGCAGCTGATCAGTCGTTCCCGTCCGATACCAACGGTGGTAATGGGTGCGGCACCAACCTCGGCTGACTCCATCCTTTTCGCATTTCGCTACTAGGCACTTCATGGCTCAGCAACGTCTTGTTCCATGAACTCACGAAGGCGATCACTGATGGATTGCTTGTTCCTCTTTGCTTTCTTCTCAAATTTCTTCTTCAAAGAAGGCTTGAGCCGTACTTCTATACGTGCAGTTTGATCGCTCGGAACTCTCATGATCGTTGTTTAGTCTGCCAATATTCACAGGTCAATGACTGTCCGGAAATTTGTACGGATTTTCGACGCACGGTTGTACGGAACTAGTTAATGTCGTTCCCGTTGGCACCGATACAGATGTCAGCTCCGGCAAATAGTCGGATGCACTTTCGGGGGAAATGCACCAATGGAACAACGTCGAGTCAGCAAGCAGCGAACAGTCCGTCGCCGTCAGGAACGTCACATCAAGCAAAGCGGGATGGTGGAGTTCTCCGTCAACCTTATCTGTGACGAGAGCGAGCGGGCAGTAGCGGTCAGCCAATTCATCGAACGTCGCTCCATGGTGGTGACGTTCTGATGTTTGGATTCGTCATCGGCCAGCCAACTGGCGTCAAGAAGCCGGGGCCAACTCTTCGCCGTTGCGGCAAGAAGAATTGCCCATGTAGCTCACGCAAGGATCTTCCACTCAACAAGCAAGCTGCAGCCGCCGCCAAGAAGAAGGGCGGTCGCCGGTAATGGGGAAGCGCAAGACCAAGACCAAGTCCAAGACGTTCACGCCAGCCAACGTCACCAAGCTCGCCCTCATCGGCGTAGTCGTCGCCGGCGGTTGCTCGGCCTACACGAACTACCTCAACAGCAAAGGTCAAAATCTGGATGTCGTAGCTGCGTCGTCCTCCAAGCCGTCGCTCCCGCCGACTCAAGGTGGGGGATCGCAAGGTCAAAAGAAGAAGGCCAGCGGCGATGTCTGCCTCGGCATGGCGCAAGCCGTCTACGACACCGGTCTTCGGGGTAAGCCGCTCGTTCGCCTGATCGCCACCGGCCTTGCTGAGAACGAGACCTGCAACCGCGGCGCGAAGCTCCGCAACGGCCCGACGCCGGGCTGCCCGAACGGATCGACCGATCGCTATCTCTTTCAGTTCAACGACTGCTACCACCCTGAGGTGAAGTGCAGCGATGCCAAGTGCGATGCCAAGAACGCCAAACGCATCAGCAAGAACGGCACCGACTTCCACGAGTGGGCGACGACCACGAACGGCCGCCAAGCTGCAGCCATGGGGCGAGCCGCCAAGCTCGTCGCTGAGGTGCAGTCATGAGCAGCGCAGCACTCACCGAGTACCCGATCACTTCGGAAGTCCCTGTCGTTAAGTTCGACAAGGAAGCGGACAGCCGTGCGCTCGTCCCCGGGTGGGCCACCAACCGGGCCGGCCGTCGTGCCGCCGCCAAGTGGTTCATCAAGCACCACACCCGCATCGCTGCCTACCACGCCATGCGTTCACCGCTCTACCTTGCCAAGGTCAGCGCCTACAGCCCGCTCGGCGCCGCCAAGACCATCGGCTTCACCGCCAGCTGGATCTATGACGGCGACGTCAAGCCGACTCGTGAAGAGAAAGCCGTCGACTCGGTGAAGTACCGGGAAGACCTGAAGGCGTACCGCAAGAAGCGCACCCAACGACTCGGCACTGTGGTCATCCCCACGATGCTCAGTGGTGGGGGACTGGCTCTTGTAGCTCCGACCGAGATTCAGACGGTGGTGAGCGGCCTCGGCATCCTCGCCCTCGGCGGCATCGGCTTCCCGCGTCACAAGAAGGTGCTCAGCACCGCCAACCTACCCATCAAGTACGCCAAGGTCACCCACTCGTCGGTTGCCGAAGCTCTTGTCGCGATCGGCGCGGTGAAGGCGGTCGAGCGGGTCAAGAAGGTGCAGGACCCAGCCCGCACCGCAGATGGAACTGGTTGGGTCACCGTTGTCGACCTCCCCGTGCTGGCCGAGAAAGTCTGTCGTCTTCGCAAGGACTTGGCCGGCGCTCTTGGTCGTGACATGGCGATGGTGTGGCCACGCGAGGTCAAGGGCAACGCCAACCGCCTGGAGATCTACATCGCCGACGAGATGCGCGACGCGTTCTTCCAGCCGGAGACGCCTATCTTCAAGCTCGCACCGACCAGCTACTTCAGCGACCTTCCCATCGGCACCAACGAGACCGGCGACTTGGTCACCATCCGTCTCGCTGGCCAGAACGTCTTTCTCGGCGCCATGACCCGCGGTGCGAAGAGCACGATGATTCGCCAGATCCTTCTGGCAGTCGCTCTCTTCCCTCGTGGTCGCATGCGGATCTACAACGCCAAGGGCAACACGTTCTTCGACGGCTTCCGCGACCTCTGTGACCACTACGTCAGCGGACGCGACGACGAGTCCATCCGTCTCATGGTCGAAGGGTGGCAGGAACTCGAGCGCGAGGTCACCAAGCGCTCTGAGATCATGAGCCGCGAGGGCCTCAGCGAAGTCGACGAGAAGGCTGCCGCCGAGATCGAGGGCCTGGAGCCGCTCATCGTCGCCATGGACGAGTGCCACCGGATCATCAACCACCCGGTCTACGGCGCTGAGGGCCAACGACTGATGGAAGAAGTCACCGCACAGAGCCTGTCGATGGGCATCACCATCATCTACGCGACCCAACGTGGCTTGACTGCTTCGATCCCGAAGTCCATCACGGCCAACGTTCGCACCCGCTGGTGCGGCATGGTGGCTGACCAGATCGAGGTCGACGCGATCCTCGGTGCGGGCGCTTGGGGTCTTGGCAACAAGGCCGACAAGATCGAGCCGAACACCGGCCAGGGATATCTCACTGGTCAGGGCAAGGGCATCCAAGCCATGCGCGTCTTCAACCCCGAAGACAAGCTGGTCGACTCGTTCCTCAGTGGCCTTGTTGCCAAGCGTGGGGGACCGGTCGAGCAAATCAACCTTGACCCTCCGGTCTCTCTCGCGCCGATGGCGGCCGAGCCCGACCTACTCAAAGACGTCATGGCCGTTCGCAAGAAGGGCGTCGAGAAGAGCGGCGAGGACGAGTACGGCGTCTGGCTCGACGACCTTTGCGGCCGGCTCATGCGTCACCACGAGACCTACAGAGGTCTTGAGCGCGAGCAGCTCAAGACCATGCTCAAGCTCTGCGGCGTCGAGCACCGCAAGGTCAAGAAATACTGCGAGGTTCTGGAGCAGGACCGCTCACTCGCTGGCTATCACTTCGAAAAAGACATCAAACCAGCACTCATCAAACAAAACGGAGGTTACTAACCCATGTCACTCGTCATTGCAGTCATCGTCATCGCCGCTTGCATCACCAAGCTCGTCCGAGGCCAGAAGGCGGTCTACCGCCACAACCGCAAAGTCATCCAAGCGGGTCAGCCACTCCGTCGACTCCCAGAGCCCGGAGAGGAGGTGGCGGCATGAAGAAGCAACCGAAGAAGGAGCCACGCCTTTCCAACCGCCAAGGATGGGTCGCTGCAGTCGCCCTGGCTGGCCTCGGCATCATCGTCGTCAGCAGTTGGCCGCTGTGATCGTTGTCGTTCCATGCCGGTCGACCCCGGCACGGTCACCGGTCGACCCTGAACCCATGCCGTTCATTGATGACCAGGACTACCAAGACCTGATGGCCGCTGTGAAGAAGCACGTCGCTGCGACCAAGGAACTCGAGGACGTGAAGCTTTTCACGGAGGAAGAACGCGTCGACAAGGAGATCTACTACTACGCCACGCAACACGAGATGGACGTGGTGTGCGAGCGGCTGGGGGTGACGTACGGCGACGACTGCGAAGTGCTGCTCGACCGGTACGGCCCGAGGGCCGAGATCGGCGGGATCTCCGACTAGATCTTCGCTGGCCCCCGTCAGCGGAAGAGCCAGCCCACCAAGGGCAGGCGAGAGCAACGGCGCCGGCGATGCTGGCGCCGTTTTCCTCTGTCTACGATGAAAAGGGTTGCCTCGATCAGGCTTGCAAACCGGCCGCTGTTGTCGGCCTCGTGGCAGTTGCGATGACACCGCCAGCACAGCGTAACGATGTCCTTGTCGCTCTCGTGGCCGAGCGTGTCGTAGTGCAGGTGATGAACCGTGATCTTCTTGCGGATGCCGCAGGCCTCACACCGGTAGCCGTGCGCCTTGAAGTAGGCGCTACGACGAGCACGCCAGCCGTCCGACCGGAGATGCTGGCGATATTCCTCGGTGTGCCACGGTCGGCGTTGAGCCATTGCCCGCAGGCTAGTTGGCCGGAATGGCGAAGAGGTATTCGCCCTTCTTCTTCCCCGGCTGAAACTCGCAGCTGTAAAAGCGCTGACAATGGAGCCAGCCGAGCACCTTGCGTAACTCGACCGCTTCCGTGCAGTGGATACAGATGGAGTAGCGCTCGACGGCGAACATGGTGGGTTCGTAGAAGACCAGCGGAGGGCGACGAGGTGGGGTAGTAATCGGACGACTCACTTCTGGATCTGGCTTGGGTTCATACGGCCATCCGGTTTGCCCTGAGATCGGTGCGCTGCAAGGTGAGCCTGGACCAGGGCTTCCCAGCTGGTCTGCTCTTCCGCTTTCGGTGCGACCCACCGGTGGGCACCGTTCTCGTAGTGGAATTTCTCGTCATTACCTTCGACATGACTCATCTGTCGAACCAGGGCTGCGCTGCGCCGGGGTGGCGACGAGGCAGGCCGCCGAACATCTCAAAGGTCCGGTGCGCCGCTACCCGAGAGGGGCAGGGCTCGGGCTGCTGACACTTCACGCAACGCCCGCCCGCATCGGTCTTCAGGTGCCTGTCGATGACCAGCTGTGCGGCGACCTTCTTGTGCTCGCCAAGGGCGCTGGTCATGACCGTGTCCACTCAGCGCTGTGAGAGTGCTCGTGGCCAGGGAGTTGCATGCACCGACGATGATCTTCCAACTTCTCTCCGCAGAACAAGTACGAGCGAGCGCTCTGGCGTCCCTCCTCAGAGATGGAGGCGAACGGCACGTCCAGCTCCGGGAAGACAGCACCCGTGAGACGCAGGAAGTGGCGGGCGAGTTGGGCCGCCTTCTCGGGGTCATCAACGCTGAGGTTGAGGTGCAGCACGTGGCCCATGCCGCTCACCTGCGAGCGAGGGACTGCTGCACGACGACGCCGCGACAGATCGAGCAGGTCTTCGTAATTCCGTGCGTCTCGCAGAAGGTGTGAGCCTTCCGCACGGACAGAAGGCCGGCCATGAAGCCGAGCAAGATCGAGCCGATTACAACCGCTGCCAGGACCATCAGGGTTCTCCCATCCTTGGGACGACGAGGCGCCGGTTGTTGCTGGGGGCTCCGACCGACGCCTCGCCGCTTTCTCAACCCAGCCCCCTCGACGCCGCCACGGGGAGGCGGCTCTGGGCTGAGAGGCCCCGAGCGAGCGAGGTACTGACCACGCTCCGTGGGAACCTGTACGTCATACTGCTACTGCGAACGCTCAGATGCAAGATTGCATTCGCGAACTTACGGAGGCAGAACCCGGTTGCCCGTGCATCTGCAAGCCATGGACACTTACGGAGATCGGAGAAGGGGATGGACGTGCCACGTCGACAGGCCCGCACTGTGCGCTTACGGCGGCTCGCCAACGAGCTGGCTGAGCTGCGGAAGGCGGCTGCCCTCGATCCCAAGGCAGTTCAGAATCTGACCGACATCAACCCCGCAACCCTCTACCGGATCGAACGAGCGCAGGTCAGGCCGCAGCGACGCACGGTAGTGGCGCTGCTGAACACCTACAACGCCGACGGCCCGAAGCGCGAAGAGCTTCTTGAGCTGCTGAAACAGTCAGCCGAACAAGGATGGCTTGCCGCCTACGAATCGGAGCTTCCTGAGCCCTTGCTCCACTACGTCAGCTTCGAGTCCGAAGCTCGCTCGATTCGCAACTACGAGACCATCCTCATCCCGGGTCTCCTCCAGGTAGAGGCGTACGCCCAGGCGACAGTTGCGCAGGCCGGGCTCCCGATCCCTGATCTGGCCGATGCCGACCAGCGCGTGCAGATGCGAATGCAGCGCCAAGAGGTCTTCAAGCGAGCCGACCCTCTGAAGCTTTGGGCAATCGTCGACGAAGCAGCTATCTGTCGCATGGTGGGCGGGGCTGAGGTCATGATCGAGCAGCTTGGACGGCTCCTCGACGCAGGCAAGGCCGCTCACATCACGGTGCAGGTGGTTCCGTTCGTGGCAGGGGCTCACGCCGGGATGCCTGGAAGCTTCGCGATCATCGACTTCCCTGATCCGCAAGACGCTCCGATCGTCTACAGCGACTCCATGAGTGGAGATCTGTTCCTCGAGACCGAGGTTGAAGTCAGGCGGTTCAGCGCCGTCTTCTCCCACCTCCAAGCCGCTGCTCTCAGTCCCCGCGACTCAGCCGGCTTGATTGCCGATCGGTTGAAGAATTTGAAGAAGGGCAGCACGTCATGAGCACTTGGAAGAAGAGCACTCGCTCCAGCCAGTCGGGACAGTGCTTAGAGTGGTCGACCGACGATCAAGAAGGCATGGTGTCCGTGCGTGATTCCAAGGACCCCGACGGCCCTCGGTTGCGGTTCACGCCTGCCGAGTGGAGCGCCTTCCTGGACGGCGCTCGCAAGGGCGAAGCCGACCTCTAGAACGCCAGATCCTCGAGCACACGAGCAGCACCGGTGTCGGCGACCTTCCGACCGAAATACGTATCCTGAGTAAGCGAGACGGCAGAGTGCCCGAGCTGGTCAGCAGCCGCTCGGGCACTGAGCCCAGCGTGATCCATCAGCGTCGCCACACTCTTGCGGAAGATGTGCGACGTGATGTCGGGGAATCCCGCAGCCTTGAAGGCGTCCTTCAGCTGGTGGTCGACGTTCGACGGGTCGCGCAACGTACCGACCGCTGAAGGAAAGACGAGATCCTCCAGTTTTTGCTCCTCATTTGAGGTCGAGAAACCGGCATCCCTGCTGGTCAGCATCCCGATCGCCCACGACGGCAGGATAAGCGTCCGGTAGCCCGCCTCGCTCTTCGGCTCGGGCTTGATGACCAGGCCTTCGCCTTTGATGCGGATAACCGTCCCGCGGACTTCCACCGTGCCGGCCGTGAAGTCGACGGCATCCCACACCAGCGCCAGGGCCTCGCCGATCCGCAGGCCGGTCGCCGAGAGCAGGTCGACCAGGTCGAGCAAATCCCGATCGATCGCCTTCTGGTCGTAGGTGAGGAGCGCCCGGAGCTGCTTGAGCTCGACAGCGCTGAGTGACTTCGCCTTGCCCTTCTTTGGCTTCACACTGATGGGTGACGTGTCTCGAACTGGGTTGCGGTCGAGGGCGTCGAGTCGTGCGGCGTACCCGCAGATGTTCGAGAGCACCGACCGAACAGTCTTGGTCAGCGACGAACCGTGAGAGGCCTCGACCGCTCGCAGGAACCGCTCCACCGTGCCGATGGTCAACTCCCTGCAGCGGATGTTGCCGAGGGCGGGGAGGATTTGGACGTCGAGTCGGTCACGGTAGATCCGCTTCGTGCCGGGCGAGCCGGGAGCGACAGAAAACCCGGCCCACCACGCCTCAGCTACGACGTCGAGCTTGGTGTCCCGGTTGATCTCGGTCGTCGAATCCGAGTGGGTGCGGTCCCGGAGAGCAGCCTTGAGCGCTCGCTCGGCGGCAGCCTTGGTGGTGCCGGAACGTTCGACGTCACGGGTAATGCCGTCGTAGTCGCGGAACTTGCAGCGGGCACGGAAGCTCTTGCCAGCACCCGAGAAGCGGATGGTGCCGGCTGTGCCGAGGGGTAGCGGAGGACGGGCCATGTCCCCATCCTATCCCCACCTTATGACGCATCACATAGAACAGGTACCGTCTGCAACGAACACCGAGGAGATAACGTTTTACCAGTTCAACGGTTGTTTATTGGTAGGACGATCGACAACGAACATCTATCACTGGATACCCGGCAGGTTACTGGTTCGAGTCCAGTCGGGGGAGCAGGTCCGGGGCCCCTGTGTGCAAACACCGCGCACAGGGGCCCCGCTCTGTTTCTTACCTGGGGGCCGAGCCCCCAGACCCCACGTTGCTGTGGTCCCGCTTGGGCGCTGTGGTCGCGCGCAGTGGTGTCGCCCGCCGCTTCGCTGGGCTGGCCTCGTGGCCTGAGCCGTCCACGCCGGGACGGTCGTGCTTCGTACGGGTGATGTCGGTTCGGCTTCTGATCTTTCGCTCAATGGAGATCGGCCGCGGACGCTTCAACTTTGCCGAACATCCGAGGTCGGGCCAGCAGCAGCCCGGTGCCCGCATGGCCGCCCTGTAGGCACCCACAGCCCGCAGCGACCGCTCGCCGCTGCCAGCGACCGCCGCCCGCAGTGCTCGCAGCCCGCAGCCTGATGCGGGCTGCGGGCTGCGGGCTGCGAGCTGCGGGGTGTTGAGGGTTTGGGGTCAGGGCTGGGTGCAGGGGGTGCCGTTGAGGGTGAACGTGGCGGGGCGGGGGTTGGTGCCGGTGTCGGTGGCGTTGAAGCCGAAAGTGACGGTCGCGCCGGGGGCCAGGGTGCCGTTCCAGGACGTGTTCTTGGCGGTTACCTGGGTGCCCGACTGGGTCACGGTGGCTGACCAGGCCTGGGTGATCTGCTGGCCTGCGGCGTACGGGAAGGTCAGGGTCCAGGCGGTGGTGGCGGTGGGGCCGTTGGTGATGGTGACCGCGCCGGTGAAGCCGCTGCCCCAGTCGTTGGTGGAATAGGCCACCCGGCACCCAGCCGCCGGCGTTGTCGAAGGCGACGTGGACGGCGTCGGCGTGGTTGAGGGCGATGTCGTCGGGGTGGGTGTTGCTGAGGGCGACGTCGTGGGGGATGGCGATGTCGTGGGGGTGGGGGTTGGGGCGGTGGAGGGCTCGGCGCCCCAGACGAGGGTGGTGCCGTCGTAGAGGGGGACGGCCTGGTTGGGGCCGGCGGCGGCCTGGTAGGACGGGTCGTTCGTGGGGTCCCAGATGCCGCCCTCGGCCACGCCGATCTTGAGCTGGACCTCCATGCGGTGGGCTGACTGGCCGGCGGGGGCGATGGGGTAGCCGGTGCAGTCGACCTCGACGTACCAGATGGCGCCCGAGAACTGCTTGGCTGTCGTGGGGCCGGGACAGCCCTGGGTGTAGGGCGACGAGATGGCCAGCGCCGCGTCGGAGTCGCGGGTGAAGTAGTAGCGGAACTTGCCCGCGGTCAGGGACCGGGCCGGGAACGCCGACTTGTTGTAGACGACTGCCTTGACGCCGGTCGACCGGGTCTCGTTCTGCATGATCGTGGTCTCGACCGACAGCTCGGGGATGTCCGGCTTCTCGGCGACCGGGAACGAGGCCTGCGGCGCGCCGCCGTACTCGCCGTAGAGCCGGGCCAGGGCCGACGTGAACCCGGCGTTGTAGTCGGTCGCCACCTCGTTCATCACGTAGTCGGCGCGGCTGTCGGTGTACGCGTCGTCCGGTGCGGACGGTCCGCCGACCAATGCTCCGTACAGGACGTGCCGGGTCTGCTCGGGCACCTGCTGGCTGTCCCACCACGAGCCGTGCGCCGTACGGTGATGGGGGTTCTTCGGCGCGTTGGAGCCGAAGCCGATGACATAGCTGGAGTTGCGCGGGTTGGCCCCCAGCGCGTAGTCGATCTGCCGCACCGCGAAGTCGTGATAGCGCTGCTTACGCGTCGCGTCGGTCAGCGAGTCGCTGTAGACGAGCGCGACGAAAGCCGTGTTGGCCGCGTAGCGCAGCGCGCCCCACGTGTCGACGACGACCATGCCGCCGGGGGAGGTGCGCACCTTCTCGCCGTTGACGCCCACGGTGAACCAGTCCAGCCAGCGGTTCGCGTCGTCGGCGTACTTCTGCTTGCCGGTCAGCCGGGCCAGCAGCACGTAGTTGCCGTACTGCTTGTTGTCCCAGGAGATCGTCCACTTGTACATCTTGGTGCTGGTCTGGTTCTCGTTGCCCTGCGCGTCGTAGCCGGCCTCGGCCTTGGTCAGGTAGGAGGCGTCGCCGGTGGCCCGGTGCAGCCAGATCGCGCCCCAGACCAGCTCGTCGGCGTAACCGCTCCACGACCGGTAGAACGACGTCGCGTCGGTGACGCACTCGTGGTAGCTCTTCCGCACCGTGTCGGCGAACGTGTAGAGCTGCTTCGCGTGGGTCAACAGCGTCTCCGCGTACGCGGGATCGGTGGCCCGGAAGACCATCGAGCTCGCGGCCATCGCCGCCGCCGTCTCCGCCGCGAGTTCGGTGCCGCCGCAGCTGGCGTCGATCTTGTAGGCCGGTCGCGCCATCGGCATCACCTCGGCCGGGCCCCACCACTTGTGGTCGTCGTCGCCCTTCCCGACCTGCCCGTAGAGCACGTTCGGGGCCGGGTGCGCCTTGATGAAGTAGTCGTTGGGCACCCGCAGGTTGTTCAACAGAGGGGTCAACTGCCCCGAGCTCGCGTACGCGGCCCGGTTCTCCACCGCGCCCCAGGCCAGCATCGTGGTCGTGAACGCCATCGGCAGCCCGAACTTGACGTGGTCGCCGGCGTCGAACCAGCCGCCGGTCAGGTCGAGCCCGACGTCCGAGCCGTCCTTCATCGCCGAGTCGCCGCGCCAGGACACCCGGTTCCAGTCCGGCTTCCGGCCCGAGACCTGGGCCTCGTAGAAGAACAGCGATTTCTGCAGCGCCTCCCCATAGCTGTAGGCGGGGCGGCGGCGGCGCCGGTGGGGGCAGCCAGCCCGACGAGACCGATGATCAGGACAGCCACTAGGGCGCGGACTTTCACGGCTACTCCTCGGGAGAGTGTGTGTTGGGAGCGCTCCCAAGTACAGCATGTTCATAGATTTGACTCAATGCCGTAACGTCGACCGACTGTTCAGTGTTTTGTGAATACAGGATTCTGTGTACTGTCGAGGTGTGGAGACATTGGCGCACAGCCGGGTGCTGGCCCGGTTCGGGCATGCCCTGTCGGATTCGACTCGGGCCCGGCTGTTGCTCGCCCTGCGCGACGGCCCCGGCTATCCGGCCGAGCTCGCCGAGCAGCTCGGCGTGACCCGGCAAAACCTGTCCAATCACCTCTCCTGCCTGCGCGGCTGCGGTCTGGTGGTGGCCGTGCCCGAGGGCCGGCGCACGCGGTACGAGCTGGCCGACCCCCGGCTCCGGCGTGCTCTCGGCGAGCTGCTCGGTCTCGTCCTGGCCGTCGACCCGGCCGTGTGCCCCGATTCCGCGGAGAAGGGCTGCTGCTGATGAGCCTGCCGCTGATCGCGCTCACGCCGTCCGGGCCCTCGCCGCAGCGCCGGGCGATCCTGGCCCGCCGCGTGCGGCTGCTGGTCGCGGCGACCATCACCTACAACGTCGTCGAAGCCGTGGTGGCTATCAGCGCCGGCACCGTCGCCTCGTCCACCGCGCTGATCGGTTTCGGCCTCGACTCCGTCATCGAGGTCTCCTCGGCCGCCGCCGTGGCCTGGCAGTTCGCCGGCCGCGACCCGGAGGCGCGGGAGAAGGCCGCCCTGCGCGTCATCGCGGTGTCGTTCTTCGCGCTGGCTGCCTACGTGTCCTTCGAGTCGATCCGGGCGCTGATCGGCGGTTCGGAGGCCGAGCACTCCAGCATCGGTCTCGGGCTGGCCGGGCTGTCCTTGCTGATCATGCCTGGATTGTCCGTGGCGCAGCGCCGGGCCGGCCGCGAGCTCGGCTCCCGCTCGGCGGTGGCCGACTCCAAACAGACCCTTCTCTGTACGTACCTCTCCGGTGTCCTGCTCGTCGGCCTGGCCGTCAACAGCCTCTTCGGCTGGTCGTGGGCCGACCCGATCGCGGCTCTGGTCATCGCCGTCGTCGCGGTCAAGGAGGGCCGCGAAGCTTGGCGCGGCGACGCGTGCTGCGCGGTCCCGAGCGTTCCGGCCGGCGATTCCTGCTGTCGCGGTGAGTGATCCCGTGACTGCACTCAGCTGACCCTCCGAGCCTCGTTGCCCTTCTGTTCTCAACCTTTCCCGAAGGGGTCATCACCCCGCTCTGAGCTGCATGAACGGGCCCGGTGGCGAGGCCTGGGCGGGTGTGTTATGACGTGATGGGTGTCGATTGACACGATCTGGTGGCCGGGTAACAGTGTGTGAGAGCGCTCTCAAGATTGACTGAGCGTGATGGCCGGGTCGCGTCCCCCTTCCCTGTCCGCCCCCGAAGCGGTCCGGCCGGTGCGGGATCCCTTCCGGCCTGCCGGGCCCGTGCGAAGTGGGGGCCGGACTGTGGAGTGCCTATGCGACTCAATCGCAAATCCCTGCTGGTGTCCGGCGTCGCGGCCGTGGCCGTCGCCGCTGCGGTGGCCGTCGTGCCCAACGCCAACGCCGCGGGACCGGAACTGCTGCCCCTGACCGTCACCAACGACTCGGGCCGGGGCGAGGCCGTGCACCTCTACGTGCTCGGCGAATCCGGCGGCCGTCTCGGCTATGTGACCGAGGGCGGCACCTTCACCCCGTGGCCGGCCGGCGGGAACCCGCCCGTGCCCGCGCCCGACGTCGCGATCGACGGCCCGGCCAACGGCGCCGCCAAGACGATCCAGGTGCCCAAGGGCCTGTCCGGGCGGATGTACATGTCGTTCGGCGACAAGCTCGACTTCAAGCTGGCCCAGGACGGCGGTCTCGTGCAGCCCGCGCCGTGGGCGGCCGGCGACGCGAACAGCGACATTCTGTTCGACTGGAGCGAGTTTACGTACAACGACTCCGGGGTCTTCCTGAACAGCTCCCAGGTGGACATGTTCGCGGTGCCGCACAAGGTCGGCGTCACCGGCTCGGACGGGCAGACGCTGGAGACCGGTGAGCTCAAGCCGGGCGGCCACACCGCGGTCATCGACGGGATCAAGGCCGACCCCGACTTCGCCAAGCTGATCCAGACCCGCGACGACGGCACCGTGCTGCGCGTGCTCTCGCCGGGCAAGGGCGCCGACGCCGGCGGGTTCGACCCCGACTACCTGGCCGGCTACATCGACCAGGCGTGGGGCGCGTACGCCACCACCGACCTGACCGTACGGCCGTTCCTCGACCAGCCGGACAAGGTGTTCAAGGGTCGCACCAGCGGTGACGTCCTGAACTTCACCGACACCACCGGTGCGCAGGTCGCCAGCTTCACCAAGCCCACCACGTCGAACGTGTGGGGCTGCGACGGCAACCTGGGCGCCCCGAACGACCTGGTCGTCGGCCCGATCGCGCGCAGCCTGTGCGCGGCGCTGACCCGCGGCACCCTCGGCACGCAGGCCGTCGAGCCCAGCACCGACCCGTCCACGTTCTACCGGAACAGCCCGACCAACCTGTACGGCAAGCTGATCCACGCCAACATGGTCGACGGCAAGGCGTACGCGTTCGCCTTCGACGACGTGGCCAACCAGGAATCGCTCGTGCACAGCGGCGACCCGACCTCGATCGGCATCACCCTCTCGCCCTTCAACTGAGCCCCCGGCTCCGGGGGTGCGGACCCTGCGTGCCCCCGGAGCCCTTCAGAGCGAAGGAATTTCCCGATGAAGCGTAGTTTTCTGGCCGCGGCCGGAGCCCTGGCCGTGACCGTCGCGGCCGGTCTGGCCGCTCTGCTGCCCGGCACGAGCGCCTCGGCGGCGGCCCTGCCGGTGTCCGAGGCCCAGTTCCAGCAGATGTTCCCGAACCGGATCGCGTTCTACTCGTACTCCGGCCTGCTCGACGCCATGAACAAGTTCCCCGAGTTCACCGGGGCCGGCGGCGAGGACGTGCAGAAGCGGGAGGCCGCCGCGTTCCTGGCCAACATCAACCACGAATCCGGCGGGCTGGTCTACGTCGAGGAGCTGAACCAGGCGAACTGGCCGCTCTACTGCGACACCGGCCAGTCGTACGGCTGCCCGGCCGGTCAGGACGCCTATCACGGGCGCGGGCCGATCCAGTTGAGCTGGAATTTCAACTACAAGACGGCCGGTGACGCGCTCGGCATCGACCTGCTCAACAGCCCGGACCTGGTGAAGAACGACGCCTCGGTGGCCTGGCAGACCGGGCTCTGGTACTGGATGACGCAGACCGGGCCGGGCTCGATGACCCCGCACGCGGCAATGGTCGACGGGGCCGGCTTCGGCGAGACGATCCGCAGCATCAACGGCGCGCTGGAGTGCAACGGCGGCAACCCGGCCCAGGTGCAGAGCCGCGTGGACGCGTACCAGCGATTCGCTCAGATTCTGGGTGTCGACCCGGGCGGCAACCTGTCCTGCTGACTCCTCACCGGCCGGCCCTCGTCAGGGGGCCAGCCGGGCGGCGGCCGTGGTGAACTCCTCGGCCGCCGCGGTGTCGCCCGCGAAGAACCGGACCGACTCGATCAGCTCGGTGATGCCGCCCGCGAACCGCAGGCAGGTGCGCAACACGCTGATCGCCTCGAGACGGGCGTTGGCCTGCCGGTTGATCGCCGAGTAGACGTCCCGGCGCAGAGTGGAGAACATCTCCTCCCGACTGTCCATGCGGGTGAACTCGTCGACCCGGACCAGAGCGTCAGCCGCCGCGCCCAGCAGCCGCAGGTCGGGCTGACCGGGCCGGGCGGGCGTGGCCGGTGTCGTACCGGACCGCAGCAGTTGCCCTTCGTCGCCCCGGCGATTGCGGAACCAGAGGTACGTCGGGGTCTGCTCGTGCCGGCCCCGGTCCCGCGACTGGGTGAACCGTTCCCGCAGCTCGGCGATGAGCGCGTCGACGTCCGGCGGCCACGGATCGGTCCCGGCCGCCGCGAGCAGGCGCAGCACCTCGGCGCTGAACAGGCCCGTCCGTGCCACCCGCCGGTTCAGCGCGACCTGCCCCAGGCCGGCGGCGAACAGGGCGTCCTGGTCGCGGCCCTCGACCGGTGTGCCGATCGGGAAGGTCTCCGTCCCCGCCACCCACTCGGGCCGGACCGCGATGCCGTGCGTCTGGCAGGCGTCGACGACCCAGATCTGCCGCTCGAACGACGGGACGTAGCTGGTCGCGGCCATGGCCATCACCGACTCGAGGTCGAGGGTGGCCGGATCGTCCCGGGTGGAGTCGGCGTAGTAGAGCCGCCGCCGCCTCCGCTCGTCGATCGCCCCGTGCCCGCCCCAGACCACCCAGAGCAGGTCGCCGTCCCATCCGGGCAGGTCGCGGGTGAGCAGCCGATGGATCGTCGCCCGCCCGGCGTCGCGCACGTCGGCCCCCGCGCCCTTGAGCTCGTCGAGCTCCGGCCGCCCCGGCGTCACGGCCAGATGCACCTGCGCGGCCGGCACCCCACGGTCGAGAAACCACTTCGCGTACCGCACGGCGTCATCCACCGGCCCGACCAGCCGGGCCGACGCCCCTAACTCGTACTCGTCGATCCCTACGACGACAGCATGCGTACGCAGCGGACTGCCCATGAACGACACCCTCCCACGATGGCTCGTTCATTCGCGACTATACTCTCAACGTATACGCCGAGTGTATAGTCGCGGTCATCGCTCTTCGCAGGGTGCGAGGGGCGGCGATCTTGGAGGCGACATGACACTCACCGACCGCAGAGGGATGAGCCGGCGGGGCGTACTCGGGGCTGCTCTTGTTGTTGCGGCCGCGGCGCCGATCGTGGCCGCCGGGCCGGCAACCGCGGCGTCCGGGCCGGTCCGGCTCAGACTTCCCGCGCCGACGGGGCCGCGTCGGGTGGGGACGGTGGCGCTGCATCTCGAGGACCGGTCGCGGCCCGACCCGTTCCGGTCGCCGGGGCATTCCCGCGAGCTGATGATCGGTGTCTGGTATCCCGCCGGCGACACCGCTCGCCATCCGCGCGCGCCCTGGATGCCGCCGGCCGTGCTGCGTCGCTACCTGGTGGACGCCGGGTACGAGGCCGATGTGGTGGCCACGCCCTTCACCTCCGGGCACGAGAACGCGCCGGTGCGGCGACCAGGGGAGCGGCGGCCGGTCATCGTCTTCTCGCACGGGGCGCACGACCACCGCGGCGACTGCACCGTCATGGTCCAGGAGCTGGCCAGCCACGGGTACGTGGTCGTTACCGTCGATCACATCGGCGACGCGTACAGCCAATTGCCCGACGGGCGGATCGTCGTGCCCTCCGAGGAGATCGGGATGGGGCCGATCGAGTTCGCCGTGGACCTTCGGTTCGTGCTCGACAGCCTGGACAGGCTGGCCGCCGGGCACAACCCCGACGTCGAACAACGGCGGCTTCCGTACGGGCTGGGCAGCATCCTCGACGTACGCCGGATCGGGATGTTCGGTTTCTCGAAGGGCGCGAGCGCAACGGCCCGGGTGATGATCGCCGACCGGCGGGTCGAGGCGGGACTGAGCATCGACGCCCCGATGGAACCGGCCGTCGCCGGCACGCTCGACCGGCCGTTCATGATGATGACCGCCGAGTTCACCCGGGCCGCCGAGTCGGCCGTCGCCCGGTTCTGGTCGCAGCTCGCCGGATGGCGGCTCAACGTGCAGGCCGAGGGCGCGATCCACACCTCGTACGGCGACCTGCAGGTGCTCATGCCGCAGCTGGGCCGGGTGATCGGCCTGAGCGACGAGGAACTGCGGGACTACATCGGCACCCTCGACCCGGCCCGATCGGTGCGCATCCAGCAGGCGTACCCGCTGGCCTTTTTCGACCAGCACCTGCGGCAGCGCCGGCAACGCCTGCTCGAGGGGCCGGCCCGCGCCTTCGGAGAGGTGAGATACCTCCCGTGACAGTTCTCCTGCCGTAACCTGGCGTCGCCGTTAGGCTGGGGTCGCCTGGTTCGTCCCCTTGTGAGGTGCTGCTCGTGTCGCAACCCGTTGAGGTGGACGTCGTCATCGTCGGCGGCGGTCTTGCCGGACTGTCGGCTGCCCGCCGGCTCGACCGCGCCGGCGTCGAATGGCTGCTGGTGGAGGGCTCGGACCGGATCGGCGGCCGGGTCGCCACCGACGTCGTCGACGGATGGCACTTCGACCGCGGCTTCCAGGTCCTCAACACGTCTTACCCGCGGGTGCCCGCGCTGGTCGACGTCGACGCCCTCGACATGCGCTACTTCACGCCCGGGGTGCTGGTGCGCCGCGGCGGTGAGCTGCACCGTCTCGAAAACCCGGTGCGGGAACCGCTGGCCGTCGCGCAGACCCTCACCTCGGGCGTGGGCACGCTCAGCGACCGCCTGAAATTCGCGGCGCTGGCCACCAAATGCGCCACCCTGCCCGCGTCCAAGCTGCTCGAGGCGCCCGAGACCACCACGCAGGAGATGCTGCGTAAGGCCGGGCTGTCGCACCGGATGATCGAGGAAGTGCTGCGGCCGTTCCTGTCCGGGGTCTTCGCCGACCGGTCGCTCGACACGTCCAGCCACGTGTTCTCGATGGTGCTGCGCTCCTTCGCCCGCGGCAGGATCGGTGTGCCGGCCGCCGGCATGCAGGCGCTGCCGGCCGCCATGGCCGGCCCGCTGCCCTACCCCCAACTGCTGATCGGCGCCCGTACGCTCGAGATCAGCCACGGCAAGGTCGTCACCGAGGGCGGCGAGATCAACTGCCGCGCCGTCATCGTGGCCACCGACCCGCACTCCGCCGCCGAGCTGCTGCCCCAGCTGCCGACACCCGACATGCACGGCCTGACCACGTTCTACTTCGGCGCCGACCAGGCCCCGCTCGACGAGCCGACGCTGGTGCTCGACGGCGACCGCCGCGAGATCATCGCCAACACGGTCGTCATCAGCAACGCCGCCCCCGAATACGCACCATCGGGAAAGTCGCTGATCGCCGCCTCGGTGGTCGGCGTCTCCGCCCCGTCCTCGGCGTCGGAGACCGTGATCCGGGTCGAATTGTCCCGGCTGTACGGAAAGCCCACCGACGACTGGGAGATGCTGGAAGTCATCAGCATCCCCGCGGCCCTCCCGTCGGCCCGGGTGCCCCAGGCCAACCTGCGCAAGCCGATCGACCTCGGAGACGGCATGTTCGTGGCGGGCGACCACCGCGACAGCCCCTCCATACAGGGCGCCCTGGCGGGCGGATGGCGTACGGCGGGGGCAGTGCTTTCCTGGCTGGGCGCCCGAGTCGGCGTCTGAGCGGCAAGATCGCCGCCAGAGATCGCTGGCTGCGGGTATGCGGCACGGGTTAGTATCGCCGCCGGTAAGGGGCGGTAGCTCAGTGGGTTAGAGCAGGGGACTCATAATCCCTCGGTCGCGGGTTCGAGTCCCGCCCGCCCCACCAGGTTTGGCATTGCGCGAATCGGATCCGGTTCGTTGCCGTCGCCGGGGGGACGTAGCGGGTGTCGCCTTGCCCACCGAGACGGGCTCCTCGCGGGGCAGCCGTAACACGGGGATGATCTCGGCGCCGATGATGCGGATCTCGGGATCAGCTCTTCGGTGATGGCTAGGGGGCGACGCGGTCGCGGATGCTGTCGAGGACTGCCTCCGCCGCCCAGGCCGCGGCGTCGGCGATGTCTCGCCGGTCCATGCCGAACTCGCGGCGGAACGTCACCCAGGTCCCGGCTGAGTCGAGGTGTGACAGCGCCGCGATGACCGCGCTGCGCTGCGCCGCGTCGAGGGATGGCACCTCGGCATCCAGCAGCCGCTCGAGGTGCGCCCGGTCGGGCGACGGCGCCGCGCCGCTCACGCCGCGCATCGCCGTCTCCGCGACGACGTGCGCGAGCTCCGGCCGCGCGTCGTATCGCTGCATCGCGTCGCGGATCGCGAGGGGGACGTCGAAGATCGAATGCGATTCTTCGCGGGCGAACAGCGTCGTCTCGATCCACGCCGCGGTCGCCAGCAGCAGGTCGACGCGCGTGGGGTAGTTGCGGAAGACCGTGCGCTCGGCGATGCCGGCCCGGCGCGCGATGACCCGGTACGACACGTCGTCGCTGCCGACCTCCTCGATCAGTTCGGCGTAGGCGGCGAGGATCGCCTCTTGCGTGCCGCTCAGCTCCGGGGCGGTCACGGCTCCGCCCACGTCGCGGACGCGGAGGGCAGCTTGGCGAGCACGGTGTCGACGGCGCGATCGAACGCGTCGCAGATCTCGCCCGCATCCAGGTCGAAGCCCGTGCGCAGGCGCGCCCAGAACATCGCCGACGAGAAGTAGCGCAGGGAAGCCGCGACCCGTCGCCGATCCCGTCGGTTGAGCGTCGGGGCCGCCACCTCGAGCATCGCCTCGATCGCGCGGGTGATGTAGGCCGGCTCGGTGTCGAGCGTCGGCGAGATCGCGGACGCCCGTGCGCCGACGTACGCGTAGGCGGGCAACGCGTCGAAGGTCCGGAAGCGGTCGTGCACGGCGGCGCGGAAATCGGGCACGGTCACGAACGGCGGCAGCGGGAAGCGGGTCTGCTCGATCCAGTTCGAGAGTGCGGCGAGCAGGTGGGCGCGCGTGGGGTACTGACGGTAGATCGTGCGCTCCGAGATGCCGACCTCGTCGGCGAGGGCACGATAGGAGATGTCGTCGAACATGCGCTCGCGCAGCAGCACCGCGGCGCTCGCGAGAATCGCGGTCGCGGTGTCGACCGGCTCCTCCATCAATGCCCCCTCCGTCTTGGGGATGCTCGGCGGGTGGTCGCCCAGCGCGGGGGCCCGGTGACTTCCGGTGGGAGCACGTAGCGATCGGAGTCGTCGAGGGTGAGCGCCAGCGACGAGACGTACTGCACCTGGCCGTGGGGCCCTCTCTCGGCCGAGGCCAGCATATCCGGCCGCTCGAACGTGTACCCGGTGACATGGCAGCGGAGCCGCTCACCGGAGGGGTTGCCGTCGTCGTCGAACCGGGGGGAGTCGATGCCGTCGGAGCGGCGGCGCAGGTAGTAGCGCCCCCGCGTGGCGAGAGCCATGACCGGCGTGGTGACGAACGCGACGCCGATCGCGATGAGCACCGAGAACGGCTTGACGGCGGCGCCGAGCAGCCCGGCGAACGCCAGCAGCGACAGCACCGAGGCGAGCCCCACCGACACGAGCCCCACCGGGTTCCAGTCGTGCAGCATGCCGCGGCGGAACTCGGGGAAGCGCGGCGAGATGCGCAGCAGCCACTTGTTGATCGCGATGTCGGTGGCGATCGTCACGAGCCATGCCATGACGACGTTCGCGTAGAGGCTCAGCACGAAGGAGATGAGGGTGAAGACGTCCAGCATCATGAGCACGTACGCGATCACGAGGTTGAACAGGACGAAGATCGTACGACCCGGGTAGTGCTTGGCCACCCGGGTGAAGACGTTCGACCACGCGAGTGAGCCCGAGTACGCGTTCGTCACGTTGATCTTCACCTGCGCGACCACGATGAGCACCAGGGCGAGAACGATCGCGAGCCAGTCGGGGACGAGGGTCTGGTACATCTCGACGAATTGCTTGACCGGTTCGGTCGCCTGGTGCCCGAGAGCGGGTTCGACCCGCACGAGGAGGTAGACGGCGAGAAACACCCCGATCACCTGCTTGGTGCCGCTGAAGACGACCCAGCCCGGGCCGGCGAACGCGAACGACGTCCACCACGAGCGGACGTTCGACGGTGTGCGCGGCGGCATGGCGCGGAGGTAGTCGATCTGCTCCGCCAGCTGCGGGGTGAGGGCAAAGCACACGGCCGCGCTCGAGACCACAGCGCCGAAGCTGAGCGAGCCGTCGGAGTTGCCGGTGAACGACGTGAAGGCGCGGACCGCCTCGGGGTCGGAGACGACGATCCACAGCAGCGGCAGCAGGGCGAGGGCGAGCCACAGGGGCGTGGTCCAGAACTGCAGGCGCTCCAGCGCACGCATGCCGTAGATGACGATCGGGATCACGACGACGGTCGAGATGAGATAGCCGAGCCACAGCGGAATCCCCGTCGCCAGTTGCAGCCCCTGCGCCATGATGGCGCCCTCCAACGCGAAGAAGATGCAGGTGAAGCCCGCGAAGACCACAGTCGTGATGATGGAGCCGTAGTAGCCGAATCCCGAGCCACGGGCGATGAGGTCGAGGTCGAGGTTGTAGCGGGCGGCGTAGTAGGCGACGGGCACGCCGACGATGAGGATGATGACCGACGCGAACACGATGCCGAGGACGGCGTTGGGGGTGCCGTGGTCGATGCCGATGCTCGCGCCGATCGAGAAGTCGGCGAGGAAAGCGATGGACCCGAGGGCGGTCGCGCCGACGGAGGCCGCGCTCCAGCGCCGGAAGGTGCGCGGCACATAGCGGAAGGCGTAATCCTCCAGGCTGTCCTCTGCGGCCGCACGCGCGTTGTCCGTCGACACAGTGGCATCCCCTAAGGCACCTTGCGTTGGGGAATAGTCGCTGTCCGGTGTTACGACGGCATTGCGGACGTGGGTCATGGCGGCTCAGATCGCCATGGCGCCTCGCACGGTGGAGGTGGCTGCCTTGCCACCCTCCCCGGTCTGTGTGACGTGGCCCGAGGCGAGCACGACGTAGTGCTCGGCGGCCTCGAGGGCGAAGCCGATGTGCTGCTCGACGAGCAGCACGTTGATGCCCTCGTCGGCCAGCTGCATGATGGTGTGCTCGATCTCGGCGACGATCGTGGGCTGGATGCCCTCGGTCGGCTCGTCCAGGATGAGCAGTTTCGGCTCGGTGATGAGGGCGCGGGCGATCGCGAGCTGCTGGCGCTGCCCGCCGGAGAGCAGGCCCGCCTTCCGGGTGGCGAACTGCTCCAAGGCGGGGAAGCGGGCCATCTGCGCGTCGATGAGGGCCTTGCCGCCCCGGCGCCCGTCGGCGACGAGCTGCAGATTCTCCAGGGTCGTGAGCTGGCCGAACGACTGCTGACCCTGTGGCACGTACGCCATGCCGCGAGCAACGCGCTTGTTGGGGGCGAGTGACGAGATGTCCTCGCCGTCGAACAGCACCCGGCCCTTCGACGGCTTGATGAGGCCGATCGCGAGACGCAGCAGGGTCGTCTTGCCGGCGCCGTTGTGGCCGAGCACGGCCACGACCTTGCCGGACGGCACCGTCACGCCGTGCAGCACCCGCGTGCGCCCGTAGCCGGCCTCGATGTCGGTGAGCTCCAGCATGTCAGTCCTCCTTCTGCGTCCCGGCCGCCGCCGGTTCGGGCACGACCGCCATGGCGGCCGTGGTGGCGGCGCCCGCGGTGCCGAGGTAGACCTCCTGCACCTTGGGGTCGGCCTGAACCTCGGCCACCGTGCCCTGCGAGAGCACCTTGCCCTGGTGCAGCACCGTCACGCGGGTGGCGAAGCGGCGCATGAAGTCCATGTCGTGCTCGACCACGAGCACGATCCGCTTCGCCGCGATGCGTTGCAGAAGCTCGCCGGTCGCGGTGCGCTCGTCGTGGCTCATGCCGGCGACGGGCTCGTCGAGCAGCAGCACCTTCGCGTCCTGGACGAGCAGCATGGCGATCTCCAGCCACTGCTTCTGGCCGTGCGACAGGATGCCGGCCGGTGTGGCGAGCTCGCCGGTGAGGCCGGTCTCCTCCAGCGCATGCTCGATCGACGGGTCGACGCCACGCCGGGCCCGCAGCAGCGAGACCGAAGGGCGGTGGCGCCCGGCGGCGATGTCGAGGTTCTGCAGCACGGTGAGCTCGTCGAAGACGCTCGCGGTCTGGAACGTGCGGCCGACCCCGAGGCGGACGATCTTGTGTACTTGCCGGCCGAGCAGCTCACTCTCGCCGAGCCGGGCCGATCCGGTGGCCTTGCTCAGCCCCGTGATGGCGTCGATGCAGGTCGTCTTGCCGGCGCCGTTCGGGCCGATGAGGAACCGGACCTCGCCGGGGTGCGCGTCGAAGGAGACGCCGCCGACCGCGACGAAGCCCGAGAATTCGACGTGGAGGTCCGTGACAACGAGCGAAGCGTCGGTCATGACTGAGCCTCCTTTGTCGTGCCCTTCTGGCCCTCGCCTGCGGCCTGGGCGTGCAACTTACGGAAGTGTCGCTCGGTGCAGGCGGTCACGACTGAGCCTCCTTTGTCGTGCTCTTCTGGCCCTCGCCTGCGGCCTGGGCGTGCAACTCGCGGAAGTGTCGCTCGGTGCAGGCGGTCACGACCTGACCTCTTCGAGCTCTGCGGCGGCGATGGCCGGGGCGGGCTGACGTTCGGGGCGCCGGCGGACCCGCCCCATGAACTTGGCCGGCAGCGACGACAGCCCGTTCGGCAGGAAGAGGATGACGACGATGAACAGCAGACCGAGGATGTAGGGCCAGCCGTCGGGCCAGGTCGAGCCGAGGCTCGACTGCCCCCATCCGACCGCGATCGCGCCGAGCGCGGGGCCGAACAGCGATGCGCGGCCACCCAGGGCAACGCCCGCGATCATGAGGATCGAGGCGGCGGCGCCGATCTCGGCCGGGGTGATGATGCCGACGATAGGCACGAACATCGCCCCCCCGATGCTCGCCATCACCGCGGAGACGACGAAGGCGACGAGCTTGATGTTGGCCGGGTCGTAGCCGAGGAAACGCACCCGCTCCTCGGCGTCGCGGGTGGCGACGAGGAGCTCACCGAAGCGGCTGCGGTAGAACTGCCACACCGCGAGCAGGCACACGATGAGAAGCGCGGCCGCGATGAGGTACACCATGACCTTGTTGGCCTGGTCGTTCAGCACGAAGCCGAAGAAGTACTTGAAGTCGCTGAGCCCGGTGTCGCCCCCGGTCTCGCGGATCGTGGAGCTGATCAGGGTGGCCAGCGCGACGGCGAGCGCCTGCGACAGGATCGCGAAGTACGCGCCCTTGACGCGGCGCTTGAACAGCGCGTAGCCGAGGATGCCGGCCACTATCACCGGAAGCAGCACGATGGCCAGCAGGGTGAATCCCGCGCTGCGGAACGGCTCCCAGAACACCGGAAGTGGCGCGAGGGGGTCGTAGAGCACCATGAACCCCGGGATCCGGTCGCCGGCGGTCTCCAGCGTGAGGTGCATGGCCATCGCGTAGGCGCCGAGGGCGAAGAACACCCCCTGTCCCATCACGAGCATCCCGCCCCGGCCCCAGGCCAGGCCGATGCCGACGGCGGCGATGGCCCAGCAGCAGTACTTGCCGAGGTTGTTGAGCCAGTGATCGGTGAGCACGAGGGGAGCCACCGCGAGAAGCAGGACGGCGAACGCCCCGATGCCGCCGAGAGAGATCCATGGCTTCAGCTTGGTCATGCCAGACTCCTGGTTCGCACCGTGAACAGGCCCTGCGGGCGCACTTGCAGGAAGACGATCACGAGGATGAAGGCGAGCACCTGCGCCAGGCTGCCGGTCGTCCAGTAGGCGAAGAACGAGAGGGCGACACCCACCGCCCACGCGGCGATGATGGTGCCCTTGAGCTGGCCGATGCCACCGGCGGCGACGACGAGGAAGGCCGGGATGATGTACTGCGCGCCCATCTGGGAGTTCGTGCCGCCGATGAGCGACGCGGCCACGCCGGCGACCCCGGCCAGACCCGACCCGGTGAAGAAGGTGAGACGGTCGATGGTGCGGGTGGAGATCCCCGAGGTCTCGGCGAGGTCCCGGTTGTGCACGGTCGCCCGGATGCGGCGGCCGAACGAGGTGTACTTGAGCCAGGACGCCAGCGCGGCGACGCAGGCGGCCGCGAGCAGGATCGTGAACACCTGCCGCAGCGGCCAGCCGTAGCCGAGAATGGTCAGCTGCCCGTCGAGCCAGCGGGGTTTCTCCACCGGGACGCCCTGGGACGGGAAGATCTGCAGGGCCGCCTGCTGGAGGATCAGGCTGACACCGACCGTGACGAGCAGGGTGTCGAGCGGCCGGCGGTACATCCATTGGATGATGGTGACCTCCAGCACGAGACCGAACAGGCCCGCGACGACGAACGCGACCGGCAGCGCGACCGGGATCGACAGGTTGCTGGCGGTGATGACCTGCTGGACGAGGTAGGCGGCGAAGGCGCCGATCATGAGGAACTCGCCGTGGGCCATATTGATCACGCCCATCTGGCCGAAGGTGAGCGAGAGCCCCAGCGCGGCGAGCAGGAGCAGCGCGCCTTGGGCGCTGCCGTTCAGCAGTGGTGCGATCAGTGCGTCCACATGCATTCGCTCTCTCTAGCGTCTCGGTAGGGGGAGGGGGTCGCATGCCCTCGGTGGCATGCGACCCCGAAGATGATCAGCCCGCCGCGTCCGTGAGCTGCTTGCGGATGTCCGCCGGGAACCAGCTGTAGCCCTCGAGGTACGGGTCGGGTTCGATGACTCCGTCGGAGGCCCAGACGATGTCGAACTGGTTGTCGGCGTTGATCTTGCCGATGTGCCCCGGCTTGGAGATGTGGTGGTTCTCGCCGTCGAGCGTGACCTTGCCCTCCGGCGCGTCGAACGTGATGGGTTTCGCCTTCGCCGCCGCGTTCACCGCGTTGACGTCGAACGAGCCGGCCGCCTCGACGAGGGCCTTGTACAGGTACAGCGAGATGTAGGCGGCCTCCATCGGGTCGGAGGTGACGCCGCTGCTGTTGGGGTAGGCCTTCCAGCTCTTGATGAACTTCGGGTTGGTCTCGGTCTTGAGCGACTGGAAGTAGTTCCAGGACGCGAAGTTGCCGGTGACCTCGTGGCCCATGGCCGGCGCCTCCTCCTCGGCGATCGACACCGAGATGATCGGCGTCTTCGCGGGAGTGAGGCCGGCGTCGTAGTACGCCTTGATGAAGCCGACGTTCGACGAGCCGTTGATGGTGTTGAAGATGAAGTCAGGTTTGGCCGCCGCGATCTTCGCCACCTGGCTGGTCCAGTCGTCCTTGTCGAGGGGCACGTACTCCTCGCCGACGATCTTGATGCCGAGATTGGCCGCATAGAGCTTGATGATCGCGTTCGCGGTGCGGGGGAAGACGTAGTCGCTGCCGGCCAGGAACAGCGTCTTCACGCCCTGGGATTTGAGAAAGTCCATGGCCGGGATGATCTGCTGGTTGGTGGTCGCGCCGGTGTAATAGATGTTCGGCGACGACTCGAGGCCCTCGTACTGCACCGGGTAGAAGAAGAGGCCGTTGAACTTCTCGACGACCGGCTTCACGGCCTTGCGTGAAGAGGAGGTCCAGCCGCCGAAGATCGCGGCGACGCAGTCCTGGGTGAGCAGCTTCTCGGTCTTCTCCGCGAAGGTGGGCCAGTCGGTGGCGCCGTCCTCCTGGACGTACTCGATCTTCTTGCCGAGGATGCCGCCGTCGGCGTTGATCTCGTCGGTGGCCATGTGCAGCACGTTGGAGACGGTCTTCTCGGAGATCGCCATGCCCCCGGTAAGGGAGTTCAGGTAGCCGAGCTTGATGGTGTCGCCGGAGGTGTCGACGCAGCTGGCTGCCGCGGACGACCCGGCACCGGCCGTGTCGTCGCCGGCTCGGGCGCCACAGCCGGCGAGCACGAGGGACACGGTCGTCCCGATGGTGCCCATAGTCACGAGCGCGCGCATCCGCTTACTGGTGGTGGACATATATGAGAACTCCGATCCTGGTGAAGGGGCGTGACGCCAAGGTCGCGGCACGGCGGATCGTGCGGATGAAATGCCCAGGCGAGCCGCCGTCGTCCCGAGTTCCCCGCCTCGTGCCGCTGACCGCTGCTAGTGAGAGCAGACTGGCGGTGAGTCATTACTCTGACATTTCTTGACTGTTCCAACTCTGTAGCCGCGGAGCCGGCTGAGTGGCAAACGCCCTGGAAATACGCGGAGACCGACGAGTCTGCAATGTCAAAGTTCTGCCACCACCCGCGCACGCGCGGCAGCCGTGGCACACTCCTGACATTCCGAGGGCGCACGCTGCATCATGAGCCAGCGGCTGTACCCGACCGACGGCGCGCTGCACCCGCGACCGGTCCGTCCGGGGCGGCAATTTCTCACGCCGTTCGGGCCATCACCCGGCTGGGGACGCCTGATCGGGCGCTGCTGGGCGTCGCGGATTGTTGCTAGAAATTTGGCGGGCGCCAATCAGACCTGTTGGTCAGCGGCGAGGCCCGCCACCGCTGGGATCCGGCGCCCGCGCCGCTCAACGAGACGTTGGTCGGTGCGCTGTTCGCGAGCCTGTTCGACCGTGGGGCGCGGGACTCGAACGAGTTCTGGCGTTACGGCAACATCGCCAACTCGCGCGGGTTTCCGCTGGCCGTCACGACCGCTATGAGCACGCGGGAGTACAAGGACCGGCTGGCCCGGATCTGCGCCGGCCGGACGAGCACCAACGGTTCCATGGTTTTCGGTAATGACGCCATGAATGCGGCGCGGGGGCTGACCGATGTGGCCGGCACGTTGGCCAGGGCTTGTGGCGTTCACGCGCTCACCACGAGCATGCTCAAGCTTTGGGGTGTTCCGAAACCGGCCGTTGCCATCAACGCGGCGGCCCGGGTCGCGTTGGCCGCGGCGGGCACCGGGAAAGCTTGTATCGCGACCGCTCAGGTTCTGTTGGCGGCGGGGCAGATCGCGCAGTTGTCCACGGACGACTACGCCGTTTACGTGAGCATCGAGCAGTCGACCACCGGGCCGTGGATCAAGCGGATCTGTCATGCCCGCATGGGTGTCGGGTCGGACCCGAGTGGCGGCGTCGGCTATCGCAATGCGGAGTGGCGCTGCTGAACGATCAGTCCAGGGTGAATCTGTCCGGTGGCGTCTTGCCTGTCGTGATTCCGGACGGCGCCGCGGCGCGCGGCTGCAGGTCTTCGCCTGTCACGGCGGCTGGAACCAGCGCTTCAACGTCTCCTGAGATCAGGACGGGCGGCCGGGACACGGCGTTCTTGAGTTCCGCCCAGGAGCGGTGTCGCTGGAACGGTGCTTCGAACAGCTTGGCGAAGACCCAGGCGCCGACCAGGGACAGGCCGCCGGCGAGCACGGTGGCCACCGCGAACGAGACCGTGTCCCGGCCCAGCCGCGGGATGACCAGCTTCTGGGTGATCACGACGACGATGGGCAGGTGGATCAGGTAGAGGCTGTACGAGAACGAGCCGAGCTGCTTCAGGGGCCGCGAGTCGAGCAGCCGGATCAGGGCGGCGGGCCGGCCGCTCACGACGGCCAGCAGGAGCAGGGTCATCGCGGGGGCGACGGCCAGGTCGACCCAGTAATAGTGGTCGACCATCCAGCGCGAGCCCTGCTGCAGGATCAGAAACCCGACCGGCACCGCGGCCAGCACCGACAGCCAGGCCCAGGGCACTTTGCGGAAACGGTCGCCGGCTGCGACCACGGCGGCCGCCACGACGCCGGCCGCGAAGGCGGGGACGAGGTGCGGGGCCAGCCAGTTGTCACCCTGCGGCGGTGAGCCGTCGAAGACGACGAAGCCGATCACGATCACCGGCAGGGTGACGACGGCCAGCATCGCTGCCGGGCCGATTCGCCGGCACAGCAGGACGAGCAGCGGAAGCAGGCCGTACAGCAGGGCCTCGACGCTGATCGACCAGAAGGCGCCGTTCGGGGTGGGCGCCGAGATCAGATCCTGCAGCAGCAGGCCGTAGACCACGACGGACTCGGCCGTGGGCTCCGTCGAGTGGGGCTGGCGCACCACCGTCCAGGCGACGACCAGACTGAAAACCAGAGCGGCCCAGTACGCCGGGAGGATCCGCCACGCCCGTCGCTGGGCATATCGGCCGAGGCGAACCAGCTGCCAGTCGTTGCGGGCCGCGGCCATGGCCAGCGAGAACCCGGACACGACCAGGAACATCACCACGGCCAGCCGGCCGAACCCGAGCCAGCTCAGCCACTCCGGGCCCTGGTAGCGCGGAAAGCCCCGGAAGACGTACGCCCAGCAGTGGAACAAAAGCACATAAAGGGCGCAGAGGCCGCGCAGGCCGTCCAGCCCGGCCACCCGTTTTCCGCTCACTACACAGTTCACGCACCGCGGCGGTGAAACGTTCGACCAAGCCCGGTCAGTCGCACCTACACTCGCTGGCACGTCGTTCGCGCCGAAAGGGAAACCATGCGGATCACCGTGCTGGGTGCGGGTTCTTGGGGCACCACGGTCGCGTCCGTGCTGACCCGCCGGGATCACGAGTCGCTGATCTGGGCGCGAAGCGAGGCCGCGGCGGAGGAGATCAACGCCAAGCACACCAACGAGCGCTATCTCGCGGGCTTCCCGCTGCCGAGCCGGCTCCGGGCCACGGCCGACCTGGCCGAGGCGGCCGCTCACGCGGAGCTGCTCGTCGTCGGCGTGCCCACGGGGGCCTTTCGCGCCACTTTGGAGAGTGCCCGGCCCGAGCTGCACCCGTGGATCCCCGTGGTGAGCCTCAGCAAGGGGCTGGAGCGCGACTCGTTGTTGCGGATGACCGAAGTGATCAAAGAAGTGCTGCCGGGGCACCCGGCCGCCGCGCTCACCGGGCCCAACCTGGCCAAGGAGATCATGGCGGGCATGGCGGCGGCCACGGTGATCGCCACGGAGGACCTCACGGTCGCCGCGGAGATCCAACGGGTCTTTCGCCGCGGCCTGCTCCGGGTCTACACCAACCACGATGTGATCGGCTGCGAGGTCGGAGGGGCACTGAAGAACGTCGTGGCGATCGCGACGGGCATCGCCCAGGGGCTCGGCGTGGGCGACAACACCCGGGCCGGGGTGATCTCCCGCGGGCTCGCCGAGCTGACCACGCTGGCCGTGGCGATGGGCGGCGAACCGGGCACGCTGGCCGGGCTGGCCGGCATGGGTGACCTGGTGGCGACGTGCATCAGCCCGCACAGCCGCAACCGGTACGTCGGCGAGCAGCTGGGCCGCGGCCGGAGCCTGGACGACATCCTCGCCGAGATGGGTCAGGTCGCCGAGGGGGTCAAGACCGTGCACGCCGCTGTCCGTCTGGCCGACAAGCATGGGCTGGCCATGCCCATCACCCGGACGATCCACCAGGTCGTCACCGGCGACATCACCGCCGAACGCGCGTACGACGGCCTGTTGCGCAGCCTGCCGGCCGGCCACGAGTCCGAGCCCGGCTGACAACCGCCGGCCGAAGTTCCAGGTCTCGTGTCGTGGCGCGGATGGGGGCTGTCCGGGATAACCTTGGCGAATATGGCTACCTTTCGCAGCGCCTCAGTGCTTCTTTCCGCCGACGGCACCAGGACGCCCGGCACCGCCGCGCTCTTCGCCGAGCCTTCCCGCAAGGGTGGTCCCGCGCCGTGGGCCGGCGACTTCCGCCCGGCCAACAGCGCCGGCAACGGCCCCAAGAACGCGGTCGGCAAGACCTTCACCCTGGAGCTGCCCGACGGCAGCACCGGCAAGGTCGTCGTCCAGAGCCTCAAGAGTGGAAAGGGAGGCGTCGTCCTGGCGCTGATGGGCGAAGACGCACCTCCCTTCTGATCACGCCTCCCGGCCGTACTTGTCGAACGGAACGGTCCAGTCACCCAGGCCGTTCCAGATCGGGAGTTCGCGCGGGGTGTTCCTGACATCCACGACATCGCCGACCAGGAAGTTGTTGTAGACCCACTTGGCGTCGGCGGTGCTGAGGTTGATGCAACCGTGCGACAGGTTGGCCCGGCCCAGCGAGCCGTTCCACGGCGCCGCGTGCAGATACTCACCTGAGTAGGTGATGCGCGTGCAGAACTCGATGTTCTCCGACACGTAGTAGTTCGGGTCCTTCGGGTCGGTGACGCCGTAACTGGCCGAGCTCATCGTGTGCTTGCGCTTCTTGCCCAGGACGACGTGGGGGCCGCCGGCCGTCCAGTAGTTGATGCGTTCGCCGTTCGCGCCGGTCGTGCCGCCGCCCTTGCCGAGGCTGCTCTTCATCGTGCGGACGAGCTTGCCGTCGATGTAGACCTTGGTCATGTGGGTTCGGTTGTCGCTGATCGCGATCAGCTGACGGCCGATCCGGAAACGGGTCGACGCGTTTTTCGCCCCGTACGTCGTCTTGCCGAGCTTGACGCCCAGCATGTCGACCTTGACCTGGACCGTCGTCCCGGCGGCCCAGTATTTGGCCGGGCGCCAGTGCACGGTCCTGTCGTCCCGCCAGTAGAACTTGCCCGCCACGGCGGGGGAGGTCTTGATCTTGATGGCCTTCTCCGCCGCCTTCTTGTCGACGGCGCGGCTGAACCGGACGATCACCGGCTGCCCGGCGCCGTACGTCTTGCCCTCCTTGAGAGCCAGCATGGCGTTGGCCTGGAAGGTGACCGTGGCGGTCTTCTCCGGCTTCAGCGTGGTGAAGCCCGTCTTCTCGGTGGACTTGACGCCCGCACTGTCGGTGGCCGTGACGGTGACGGTGTATTTCTTGCCGTACGCGAGGTCCTCCGTCGAGCGCCAGGTGCCGTCGTCCTGCATCGCGCCGTCGACCTTGGCCTGACCGGGCGCGGTGACGGTGACCGACTGGAGCTTGCCGTCGGCGGCGCTGACGACGATCGGCGTCACCGGCGACACCGCGGTCTTCCCGCCGGCCGGCGTCACGGTCAGCCGGACCGGCGCGATGACCGCCTGCTCGGCGTCGGCCGCCGACCCGACCCAGGAGCCGGCCCCGCCACCGCTCTTGCCGGACGAGGAACAGCCGGCCGCCGTAGCCGCCGCGGCTATGCCCACCGCGCCGATGATCACCTTGCGTCGCTGAATCATGACTCTCACATTCGAGGGGATGCCGACCGGCGCCGTCTATGGGCCCTGCAGTTAGAGACGCACGCCGAACGTGAAACGTTGCACCTCTTGCGGAGGGGGATCATCGTGACAGATTTGAATCTCGGCCGATACCCCGGTTCCTCCTTGACGTCCGTCCCGCGAGACGACTAGCTTTGCTTTCAACCAATAGGTTGAAACGGGGGCGGCGATGCCGGTTGATGCGCTGTCGCGGGTGCTCGCGGCGCTGGCCGACCCGACCCGGCGCGACATGGTGGCCCGGCTGTCGGCCGCCGACGCCACGGTCAACCAGCTCGCCGAGCCTTACGGCATGACGTTGCAGGCGGTCTACAAGCACCTGCGGGTGCTCGAGGAGGCGGGTGTGGTGAGCCGATCGACCGGTCCGCAGCCCCGCTCGGTGCACTTCGAGACCGGCTCGCTGGATCTGATGGACGAGTGGATCGAGCGCTACCGCCGCCGGGCCGAGGAGCGCTATCAGCGGCTCGACCAGGTGCTGGCCGAGATGGACGGGGAATCGCCGGCATGACCACTGTGGAGGCCGACCCGACGGTCCCGATCATTCGTATCACCCGGGAGTTCCGGGCCACCCCCGCGCAGCTGCTCCGGGCGCACACCGACCCGCAGCTCTTCGCCCGCTGGGTCGGCCCGGAGACGTTGCGGACGCGGATCGACCGCTGGGACGCCCGTACCGGCGGCAGTTTTCGGTATGTGTCTGTTCGCGACGGCGCCGAGTTCGCCTTCCGCGGCTGCTTCCACGAGATCCGGCCCGACCGCATCGTGCAGACGTTCACCTTCGAGGGCAGCCCCGACGGGGTGCTCCTGGAAACGCTCTGGTTCGACGATCTCGGCCACGGCCGGGCCAGGCTGCGCACGCAGACGCTGGTCGACAGCTTCGAGGCCCGCGACTCGTGGCTGAGGAGCGGCATGGAGATCGGTATCGACGAGGGCTACGCGAAACTCGAGAGGATGTTGACCGATGGCGCTGTCTGACCTCAACCCCGCCGAACGCCACCGCGCGATCGGCGGCACGTTCACCGACCGGGTCCGTACGGTGAAGGACCGGCCTGGACGACCGCCTCGAGAACGCCTTCAGCGCCACCCTGCTGGAGGGCATGGAACCGGTCGAGGAGATCATGCGTTCCTCGGGCCAGTACGGTCCGCGCGTCGCCGTCCCCGACGACGCCGACGCCCGGACCCGGATGCTCGGCTTCATCGGCCGTGACCCGTTCTGGACGCCGCCCGTCGTGTAGCGCCGTCCCGGTCACCTCGCTTCGGGGCCGTTCAGTGCTCGGTTCACCTCGTCGGCGTCGAACCGGGCCGGGGCGAAGTCGTCGGCTGATCGCAGGCCGAGCCATTCCAGCTGTTCCTCGTGGTCCGGGTGGGCCGGGTCGGCGAGGACCTTGACGAGTTCGGCATAGCCCCAGACGCCGCCGCAGTCGTCGGGCGGTGCAGCGCGGCGGCCGCCGGTGCAGCGCGGGTAGGCCACCGCCTGGCGATCGAGCAGTTTCTCCACCACGATTTCGTGTTCCCAGTTGTCCCCGAAGTCGTAGAGGTAATGCACCTGGTTCCCGGCCCCGGGCGCGACCTGTTCCAGCGTCACCGGCTTTTCGGCGCGGTGGCCCATCTCCCGGTCGGCGACGCCGAACGCGCCGTACGGGGTTTCGAAGACGTGCAGGTGGGAGTCCTCCCAGCCGAAGGCCGTCTGGATGGTGCGGTGCAGGCCGGCCAGGCTGATGTCGCCGGGAAGTTCCAGGCGCCGCCAGATCGGTGGCCGGGCGCCCCGCAGACTGATCTTGACCTGATAGATCGGGGCCGGGCCGTCGGATTTCTTCCGCTTCGACGGCAGTTTGGGCAGGATCGCGCCGGGCTGCCGTCGCCCACCGGCCGGGATCGGTCGGGCCGGCCCGTCATCGCCGCCGCCGTGCGCTGCCGGTGGGCGTGGCGGTTCGGGGAGAGCGTTCATCCGGGCGCGCAGAAGCACGGCGGCCGGGTGATAGGCGCCCCCGTCCTCGTCGTCGGGGTCGTCGATCAGGTCCGGCTCGTCGATCTCCTGATCGTGGACGGCGCGGGCGTCGAGGGCCCGTTCGACCTGCCACCGGAACTCGGCCGGAGCAAGATCCTCGGCGGTGAGCGTCATGCCGTCGCGGTGGCCGTCCGCCTGAATCATGGCGGTGACCTCGCCCAGCGTCTCGCCCGGGACCATCATGATGTCCACCGCGGCGTCACAGTCGACGTGGTCGACCTGAACGATGAAGCCGTGCGAGCGCCCGGACCGCTCGAAGGAACACAGCAGCATCGACGCCTCGCCGGTCACGTCGCTGTGACGCCGGCACACTCCCGCCGTCACCGGCTCGGCCAGCTCACCCGCCCAGGTCGGTGCGGGCACCCCCGCCGCCAGCAGACTCCGGGCCGCTTCCGCCGCCCCCGCACGACTCTCGACAGCGTCGATCGCGAGCAGCGCAGCGACGGACTCGGGGGTGGCCAGTTGGGCCAGTTCCGGGACCATTCCCTCTGCCAGTGCCTCGGTGAAACCTTCGCCCGCCCGGTCACCCATGGCCACGAAGCTCGCGCCGAACAGCTCCGCCTCCATCGGGTCGTCGACGGTCAGAAGTTCGCCGGCCGCCGTGGCCAGCTCGGTGATGAAGGCGGCGGGGTCGAACTCCGCGTCCGAACACTCCGGACAGTCGCACTCCTCCGGAACCTCCGGCACGACCCTCAGGACACGCTGGCCGGGGCGACGAGACTTCGCGTTCTTCCGACCGCGGCTGACAGGACTCATCCGGCCATCCTGCCGCATAACCGTCGCCGTCCCGAGCGGCCCTAGGGTCAGCGGGCGAGGGCCTTTTCCAGTTCCGCCTTGCTCATCGCCGACCGGCCCTTGATGTTGCGCTGCTTGGCCTCGTTGTAGAGCTGCTCCTTCGTCCGGCCCTGGGCGCCGGTGTGCGAGCGCTTGCCGCCGCGGTGCGAGGACGAGACATCCTTGATCGAGGAGCGGCTCGCGGTCCGGGATTCACCCGCACGAGCGCGTTCCTTGTTCACCGTGCGGGCGGCGATCTCGGTGGCCACCTTTTTCGGCACGCCCCGCTTCTCGGCGCTGTCCTTGATGTGCTCGTACTGCCGTTCCCGCTTCGGGCTGGATCCAGCCGGCATGACTGCCTCCTCGGTCGAACTCACGTCGAGGACGGAATTCCCGGGCCTCGCCCGGTGAAACACCCCGGGCCGTCCGTCAGGACAGGGCATGGGAAGCGACGACGACTGGTTCGACCGGCTGGACGATCTCGGGGTCGACACGCCGCCGGGGCTGATCGACGAGGGCATCGCTCGCGTCGCCGGGGCGGCCGACGTGGGGGCGCTCTATCTGCGGGCCTCGCTCTTTCTGCTCCGGCACGTGCAGGCCACCTTCATGCCGGGCCGGGTCTCACCGCCGGGTGATCTCGATGAAGCCGTACGCGCCGGTCAGTCTGCTCTTGATCTGTTGTGGCGGGACGACGACGGTCATCCCGAGCTCGAGTCAGCGGTGCTCCAGGTGCTGGCCGAGGCGTGGCAACTGCGGGACGCGCCGGGCGACGGTGACCGGGCGATCGACGTCATGAACGAGGCGACGCGGCGTTTCCCCCAGGGCTCGGTGGAGCAGGTCATGGCCGTGAGCGGGCTCGCCGACCGGTGCTTCGCCCGCTACGCCAAGCATCATCGGGCGGCCGACTTCGCCGCGACCGAGCAGGCCCTGCAGGACACGCTCGACGGTGGATGGCCCGACCGGGGTTCGCTGTGGCTGCGGCGCGGGTCGCTGTACGAGGAGAGGTTCCGGGCCGGGGGCGACCCGCGCGACCATCGGCGGGCGCTCGACATCCTGCGTACGGGATGGGTCGAGGGGTGGGGTTATCCGCTGCTCGCCCTGTCGTATGCGGACGCGGTCGTCAACTCCGGGGCCGAGCCCGAGGCCGGCGATCTGGACATCGCCATCGAGCAACTGGCCGCGGTCGACCTCGGCGAGCTGCCCGCGATGATGGAGGGGCAGTTCCACGAGCTCGTGATGGCGACCCATTTCCGCCGTCATCGCCCGGCCGACCTGCCGCTGGTCGTGGCGGCGGCCGGCCGGGTGATCGCGCACTCGGGCACCGAGGCCGCGGAGGCTCGCTGGGTCCGGGCGACGGCCCGGCTCGACCACGCGTCGATCACCGGCGACCGGATGGTCGCGATCGAGCCGATCGTCGCCGACCTCACCGCCGCCTACCCGCTGCTGAACGCGGACCAGCGCCGCCAGGCCGATGCCCAGCTCACCCGCATGCTGGCCGAACGGGCCCGGCGGACGGGTGACCGGCACGACGCCGAGGCGGCCGAGGCGGCCGCGATCAAGGCCCTGGAACGTCTTTCCGGCGGTACGGCCGAACGCGCCGAGGTGCATTACCACCTCGCCTACCTCCTGGTCAGCCGCGCGGAGGACGGGCGGGGCGACGCGACCACCGCCGACCGCGGGATCGCCCTGTTCCGTCAGGTCGTCGAGGACCCCGCGGCGTCGCCCAAGATCCGGTCCGCCGCCGCCGCGCAACTGGCCACCGCGACGTCGGCGGGCTTCTTCTACCAGGGTGGCGATCCAGCCGCCCTGAACGCGGCCATCACCCTGGCCGGCGACGCGTTGCGAGCGACCAGCCTTGATGACATGAACCGGGTCGCGCTGGCCGCCTCGGTGGCGAGCGCGTTGCTCGTACGCTTCGAGATGCGCGGCGACCTCACCGACCTGCGCTGGTGCCTCGACCTGCTGCGGGACGCACGTCACGGGGCGGCCGACGACCCGCACCGGCACGAGCTGACCCTCACCCTTGCGCAGGCCCGGATCATGTGGGCCGAGGCCGTCGGTCAGACGACTCCTGACGACACGCTGACCGTCCTGGCCGACGTGCTGGCCTCGGCCCGGCCGGGGGACGCGCGGCGGATCCAGGCCCTGCGCAGCCTGGCCGGCGGGTACGCGATGCGCGCCCAGCAGACCGGCCACCCGGAGGACTGGCGCCGTGCCGCCCTCTACGCCCGGGAGCTGCTCGACGGTCTGCCGTCCGGGGCCTCGTTCACCGGCCTGATGCGGATGAGCGGCGGCGGCACCCTGATGCTGGCCGGCCGGGCGCTCGACGACCTCGACCTCGTCCGCGAAGGCGCCGACCTGGTCGGTTCCGCGCTGCGGGAGCCGGCGAGCGGCCTGCTGCGGGGCCGCAATCTGGCCCTGTACGGCATGGCGCTGTTCGAGCTTCACCAGCGGGCCCCGCACCCGGGCGACCTCGAACGGGCCGTCGACGCCCTGCGCGAGGCCAACGCGCTCGCCGCCGACGAGCCCGGGCAGCGCGGCGCCGCGGAGATCGGGATCGCCCTGGCCGCGGCCCTCGCCGCCACCGGCGACCCGGCCGGCGCCGTCGAGGCCGGTCGGGCGGCGCTGCGGCAGCGGGCCTGGCAGGTGCTGCTGCAGTCCGGCACCCACGACGCGATGACCACCGCGCGGCGCAGCGCGAACGATGCGCTGCAGGTGGCCCGGGCCGCGCTCCGGGCCGGCGACCAGCACGGCGCCTGGCTCGCCCTGGAGACCGGCCGCGGCCTGGTCCTGCATGCCGCGACCGTCGCCTCCACGGTGCCCGAGCTGCTGCGCGGAGCGGGCCGGACCGATCTCGCCGGGCAGTGGAGCGCCGGCCCGCCCGCGGCGGACGGGGCTCGATGGCGTACGGCCGCTCCGGCCATGCCGAGCGACGCGCACTTCCAGGCCCTGGGCGTCCTGGCCCGCGATGTCACGCTGTTCGACCCGCCGCCGGTCGAGGCGGTCGGCGCCGCGCTGACCACCCTGGACGCCGACGCACTGGTCTACCTCTTCCCGGGTACGCCCGGCTTCGCGCTGATCGTCGAGCCGGGCGGCCGGGTCGACACCCTCGACCTGCCCGGCCTGACCGGCGACTGGGCCATCCCCGAGGTCGTCCAGCAGGCCGTGGCCGCGCGCGACCTGAGCGTGGTGCGGGCCAAGCCGGCGGTCGGGCGGAGCCTGTCCGACGTGTGCCGCGCTGCCTGGGACGTGGCGATCGGGCCGCTGCTCGACCACTGGAAGCAGCGCCACGCCGGTGAGCCGCACCTCGTGCTTGTGCCCGACGGTGCCCTCGCCACGGTGCCCTGGCACGCCGCGCACAGGCCCGAGCGCTGGGCGATCGACGAGGCCGCGTTCTCGTACATCGCCTCCGGTCGCCTGCTGGTCGACGTGGCCGGCCGGGCCGTCCCGCCGCCCGGCCACGTCGGCCTGGTCATCGGCAACCCGGACACCGGTGACCCGGCCGACGCGCTGCCCAACGCGGGCGCCGAGGCGAGCACCATCTTCCGGGAGCACTACGCGGCCGGCCGTTACTGCGGGCGCCCCGACGACCCGTCCGTGGTCGCCCACGGCCCGGGCCGCCCCGAAGACGTCTTCGGCTGGCTGACCGCCACCGACCGTCCACTCGCCACAGTGCTGCACCTCGCCTGTCACGGCGTCGTCCAGGCCGAGGGCGCGGCGTCGTCGTACCTGGTGCTGGCGGGCGGCACCCGCGTCTCGGCCGAGGAATTGCTGCACGCCGCGGCGGCCCGCGAACCCGGCCGCTCGCCCGGGCTGGTGTCGCTGGCCGCGTGCACCACGCACCGCGCCGGCCACACCTACGACGAGGCGGTGACCTTGTCCACGGCGTTCCTCGCGGCCGGGGCGACGACCGCGATCGGCTCGCTGTGGCCGGTGCCCGACCGCGAGACGGCCCGGCTGATGGTCACCTTCCACGACAACCTGGCCGGCCGCGGCCTGCCGCCCCACGCAGCCTTGCGCGAGGCCCAGCGCGCCATGCGCACCGGCGCGACCCTCGGCGACTGGGCCGGCTTCGTCCACCTGGGCCGATAACCCGCGAACGCCTGGCAACCCACCGACGTCCTGCAGCGTTCAGGAGCGCCCTGTTCTGGCTGGGCGAGAAACTCCTGGGCCCGGACGGTCGTGAGAACATCGAGCAGATGTGACCCGGTCGGGGCTCAGCCGGCCCAGCGGGCGTCGGCGGTGCGGGCGGTGTAGTCGGTGTGGGCACGTAGCTGGGTGGCTGCCTGGTGGACCTCGGGGGGCACGTCGACGTGGGCGATGTAGCCGCGCCCGGCCGGGCCGTAGCCGGTCGTGTCGTCGGTCAGCCGGGGGATCTCGCCCAGCAGCATGGTGACGTACCGGTCGAGGGGCCACATGCCGGGCGGTGGGTCGACGTATTGCATGGTCGGGTCGACGAGGGTCTGGTGGGCCGCGTAGTTGACCAGCCGGGTCGGCGGGGCGGTGTGCCGGCGGAAGCCGGCGTCCATCCGCTGCTGCATCGTGGCGTCCTGCACCAGCACGAGATGGCGGTGGGGGAGGTCCTCGGCCCGCAGCAGGGCGAGCGTATTGGTGACGTTGTTGCCGCAGTTGGTCGACTCTTGCTCTAACAAGTCGACGGCCAGCCCGTGCCGGTCGCGCAGGTAGCGGTCGAACAGCGCCGCCTCGGTCCGGGCGGCGGTGTCGGCCCAGCCCATCGTCTCCCGCAGAGAGCTGCGCAGGGCGTCGGTCGAGTGGCCCTGACCGCCGACGATCAGATAACGCCGGGCCGCGCCGGCGCGCATCGCGGCCGCGAAGACGTCGGCGCCGGCGAGGATGCTGCCGCCGAACAGGATCGCGACGTCGGCCACTCCGTTCAGCGCGGCGGGGGTCAGCTCGGCGACATCGCGGCGGGCACAGAAACGGACGAGGGTGTTGACCAGGTCGGGCGTCCGCATCCGTTCAGAATGCCAGCACCCTCACTGGCCCGTGCGGCCGTCGACGCACTCGCGCAGCAGGTCGGCGTGGCCGCAGTGACGGGCGCGATGAGACCACCTGCGCGCCATTCCTTTCATGACGAAGGCCCGGCCGGTGGCCGGGCCTCGAAGGAGCGGGAACTCGAGGAGCGACCCGCAGGCACGCCGATGTTTCCGGTCGGTGACCGGGATAACGCGGCGGCGATCAAACGCGTACTGTGGGTAGGCGCGGACGGAGGCGTGGATGACGGAGCTCTACTCACGACGGTCGTTCCTCGCGGGTGTTCTCACCGCGGGCACGCTCTCGGCCGGCGCGGGTTATGTGCTGACCCGCCGCGAGCCGGTCACCCTCACCCTGGCCACCGGGGCCGACACGACCGGTGCCCGCAACCTCCTCGTGACGATGTGGAACGAGCTGAACCCGGACGCGCGCATCCGCACCGAGACGGTCAACAGCTCCACCCGCGACCAGTACGAGAAGTTCCTCGGCACCAAGGCCGACATCTTCAACCTCGACGTCATCCACATCCGGCGCTTCGCCGACGAGGGCCTGATCGTCCCGATCGCGCCGCGCAACGAGATCTCGCTGCTGCCCGCGGTACGCGCGCTCTCCGCGCGGCCTGGCAGCGACGACTTCTGGGCCATGCCGTTCAACACCGACGTCGGCATGCTCTACCGTCGCGTCACCGACAAGTCGGCCGCCGACCCCGAGCCGAGCCTGCGCACCGTGCTGACCACCGCGCCCGGCCAATTCGTGGGCCAGCTCGACACCGTCAGCCCGCAGACCGACGAAGCCTTCGTGATCAACGTGCTGGAGCACGCGCTGGCCCAGGACGACGCGATCCTCACCACCGACGGCGTGCTCTCGTTCAGCCTCGGCCAGTGGCGCGAGGCGCTCGGCCCGCTCGCCGCGGCCGTCCGGGCCCGCAAGGTCGGCGCCGAAGCCGGCGAGGGCGACACGATCCGCACGTTCCAGCGGTCCGCGCTGCGCTACATGCGCAACTGGCCGGTCTACTTTCCCGCCGTCGACCGCGCCGAGCGAGTCAAGCGCGACACCGTCGAGGTGCGGCTCGGGCGTCTGCCGGCGGGCATCATCGGCGGCCAGAGCCTGGCCATCTCGGCCGAGTGCGAGAACCGGGACATCGCCGAGCAGGCCATCCACTTCCTCACCGACAAGTCGTCCCAGCTGCTGCTGGCCAAGTACGGCTTCGCGCCGACCGGCCTCGACGCCTACATCGATCAGCGGCTGGCCGAGTCGCTGCCGCACCTCAAGGTCATCCGGTACGCGGTGGAGTCGTCCCGCCCACGGCCGGCCCACAAGAATTACGCCGAGTTCGCCCGGCTGTTCGCCCAGCACACGCACCGCCTGCTCTACGACGGCGAGCAGCTCACCCAGCGGTTCATCGAGGACATCCAGGGGGTGCTCCGATGACCTCGGCGGTGCAGGCGTGGCAGATCCCGATCCTGGTGACCGCGGTGATCGTGCTGGTCGAGGCCGCGCTCAACTACGTGCTGCGCTATCGGGGCGGCGGCTCGGTGCCCCCGAAGGTGCGCACCGTCGCGCTGGGCGCCCTGGTGCTGCTCACCGTCGTCGTCTTCGTGGCCGCGCTCGGGCCGACCCGGGCCGACCAGCTGTCCAGTGTGGCCGCCGCAGTGGCCGCAGTGATGGCGTTGTGGCTCACCTATCGCTCCTACAACGCCTCGGCTCGGCCGCCGTCCGACCCCGAGAAGGAACCTGCCGGTAAACCAGCGGCCGACACGGAAGATCCGGGAGAATCGTAGGCTATGGGTGATTTGCGGGTGGTGGTGAGCGGCGGCTCGGACGCCGGGGGAGTGCTCGACCTGATCATGGTGGCCTGCGCGCGCGGCTGGACGGTCGACGTGACGGCGACGAAGAACGCCCTGGAGTTCATCGACCCCTCGGAGGTCGCCCGGGCCAGCGGCCGCCCGATCCGCACCACCTACAAATTCGCGGCCGACGGCACCCGCATCTCGCCGCCGGCCGACGCGCTGATCGTGGCCCCGGCGACCTTCAACACGATCAACAAGCTGGCCCACGGCATCGCCGACACGTACGCGCTGAGCTCGGTGGCCGACGTGATCGGCCGCGGTGTCCCCACGGTCGTGGTGCCCGCGGTCAACGAGGCGCTGGCGGCCCGCCGCCCGTTCCGCCGTTCCCTCGACGAGCTGCGGGCCGAGGGCGTCCGCGTGCTGTTCGGCCCGGTCGACGGCTGGGTTCCCGGCAGCACCGCGGCGTTCCCGTGGATCAAGGCGCTCGACCTGGTCGAGGACGTCTTCGGTTTGACAAGGATCGATAGCCGCGCTCCGATGGGCGCATGACTCGCCGCTGCCTGACGCTCCTGCCGGTGGTGCTGCTGACCGTGGTCGCCCTGCCCCGGCCCGCCGCGGCCGCCGACGAGATCGCCGGCCTGACCCTGGCCGGGAAGGTCGGGCAGATGGTCGTTTCGTACGTCTACGGCGAGAGCGCGACCAGCGTGTCCGCCGCCGACGCCGCGGCCAACGAGGCCATGTTCGGCGCCGGGGTGACCACGGGCGCCCAGGCCGTGTCGACGTACCACCTGGGTGGGGTCATCTACTTCACCTGGAGCCGCAACCTCACCAGCCCGCCCCAGATCGCCGCCCTCTCCAACGGCCTGCAGCGGGCCGCGCTCGGCGACACCGGCATCCCGCTGCAGATCAGCACCGACCAGGAGGGCGGGACGGTCAACCGGATCGGCGCCCCGCTGGCGATCTCGCCCGGCAACATGGCCATCGGCGCGACGTTCGACCCGCGTACGGCGTATGACGCCGCCGAGGTCAGCGGCACCGAGCTGCGGGCGCTCGGCATCACCGTCACGCACGCCCCGGTGGTCGACGTGAACACCAACCCGCGCAACGCGGCCGACGGGGTGCGGGCGTTCAGCGACCGTACGGCCCACGTCGCGACGTTCGGCGCGGCGGCCGAGCGCGGCTACAAAGCGGCGGGCATCGGCACGACGGCCAAGCACTTCCCGGGCCTCGGCGACACCACGGTCAACACCGACAACGGGGTCGCGGTCACCGACGAGACGCGCGCTCAGATCATGAAGACGCACGTGCCGCCGTTCCGGGCCGTCATCGCGGCCGGCGCCGACAGCATCATGGCCGCGCACATCGTCGCGCCGTCGCTCGACCCCACCGGCGTCCCGGCCAGCCTGTCCCGCCCGATCATCACCGGCCTGCTGCGCGGCACCCTGCACTTCAACGGCGTGGTGGTCACCGACGCGCTCGAGGCCGCGGCCCTCGAGGACTACACCGACGAGCAGATCGTGCTCGGCGCCGTCCGGGCCGGCGTCGACCAGCTGCTGATGCCCCGCAACGTCCCCGGCGCGATCCGGATCCTGCTCGACGCCGTCTCCTCCGGCCAGATCAGCGAGAGTCGCATCGACCAGTCCGTCCGCCGCATCCTCAAGACCAAGAAGACCACCCGGCCGCCGTACGTCACCGAGCCGCCCGTCGTGGGCACCCCCGCCGCCGTGGCCACCATGGCCCGCATCGCCGCCCGCTCGATCACCACCCTCCGCACGGCCGGCCTCCCGCTCCGCCCCGACCAGAAGGTCCTGGTCACCGGCTGGGGCGCCGGCACCACGACCAACCTGGCGGCGGCCCTGGGCGCGACCCGCTTCTACACCGGCTCACCCACCGACGCCGTGATCGCCCAGGCCGTGGCGGCCGCCCAGCAGGCCGACATCACCGTCGTCACCACCGGCAACGCCTGGTCCGACCCCACCCAGCCCAGGCTGGTCAAGGCCCTGCTGGCCACGGGCAAGCCCATCGTGGTCGCCGCCATGAACACCCCGTACGACCTGGCCGAGTTCCTCACCGCCCAAACCTACGTAGCCGCCTACGGCTATCAGCCACCCACGATCACCGCCCTGGCCGCCGTCCTCCGCGGAACCGCCCCGGCCCCCGGCCGCCTCCCGGTCACCATCGAGGGCCTCTACCCCTACGGCGCCCGCAGCCACTGACCGAACCCGCGCGGCGGAGTGAAAGGCTGTCCGATAGGCGCTAGGCACGGGGTCGGGGCCTGCTTAGCCTGAGCGCGTGACGGTGATGCTGGAGCGGTCGGCCGAGCTGGCCGCGCTCGACAGCCTGCTCAGCGGCTCGGCCGCCGGTGGGCGGGTCGCCGTGGTCAGCGGGGAGGCCGGCGCCGGCAAGTCGACTCTGGCGGCGGCGTTCGCGGCGGCGGCGGGGCCACGGGCCGACATGCTCTGGGGCGCCTGCGATCCGCTCCTGACCCCGCGTGCCCTCGGGCCGTTGCACGACATCGCGCGGCGGCTCGGTGGGCGGTTGCGGGAGCGCATCGCCGACGGGCATCGCGGCGAGGTCTTCGATCTGTTTCTCGAGGCGATCGACCGGCCGCCGCAGGCCGCCCGCCCGGTCGTCGTGCTCGAGGATCTGCACTGGGCCGACGAGGCGACGCTCGACATGGTGTCGTTTCTCGGCCGCCGGCTCGCGCTCTGCCGGGCGCTGCTGCTGATCACCTACCGCGAGGAGGAGATCGGCCCCGACCACCGCCTGCGCACCGTCCTGGCCGGGCTCCCGCCGGGCCTGATCAGGCGGGTCAGTCTGCCGCCGCTCACCCCGGCCGCGGTGGCCGAGCTGGCCCGGCGGGCCGGTCGGTCCCTGCCGGACGACGTGCACGAGGTCACCGGCGGCAATCCGTTGTTGGTCACCGAGGTGCTGGCGGCCGCGGCCGAGGGCGTCCCGCCGACCGTGCGCGATCTGGTTCTCAGCCGGCTGGCCACGCTTTCGCCCGAGGCCCGCGAGGTCGCGCACCTGGTGTCGGTGGTGCCGTCGCGGGCCGGGCCGGAGCTGCTCGGCGATCAGCTCGGCGAGGTCGACGAGTGCCTGGCCCGGGGCGTGCTCACCGCCAGCGGGCACGGTGTCGCCTTCCGCCACGAGCTGCTGCGCCGCGCGGTCGAGGAGAGCCTTTCCCCGGTACGGCGGCAGGCCCTGAACGCCCGGGTGCTGACCACTCTGGAGGATCGCCCGGACGCCGACCCGGCCCGGCTCGTGCACCACGCCCACCACGCCGGTGACGCCGGGGCCGTGCTGCGCTGGGCGCCCGTCGCCGCTCGCCGGGCCGCCTCGCTCGGGGCCTACCGGCAGGCGGCGGCGCATTACGCACAGGCCCTCCCGCTGGCCGATCACCGTCCGCCGGCCGAGCGCGCCGAGCTGCTGGAGGAGTATTCGCTCGCGGCCTATCACGGCGGTCTCACCGTCGAGGCCATCGACGCCCGCCGGGACGCGCTCGCGTTGCGCACCGAGCTGGGCGAGCCGGTCGCGATCGGGGCCGGCCTGCGCTGGGTGTCCCGGCTGAGCTGGTGGAACGGCCGGCCCGACGAGGCCCGTGAGATCGGTTACCGGGCCGTCGAGGTGCTCGAGTCGCAGCCGCCCGGCACCGAGCTCGCCGCGGCGTACAGCAATCTGTCTCAGCTCTTCATGCTCCGCAACGACGAGGAGCAGGCCGTCGGGTGGGGCACCCGCGCGACCGAGCTGGCCCGTCGCCTCGGTGACCTCGACACCGAGGTGCACGCTTTGATCAACATCGGGTCGGCCCGGCTGCACGTCGGTGACTGGTCGGGCGTCGGCGACCTGCGCCGGGCGCACGAGATGGCGGTGACGGCCGGTCTGGACGATCATGCCGGTCGCGCGCTGGTCAACCTCGGCAGCAGCGCGGTCGACTGGTACGACCTGGACCTGGCCGAGGAGACGCTCGACCGGATCATCCCGTTCCTGGTGGCTCGGGACCTCGACGGTTACACCCGGCACCTGCTCGGTCATCGCGCCCGGCTGCAGCTCAACCGCTGCGACTGGGTGGCCGCCGCCGACGATGCCGAGCTGGCCCTGGCCGGTCCGGCGATGCTGGGCGGTGGCCTGGTGCCGGCCCTGGCGGTCCAGGCGGTCCTGCACGTGCGGCGCGACCAGGCGGACGGTCTGAGCCTCGCGCTGCGGGCGGCCGAGCAGGGCTACGCGACCGGGGAGTCGCAATTCTTCTGCCCGCCCGCCGGCGTTCTCGCCGAGGCGTACTGGTTGGACGGTGACGTCGAACGTGCGGCGGCCGAGGCGCGGCGGGGGCTCGAGGTGGCGGTGGCCGCCCGGCATCCCTGGTACAGCGGCGAGCTGGCGTTCTGGCTGTGGCGCTGCGGCGACCCGACCCCGGTGCCGTCGGTCGTGGCCGAGCCGTTCCGCCTGCTCATCGAGGGTGACTGGCGGGCCGCGGCGGCCCGGTGGAAGGCGCTGGGCTGCCCCTATCAGGCCGCCTCCTGTCTGGCCCACGGTGACGCGGCGTCCGCCGCCGAGGCGTTGCAGCTCTTCGACCGGCTCGGTGCCGTCCGCCCGGCCCGGAAACTACGCGCCGACCTGCGGGAACGCGGTCTACGGGTGCCGCGCGGGCCACGTGCGGCGACGGCGGCCGACCCGACCGGCCTGACCGGCCGCCAGCAGGAGGTGCTGATCCTGCTGACCGAGGGCCTGAGCAACGCCGACATCGCGTCCCGCCTCACCCTGTCGGCCAAGACCGTCGACCATCACGTCTCAGCCGTCCTCGGCAAACTGGGCGTCTCGTCCCGAGGCCGGGCGGCCGCCGCGGCCCGCGAGCGTGGCCTGCTCTGACGGCCCGGCCAGATGGGCGATCAGCCGTTTGAGCTGCTCGCGGTAGGCGCCGAGAAACTCCGGCGAGTCGGACGGCAGCCCGGTGAAGTCCTCGGCGAAACCGGCCAGCAGGATGGGCGCGATGGCCGCGCCGAACAGCGCCAGCTGGAGGTAGGCCGAGATGCTCGAGTGCGGGTTCGCCGCCGTCCGTCGGTCTCTGCGCAATGCCCGTCAGGCGGCCCGCTCCACCGTGCTCGGCCGGGCGGGCTTCCGCACGATGCTGCGCCTGACCGCCGCCGTACCGCCGCTGCGTCGCCGTTTTGCCCGCGGACTGGGGAACTGAGCAGCCAACTTGGGGAACTCTCCCCATGTGCCGGGCCGCGCTGGTTCCTAGCGTCGTGGACATGAGCGAACTGGTACTCGAAGGACTGAAGGCCAAGCAGCAGAAGACCTGGGCGAGCGGCGACTACGGTGCGGTGGCGGCTCTGATCCATCCGATGGCCGAGGAGACCGTGCAGGCGGCCGACCTCTCGGCCGGTGCCGAGGTGCTGGACGTCGCGGCGGGCACCGGCAACGCCTCGATCGCCGCCGCCCGGTGCGGCTGCCGGGTGACCGCGACCGACTATGTGGCGGCCCTGCTCGACCGGGCCCAGGAACGGGCCGACGCGGAACACCTGCCGCTGACCACCGAGGTCGCCGACGCCGAGAACCTGCCCTGCGCCGACGGACGCTACGACGCGGTCATCTCGGTGGTGGGCGCGATGTTCGCCCCCGACCAGGAACGCGTCGCGGCCGAGATCACCCGCGTCTGCCGGCCCGGCGGCACGATCGCGCTGGCCAACTGGACCCCGGAGGGCTTCATTGGCGAGATGTTCCGGACGGTCGGGCGTCGCGTCCCGCCGCCGCCCGGCATTCGCGGGCCGGTCGAGTGGGGCAGCGAGGCCCGGGTCCGCGAATTGTTCGGCGACCGCGTCACCGACCTGCGTCTGGTGCGGCGCGACTTCGTCTTCCGCTTCACCAGCCCGGAGCACTTCGCCGACTACTTCCGGCAGAACTACGGCCCGACGCTGAAGGCGTTCGAGGCGTTGGGCCCCGACGGCGGCAAGCCCCTCTACGACGACCTGGTCGCGCTGGCCCACCGCCACAACACCGCCACCGACGGTACGGCCCGCATCCCGTCCGCCTATCTGCAGATCGTGGCCACCCGGGTGTGACTCCCGCGTCGATCCCGGCGCGTCTCAGGCCTGGGCTTCCTGGCCGCGCGCCGGGAATGTGGTGGGATGCGGGGCCACCGCCGGGAAGAGGAGTTCGGTGGTGAGAGTGTCGGGGGGAGTGCTGGTTGAGGACGTCGGTCAGCGCGGCCGCGCTCGCGGTGCCGAGCTTCTCGAACTCGATCCGGATCAACGGGGTGGCGAGTTTCGCGGGCCCGTGCACCTCGAGCTCGACCCGGTAGGTCACCTCGCAGCCCAGTGGGGCCGCCCGCACCGTCACCGTGTCGAGGCAGGCTCCCTCGTTGCGGCCGTGGAACATCAGCCGTCCCGGCTCGAGAGCGACCAGGGCGTACGTCAACTCGGTCGTCACACCGCAGATCCGGCTGACCTGATGCCAGCGTGCGCCCGGACCGAGGGGCCCGGCGTCGGTGCGTATCGCCTGCCGCACCGCCGGATCCTAGTCCGCCGTATGGCCGAAGTCGGTCAGGTAGCCCAGCGCGATCCCGGGGGCGACGGTCACGGCCAGCGTGCGCTCCACGACGATCATCAGTCCCCCAGGGCCTCGGCGTGCCGCTCCAGACTAATGGCCGGTTCTGATCATCGCCCCGTTTTCTTGGGCCGCCCCAGGGCTCGCCGACCCCGTCCGTCCATCCCGCATCACCCAATCCACAAAGGACCACGTGACCGGACAGTCAGCCGGTGAAGTCGCGGACGAAGCGGCGCTGCCACGGAGTTTCGACCGCGCGGCGGTGGTAGTGCTCGCGTACGAAAGTCACCGCCTCGCCCGGGGGAACGCCGTCGAGGATCGCCAGGCAGGCCAGGGCTGTCCCGGTACGTCCGCGGCCGCCGCCACAGGCGATCTCCACCCGGTCGGTGCCGGCTCGCTCCCACGCCTCGCGCAAGACCTTCACCGCCTCCGCCCGGTCGGGCGGCAACCAGAAGTCGGGCCACCGGACCCAGCGGCTGGCCCAGCCGAACTCCGGCGGTTCGCTGCCGAGCAGGTAAACCCCGAAGGTCGGTGGATGCCCGGACGGCATCGGTTCGCGCAGACCTCGCCCGCGCACCGTGCGCCCCGAAGGCAGCACCAGAACCCCGGCCTCACCTGGCCGCCAGGTCATGGGCGCAGGGCCCGGGCGATCGCGGCCGGCTGCAACGCGTCGACCATGGTGCAGTCGCCCACCGCGGCCCCGCCGACCTCGCGTACGCCGGAGACCCCGGCCCGGAAAGCCGCCGCCCGGTCGCCCGGGGTCGGCGAAGCCGGCAGCGCCGCCGCCGCCCGCAGCAGCAGCACCGCATAGAGCGGCCCGGACGTGCCGCCGACCGACCGGCGCACCGTGGCCGAGGCCACCCGCAGCACCGCCTCCGGGCCGAGCTCGCCCGGATAGGCCGGCGCCTCGGCGAGCAGGGAGGCCGCGCCGCGGGCCAGGCTGATGCCCAGATCGCCGTCGCCGACCTCACGATCCATTTCGGTCAGTTCGTCGCGCGCCGTGATCAGCGTCTCGGCCACCGCGTCGAACGCCCGGCGCAGCGGATCGGTGAGTTCGAGCGTCCCGGCCGGCACCGGAGCCTGGACCGGCGCAGCCACGACGGCCGGCGACTCGGGCGGCACGGCCCGGGGCCAGGCCGGGGCGGAAGTCGGTGTGTCCAGCGCCGCCAGCAGCGCGTCGTCCACCGGCAGGATGCTCAGCGAGGCCCCGGCCATGTCGAGCGCGGTCAGGAAGTTGCCCGCCCAGACCCGTACCACCGTGATGTCGCGACCGGCCAGGTCGCGGACGGCCGCGTCGGCCAGAATCGACAGCTCCATCGGCGGCGTCGCGCCCAGTCCGTTGACCAGCAGCGCGACCCGGTTGCCGGGCTCGATGCCGCGGTCGGTGACGATCGAGCCGACCAGGCGCGACACCACCTCGCCCGCCGGGAGCAGCGTGTCCCGTTCGACCCCGGGCTCGCCGTGGATGCCGAGCCCCCACTCGACCTCGTCAGCGTCGAGCAAGAAGCTGGGCTGCCCGGTCTCGCGCAGCGCGGCGATGTCGGCGCGGATGGCGGTGGTCGATCCCTCGAGCCGGGCCACGGCCGCGGCGGTGCGGGTGAGACCGTCGAGGGCCGCACCGACCACGTCGCCGGGGGCGTTGATGAGCTTCTTCACCCTTCATATCTTGCTACGGGAAGCGGTCGGGCATGCGCTACTGTGTGGCCCATGCAGACCTACAGCGAGCGACGCCGGCGTTCCGACGACCGCCGCTGAGTCTTGCTGTCCACCGGCGGGTCGATCCCGCCGGTTCCCGAACCACACCGGTCGACCCGCCTTCGCGTACGTCGATGGGGTTGATCATGAATCTCGAAACTCTTCTCGCCGATCGGCTGGCGGTGGCGTTCGAGGCCGTCGCCGGTGAGCCGGTCGACCCGGCCGTCCGGGCGTCGCAGCACGCCGACTTCCAGTCCGGGGCCGCGCTGGCCCTGGCCCGGCGGCTGGGCCGCGCACCGCGCGAGATCGCGGCCGAGGTCGCCGCGCGGGCCGACCTGACCGGGCTGGCCGAGATCGAGATCTCCGGCCCCGGCTTCCTCAACCTCACCGTGGCCGACGACGTCCTCTCGACCGCGCTGAGCGTCCCCCCGGCCCCGGGCCGCTACGGCGAACGGGTCCTGATCGACTACTCCGGCCCCAACGTGGCCAAGGAGTTGCACGTCGGCCACCTCCGGTCGACGATCATCGGGGACGCGCTGGCCCGGCTGTTCAGCTGGTCGGGCTACGACGTGGTGCGGGCCAACCACCTGGGCGACTGGGGCACCCAGTTCGGGATGCTGATCGAGCACATGACCGACCTCGGTGGCGCCGCCGCGGGCGACCACACGCTGAGCGACCTGACCGCCTTCTATCGGCAGGCCCGGGTGAAGTTCGACGGCGACCCCGACTTCCGGACGAGGGCCCGGCTGCGGGTGGTGGCTCTGCAGAGCGGGGACGAGCTGACCCGGGCCCTGTGGCGGCGGCTGGTCGAGCAGTCGGAGCGGTTGTTCGTGGCCGACTACGCCCGGCTCGGCATCACCCTCGGCCCCGGCGACTTCGCGGGCGAGAGCTCCTATCAGGACCAGCTCGCCTCGGTGGTCGACGAGCTGACCGAGCAGGGGCTGATCGTCGAGAGCGAGGGTGCGCTCTGCGTGTTCCCGGCCGGGTTCACCGGCCGGGACGGCGAACCGCTCCCGCTCATCGTGCGCAAGAGCGACGGCGGTTTCGGGTACGCGGCGACCGACCTCGCGGCCCTGCGGCACCGGGTCCACGACCTGAAAGCCACTCGGCTGCTCTACGTCGTGGGCGCCCCGCAGCAGACACACTTCCGGATGGTCTTCGCCGTGGGCCGGGCGGCCGGCTGGCTGCCCGACGGGGTGACCGCCGAGCACATCAGCTTCGGCTCGATCCTGGGCCCCGACGGCAAGATGCTGAAGACCCGGTCGGGCGACACGATCAAGCTGGCCGACCTGCTCGACGAGGCGGACAGCCGCGCCTCGTCACCGGCTGTCGGCATCGGCGCCATCAAGTACGCCGACCTCTCCTCGGACCGGCGCTCCGACTACGTCTTCGACTGGGACAGGATGCTGGCCGCGACCGGCAACACCGGCCCGTACCTGCAATATGCCGTGGCCCGGATCCGCTCGCTCCTGGAGAAGGGCGCCCCGCACGCCCCCGGCGCAATCGCGCTCGGTGAGCCGGCCGAACGGCGGCTCGCGCTGACCCTGCTCGCCTTCGAACCCGCCGTGGCCGCGGCCGTCGAGTTCCGGGAACCGCACCGGCTGGCCGGCCACCTGCACGAGGTGGCAGTCGCCTTCTCGAGCTTCTACGAGCAGTGCCCGATCCTGAAATCCGAGGGCGCGACCCGGTCGAGCCGGCTGACCCTGGCCGCCCGCACCGGCGACGCCCTGCGGCTCGGCCTCGACCTGCTGGGCCTCCCGGTGCCCGCCGAGATGTGACCGGGCGGGCATCGACCGAGCGTTATATCGAGAGTTAGGGTGCGACGGAGTGTGCCCACGAGGCACGCGTCTCCACATCGAAAGGTCTCCACATGACCCTCTCCCGGCGAACCGTGCTGGCCGCCTCGGCCGCGACGGTGGCGGCGCCGCTGGTCGTCACCGACGCGGCGCAGGCTCAGCCCAAGGGCGGCCACACTCCCGAGACGTATCACCTCACCGTGCTCGGCACCTCCGACACGCACGGCAACGTCTACAACTGGGATTATTACAAGGACGCGGAGTACGACGACAGCGGGCACAATGACGTCGGCGTGGCCAAGCTGGCCGCGCTGGTGAACAAGCTGCGCGCCGAGGCGACCGGGGCGACGCTCGTGCTCGACGCGGGCGACACCATCCAAGGGACGCCGCTGGCCACCTACTACGCCAAGCAGGAGCCGATCACCACCACCGGTGAGAAGCACCCGATGGCCCGCGCCATGAACGTGCTGCACTACGACGCCATCACGCTCGGCAACCACGAGTTCAACTACGGCCTGCCGCTGCTCAACCTGTGGATCCGGCAGCTCGGCTTCCCGGCGCTCGCGGCCAACGCGGTCAGCGCCAAGACCGGCAAGCCCACCTTCACGCCGTACGTCATCAAGAAGGTCTCGCTCGGCCGGCACGCCCCCACGCTGCGCGTCGGCATCCTCGGGCTGACCAACCCGGGCGTGGCCATCTGGGACAGGGCCAACGTCGAGGGCAAGGTCGAGTTCCTCGACATGGTGGCGACCGCCGCGAAGTGGGTGCCGATCATGCGGGCCCGCGGCGCCGACATCGTGCTGATCTCGGCCCACGGCGGCGACAGCGGCACCTCGAGCTACGGCGCCGAGCTGCCCAACGAGAACCCGTCGGCCCTCATCGCGCAGCAGGTGCCCGGTATCGACGCGATCCTTTTCGGTCACGCGCACCAGGAGGTGGCGCAGCGGTTCGTGACCAACATCCGGACCGGCGCCCAGGTGCTGCTGTCCGAGCCGTCGAAGTGGGGCCAGCGTCTGACCAAGATGGACTTCGACCTGGTCCGAACGAGGGGCCGCTGGACGATCACGGCCAAGTCGTCGGCCACGCTCAACACCAACACGGTCGACGCCGACCCCAAGGTGCTCGCGGCCGTCCGGTCCCAGCACACCAAGACGGTGGCGTACGTCAACCAGGTCGTGGCCACCTCGACCGAGGAGCTCTCGGCCGCCACCTCGCGCTACGAGGACACCCCGATCCTCGACTACATCAACAAGGTGCAGACCGACACCGTCACGGCGGCCCTGGCCGGCACCGAGTACGCGAGCCTGCCGGTGCTGTCGATCGCCGCGCCGTTCAGCCGCACGGCCGTCTTCCCGCAGGGCGACGTCAAGATCAAAGACGTGGCCGGGCTCTACATCTACGACAACACGCTCGAAGCGGTCGTGCTGACCGGCGCCGAGGTGAAGGCCTACCTCGAATACTCGGCGAAATACTTCGTCACGCTCGCGCCGGGCGCCCCGGTCGACCCGGCCACGATCAGCGACCCGGCCGTGCCCGACTACAACTACGACGTCTTCTCCGGCGTCGACTACGACATCGACATCAGCCGGCCGGTGGGATCGCGGATCACCCGGCTGCAGCTGGCCGGGGCCGACGTCGACCCGGCGGCGCAGTTCGTGGTGGCGGTGAACAACTACCGGCGCTCCGGCGGCGGCAACTTCCCCGGCATCGTGAAGACCCAGGTCTACAACGCGCAGCAGGAGATCCGCCAGCTGCTGATCGACTGGGCCCAGGCCAAGGGCGCCATCAACCCGGCCGACTTCTTCGTCAAGAACTGGCAGCTCGTCCGGGCCGGCACCCCCATCGAGTTCTGACCCAACCCCGAACCAACCAGGGAGTACGCGCACCAGCGTGCTCCCTGGTGCGTTCAGTGGGGGCGTTTCTGGTTCGCAGCCCGGAGCGCCCCACCCAGGGTGGGAACCTACCTCCTTCCGCGTCGGCGAGGGTTTGTCTGTCCACAGCTCTCGGCGTTACCTTCGGCGTTATCCACAGGTTGGCCTTGGCTCTTGCCGGTGAGGGCTTCGCTGTGCTGAGGTCAGCCGGTGATGGTGAAGCTGAGGACGGCGACCACCGCGGCGGCCAACACGGTGCCGAAGGCCAGCCAGTACGGATAGCGTTCGTTGCCCCCGCGGTGGGCCTCGGTGCCCCGGCGGACCGCGGAGATCACGCCGGGCACGCCGAGCAGCAGCGTCCAGAAGACCACCGGCAGCCAGGACGGCGCTGACGGGCGGGCCGCCTTGGCCATCTCCTCCGGGAATCGGACGAACAGCCGCCCGTTCGTCGTGGGGGCGGGGGACGCCGGCGCGGGGACCGTGACAGCGGGCTGCGGGGGAGCCCACGGCGGTGATGTCGGGTATGCCGCGTACGGAATCGGGGTGGTCATGTGGCGGGGGCCTCTCGGTAGCGGCTCGGTTGCAGTTCCGTGCCGACCGCCCCATCGGCCGCCCCCACCCCGACCTGAGGCAAGGTGCTGTCTTTCGGATCACGAGGGGCTGCGGCGTGATCCGAAGGACAGCACCTAGTTTTCGGTTGCTTTCCGCACGGGCACCTGCATCTCGGTGACCCACTTGTCGAAGTCGCCCGGCGGGCAGTCGAGGTAGACCTCGACGGCGTAGCCCGGACCGTCGGCGCGGTAGCCGTTGTCGTCGATCCAGGTGGCGATTTTCTGGCCGGTGCGGAACGCCTCGGACATCGGGCCCAGGTGCATGGCGCTCGCCGCCTGCTCGACCGGCGGCAGCGTCACCACGTCGAAGCCCGCGGCGCCGGGCACCTCGGCCGCGCCGATCGGGAACGCGGCGTGCACCTCGATCGTCTCGTCGCCCGGCTCGGTCGGCGCCGCGGTGTAGTAGGCGATCGGCGCGCCGGTCATCGGCACGCCGTGCTGTTCCATGAGCTCCATCAGTCGCGGATAGAGCGGGCTGAGGTTTTCGGTGATCGACGACGGGTCGTCGTAGCTGGTGGCGGTCGCGGCCAGCATCGCCAGCCGCACCGCCGGAACCGTCTTGAGGACGACGTCTCCGGTGTCCATGTGCCCCTCACTCTCGATCATGCGGAGGCGCGCGTCGACCTGGGCCAGGCGGGCATTGTCCTGCTGCATGCGGGTGGCCAGGTCGGCCCGGCGCAGACGCAGCATGCCGCGCAGCTCGGCCGTGTCGACCTTTTCGTCGATCATCGTCTGCACCTGGTGCAGGCTGAAGCCCAGATCTTTCAGGGCCGTCACCCGGTTGAGCAGGCGCAGCTGGGCGGCCGTGTAGAAGCGGTAGCCGCTGTGCGGGTCGACGTGGGCGGGCCGCAGCAGGCCGATGGCGTCGTAGTGGCGCAGCATGCGCACCGACACCCGGCCCAGGCCGGCGAACTCTCCGATACTGAACATGGTGTGCTCAGCCTCCCGCCTGACACAGTGTGAGGGTCAACCCCGGCACACGGCGTGAGGATCAACCCCCGGCGCCCGCACCACCCTCACCGGGATCGGGCGGCGGCGGCGTGGTGGTCGTCGGCGGCGTGGTGGTCGGGGTGGTGGTCGGGGTCGTCGTCGGCGTCGTGGTGGGAGTCGTCGTCGGCGTGGTGGTCGGCGTGGTGGTCGGCGGCGGCGTCGTCGTCGTCGGGGTGAGGCTCGGCGTGACGCTGGGGCTGCGGGTGCGCGTCGCGGAGTTGCCCCTCGGAGTCGAGTGACTGGTCGGGGCCTCGCTCGCTTCCGCCGACGGGCCGGTGGTGACGTCCTCCTGAGCGGGCTGGGACGGGCCGCCGGTGACCGAGTTCTCCGTTGTCTTCTTGGCGTCGTCGTTGCTGCTCATGGCGATCGCGAAGGTCAGGCCGCCGGCCAGCACGAGCAGCGCTATCACCGCGACGAGCAGGGCGGTCTGGCTGCGCGACGGCCGCTTGGTCGACGTGCTCGTCAGCGAGGCGGCCGAGACCGGTGACGGGCCGAGCGGCAGGTCGCGGGGGAGCGGTACGGCCCGGGTCGGCGCGGCCGGGCTGAGCGGGGCGACCATCGACGTGCCGGTCAGCCTCTTCCAATCGAGCGGGCCGGCCGCCGCGAACGCCGCCTCAGCGAACTCGGCCGCGGTCTCGAAGCGGTCGCCCGGCTGCTTGGCCATGGCCCGCAGGATCAGATCGCGGACATCGGCGGGCACGTCGTCGGGCAGCGGGTCGGGCTCGTCCTCGAGGTGGCGCAGGGCGACCTGGAGCGCGTTGTCGCCGTCGAACGGCGGCTTGCCGGCGATGCAGTGGTAGGCCACCGCACCCAGCGCGTAGATGTCGGTGGCGGCCGAGACGTTGCCCTTGGCGACCTGCTCGGGCGCCATGTAGAGCGCGGTGCCGACGATCGCGTTGACCGCCGTCACGCTGGTCACCGCGTTGGAGCGGGCGACGCCGAAGTCGACCAGCACGACCGTGCCGTTGGGCTTGACGATCAGGTTGCCGGGTTTGACGTCGCGGTGGACCGTGCCGTTTTGGTGGGCGGCGTGCAACGCGTCGGCCGCCTGGGCCACGATCGACATGACCTCGGAGACCGGCATCGGGCCCTGCTTGACCCGCACCGAGAGCGGGTCGCCCTCGACGTAGGCCATGACCAGGTAGGCCACGCCGTCGGCGCCGCCGGACTCGGCGGCGCTGGCGTAGTCGTAGACCTCGACGACGCCGGGGTGGCGGAACGCGGCCATCATGCGCGCCTCGCCGTAGAAGCGGGCGGCGAACTCGGGGTCGGACATCATGGCGGTGCGCAGCACCTTGACGGCGATGACCCGGCCCAGCACGACATCGGTGCCGCGCCAGACGTCACCCATCCCGCCAGTGGCGATGCGCTCGTCCAACCGGTAACGGTTGCCCAGCAGGTGTCCGGCAGCAAGCACCAACGGACCTTATCTAATCAGGTGGCCAAGCCACAGCGGGGAGACGGCGAAACTGTACCTAGCCTCGGGGATCAGCGGGGGGCAAGAGGGGGCACCTTTCGGCCCGCGGCCGAATCGGTGACGAGCTGGGCCAGCCGGCGCTCCCGGGTGTCGGCCCGTTTGGCGCTGACCACCCAGTGGATCGCGGACCGCCGATAGGACGGGCTCTGCGCCGAGAACCAGGCCCAGGCCGTCTCATCGGCCTGGAAAAGGGCGGTCTGGGCGTCGTCGAGGACGGCATCGGCGGGCTGCTCGTACGAGTAGACGGCGACCCGGTCGGGCTTGCGCATCTCGAACGCCCGCGTGCCGGCAGGGTGCATCAGACCGGCCTCGGTCAGCTCGGCGATCTTGGCAACGTTGATCGCGCTCCAAACGCTGCCCTTGCGCCGGGGCGTGAAGCGCACCTGGTAGCGCTTGTCGTCGATGCTGCGCCCGACGCTGTCGATCCAGCCGAAGCACAGCGCCTGTTCGATCGCCTGGGGATGGGTCACGCCGATCTGGCCGGAGCTCTTTTTCCAATAGCCGACGAACAGCTCGGGAGCCGTCTCGTGATGCTGCTCGAACCAGGCGCGCAGCTCAGCCGGGCCATCGAAGAACGCTGCATCCATGAGGTCACCCTAGAAGTCGGGTACGACAATCTCCGGGCGGCAAGGGGCACCGCCCGGAGATTGTCGCGAACCTCTAGTTGTCGTATGTCGGGGTGACCACGACCGCGTTCTCGGCCAGCTCGAGCTCTTCCTGCTCGGCCTGGCGCTCGAGAGCGGCCCGGGCCGAGGTGGCAGCGGCCCAGCCGACCGCCACGCCGAGCAGGCCGACCCCGATGATCAGGCCCCACGGCTGGGAAGGCTTGCGTCCGGCCAGGGCAGCGGCCGCGGCGTTGGCCCGGCCCCAGGCCAGATCGGCCTTCTTGCCGGCCTTGCCACTCGCCTTGCCGGCCAGCTTCTGACCCTTGCCCGCCAGCTCGTATCCCTTGCCGGCCAGCTCATGACCCTTGCCGGCCAGCTTGTGACCCTGGTCACCGGCCTTGCCCGCGATCTTGTCGCCGGTGTCCTTCGCCGTGTCGCCCGCAGCGGCCATCGCAGCCGTCAGATACTCCCAGGCCTGCGCGGCCGTGCGTTCAGTCTTGCTCTTGCTGGAGAACATCTCCTCTTACCTCCCGCGCTCGCCGTTCCTGTCTACCCTGCCCATGCTGGCTGTTCAGCAAACTTGTCCCGTGTGGACACCATCACGTTTCGGAAACGAGTTGCCGTCCCCCGGTACTCTTGACCCGGTTCACACAAGGCACTCAGGTGTCTGACAGGTTCGGGTCCTAACCTTTCGGTCAGATTCACCGAACCTTCCGAGTGCGGCTCCGGCCGTCTCGGGGCATTGGTTTCGATCGGGCGAGCTGGGATCGCCCGGGCCGTGGCCCGTGTTGAGGAACGACGCTCGGAAATTCCGGGCGGGTGGAGGGAAATGGCGTGACGCTGTCGATAATGACGTCGACGCTTGCCGACGACGTGGTGGAGGTCTCGCCGAGCGGCGAGATCGACGTCGAGAACGCATACGAGATCCGCGAAGCTGTGGCAACGCAGCTGGCCGCCGGTCGTCTCGTACGCATCGAGCTCAACTTGCAGAACGTAAGCTTCATCGACTCCGTGGGCATCAGCGCGCTCGTCGCGGCTTTCCAGCTCGCGCAGGTCAGCGACGTCAAGCTGGTCGTCACACGGCCCAGCCGCTTCGCGCATCGGCAGCTCTGGGTGACCGGGCTGCTCGGCCTCTTCGGCAACCCGCAGCCCTTCGGCGGCGCCGACGCGGCCCAACCCGTGGTCTCCGGAGCCTGATCCGCCGGTTCCGTCCGGCCGAGGCCATGTGGTCCTCGGCACGGTCGGTGCGGCCCTACTCACACCAGACCCAGGTCGGCCCTACTGGCCCGGCCTGGGTCTGTTTTGTCGGTGGCACAAGATCTACTGAAGAGCCGGCGTGTGCACCTGGATAGCCTCCAGGTTGATCTTCACCTCGGTCATCTCGTGCGGCGGCCGGATGGGCGTGACCACGGCGAAATGCTCCGCGAGGGCGGCCAGGTCGGTGTCCGGCTCGAGCGTCTCGTCGGCGGCCTGCACGGCCGTACGGACAAAACCCTCGCCCGCCTCGGCGATGCTCACCTGCACCTGCCCGAACTGGGCCAGCGAGGCCCGGCGCAGCCCGCGGATCCCGTCCAGGTGCAGGTCGGGCACGTTGAGGTTGAAGATGGTGCCGGGTGGCGTGTGCAGCAGCGTCGGCACGAGCCGGACGGCCAGGTCGGCCGCGCTGCCCCAGTGCCGCTTCTCGTCCTCCTCGTGGTCGAGCGCGGCGAGCGCCGCGCCCCCGCTGCGCGCCGAGGAGGCGCGGGGCGACAGCACGTCCAGCGAGACGGCGAGACCGTGCAAGCCGGCGTAAGACCCGGTCAGCGTGGCGCCGACCGTGCCCGAGTGCACCACCGCGGCGCCGGCGTTGGCGCCCCGGTTGATCCCGGACAGGATCATCTCGGGCGCGTCGCCGAAGGCCTCCCGCAGGGCGAGCAGCACGATGTACGCGGGGGAGGCCGCCACCGCGTACGCCGGAATGTGCTTGGCGTGGGGCAGTTCCCGCTTGTGCAGGATGATCTTGCCGTGCTCCTCGACCGCGGTCATCGCGGCGCTGCTGCCGCTCGCCTCGGTGATCGGCGCCGCGACCACCACGTCGTGTCCCTCGCGGGCCGCCGCCCGGGCCAGCCAGCGCAGGCCGGGAGCGTCGATGCCGTCGTCGTTGGTGATCAGGATTCTCGTCATCGTGCCTTCTTGATCGGGGTGAGCTTGACCCGCTCGGTGAGCACCTGGACGGCGTCCATGTGCCCGGTGCCGAGCCCGTGCCGGGTGACGTTGAGCGCTCCGGCGGCCGCCCCGGTGCGGACCGCCTGATGCATCTCGCCGCCCTTGGCCAGCACCGCGGCGACTCCCGCGGTCATCGAGTCGCCGGCGCCGCGGTGGTCGGCGATGGTGAGCTTCGGGATGCCGACCCGGTAGATCTGTTCGTTGAACAGGGCGAGCGCGCCCGCGTCGGCCCGCGACAGCAGTGCCATCTCGGCCCCGTTCTCGTGCAGGTTGATCAGAGCCTCGGTGAGCGTCTTCTCGGAGTCGTCCTTGATCACGCCGTCCCGGAGCAACTCCTCGTGGCTTACCTTGACCACGTCAAGCCCGGCCTCGAGCACCGCCTTGAGGTGGTCACCGGAGAGGTCGGCGATCACCCGGCAGCCGTGGGCGCGCAGGTCGTGGGCGAGCCGGCCGTAGACGTCGGGCCGGATCACCGAGGGGTGGGCCGGGCCGCTGAGGATCGCGTTGCCGCAGCGCAGGCCCTCGGCCAGCGCCAGGTTGTAGAGCTCGTCGAGCTCGTGCCGGGTGAACGGGGCGCCCGGCTGTTCGGCCAGCTCGGTGCGCGTGCCGGCGCGGCGGTCGTGCACGTACCACCCGCTGCCGCTCTCGCGGGGGATGGTGCGCAGCAGCACGCCCTTGAAGTCGAGCAGGGGCTTGAGGACCCGGCCGACCTCGCCGCCGACCGCGGTGCAGAGGGTGACCTCGGCGCCCAGGGAGGTGATCATTCGAGCCTGCCAGATGCCTTGCCCGCCCGGGTGGACGTGCAGCTCCGGCTCGTTGTGTTGCTGTTCGATCGTCACCGTCAGTTGTGGTGCCGGCGCGAAAACCATGACCCGAGCGTCGCCCATATAGGGCATTGTTGCTGCTTGCCGACGTGTCGGTGCGGATTACCGCAAAAGTGGCCCCGGCGCCCTGAAGTGCCGGGGCGGCCCGTCAGAGCTCGAATCCCTCGCCGGTCAGCTCGGCCAGCGGCCCGGTCAGTTCCGGGTGGGTGCGGAGCAGATCTTCCAGGCGCACCCGCCATTTGCCGGCCTCGACGTCGGCCGCGAACCGGTCGCCGCCGGTCTCGACCAGCGCGGTGAGCAGCCGCTGCCGGGTGTCGGCGAAGTGGCCGTACATCTCGCTGCCCAGCCGGCTCAGCACCCGGGCGGCGAAATCCTCGGAGTGCTGGGTGCCCGCCGCGTGCACGATCGCGCGGGCGCCGTCCCACGCGATCCTCGGCTGGTGGATGACCGTCGTCATGCTGATGTCCTCCCGTGATGGCATGGTCACCAAGCGTAGAGACGAAGCCGAGGGCCGGACGGTGGTCGGCACACGCGGTGACCGGTGTGAAGATCGTGCACCCTGAGGTGTGATGATCGCCATACCCTCATCACCATCCGGCAGGAGAGCACCGCCCGCTGGCCGCCACCGGCTCCACCTGGAGCGTGGCGTGATCGATGTGGAAGTCCTCGTGCAGCGCCTCGCGGGCGTCGGTGAGCACGGTGCCCAGCTCGGCCGCCGGTTCCAGGCTCAGGTGGGCCGAGGCCACGTCCATGCCCGAGGTGAGCGTCCAGACGTGCAGGTCGTGCACGTCGCAGACGCCCGGCACGGCGGCCAGCCGGGCCCGGACCTGGGTGATGTCGAGGTGTTCGGGGGCGGCCTGGACCAGGATGCGTACCGCGGACCGGCCCAGCGCGAAGGTGCGCGGCAGGATCATCAGCGCGACCAGCACGGCGACGATCGGGTCCGCGTACGACCACCCGGTGAGCCCGATGATCGCGGCGGCCACGATCACGCCGACCGAGCCGAGCAGGTCGCCGACCACCTCGAGGTAGGCGCCGCGCACGTTGATGCTCTCCTTCGCGCCGCTGCGCAACAGCGCGAACGCGATCAGGTTGATGATCAGGCCGCCCACCGCGACCAGCAGCATCGAGCCCGCGGGCACGTCGGGCGGGTCGGTGAAGCGGCGCACCGCCTGCACCACGACGAAGCCGGCCACGGCGGTGAGCAGGGCGGCGTTGGCCAGGGCGGCGAGCACCTCGAGGCGGTAGAGGCCGAAGGTGCGCTGCGAGTCGGTGGCGGCCCGGCCGGCCGCGGTGATCGCGGCGAGCGCCATGGCGATGCCGAGCACGTCGGTGAACATGTGCCCGGCGTCGGACAGCAGGGCCAGCGATCCGCTCGCGAACGCGGCCGCGGCCTCGATGACCATGAAGCCGGCCAGCAGGCCGGCAGCCCACCAGAGCCGCTTGCGGTGTTTCACACCCGCGCGCAGCGCCTGGCCCCCGTGGTCGTGCCCGGCTCCCATGTCTCAACCTTCCGTCGGCTCCGTGCGCCTCGGCCAATGTATGCGTACATCGCTATATGTGCAACCAGGGTCTTGGTGCGACGAATGTCGAACCAACCCGCCCGAAACGGGGTAGGGAACCGATGACAGCAAAGTTCCGCCTGGAAAGGGATATCCATGTCCAGACGTACCCTCGCGATCGTCATCTCCACGGCGCTTGCCGTGTTGGCCGGCGCGGCGCCGGCCGCCGCCCACTCGACCAGGAAGTGGCCCAGCTCGCTGACGCTGCCGGCCGGGTTCCAGCCCGAGGGCATTGCCATCGGGGACAAGCCGTACGCCTACTTCGGCTCGCGGGTCGACGGCGACATCTACCGCGTCAGCCTGCGCACCGGCCAGGGGTCGGTGCTCAGTGAGGGCCCGGGCGCCGGCAACCCGTCGCTCGGTCTCAAGCTCGACGACCACGGCCGGCTCTTCGTGGCCGGGGGCAGCGGCGGCAACGCCCGCGTGATCGACGTCCGCAGCGGCCAGGTGCTGAAGTCGTACACGCTCAAGACCCCGGGCACCACCAGCTGGTTCATCAACGACGTGGTGCTCACCCGGGACGCCGCCTGGTTCACCGACTCGGCCAACCCGGTGCTCTGGAAGCTGCCGCTGGGCAAGAACGCCGTGCCGGTCGCGGTGCCGCTGACCGGTGACATCGCCTACACCACCGGCAACAACGCCAACGGCATCTCCCGTACGCCGGACGGCCGCGGCCTGATCATCGTGCAGTCCAACCTCGGCAAGCTCTTCCGGGTCGGCTACGACGGCAGGAGCACCGAGATGACCCTCAACGGCACCGAGACCGTGGCCAACGGTGACGGCCTGTGGCTGCGGGGCCGCACGCTCTACGTGGTGCAGAACCGGCTCAACGTGATCGCCAAGGTCGCGCTGGACAAGCGGGCCACCGCGGGCACGGTCGTCTCCCGGACGACGAGCGCGTCGTTCGACGTGCCGACCACGATCGCCGAGTACGGCCACCGCTTCTACCTGCCGAACGCCCGGTTCACCACCACGCCGGAACCGACCACGACGTACGACGCCGTGGCCGTTCCCATTCCGTAGCCCCGCCGGGGCTCAGCCGCGCCAGGCCGGATCGGTGCCGACCGTGGTCAGGCGCTGGGTGGCCCGGGACAGGGCGACGTAGAGGGTGCGCATGCCGGCCGGATCCTTCGTGAGGGAACCCGGCTCGACCAGCACCACCGCGTCGTACTCCATGCCCTTGGCCTCCAGCGCCGTGACCACGTGGACCCGTTCCGGCAGGCCGGTGACCCACTCGGCCATCTCGTCACGGCGGGGCACCGGCGTGATCACCCCGATCGTGCCGTCGACGTCGGCCAGCTGTTTCTCGGTCAGCTCGCGCACCAGACCGGGCAGCCCGGCCGCGTCGGTGGTCACGTCGACCGGGTCCACGCCGGTGCTGCGCACGGCCGTCGGCAGCGGCAGGTCAGGCATGATCCGCCGGATCACCGAGGCGGCCACCGCGAAGATCTCCGACGAGTTGCGGTAGTTGGTGGTCAGCGAGAAGTTGTGGCGTTTCCGCGAGCCCAGGGCGCGCTCGCGGGCCCTCTCCAGCTCGTCCGGGTCGCCCGACCAGGCGGTCTGCGCCGGGTCGCCGACGATCGTCCAGGACGCGTAGGAGCCACGCCGGCCGATCATCCGCCACTGCATCGGCGAGACGTCCTGCGACTCGTCGACCACCACGTGCGCGTACTCCCGGTAGTCCTCCTCGCGCTGCCCGTGCTGGGTGCGCAGGGCGGCCTGCCGGTCGGCGAAGGTGCTGACCTCCTGCACCCCGTCGCGTACGTGGAACGGGTTCTTGTTCTTCTTGCTGGGTTGCCGGGGCCGGCCCAGCATCTCGTCCAGCTCGTCGAGCAGGGCCACGTCGGCGATCGTCGGGCCCCGCTCGGCCAGCGCGTCGAAGGAGCCCTGCAAGAGCGCGATCTCCTCCCGGGAGAGGACCCCGTTGGCGTACGCCCGGAACCGTCCCGGGTCGGCCAGCCAGCGCAGGATGCGCATCGGGGTGAACCGCGGCCACCACGCCTTGAGGAACTCGCGGAAGTCGCCGCGGTCGGCCAGTTCCGCCTCGAACTCCTTCTTCTCCGGCAGGCCGCTCAGCTTTTGGTCGCGGGCCTGCGCCCAGAGCGCGTCGAAGACCCGGTCGAAGCCGTGGCTGCGCACCTCGTTGCGACGGGCGCCGCGGGGCAGCGCCTTACGCCGGATGGCGTCCAGCTGGTTGGCGTCGAGCCGCAGCAGCGTGCCCCGGTAGAGCATCCGCAGCTCGGTGGGCGCCCCCGGCACCGCGTCGTGCGACGCGCGCTCGAGGACCCGGCGCATCCGCAGCGAGCCCTTGATCGAGGCGACGTCGCTCGGGTCGACCCGGGTCGCGTCGTACCCCACCATCAGCGAGCCGAGCGACCGCAGGGTCGCCGTGTCCTCGCCGAGCGAGGGCAGCACGGTCGCGATGTATTCGACGAAGACGCCGGACGGGCCGACCACCAGGACACCGCCGCCGGCGAACCGGCTGCGGTCGGAATACAGCAGGTACGCCGCCCGGTGCAGGGCCACCGCGGTCTTGCCGGTGCCCGGGCCGCCGGTGACGAAGGTGATGCCCGAGGCGGGGGAGCGGATCGCGTCGTCCTGCTCGCGCTGGATCGTCGCCACGATGTCGCGCATGCCGCTGCCGGTCGCCTTGGACAGGGCGGCCAGCAGGGCGCCGTCGCCCACGATGCGCATGTCGGAGGGCGCTGCCTCGGGGTCGAGCAGGTCGTCCTCGATGCCGGTGACACGCTCGCGGCTCGACTGGATCATGCGTCGCCGGATGACGCCGAGCGGGTCGGCCGGGGTGGCGCGATAGAAGGCGGCGGCCGCCGGGGCCCGCCAGTCGACGACGAGGGGCCGGGAGGACTCGTCGCGGATGCCCATCCGGCCGACGTAGTGGGTGGCTCCGGTGTTGAGGTCGAGCCGGCCGAAGACCAGGCCCTCGTGCTCGGTGTCGAGGGCATGGCGGCGGCGGGCGGCGTGGAAGACCATCGCATCCCGTTCGACCAATGCGCCGAAGGTGCCGACCCCGGCCATCTGGTAGCCCTCCTTCTCGGCGCGGGAGGCATCGTGACGCAGTTCGGCGAGCCGGGCATAGACGCGGTCGACGTGGTGCTGCTCGACCGCGATCTCCTGCTGAAGGACAGTGGCGTCGCTCAAGACGGTGAATCTCACTTTCCGGCCCCTGATGCACGCTTTCGGGCAGCGTGCTCGCATAAAAGGGAGCACTCGAACCTACTCCTTCGGAGGGCCTCGCGTCTCACCCGCCCTTGACATCGGCGCGCCCACGCGAATACTTAAGCAAGTGCTTAACCATTCGACGTCGCTCGACCTGATGTTCGCGGCCCTCGCCGACGGCAGCCGCCGCGGCATGGTCGACCGGCTCAGCCGGGGCCCGGCCACCGTGAAAGAGCTGGCCGAGCCGCTGGTGATGTCGCTGCCCGCGGTGCTGCAGCACCTGCGGGTGCTCGAGGACAGCGGCCTCGTCCGATCGCAGAAGACCGGGCGGGTGCGCACCTGTTATCTCGAACCGGCCGCGCTGAGCGCCGCCGAGCAGTGGATCGCCGACCGCCGGGCCGGATGGACGAGCCGCCTCGACCGCCTGGGCGAGTTCCTCGACCAGACCGCAGACGACCAGGGAGATCAGCAATGACCGCACGATCCGCCAAACACGACACTTTCCGGCTCGAGCGCCACTACGCGGCCACGCCCGCCCGGGTGTTCCAGGCCTTCGCCGACCGGCAGGCCAAGTCGAAGTGGTTCGGCTCACCCGACGACACGACCCGGCAGGAGGACGTCTCGTTCGACTTCCGCGAGGGCGGCCGCGAGACGGCGACAACCGTCTTCGGCGACGGCACCAAGTTCGGCTACCTCGCCACGTACACCGACATCGTGCCGGACGAGCGGCTCGTCTACACGTACGAGATGACCATGGACGGCACCCGGATCTCGGTCTCGGTCGCCACCGTCGAGATGCACCCGGCGGACGGCGGCGGCACCGACTTCGTGATCACCGAGCAGGGCGCCTACCTCGACGGGCTGGACACCGTCGACAAGCGCCGCCAAGGCACCGAATACCTGCTCGAGGCCCTCGGAAAGTCGCTCGGCTAGGCCACCGCGTCACGCAGCTCGGCCAGGGTCTGCTGCATCAGGCCGGGGAAGTCGGTGGACCGGGTGGCTATCCACTCGGCGGCGGCCGCCGCGAAGACGGCCAGCGCGGTCTGGGCGGTGAACGCGGCGGTGCGGTCCGGCACGCCGCGCTCGGCCAGGGCCGCGGCCATCGCGGCGGCCAGCCCGGCATTCTTGATCAGATCACGTTCCTGCAGCTCAGGGGTGACGGCGAGGACGGCCAGCCGGCCCTTGGCGTATTCGTAATAGGGGGCCAGCTGGAGGCCGGCCCGGGTGAGTGCCAGCATCGCGGCGTCGATCGCGCTCAACGCCGGGTCGGCCGCGGCCAGATGGGCCAGCACGTTCTCCTCGAACATCGGGCCGTTGGCGAAGAACACCTCGCGCTTGTCGGCGAAGTGGTTGAAGAACGTCCGCTTGGTCAGCCCGGCCCGGTCGGCGATCTCGGCCACCGTCACCTCGGCGTAGCCCCGCTCGCGGAACAGGTCCATGGCCGCCTGTTGCAGCCGCCCGCGCGCGTCCGGTTCCCACCGTGCCATGCGCTGATCCTACCGTCGATTGCACTTGGTGCAGTCGCGTGCCACACTCGTGATTGCACTTAGTGCAGTCACGAGGAGTGTGCCGCCATGCCCACGAACACCGCCGCCTGGATCCCCGCCCGCAACCGCACCCTCGAGGTCGGCCCGGCGCCCTACCCCACCCCCGGGGCCGACCAGATCGTCATCCGCAGCCACGCCGTCGCCGTCAACCCGCTCGACTGGGTCATCCAGGTGGCCGGTCGCGTCGCCTACTCCTGGCTCACCTACCCCGCCGTGCTCGGCGCCGACGTCGCCGGCGAGGTGGTCGAGGTCGGCTCGGCGGTGACCCGGTTCCGCCCCGGCGACCGGGTGCTGGCCCTGGCCGTGGGCACCGACAAGGACGCCGACAGCTCGGCCCAAGGTGCCTTCCAGCAGTACGTGGTGGCGCTCGACCGGCTGGCCGCCCCGATCCCGGCGAGCATGGCGTACGCGGACGCGGCGGTGCTGCCGCTAGGCCTGGCCACCGCGGCCAGCGCCCTGTTCCAGACCGGTCAGCTCGGCCTGCGGCACCCGACGGCCGAACCGGCCCCGACCGGCGAGACCGTGCTGATCTGGGGCGGCTCGACCAGCGTCGGCACCAACGCCGTCCAGATGGCGGTGGCGGCCGGCTACGACGTGATCACCACGGCGTCGCCGCGCAACGCCGAACGGCTCCTCGAACTGGGCGCGGCCCGGGTCTTCGACTACCGCAGCCCCACGGTCGAAACGGACATCATCAAGACCCTGAGCGACCGTACGCTGGCCGGCGCGCTCGCCGTCGGGCCCGGATCGGCCGAAGCGTGCATCCGGATCGCCGGCGCGTCCCGCGGCAACCGTTTCGTCTCGGCCGCCACCGCGCCGGTCACCTTCGAGAAGGGCTTCTCGCTGCCGCGGACCGTGACCGGGATGGCCGGCGGCGTGATCAGGTGGCAGCTGGCGGCCTGGCGCCGTCGCGTCCGCGTCAAGTTCGTGATCGGCTCGGACCTGAAGAAGAACGAGGTCGGCCCCGCGATCTTCCGCGATTTCCTGCCTGAAGCGCTGGCCGAGGTCCGGTATCGCCCGGTCCCCGCCGCGACGGTCGTCGGCACGTCCCTCGCCGACCTGCAGCAGGCGATGGACCAACAGCGCCGCGGCGTCTCCGCCACCAAACTGGTCGTGACCCTCTGATCGACGCCTGCCGGCCCGCTCGTCCACTCGCCGGCCCGCTCGTCCACTCGCCGGCCCGCTCGTCCGCTCACCCGCCCGTCCGTCCGCTTGATCGAGGCCTGCTCGCCCGCCGTGGTCGAACTCGCAATCCGACGAGGCGCTGATCGCGCGATCGTTCTCGGGGTCGCACCGAACCTGACGTTCGCCCACTCGAAGGTCATCCGGCTGAAGCCCACGCGGTCAAAGCCCACCCGCCCCAGGGGGAGCCCCCTCGGGACAGTCTGGCGGAAACGAGGGATCTTGGGCGGCGGGCCTGTGGATAAGTGGGCGCTGTGGAAAAGGGCGGTGGCGGGCCGGGTCTGTGCTAAGCGGCCTGGTCGTAGCGGTCGGCCGGGCGTGCGCGGCGGCGCGGGGCGCTCAGGCTGCGGGTGGCTCGCTTGATGACGTCGGTGAGCAGCTCCGAGACGTCGTCGGGGCGTTCCAGCGGCAGCATGTGCCCCGCGCCGGGCATCACCGTCAGCTTGGCGTGGGGCAGGGCCGCCGCGATCGACTTGGCGCAGGCCGGTGGGGTCAGCCGGTCTTTCTCGCCGACGAGCACCGCGGCCGGCACGTCGCCGAGCGCGGCCAGCGTCTCGAGCCGCTGCTGGGCGCCGATCGAGGAGCGGAAGCCGCCGATCGACCGCAGCGAGGTGCGGGCGAAGCTGCGCATCGTCGTCTCGAAGGCGGCGTCCGGGTGGCCGTCGCCCATGAGCAGCCAGCGGACGGCCGGGCGCAGCGCCGGCAGCAGCGCCCGGTGCGGGCACCAGGCGCCCGAGCGGGCCAGCACGCCGGCGCCGATCGTCTCGCCCGCGCGCATCAGGGCGGCCACGCTCTCGGGCAGGCCGTAGCGGGTGTGGGTGTGGCCTTCGGCGGTGGTCGAGCAGAACAGCAGGCCGGCGACCCGGTCGGTGAACTCGGCGGGGTGCCGGTCGGCGTACTCCATGATCGTCATGCCGCCCATCGAGTGGCCGGCGAGCACCAGCGGGCCGCTCGGGGCGAACCGGCGCAGCACCTCGTCGAGATCGTCGCCGAGCTGGCCCAGGGTGGCCGAGCTGAGGCGGGTGGCGCCGGAGCGGCCGTGCCCGCGGGCGTCATAGGTGATCACCCTCGGCCGCCGCCGGCCGAGCTTGCGTAGGGCCGCCACCTGGTGCTGCCAGGTGCGTTTGTCCTGGCACCAGCCGTGCATCAGCACCACCGTGAGCTCGGCCGTGGCCGGGCCGTGGATCTCGACGGCCAGTCGCACACCGTCGGGAAGCGTCAGCTCCGCGCGCTCTGACATGGGCACCTCCGTGATCCGCACGGCCCCGTTGTACCCACGGGTAATAAGCATCACTCGCGATCACCCGAAATGCCACTTCCGATTTGGTGCAGGAATAGGGCCGAAAGTCCCGTACTGAACGTGAGTTGGCTCGCACAGCCTGTTCGTCGGACCGATTTGGGTGAGAATCACTCGTATGACGACCGACCCGTCGGCGGGGCCCACTGTGCCGATCACCAACGCCGAGGAAGCACTGGCCGAACTGGTGGCGGGCAACAAGCGTTTCGTGAGCGGCCGTCCCGAGCACGGGCATCAGGTCTCGGCGGCCGCCGCGTCGTCGGCGCGCCAGCAGCCGCATGCGGTGGTGCTGGGCTGCATCGACTCGCGGGTGCCGCTCGAGGCGATCTTCGATCAGACCTTCGGGTCGATCTGCGTGGTGCGCTCGGGCGGGCACGTGGTCGACCGGGCGGTGCTGGGCTCGGTCGGGTTCGCCGTGGCCGAGCTGGGCGTGCCGCTGATCATGGTGCTCGGGCACAAGCGCTGCGGCGCGGTGATGGCGACCGTGGCGGCGCTGCGGGCCGGCGAGGTCCCGGCGGGCGACATCGGCTATCTGATCGACGAGATCGCCCCGGCGGTGCGCGCGGTCGGCATGGATGAGCTCGACGCCTCCGACAAGGCGATGCGCGCCCACGTGGGCCGCACGGTCCGTCGCATGAGCTCGGTCGACGTGGTGGCCGACGCGGTCACGAGCGGCCGGGTCGACGTGGTGGGGGCCGTCTACGACCTCGACACCGGGCTGGTCGATCCCTTGCCCTGATCTGTCCGGTTGGTCTTGGTCGTGCCCGGCTGATCTCGGTGGGTGGATCAACGGAAGATGCGAAAAGGCGCCTGTCGGCCACGGCCGGCAGGCGCCTCTGCGCGGAAGGCTCTCAGCCCTCGAAGACACCGGCGTCGACGAGACGCTTCTCGGTGGCGCCCCAGCCGTCCTGCGGGTGGGTCTCCTCGAGCGCGGTCAGCTCGGCACGGATCTTGGCGCCGTGCCCGGCTGCCGTGAGAATGCGGATCTCCTCGACGAACGCCTCGGAGTCGGTCTTGAGGTGCGCGGTCTTGCCGTTGGTCAGGTTGCGCACATACGCGAAGCGGCCGTTGGCGAGCGGGATGAGGTACTTGTACTCACCGAGCACGCTGAGGGCGCCGCCTGTGCCCTGGCCGGCGCGGACTGATGCGCGGGCGGTCTTTGAGGTGTTGCTCGCCACGGCGGGACTCCTTGAGAAAGCAGAAAAAAGGCTTTGGTAACTCTACACGATGCCCGACCAACCGTGCCGTCCGAGCAGGTTGAAGCGTTGAGCAGGGTGTGCCACTACGGCCGATCAGATGTCGATGTTGCCGATTCTCTGGCGCACCATCAGTACCAACCGGCATCATGGGACACGATCAACCGCGGTCGAGGTCGTAGGGGAAGACGCACCTCGGTCTCCGGGAGGTCACCGTGCCAACGTGTGGCGTCGTATACGTCCACTCGACTCCACTCGCCGTGTGCCAGCACGTCGAGTGGGCGATCGCGCGCGTACTGACCGCGCCGGTCACCCTGCACTGGACGGCGCAGCCGGTTGATCCCGGCATGCGGCGCGCCGAGTGCAGCTGGACCGGTCGGGCCGGTACTGGCGCCGAGCTGGCTGCTGCCCTCCGGCAGTGGCCCATGATCCGTTTCGAGGTGACTGAGGAACCCAGTCCGGGCGTTGACGGCGAGCGTTTCATGCACGTCCCCGGGCGAGGCCTCTTTCACGGGATCATGGGCGCGTCGGGCGACATCCAGATCGGCGAGGACAGGCTGCGCGCGCTCATGGCCTCCGCGCGTGCGCCGGAGGCCCTGTCGCATGCCCTGGAAAAGGCGCTCGGCTCGGCCTGGGACGCCGAGCTCGAGCCCTATCGCTACGCCGGCGACGGCGCCCCCGTCACCCTTTTGACCCGGGTCGGGTAAGAGAGCGAGCTGTCCACCGATACGGTGGCGGTCGTGATGAGGACCGTGCGCGTCGTCCTGCTCGTCCCGCTGCTGTTGGCCGCGGCGGCGTGCGGGTCGGACGACCCCGAGCCCACGACCCCTTCGGCCGCCGCACCGGCGCCCTCGGTCGCCCCTTCCGCGGCGAGCCCGAGCGCCACCGGCGATCCGGCGACGAGGGCGGCCGCCGCCGTGTCCGCGATGAGCGACGCCGATCTGGCCGGTCAGGTGCTCATGCCGTACGCCTACGGCAGCTCCGCGACCTCCGTCGACGAGGGCTCCGCGGCCGGCAACCAGGGGCTGGCCGGGGTGAAGACGCCGGCCGAGATGATCGCCAAGTTCCACCTGGGCGGCCTGATCCTGGTCGGGTTCACCGCGGAGGACCCGACCGGCGCCACCAACCCCACCACCAACGTCGAGAACCCGAAGCAGGTCCGCGAGCTCACCGACGGCCTGCAGGCGGCGGCGCGGCAGCTGCCCGGCGGCGCGCCGCTGATGATCGGCACCGACCAGGAGTACGGCGTGGTCACCCGCGTCACCGAGGGCGTGACCCTGCTTCCGGCCGCGATGGCGGCGGGCGCCGCGGGCCGGCCGCCCCTGACCGAGGCGGCCTGGCACGCGGCCGGCGAGGAGCTGGCCGCCATGGGCATCACGGTCGACTTCGCCCCGGTCGCCGACACCCTCGGGCCGCCGGCCAACAAGGTGATCGGCTCACGCTCGTTCGGCGCCGACGCCAAGGCCAACTCCCAGCAGGTCGCCGCGGCCGTCCGCGGCCTCGAGAGCGCCGGCGTGGCGGCCGGCCTCAAGCACTTCCCGGGGCACGGACACACCAGTGGGGACAGCCACGAGAGCCTGCCGGTGGTGGCGCAGAGCAAGGCGGCCTGGACAGCGCAGGATCTGCCGCCGTTCCGTTCCGGGGTGGCCGCGGGGGCCGGCGTGGTCATGTCCGGCCACCTCGACCTGCAGGCGCTGGACAAGGGCGTGCCGGCCACGTTCTCCAAAAAGATCATGACGGACGTGCTGCGCGGTCAGCTCAAGTTCACCGGTGTCGCGGTGACCGACGCGATGAACATGCCGCCCGCGATGAAGTGGCCGCCCGGCGAGGCCGCCGTCCGGGCCCTGAACGCGGGCAACGACATGCTGCTGATGCCGCCGAACCTCGGCGCCGCCCGGGACGGCATCCTGTCCGGGCTGAAGGACGGTTCGCTCTCCAAGGAACGTCTGACCGAGGCGGTCACCCGGATCCTCACCCTCAAGTTCCGCACCGCCGCGACCGCGCCGCCGCAGTTGGCCGTGGTCGGCTCGCCGGCCCACGAGCAGGCGGTGGCCGCGCTCGACGCCGCCTCGGTCACCGTGCTGCGCGGGCCGTGCTCGGGGGCGCTGCTCGGCGGCCCGGTCACCGTCACCGCCTCGAGCGGCCGCGAGGTGGCCCGGGTCAACCTGGTGAAGGCGCTGCAGGCGCAAGGGTTCAAGGTGCAGGCGGCGGGCGGCGCGGTGGTCCACCTCGTCGGGTACGGGGACAAGAGCGTCGACCTGGACCCGGCGGCTCGCGTGACGGTCATGATGGACACGCCCTACCTGCTGGCCGGCGCCCGGTCGCCGATCCTGGTCGCCACCTACTCGTCGAGCAGGCTGTCGCTGACCGCCCTGGCCGCCGTGCTGGCCGGCAAGGCGAAGGCCCCCGGCAAGTCGCCCGTCGCGGTCGCCGGCCTACCCCGGACAGCGTGCTGAAAAGGGGCCCGGCCGAATGGCCAGGCCCCTTCTGAAAGCGCAGCGTCAGGCGCGGGTGAAGACCAGCGCCACGTTGTGCCCACCGAAGCCGAACGAGTTGTTCATGGCCGCGTGGATCTCGAGCGGGCGGGCCTTGTGCGCCGCCACGTCGAGGTCGAGCTTGTCGTCCGGGTCGTCCAGGTTGATCGTGGGGGGAACCACGCTGTCCCGGATGGCCAGGATGGTGGCGATCGACTCCAGCGCGCCCGCCGCACCCAGGAGGTGGCCGGACATCGACTTGGTGGAGGTGATCACCGGGTGGGTGCCGATCGAGGCCTTGATGCCGAGGATCTCGCCCATGTCGCCGACCGGGGTCGAGGTGGCATGCGCGTTCACGTGGGCGATGTCGGCCCCGGTCAGCCCGGCGTCGCGGATCGCCTTGGCCATCGCGCGGGCGCCGCCCTTGCACTCCGGGTCGGGCTGCACGATGTCGTAGCCGTCCGAGGTGATGCCGGCGCCGGCCAGCCGGGCGTAGATCCGCGCGCCGCGAGCCCTCGCGTGGTCTTCACGCTCGAGCACCAGCGCGCCCGCGCCCTCGCCGAAGACGAAGCCGTCGCGGCCCTTGTCCCAGGGGCGGGAGGCCTTCTCGGGCTCGTCGTTGCGGGTCGACATGGCCCGCATGTTGGCGAACCCGGCGTACGGCAGCGGGTGGATCACCGCCTCGGTCCCACCGGCCAGCACCACGTCGGCCCGGCCGGAGCGGATGATGTCGAGGCCGAGGGACATGGCCTCGGCCCCGGTCGCGCAGGCGCTGGCCATGGCGTGCACGCCGGCCTGGGCCCCCAGCTCGATGCCGACCCAGGCCGCGGGGCCGTTGGGCATGAGCATCGGCACGGTGTGCGGGCTGACCTTGCGCTGGCCGGACTGCTCCAGGATGTCGTCCTGGTTGAGCAGGGTGAGCGCACCCCCTATGCCGCTGCCGAGGCTCACGGCGAGGCGCTCCTTGTCGAGGCCCGCGTCCTCGAGGCCCGAGTCGGCCCAGGCCTGCTTCGCGGCGATCAGGGCGATCGCCTCGGAGCGGTCCAGGCGGCGCATCCGGACCCGGTCGATGACCTCGGACGGGTCGACCTTGAGCTGGGCTCCGATCTTGACCGTGAGCTGGTCGGCCCACTCCAGGGTGAGGCGACCCACCCCAGAGCGGCCGGCCAGCAAAGCGTCCCAGGTGGACGCGACGTCCCCGCCCAACGGGGTGGTCGCGCCGAGCCCGGTGACGACGACGTCGACTTTGCTCATGTCAGTGGTTCGCCTCGATGTAGCTGACGGCGTCGCCGACGGTCTTGAGGTTCTGGACCTCGTTGTCGGGGATCTTGACGCCGAACTTCTCCTCCGCGGCCACCACGACCTCGACCATGGACAGCGAGTCGACGTCCAGGTCATCGGTGAAGGACTTGCCCTCGGCGACGTCGTCCGGGTTCACGCCGGCGACCTCCTCGAGGATCTCGGCGAGGCCCGAGGTGATCTCTTCGCGAGTTGCCATTACTGGTAGTTCCTCTCAATGGTGGGGATTGCTCCGGCTGGTCCAACGCTTACGGGCAGCGAACGACCTGGCCGGCGTAGGTGAGGCCGCCGCCGAAGCCGAAGAGCAGGACCGGGGCGCCCGAGGGCACCTCGCGCCGCTCGATCAGCTTGGACAGGGCCAGCGGCACACTGGCCGCGGAGGTGTTGCCCGACTGCACCAGGTCCTTGGCCACGACCACGTCGGGGCCGAGGCCCAGCCGCTTCACGATGCCGTCGATGATCCGGGTGTTGGCCTGGTGGGGGACGAACGCCGCGAGCTCGGACGGCTTGACGCCGGCCCGCTCGCAGACCTGCAGGGCGAACGGCGCCAGCTCGGTGGTGGCCCAGCGGAAGACGATCTGGCCCTCCTGCTGGATGTAGGGCTGCCAGCCCTCGATCCGCAGCGCGTCGCCCTTGTCAGGCGCCGAGCCCCAGAGCACCGGGCCGATGCCCGGCTCCTCGCCGTCCGGCACGCCGGTGACCACGGCCGCGCCCGCGCCGTCGCCGAAGAGGACGGCCGTGGTGCGGTCGGTCCAGTCGGTGACGTCGGAGAGTTTCTCGGCGCCGATCACGATGGCGTTGCGCGACGCGCCGGCCCGGATCGCGTGGTCGGCCGAGGCCAGCGCGTAGCCGAAGCCGGAACAGGCGGTGTTGAGGTCGTACGCGGCGGGGGCGTTGATGCCCAGCCGGGCCGCGACCCGGGTCGCCACGTTGGGGCAGCGGTCGACCGCGGAGCAGGTGGCCACGGTGACCAGGTCGATGTCGGCCGCGCTGAGCCCGGAGCTCGCCAGCGCCTTCTCGGCCGCGAAGGTGGCCATGTCGGCGACCGACTCGCCGTCGGCGATGCGCCGCTCCGCGATGCCGACCCGGCTCTTGATCCACTCGTCGTTGGTGTCGATCGTCGCGGCGAGGTCGTCGTTGGTGACGATCCGCGAGGGCTGGTAGTGCCCCATCGCGAGGATGCGGGAACCCGCGGTCATCGTGTTGCTCCTTCGATCGGGTGCCCGCTGTGCCGGGCGATCAGGTCGCGGGCGGCGCTCAGGTCGCCGGGCGTGTTGAGGGTGACGATCTCGGGGGCGCCGTCGCCCTTGAGCTCGCGCTTGACCAGCCCGGCCAGGGTGCCGGCGGGCGGCAGTTCGAGCACGCCGGTGACGCCGAGGTCGACCAGTGTGCGCATCACGAGATCCCAGCGCACCGGCGCGGTGACCTGGTGGACGAGGCGTTCCACCATCTCGGTGCCTCGTCCGACGGCGGTGCCGTCGAGGTTGGAGAGCAGGGTGCGGGCCGGGTCGGCGATGCTCACGCCACCGGCCACGGCCTCGAGCGCCTTCTCGGCGGGCGCCATGTACGGCGTGTGGAAAGCGCCGGCCACCTGCAGCGCGCGGACCCGGGCCTTGGCCGGCGGATCCGCCTCGAGCCCGGCCAGCCCATCGAGCGAGCCGGCCGCGACGACCTGACCGGTGGCGTTGCGGTTGGCCGGGTGCAGGCCGTGCTTCTCGATCGCGGCCAGCACCTCGTCGGCGTCGCCGCCGAGAACCGCGCTCATCCCGGTCGGTTCGAGGGCACAGGCCGCGGCCATCTCGCGACCCCGCAGGCCGGCCAGGGCGATCGCGGCCTCGGCCGGCAGCACCCCGGCGATCGCGGCCGCGCCCAGCTCGCCGACGCTGTGCCCGGCGACGACGTCGATCTGGCCGAGCGGGAGCTCGCTCGCGGCCAGCAGGGCCGCCGCCACCAGCAACGGCTGGGTACGCGCGGTGTCCTTGATCTCGTCGGCGTCGGCCTGGGTGCCGAGGTGCACCAGGTCGACCGCGGCCAGCACCGACCACCAGCGCAGGCAGGTCTCAGCGCCGGGCAGATCGAGCCACGGGGTCAGGAAGCCAGGCTTCTGGGAGCCTTGGCCGGGGGAGAGTACGGCGAGCACGTCCTCGACTCTTCCGGATGGGTCGCGGTTGCGGGGTTGACGGCGGCCACCAAACCCTACGATGACTGTTGTAGGAACCCTACAAACCCGTATGCGAGTCGCCCGGATAGGTGCCGTTTTGATGGGCATCCAGAACCTGAACGAGCCCTCCGCCGTACGGGTGAGTTACGTCGCAGGGTCGAGCCGGCCGACGGCCAGCGCGATCCGCAGCGCGAACGCGTCCCGCCCGTCCAGTGGCGACAATCCGGTCACTTCGGTCACTCGCTTGAGACGGTAGCGGATCGTGTTCGGGTGCACGTAGAGCTCGCGGGCGGCGCTCTCGAGCACCCCGCCCGCGGCGAAGAAGGCGTCCAGGGTGTCGAGCAGCCCGCTACCGGCCCGGGCCAGCGCGCCGTACGCGTCGTGCCGCAGCGCGCGCCGGGCGGCCATGTCGCCGGCCAGAGCCCGTTCGGGCAGCAGGTCGTCGGCGGCCACCGGGTTGGGCGCTCCGGGCCAGGCCGGCGCCGCCCGGTAACCGGCCAGGGCGGCCCGGGCCGACTCGGTGGCCTGGTCGAGCGAGGGCACGGCCGGGCCGACCACGATCGGGCCCTCGCCGAAGCTGTCGGCCAGCGCGCCCGCGGTGGCCACCGGGTCGGTGGCGCCGCCCATCACCACCACCAGGCGGTCGCCGTGCACCCCGCCGATGACCTCGATCCGGGCCCGGCGGGCGGCGCGGTAGACCGCGTGCAGCACAGCGGTGATGTCGCCGCCCGGGGAGCGGCCCACGACCACGGCCACCGGGGGCGCGTCGGCCCAGCCCAGCGCGGCGGCCCGGCTGGCCAGCACATCCGAGGAGTCGCCGCGCAGCAGCGCGTCGACCAGCAGGGCCTGCAGGCGGGCGTCCCAGGCGCCGCGCGACTCGGCGGCGCGGGCGTAGACCCGGGCCGCCGAGAACGCGATCTCGCGCGAGAACTTGAGGATGGCCTGCAGCAGTGGCTCCTCCCTCGCCCGGCGCGGCCAGCGCGGCGACCTCGGTCTCGGCCACGTCGATGGTCACCTTGATCAGCTGTACGGTCTGGGTCAGCGTGATCGACCGGGCCAGCGCGCGGGGTGCGGCCGCGAAGACCTCGTCCGAGATCTCCTGCGTGGCCGCCGCGACCACGCCGCCCGAGCGCAGCCACTCGACCAGCGAGCGCACGCCGGCCTGGGCCACGAGCATGACCCAGGACCGCTGATCGGCCGGCAGCGCCCGGAACCACGGCAGCGTCTCGTCCATCCGGGCGACGGCCGAGGTGGCCAGTGCGCCCGCGTGCCGCTCGATTCGGCGCAGGGTGGCGGCCGGCGGCGGTTTGGCCGGTCCCTTGGCCGGTGCGGTCTCTGACACGCCCTTCAGCCTGCCACGCCCGATCGCGGGTGAAGTTTGTGGCGTTTTACGATATTCGTCCGGAGTAGCGGTGCGCCCCTGCCGCGATTTCGGTCGGTGACCTGGCAGGGTGTCGTCCTAGCGTCGGCAGACTCACGCCCGTCCGGGGGTAAACGGGGGGCGGCGGTTGCCGATGTGAGACCGCAACAGGTGAGGGGAGGCGAGATGACGGAACGGGAGAACGATCCCGCGCGGACGGCGGAAGCGCTGTCGCCGATGACCGCAGTACCAGCGGTGGCCCGGGAACCTTCCGGCGATCGCCGGGCCGGCCGCGGAGGAGCTTCCGGCTCCACCGGCCGACCAGGAAGATCCGGACCAGGGCCCGAGCCGGGGCGGCTGCCGCACCGAACTGCGGGGCTGGGCCGGTGCCCACCTGCACGGCGCGGTGCGCCCGCGCCGCCGGGCGGCCGGACGAGGACGGCCCCCCGGCCGCTGGTGCTGAGACCAGGGCCTTACTCGTTCGGGTGAGCTGGACCGGTCGCTCCGGGCGCGTCCCGGCGGCCGGGCCGCAAGCCGGGAACGGTGAAACCGGTGGACGACAAGAGACGGCTGATCCTCGACCAGGCGTTGGCACTGGTCGACGAGCGCGGGCTCGCCGCCATGTCGATGCGGGCGGTGGCCGAACGGGTCGGGCTCACCTCGATGGCGCTCTACCCCTATGTGGGCGGCAAGGACGCCCTGCTCGACGGTCTGGTCGACCTGCTCAACATGGAACTCGGGGCCGACCTGAGCGACGGGGAGGGCCCGGAGTGGCGGCATCGCCTCCGAGCCCTCGGCCGGGCCGTGCGCGGGCTCGCGGCCCGCCACCCGGGCGCCTTCCCGCTGCTGCTCAACCGCTCGGCGGCCGGCGCCTCGGCCTCCTGGCTGACCGCCGCCCTGCGCGGGGTCCTGCACGACGCCGGGGTCCCGGACGAGCACGTCCCGCGGATGGCCCGGATGATCCTGGCCTTCCTGCTGGGCTACGCGACCGGCGAGGTCACGGGCGGCCTCCCGGCCACGTCGGCCCCCGAGGCCGCTCACGGCGAGTTCGAGGAGAACCTGGCCGATCTCGTACGCCTCGTCGAGGTCGCCGTTCGGGTCGCGTGATCGGCGTTCCGCGCCGAAAAGGGTCGTTTGCGGCATATAAAGAGCCTATGTCCGGCGAGAACGACACGGCCCTGCGCGAGTTCGTGACCAGTCGCCTGCCCCAGCTGCGCCGCACGGCGTTCCTCATGTGCGGCGACTGGCAGATGGCCACCGAGCTGACCCGTGCGAGCCTGGCTCGCGTGGTGGCCGGCAGCCGCCGGGGCGCCGTGGCCGACCCGGACGTCTACGCGTACGCCGACCTGATGGAAGCCTGCCGGCGTCGCAACCGCCGCCGCGAGCACGTCTTCGTGGCCTCGGCCGGAGCCGCCGGCGTGGCCGCCGAGTCGATCCTGCTGCTGGACGCCCTGCACAAGCTCACGCCGCGCTGCCGGGCGGTGCTGGTGCTGCGCTACTGGGACAACTTCGACGTGGACGCCACCGGAGCGATGCTGGGCCTGGACGACGAGCGGGTGTCGGCCTACGAACGGGCCGGGCTGGCCGCCCTGGAGAAGATGCTCAGCGAGGCCGAGGCAGCGATGGCCGGATGAGCGCGCCTTTGAACCAGCTGCTGGAGCATGTGCTCGAAGGCGAGCCGCCGATCGGCGACGAGGTCGACGCCGTCTTCCACCGGGCCGACACGCTGCGCCGGCGCCGGGGCCGGGCGGTGCTGGCCGTGGGCGGCGCGACCGCGGCGGTGATCGTCGTGCTCGGCTACGTGCTGACCACCACCCTGCTCGAGCCGGCTCCGCTCACCCTGACGCCCACCGCGCTGCCAGGCACCGCCGGCGTCGCCGCCCCCACCGCGCCGCCCCTGCGCAGCGCGCACCCGGTGCCGGTGCCGTCTATCCCCGACCGGGTGCTCGACCTGATCGAGCCGCTGGTCGAGAGCCGTCAGCTGCAGATCGTGCCGGTGACCCTGCAACGGGGCAACGGCTGGCGGCGTTACCAGATCATCGACGAGCAGGGACGGTCGCGCGGCACGATCGGTGTCGCCGTCTACGACGTACGCGAGAAGTGGTGTTTCCCGGTGGCGGCCGACGACGAGGCGTGTGCCCGGCCCGACCGCGCCGACGGCCTGGAGTTCGTCCGCTACGACGACATGAGCGACCCGGACCGGCAGGTGCGGCAGACCATCGCCCGGCGGCTCGACGACGACCGCACGGTGACCGTGGTCGCCGCGGGGGAGCGGGGCAAGGGGGCGCAGCGGGGCAAGCCGGGGCTGACCGGCGCGCAGGTCGAGCAGGTGGCCACCGACGAGGATCTTTTCGCCGCCTTCGGCAAGAAGGAGGACTGCCGGAACGGGTGCCCGGATTTCCCGACGCCGGTCGAGAAGTGAACCCCGTCAGACCCGGCGGCGGATCAGGAACGCGATGCCGGCCAGCCCGACCAGGATCGTCGCCAGGACCGCACCGTTGAGCAGGAAGAGCCGGCGCATCTCGCCGACGACCTCGTCGACCCCGGCCGCCTGCTCGGCGTCGGCGGCCAGATCCTGGCCCACGCCGCCACCGATGCCGCCGCCGACCACGTCGGGCTTGGCCTTGAGCGGCACGCCGCTGACCCGCAGCGTCTCGGGCATCGTCAGCCGGCCGTAGAACCAGCCCTCGGACGACTTGCGCCCGTTGGGCTGCTTGGCCGAGCGATGCGCCCGCGGGCCACCGACCGCCGACGGGAACAGCTCGTAGGTCTGCAGGCCCACCTTGTTGGACAACACGGTGACGGTGAATTTCGGGCCGAGCTTGTCGGCCGCCAGCGAGGACGTCTGCGACGTGGCCGACGCCATCCAGTTGACCTCGCTCAGCAGGCTCGAGAAGAGCCGCTTGGTCTCGGCCTGGGTGACGACGATCTTGTCGTCGATGCCCTTGCCGGTGATCTGGATGATGTTCGGTTTCGGTGCGGGCTTGGGTGCGGCCTGAGCTGCGGCCGGCGCCAGCCCGACGGCCAGCGCGGCACTGACCGCGAGCACCCCGGCTCCCGCAACGAACCGTGTGATCGCTCCTCGAACCATCGTCCGGCCTCCCCGCCCCGTGGTGGACATGGCTTCGCGCACGTCTCCAGCCTTGCCGGACTTGCGCCCGGGCGCATCTCGAGCCGGACGAATTGGAGCCATCTGGGGATGGCTGGCCCGACGTCGACGGCCGTTGATCAGCGGCCGAATACTACCTACTCCGTGCAAGCCCTTGGGGGCCCGGTCACCCGCTCAGCGGATTTCACCACCGTTACGGCGGCGGGCGTATGGCCAACCGGGCCCCATATGCGATAAACCACTATCAACCGGGTCAGAGGCGAGCTCGGGCCGCGCGCAGGCGGGCCAGCGTGCGCTCCCGGCCCAGCACCTCGATCGACTCGAACAGCGGCAGCCCGACCGAGCGGCCGGTGACCGCCACGCGGACCGGAGCCTGGGTCTTGCCCAGTTTCAGGTCGCGGGCGGCGCCCACCTCTTCGAGCTTGGCTTTCAGCGGCTCGGCGGCCCACTCGTCCAGCGACTCGAAGGCGGCCGCCGTCGCGTCGAGGATGTCGGCCGCGCCCTCCTTCATGGCCTTGGCCCAGGACGCGTCGTCGACGGCCGGCTCGTCCAGGAACAAGAAGTCGACGTACTCCACGATCTCCGACAGCACCGCGATGCGGGTCTGCGCGAGCGGCGCCACCGCCGTGAAGACGTCCGCGTCGAATTTCGCCGCGTCCCACGGTGGGGCCACGATCGTGTCCGTCCCGCTCAGCCACGGCGTGCAGAGCTGGATGAACTCCTCGGTCGAGAGGGCGCGGATGTAGTCGCCGTTGAACGCCCGCAGCTTCTTGATGTCGAAGAAGGCGGACGCGTGGTTGACGTCCTCGAGAAGGTACTCATCCTCGATGACCTGCCACGGGACGATCTCGCGGTCGCCGCTGGGGGCCCAGCCGAGCAGCATCAGATAGTTTTTCATCGCGGCGGCCAGATAGCCCTCGTCGCGGTAGCTCTCCAGAGCCACCTTGTCGCGGCGCTTGGAGAGTTTCTGCCGCTTCTCGTTGACGATGACCGGCACGTGGGCCCAGACCGGCGGGGTGTGGCCCAGCGCCTCCCACAGCAGCTGCTGCTTGGGGGTGTTGGGCAGGTGCTCCTCGGCCCGGATGACGTGGGTGATCCCCATGGTCATGTCGTCGACGACGTTGGCCAGCAGGAACAGCGGGGAGCCGTCGCTGCGGGCGATGACGAAGTCTTCGAGCAGCTTGTTCTCGAAGGTGGGCTTGCCGCGCACGAGGTCTTCCACCACGGTCTCGCCCTCGTCGGGCGTGCGGAAACGCAGCGCGCGGCCCTCGCCCGGCCCGAGGGCCCGGTCACGGCAGAAACCGTCGTAGCCGGTGTGCTTGTTGCCGGTGCGGGCGACCACGTCGTCCCGCGTGCAGTCGCAGTAGTAGGCCTTGCCCTCGCCGTAGAGGCGGGTCGAGGCGGCGGTGTGGTCCTGGGCGTAGGAGGACTGGTAGTACGGGCCCTCGTAGGTCCCGCGTTCGATGCCGATCCAGTCGAGCGCCGACAGGATGCCCTCGGTCCACTCGGGACGGTTCCGGGCGGCGTCCGTGTCCTCGATCCGGAGCACGAAGACGCCGTCGTGCTGCTGGGCATAAATCCAGTTCTGCAGCGCCGAGCGGGCGCCGCCGACGTGGAACATGCCGGTCGGAGAGGGGGCGAAGCGTACTCGAACAGTCACCCGTAAAGACTACCTAGGCGACTGAACGGATTTTCACCACCGCCACCGCGCCCAGGAGAGTGACGATGCCGGTGAGGGCGAAGAGGGCCGGGTAGCCGCCGAGGTGGGTGACGATCGGGGCCGCGAGCAGCGGGCCCAGCGCCTGCGGGGCGGCGCTGGCGATGTTGATGACGCCGAGGTCCTTGGCCCGGTCGGCCTGCGACGGCAGCACCTGGGTGATCAGGGCGGTGTCGACCGCCAGATAGACCCCGTAGCCGGCCCCGAAGAGCAGTGCCGCGACGATCGAGATCGGCCAGTTGGGCCAGATCGCCAGCATGGTGGCGGCGATCGTGATCAGCACGCCGGACCAGATCACGAAGATCTTGCGGCGGCCGATCCGGTCGGACAGCCAGCCGCCGAACATGGCCGTCGCGATCATGCCCACCGTGTAGACCAGGATCATGTAGAGCAGGCCGGCCTCGGGATCGTCGAGCTTGACCGCGTCGGTGAGGAAGTAGAGCAGGTAGAGCGTGCCGAGCGCGTTACCGAGTTGGACCAGGAAGCGGGTGCCCCAGGCCCAGAGGAAGTCGGGGTTGCCGCGCAGATCGATCTTCCAGTGCGCCTTGACCCGGTAACCGGGCGGCATCGGCTGATCCTGCGTCAGCAGCGCGAACGGGACGGTGAGCACGACCAGGCCGAGGGCCAGCGCGATGTAGCCCAGCCCGAGGTCGGTGAACACCGCCGTGACCAGGATGGCGCCGATCACCAGGCCCAGGGCCTGCGGCATGCCGATCCAGCCCGAGACCAGGCCGCGCTGGCTCACCGGCACCCGGTCGGGCACCGCCGCGGTCAGCGAGGCCAGCATGATGTTGATGCCGACCCCGGCGAAGGCCCAGGACAGCGTCACGATCAGCAGGTTGGGCGCCTCGGCCAGGACGGCGATGGAGAGCACGGCGATGATGCACCCGCCGAGCGTCCAGACGTGCCGGCGGCCGTAGGAGCGGCCGAACAGGCTCAGGCGCGTACGGTCGGAGAGCGCGCCGGCCAGCGGGTTGACCACGATGGCGACGATCGCGCCGATGCCGGTGACCACGCCGAGCCAGAGCTCTTTGTTGTCCGGCGCGATGTCGGCGACCTGCACGGGCAGCAGGATCTGGATCGGGGTGAAGTAGGCCATCCACAAGCCGAGGTTGGCCGCGAAGAGCAGGCCTATCCACGAGCGGCGGACCGGCTCGACGGGTGCGGCGAGGACCGGAACTCCGTGCGCGACGGCCATCCGGCCTCCTCGAAGGTGAAATTTCCTCGGAGATTAGAGGATCACGAACCCCTCGGGAAGGCCCCCATGCCACCCACTTCGGCAGCTTACGGATACGCGGGACGAGTGGTCCATAGCCTCGAAGACCTTCGATCAAACCGATGGGTCACTTGACAGGTGCCGAGGGTAACCGTAATTTACCGATCAGCTAATTAATCGACAGGTAAAACAAGGTGGTAGGGGTGTTTCCGATGGGCAGGATCGTGGCGGTGGAGTACGTGACTCTCGACGGCGTCTTCGAGGAGCCGTCCTGGAGCGGTCCCTACTTCAACGACGAACTGGCCGGCTGGCAGGACACGAACCTGCGCGAGGCCGACGCGCTGCTGCTCGGCCGCAAGACGTACGAGGGCTTCAAGGCGGCCTGGCCGCAGATGGAGGCCGAGACCGGCCACTTCGGCGTCAAGATGAACGCGATGCCCAAGCACGTCGCCACCACCAGCCTGAGCGAGCCCGAGTGGAACGCGACCTTCCTGCACGGTGAGGTCGCCGACGCCGTACGCGAGCTCAAGGCGGGGCCGGGCAGCCTGCTGATCAACGGCAGCGCCGACCTGGTCAACTATCTGACCCGGCACAACCTGATCGACGAGTACCGGATCATGGTCTTCCCGGTCGTGCAGGGCGAGGGCCGCAAGCTCTGGGCCGAGGGCACCAAGATCGCCCTGACGCTGACCGGCACCTGGCAGACCAAGACCGGCGTGGACGTCGTTTCCTATATTCCGGCCTGACATCATGAGCCCCGTGGCCACGGACCCGCTCAGCGTCGTCTTCGGGGCGCTCGCCGATCCGACGCGCCGGGCCATCCTGGCCCGGCTGGCCGAGGGGCCGGCCACGGTCAACGAGCTGGCCGAGCCGTTCGCCATGACGCTCCCGGCGGTCTCCAAGCATCTCAAGGTGCTCGAACGGGCCGGGCTGATCTCGCGCGGCCGGCAGGCGCAGTGGCGGCCCTGCACGCTCGAGGCCGAGCCGCTGCGCGAGGCCACCGAGTGGATGAGCCGCTACCAGGTGTTCTGGGAAAAGCGCTTCGACCGGCTCGACTCGCACCTGCGCACCCTGATGGGCGAGCCACCCGACCTCACACGGTGAACCGGTCGACCAGCCCGGTCAGCCGCCGGGCGGTCGCGTTCAGCTCGTCGGCGGCCCGGTGCGAGACCGACACCGACGTCCGGGTGCCCTCCACCGCGCCGCTGACCACGCCGATGCCCTCGGCGATGTCCCGGCTGCCCGCGGTCACCTCGGCGATGTTGCGGGCCATCTCAGGTTGAACGGGGACGCGGCCTGCGGGACACCGGCGAACAGCGCGCCGATCACCGCTCCCGACGCGTCCTTTGATCGGGTCGTACGCGGTGATGTACCAAGGTGTTGACGACCTGGGCCAAGCCCCGGTACGACTTCCCGGCCTTGATCGCTGCGGCCACGGCGTTGGCCTTGCCGATCGCCCTCTGGCCGGTCTTGCCTTTCACGGTCGTGCCGACCCGCAGCAGGTCACCGGCGCGTTCATCCGCTGGAAGACTGTGATCGTGGCCGAGGAGAGCGCGCTGCGTCGTCGACGAACGGGGTGCGTACGCGAAGGTTGGTGTTCTGGTCCAGCCAGGTGCCGCCGACCGTCATGCGGGGGGTGTCAGAGTCGTCCTGGCCTGGCTGGCCTGGCTAACGTTCCGGGAAGGCCTGAGACGCAGAACGCCGGACCCGCCCCGAGGGCGGATCCGGCGTCTTTCGAGCGGTTTCTAGCTGTCGCCGCCGGTCTCGCCGACCGGGGCCGCGTTCACGTCGTCGATGGCGTACTTCTTGGCCGCCTCGGCCGGCACGTGGGCCGGCACCTTGCCGCGCAGCGCGAGCTGACGCAGCGTGGCCACCACGATCGACTCGGCATCCACGTGGAAGTGGCGCCGCAGCGCGTGCCGGGTGTCGCTCATGCCGAAGCCGTCCGTGCCCAGCGACGTGTAGTCGTTCGGCACCCAGCGCGAGATCAGGTCGGGCACCGCGCGCATGAAGTCGCTGACCGCGACGACCGGGCCCTCGGTGCCTTCGAGCTTCTGCTGGATGTACGGCTTGCGGACGGTCTCGCCGACGTGGAGCAGGTTGTGCTCCTCGGTCTCGACCGCGTCGCGGCGCAGCTCGGTCCACGACGTGACCGACCAGACGTCGGCGGCCACCCCCCAGTCCTGCGCGAGCAGGCCCTGCGCCTTGAGCGCCCAGGCCATGCCGGTGCCGCTGGCCAGCAGCTGCGCCTTGGGGCCGGTGGCCTCGGGCGCCGGCGAGTAGCGGTAGATGCCCTTGAGCAGGCCTTCGACGTCGACGTCGGCCGGCTCGGCGGGCTGCACGGCCGGCTCGTTGTAGACGGTGAGGTAGTAGAAGATGTTCTCCTGCTCCTCGCCGTACATGCGGTGCAGGCCGTTCTCGACGATGTGCGCGATCTCGAACGCGAACGCCGGGTCGTAGGACACCACGGCCGGGTTGGTCGCCGCGATGAGCAGCGAGTGACCGTCCTCGTGCTGCAGGCCCTCACCGTTGAGCGTGGTGCGCCCGGCGGTGGCCCCGAGCAGGAAGCCGCGGGTCATCTGGTCGGCTGCCGCCCACAGCTCGTCGGCCGTGCGCTGGAACCCGAACATCGAGTAGAAGATGTAGAGCGGGATCATCGGCTCGTCGTGCGTGGCGTACGAGGTGCCGGCGGCGATGAAGCTCGCGGTCGACCCGGCCTCGTTGATCCCCTCGTGCAGGATCTGGCCGTTGGTCGCCTCCTTGTACGACAGGAAGAGCTCGCGGTCGACCGACGTGTAGGTCTGGCCGTGCGGCGAGTAGATCTTCTTGGTCGGGAAAAGCGAGTCCATGCCGAACGTGCGGGCCTCGTCGGGGATGATCGGGACCCACCGGGCGCCGAACTCCTTGTCCTTCATGAGGTCTTTCAGCAGGCGGACGAAGGCCATGGTGGTGGCGATCTTCTGCTTGCCGCTGCCCCGCTTGACGTCGCCGAACGCCTTGGGCCCGGGGATCTGCAGCGCCTTGGCCTTGGTCCGCCGCGACGGGATCGAGCCGCCCAGCTCACGCCGGCGGTCGAGCATGTACTGCATCTCGTCGGACTTCTCGCCGGGGTGGTAGTACGGCGGGAGGTACGGGTTCTCCTCGAGCTGCTTGTCGCTGATGTCGAGGTAGAGGCGGTCCCGGAAGCCCTTGAGGTCGCCCAGGGTCAGCTTCTTCATCTGGTGCGTGGCGTTGCGGGCCTCGAAGTGCGAGCCCAGCGTCCAGCCCTTGATGGTGTGCGCGAGGATCACGGTCGGCTGGCCGGTGTGCTCGGTGGCCGCCTTGTACGCCGCGTACAGCTTCTTGTAGTCGTGGCCGCCGCGCTTGAGGTTCCAGACCTCGTCGTCGGACATGCCGTCGACCAGTTTCTTGGTGCGCGGGTCCCGGCCGAAGAAGTTCTCCCGGACGTACGCCCCGGACTCGCCCTTGTAGGTCTGGAAGTCGCCGTCGGGGGTCACGTTCATCAGGTTGACCAGCGCGCCGTCGGTGTCCGCGGCCAGCAGCGAGTCCCACTCGCGGCCCCAGATGACCTTGATGACGTTCCAGCCGGCGCCGCGGAAGAAGGCCTCCAGCTCCTGGATGACCTTGCCGTTGCCGCGCACCGGGCCGTCGAGCCGCTGCAGGTTGCAGTTGATGACGAAGGTGAGGTTGTCGAGCTCCTCGCGGGCGGCCAGGCCGATCGCGCCGAGCGACTCGACCTCGTCCATCTCGCCGTCGCCCAGGAACGCCCACACGCGCTGCTGGCTCGTGTCCTTGATGCCGCGGTTCTGGAGGTAGCGGTTGTAACGCGCCTGGTAGATCGCGTTCAGCGGGCCCAGACCCATGCTGACCGTCGGGAATTCCCAGAAGTTGGGCATCAGCCGCGGGTGCGGGTACGACGGCAGGCTGTTCGGCGCGTGCGACAGCTCCTGCCGGAACCCGTCGAGCTGGTCGGTGCTGAGCCGGCCCTCGAGGTAGGCCCGAGCGTACATGCCGGGGGAGGCGTGGCCCTGGTAGAAGATGTGGTCGCCGCCGCCGGGGTGCTCCTTGCCGCGGAAGAAGTGGTTCATGCCGACCTCGTAGAGGCTGGCGCTCGACGCGTACGTCGAGATGTGGCCGCCCACGCCGATCTCGGGGCGCTGCGCGCGGTGCACCAGCATCGCGGCGTTCCACCGGATGTAGGCGCGGATCCGCCGCTCCACGAACTCGTCGCCGGGGAACCAGGGTTCCTGCTCGGGCGGGATCGTGTTGATGTAGTCCGTGGAGGTCAGGGGCGGCACGCCGACCTGTCGCTCCCGGGCACGCTCGAGCAGGCGCAACATAACGTAACGGGCTCTCTTGGCGCCGCGTTCGTCGATGACTCCGTCGAGCGACTCGACCCACTCATTGGTTTCTTCGGGGTCGATGTCCGGAAGCTGGCTCGGCAGGCCGTCGCTGATCACCGGGCGCTTGCGCTCCGTGGCCACAGGCATTCCTCTTGGTCGGGTGTCGGACCGAGCGGCCCATTGTGTGCGTCGCCCGGGTATAGCTCCATCCTGCCCCTTCGCCGTGCGCATCGTCACGCCTACCGTCCGGGTACGCGATCCGCGACACACGTACTGACCAGTAACTTCCTGGCCCTGGCCGTTCAGCCGGGCAAGAACGAGAACCTTACTTGGCGCTCGGGGTTGTCTCCGTTGGTGTCCACGAGACAGATCGACTGCCACGTGCCGAGGGCTATCCGGCCGGCGATCACGGGCAGCGACGCGTACGGCGGGATCCAGGCCGGCAGGACGTGGTCGCGACCGTGCCCCGTCGAGCCGTGCCGATGCCGCCAGCGGTCCTCGGCCGGCAGGAGCTGGTCGATCGCGGCGAGCAGATCGTCGTCCGAACCGGCCCCCGTCTCGATGATCGCCAGACCGGCCGTGGCGTGCGGCACGAACACGTGCAGGAGCCCGTCCCCTTCGGACTCCACGAACCGTTCCGCCTCGCGCGTGATGTCCCGCACCACGGGACGCGACCCGGTTCGAACCGTGATCACTTCGGTACGCATGACCCGAGTCTGCCAGCCCTTACGCAGCTCCCGGCGGGTGGGCCGTTTTCCGACATGGCACGGCTCGCCCGGGTGGGCGATGCTGGGTCTTGTGACCACCCCGCAGAACCTCGACGAGCGCTTCCGGGACGCGGTGGCGGCCCTGCCGCCGGCCGGTGACCGTCGTCCGCCGGGTGACGCCGTCCGCGACGGCTCCACTCTCACCGGCGTCCGCGCCCTGGAGCTGTTCGACGCCCAACTGGCCAGCCGCCACCTCGACCTCGCCGCCCGCTGGCTCCGCAGCTTCAACGAGGGCTTCTACACCATCGGATCGTCCGGCCACGAGGGCAACGCGGCCGTCGCCGCCGCGCTGCTGCCCACCGACCCCGCCCTGCTGCACTACCGGTCGGCGGCCTTCTTCTGCGCCCGGGCCAAGAGCCTGCCCGACGCCGCCCGCGACGTGCTGCGGGGCGTGGTCGCCTCGGCCCGCGAACCGATCGCCGGCGGGCGGCACAAGGTCTTCGGCAGCGCCGACCTCAACATCGTCCCGACCACCTCCACCGTGGCGTCCCACCTGCCCCGGGCGGTCGGGCTGGCGTTCTCGCTGGCCCGTTCGCGCCCGGAGAACCGCTGGCCGCAGGACGCCGTCGTGGTGGCCTCGTTCGGCGACGCCTCGGCCAACCACGCGTCGGCCACGGCCGCGTTCAACTCGGCGGGGTGGTTCGAGCAGTCCGGCGTACGGCTGCCGCTGCTGTTGATCTGCGAGGACAACGGGCTCGGCATCAGCGTGCCCACGCCCGACGGGTGGACGGCGGCGATGCTCTCCAGCCGGCCCGGGCTGCGCTACACCTCGGCCGACGGCTGCGACCTGGCCGCCACCTACGACGCCGCGACCGAGGCGGTCGGCTACGTGCGCCGCGAACGCCGGCCGGCCGTGCTGCATCTGTCCACCGTGCGGCTCATGGGCCACGCCGGGGCGGACGCCGAGTCGGCCTACCGCTCGGCCGGCGAGATCGCCCGCGACCTGGAACGCGACCCGCTGATCGCCACGGCCCGGCTGCTGGTCGAGTCGGGGCTGCTCGGCCCGGACGAGGTGATCGGCCGCTACGACGAGGTCGGCTGGCAGGTGCGCAAGGTCGCCGAGGAGGTGCTCGGCGAGCCCAAACTGGCCAACGTGGCCGAGGTCGTCGCCCCGCTGGCCCCGCGGCGACCGCTGCGCGCGGCCCACGAGATCACCGAGGTCGCCTCGCGGGCGCTCGGCCCCGGCGCCGCGGCCCGCTCCCGGGCCTTCGGCGGCAAGCTGCCCGAACAGTCCGGCCCGCTCACGCTGGCCCAGACCATCAACGCGACCCTCACCGACGCGCTGGCCTACAACCCGGGCGTGCAGGTGTTCGGCGAGGACGTGGGCCGCAAGGGCGGCGTCTACGGCGTCACCAAGCACCTGCAGGAGCGGTTCGGCGAGGAGCGGGTCTTCGACACCCTGCTCGACGAGACCACGATCCTGGGGCTGGCGCTGGGCGCGGGGCTCGACGGGCGGCTGCCCGTCCCCGAGATCCAATACCTGGCCTACCTGCACAACGCCGAGGACCAGCTGCGCGGCGAGGCGGCTACCATGTCGTTCTTCTCGTCCGGGGCGTACCGCAATCCGATGGTCGTCCGGGTCGCCGGGCTCGCCTATCAGCAGAACTTCGGCGGCCACTTCCACAACGACAACTCGCTGGCCGTGCTGCGCGACATCCCGGGCCTGGTGCTCGCGGTGCCCAGCCGGCCCAGCGACGCCGCGCCGATGCTGCGCTCGTGCCTGGCCTCCGCGGCCGCCGACGGCAGTGTGTGCGTGTTCCTCGAGCCGATCGCTCTCTACCACACCCGCGACCTGCACCAGCAGGGCGACAACGAGTGGCTGGCGCCGTACGGGGGTCCGGGCGCCTGGACCACCGAGCACGTGCCCATCGGGCGGGCCCGCACCTACCCGCTCGGTAACGCGGCGGATCTCACGATCATCACGTACGGCAACGGGCTGCGGATGTCGCTGCGGGTCGCCGCCCGGCTGGCCGAGCAGGGTTACGGATCCCGCGTAGTGGACCTGCGCTGGTTGAATCCGCTGCCCGTCAACGATCTGGTGCGCGAGGCCGCCGCCACCGGCCGGGTGCTGATCGTCGACGAGACCCGTCGTTCCGGGGGGGTCGGCGAGGGAGTGCTGGCGGCCCTGGTGGACGGCGGTTTCGTGGGCGCGGCGCGCAGGATAGCGTCGGCGGATGCGCCGATTCCCCTGGGTCCGGCAGCACAGCATGTGCTCGTAGGGGAGGATGCCATCACACAGGGTGCCCACGCCCTGCTGGCACGGTAAATTGCCTCACACTCGGTGTGCCACTTGCGCCGGAGCCCGGAAGTGTGTGGACTACCCAGAAGTTTTGGGCTAAATCAACGGCTAGGAGGACTTAGACAGTGAGCGCGACCGCTGGTCAGGCCGACGGCGTACGCAGCCTGGCGGACCGGTTCGGCTTCGAGCCGAACATGGTGGTCATGGAGATGGGCTACGACGACGATGTCGACGAAGACCTCCGTGACACCCTGACCGAACGTGTCGGCGAGTTGGTCGACGAAGACACCGACGAGGTCGTCGACGCGGTGCTGTTGTGGTACCGCGACGGTGACGGTGACCTTTTCGAGATTCTCACCGACGCCCTGGGCCCCCTCGCCGACAACGGCGTGGTGTGGCTGCTGACCCCCAAGGCCGGCCGTGACAACCACGTTGAACCGAGCGAGATCAGCGAGTCCGCCCCTACGGCGGGTCTGCAGCAGACCTCGACGGTGAACGCGGGCAAGGACTGGACCGGTGCCCGGTTGGTCTCCCCCCGGGGTGCCAAGAAGAAGTAGCTCGCTGCCCTTCCCAGCCCGACCGGCGTCCTTCGTGGTGCCGGTCCGGTTAGGGTTGTCCGCATGCAGGTCGATGTCGGCGCACCGGCGCCCGAGTTCACCCTCAAGGACCAGAACAACCAGGTCGTACGCCTGGCCGACTTCCGCGGCCGCAAAACGGTGCTGCTGGTCTTCTATCCCTTCACGTTCACCGGCACCTGCCAGGGCGAGCTGACCGAGATCCGCGACAACCTGCCCGCCTATCAGAACGACGACGTGCAGGTGCTGGCGGTGAGCGTCGACTCGGTCTACGCGCACAAGGTCTGGGCGACGCAGGAGGGCTTCGACTTCCCCCTGCTGGCCGACTTCTGGCCGCACGGCGAGGTCGCCCAGGCCTACGGCGTGTTCCACGACGGCGGCGGCTTCGCCAACCGCGGCACCTTCGTCATCGACCGCGAGGGCGTCGTCCGCTTCGCCGAGATGATCGGCCCCGGCGAGTCCCGGGACCAGAACACCTGGCGCCAGGCCCTGACCGACCTCCAGGCCTGACGCCGGGTCTTCCGCCGTGCGGGCCCGACGATCAGGCAGGGTACGATGACGGCTCCGGCCATGCCGTGTGCCGGGCGCGTAGCTCAGTGGGAGAGCACTCGCCTTACAAGCGAGGGGTCGTAGGTTCGAAACCTACCGCGCCCACGAGCAGGGACGATTCTGCCCGCGAAACGCTCGGGCCTGGTCTGCTCGGCATTCCTGCTCCGGGGCCGAGCCCCGGAAACCCCACGGTGCGGTCGCCGGGTGAGAGTGTCGCTCGAGCTGGGTGCGACTGCCGACTTCGTCGGATCGTGCTGAGTGGGGGCCACCGGCATCGTCGGATTGTGCTGAGTGGGGGCCGCCGGCATTGTCGGATCGGGTCTGGCCGCGGGACACCTCGTCAGGGCAGGTCCAGGAACTCTCTTAGTTCGGTTTCCACGGTGCTCATCGATTCGTGTGAGAGGTAGCCGTGGTTGTCGCGCAGCGCGCTGCGGTCCAGGATCTGGACGACGCTGTGGATGCGGACGAAGGCGCCACTCGATGGATCGGCCGGGCCGAGGCGGACCGCCAGCTGGTTGGGGTGCGGAACGTCGCGGACGACCGTGAGGGCCCACACCGCCAGTTCCTCGACAGCGTTGTATTCGTCGTTGCTGATGATCAGCACGCGGTGCTGACTGCTGCCGCGGAGCAGCGTCCAGATCTGCCCTCGGTTCACCACTGGGCGTCGCGGAGGGCGATGTCGTTGCTGCTCTCGATCAGTGCCGCGTCCGCGTCGGCCTGGTCTGCTGTGCGCCCGCGCAGGTATTCGCCGTACGCCACGGCGGCTGCGCGCTGGCGGGCCCGCCGAGCCTCCGGCAGCACTCGGCGGACAGCGTCGGTCACGGCGGCGGAGGCGTTTCCCTGGGCTTGCAGGTAAGCGGCTATGTCGTCGGGCACGCTGATGCTGAGCTTGACGGTCATACTTTTATCCTACCGGCCGAACTCCCCGGCGGGTCAGGCGCTTTTGACGGCGTCGCGGGCAGAGGTCTGGATCGTCTGGCGGCGCTGGACGGTGAAGTCGAGCAGGAGGCCGGTGTAGACGGCGGCCAGGAGGTAGGCGGCGGCTTGTTCGGTGGGGTGGATGGAGCCGTCGAAGAAGGTGTCGGCCAGGTGGAAGGCGACCAGGACGGCCAAGGTGGCGGCGTTCGCGGTGTCGGAGCGGGACCAGGTGGCGTCCGGGCCGTTCAGGCCGCGCAGCGCCTGCTCGCGCAGGAACTGGAGCAGGATGGCCAGGGAGACGGCGCCGAAGGTGAGCCAGAGCCAGCCCAGGTGATTGCCGTCGGCGATGTCGGCGGCCCCGTTCGTGAGGACGGAGCCGCCGATGAAGCCGTACAGCAAGGTTCGGAGGAATTGAGGCTTGGCTTCGAGGTTCACGCCACCAGTATCGGGTCGGCTGTCGAGGCGACCGCGAAGTCGCGGTGCTTGAGCTTGGCCCGCCGGCCGTCGGGGTGGTGCCAGACGATGCCCTCGTACTGTGGGTGGGCCAGCAGCCAGTCGCGCAGCCCGGCGAATTCGGCCGGCACGTCGAAACGCTCGGCCTCGGCGTGGGCGACCAGCGCGTGACCGCGTACGCCCTCGGGGTTGCCGTTGATCTTGACGCCGATCAGCTCGTAGGTGCCGGGCGCGAACGCGCGCGGGCCGGTTAGGAGGGCCTCGGTGTGACAGCGAGCGTAGGCCGAGTTGGCGATCGGCTCCCAGCCCATCGTCTTGCCCGTCACGTCGTCCGTCATCACCGGCCGGTAGCCCGGCGGGCGGGTGCGACCGGGACGCACCTCGCGCCGGGCCCACCACACGCCGCGGTCGTCGAGCAGCACGCAGGTGCCGTCGTACTTGCGCGTCGCGGTCCCCTCGCCGTCGAGAACCCATCGGCAGTCGGGGTGCACCTGCTCCAGGATGCGCTTCCGATCATCGGGGTCCCGCAGGAACAGCGTAGGGATCTTCTTCATGCCACGAATGGTCTCATCGCGGCCAAGCGGATTTCCGGCCCGACCGGAGCCAGGCGTAGCGCTGCAGCACGACGCTGCCACGCGACTCGAGGTCAGGGGCGGCGGCATCGGCGTTCATTCCTCAGGGGACGTTCCCCCTGTCGGATCACGGACGAAACACGGCGCGACCAGCGACGATGCTGCACTCTGGCGTCGCGAGCACAGTCGAAGAGGCGGTCACGGGGACATGTCAGAGATCTCGCCGGAGCTTTTCCGTCGCTGGTATCGCTCCTTCGAGGAGGACACCGGCGACCAGGTCGTCTACCGCCCGGCCGATTTCCCGTTCCCACCCAGCCGCGCGCCGCGTTCCAGCCTCGAGTTCCGGCCCGGCGGCGCCTTTGTGGAATACGCGGCCGGCCCGGCCGACCGGGCCGTGCCCAGCCGGGGCAGTTGGGAGCGCGCCGAGGGTGACTCCGTGCGTGTGCGGTCTGGTGTGGACAGCCGCGTGCTGCACATTGTGGCGAACGACGACCAGGTGCTGAAAATTCGCAAACAGTAGGAGATGAGGCCCGATGGACATTGCCGACACGGTCGAAACACCGGTGCGGCGCCGCTGCGGCGCCGAGGACGTGCACCGCCGTCTGCTCAACGAGAGCCTGAATTACCGGCTGAACCGTGCGGCCGTCGAGAACCTGGCCTTCGCCTTCGCCACCGGGCAGGAACAGCCCGGCCGCACCGACGTGCTGCGGATCCCGGTGGTCACCCACGTCGTGCACGCCACCGACGAGCAGAACGTCTCGGAGGAGCAGATCGACAGCCAGTTCGCCGTGCTCAACGAGGACTTTCGCGCGGCCAACGCCGACGTCAAGGGCGTGCCCCCGGTGTGGCAGGGCCTGGTCGCCGACGCGCGCATCGAGTTTTACCGGGCCACGGTCGACCCGCAGGGCAACCCGACCACGGGAGTTGTCCGCACGCGGACCGACGTGCCCTCCTTCTCGGACGACGAGGCGGTCAAATACACCGACCGGGGCGGTTCGGACGCCTGGCCGGCCGATCGCTATCTGAACGTCTGGGTCTGCCGGCTGGGCGGCGGTCTGCTCGGTTACGCCCAGTTCCCCGGTGGGCCGGCCGTCACCGACGGCGTGGTGATCACTTACACCGGTTTCGGCACGACGGGGACGGCGGCCAAGCCGTTCGACCTGGGCCGGACCACGACGCACGAGATCGGCCATTGGCTCAACCTCTTCCACATCGGCGGCGACGACGGCACCGGCTGCAGCGGCACTGACTCTGTCTCGGACACCCCGAACCAGGCCGGGCAGAATTTCGGCACGCCGGTTTTCCCGTCGGTCACCTGCAACAACGGGCCGAACGGCGACATGTTCATGAACTACATGGATTACACCGACGACGTGGCGATGTTCATGTTCACCCACGGGCAGACCCTCCGGGTCGAAGCGTGTCTGGCCGGACCGCGCCAGGGCCTGCTGACGGCGCCCCCGACCGAGACTGAGCCGACCGAGACTGAGCCGACCGAGACTGAGCCGACCGAGGGCTGACCGCCGGCGAGGAGGCCGGCCCGGGCTCACGCCCGCCGGTGACCGGCCGCCGCACCGGTGGGCGTCACCACCGGGGAACGACCGTTGGCCGACGGCCGCCCCCGGGTGCGGTGGCGCGGGTGGGGCCGGGCGCGCACGCCGCGCCCGGCCCCGCCACAGGTCAGCCGGAGGCCGCCGGGGCGGCCGGGGGAGTGGGCTCGGCCGAGGCGCCCTGCCCGTCGGCCGGTGTGCCCTCGGCGGGCCGCCAGCGGCCGCCGGGGGCGAGCTCGCCCAGGTATTCCAGCCGGGCCCGGATGCCGCCGTTGCTGCGCCCGAACTCGGCCATCAGATCGCGCGGGCGCGCGCCGGCCCGATAACGCTCGACCAGGCGCTCGTCGTCACCGGGAGCCCAGCGGGCGCCCTGGTTGGGGTGGCGGTCGCGCCGGTCGGGCGGGGGAGCGGCGGGCGCCGGGGACGGCGCCGACCGGGTCATCGCGATCAGCCCGGCCAGGGTCGAGGTGAGAACGTCGGTGAGCGCGGGCAGGTCGCCGGGGGAGATGCCGCCGCTGATCTCGCTCACCACGTGACCGTCGCCGTCGCTGCTCACGATGCAGAGGTCGATGCGCTGGTCGTCGGTGGGGAAAGCGGTGACCTGATAGTCGATCTCGCCGAGGACGAGGCGGCGGTCGAGGGTGATCGGGGATGACTGGAGGGCGGTGTCATTCATGGGGGCGACGCTAGGGCTACCCTCTGACAGTTTCCGGCGGTGGCGGGCGGGCGGCCGGGTCAGGCCGTGCGGGCCGCCAGGACGCGTACCCCCGGGCCGTCGATCTCCCCCAGCACGGACGATCGGCCCGTCATCGCCATCATCAGCGCCTCGGCCGGGCCGGTGACCAGCGGGCCGTCGCCGGAGACCCAGCCCAGATCGGTGGCCTCGAAACGCAACCCGGCCAGCCGCTGGCGCGGGGTGAAGCCG
>CBDCJN010000018.1:0-260039 GCA_965217855.1 Actinoplanes sp. | reverse complement strand
CCCGCGCCCATCCCGAGTGGATCCTGGGCGGCCCGGACGCCGCCACCTGGCGTAATCAACTGGTGCTCGACCTGGCGATCCCGGCCGCGTACGAGTATGTGCTGGGCTGCGTCGCCGCGCTGCTGGACACGTACGACATCGCCTTTGTGAAGTGGGACCACAACCGCGACCTGTTGCAGGAGGGCAGCGCGCACCGGCAGACGACCGCGCTCTACCGCCTGCTGGGTGAGCTGCGGCGGCGCTTCCCGGCGGTCGAGATCGAGAGCTGTGCCTCCGGCGGAGCCCGCATCGACCTGGGCATCGTCGACCTGGTCGACCGCTTCTGGACCTCCGACACCAACGACGCGCTGGAGCGGCAGCGGATCCAGCGCTGGACCGGGGTGCTGATGCCGCCCGAGCTGCTGGGCTCGCACGTCGGCGCCCCCACCGCGCACATCACCGGCCGCACCGGCGCGCTCGGTCTGCGGCTGACCGCCGCCCTGTTCGGCCACGCCGGCATCGAGTGGGATCTCACCACCGCGACCACCGGCGAGCGCGCCCTGATCGCCGCCTGGGTGGCGGAGTACAAGGCCCGGCGCTCGCTGCTGCACGGCGGCACGACAGTCCGCAACGACGGCGACGACCCTGACCGCTTGGTGCACGGGGTGATCGCCCCCGACAAGCGCACGGCCCTGTTCGCGTTAGTGACAATGCGCGCCTCCGGCAGCGCCGGGCCCGAGCCCGTCCGCTTTCCCGGCCTCGATCCCGAACGCCGCTACGTCGTGCGCCCGCTCATCCTGGGCGGTCCGTCGCGAACGCTTCAGGACGCCGAGCCACCCTGGCTCAGCCGAGGCGAAGTGGTCCTGCCGGGCCGCCTGCTGGCCGAGGTGGGCCTGCCGCCGGCTCTGCTCACCCCGGAGCAGGCCGTGCTCTTCACCATCGACGCCGAGCCCGCCTGACACCTCGCCACCCGGTTCATTTCGAGCCGCACGCCGACGTACATGTTGACGTCAATGTTGATTCAGTCAACATTGACATCAACATGTATCGCGTCAATACGAGGTCAGGCGATGGTGGCGGGGGAAGCGCTGCCACACGCGATGCTGCGCCATCAGCGTCTGCAGTTCGGTGAGGGCCGCCTCGCCCGACTTCGCGGTGACCACGCCAGGGGTCCCGGCCACGCCGGTCTGGGCGAGCACCTCGGCGCCGGCGCCCCACGCACCGATCGCCTTGGCGTGCCGCCATGCCTCGTCGACCAGCATCAGCACGCGCGGGTCGACCGTCGTGGCCGCAGTTCCGGCGCCGGCCTTGGCGTCGCGGGCCGGCAGCGCGTCCGGCGCCGGGACCGGGGCGCCGGCCAGCAGGATCGCGTCGAACTCGACCGAGCGCGCGGTGGCGAACGTCCGCTGCACGGGCACCCCGTCCACCTTGCCGCCGTGCGGGGCGATCAGCAGCGGCACCATCTTGGCCGCGAACACGGCGCTGCGCACGGCGGCGAGGTCGCTCAGGTCGCCGTCCGGGTCGACGACGATGCCGATCAGGCGGCCGTCCGCCGGCCACTCCTGGCCGACCTGCGACAACACCGGGTTCGGCTCCACCTCCGCCGGCGGCACGGTCGGCTCGGGCACGGCCAGGCCGAGGCCCTTGGCCACCTGCTCGCACAGCACCGGGTCGATGTTGGCCAGGCACTGCAGCTGGCGCTCCTTGATCGTCTGCTCGTAGAGCTTGCTCAGCTCGAACGTGTAGGCCCGGACGATGTGCTCCTTCTCGACCGGCGACATGCTCAGCCAGAACATCCGCACCTGGCTGAAGTGGTCGTCGAAGGAGACCGGGTTGGCCCGGATCTTGGTTGCCTCCGCGACCCGCACGGGTACGTCGAGGAACCCTTCGTCAGTGGTGAACGGGTTGCCGCCGTCGAGCGAGTTCGGCCGGTACGGCGCCACGCCGCCGTGCACCGCGTGCTGGTGGAAGCCGTCGCGCAGCATGTCGTTGACCGGGGCGTGCGGGCGGTTGATCGGGATCTGCGAGTAGTTCGGGCCGCCGAGCCGGGTGAGCTGCGTGTCGACGTACGAGAAGAGCCGGCCCTGGAGCAGCGGGTCGTTGGTCACGTCGATGCCCGGCGGCAGATGCCCGAGGTGGAAGGCCACCTGCTCGGTCTCGGCGAAGTAGTTGGTCGGCACCCGGTCGAGCACGAGCCGGCCGATCGGCTGCACCGGCGCCAGTTCCTCCGGCACGATCTTGGTCGGGTCGAGCAGGTCGATCCCGTCGAACGTCTCCTCGGGTGTGTCCGGGAAGACCTGGACGCCCAGCTCCCACTCGGGGAAGGCGCCGGACTCGATGGCGTCGTACAGGTCGCGGCGGTGGAAGTCGGGGTCGACGCCGCTCGCGATCTGCGCCTCCTCCCAGTCCAGCGAGTGCACGCCCAGTTTCGGCTTCCAGTGGAACTTCACCAGGACGGTCTCGCCGGCCGAGTTGACCAGGCGGAACGTGTGAACGCCGAAACCTTCCATGTGCCGGTACGAACGCGGGATGCCCCGGTCGGACATGTTCCAGATCGTGTGGTGCTGGGCCTCGGTGTGCAGCGAGACGAAATCCCAGAACGTGTCGTGCGCGCTCTGCGCCTGAGGGATCTCGCGGTCGGGGTGCGGCTTGCCGGCGTGGATGATGTCCGGGAACTTGATCGCGTCCTGGATGAAGAACACCGGGATGTTGTTGCCGACCAGGTCCCAGGTGCCCTCGTCGGTGTAGAACTTCGTGGCGAATCCGCGGGTGTCGCGAACCGTGTCGGCCGAACCGCGCGAGCCGAGCACGGTCGAGAAGCGTACGAAGACCGGCGTCTCCTTGCCCTTGGCGAGGAACCCGGCCTTGGTCAGCCCGGACGCGGTTCCGTAGCCCGTGAAGGTCCCGTGCGCCCCCGCGCCCCGGGCGTGCACCACGCGCTCGGGAATCCGTTCGTGGTCGAAGTGGGTGATCTTCTCCCGGAGGTGGTGGTCCTGGAGCAGGACCGGGCCCCGCGGTCCCGCCTTGAGCGAGTGGTCGGTGTCCCGCAGCCGCGCCCCCTGCGCGGTGGTGAGGTATTCGCCCTGCTGACTCTTCGCGACCTTGGGCGCGCCGGTGGCCACGCCGGTGGGCGTGACGGTCTCGGGAGCGTCCTGCTCACTCTTGGGCGGCAGGGGCTCTCGCGGCGTCGTCGGCTCCTCGAGGGTGGGCGTGCCACTGCCCGGCGAGCCCGGGATGCGGTCACCCAGGACCTCGGACACCTTGTCGGCGGCTGCCTTCGCCGCCTTCTTGACCGCCTTGGCGGGTTTGCTGGCTGCCATCTGCAGGTACTCCTCCCAATTAATTGCTGCCTAGCAACGGCTACCCGGCGAGAGGTCCCGCAAACTGGATCAATTCCGAAAAGTCGCGCCGGGCCGGTCGAGCGGGGCGCTGCCGCGTACCCGCAAAAAGGTGGGTACGCTCCTCGCGTGGCTGAGCGTCGCCGGGTGGTCGACCTGAGAGAGCTGTCGGGTCTGCAGTTCCGCGGGCTGCTGCGGGCGTTCGGGTTTCCGCCGGTCGAGCGGGCCAACGACGACGGCTTGCTGGCGGTCGGGGGCGACCTCAGCCCCGAGCGGCTCCTGGTGGCGTACGCGAACGGGATCTTCCCCTGGCCCAGCCGGCACCTGCCCGCGCTGCCCTGGTTCTGCCCCAGCCCGCGGACGGTGCTGATCCCCGGGCAGATCTCGGTCAACCGCAGCTCCCGCCAGACGAGGCGCCGCACGCCCTTCGCGACGACCTACGACCGGGCCTTCGCCGAGGTGATCGCGGGCTGCGCGACCGTGTCGAGGCAGGAGAAAGGCACCTGGATCACGCCGGGCATGCTGCAGGCCTACACCCGCCTGCACGAGCTGGGTTTCGCCCACTCGGTCGAGGTCTGGAACGGCGACACCCTGGTCGGTGGGCTCTACGGCGTGTCGCTGGGTGCCGCGTTCTTCGGCGAGTCGATGTTCCGGACGGAGTCCGACGCCTCCAAGATCGCCCTGCTCACGCTGCTCGACCAGCTCGACGCGTGGGGCTTCCAGTTCGTCGACTGCCAGATGATGACCCCGCACGTACGCCGTCTCGGCGCGCTGGAGTGGGAACTCGACCACTTCCAGGCGCAGCTCACGAGCGCGCTGGAACGCGACACGAGGCTGGGTCCCTGGCCGGCGCCGGCCCGTTCCTGACGACCGCGGCGGGTCAGAGCGCGGGGGCCGGGCCGGTGGAGTCGCGGACTATCAGGGTGTGGCCGGTCGAGCGGCGGCGCGGGCGGGCGGCCGCGGGCTTGAGGGCCAGGGCGAGCGCCATCTTGCCCATCTCGGTCATCGGCAGGCGGACGGTGGTCAGGCTGGGGGCGAGGTCGGCGGCGACCGACACGTCGTCGAAGCCGACCACGGACATGCGCTCGGGAACGCGTACGCCATGGGCTCGCAGCGTGGAGAGCACGCCGATGGCCATCGCGTCGTTGAGCGCGATGATCGCCGTGGTCGCGGGGTGGTCGCGCAGGATGCGCTCGGTCGCCTCGACCGCGCCGTCGCGAGTGAAGGCGGTGTGCACGACCGGGACGTCGTCCATCGACAGGCCGGCCTCGCGCAGCGCGGCCGCCACCCCGGCCGTGCGGTCGACGACCGTGTTGAGCTGGGCCGAGCCCGACGCGATGGCTATCCGGCGGTGGCCCAGCTCAAGCAGGTGCCGGCCCAGGGCGCGGCCGCCCGCCTCGTTCTCGGGGAGCACCGCGTCGACGCCGAGCGCGTGCCGGCCGATCACGGCGACCCGGCCGCCGCCGCGCACGAAACCCGACAGCTCGGCCCGGGCGGCGGTCTCGTGCCGGGCGTCGGCGAACCCGGAGCCGGCCACGATGATGATCCGGACCCGCTGATTGATCAGGTGACGGATCTGGCGCAGCTCGTGCTCGGGGTCGCGGCCCGAGTGGCAGATCTGCACGAGCAGACCCTGCTCGTCGGCGACCCGGATGACCCCGCCGGCGATCTCGGAGAAGTAGGGGTCGTCGACCTGATGCACGACCAGCCCGACGGTCGAGCTCGCCCCGCCGGCCAGGGTGCGCGCGTACGGGTTGGCGACGTAGCCCATCTCCTCCGAGATCTGCCGGATGCGGGCCGCCACCTCCTCGCTCACGCCGTCGCGACCGGCCAGCGCCCGTGAGGCGGTGGCCAGCGAGACGCCGGCACGTTCGGCGATGTCGACGAGGCGGAGCCTCACACCGGGCTTGGGCATGAATCAACTCTCCACCAGCCGGATGCGGACCGGATCAACGGGTCGGGACTGCTAATAAGTTTCCGAAGTGTTGCAAGTGACGCATCGATGACTTTAGGCTACGTAAGCGCCACTCGGCGTTCCTCATCCTGGCCGCCTACCTGGCCTGGTGGACCAACGCGAGGCTGGGCATCGACCCGCTGCTGTCGATGGTGGTGACCGTCCCGCTGTTCTTCTCCGCCGGGGTGCTGCTGCAGCGGGGACTGCTGTCGCGGCTGCGCCCGGCCACCCTGACGATGATGTCGGTGCTGATCACCTTCGCCATCGCCCTGATGATCGAAGGGCTGCTCGGCTACGCGTTCAGCGGCACTCAGCGGCGCATCCAGCTCGGCTACGGCACCGCGAGCTTCGGCCTCTTCGGGGCCCGGGTCGCCGTGGTCAAGCTGATCGCCTTCGCGCTGGCGGCCGTCGCGCTGGCCGCGCTGTACCTGCTGATGAAACGCACCCAGTTCGGCTGGGCGCTGCGGGCCACGATCCAGCACCGGGACGCGGCCCGGCTGGTCGGCATCGACACCGAGCGCACAGCCGGCTTCGGCTTCGGGCTGGGGCTGGCCACCGCCGCGGTCGGCGGGACGGCCCTTGCGCTGGACACCACCATCTATCCGTCCCTGCACTGGCACTGGATCGGGCCGCTGATGGCGATCATCGTGGTCGGCGGCCTGGGCAGCGTGGCCGGCGCGGCCGCGGCCGCCCTGGTGCTCGGCCTGGCGCAGAGCCTGCTGCAGATCCCGATGGGCGCCACCTGGGCCCAGACCGTGTTCTACGTGGCCCTCTTCGCCACGCTGGCCGTCCGGCCGCAGGGATTCTTCGGAGGCCGCCTTGCCCAACGTTTCTAAGTGGATCGCCCTCGCGGTCCTGGTGGCGGCCATCCTGGCGTTCCCGGGTCTCGCCCCCAACCCGTACGTCCTGTCGTCGGGCGTCATCATCCTCAACTGGGCCGTGCTGGCCACGTCGTGGAACTTCGTCGGCGGCTTCACCGGCTACATCTCGCTCGGCCACGGCGCCCTGGCCGGCCTCGGCGGGTACGCCACCGGCCTGCTCGCGGCCAAGGCGGGCGTGCCGAGCTTCCTCGCCCTGCTGCTGGGCGCCCTGCTGGTGGCGGCGCTCGCGGTGCCCATCGGCATGGCGGCCCTGCGCGTACGAGGGGCGTCGTTCGTCATCGTCTCGATCGCGCTCGTGCTCATCCTGCTGCTGGTCTTCCAGAGCTGGTCGTCGGTCACCGGCGGGTCGCGCGGGCTGGTCGTGCCCCGGCCCTTCCCCGGGATGCTGCGGCCCGAGCATCACCGCGTCTTCTTCTTCCTCTACGGCGCCCTGCTGCTGCTCGCGATCGCGACGTGGTGGCTGCTCGACCGGTCGCGTTTCGGCATGGGGCTCAAGGCGATCCGCGAGGACGAGGACAAGGCCGAGTCGCTCGGGACGCCCACCTACGCGTACAAGCTGACGGTCTTCGTGGTGTCGGCCGGTTTCACGGCGCTGGCCGGCGGGCTCTACGCGCTCTGGTTCGGCGACCTCGACCCGGTGTTCCAGTTCTCGGTGCTGACCGGCTCCTACATCGTGCTGATGGCGCTGCTGGGCGGCGTCCGCAGCCTGTTCGGCCCGGTGCTCGGCGCTGTCGTCGTGGGCGTCGCGCTCGAATACTTCAAGGTCGAATTCGGCAACTCGCCGCTGCACCTGGTCACCACCGGCCTGCTGCTCGCTCTGGTCGTGATGTTCATGCCGGACGGGGTGATCCCCGCACTGGGCAGCGGGATCCGGCGGCTGCGGCAGGGCGGGCAGAGCTCGATCCGGGAGATGACGGCGGCCGACCTGGCCGCGCAACGGTCCCAGCAGGAGGTGAAGTCATGACCCTCGTGACGACGGGACTGCTCAAGGCGTTCGGGGGAGTGGTGGCGCTCGACGGCGTCGACGTCGAGTTCCGGCCGGGCCGGGTCAACGCGCTCATCGGGCCCAACGGCAGCGGCAAGACGACGTTCTTCAACTGCGTCACCGGCATGATCAAACCCGATGAAGGCACGATCACGTACGACGGCCGGGATCTCACCGGGCGCGCGCCGCACGTGGTCGCGCGGGCCGGCGTGGGGCGGACGTTCCAGCTCTGCCGGGTCTTCCCGCGGATGACCGCCGTCGACAATCTGCTCGCGGCGGTGCGCCCGGGCGGGCTCCGGCACGGGTTGCGCGGCGCCCACCGGCGGTCCGAGATCGAGCGGGCGCACGGCTGGCTGACCCGGCTCGGGATCGAGCATCTGGCCGGGGCCGAGGCCCGGGAGATGTCGTGGGGCCAGCAGAAACTGCTCGAACTGGCCGGGATCCTGATGGCCGAGCCGCGGACGATCCTGCTCGACGAGCCGGCCGGCGGGGTCAACCCGGCGCTGCTCGACCGGATCGGCACGCTCGTGCGCGAGCTCAACGCCGAGGGCCGCACCTTCGTGATCGTCGAACACAACATGGAGCTGGTGATGAGCATCAGCGACCACATCGTCGTCTTCGACCGAGGCCGGCCCATCGCCGCCGGGCCACCCGCGCAGATCCGGGCCGACGAACGAGTTCTGGGGGCCTACCTTGGAGTCTGAGATCGAACTGGTCGACGTCCAGGCCGGTTACGGGCGGGCCGCCCCGGTGCTGCGCGGCTTCAGCGTCGCCGTCCCGGCCGGCTCGGTGGTCTGCCTGGTCGGCCCGAACGGGGCCGGCAAGTCCACCGTGCTCAAGGTGGCCGGCGGTCTGCTCGCCCCACGCTCCGGCCGCCTGCTCGTCGGCGGCCGGGACCTGACCGGTCAGGGGCCCCAGAAGATGCTCGCGGCCGGGGTCGCCCTGGTGCTGCAGGGCCACAGCGTGTTCCGCGAGATGACCGTGGAGGAGAACGTGCTCCTCGGCGGCTACACGGTTTCGCCGTCGCGGCGGGCCGAGCGGGCCGCGTACGTGACGGAGCTCTTCCCGGTCGTCGGCGAACGCTGGCACTCGCTGGCCGGGCTGCTCTCGGGCGGGCAGCAGAAGCAGGTCGAGTTCGCCCGCTCGCTCATGGTCGACCCCAAGGTCGTGCTGCTCGACGAGCCGTCCATGGGGCTCGACCCCAAGGCCACCAGCACCATCTTCGACCAGATCGGGCGGATGCGCGACGCCGGGACGGCGGTGCTGCTGGTGGAGCAGAACGCCCGGCGCGCGCTGGCCACCGCCGACCTGGGGTGCGTGCTCGACCTCGGGCGCGTGCACATCTCCGGGCCGGCGGCCGAACTGCTGGCCGACCCGCAACTCGGGGAGCTGTATCTGGGCGGCCGTCCCGCCCCTCACCCAGGGAGTTGACCATGCGAAGAAAAGGCGCCGTCGTTGCCGCCGCCGTCCTGGCCGCAACTGCGGCCTCCGCACCCGCGTCGGCCGGCGAGTCCGGCCCGCGCGACGTCCATCCGTCCCTGCGACCGAACCTGGTCGCCTTCTACGACTTCGACCATCCGCTGCGCGGCGACCCCGCGCTCGAACAGGACCAGGGCCGATCCAGCACCGAGATCGAACTGATCAACGGCGGGGCCGCTCAGCGGGTCGCCGATCGCGCGTATCCCTCCAGCGGGCACGCTCTGCAGACCCGGCAGATCAATCCCGGCGTCACCGGTAACGACGACTGGAAGGCCGGCATCTACTCGGCGAGCGGCATCCGTACGTTGCGGGCCTTCAACGCCGCCGAGGGCGCCACGGTGATGGGCTGGTTCAAGCGCTCGATGGAGGGGCCGGCCGCCGGGTACAACGCGATCGGGCTGGCCGGGGTGCTGACCGGCGACTCGGACGGGCACGGCGTACGCGCCCTGCTCGAACTCATCGACGTCGAGGGCGAGCTCAAGCTGGTCGCGCTCGGCCGCCGGCTCGACGGCGGGAACTCGCAGACCTTCGCCGCCACCGAGGACTGGCGCACCCTGCTCCCGAAGGACAAGTGGGTGCACCTGACGGCCACGTTCGACTTCACGCGGGGCACGATGGCGCTCTACCGCAACGGCGCGCCCGTGCCCGGCTCCTACACCCGCACCGACGACCCCTGGCTGGTCGGCGGGCCCGGTCCGCACGTCACCACGGCGACCGACCCGCGCGGCATCAAGATCGGCGGGAGCTTCCCGCAGAACAGCCTCGAACGTAATCCGTGCGACTGCCGGATGGACGCGCTGATGTTCCTCGACCGCTCGCTGCCCGCGCGCGACGTCGCGAACCAGTACCGCCGCTTCTTCTAGGAGTTCTCATGCGCCGGTTTCTAGCCGCAGCCGTTGGCGCGGTGCTTATGTCCACATTGGTCGGTGCGCCGGCCTATGCCGCCGATGCCGTGTACGACCCGGTTCCCACCGAGCCGGTCACCTCGAAGCTCGGTCTCGTCCTCACCGAGTACGCCGGCTTCCCCCAGTCCGTGACCAACCCGCCGCTGATCGACCAGCGGCTCAACCGGGTCGCCCGGATCAACACGATCATGGAGGTGCCCGACGGCTCCGGCCGGCGCGCGGTGCCCGACCTCAACGGCAACCTCTACCTCGTCGAGAACGGCGTCCCGCACGTCTATCTCGACGTGGCCGCCACCTTCGCGCCCGAGTTCTTCTCCGGCCGGGGGCTCGGTCAGGGCTTCGGGTACGTGGCCTTCCACCCGGACTTCCGGCGCAACGGGCTCTTCTACACGATCCACACCGAGCTGGCCTCGATCGTCACCGAGGCGCCCGACTACCAGCAGGCCGGCGTCCTCTACCACGGCGTGATCAACGAGTGGAAGGCCACGGACCCGACCGCCGACACCTTCGCCGGCACCCACCGCGAGCTGCTGCGGATCGGCTTCGGCGGTCAGGTCCACGGCATACAGGAGATCAACTTCAATCCGACGGCGCGGCGGGGGAGCGCCGACTACGGAAAGCTCTACCTGGCCGTGGGCGACGGCGGGCTCGGCGTCAACAACACCGACCCGCAGAACTTGGCCCTGCCGCACGGCAAGCTGCTGCGGATCGACCCGGCCGGGCGCAACGCGCCCAACGGCAAGTACGGGATCCCCCGGGACAACCCGTTCGTCGCGAACCCGTCCGCGGCGGGCGAGATCTACTCGTACGGCTATCGGGACCCGCACCGGTTCAGCTGGGATCGCGCCACCGGCAAGCTCTATCTCGGGCACATCGGGGAGCACGCGATCGAGGCCATCTACGAGGTGCGCCGCGGCGACAACATGGGCTGGAGCGAGCGCGAGGGCGCGTACGTCTTCGACAAGACCCCGGCCACCGCGTGCGACCGGCTGTTCCCGTTGCCGGCTGACGACAGCGGCTACGTCTACCCGGTCGCCGCCTACGACCACAACCCGGCGCCCGACTGGAACTGCACTGCGGACGTCGGCGTGGCGGTGGCCGGCGGCTTCGTCTACCGAGGCCAGGACGTGCCGGCGCTGCGCGGCAAGTACGTCTTCGGCGACCTCGTCGACGGGCGCGTGCTCTACACCGAGGCGAGCGAGATGCGCCGCGGACGGACGCCGGCCACGATCCACCGGCTCAACCTCTTCACTGCGGCGGGCATCCCCGTACGGATGCAGGATCTCTCGTCGCCCGGAGCGCCCGGCGACCCCCACCGCGTCGACCTGCGCTTCGGCGCGGACGCCCAGGGCGAGCTCTACATCCTGGCCAAGGCCAACGGCAAGATCTGGAAGGTCACCGGGACCCGCACGTACGCGGCGGCGCCGGCCGGGCCCGTGCGGATCAGCCCGGCGCCGCGCGCCTCGAACTGGGCGCCGGTCACCCCGGCCAAGTGGCAGTTCGCGGGCGGTCAGGTGATCCTGGCCGAGGCGGGGGTCGCTCGGCCCGGGCCGCGGCGGCCCTTCGAGTACGCGGTGCTGACCGCCGGGCCGGTCTTCACCTCCGTGGACATCAGGGCGCAGGTGCGGCTGGACGAACCGGTGACACTGACCAACCGCGACGTGATCATCGTCTTCGGCTACCAGTCGGACACCGAGTTCTACTACGCCCACCTGTCGACCGACAACACGATCCTGCCCCACAACGGCATCTTCAAGGTCGACAATGCCGACCGGGAACGCATCGACTACCAGTGGAACGGCCGCTCGCGCGGCGCCAACCCGGCCGTGGTCGACGAACGCTGGCACGACGTGCGGGTCAAGCATCTGCCGGCCACCGGGGAGATCGCCGTCTACGTCGACGGCTCGTCCCAGCCCCTGATGACGGCCCGCGACACGACCTTCACCTCGGGCCGCGTCGGCTTCGGCTCCTTCGACAACCGCGGCCGCCTACGCAACGTGACCATCACCGGAACCCCGGCCTGACAGTCGTTCGGGTGCCGGCCCGGCGGTCGCTCGTCTACCGGATCGGGTTTGCTCCGGCGGACCGGTCTGCGCGAAGCGCTGGATCCGATGCCGACCTCGGGGCCAGGCTCGACGGGGCGTTGCGCGAGCCTGGCGGTTGCCCGGATCCGGGCGGGCGGTCGGGCCGTTGCGGCGGTCGCCTGGGCGTTGGTTCGGCGGTCGCGCGGATGTCGGGCGTCCGTTCCGATACCGGAGCGACGACCGCTTGAACACCGGTCGGCTGGCCGCTTGAAGCCCCGGTCGGCTGGCCGGTTGAAGCACCGGTCGGCTGGCCGCTTGAACGTCGGTCGGCCGGCCGCTTGAAACGCCGGCTGGCCGACCGCTTGAACATCGGGTTGCCGACCGGACGGCACCGGTCTGACGACTGGGCGGGCAGGCAGACTTGACGACCTGATTCGGGTCGTCCCTGCGGGCAGCTCGGGTCAGGGTTGTGGACAGACGACGGGCCGGCGCTCCTGCGGGGAGCGTCGGCCCATTCGTAGGTGCAGCCAGCAATCGATCGCCTGTGGACCGAACGCCTGTGGACAACTGCAGTCGGCACGCCTGTGAACAACTCGACTGCCCGGACGCCGATGTGACATAGGGTGGGCACACCCCGGGCGGGCGGGCTGGCTGGCTAGGAGTAGTAACGCCGTGTTCCACGGCTGTCGGGCTCGATGGATGTCGCGCTGAGCTGCCGCCGGATCCAGCCGATACTTGCTCTGCGGACGTTGGGCTCAATCGAAGCGGCCCACTTGAAGCGGGTTCAAGTCGTGAGCGGGCTCAAGTCCTGAGGGGGCTCACTTGAAGCGGGCTCAAGTCCTGAGGGGGCTCACTTGAAGCGGGCTCAGCCATGGCGGGTTCGGTTGACGGCGGGCATCAGTCGAGGCCGGGCTCCGCTGATGGCGGACTCGGTCAATGCGGGAGGCCAGGAGCCTCTCGGGTGCCGCTGACGCCCCGGGCTCAGCCGATGCTGGGTTCGGTGGTCGGCTCCGGGGTGCCGGCGCTGCCGTCCGGGGTGCCGGCGCTGCCGTCCTGGGTGGTGTCGGTGCCCGTCGTGTCGACGCCGGTGAGATCGGGAGCCGGGGTCTCCTCAGGCGCGGCCTCAGGGCTCGTGGTCTCGTCGGGCGCCGTGGTGGCCGGGCTCGTGGTCTCGCCGGGAGTCGCTGTGTCGGTCGGGCTGGGCGTCTCGGTAGGAGTCGCTGTGTCGGTCGGGCTGGGCGTCTCGGTAGGAGTCGCTGTGTCGGTCGGGCTGGGCGTCTCGGTAGGAGTCGCTGTGTCGGTCGGGCTGGGCGTCTCGGTAGGAGTCGCCGTGTTGGCCGGGCTGGGCGTCTCGGCCGGGGCCGCGGAGTCGGTCGGGCTGGGTGTGGCGGTCGGGCTCGGGGTGACGCCGGGCTCCGGTGTGCCGAGAGGCGGTCCGGCCGGGCCGGGCTGGCCGGGGGCGGGGAAGCCGGCGTAGGCGCCGGGCTGAGGTCCGCCGGGCTGGGGGCCTTCCGGCCGCGGGCCGCTGGGCCAGGCGCCCGGCATCCCGGGCCAGGCGCCCGGCATCCCGGGCCAGCCGCCCGGCATTCCGGGCATGCTGTGCAGGCCCTCGAGGCTGCCCAGCACGATGATGACGATGTTGGGCGCGTCGTGCGGCACGGGGTAGTAGCCGGCTGCGCCGCCCGGTGGCGGCGGGGTGGGCTCAGCCAGGGCCGCCCCCGCGGGGGTCAGGGCCAGGGCGGCTCCGGCGAGCAGGCACGCGCCCACGGGCAGGCGGCGGGTTTTCTTGCGCATCTCTTTTTCCTTCCGGACTGCGACTTCCGGGACTTGCTCGGGTCCCGCACAGCTCAGCACAGGAATGGTCGGCGCACCGTCGATTCCCGCTATTCGCGCACGCTTTTCCGGGCGTCGAAAGTTGATCTAGATGTCATGCGGCAAGGAATCGCGGACTGGGCGAATGAGCCTGCGCAGAGCGGGTATCAAGTCGGTTGGAGCACGGGAATTCGTACATCTCCGCATCGAGCACGCAGCCGGAGCGAAAGGGTAATGGGCATCCCCTGGCGGTGCCACAGTGACCATTTCCGTAACTGAATGAACAAGCGCGCGGCGGGTTTCTGGGAAACCCCGCGCGCCGGGTCGTGTTTCCCTTTTTGCGGCCGGGGTAACCGGTGACGCGGAACAGATGCGTCGGCCGGTCCGGTGGAGGTGCGTCGCGGCCGGTCCCCGGTCTGCGCGCGGCCCGCCGGTGAGGCGGGGAATGAGGACCGGATGGCCTGGATGGATGAGGTTCGCGCGCGGGCACGGGCCCGGCTGGACCAAGCGCGGCAAAGCACGGGCGCCCCGCCGTTCCCCGAGAGCGCGGCCACCCCGGTGGTGATGGTCGACGCCTCGCCGCGCGACGAGGACGGGCTGCCCCGCGCGGTGCGGGTGGCCGGCGCCTGGTGCTGGCGGATCCTGCTGTTCTTCGCGGTCGGCTATCTGCTGATGCAGGTGGTGGCCCGGCTCAACGTGGTGCTCATCCCGGTCATCGTGGCCACGCTGCTGGCTGCCATGTTCCAGCCGGTGGCCGCGTGGCTGGGCAAGCGCGGGATGGGCCGTACGCCCGCGGCTGCTCTGGTCCTTCTGACCGCGCTGCTCGTGGTCTTCGGCGGGCTGGGGCTGATCATCAACACGTTCGTGTCGCAGCTGAGCAAGCTCACCACCCAGGTCAGTGACGGCCTGCGCGAGGTGCAGAACTGGCTCTCGCGCGGGCCGCTGCACATCTCGCAGCAGCAGATCGACGACGCGATCAACCAGATCCAGCACTCGATCACCGGCAATCAGGACGCGCTCACCTCGGGCGCACTGACCACCGCGACGACCGTGGGCGAGGTCGGCACCGGCTTCTTCCTCACCCTGTTCACGCTGTTCTTCTTCCTCCGCGACGGCGACCAGATCTGGCGTTTCCTGTGCCGGCTGCTCCCGCGCCCGGCCCGCGTCCCGATGGCCCGGGCCGGTCACTACTCGTGGCACACGCTGGTGTCCTACGTGCACGCCACCGTGCTGGTGGCCTTCGTGGACGCGATCGGCATCGGGATCGGCCTGTTCGTGCTGCGGGTCCCGCTGGCTCTGCCGCTGGCCGCGCTGGTCTTCCTGGGCGCGTTCATCCCGGTCGTCGGGGCCACGGTCAGCGGCGCCGTCGCCGTCCTGGTCGCCATCGTCACGGTCGGCCCGGTGAAGGCGCTCATCCTGCTCGGCGTGGTCATCGCCGTGCAGCAGCTCGAAGGCCACGTCCTCCAGCCCCTCATCATGGGCCGGGCGGTGGCGCTGCACCCGCTGGCGGTGATCCTGGCGATCGCCTCGGGTGTGATCCTGGCCGGCATCGTGGGCGGCCTGGTGGCCGTACCGCTGCTGGCCGTTCTCAACACCGCGCTGCGTTATCTGTTCGCCCACCCCGGCGGTGAGCCCACGCCCGACCGTGAACCGCCGGGCACCGAGGCCACCGACGAGGACGAGAAGCCGGCGGCGCGGCCCGACCCGGCCACCCCGCCGCCGGCCAGCACGTCACTCGAGCCGCCGCCCGCCCCCGCCCCCGCTTAGGGCGGCCGCGCGGGTCAGGGCGACCCCGAGCCCCGCGAACAGCAGGAACCAGACGCCGATGGCGATCCGGCCCAGCGCCGCCGGCCCGAAGACGGCCGGGAACAACGGGAGGAAGACGTAGATCCCGAGGGCCAGCGTGATCCAACGGCCCCACCCCGGCAGCACCGGGCGGCGGGCCAGGCCGGCGCCGGCCAGGACGAGGCCCAGACCGATCAGGATCATCGGGACGCTGTACGCGGCGTCGACCGCGTCCGCCGCCGGTGAGCCGACCCGGGCGTCGGCCGCGGTGATCGCGAAGAGCTCGCAGGCGGTGAGCGCGACCAGGCCGACGGCCGCGACGATCAGGCCGGCCCGGGTCGTCCGGCTCCCGCCCGGCCAGGCCAACCGGCCCAGGCCGTACAGGCCGGCCAGGATGCCCAGGTGGTGCACGGCGAAGAAGGACTGGGCAACGGCGTACCCGGCCGGGTCGAACGGATAGCTGTACCACTCGTCGCCGACCTGCGGCGGCCAGGCCAGGATGGCGGCCGCGCAGGCGGCGCCGATCAGGCTGGCGGCCACGGTCACCAGACCGAGCGTCCGCAGCCGGGCATCCGTCCCGGTACGCCTCGTAATGGTGGTCATCGCGCTCCCTCGTCGTCGGTGAGCTCGACGCTAGGGTTCACCCGTCGTGGCCACATCCGTGGAACCACTCAACCGGCACGCCTAGAGTGACCAGCATGGACAGCGCGGAGCTGCTCGAGCGGGCTCGCGCGCAGTACCGCGCGGGCGAGGTGGCCGAGGCTTCGCTGCTCTGTGTCCGGCTGGCCGAGCTCAGCCGCGCGGCCGGGGACGCGGCCACCCTGGCCGATGCCGCCGTGGTCGTCCGGCGCCCGCTCGACCCGGTGGTGCGGGCCCGGGTCCACGCCCTGGCGGCCGAGGCGCTGGCCGCGCTGGGTCACGCGGATCCGGTCCGTACGGCTCGCGTCCGGGCCCAGCTCGACGCCACCCGCGACCCGTTCCACAGCGACCCGCCGGGGGCGGACGGGCCGGACGACCGTGATCCCGAGACCGCCTTCCTCGACCTGCAGGCACGGCTGGGTGAGCTGCCCGGCCCGGCCCACGCCGAGGAGCGGGTGGCCCTGGCCCGGCAGGCGATCGACCTCGGCCGGCGCACGGCCGGCCTGGAGTACGAGGCCTGGGGCCGCCGCTGGCGGATGGACGCCTGGGCGACCCTCGGCCGCTACGTCCCGCTGCGCGACGAGCTCGCGGTGGCGGGCGCCCTGGCCGAGCGGCTCGGCCCCGACTGGCGTTCGCTGGCCCTGCTGACCCGCGCCTCCGACCACCTCCGGCGCGGCCTCTACGCCGAGGCGGCGCGACTGGCCGACGAGGCCCGTGACGCCGGCCGTCCCGGCGGGGAGGCGAGCTACCTGCATCTGGTCTTCGCGTTCGCGGCGGCCAAGGAGACCGGGGAACGCCTTGACGAGGTGACCGCCGACGTGGCCCGGGTGGTCGAGGGTCTGCCCTTCCAGGCGCGCGGCTGGCTCGGCCTGGCCCTGGTTGCGGCCGGGCGGCTGGACGAGGCGGGGGAGCTGTGGCGGGCGCTCGCCCCGCACGCGACCCAGGTGCCGCCGCGCGCGCCGGAGTTCCTGATCGCCACGGCCGGCCACGCCGAGATCTGCGTCGCCCTGCACGACACCGCCACCGGGGCGGCGTTGTACGAGCTTCTGCTGCCCTACGACGGGCTGCAGGCGATCGCTCACGCCTACGGCCCGTACGAAGGCCCGGTCGCCTTGGCTCTGGGCCGGCTGGCTGTGATGCTGGGACGCACCGAGGACGCCCAGCGACATCTCACCGAGGCGCTCGATCAGGCGCAGCGGCTGGAGGCCGGCCCGAAAGTGGCCGCCGCGCACGCGGAGTTGGCCCGGCTGCTCGGGCCGCGGACCCGAGCCGGTCGTGACCACGCGGACGCGGCGCTGAGCCTGGCCCGGCGGCTGGGCCTGACCCGGCCGGCCCGGGAGTTCGAGGCGGACCCGGCCCTCACCGCGCGGGAGAACGAGATCGCCGGGCTGGTGGCCGAGGGCCTGACGAACGGGACGATCGCCGCCCGGCTGACGCTCTCCGAACGGACGGTGGAGAACCACGTCAGCCGCATCCTGCACAAGCTGCTGCTGAGCTCGCGTACCGCCTTGGCGGTGTGGTACAACGGCCGGCGTTCGTGAGCCGGGCCCCTGGTGAACGGCGCCCGGCCGAAGCTGCACGCGGGTCGGCTCCCGTCGCCATGATGGGGACGGGAGCCGGTCAGCCATTCGTATCCATCACTATTGAAGATCGGCGATGGACGCCCTAGGTTCTCTGACACGGGGGACGAACGGCCTGACCACGGCCGCGTGTCTCCGCCACGATCCGAGCCGGACACAAGCCGGACCGGACATGACGAGGAGGAACCTTGGACACGCACCCCCGCCCGGCCGCGGTCGGCCGCCGGCGCATGCTGGCCATCGCCCTGGGTGGCGCGGCCACCGTCGCCCTGCCCGCGCCGGCCTGGGCCGCCACCGGGCCGCGCCCCGGCGCGGCGCTGCCGCCCGCGCTGACCGGTCACGACCTCGACGTGGCGAAGAAGGTCTCGGCCGAGCGCGCGCTGGCCCACCTCAAGGTGCTGTCGATCGGCATCGGGCCGCGCATCGGCGGCACGAACTCCGAGCGCGTCGCGGCCGGCTACCTGGCCGGGGTGTTCCGCACGCTCGGCTACGACGTCACCCTGCAGCCGTTCCCGGTCGCCGACAAGTTCCTGGCCCAGCTCAGCTCGCCGCGCGGCCTGCCCCACGACCTGAACTGGCAGGCCGGCGCCTCCCCGAACGCCGACCTGGACACCCGGGTCCGCGGCGACGTGCTCGACGCCGGTCTCGGCGGCGAGGCCGACTACCCGGCCGACGTCACCGGCAAGATCCTGCTCATCGACTACGTGGCGGCCACCCGCGAGCAGGTCGTGGCCACCGCCGTGGCCCGCAAGGCCGCCGCCGTCATCTTCCTGCCGGCCGACCTGGTCGAGCCGCGCCGCGCGTCGGCGTTCAGCCCGACGCTGCCCGCTTCGGCCGAGACCCCCGTGCCGATCCCGGTCGTCGGGGTGGCCCAGGCCCAGAAGCACCGGCTGCGCGCGCTGCTGGCCGAGCGCCGGCTTCCGCTGACCCTCTCCACGGTGGCCCACCGCGGCCTGACCTCGCACAACGTCATCGCCGACGCGCCCCGCCGCCGGGGCGACGACGGCACCGGGCCGGTCGTGATGGTGAGTGCCCACTACGACACGGTGATCGGTGCGCCCGGCGCCAACGACGACGGGTCGGGCATCGTGCTCTGCCTGGAACTGGCCCGGGTGCTGCGCAAGCTGCCGGCCAACGCGCACGTCCGGTTCGCCCTCTGGGGCTCGGAGGAGCAGGGCCTGATCGGCTCGCGCCACTACGTCGCCCAGCTGCCGCAGGCCGAGCGCGACCGCATCCTCGCCGTCTACCAGAACGACATGGTCGCGACGAGCTGGGACCCGGCCACCCGCTACTGGCTGCTCTCGTTCGACGGGCTGGCCAACCGGGCCACCGACGAGGTCACCGCGGCCGCTGTCCGCCTCGGTTACCAGCCGCGGATCTCGCCGGTGACCCTGCGCGGCTCCAGCGACCACCAGTCCTTCCAGGAGGTCGGCATCGCCGCCGCGAACTTTTCGTGGCGCGGCGAGGCGTCCCCGGCGCTGCTCGAACCGCCCTACCACAGTCCCGAGGACACCATTGCCAAGAACATCAGCCTCGAACGCCTGCAGGTGTCGCTCGAGCTGATCGGCTCCGCCGCCTACGCCACGGCGGTCGCGGTCGCGGTCGCCTAGCCTGCGGCGCCGGGTCTTCGTCGATCTCGCGCCGGTCGGCCGAGAAGGTGAGGCGCGGCCGTGACAGGCTCTTGGAGGTGAGCGCGGGGCGGATCGGTCGGCTGCTGCCGGCGGCGTGCACGGTCGCGGCGGTCCAGATGATCGTCTTCGTGACGGTGGCCGGGCTGGTCCGCCCCGGTTACGACCCGAACCGCAACTGGGTCAGCCAGTTGTCGCTCGGTCCCGGTGGGTGGCTCGCGACCGTGAACATGGCCGGCTGCGGGCTGTGGCTGCTCGCCGGAGCGGTGGGCCTGCATCGCAGCCTGGGCCCGGGCCGGGCGGCGCGGGGCGCGGTGGGCGCGATCGCGTGGTGCGGCGCCTGCCTGGTCGTGCTCGCGGCCCTGCCGACCGACGCGGGCATCGGCTATCCGCCGGACGTGCCGGCCACGCACACCGCGATCGGGGCCGCTCACAAACTGGTGGCGATCACCCTGGGCCTGGCCGGAGTGGCCGCCGCCGCGCTGCTCGGGCGGTGCCGCGGCGTACCGGGGAAGGGTTTGGTGGTCGCGGCCGTCATGACGGTGACCTTTGCGGCGGCGAGCGTGCTGGTCGTGCTCGACGCCGCCGGCGTGTTGCCCGGCAATCCGAGCGGCCTGCTCGAACGGGTGGCGCTCTACCTCGGCCTGGCCTGGATCGGCCTGCTGTCGCTCGATGGCATCGGCGTCCAGGCCGGACAGATCAGGCCCGCATCACCGTGGCGATGGGGATGCCGGCCGCGCGCAGGGCGGGGATGAAGCCGCCCAGGATGCCGGCGATCAGGCCCGCGATGATGCCGGCCACGCCGGCCTCCCAGGGGAACTGGACGTCGGCCAGGATCGGCTGCGAGTTGCCCACGACCGAGGCGACCACCTTGAGCCCGGCCACACTGAGGCCGATCGCGGCGGCCGCCGTGAGCAGCCCGGTCAGCAGCGTCTCGGCCAGCACGATGCCGGCCAGCAGCGCGCGGGGGGTGCCGACGGCCCGGCGCAGCGCGAACTCCTCGACCCGCTCGCCGACCGTGGCCAGCCCGACGTTGAGGATGCCGGCCACGCCGATCAGCAGCACCAGGCCGGCCATCGCGAAGAAGACCAGCCGCATCAGGGCCAGCTGCTTCTCCTGCTCCTTGCGGCTCTCCACCGTGTACGCGTACGGCTCGACGCCGGCCGCCTTGAGCTTGGACGCGACGACCGGTTCGACCGGCGAGCCCTCGGTCATCATCAGGCGCAGCTCGCCGCCGGAGTTCGGGTCGGCCATCCGGTTCGTCGGCAGCCAGGTGGTGAGCTCGTCCAGGCGTACGTAGGCCCGGGGTTGCTGGTCGCCGTCGTCGACCACGCCCACGAACTGGGGCGTGACGTTGGCCGCGGCCCCACCGACGCGCATCTCGGCCGGCACCCGGTACTCGTTGAACGCCTTGGCCGCCTCGCGGTTGAGCACGAGCTTGGGCGCCATCGACGGCACCCGGGAGAAGTCGAGCCACTGCCCGGACACCTGGCGCAGCGGCCGGAACTGCAGGATGTTGCCGGTCAGCGCGGTCAGCCGGACCTCGACCGCCTGGCCCTTGGTGCCCTCGACGGGCTGGCAGCCGTTCTCGTCGCAGGTCATCGGCGGGCCCCAGTCCTGGCCGAGCGGGGAGCCGCCCGGGTTGACCGGGAGCACGCCGGGCTCGCCGACGATGCCGCTGACCCCGATCATCGCGACCGAGTCGTCGCGCCCGCGGGTGGTGGTGGTGACGATGTCGACCGCCTCCTCCTGCGTGCCCATCTCCATCACCCGGGTGCCGTCGTAACCCGTGGTGAGCTCGAGGTCGGACAGCAGCGCGCGCTCGGCGATGCTCGCGCCGGCCTGCACGACGACGACCGCGAGCACGCCGAGGAAGAGGCTCACCATCGACAGCAGGGTGCGCAGCTTGCGGGCGCGGATGCCCTGCAGGCCGATGATCAGCGACGACCGGAACCGGCCCGACAGGCGCATCACCGGGCCATCTCCCGTTCGGTCAGCACGCCGCCGACCAGGTCGTGGATCCGGCCCATCCGGGCCGCGTGGTCGCGGTCGTGGGTGACCAGGATCAGGCCGCAGCCGCGCTCGGTCGCCGCCAGCAGGGCGTCGATGACGAGCGTGCCCGTCTCGGTGTCGAGCGCCCCGGTCGGCTCGTCGGCCAGCAGGACCTTCGGGTTGCGGACGAGGGCCCGGGCGATCGCGACCCGCTGCTGCTCGCCGCCGGACATCCGGGGTGGCCGGCTCCTGGCCAGGTGGGCGATGCCGACCTGGTCGAGCGCCTCGAGCACCTTGGCCCGGCGCTGCCGGCGGGGCAGCCAGCCCTGGCCGTTGACCAGTGCCATCGCCACGTTCTGGGCCGCCGTCAGATGCTTGAGCAGGAAGAATCGCTGGAACACGAAACCGAAGTGCGAGCTGCGCAGCTTGGCCGCGCGGCGCTCCGGCAGCCGGGCGATCTCCTGCCCGCCGAGCAGGTAGCTGCCCGAGTCGGCCCGGTCGAACATGCCGATGACGCTGAGCAGCGTGCTCTTGCCCGACCCGGAGCGGCCGACGATGGCCACGCTCTGCCCGGCGTCGACCGTGAGGTGGACGCCGTCGAGGATTGTCCGCGGCTCCTTCTGACCCTTCAGCACCTTGGTGATGCCGCTGAGCTCGATCAGGGCCGTCATCCGGGGCCGCCCTTGCCGTTGTCGGCGGCGCCCTCGGCGCCCTCGGCGGCCGGTAGGTCGGGGCCGGGGATCGCGATGGTCTCGTCGCCGCGCAGCCCCGACTTGATCTGGACGACCTTGCCGTCGGTCAGGCCGAGCCCCACGTCGACGGTCTTGCGCTGCTGGTCGGACCCGACGATGTCGACTTTGCCCTTGCCCTGCACGCCCGCGACCGCCTCGACCGGCAGGACCAGGACCTTGGACGCCTTCTCGGTGACGACCTGCAGGGTCACCGACGCGCCGTTGATCAGCTTGACGCCGGCCGGGGGCGCGCAGACCAGCCGCATGCCGGTGGACTCCGAGCCGCCGCTGTCGGCCGGCTCGTCGGGCGCGGGCTCCTGGGCCACCGGCGGAGCGCCCGAGGCGCCCGGGGTCGGGGTGGTGACGACCACCGGGGCGGGGATGGTGCCGGCCGGCAGGGCCGCGATGGTGCCGAGCGCGGTGCACGCGAACGGCCCGGGCCCGTTCTTGATCTGCGCGCGGACGTTGGTGATCGCCCCCGAGATCCGGTAGGCCTGCGCGCTCTCGATGTCGGCGACGACCCCGTACCCGGCGTGCTTGGCCGACACGATCGGCATGCCCGCGGTGACATCCGAGCGGTCGTCCATCAGCCGGCCGGCCAGGATCGATCCCTTCGGCATCATCACCTTGCGCGGGTCGCCGTCGTCGTCCCAGACCGTCGCCACCCACTTGGGCCGGGCGTCGGCCAGCGTGCCCGCCTTCTTGTCGAGGAAGCGCAGCTCGCCGTCGGCCGGCGCGACGATGCCGAACACCGGGTTGATGGTGACCGAGCCGGACAGGCTGATCTGGTTGCTGAGATCCTGCCGGGTGGGCTTGACCGTGGTGAGCACGGTGCCGCGGGCCTCGAGCCCCGGGGTCGTGACGGTTTCCTCAGACGAATCACACCCGCAGAGAACGGCGGCGGCCAGCGCCGCCATGCCCACTCGAGCCACCCTGCGTGTGTCCATCGAATCCCCTTTGCCAGAATGCCCGGACTGCCCAGGCGAGCAGCGCTCGACCGGCGCGGCGTAGGTTACAACGATCACGCAAGTATCGATGTCCCTGCGGTCCGGACTTGCAGCGACATCGATTGATCTGATGGGAAACTGGCTCCGCGCCCTGGCGGGCCTCGGGGTCCGTACGAAGATCCTGGGCGCGGTCTGCGTGGCGATCCTGGTCGCCGTCGTCGTCGGCGCCGTCGGGCTGAGCGCGCTGAGCCGGTCGAGCGACTCGGCCGAGCAGATCTACGCCAGCAACGTGGCCGGGGTCAACGAGCTGGGCGACATCCGGACGTACCTGGCGCAGGCCCGGGTCGACGCCGCGAACTTCATGATCTCGGCCGCGGCCGCCCGCAAGGACCACTTTCGGCAGGCCTTCACGGCCGACGTCGAGGCACTCACGGGGGCGCTGGCCGACTACCGCACGAGCGAGCCGGTGGTGGACGACGCCGCGATCGCCGAACTGGCCGACCACTTCGACAATTTCGACAAGCTCGTGCGGGACAAGATGTTCCCGGCCGGCGCCCGCAACGACCTCGAGGCCTGGCAGACGATCCGCGACCAGCAGCTGGCCCCGCTCATGGACGAGGTCGAAGGCGACCTGATCGGCATGCGGGCCGCCGAGAACGCCGACGCCAAGGCCAACGCGGACGCCGCGCGGGCCGGCTACCACTCGAGCCGGAACGTGTCGCTCGTGCTGCTGGTGGGCGGGGCGCTGCTCGCCCTGCTGCTCGGCGCGGTCGTGGCCCGGCAGATCCTGCGCTCGATGTGCCGGGTCCGCAACGTGTGCGAAGGGCTGGCCGAGGGCGATCTGACCCGTACGGCCGGGCTCACCACCCGCGACGAGCCGGGCCAGATGGGTCACGCCCTCGACACCGCGGTGACCCGCCTGCGGGAGACGGTGATGACGATCGACACCTCGGCCGCGGCGTTGCGCGGCGCCTCCGAGCGGATGTCGGGGGTGGCCACCGAGATCGCGGTCTCGGCCGACGCCTCCTCCGAGCAGGCGGTGACCGTGTCGGCCGCCGCCGAGCAGATCTCCCGCAGTGTGGACGCGGTCTCGGCGGGCAGCGAGGAGATGGGCTCGGCGATCCGGGAGATCTCGCGCAGCGTGGGCGAGGCGGCCTTGGGCACCGGGCAGATCTCGCAGAACATCACCGGGGTGGCCGAGGCGGCCGGCGTACGAGTGAGGGAATCGCGCAGTCGCGGCAGGCCACCGCCGAGCTGGCCACGATGTCGGCCGACCTGACCACGCTGGTCGCCAAGTTCCGTTATTGATCTCCTTAACGCCCCGGACATCGATCGGCGACGACACCGACACCGCGGGTGCCTAGACATCCCTCATGGACGTACTTGCAGCTCTTGGAAGACGGACATTTCTTCGCGCGGCCGCCGCTCTCGGGGCGGGCGGCATCGCTTCGGCCGTTCCCGCCTCGCCCGCACTGGCGTCGGCCGGCATTCTGCAGCCCGGTAAAGGGCCGATCCCCGGGCGGCACTATCTGCGGTCGCGGCCGGATCAGGTGCGCTGGGGTTACGTGCCGGCGGTGGGCAGCGAGCCGGTGCTGCGGATGAGGTCGGGCGAGACGGTCACCGTCGACACGGTCTCGCACGAGGGGATCCTCGAGGACCAGGGACGCGACCCGGTCGGCTGGTTCGCCCGGCACGGGGTGCCGCGCGGTTCCGTGCTGAACGACGCCGTCGACATCGCCCGCGAGTACGACCGGACACCGCGCTCGTTCGATGTGGACGGTCCGCACGTGGTGACCGGGCCGATCCACGTCGACGGGGCCGCGCCGGGTGACGTACTCAAGATCGAGGTCCTGTCGTCGCTGCCACGGGTGCCGTACGGCGTGGTGTCGAGCCGGCACGGCAAGGGGGCGCTGCCGCGGCTGGCCGGGGGAGCGGTGCCGGCCGGGATCACCGAGGCCGAGATCATGCCGCCGGTCGGCACGGACGGGCGGGCCACGGGCGATCCGACCAAGTACGGGAACGTCTCGGTCTTCACGCCGGTGCGGGTCAAGCGGGGCCGGCTCTCGGGCGTGATGCAGCGGGCGGTGTTCCCGCTCTCGCCGTTCATGGGAATGATGGGCGTGGCCTTCGCGTCGGCCCCCACGCTGACCGATCCGCTGCTCAACTCGATCCCGCCCACGCTGGGCGGCGGCAACATCGACATCAACCTGCTCGGTACGGGGTCGACGTTCTATCTGCCGGTGTTCGCCGAGGGGGCGCTGTTCTATGTCGGCGACCCGCACATGGCGATGGGCAACGGCGAGGTGGCGCTGACCGCGATGGAGGGATCGCTGCGGGCCACCTATCGGCTGACCGTGATCAAGGCCGGGCGGCGCGGTGCGCCCTCGGTGGCGTTCAAATATCCGTTCGCCGAGACCGGCGACGCGTGGATCCCGATCGGGTTGTCCGACCCGGACGGCGCTCGGGACGGGCAGGGCAACGACCTGGACATCGCCATGCGGCGGGCGGTGGTGAACGCGCTCGACTTCCTGTCCCACGATCTCGGGATGGACCGGGCGGTGGCGTACGCCTATCTGTCCGCGGCCGCCAACTTCGAGGTGTCGCAGGTGGTGGACCGCACCGTCGGTGTGCACGGGGTGATCCGCAAGTCCGACTTCGGCTGACGGCTTTCCCGCCCTCTCCCGTGCGGGCGGGAAGCCGGACCACGCCGTACGAGCCGATGGTGCTGTACGCGGAAGTGCTCAGGGTCGGGTGCGGGCGGCCGATGGGGCGCTCATGCTGCTGCGCTGCTATGCCTTCGTCACCGGGATTCTGGTGGCGACCTATCTGGCGTGGCCCTACGACCTGCGGCAGTGGCCGTTCCTGGCGGTGACCCTGGGCGCCGCGATGCCGGCGGTGGTGCTGGCGTTGCGGCGGGCGCCGGCCGGGGCGCGTTCGCCCTGGTGGCTGATGCTGATCGCGCTGGCCCTCTACAACACCGGCAACGTCATCTGGATCCTGCTGACCACGGCCGGCGGGCAGGTGACCGGCGACGGCAGCGTGGCCGACCTCTTCTATTCCGTGGGCGGGGTGCTGGTGCTCGCCTCGGGGATCGCCGTCGTCCGGCACCGAGGCCGCGGCGACGTCGGCGGCGTCATCGACTCGGTGATCGCCGCGGTGGCGCTCGGCGGGGTGCTGTGGGACGCGGTGCTCCTGCCCGCGCTCACCGCGCAGAACGTGCCCACCGGGCGCCAGGTCTCCCTGTTCATCACGGTCCTCGTGATCACCGGCACGCTCGGGGCGATGCTGCGCGTGTCGATGGTTTCCACGGCGGGGCGTTCGACCTCGGTCCGGCTCTTCACCGTGGGCCTGGCCCTGACGCTCGCCGGGACCGTGGCGGCCGCGCTCACCGTCGACGCGAACGGCGTGCGCCCCGACTGGACCAACATGGTGTTCCTGGCCGCGTACGCGGCTCTGGGTTGTGCCGCCGTGCACCCCTCGGTGGCCGTGGTGACCGCACCCGGTCAGGCGCCGGACGACGACCTGACCCGGGGCCGCCTCACGTTCCTCGGGGTGATGCTGGCGCTCACCCCGCTGATCGGCGGAGGCCGGGCCGTCCTCGGCCTGTCCACCGACGGCATCCTGATCGCGCTCTCCTCGGCCGGCCTGGTGCCGCTGGTGATGGTGCGGGTGGCCCGGCTGGCCGCCCAGCGCCGCGCGGCCGAGCAGGCCCTGCACCGGCTGGCCACCCGGGACGGCCTGACCGGCCTGCCCAACCGAGGGGCCGCCCTCGGCCACCTCACCGAGGCGCTGGACGAGGGCGGCGACGACCTGGCCGTGCTCTTCTGCGACCTGGACGGCTTCAAGCCGGTCAACGACCGCCTCGGTCACGCGGCCGGCGACGAACTGCTGATCGCGGTGGCCGACCGCTTGCGCGCCTGCGTCCGCGACGACGACCTGGTGAGCCGTTTCGGCGGCGACGAGTTCGTGCTGATCTGCCGCGGCCCCGACGCAGTCGAGGTGGTGGCCGACCGCATCGCCGAGCTGACCGCCCGGCCGTTCACCGCCGCGGGCGAGCAGGTGCGCATCGGCGTCAGCGTGGGAGCCGCCCGGGCCCGCCCGGCCGACACCACCGACGGCCTCATCAACCGAGCCGACCTGGCCATGTACGAGGCCAAGAAGTCCAAGTCCGTCGGCGCCCTGAGCCTGGTCCACGCGTAACTGGACCATCAAACTAGCCTCCTAGGATGCGCTATGCGATGCGTGTCGGCCCACCCGCTGAGCTCACGGCCGGGCCGCCGGCCTCGTCGCGCCCCACCCGCGGCGGGGTGGCCGGGCGTCCACCTCGGCCGGCTGAACGTCGGCTATTAAACGCGGCGCGCCGTTTGGGCGCGGGCCCGGCCGGGGAAGGAGATCAAGGACAGTTTTTCCGGATTCGAGGAGATGTGATGAGTGCTGTGACTGATCCCGCCACCGTGGGTGAGTGCCTGCGGGCCGGCGCCGGGTTCACGCAGGGCGACCTGAACTGGCTCGCCCAACAGTTCGTCACGCTCGACGCGCGGCTGGCCTCTTTCCACGCCGATTCCACCGAGCTCGAGGTGTCGGTCAAGGATCGGGACGCCCGCGGTCAGAAGGTCACCCTGGAGTGCTGGATCGCCGGCCGGCAGAAGATCGTCACCACCTCGACCGAGGAGGATCTGCACGCCGCGATCATGGATGTGCGGGACGACCTGCGGCGCAAGCTGAACGATGCGAAGACCAAGCAGGAGCCGGGCCACAACCGGCACCTGCGGGAGCACGTGGAGCCGGAGACGGACGGCCAGCTCGAACCGACCGACCTCACCTGAGCTCAGCCGATAGACGATGCCCGGGCCCGTAACGGCCCGGGCATCGTCATGTCGGGCGCCGGTCGGTGTTCTCGTCGACGAGGCGGATCGCGATGTTGTCGAGGGCCTGGTCGAGCAGCGCCCGGTCCTCGGGGTCGGTCATGGTGATGTCGTCGAGGCGGGCGTCCAGCCAGTTCCGCCAGGCCCGTCCCGGCGTCCCGGGTTCGCGCGAGAGGGCTAACGGGGGCGGGCCAGGCCGAGGTCGTACGCGACGATGGTCGCCTGCACCCGGTCACGGGCGCCGAGCTTGGGCAGCAGGGCGTTCACGTGCGCCTTGACCGTGCCCGCGGTGATGCCCAGCACCTCGCCGATCTCGGCGTTCGAGCGGCCGGTGGCCAGCTGGGTGAGGACGTCGCGTTCGCGCGGGGTCAGCCGGTCGAGGCGCGGATCGTCGTCGCGCGCGGCGTTCACCGTCCCGCTGGCGAAGGCGTCGATCAGACGTTTGGTGACCGCGGGGCTGAGCATCGCCTCGCCGGCCGCCACGGTGCGGATCGCCGCCACCAGCGAGGCCGGGTCGGCGTCCTTGAGCAGGAAGCCCGAGGCGCCGGCGCGCAGGGCCTGGAAGACGTACGCGTCCTGGTGGAAGGTGGTCAGCACGATGACCCGGGGCGGGTCGGGGACGGCGGTGAGCCGGGCGGTGGCGGTGAGCCCGTCCATGCCGGGCATGCGCACGTCCATCAGCACCACGTCGGGCTGGAGCCGGGCCACGACGTCGAGCGCGGCGGCACCGTCGCCGGCCTCGCCCACGACCTCGAGGTCGTCCTGCGAGGCGACGATCGCGCACAGCCCGGCCCGGACCATGACCTGGTCGTCCACGACGATCACACGGATGGCGATGACGGCACCTCCCGACGCTCGACGACCAGCTCGTCGAGCATGCCCCGCATGGCGGCGAGGGCCTCGCGGGCCGAGTCGACGACCCCGTCCAGATCGTGCGCCTCGGCCGCCTGGGGCACGCGGGCGGCTGCCGAGAGGACCGATTGGCGCAGCCCGGCGGCGACCCGGACCCGTTCGTCACGCGCCCGCCGCTCGGCCTGGGCCGAGACGACCGCCACGGCACCCTCCTCACGGTCGAGCCGGCGCCGCCGCCGGCGCCGGGTGGCCCACCCGCCGAGCCAGCTGCCCGCGAACGGCAGCCCGAGCAGGAACCAGCCCAGCACCGCGCCGAACACGGCCAGGGCGACGGGTTCGGAGGTGGTCGACAACATCGTGCCGAAGGCGAACGAGCACGACGCGAGCCCGGCCACCACGCCGATCCAGGTCAGATTCGGACGGCGGCCGTACGCGGCCAGCGCGTAGACGGCGGCCAGGTCGGCGCCCCAGCCGAAGACGAAGATCCAGGCCTCGTCGCCCGGCAGCACGTCGGTGACCAGCAGCAGTGGCCCGAGCCAGACGGTCAGGGCGACCGCGATCAGGGCCGTCCACGGGCGTTGCCGCCGCCAGAGCAGTGGCACCGCGTGCGCGAGCACGGCCAGCAGCACCAGCGTGGCCGCGGCCGGCGCGACCGTGTTCTCCTCGATCAGCGCGGACGTGCCGGCCAGCGGCAGCAGCAGGGTCAGCAGCGTCAGGCCACCGTCCAGGACGACCTGACTGCGCAGCCAGACGCGCAGCCGGGTCGGCGCGGCCGAGGCGGGCAGGGTCGCGCGCACCCGCCAGCCGCCCTCGGCCCGGGTACCCGCCTCGACCGTCCCGCCCAGCGCGGCAGCCCGGTCGCGCATGCCGATCAGGCCGCGTCCGCCGCCCAGCCCGGTCGCCTGCGGGCTCGCGGCGCCGTCGTCCTCGACCACGAGCGAGGAGCCCTCCGGCCCGTACGCCAGATGCAGCCGGACGGTCGCCCCCGGCGCGTACCGCAGGGTGTTGGTCAGTGCCTCGCGGGCGATGCCGTGCAACGCCTCCAGCATCGCGGCGGGCGGTGGGTCGCCCGTCACCTCGAGGCGCACCTGTTGGCCGAGCTGGCGGAAGTCGTCGACGAGATCGACCAGGCTCGCGGCCGGCGGCTCGGTGGGCAGCACCGCGACGAGCTCGTGCAGCGCGGCCAGCGTCTCCCGGCCGGTGCGGGCGGCGAACTCGAGCGCCTCGGCCTGCAACTCGGGCTTCCCGACGAACTGCGCGGCCGACGCGTTGACCACGATCGACGTCAGGTGGTGCGCGGTCACGTCGTGCAGCTCGCGGGCGAGGCGGCGCTGCTCGGCCGCGGCCGCGTCCCGCCGGGCCTCCTCGGCCTCGGCCAGCCGGTGGGCGGCCGCGGCCCGGTCGTCCAGCCAGCGGCGCCGGACCCGGCCCGCCGCCACGATCACCGCGTACGCGGCCAGGGAGACCAGGAGGTCGAGCGGCTCGTCGTCGAGGACCAGCAGCGCCTGCAGGACGAGCAGCCCGGCCACCGTGACCAGGGTCGTGCGGCGCGAGCAGCGCGCGGCCACGCTGAACAGGGCGACCCACTCGGCCAAGGCGACCACCAGCAGCGCGTCGCCCGGCACGAAATACACCTGGCCCGGCATCATCCACATGCCGAGCACGAGCCCGCCGCCGACGACGGCAACCGCCACGACCGGGCGGTGGCGGCGCAGGACCAGCGCGGCGCAGACCACCAGGACGAGCGCGGCGCCCGCGGTGGCCCGCACCGGGTCGGCGCTGCCGAGCCGCAGACCCGGCCAATACGCCAGCTGGGTCGCCCCGAGCAGCGCCGGCAACAGCCAATCTCTCCCGCGCGCCATGATGGGGGACACCTTATCTATGCCCTGGGGCAGGGGTCGGACTCCGGCTCCGGCCCGATTCGCCAGAGCCCGCGCGTCGACAGACTCGTCCCATGCCCGTCACGGAGTATCACCACCTCGCCCGGACCGCCGACCACCGCTGGTGGCGCCCCGTCCTGGGCACCCTGTTCATCGTCGTGGCCGGGGCCGTCGTCGCCCTGGGCGGCTTCCTCGTCGTCACGGCGGCCGCCGCGATCGCCGGCCGTCCGGACAATGGGGACGGTCTGCCGAGCTTCGGCGAGCTGCCCGATCTCGCCCTGGCCTTCCTGACCATCGCCGTGCTGCTGCCGGTGACCCTGCTCGCGGCCCGCTGGATCCAGCGCCGCCCGGCCGGCACGGTGTCGTCGGTCCTCGGCCACCTGCGGTGGCGCTGGCTGCTCACCTGCCTGCCGGTCGCACTGTTCACCATCGTGCTGGTGATGGCCGGCGGCCTGTCGCTGGCCGCCGCGACGGGAGTGGACGCCGGTCTCGGTGACGCGCTCGCCGGGTGGGGCCCGTTCGCCGTCTCGATACTGGTGCTGCTGATCGTCGTGCCGCCGCAGGCCGCCGCCGAGGAGTACGTCACCCGGGGCTGGCTATTGCAGGCGACCGGGGTGTGGTTCCGCCGCCCGTGGGTCCCGATCGCCGTCCAGGCGCTGGTGTTCGCCGCGCTGCACGGCTGGGGAACGCCGTTCGGGTTCGCCGATCTGTTCGTCTTCGGCGCGATCGCGGGATATCTGACCGTGCGCACCGGCGGGCTCGAGGCGGCGATCGCCCTGCACGTGGCCAACAACCTGGTCAGCGCGGGCCTGGCCGCCGCCTTCGGGCAGCTCACGGTCGACGAGACCGCGGCCGACATGCCCTGGCAGCTCGCCGTCGTCGACCTGCCGTTGCTGCTGGCCTACGCCGCGGTGATCCTGTGGCTGGCCCGCCGCCAGGGCCTGATGACGGTACGGGCCTGTCTCCCGGCCGATCGTCAGCCGGAGCGGGCGGTCCCTGTCTGACGCGTCGGGCCCGGGTGGGCCCGGTGGGCCGAGCGGTCACTGTCTGACGCGTTGGGCCCGCTGGGCGGCCATCCGGACCGGGTCGTTGGCGAAGCCGTAACCCCGGTAGCCGTCGACCCGCTGGACGATCTCGACGAAGACCCGCTGCCCGGCGACCGGCGTGAAGAGCTGCAGGTAATGGCCGTGGTCGTCCTCGTCGTAGAGGGCACCCACCCGGCGTACGAGGTCGCGCAGCCGGGGTGGCAGGTCGAGCCGCGCGTCCAGGTCGTCGTAGTAGTTGACCGGGATCGGCACGGGCTCGCAGCCGGCCTCGGCCAGGGCCCGGGCGGTCGCGGCCAGGTCGTCGGTGGCCAGGGTGAGATGCTGCGGATGGGGTACGGCGGGGGCCCAGTCGCCGCGGCGCAGCAGGGGCACGCTGAGGGCCAGCCGGACCCGACGGTGGGCGTCGCGGATCGCCAGGGTGCGGACCAGCCCGAACGGGGCCGCGAACTCGCCCGCCTCGTCGTCGGTCAGCCCCAGCACGCTGCGGTAGAAGAGCGCGGCCTCGTCGTAGCGGTCGAACGGCTGGGCCAGCGACAGGTGGTCGATGGCGGTGATGCCGGCCCCGGCCGCGAGCTCCTCGCCGGTCGGCAGGAAGTCGGCGAGCCAGCCGTGGTCGCTGCGGCAGAAGAAGACCTCGGTGCCGTCGGGGGCGGCCACCGCGGTCAGGTCGGCCTCGCTCAGCCGGCGCCGGCGGGGCAACGGCTGGGCCCGCAGCTCGGCCGCCCGGCGGGCCGAGGCGGCCGGGTCGGCGCTCTCCAGGGCGAACGCGCGGATGGCGGCCGAGCCCTCGGTGAGCCGGGGCGCGCCCGCGTTGAGCAGGATGCGGGCCGAGCCCTGCTCCCACAGCTGGACGGGCTTGGAGCGGTGCTGGCCGGTGTGGGTGAAGCCGAGAGCCCGGACCAGCTTTTCGAGCTCGGGGCCCGACTCGCCGTCGACTCCGAGCTCGGCGAAGGCGATGCCGGCCAGCTCGGGGGCGGGCGTCAGCTCGGGGGAGAGGCTGCCCGACAGGGCTGTCAACGAGCGGAGGGCGTCGACGGCCGTACGGTGCGGGTCGGCCTGGCGGAAGACGTCGTTGAAGACCTCGAGCGACAGCGGGCCCTGATAGCCGGCGGCGAGGACGGCGCGGGTGAAGCCGGTCAGGTCGAGGCGGCCCTGCAGCGGGAACAGGCGGTGGTGGCGGCTCCATTGCAGGACGTCCATGTCGAGGCGGGGCGCGTCGGCCAGCTGCAGGAAGAAGATGCTCTCGCCGGGCAGGTCGGCGATCTTTTCGTACGCGTCGGTCATCTCGTGGGCGCGTGTGCGGGAGAGGACGTGGAAGCTGTCCAGGCACAGGCCGAGCGCGGGGTGGCCGGCCCGGCGCACGATCTCCCACGAGTGCTCCCAGGTCGACACGTGCCGTCCCCAGGCCAGTGCCTCGTAGGCGATGCGCATGCCGTGCCCGGCGGCCAGCGTGGCCAGCCGGCGCAGCTGGTCGGCGGCCAGGGCGTCGTCGTCGATCGTGTCGGGGGCCACCGACGAGCAGATCAGGATGGTCCGGGCGCCGAGCCGGGCCATCAGGTCGAGCTTGGCCCGGAACCGCCGTTCGACCTGGGCGAACCTGTCCGGGGGAGCGCCCTCGGCGTCGCGGAACGGCTGGTAGAGGTCGATGGTCAGGCCGAGGCCGGCGACCCGCTGACGGATCTCCTCGGGGGAGCTGGCCGAGGCGACCAGGTCGTTCTCGAAGATCTCGACCGCGTCGAAACCGGCCGCGGCGGCAGCGTCGAGGCGGTCCTCCAGCGTGCCCGAGAGACAGACGGTCGCGATGCTGGTGCGCGCCATACCCCGACACCCTTCTATGTACGAACTAGTACGTTAACTCTAGGGCCGGGCGTTGGCGTGCGGCAAGCTCCGGTCGCTCATCCAGGGCGCGAGTGCGTGATCGACCGCGGCCTGGAGGGCGGTGTGCCGCTCGGCCGCAGTGCCGTGCGAGGGGTCGGCCAGCATCACCTGCAACGCCCCGGTCACCGCGCCGACGAAGGCGCCGGTCAGGGCGGCCGCGCCGATCTCGTCCAGCTCGGACGGGAACGCCGCGGCCAGCTCGCGGGCGATCTCGAGCTGGGCGTCGGCCTGGATCTGCAGCCCGCGGCCGCGCACCGACGGGACCGTGCGGATCAGCTGAAGCCGCAGCGCCGCGAGCGGGCTGACCAGCTCGTCGCTGTCGGCCGCCACGTGGCGCAGCGCGGCCGTCAGCACGTCGGCGGGCCGATCGCCCGGGCGGCGGCCGGCGATCGCCTCGACGGCGGCCGCCAGGCGGGCCTCGTGCTCGGGGAAGAGCAGATCCTCCTTGGTGGGGAAGTAGCTGAAGAACGTGCGGGTGCCGATCTCGGCGGCGGCCGCGATGTCGGCGATGGTCGTGGCCTCGTAGCCCTGACGCTCGAACAGCGTCGCGGCGGCGTCGACCAGGGCCTGGCGAGTGCGGGCACGTTTGCGTTCACGAAGCGACACGTGCCAAGAATACCGCACCCATTGCAATTCTGCACTGAGTGCGGGAATCTCGGACCATGCCTACCGTGTTGATCTCGGGAGCCGGCGTCGCCGGCACCACCCTCGCCTACTGGCTGGCCCGCCAGGGCTGGCAACCGACCATTGTGGAGCTGGCCCGCGGCCTTCGCTCCAGTGGAAACCCGGTCGACGTGCGCGGCCCCGCCCTGGCTGTCGCCGAAAAGATGGGCATCATGGCCCGTGTGCGTGAGGCCGCGACCCACGTGCGGGCCCTGCGCCTGATCGACGAGTCGGGGCGGCCCGGGCTCCGGGTGCGCGCGCCGTCCGGCACCGAGATCCCGCGGGCCGACCTGGCCACGATCCTGTTCGACGCCGCCCGCGACCGCACCGAGTTGATCCTCGACGACACCATCACCGCCCTGCGCCCGGACGTGGGTGGCGTCGACGTCACATTCCAGCGGTCGGCCCCGCGCCGCTTCGATCTGGTCGTGGGCGCCGACGGCCTGCACTCGGCCGTACGCCGCCTGGTCTTCGGCCCGCCGGCGCAGTTCATGACCTATCAGGGTCTGTACGTCGCGACCCTGCCCTTGAACCAGCCGGCCGCGGTCCCCGACGAGGTGCTGCTGCTCAACGCGCCGGGCCGGCTGCTCGCCGTGCATCCGGGGCGCGGTCAGGAGGGAGCCGCGTTCATCTTCCGCCACCCCGAGGTGCCGCTCGGTCACCGCGACACCGAGGCCCAGCGTGAGGTCGTCCGGGCGGCCTACGCGGGAATCGGCTGGCGGTCGCCCGAACTGCTGGACCGCCTGGCCGGCACGGACGACTTCTACTTCGACTCGGTGAGCCGGGTGCGGGTCCCGGTCTGGAGCCGCGGCCGGGTCACTCTGCTCGGCGATGCCGCGTCCTGCGTCTCCCTCTTCGGCGACGGGTCGACACTGGCCATGGCGGGCGCGCACACCCTCGCCGCGTCCCTGGCCGAGTTCCCGGCCGATCCCGGCGCCGCGCTCACCGCCTACGAGGCCCGCCACCGCCGCCTGGTCATGCCCAGGCAGCGAGGGATCGGGCTGACCTCGCGCCTGCTCGTGCCCGGCACCCGGTTCGGCATCGAGGTTCGCAATGCCGCCGCCCACCTGGCCCCGCGGGCGGCGTGAATTCTGGCCGCTTCGGCAAATACCGATGAGCAATTTGCAGGATATTCTCGAAGCCCTTGCCGAAAATTTCCCCGACAGGTCGGATGCATTCTCGGCCGACGGGAGAACGTCGGACCTTAATGGATCCGTGATGCGCGGGGTCGACGGTTCGTCCATGGTCGGCCACGCCGTGTCCATCTTGGGGGTCTGAACCCGACCGATTGTGCTGCCGCGATTGAACCCGGCAGTCTGCCCAATCGCGACAAAGCATGATCTAGCCCGACGAAGCCCTGGACACTGACGGGCGCCCGACCGGTGGCACATTTGTTAACGGTAAATTACGGCCGGGCCGGGAAATGGCTTGTCAGGCTGGCTGGATGGCGCCGTAACCGTATTTAGGCGGGTGTCGAACAGCGCTTGCGGGTATCACTGGCGGCGATGGTCGTCAATGTTCCGGAAAGGCCTTCCTGGAAGACACAAAAATCGAGCTCCGCCAATCCTTAATTTTCTCTTAGACTCGCCGTCGGCCCCTTCCACCGGGGGTCTTCGCCCCTGCCCGTCGTTCGTCCGACCCCTGCCTGCCCCACAGTCCTCAGTGGATGTTGCTCGATGGCTGCTGCCCGCCCCACCGTCTACCGACGAGCCGCACGCGTCCTCGTCGCCGGTCTCTGCGTGAGCGCCCTCGTGGCCGCCGCGCCGGCCCCGGCCGGCGACGCGATCCGGTCGGCCGGCATCCGGTACGCCGGTCTCGGCTACCTCCCCTCGGCCCGGAGGTCTCGGCGTGAAGGCGCTCCTGCTCGGTGGCGCGGGCTTCATCGGCCTGCACCTCGCCCGTCGACTTGTCGCCGACGGCCTCGAGGTGACCATCGTGGACGACTTCTCCCGGGGCCGCTCCGACGCCGACCTCGGGTCGTTGCGGTCCTCCCCGGCGGTCCACGTCATCTCGGCCGACCTGACCGACCCGGCCGCGTACGCGGGTCTGCCCACCGGCTGGAACCAGATCTACCTGCTCGCCGCCGTGGTCGGCGTGCGCAACGTCGAACAGAACCCGGCCCGGGTGGTGCGGGTCAACACGCTCGCGGCGATGCACCTGCTCGACTGGGTCGCGCCGGGCTCGCGGGTCTTCTTCGCGTCGACCAGCGAGGTCTACGCGGGCGGGGTCGACGCCGGCGTCGTCGCGGTGCCCACCGCCGAGGACGTCCCCACCATGATCTCTGACATCACGGCCCCCCCGGTTCGCGTACGCGGTGAGCAAGCTCCTCGGCGAGGCGGCCTTCCTGCACACCGCGCCGGCCGAGGGGTTCGACGTCGTCGTGGGCCGCTTCCACAACGTCTACGGCCCGCGGATGGGCGCCGACCACGTCATCCCGCCGACCACGTCATCCCCGAGATGTCGCTGCGGGCCGGGGCCGGCGAGGACCCGTTCCAGGTGCCGGGGCCGATCAGTTCCGCGCGTTCTGCCACGTGGACGACGCCGTCGAGGCGATGGTGCGCCTGATGGCGGCACCCGCCGCGGCCGGCCAGATCGTGCACATCGGCAACGACCGCGAGGAGACCCACATCGGCGACCTGGCCAAACTGGTACTCCGCGTGGCCGGCGCGAGCCCCGCTCTGCACCCGTCGTCCGCCCCGGCCGGCTCGGTGCGCCGGCGCTGCCCCGACCTGAGCAAACTGCGGGAACTGACCGGGTACGAACCGACGGTCCCCCTCGAGGAGGGCGTCCGCACGACCTACACCTGGTACGCCGAGCACGGGCGGCCCGCATGACCGCGCCGATCTGCTTCTACTACGGCGACGGCCGCCTGATGGAGCTGGCTGAGTATCCACGGGTGGTGTTGCAGCCCGACTTCTACAACGCCGATGAGCTGGCCTATCTCCGGGAGAAGGGTGTGCAGTTGCTGGCCTACCTGACCCTGTCGGAGGACACCGGCCCGCCCGCGGAGTGGCAACGGGCCGAGCGCAACCCCGACTGGGGCGGCACGTTTGTGCACGTCGGTCACCCCGGCTGGGTCTCGCACGTGGTCGGCCAGGCCCGCGACGCTCTGGCCGCCGGGTTCGACGGCCTGTTCCTCGACACGCTCAACGTGGAGCTGACGTTCCCCGAGAACGTGCCGCACCTGCTGGCGCTGGTGGCAGCGTTGCGCGCCGAGGCCGGTCCGGCCTACATCCTGGCCAACCGCGGTTTCGGCATGCTGCCTCGCCTGGCCGAACTCGTCGACGGCGTGGTCTTCGAGTCGTTCTCGGCCCGCTGGACCGACCAGGGCTACGCGGCCTGGCCGGCCGACACGCTCGAGTTCCACGCCCAGATAGCCGAGCAGCTGCTGCGGTTGCAGCTCGACCTGTATGCCCTGGACTACGCCGACGGCCCGGGCCTGACCGACTTCGCCGTCCGCCGAGCCCGCCAGTTCGGCATGCAGTGCATCGTCAGCGACCGGGCCCTGTCCCGAGTCTGACCCGGTGGATGGGCCGGCCGCCTCGAGACCGGCTCATCCACGACGGACTTCTGAGGGGCCCGGGCCGGCGTGCGCGATGCCTTCACGGGCCCCGCCGTCGTCCGTGCCGTCCGGCCGGGCGTCGATGGCGTGCCCGTTACCGGCGGTCAGCACCGCCCCGAGCAGGGCGACACCGAGCGCGGCGCGCCGAACTCCCGGGTCACGACGTTGAGCGCGGAGGCGACCCCCGGCCGTTCGGCCGGCAACGCCGAGCTGCTTACGTCCAGGGTGACCGGCATGATCATCGCCGCACCGACCCCGGCGGCCAGGAGCCGGGACGCGGTCATGACCTCGTTCGAGGTGGCCGGGCCAGCCGCGGCGCTGACCGGCGATCCGCGGGTCAACCTGCGGCTCGAGGCGGGGGAGGCGGCCGCCAGGGCGAACGAGCCCACCTCCGGGTCGCCCCCGTTCCGGCCTGAGGGTGGTCAGGCTACGGCGCAGGTGGTGCCCTTCATGATGAAGGCGGCCGGGGTGGGGTTGCTGCCGGCCCATGAGCCGAGGAAGCCGAACGAGGCCGAGGCGCCAGGTGCGACGGTGCCGTTCCAGGCGGTGCTGGCGACCGTGACCGCGGCGCCGGTCTGGGTCACCGAGCCGTTCCACAGTTGGGCGATCTGCTGGCCGGCGCCGAACTGCCAGCCCAGCGACCAACCGGCGTACGGCGTCGGGCCGGTGTTGGTCAGTTTGACGTCGGCCTGGAAGCCGCCGGGCCAGCTACCCGTGATCCGATAGCTCACCTGGCAGGCGGTGGTGCCAGACGTTCCGGTTGTGGGGCTGGGACTGCTGGTGCTGGGTGTCGGGCTGCTCGGCGTCGGGCTGCTGGAGGTCGGGGTGCTCGTGCTTATTCTGGCCGGGTCGACCACGCCCCAGAAGGCGGACTTGGCCTGCAGGCGGGTGTCGAACAGCAGCGGCGCGTCCTTGCGGGTCACCGGGAACGTGTCGAGCCACGTGTTGTCGTCGGCCAGGCCCCACAGCGTGACCGAGGTGATCTCACCCTCGTACTGGCGGAACAGCGCGAACATGTCGCGATAGACGTACGCCTGCTGGAGCAGCCGGTCGGCCGGCGGCGTCGGGAACGACTCGCTGTTACTCGTGTAGATGCTGACGTCCATCTCGGTGATCTGCTGCTCGACACCGAGCGCGACGAACTTGTCGAGCATCGCCCTGGTGTCCGCGATCGTCGGCCAGCTCACGTTGATGTGCATCTGGTGCCCGACCCCGTCGATCGGCACGCCCTCGCCCTTGAGCTGCGCGACCAGCGCGTACAGCTTGTCCCGCTTGGCCGGGACGTTGGTGTTGTAGTCGTTGATGAACAGCTTGGCGTGCGGCGCGACCTCGCGGGCCACGCGGAACGCGGTCCGGATGTAGTCGAGCCCGGTGACGGTGAACCAGGTGCTGCGGCGCAGGCCGTCCGACTGGGTCTCGTCGATGACCTCGTTGACCACGTCCCAGACGCCGATGTCGGTGCCGTAGTGCGCGGCCACGTTCCGGATGTGGTTCTCGAGCCGCTCCAGCAGCAGGGCCTTGTCCTCCGCGGTGGCGGTCATCGGCTGCCCGTCGGCGCCGGTGAACACCCACGACGGCGTCTGGTTGTGCCACACGAGCGTGTGCCCGCGGACGGCCATGCCGTGGGTCTTGGCGAAAGAGACCAGAGGATCGGCTTGCGCGTACGTGAAATTGCCCTCGGACGGTTCGGTGGCGTCCCACTTGAGAGCGTTGCCCGGGGTCACGCTGGTGAAGTGCTTGGCCAGCAGCTGCCCGTGCTCGGTGACGATCTCGGCACCGGTGATCGCCGCGCCGACCGGGAACTCGTCGACCACGTCCCGTACCGAGGGGATGTCGGTCTGAACCGGTAGCGAGGGCACATAGCTCACGGTGACGTCGTCCAGGAACAGCGACCCGGTCGTCGACGCGGTCTCCACGTAGAGCCGCAGGAACTCCACATCGGTGGCCACGGTGTAGCGGCCGGTCAGGTTGACCCAGCCCCCACTGGTGACCGCGGTGTTGCCCACCACCTGGTCATAGGCGGCCACCCCGTCGGTGCGGCGCTCGACGCTGAGCCGGGCGTTGTCGGAACCCCCGGCCAGCCGGACCCAGGCCGAGATCGTGTACGCCGTGCCCTTCGCGAAGGTGTCGAGCACATCGAGTGATGGACCCTGCCAACTCTCCGTACGCCCGGTGACCGCCAGGCTGGTCGTCCCGCTGTGCGCCTGGGCCGTGCTGGGGGCCACGGTCTCGGCCGCCCGGCCCGCCCAGCCCTGGCTCGTCCCGTCCTCGAAGTCGCTGGTCAGCACCGTGACGGGCACAGGGTCCGCGGTCGCATCGGCGTTCGTGGTGGCGATCGCGACCGGCAGAGCGATCGCCAGCGAGACGGCGGCAAGCCGCAGAGAAGCACGCACGGAACGCCCCTTAGAACGCAGCCTCAGATTGACCGACATCGTGACATGGGAGCGCTCCCATTCGCAATCTTCAACTGAGGGCGGGCCGGTGCGGTACTACGAGGCCGGGCGGCGGCGGATCTGGAGGAGGCGGCGGCCGGCCTCGATCAGTTCGTCCTTGAGATGTTCACGGCTCAGATCGGCCAGCTCGGGATCGCGGATGGGGCCTAGCAGGCCCGACACGAACAGCGAGATCGCGACCTTGGCCGAGGGGCCGCGGCCGGTGTCGTCGAAGAGCGCGTTGAGGCTCTCCCAGTCGTGGGTCAGCGCCTCCTCCTTGAGGAGGTTGGCCACCAGTGGGTCGCCCATGATGACGGCGAAGCGCTCGTGGTGCTCGACGGCCAGGGTGACGATGCCGGTCACCAGTTCGTCGAGCTGGGCGTTGCGGCCACGGCAGGCCTTGACCCGGTCGATCATGGCGTGCAGCTCGGTCACCATCGGGGCCAGCACGCCCACGACCAGGTCATCCTTGGTCTTGTAGTGGTAGTAGACGGCGGCCTTGGACACGCCCATCTCGTCGGCGATCGCCTGCAGCGAGGTGCCCTCGACGCCGTCGCGGGCGAACAGCCGCAGCGCCGTGTCGATCAGTTGCACCCGTCCCGCGCCGCGCGGCCGCTGGCCCGTACTCGCCGTCACCTTTACCCGCTTTCCCGCCCGGCTTGCTGTGACTGCTCTCAGCCTATCGAAACGCTCCCGTAACTTGCCAACCGTCAAGATGTGACGCTTACCGCTTGGCAAGTTTAAGGCTTGCCGATTGGTAAGTATTCAGCCTAGCTTTTACTAGCCGATTGGTAAGTTGCGCGGCCGGTAAAGCACCGTCGTCGCGCCCCACACCCGAGCTGAGGGAGTGCACGTGGCGACCTTGTTGTACCGGCTGGGCCGGTTCTCCTTCCGGCGGCGCCGCCTGGTGACCGCCGTCTGGATGCTGGTGCTCGCCCTGGCCGGCGCCGGTGCGCTGGCCCTGTCCGCCCCGGCCAGCAGCGCGTTCTCGATCCCGGGGACGGAGTCGTCCCGCGCCCTTGACGTGATCAAGGAGAAGATGGGCGGCGGCGGAGAAGCGGCGAGCGCCACCGTCGTCTTCACCGTCGGCGGCGACGCGAAGCTGACGGCGAGCGCGCAGAAAGCGGCCATCGACAAGGCGGTCGGCGAACTGCGCACGGCCGGGCAGGTCGCCCAGGTCACCGATCCGGTCGTGTCGAAGGACCAGCAGACCGCGTACGCCACCGTGACGTACACGGTTCCGCAGCCCGCCGTGACCGCGGAGGCCCGTGACGCGCTCGACGCCGCCGGTCGCAGCGCCGAGCCGGCGGGCATCGGCGTCGCCTTCGGCGGCACGGCCACCCAGGCCGCCGAGGGCGGTCACGCGGCCGAGGCGGTCGGTGTCGCGGTCGCCGCCGTCGTCCTGATCATGACCTTCGGGGCCCTGGTCGCGGCCGGACTGCCCCTGCTGACGGCCCTGCTCGGCGTCGGCCTCGGGATGGCCGGCATCCAGATCGCCACCGGCTTCCTCGACCTGTCGTCCTCCACCGCGGCGCTCGCCACCATGCTGGGCCTGGCCGTCGGCATCGACTACGCGCTGTTCATCGTCTCCCGGTACCGCCACGAGCTGGGCCAGGGCCACGACCCCGAGGACGCCGCCGGCCGTGCCGTCGGGACGGCCGGTTCCGCGGTCGTCTTCGCCGGCCTGACCGTCATCATCGCGCTGGCCGCCCTCGCCGTCGTCGGCATCCCGTTCCTGGGCGCGATGGGCATCGCCGCCGCCGGCACGGTCGCCATTGCCGTGCTGATCAGCCTGTCGCTGCTGCCCGCGATGCTCGGCTTCGCCGGCCGCCGGGTGCTGCCGAAGAGCCTGCGTGCCGACCCGCAGGCCGCCCCTCGGCACGGCCGCATCCCGTTCGGCGAGCGCTGGGCCCGCGGTGTGGTCAAGCACCGCATCCCCGCGCTGCTGCTGTCGGTCGGGTTGCTCGCCGTCGCCGCGATCCCCGCCCTCGACCTGCGGCTGGCCCTGCCCGACGACAGCACCGCCGCTCCCGGAAGCACCCAGCGCACGGCGTACGACCAGTTGTCCGCCGGCTTCGGCGAAGGCTTCAACGGCCCGCTGGTGATCGTGGTCGAGGCCCCGGCCGGCACGGTGTCGGTCGTCGGGACCGCGGCGCAGAAGGCGATCGGCGCGCTCGACGACGTCGTCACGGTCACCCCACCCACGGCCAACCCGGCCGGCGACACCGCGATCCTCGCGGTGATCCCGCGCAGCGGCCCGACCACCGACGCCACGAAACAGCTCGTGCACGACATCCGGGCGACGTCGATCGACGGCGGGACGATGGCGGTCACCGGCACGACGGCCGTCAACATCGACGTCTCGGACAAGCTGACCGGCGCCCTGGTCCCGTACCTGTCGATCGTGGTGGGTCTGGCCTTTGTGCTGCTCATGCTGGTGTTCCGCTCGGTGCTGGTGCCGCTGAAGGCCACGCTCGGCTTCCTGCTCTCGGTGGCGGCGACGTTCGGCGCGGTGGTCGCGGTGTTCCAGTGGGGCTGGCTGGCCGGCCTGCTCGGCCTCGAGACGACCGGCCCGATCGTCAGCGTGATGCCGATCTTCCTGGTCGGCGTGCTGTTCGGCCTGGCCATGGACTACGAGGTCTTCCTGGTGACCCGGACCCGAGAGGAATACGTGCACGGCGCCGCCCCGAACGACGCCGTGATCAGCGGCGTCAAACACGGCGCCCGCGTCGTCACCGCGGCCGCCCTCATCATGATCAGCGTCTTCGCCGGCTTCCTCCTGGCCGACGACGCCATCATCAAGTCGCTGGGCTTCGCCCTGGCCTTCGGCGTCGCCGTGGACGCCTTCATCGTCCGCATGACCATCGTCCCCGCCCTGCTTTCCTTGCTGGGCCGCGCCGCGTGGTGGCTCCCGCGGTGGCTCGACCGCCTGCTGCCCAACGTGGACGTGGAGGGCGAACAGCTCACCAAGCGCCTGGCCGCCCCGCCGACAACCCCACCGAGAAAGACCTGGTCCCCACCGCCTGATCACGACCCACGCCGCGGGCAGGATCCCCGATCCGCCCGCGGCGTCCCGGCGTTGCGGGTTCAGGTCGGCCGGCGGATGGGTCGGTGGTGAGGGCGCGCCCCGTCAAGGGTCGGCGGGAACACGTCGACCGGCGTGGAGGCGATGTCGTGTCGGCTAGGCGTTGCGGAGGCGGAGGGCTGCGGTGGCGGTGGTCAGCGCGGCGAGCGTCCAGATGGCTGTGGTGAGGGTGCCGTGTAGCGGAGTGTGCAGCGGGGTGTCGGGGAGCCAGGCCGCGGTGGGGAAGCGGGCGCGCGTCAGGGGAAAGGCGACCAGGTAAGCCGTCAGCAGGAGGCCGACTGCGGCCAGGGGGCTTCGGAGGAGCGTTCCGGTGGCTGCGCCGATCAGGGCGAGGCTGATCAGGTAGGGCGCGATCGTGGCCGATGCTCGTGACCAGGACAGGGCGGCCACGGCTGGTGCGATCAGGATCAGGGTGGCGACGAGCAGTGCCACGCCCTTGGCGGCCGCGAGTCGGCCGCGCTGGGGGACGGCCAGGAGAGTGGCGTGGATCTGGCCTCCTGCCTCGTATTCCTGGGCCACGGCGAGCACGCCGAAGATCAGGAAGCCGGCTTGGGTCCAGAGCAGCGCCACGCGGACCGGGTCTTCCGCGGGCGCGGCACGATGGACCGCGAAGGCGATCAGCAGGGTGGCGCCCCAGGTAAGCGCGGCCGCCCACCGTAGCGACGGCAACGTGATCAGCTTGCGAGTCTCGGCGTGCGTTGCCTGTGCGAGCCTGCGGGCATTGCCCTGTGCCGTGACGAGAACGGTCATGCGGAATCGCCGCGATCCGTGGCGACGGTCGCGCGGACCGGTGGCGGGGTCATGCGGGGCGGCGGTGGAAGAGGTAGGCGGCCAGGGCGAGAAGGGCTGCTACCCAGGTCGTCATGACCAGGCCGGCGGTGACGGGCGGGATGGGGATCTCGGCGGCGTTGTCGCGCAGGAACATGTGGGCGCCGACTATGTCGGGGAGGTAGTCGGCCAGGGGAGTGAGCTTGGTGAGCAGGTAGGAGACGGAGACGACGGAGGTGTTCACGATGAACAAGGTCAGCGTGACGATGCCGTTCCGGAAGATCAGGGTCACGGCGTACGCCAGCAGGGCGATCAGGATCCAGTAGAGGACGGCGGCGGCCACGCGGCCGGCGTCGAAGGGCGGGGCCACGCCGGGCAGCATCAGGTCGGTCAGCAGGACGGTGGCGATCGCGGTCACGGCGCCCTGGACGGCGACCACCGCGACGAGGGCCAAACCCTTGGCGGCGAGCAAGCGCGTCCGGCTCGGCATGGCGATGAGGGACGCCGTCAGCTGGCGGGCGCCGGGCACATCGTCCCCCGTGGACGTGTACTCGCTGCTCACCGTGACCACGCCCAGGATCAGGGCGCCCAGCAGGCCGATCCCCAAGTTCTGATAGCCCAGGTCCTCGACCCCGGTGAGCGTTCCGGCGGCGGACTCCCGGCGCAGGTAGGGGGCGTTGACCAGGACCAGCGCCGGGGCCGCGATCAACCCGAGCAGCAGACCCACCCAGGCGGTCGGCAGCCCGAGCAGCTTGCGCACCTCGGCCCGCACCATCCCGAGATCAGTCACCACGGGGCCTGCTCGGGTGTGGCGGTGAGGGCGAGGAAAGCGTCCTCGAGAGTGTCGTGGGTGCCGGTCACCTCGGGGAGGGTGCCGCAGGTGACGATGCGGCCCTGGTTGATGACCACTATGTCGTCGGCGGTCTCGGCCAGTTCGGTCATCAGGTGGCTGGACAGCAGGACCGTGCGGCCCTCCGCGGCGCACTGGCGCAGGAAGGTGCGCATCCAGCGGATGCCGGCCGGGTCGAGGCCGTTGACCGGCTCGTCGAGGACCAGGATGGGCGGGTCGCCGAGCAGCGCGGCGGCCAGGCCCAAGCGCCGGTTCATGCCCAGTGAGAAACGGCCGGCGCGCTTTCGGGCCTCGTCGGCCAGGCCGACCAGTTCCAGCACCTCGTCCACGCGGGATCGGGCGAGGCCGTTGCTCGCGGCCAGCCAGCGCAGGTGGGCCCGGGCGCTGCGGGCGCGGTGGGCTCCGCTGCCGTCGAGCAGGGCCCCGACGACGGTGAGCGGGCGCCGGAGCGTGGCGTAGCGGCGACCGGCGACCAAGGCGGTTCCGCTGCTCGGGCGATCGAGGCCTAACAGGATGCGCACGGTGGAGGTCTTGCCTGTGCCGTTGGGGCCGAGGAAACCCGTGACCCGGCCGGGGTGGGCGGCGAAGGACACCTCGTGCAGGATCTCGGCGCGGCCGCGGGACCGGCTCACCCGATCGATCGTGATCATAGGGGGAGTCAACCGAAGCGGGCCGGCGAGCGCGTCGAACCAGGGGTCCATGTTTGCCGGCGGCCTACGACCCTGGTCCGAGAACTACAGTCGGCGGCATGAACGCGAGCCGGCGTCCTGTGTGGCGCAACCGGGCGGTGCCGTTGCTGACCGCGGTGGTGGCGGTCGCGGCGGTGGCAATGGTGACCGGTGGGGCCCAGGGGTCGGTGGCGGCCGTCGTCGTTCCGGCGGTGCTCGCCGGGGGTGCGGTGGCGGCGGCAGTCTGGGCGGTGTTCCGGTGGCGGGCCGATCGGCGCGTCTACGAACGGCGGCTGACGGAGTGGGCGGCGTCCGAGGCGGTGCTGGCCGAGCGGCTGACGATCGCCCGGGACCTGCACGACATCGTGTCGCACGGGTTGGGGTTGATCACCGTGCGGGCGGCTTCGGTCCGGCATCTGGGGAAGCCGGCCGAGGTCGGGGCGGCGCTGACCGATATCGAGCAGGCGTCCCGGGGCGCGACCGCCGAGCTGCGCCGCATGCTCACGGTGCTGCGAGAGCCGTTGCACGGACGGGATTCCGAAGCGACCGGGCGTGACGGGGCGGGGTCGACGGAGGGGTGGGAGGCAGCGCCTCTGTCGCCGGTGGACGATCTGAAGGCGCTGCCGGGCATTGTGCGGTCGGCGGAGAAAGCGGGCGTACGGCCCGAACTCACCGTGACCGGGACCTGGTGCTGAGCATGTTCGAACTGGACGAATACGTCCACGAGGCGCTCCGGGCCGGCGCGTCCGGGTTCCTGCTCAAGGACGCTCACCCCGAGGAACTGCTCGAGGCGGTCCGGCGTACGCATCATGGCGAGTCCCTGTTCGCCCCGTCGATCCTCACCCGCCTGGTCGATCACTATCTGTCCGCGCCGGTCCCCAGCCGTGACCGTCCGTCGCTGCGCGGCCTGACCGCCCGCGAGATCGACGTGCTCACCCTGGTCGGCGGCGGCCTGTCCAACGACGAGATCGCCGCCGCGCTGGTCATCTCGGTGAAGACCGTCAAGACCCACCTCACTCACCTGTTGGCCAAGCTGCGCGCCCGCGACCGCGCCCAGCTGGTCATCGCGGCCTACGACGCCGGCCTGGTGCGACCACGAAAGGCGGGCGGCGCACCCGATCACCCACCCGGGATCCGAGCGTCGTGACCGGCCGTGGCTGCGGCCGGGCCAGGAATCGCGCTACGGGGTGCACTGGATAAAGGTCAGGCGGCGAGGCGGAAGTCGGTGCGGCGCGGGGCGCGGGCCTGGATCTGGGTGTGCTGCAGCTCGAGGCGGGCCTGGTCGTTGCCGATGAGGCGGGGCTGTTGCGGGGCCAGGTCGCGCAGCACGGCGACGAGCAGGTCGGCCATGGACAGGCCGAGGGCACGGCAGATGGCCGCCAGCAACTCCGACGACGGTTCCTTGCGGCCGCGTTCGACCTCGGAGAGGTGGCCGATCGACATCCCCACGGAATCGGCGACCTCGCGCAGCGTCCTGCGCTGGGCCAGACGTGTGCGCCGCAAGACGCGGCCGATCAGCTCCCGCAGCACCATGATGCGACTCTAGCGCCTGCTTCGGAGGAACAGGCTCTAGCCGCCCGCCTGGCGCTCCCGGAAAGCGATCATGTTCATCCGGTTGCCGCAGCGCACGGTGCAGAAGCGTTTGGAGCCGTTGCGCGACAGGTCGAGGACGAGCCCGTCGCAGTCGTCGGCCTCGCAGATGCGCAGCCGGCTCATCTCGTTCATCCGGATCACGTCGGTGAGGGCCAGCGCGACCTCGGCCCGGATGCGTTCGGCCAGCGGGGCCCCGGGGGCAGTGGCGTGCATGTGCCAGTCGAGGGCGTCGTGCCGGGTCAGGAACGGCAGGGCCTTGGCGTCGCGCAGCATCCGGTTGACCACCACGACCGCCTCGTCGCGGTCCCGACCCCAGACCTCGCGGAGCAGGGACCGCGTACGGCGTACGTCGTCGAGCTCGGTCCGGTCGTGGTCGATCCGCCCCGTGTAGCTGAACCGGGTGAGGAGCGCGGCCAGCTGCTCGACGGTGGCCAGCTCGTCGTCGCCGGTGCGCGAGCTGCCCGGTTCGGTGTTGGCCAGCGCCACCACGAACTCGAGCGACTCCACCGTGTCAGGGGCGAAAAGCAATTTGACTCCTCACTGAGGCGAGCATAGCTTCAAAGGCATCAACGTCAGGGACGAAGGCAATTTAGCCCATGACAGCGTACGTCGGGAGGCAGCGTGAGTTTCTCACCCAGGCAGGTCGGGCTGGCCGCCATGGTCCTCTCCGCCGTCTCGTTCGGCACGTCCGGCGCTTTCATCAAGCCTCTGCTCGAGGCGGGCTGGTCGCCGGCGGCCGCGGTCACCGTCCGCGCCCTGACCGCCAGCGTCGTGCTGCTGCCGTTCGTGTTGTTCTCCCTGCGCGGCCGCTGGTCCGCCGTGTGGCGCGCCCGCTGGCGGATCCTCGGCATGGGCGTCATCGCCGTCGCGTTCACCCAGCTCGCCTATTTCGCCGCGATCGCCCGCATCCCGGTCTCGACGGCGCTGCTGATCGAATACCTGGCGCCGCTGCTGCTGGTGCTCTGGGCGTGGGCGACGACCCGCCGCCTGCCGCGCCCCGCCGTCCTGCTCGGCTCGGTGCTCGCGGTCGGTGGCCTGGTGCTGGTCATCGGCCCCGGCGCGCTGCAGGCGGTCGACCCGGTCGGCCTGATCCTGGCCTTCTCGGCCGCGATCGGGTGCGCCGTCTACTTCGTCGTGGCCGCCCGCCCGGCCGACGGCCTCCCGCCGGTGGCGCTGGCCGGCACCGGTCTGCTGCTCGGTGGTCTGCTGCTGGGTCTGATCGGCCTGACCGGCGTCCTCCCGTTCGAGGCGGTCGGCGGCAACGTGGCTCTGCTCGGCGCGTCCGCACCGTGGTGGGTCCCGCTGGGGGTCGTGGCGATCGCGGGCACGGCCATCGCGTACGCGACCGGGATCGCCGGCTCCGCTCGGCTGGGCTCGCGCCTGGCGTCGTTCCTGGGCCTGCTCGAGGTCGTCTTCGCCTCGATCTTCGCCTGGCTCGTGGTCGGCGAGTCGCTGACCCCGCTCCAGATGCTCGGCGGCGCCCTCATCCTGGCCGGCATCGCCGCGATCTCCGGCGAGCAGCCGACCGCCGAGCAGCCGACCGAGCAGCCCGGTCCGGAAGACGTGCCCGTACTGGTTGTGCCTGTGCCGCGCTGAGTCAGGCGTGCGGCCCGACCGCAACCCGGCCGACGGTCAAGGCGGGCACAGCGTCCACGATCCGCCCCAGGGCTTCGACCTCGGCGTCCAGCCGCGACAGCTGCGCCGGGGTCAGCGGCCGCACAGCCTCGACCGTGACGTGGACGCGACGCCCGGAGCGGCGCTGGTGCCACACCCCGGCCACCCGCCCGTCGACCAGCAGGACGGGATGGTTCCCGGCCTGCCCCCGGTTGAGCGCGCGCTCGAACGCGCCGCCCGGGAACACTTCCCGCCGGGGATGCGAGGCCACCGCGTACGCGCCGAAGTAGGGCAGCAGGCGAACACCGGCCTGCGGCGCGGGGAAGGACGCGTCGCGGGGCAGCAGCCACGCCGTCTCGCCCTCGACCGATACCTCCTCGAGCGCCATCGAGGCGAACACCTCCGCCACCCAGGGCACCGGGGCCGAGAGCCACTTCGCGACCTGAGCCGGTGCGGCCGGCCCGTAGGACCACAGCCAGCGCCGGAGCAACTCGCGGATCGCGACGGCCGGCTCCACCGGCGTGAAGCCCGGCGACCACCGCTCGGGGCTGGTGTAGGTCACGTTGCGGCCGCGCTGCGGGCCGAAGCAGACCACCCCCTGAGTGTGCGCGCTGCCGAGGATCTGGCGCCAGCGCGGCCACAAGGTCTGGAACGCGGGCATCACCAGATCTCCGGCCCACGCTCCGCTCCGGGCCACGACTTCCGCCGAGAGCTCGTCCACGGTCAGGCCCTCGGCGGCCGAGCGGTGCGCGTCGTCGATCGCCGCCACCACGAGACCCGTCTGCGCCGGAGTCAGCTGCACCCCGGGGGCGAAGGGACTGCGCACGGGCAGCGCGGCCAGCGCCCCCGTCCACAACCCCAGGTCGCGGACGGGCAGCAGGTGCACCGTGCCGCGCGGCCCGAACGTCTTCACCAAAGACCGGTCAACCCCCAGAGCCTGCTGTACGCCGCCTCGCGTGCCCCCGTCGAGCCGCATCGCCACCGACACCTCGCCCGCGGACAGCACCTGGGCGTGCGCCCCGCACATCGCGCTCACCACGTCGGCCGCGGAGGAACCGGGCGTGCCCAGATGGTTGCGGACCACCCGCCGGGCGATGACGTCGGACCAGGTAGTGCGCATGAGAAGACGCTAGCGAATACAGTCAGGAGCGCAGGAACAGCAGCACGGCCAGGACGCGGCGGGACTCACTGCCGGTGGCGGGCAGCCCGAGTTTGCCGAAGATGCTGGAGACGTATTTCTCGACCGCGCGCAGGGTCAGCACCATCCGGCCCTCGTCGGTGTGCGTGGGCGGCATCCGGATGTCGACCACGACCACCGCCGGCCGCAGCGAGGCCACCGCGCGCAGCAGCGAGACCGCGTCGCCGCAGCGGGCCACCACGTGCTGGCCGTGCTCGTGGCCGTCTGGCATCTGCCGCTGGTCGTCGCCGGCCAGGGCAACGCGGTCGGCGCGGTCGGCCTGATCAGCACGTTCTTCATCACGTTCGTGTACTGGCTGTTCCGCCGCTCCGGCGGGAGCGTGCTGCTGACCATGCTCTTCCATGTCGTGCAGGGCACGATCACCATCGAGACCTTCGGGTACGGCGACGCCGACGTCCGCCGGATGCTGTGGCTCGGCTGCGCCGCGTGGACCCTGATCGCGATCGCCGTCGTGGTGCTGGACCGCCCGGCGTGGCGGCCCGCCCCGCGCGAACCCCGGGCCGGACGCCCGGCCGGCGATGTCCTGACCACCCCGTAGTGCAGCCCTGACGATTTCTAAGGGCACATCTAGGGGTATGACCTGATGGCCGGGCCGGGCCGGATTGACAGGCTGAACCCATGCTGGCCGACCTGTTGCACGCCGCGACCGCCTTCATCGACTGGCTGTCCACTCTCGACCGGTGGACGGTCCTGGTCTTCACGTTCTTGTCCGCCGCCGTCGAGATGACGTTCCTGGCCGGCCTGCTCGTGCCCGGCGAGTCGGTGGTCATGCTGGCCGGGTCGCTGCCGGACGGGCCGGCGGGCTTCGCCGCCGTGCTGGCGGTGGGCACCGCCGGCGCGCTGGCCGGGCAGATGGCGGGGTACGCGGTGGGCCGGGCGTTCGGTCCCCGGCTGCGCGGCACGCGCCTGGGCCGGCGGATCGGCGCCGAGCGGTTCGACCGGGCCGAGAGCTACCTGCGCGACCGCGGGGCCTCGGCCCTGGTGGCCGTCCGGTTCGTCGCGGTCGTGCACGCGGTGGTGCCGATCGTGGCCGGCGTGGTGCGGATGCCGTTCGGGCGCTTCGTGCTCTGGTCGGGGCTGGGCACCGCGCTCTGGGTGGGCGCCTTCGCGAGCGTCGGCCTGATCACCGCGGGCGCCGACGCCACCGGCGGGCTGGGCCTGGTGCTGACCGCGATCGGCGCGACCTGCCTGGGCGTCGTCCCGATCCTCGCCCGCCGCCTGCGACGCCCGGCCGTGGTGGCGTCGGGTGACCGTTTCGCGGTCACCCTGACGAGCTAGTCATTGACGGATGCCGGCGCGGGAGAATCACGGCGTGCCGCGGCGCATGGTCGGCAGACGGGATGCTCGGACGGTGACCCGGCGCGGGCCTATCACCTGGCCCTGGTCGCTGATCTCGACGCCCTCCACCTCGTACCAGAGGTCGCCGTCGTGCTGCAGCGGCGCCAGCACCCGGTCGATGTGGATGCGCAGGGGGCCCGCACCGAAGCGGTAATCCGCCTCGGCGAAAATCCAGACGGTGCCCGCGGGTCTGTCTTCGATGGTCATCTCACCTCGCGGGGCGGGGCGGCCCATCGGCCGCGCGTGATGTGGAACGCTCGTGAGCCCCATCCTGCGCCGGTCTTTGCAGCTGCACAAGGACATCTGCACGTGCAGGCGCGCTTGCAGCGCAGTTTTGTCCGTTTGTCTTAGGGATCGTCCGACGAACGCCCCGGGGAGTCCGCCACCGCGGCTGCGCCAGGTATCCGGCCCGTCACTCGCTGCCACACCCAGCCCGTCGGTACCCGCCGGTCGAAGAGCACGTACTCGGCGACGACCTCGTTGGTGGTGGTGTCGAGCAGGTAGCGGCGGGCGTGCGGCCGGCCCACGAAAAGGATCTGGTCGTCCGGTTCGAGCCGCAAGTCGTCGTCGGGCACCAGAGTGGACTCCTCGCCGCGCAACAGGATCAGCGGCACGGCATCCAGCCGGCTGTCCCTGTCCTGCGGCGCGCGCAGCAGATCGCCCAGCCGGACCCCGCGCCGCAGCCAGCGCTCCAACGCCGGCGTCTCCTGCACGGAGAGCGTGATCTTCCAGAGCGCGCCCAGGTGGGCACCGCAGTGCAGCTCCAGCCGGTCGAGGGCCTGGGCGGCCCACTCGTCGCCGAGCCTCGGCATCTCCTGCAGGAAGCGCCACAACAACGGCGTACTCAATCGGGCGTAGATCTCGCGGGCCGCCATCTCGGCCGGCACCAGCAGCCAGTCGACCTCCATGGCGGCGAACAGCGGGGCGTTGGCCGGGCGGTTCTGGCGCGCGCCGATGTAGAGCGACGGGTTCTTGGCCCGGGCCGCGGCGACCAGCGACAGGTTCGTCGCGTCGTTGTCGGTGCCGGCCACGAAACCGACGGCGTCGGCCAGCCGCGCCTCGACCAGCACCGACGGCTCGGAGGCGTCACCCTCGAGGCCGTGCAGCCCTTGCTCGGGGTCGAGATCGTCGGGGTCGAGGCGGGTGTCGATCACGGTCACCTCGAGGCCGTCGGCCCGCAGGTCCTCGGTCAGCTTGTGCCCGAACCGGCCGAACCCGCACACCACCCAGCGCCCGGTGGCCGGCGGCCGGCCCAGCTCGGGCATCTCGGCCCCCTCACCCCGCACGAGCCAGGAATTCAGCAGGTACGTCGAGGGGGCGTGCAACGCCAGCCGCAGGTGATCGCCGTACCGGTCGAACGGGTTGACCACCGTGGGCGAGCCGAACGCCCGCATCCGGTGCTCGATCGCGGGCGAGACGGTGCGGGCGATCACCGGCAGCCCCGGGCGGATCAGCGCCGCCGTCATGGCCACGATCAGGTTGACCTCGTCGTCGTCGGTCAGCGCCACGACGCCCTCGCAGGCCGGATGCTCGAGACCGGCGATGCCGAGCATGTGCGGGTTGCGGGCGTCGGCGGCCAGGCCCGGCACGTCGGAGTAGTAGGGGTCGATGTCGAGCGTGTCGACGTGCTCGGGGGAGCGGTCGATCACCACCATGCGGTGGCCGAGCGCGTCGAGGGCGTGGCCGAGCAGCTGCCCGGTCTGGCCGAAGCCGACGATCAGCAGGAACGGCTCGCGCATCCGCTTGATGGTGCTGGTGAACCGGCGCAGTGCCAGCGCGTCCCGGAACGCCCGGTCGCGCAGGGTGGCCAGCAGCGACCCGATGGCGTAGGCCCAGCCGATCACCGTGAAGTAGATCGTCGCCGTGACCCAGACCCGTTGCGCCCCGGTGAAGGGGTGCGGGATCTCGCCGTACCCGATGGTCGTGGCCGTGTAGCTCATGAAGTAGAACGCGTCGAAGAAGCCCATCCGCACCGGCTGGCCGTTCGCGTCCTGGCCGGGGATCAGGGTGAGGCCGAAGACGCTGATCGCGAAGATCAGGATCAGCACGATGAGCGGCGCGCGCATGCGGCGCAGCACCAGGAAGACGGTGGGCGAGCCCTCGGTGGGGCGGGCCATCCGCGTACGCCGCCACGGGCCTTTCTGATGCCCCCGGCCCCGCGGCCTCTCGTAGCCCCGCGGCGGCCGCGTCATCGCCGGTTGAAGGAGACGGTCTCGATCACCAGCAACGCGACCGAGACGAGGTTCGCCAGCAGCGCGCCGCCGGAGAGCGACACCACAGCCGCCGTCGCCTCCGGGGTCATCCCGGCCGACGAGATCTGCGTGGCGTAGACCCAGGCCAGCGTGGCCGCGATCAGCTGCAGATCGGCCACCAGGCTGGTCGCCAGGTGCACCGCGCCGATCTGGGTGCGGTCACCGAACTTCAGCACCGTCGCGATCAGGTTGACCACGACCGCGGCGAACAGCTCGTATTCGTTGTGCAGGGCCGCGTTCGAGATGTCCCCGATGAAGAAACCGAGGTTCAACGTCGCGGCCAGCAGCACGAAGAAGCCGAAGATCACCTTTTCCAGACTCATACGCAGTCTCCACCCCCGAGTGCACGCTAGTGCCTCGATCGTCGCGGCGCGCGCCACCACTCAACCTTTCCCCGGTGTGGGACGTCGGCCCGGAACTACGTGGTGGCGCCGCCGGGCGGTGCAGGTCGGCCAGGGTCTCGACCACCTGCGGGCCGCCGGGGAGCGTGCGGTCGGCGCCGGCCCGGGTCGCGTACGCCCGGCTGAAGGGGGCCGGGCCGACGGCGGTGATGTCGAGGTCGGGGTGCAGGCGGCGCAGCGCGGCGATGACGAGCAGGCCGATGGTGCCGGGCCCGATGACGACGGCGCGGTCGCCCCGGCGTTTCCAGTGGGTCGCGGCGTGCAGGGCGATCGAGGCGGGCTCGGCCAGCACCGCGCGGCGCGACGGCAGGTCGCCGACCGGGTGCAGCTGCGACTCGTGGGCAACCAGGAACTCGCCCCAGCCGCCGCCGAGCGCGGCGTCGAAGCCGAGCGTGGGAGACCGGCAGCCGGCCGCGCCGGGTTGGTCGAAGCGCTCGCACACGTACGGAAAACCGTCGCGGCAGGAGCGGCACGGCGGGAAGCCACGGTGGACGCAGGACAGGACCGGGTCGACCACGACCCGCTCGCCGGCGCGGTCGTCGACGGCGACGATCTCGTGGCCCAGGATCTGGTGGCGGGCGGTGTAGAAGGCGCTCAGCACCAGCGACGACTTGGCGTGGGCGACGCCGACGTCGCTGCCGCAGATGCCGGTGAGCTCGGGGCGCAGCAGCACCCAGCCGGGGGCCCGGGGGAGCTCGGGTTTCGGCACGTCGTCGCGCAGCGAGAGCATCCGGCCCGCGCCGGCCAGACCCACCCGGTGGGAGGCCGCGGTCAGCAGATAACGAGGGACCGAGAGATCAGTGAGAACGGCTCGCACAAGTGCCTCCCTGCCTGCCCGCCCGGGGGTTCGGACGCGACGTTACGCCCCGCGGCCCGCCCCGGCCGCCGTTGTCCACGAGCGCCGGTGCTTGCGCGCTTGTCCACCGGGCGACTGTTCCGCTGGGAGGTGTCAGGTGCGTTCTGTGCTAAAGAAGCGAGGGGCGGGCACCGGTGGTCAGCGGAGCAGGAAATTCTTCTGGGTCTGTGCGTTGAAGACATCGGTGCGGAAGAGCTTGGCGATCGCCGTCCGCGGGTCCTTGAGCTCGAGCACGTCGATGCCCTTGGTGATGTCGTTGGAGAAGATGTAGCCGTTGTACCAGTACGCCGACCAGGAACCGCCGCCGGTGAGCTGGGTCAGCGAGATCGGCCCGCGCTCCCAGTAGGCGATCTCCTTGGGCTTGCGCGAGTCGGTGAAGTCCCAGACCGAGATGCCACCGAGATACCACGCCTGCACCATGATGTCGCGGCCCGGCACCGGGATCAGCGAGCCGTTGTGGGCCACGCACACCTCGGTGTCGGCGTTCGTCCGCGGGATCTTGAAGTAGCTGCGGAAGACGAGCTTGCGCTTGCTGCCGTGCCCGACGATGTCGTAGATGGCGTCCGCGCCCCGGTTCGGGCCGATGGCCGGGTTGCACGTCGCCGCGCCGCCGCCGCCGAGCTCGTCGGTGAAGACGACCTTCGTGCCGCTGTTGTTGAACGTCGCCGAGTGCCAGAAGGCGAAGTTCACCTCGTCGCGGACGGTGGTGATGACGGTCGGCTTGGCCCGGTCGGTGATGTCGAACAGCACGCCGTCACCCATGCAGGCGCCGGCCGCGATGTTCTTGTCGGCGTAGACGGTGATGTCGTGGCAGCCCGTCGTCTGGATCGCGTCGGGGTTGTCGCTGCCCGGGAAACCACCGTCGGGGAAGACCACCGGCGTCGCGACCACGGCCGCGGCCGTGGGGTTGCGGACGGGCACCTTCAGGATCGAGATCTTGTCGTGCGGCAGGGCGCAGTTGGGCTGGTCGGCCCCGGCCAGGTTGTAGGACGAGACGTACAGGTAGACGTTGGGCTCGCCGCGCTTGCCGGGCACCAGCGTCTGCGTGTGCGAACCGCAGTCCGTCTTGATCGACTTGAGATACTTCGGCGTCAGCGGGTCGCTGATGTCGAAGATCTTGATGCCTTCCCAACGGTCGCCCGGCGCGGCCGCCGTCGACGCCACGTTGTCGCAGGTGTCGTTGGTGCGCTGCGAGTCGGTGCCGAGGAACAGCAGATTGCCGCTGACCGAGATGTCGTTCTGCGACCCGGGGCAGAGCACCTGGGTGGCGACCGTGGGCGCTTTCGGGTTACTGATGTCGTAGACGTAGAACCCGTTGTAGTTGCCACCGTAGGCATAGCGTCCCTGGAACGCCCAGTCCGAGTTGGTGGCCGTCAGGGCTCCGGATTTGTCCAGGTGGGCGACCTGTTTGAGGTTCAGGCTGCTGACGATCTCGTCGACGCCCGGTATCGTGCCCGGATCGGCGGGTGCCTGCGCGGCGCTGCTTCCCGGGGCCGTCAGCAAGCCGACGACCAGGGCGGCCGCGCTGACGGCGGCCAGGCGCTCGAGCATCCGCCCTCGTGGGGCAAAGTGCATGGTGCTCCTCCCGTTGACGCACCAGCGGCGTGGTGGCGCGCACGATGCGTATTCACCTTTGTCGCTACAGTAGTGGCCGGAGAGCGTTCCGAGAACATCAGCGATGATCTATAGGGGAGGCTCGGTGGGTCGGGTCAGGATATCGACACTCGTGGCTGCTCTGATCGTCGTGGCGGGGGCCGTGACCGTGGCCGTGGCCGCGCGGATGGGCCCCGGCGAGTCGGCGGCGGCGCCCCGGCCGAGCGTGAGTGTCACTCCGCCGCAGCGTGTGGTGCTGCCCGGTGGTCCCGGCGACGAGGCGGTGGTCAGCGACACCGACAAGGTGCGCGCGCCCGACGGCTCAACCTACAACACGATCGACACGGCCTTCGTGCAGATGATGATCGTGCACCACGAGCAGGCGATCGCGATGGCGAAACTGGCACCCGGGCGGGCGCGGAACGAGCGTCTGGCCGCGCTGGCCGACCGGATCGGCGCCGCCCAGCCGTTCGAGATCGACTTCCTGCGGGCCTGGCTCCAGGAGCGCGGGCTGCCCGACAGCGACGCCGGCCACGACCACGACCACGCCACGATGCCGGGCATGCAGACCGAGACCGACCTGACCGCGCTGGCCGCGGCCCGGGGCGCCGGTTTCGACGCCCGGTTCGCCACGATGATGACCGCTCACCACCGCGGCGCGCTCCGGATGGCGGGCGATGTGATCAAGGGCGGCAGCGACGAGAAACTGCGCGAGGTCGCCAACGAGATGGCGGTCGAACAGGGAAGTGAGATCCGCCGCCTGGCCCAGGTGACCGACGGGTAACCTCCGCTGCACAGACCGCGGGGAGGACAGAGCCTTATGCGTACGGCATTGACCGAGCTTCTCGGTGTCGAGCACCCGATCGTCGGCTTCAACCGGTCGCCGGCGGTGGTCGCCGCGGTGACCAACGCGGGCGGTTTCGGGGTGCTGGCGGCCTCGGTCTACGGCCCCGACGAGCTCGACGCCCAGCTCACCTGGATCGAGGAACAGGTCGGCGGGAAGCCGTACGGCGTCGATCTGCTGGTGCCCGAGAAATTCGTGCCCGGCGACCCGGCCAACCTGGTGGCCAGCATGCGGGCCCAGATCCCGGAGGAGCACCTCGCGTTCGTCCGCGGCCTGCTCGAACGCTACGACATCCCGCCCGCCGAGACCGTCGACCACCAGCAGGTCGCCGCGTCGCTGACGACCCCGGGCGCGGTCGCCCTGCTCGATGTCGCGTTCAAGCACCGCATCTCGCTGATCGCCAGCGCGCTCGGCACCCCGCCGCCCGAGCTGGTGTCGCGGGCCAAGGCCGGCGGGGTCGTCGTGGCGGCGCTGGTCGGCCAGGGCAGACACGCGCAACGGCAGATCGCGGCCGGCGTCGACGTGCTGGTCGCGCAGGGCACCGAGGCCGGCGGGCACACCGGCACGATCGCCACCATGGTGCTCACCCCCGAGATCGTCGACCTCGCGGGCGACCGGCCGGTGCTGGCGGCGGGCGGCATCGCCGACGGGCGGCAGATGGCGGCCGCCCTGGCCCTGGGCGCGGCCGGGGTGTGGTGCGGCTCGGTCTGGCTCTCCAGTGCCGAGGACGTGGCCGTGCAGGCCATCAAGCACAAGTTCCTGGCGGCGAGCAGCGCCGACACGGTGCGCTCGCCGACGCGTACGGGCAAGCCGGCCCGTCAGCTGAAGACGGCCTGGCACGACGAGTGGGCCGCGCCGGGCAGCCCGGCCCCGCTGCCTTTGCCGCTGCAGCCGATGCTGGTCGACGACGCCTGGCAGCGGATCGACGCCGCCGCCGAGGCCGGGCATCCGGGCGCGCTCGAGCTCGAGTCGTTCTTCGTCGGGCAGGTCGTCGGCTCGTTCCGCGACATCCGGCCGGCCGGCGAGATCACCCGGAGCATGGCGGCCGACTGCGAGCGGCGCATCCGCGACCTCGCCGGGCGGCTGTAGATGGGCACGCCCGTGCTGGTCGGAGTCGGCCAGGTGTCCGAACGGCTGGACGCGCCCGGCTACTCACGCCGGTCCCCGGTCGACCTCGCCGCCGACGCCGCAGCCCTCGCGCTGGCCGACGCCGGGGTCCGAGCCGCCGAGATCGACACGATCGCGGCCGTGCCGCAGTTCGAGACCTCGCTGCCCTGGGCCGTGCCGCTGCTCGGCTGCTCCGACAACTTCCCGCGCTCGGTGGCCGGGCGGCTCGGCGCCGATCCCCGCCGGGCGGTGCTCGAGATCGGCGGCGGGCAGGCGCCGCAGCACCTGGTGACCGAGTTCGCCGCGGCGATCGCGGCCGGTGACGCCGAGGTGGTGCTGCTCGTCGGGTCCGAGGCGATCTCGACGATCACCTCGCTGGCCGGGCGCGAGGGTGCGCCCGACTTCACCGAGAGCCCCGGGGGTTCGCTCGAGGCGCGCGGGCCGGGCCTCGAGGGAATCGTGTCGATGCAGCACGTCGCGCACGGTCTCTCCGACACACCGTCGCAGTACGCGCTGATCGAGAACGCCGGCGGGCCCGGCTGAAGATGTCCCGCGCGGAGTACGCGACGGCGATCGGGCAGCTCTTCGCGCCCTTCACCGCGGTCGCCGCGGCCAACCCGCATGCGGCGGCTCCGGTCGAGCGCGACGCGGTGTCGCTGATGACGCCCAGCGCCGCCAACCGGCCGATCTCCGACCCCTATCTGCGGTACGTGGTGGCGCGCGAAAAGGTCAACCAGGGCGCGGCCGTGCTGCTGATGTCGGTCGAGGCGGCGCGGCGACTCGGCGTACCGGAGGATCGGTGGGTCTATCTCGCCGGTCACGCCGATTTGCAGGAGCGCACCATGGCGGAAAGGGCCGACTACGGCTCTTCCCCGGCGGCGGCCCGGGCGGCCCAGCATGCGCTCGAGGTCGCGGGCATCTCGGCCGATGAGCTGGGCTCGCTCGACCTCTACAGCTGCTTCGCGGCGCCGGTCTTCCTCGTCGCGGAGGCTCTCGGCGTGGCGGTCGACGACCCGCGGGGCCTGACCGTGACCGGTGGGCTGCCCTTCTTCGGCGGGCCCGGCAACAACTACTCGATGCACGCGATCGCGTCGACCGTGTCCCACGTGCGGGAGGCGCCCGGCACCTACGGTTTCGTCGGGGCCAACGGCGGCATCATGAGCAAGCATTCGACGGGCGTCTACACCACCATCCCGTACGAGTGGAAACCCGACCGCAGCCGGCAGATCCAGGCCGACCTGGACGCCGTCCCCGCGCCCCCGGAGGCCCTGGCGGCCGACGGCCCCGCCGTCATCGAGACCTACACGGTGAAACACCTCCGCGACGGTACCCGCGAGGGCATCGTCCTCGCCCGCCTCGACGACGGCCGCCGCTTCGTGGCCCGCGCCGACCCCCTCCTCGACCTGCTCACCGAGGGCGAACCGATCGGCACCCCGGTCGTCGCCCGCTCCACCGCCGACGGCAACACGGTCGACGCCGGCTGACCTCAGCTCAGGGCGATCCTGATGCCGGGGGCGGAGAGCTGCTCGCGGAGCCGGACCGAGGTGAGGGTGGCGGCCGGGGGGACGTCGTAGATCAGGGTGTCGTTGATCGTGAGGCCAGGGGACAGGTCGTTGAGCAAGGCGGTGCCGGTGCGGATCTCGGCGACCGCGTCGGGCAGGTATTCGGCGCCCTGGCTGTCGTAGGTGCGGGCGAAGCTGATGCCGGGCTTGCGGGCCTCGTCGCTGACGTTCGTCACGGTGATGCCGACGGTGCAGAAGCGGCCCTTCGGGACAGCGTTGCTGATGGTGACGTTGTCACAGGTCAGCGACGTCACCCGGTATTCGAGCAGGCCCTCCTGGGTCACCGCCGTGCCCATCGTCGCGGTCATTTCCGGGCGGGGCTCGGCGGCGGCCTCCGAGGGGTGCCCGCCGTTCACCAGGGCCAGGCCGGCACCGGCCATGACCGCCACCGTGAGGGCGATCCAGGGCCAGCGCTTCTTCGTCAACGACTGCATGCCGCACCCTTTCGGCAGCGGCCCGCCCCCAGTCAAAGGTTCCGGGGGCCGGTAGTGTGCCCGGATGGATTCCGGGGTGGCCCGCGTCGTGTGGGTGACGGTGGCGGCCCTCGCGGCTCTCGGGCTCGGCTTCCTCGGGCTCGGGGTCTCGCTGATGGCCGGCCCCTTCGGCAGCGACGCCGACGTGCGTACGGGGGGCTGGTTCTTCCTGACCGTGGCGGCCACGCTGGTCGTGTCGACGGTGCTCATGCTGCGGGGCAGCTTCGCGGCCTGGCTGACCAACTGCATCGGCTCGGCCCTCATCGTGCTCGTCCCGGTCGGCCTGTGGGTGTCGGCCACCGTCGAGCAGCTGGGCCAGGTGCAGGAGCCGACGAACGTCATGACCACCACCTCGTACTCGGTGGCGGTCATGACCTACGAGCAGCCGCTGACCGTGGCCATGGCGATCGGCGACACCAGCGGCTACCTCGTCGTCGTGGCCGCGGCCTGGGCCGCCGTCATGCTGCTCCTGCCGGCCACCCGGCAGGCCCTGACCCGGCGCCGGCCCGGCTGAGAAAAATCAGCCGATCACGAAGGGCTTGCCGACCGGGAGCTTCCGGCCGTCGAGGTCGTAGGCCGTCCAGTCCGACGTGTCGGGCTGCTCGCCCGGCGTCACCTTCTTCTCCTTGAACTCGGGGGAGTTCTTGTCGGGCTTGAGGAAGACGTCGTCCAGGGTGAACCAGAACAGCACGACGTTCTCGTCCTCGCTCCACACAGCCGTCTTCGCGGTGACGACCTCGCCCCCCGGCCAGGCCCCGCCCGACGTGGCCGAGGGTGGCGCCTGGGCCTGCCAGAGGGTGACCGAGACGGCGACCAGCGCGGCCGTGGCGACCGTGCCCGAGGCGAAACGGCGCTAGCGGCGCAGCCGGCGGCCCGCGCTCATGATGTCGTCCAGCGCGGGCGGGCATCCGTCGTCGAGGTGCTGCAGGGCGGTGCGGAAAGCGTCCAGATCGGTCATCGTCAGGCTCCGTTCGCTACGAAGTGGTCCGAGTCCAGGGTGATGCGCAGCTTGGCCAGCGCGCGAGTTGAGGCTCTTGACCGCGCCCACGGCGACCCCGAGCTCGGCTGCGACCTCCTTCTCGCTCGCTTGCAACGGGACTTAGGTCGTTTCCAAGTGGATCGCAAGCGGCTCCGGCCAAGGTCTGTCGCAGACAACGAGAACCTTGGAGGACGTCGATGTCCCGCTTGCTCGGCCGGCTCGGAGGAGCGGCCGCCGCACACCCGTGGCGCACCATCGGTGCCTGGGTGATCATTCTGATGGCCGTGCTGGGCCTGGCCGCCACGTTCGGCGGCTCGCCGCAGGACGACTACAACGTGCCGGGGACGGAGTCGCAGGCCGGCACCGAGTTCCTGCGCGCCCACTTCCCGGAGATGTCCGGCACCGACGCCCGCGTGGTCGTGCACTCCGAGCGGCGGATCGACCCGGCGTCGCTCGAAGCGCTCGGCACTCGGCTGGCCGCCGTCGACGGGGCGGCGATCGTCTCGCCGCCACGGCTGTCGGCCGACGGCGACACCGCGCTGATCGGCGTGCAGTACGACATCCCGGTCACCGACCTGAAAGGCAGCGAGGGGCTCGACGCGCTCGAGGCGGCCGCCGCGCCCCTGGTCGAGGCCGGGCTGACGGTCGAGTACGGCGGGCAGGTGGCCGAGAACGTCCAGGCCCCCAGCGGTACGGCCGAGCTGGTCGGCATCGTCGCGGCGCTCCTGATCCTGGCCTACGCGCTGGGGTCGATCGTCGCCGCCGGTCTGCCGATCGTCGTCGCGATCGCCGGTCTGGCCGCGGGCGGCGCCCTGGTGGCGCTGCTCGAACGGGTCACCGACGTCAGCGGGATCGCGCCGACCATCGCCACGATGGTGGGTCTGGGTGTCGGCATCGACTACGCGTTGCTGCTGGTGGCCCGGCACGTCGAGGGGCTGCGGGCCGGTTTGTCGCCGCGCGAGGCCGCGGCCGGGGCCAGCGCGACCGCGGGCGCTTCCATCGTGGTCGCCGGGCTGACCGTGCTGGTGTCGCTGTTCGGGCTCAAGCTGTCGACGCTGCCGGCGTACTCGTCGTTCGGCTACGCCACCTTCGCCGCCGTCATCTCGGTCATGGCGGCCGCGCTGACGCTCGTCCCGGCCCTGTGCGGGCTGGCCGGCCACCGCATCCTGCCGCGCCGCAGCAAGCCGGCCCGGTCGACGACGGCCACGGCGCGCTGGGCCGAACGGGTCACCCGTCGGCCGGTGCTCGCCGCGGTCGGGTCACTGCTGGTCCTGGCCGTGCTGGCCGCGCCGATGCTGGGCATGCGCACCTGGCCCCAGGACGCGGGCAGCATGCCCGAGTCGAACACCACCCGGCAGGCGTACGACCTGGTGTCGGCCGAGTTCGGGCCGGGCGCCAACGGCCCGCTGCTGCTCGCGGTCGACCGGACGAAGGTGCCGGACCTCGGCGCCCTCGCCATTTCGCTGCGCGCCGAACCTGGCATCGCCGCCGTGGCGCCACCGGTGATCGAGGGCGACGCGGCCGTGATCGCGGTCGAGCCGTCCACCGGCCCGCAGGACGAGGCGACCACCGACCTGCTGCGTCACCTGCGCGACGACGTGCTGCCCGACGGCGTGCAGGTCACCGGGCTGGTCGCGGTGTTCGCCGACATCTCCGACCGCTTGGCCGACCGGCTGTGGCTGGTGGTCGTCTTCGTGGTGGCCCTCTCGCTCGTGCTGCTGACCGTGCTCTTTCGCGCGCCGGTGGTGGCGGTCAAGGCGGCCGTCATGAACCTGCTCTCGGTCGGGGCCGCGTACGGCGTCCTGACCGCGATCTTCCAGAACGATGCCACCGCGCGGGCCGTCGGCCTGCCGCACGCCGTGGCCATCTCGAGCTGGGTGCCGGTGCTGCTGTTCACCGTCCTGTTCGGCCTGTCCATGGACTACGAGGTCTTCCTGCTGAGCCGGGTCCGCGAGGACTGGCTGCGCACCGGCGACGCCCACGGCAGCGTCATCCGCGGCCTGTCGGCGACCGGCCGGGTGATCAGCAGCGCGGCCGCCATCATGGTCGCGGTCTTCACCGGCTTCGCCCTCGACCCCGACGTCACCGTCAAGATGATGGGCCTGGGCATGGCCGTGGCCGTCCTGATCGACGCCACCCTGGTCCGCCTGGTCCTGGCCCCGGCCACCATGACCCTGCTGGGCCGAGCCAACTGGTGGCTGCCCCGCTTCCTGCCGCAGGACGAAATCGAACGTCCTCCGGCGAAGGAGCTGGAGCCGGTGGGTCAGCCCTGACCGCCGGGGGCGAGGCCGGTTCGGACGGCGTGGAGGGCGGCCTGGGTGCGGTCGGCCAGGCCCAGTTTCAGCAGGATGCTGGAGACGTGGGTCTTGACGGTCTTCTCGGCTACCAGCAGGGCGCGGGCTATCTCGCGGTTGGAGCGGCCGTCGGCGATCAGGGCGAGGACGTCGCGTTCGCGGGCGGTCAGGGCCGGGGTGCCGGTGGGGGCGCCGAGCAGGGTGGCGGCGACCTCCGGTTCCAGCAGCAGGTGGCCGGCGTGGACCGAGCGCACCGCGGCGACCAGGGCGTTCGGGTCGACGTCCTTGGAGAGGTAGCCGCGGGCGCCGGCCCGGACGGCGGGGAGCAGGCGGGCCCGGTCGGTGAAGCTGGTGACCACCAGGACCCGGGTCGGGGAGGCGCGGCGGTGCAACTCGCGCAGCACCGCCACGCCGTCCATGCCGGGCAGGACCATGTCGAGCAGGGTGACGTCGGGGGTGGTCTGCTCGATCAGTTCCAGCGCGGCCGGGCCGTCGGCGGCCTCGCCGGTCACCTCGAGGTCGCCGGCCAGCTCGAGGAAGGTGCGCAGGCCCCGGCGTACGGCGGGGTGGTCGTCGACGATCAGGACGCGGATCAGCGGGTCAGGCACCGGGGACCTCCAGGCGCACGACAGTGCCGGCCGGGGTCGACGTGAGGGTGGCCCGGCCGCGGACCGAGCAGGCCCGGTCGCGCATCGAGCGCAAACCCAGGCTGCGGCCGGCCTTCAAGGTGGCGTCGACGTCGAAACCTTGGCCGTCGTCGGTGATCTCCAGCGAGACGCCGCCGTCGGTCAGACCGGCCAGGTGCACCCGGATCGTACGGGCGTCGGCGTGGCGTACGGCGTTGTGCAGGGCTTCCTGGGCGACCCGCAGCACCACGGTCTGCTGGCCGGCCGTCAGCAGCGTCGGATCGTGCTCGGTGTAGTGCAGCCGCGGGCCGCCCCGGCCCGTGGCCCGGTCGAGGATCTGCACCTGTTTGCGCAGCACCGAGGGCAGCCCGTCCGCGGCCAGGTCGGCCGGGCGCAGTTCGAGGACGGCCGCGTGCAGCTCCTCGGCGGCCTCGCGGCCCAGCTCGGTGACCTCGGCCAAGCGGGCCCGGGCGGCGGCCGGATCGCGGTCGAGCAGCAGGTCGGCCGCCTACGCGGTCAGGCGCAGTCCGAATAGGCGCTGGGCCACGGCGTCGTGCAGGTCGTGGGCTATCCGGGCCCGTTCCTCGGCGATGGTCAGCTCGCGGTTGCGCGCGTACAGCCGGGCGTGGGTCAGGGCGATCGCGGCGTGCGCGGCGAGGACGCGGACCAGCTCCTCGTCGTGCGGGGTGAAACCGCCGGGCTTGTTGGCCAGGTAGAGCGCCCCCAGGATCTCGTCGCCGCTGGTCACCGGGACGCCGAGGAACGCCTTGAGGATCGGATGGGCCGCGGGCCACCAGTCGAACCGCGGGTCGGCCCGGATGTCGTCCAGGCGCTGGGCCACCGGCTCGCGCAGCATCACGGCCAGGAAACCGTGCTGCCGGGGGAGCGGCCCGATCGCGGCCTGCCTCTCGGCCGAGACGCCGGACACGAGGAACTGGGCGAACGAGCCGCTGTCGTCGGGGACGCCCAGCGCCGCGTACTCGGCGCCGGCCAGGTCGCGGGCCGTGTCGACGATCGTCTGCAGCACCTCGGGCACGGTGACCTGGTCGCTGACCGCCAGCACCGCGGCCGACAAGCGGCGGACCGTGCCCAACTCATCCACGCGCCCAGGCTAGCCGCGATCGGGCCCGCCGGCCCTGCGCCGATGGTCGTAGGACCAAGGTCTGGCACCGAAGGCGACCCTGGCCCGACGCCCGGCCGGGAAAAGCGGAGCAGGGTCGGGGCATGACTGACACAGCCGTTATCACCGGCGCTTCGCAAGGACTCGGCGCCGCCCTCGCCCGCGGGCTGGCCCGGCAGGGCTGGACGCTGGTCGTGAACGCGCGGACCGCTGAGGACCTCGACGTCGTGGCCGAGGAACTCGGCACGCTCACGACCGTGATCGCGATCGCCGGGGACGTGGTGGACGACGACCACCGGGCCGACCTGGCCGAGGCGGCCGACAAGCTGGGCGGGGCCGACCTGCTGATCAACAACGCGTCGACGCTCGGTGGCAGCCCGCCGCCCGCGCTGGCCGATTTCCCGCTGCCCGCGTTGCTGGAAACGTTCGAGGTCAACGTGCTCGCCCCGATCGCGCTGACCCAGCTCGTGCTGCCGCAGCTGCGCCGGTCGGCCCGGGGGGCGGTGCTCAACCTCAGCTCGGACGCGGCCGTGGAGGCGTACGAGGGCTGGGGAGGTTATGGCGCGGCGAAGGCGGCGCTCGACCATGCGAGCGCCGTGCTGGCCAAGGAGGAACCGCAGCTGCGGGTCTGGGCGGTCGATCCGGGCGATCTGCGCACCCGGCTGCAGCAGGAGGCCTTCCCGGGCGACGACATCTCCGACCGGCCGCTGCCCGAGACGGTCGTGCCCTACTTCCTGCAGCTGCTTCAGGACCGGCCGGCCTCGGGGAGGTACACCGCCCGATGACCACGACAACGATGGACTTCGAGCTACCGGCCGGGCTGGAGGCGCGGGAACCCGCCGAGGTCAACGGCAAGACCCGGGATTCCGTACGGCTTATGGTGAGCCGTGGCGAGTCGGTGACGCACCATACCTTCACCGAGCTGCCCCGCCTGCTCACACCGGGCGACCTTCTGGTGGTCAACAACTCGGCGACCGTGCCCGCCGCCCTCGACGCGCAGGGGATCCGGCTGCACGTCTCGACCGAGCAGCCGGACGGCACCTGGCTGGTCGAGCTGCGGTCGCCGCACGCCGGATCGGCTCGCCCCGGTCTGCGCCTGCCCCTTCCCGAGGGCGCGCTGACGCTGCTGCGCCCGTTCACCTCGCGGCTGTGGGTGGCCGCGGCCGACGTGCCGGGCGACCGGGTCAGCTATCTGGCCCGGCACGGGCGCGCGATCCGCTACAGCTACACCGACCAGGACTGGCCGATCGAGACCTATCAGAACGCGTACGCCACCGAACCGGGCAGTGCCGAGATGCCCAGCGCGGGCCGCCCGCTGACCGGGGCCGTGCTGGCCGAGCTGGCCGGCCGCGGCATCCTGGTCGCGCCGATCACCCTGCACACCGGGGTCGCCTCGGCCGAGGTCGACGAGCCGCCCTACCCGGAGTGGTTCCGGGTGCCGGCCCCGACGGCGGCGCTGATCGCCCACGTGCGGGCGCAGGGCCGCCGGGTGATCGCGGTCGGGACGACGGTGGTGCGAGCCCTGGAGTCGGCGGCGCTGGGCCGGGCCGAGGGCTGGACCGACCTGGTGATCGAGCCGGACCACCCGATCCGGGCGGTCGACGGGCTGCTGACCGGGCTGCACGAGCCCCGCGCCTCACACCTCAAGATGCTCACGGCCGTCGCGGGGGAGGCCGCGCTGCGGGCGGGTTACGCCGAGGCCCTGCGCGAACGCTACCGCTGGCACGAGTTCGGCGACGTCCACCTTTTGATGCCGTAACTGAAACGCGTTACCGCGATGACGCTGAATGATGGCAAGCTGTCACGTGTGGCGGAGCCGTCCGAGTCAGAGCACAAAGATTTCTTCGTGTCCTACACGAACGAAGATCGTAAATGGGCGGAATGGATCTCCTGGTAATTGGAGGAGGCCGGCTACTCGGTGCTGTTTCAGAAGTGGGACATGGTTCCGGGCTCCGACTGGTTGCACGAGATGGATGAGGCGATGAAGTCGGCTGATCACACGATCGCCGTCCTGTCGGACGCTTATTTGACTCGATCGCCGTTCGGGCAGGCGGAATGGCGTGCGGCCTTTCGAACTGATCCGTCAGGGCAGGCCGGCCGGTTGATTCCCATCCGGATCGAGGACTGTCGCCCGAAGGGCCTGCTGGCGGGCATTGTGCACGCCGATCTGTTCCGGTTCGGAGACGAGGAAGCCCGCAAGGGGGCGCTGCTGGAGGCGGTCCGGGCGGCGTTGAGCAAGCGGAACAAGCCCTTGGCGGAACCCGCATTTCCGGAGGCCCGGTCCGCGTTGCCGTCGCCCGGTGAGTCCGTCCGACCGGCCCGCGTACGAAGGCGCGGCCCGCGGCGCCGCCGCGCCATCGCCGCTGCCGCCGGGATCGCCGTCGTGGTGGGCGGTACCTCTCTGGTCCTGACCGTGTCGTCAAAACCGTCGAACTTTACCTTCGAGGCCGGCCCGACCAGCCGGCTGCTGGTGCTGCACGGCCCGGGCAAGGAGAAATGTGTCTTCCCCAACGTTACCGGGAATGTCATTCAGCGGGGCTGCCCGGTGGGCAGCGGTGATCAATGGACTTTCCAGATCGCCGTGCACACCGGCCTGGCCGACCCTGTTCTGCGGCTGGTGATTCCCGGTGAGAATCGGTGCCTGACCATGCCGCCGGCGGGGGCGGCCGAAGGGGCTCGGGCCTTGCGGGTGGAGGTGTGCCGCAAACCGGCGGATTTGTCGCAGGTCTGGCGTCTGTTCGTCACCGCGCGGACGGACGGTTTTGTTTACGGCAATCTGCACAGCCAGGTCGACGGCAGTCTGTGTGCCAATATCAACGGGGCACAGACCGGCGACAATGCCGCCCTGGTCGTCTGGACCTGCGGAGAGAGCAACCCGCCGAACCAGCAACTCCGTCTCGAGGACGACACCGGCCGCATCTGACGGGACGGCGGCCTATGCGCCCGATCACTTTCCGCCGCCTTACCCTGCTTCGTCGCGCCCGGGAGAGGTAGGAAGAGCAGATGACGACCGTGGATCGGGCCGTGCTCGACAATCCTGTGTGGACAGCCCTACTCCACGATCAACGGCGGTTTGCCGAGGTACGCGGGCACGCCGCGCGCTATCAGCCCGAGGTGGCCCCGTTCGCGGCCGTCGCCGATCCCACCGACCCCGGCGCCTGGGCCGACCTCGCCGCGCTGGCCGGTCCGGGCGGCACCGCCCTGGTGCCGTGCGCGCCGGACGGGCCGGTGCCCGGGTGGGAGCTGATCGGCGGCGGCCGCGGGGTGCAGCTGACCGGGGAGGGGCTCGAGGTCGCGGCCGACCCGGAGGCGGTGGCGCTCACCGCGGCCGACGTGCCGGAGATGCTCGACCTGGTCGAGCGCACGAAGCCCGGCCCGTTCGAGGCCCGCACCCTCGTGCTGGGTGGCTATCTGGGCATCCGCCGCGAGGGCGCGCTCGTCGCCATGGCCGGGGAGCGGTTCCATCCGCCGGGCTGGGCCGAGATCAGCGCGGTCTGCACCGACCCGGCCTTCCGCGGCCAGGGGCTGGCGGCCCGGCTGGTGCGGGCGGTCGCGGCCGGGATCCGCGAGCGCGGCGAGCTGCCGCTGCTGCACGCGGCCGGCAGCAACACCAACGCGATCCGGCTCTACCGGGCGATGGGCTTCCGGCACCGCCGCGATCTCAACTTCCACTTTTATCGCCTCGTACGAGCCGGGGGAGTCGCGCTAGGCTCGACCGAGCAGTGCTGATCGAGGAGTGAGTGTGGCAGGGGACGACGACATCGCCGGGTGAAGACCCCGGCCGGCCGCAGACGGGCACGATCCGTCGCCGCGGCCTCTGTCGTCCTGCCCTGATCCCGCCCGGGCCGCCCCCGGGTTCTCTGCTCCGGAGTTCTCCTTGTCCTTCATCGTGTGCACCGCCCTGTCCTTTTCCTGGCCGGACGACACGCCGGTCCTCGACGGGCTGACCGTGTCGGTCCCGGCCGGGCGCACCGGCCTGGTCGCCGCCAACGGCACCGGCAAGACCACGCTGCTGCGCCTGATCGCCGGTGAGCTGCGGCCGTCCGGCGGCACCATCACGCTCGGCGGCGTCCTCGGCTACCTGCCCCAGCACCTGCCCTTCGTGGGCGAGCAGACCGTGGCGCAGGTGCTCGGCGTCGACCGGACGATCGCCGCGCTGCAGGCCATCGAGTCCGGCGACGTCGACGAGACGCACTTCGCCACGGTCGGTAACGACTGGGACATCGAGGAACGCAGCCGGGCCGAGCTCGACCGGCTCGGCCTGGGCGAGGTGGCCCTCGACCGCCCGCTCGGCACGCTCAGCGGCGGCCAGGTCGTCGCTCGGGCTCGCCGCTCAGCTGCTCAAACGGCCCGACGTGCTGCTGCTCGACGAGCCCACCAACAACCTCGACGGCGAGGCCCGCAAACGGCTCACCAACGTCCTGCGTACGTGGTCGGGGTGTCTGCTCGTGGTCAGTCACGACCGCGCACTGCTCGATGAGATGGACCGGATCGCCGCCCTCGACCACGGCGACCTCCGCTGGTACGGGGGCAACTTCAGCGCGTACGAGGAGGCGGTCGCGGCCGAGTGGGAGGTGACCGAGCGGCAGGTGCGCAACGCCGAGCAGGAGGTGAAGCGGCAGAAACGCGAGGCCCAGCTGGCCCGCGAGCGGTCGTCCCGGCGGCAGTCGACCGCGACCCGCAACCTCGGCAGTGCCGGCCTGTCCCGGATCCACGCGGGCAACCTCAAGCGCAACGCCGAGGTCTCGGCCGCGCGGGCCGGGGAGACGCACGCATCGCGGCTCGGCGACGCGCAGGCGCGGCTGGACGAGGCGAACACCGCGGCCCGCCAGGACGACCGGATCGTGATCGAGCTGCCGGGCACCGAGCTCCCGGCCGGGCGCACCGTCTTTGCGGGCGAGCACCTGCAGGCCGCGTACGAGGGCCGCCCGGTCTTCGCGTCCGGCGGTGTGGACCTCACCGTCCGGGGGCCGGAACGGATCGCTCTGCTCGGGCCCAACGGTGCCGGCAAGTCGACGCTGATGCGGCTGATCAGCGGGGACCAGGCGCCGGTCTCGGGCTCGGCGACGCGGGCCGACGGCCGGGTGGCGTATCTGTCGCAGCGGCTCGACCTGCTCGAGGAGGACCGGACCGTCGCCGAGAGCCTGGCCCGGGCCGCCCCGGCGCTGCCGGATGCCGAGCGGATGAACCTGCTGGCCCGATTCCTGTTCCGCGGATCCAGGGCGCATCTGCCCGTCCGGCTGCTGTCGGGCGGCGAGCGGCTGCGGGCCATGCTGGCCTGCGTGCTGTTCGCCGAGCCGGCGCCGCAGCTGCTCCTGCTGGACGAGCCGACGAACAACCTCGACCTGGACAGTGTGGCTCAGCTCGAGGCGGCCCTGACCGCGTACCGCGGCGCCTTTGTCGTGGTCAGCCACGACGAGCGGTTCCTGGACGCGATCGGGATCGACCGGCGGCTACGGCTGGCCGGCGGCACCCTCAGCTGAAACGGCAGCGGCCGTGCCCCCATCAGGGGAGCACGGCCGCCGAAGCCGGAGATCAGGCTGCGTACTTCTCCACCAGGGCGCCCACGTTCGGGAGGGCGGCCTCGATGTGCTTGCCCGCGCCACCGCGAACGGTCTTGTAGGCCTTGACGACCGCGGCCCGCTCGGACGCGCCGGCCATGTCGTCGGTCACCTTCAGCAGGGCCGGGGTGACCTCTTCGCTCCGCTTGGCCAGGTAGTCACCGAACGAACCGCCGCCGGCCACCTGGAAGTCGGTCCAGAACGGCTGCAGCTGCTCGAGCATCGACGGGACCATGATGTTGACGGTCTCGGCGTAGTAACCCGGCGCGAACGAGGTGACCGCCTTGTAGGCCAGCTTCACCGCGCCCGCCGAGACGCCTGACTTGGTGGCGAGCTCCTGCTCGACCATGGCCTGGCAGTCCTTCACCATCGCCTCACGGGTCGCCGGGTTCGCCGAAAGGTCAAGAAGGTTGGAAACCATGTTTGTGCGCGCTCCTCATCACAAGACAACGGGACGCAGACTACTCAATGCCGAATTCGTTTCAACTCCCGCATCACCCGTAACGGGAGATGCCCTGATCTTTCGGCCGGAACGGTGGACCGGATGACCCGTTCAGCCATCCGGTGCCCGCTGTTCGCGGGTGCCCTCCCGGCGGCCGGGTCGGGCGGTCACCGTCCGGTCACGCAGGGGACGCGGCCCGGGGGCAGGTGTCGGGCGCGGCCAAGGAGCCGGTGCCGAGCGCGGTCAGGACCAGGGCAGTCACGTACGGGTCGGTCGGCAGTTCGCTGTGGGTGACGCGCACGGCCGGGCAGATGCTCTGCAGCGACAGGTTGACCGCACCGTCGAGCCGGGCCGAGTCGGGTGGCTGCACGGTCTCGTCGTTCTCGGTCCAGATCGACAGCCAGGGCAGCCGGGCCGGCAGCGCGTGGTCGATGCTGTCCAGCAGGTCGCTGCCCGGGGCGAGTTCGCGGCAGGCGGCCGGGCACGAGTTCGGCGCGAAGGCCGCACCCACCCCGGCCAGCTTGGTGCCGTGCAACGGTGATCCGAGCGTGACGACCCGCCGCGCCACCTCGGCCCCCTGGTATTCGTCGACCCAGAGCCGGGTCACCACCCCGCCCGCCGAGTAGCCCACGATGTCGACCGACGGCGAGCCGTCCCGCAGCGCAGCGCGGACGGCGTCGTCGAGCACCTGGGCCTGGGTCTCGAAGTCGCCGGTGCCGTCGCCGGGCAGCGTGAGCACCTGAGCCGTGCGGCGCCCGGTCTCCAGGCGCTCGGCCTCCAGGCGCTCGGCGAGCCGGGTCAGGCCGGTGCGGTTGCCGCCGTACCCCGGGACGAGCAGGACGGTGCCCGGCTGCGCCTGGTCGGGTCGCGGGCCGTCGTCGGCCGCGTCGCCGCCGAGGAGCCGGACGGCGACCAGGGCCAGCAGCACGATCACCAGCGCTGCGGCGCCCCCGACCAGCCATCGCCGTGACACGGTTCCATCATCGCTCAGCATCCCCGCCGATCAGGGCGAATCGGGCCAGTGGCACTGATCGGCGACTATGACGATGTGTCCGCCGTCCGCAGCCTGCTCCTCGCCGTCACGCTCGCGGTGACCGCGGCGGTCGTCGTCGCGTCAGCTCCCGCGTCGGGCTCCTCGGGTGACGGGCTGGCCGACCTGCCGGCGCTCAAACCAAAGATCAAGTGCGCCGCCGTACGCGATCTGGCCCTCGACCTCCCGGTGACGATCGACTCGGCCGTGGTCGCCGGCTCCGCCTGCCGGGTCCGGGGCACGATCGCGCCCGGCGGCACCATCGTCGTGCGGCTGCCGGTCGACGGCTGGACCCAGCGCTACATCCAGACCGGCTGCGGCGGGCTGTGCGGCAGCGCCACCATCGGCTACGGCCAGGCGGCGGGCTGCTCGGTGATCCGGGACGGCTCGGTGGCGAGCGCCACCACCGACATGGGTCACCAGGGGCAGGACGACGGTTCGTGGGCGGCCGGGAACCCGCAGGCCCAGATCGACTTCGCCTACCGCGGCGTGCACCTGACCGCCCAGATCGCCAAGGCACTGATCAAGGCCTTCTACGGCCGGGCGCCGGCCTACTCGTATTTCACCGGCTGCTCGGACGGCGGGCGCGAGGGCCTGATGGAGGCGCAGCGCTACCCGGAGGACTTCGACGGGATCGCGGCGGGCGCGCCGGCCATCAACAAGACCGTGCAGAACACGTTCCACCACGCCTGGAGCGTGCTCGCCAACGAGGGCGGCGTCCTGCGGGCCGACCGGCTCCCGCTGATCCACGCCGCGGTGCTGGCCGCCTGCGACAAGATCGACGGGCTGGCCGACGGGCTGATCGACGACCCGCGGCAGTGCGACTTCGACCCGGCCACGCTGGTGTGCCCGGCCAGGACGACCTGCCTGTCGGTGGCCGAGGCCGACGTCGTGCGGAAACTGCACGACGGGGCCTCGACGACCTATATGGCGGCGCTCGACCCCGACCTGCGGCCGTTCGCGAGCCACGGCGGCAAGCTGCTCCTCTGGCACGGCTGGAACGACCAGCACATCGCGCCCCGGTGATTGTCCACGCCCTCGTACCGGAGCTGGCCGCGGGTGGTGCACGGCTCGCTCGTGCAGCGCTGAGCGGCGGCCCTACCTCGACGGCGGCATGCTGGGGCGGTGATGCCTTCACCGAACGATCCCGCCCGCTACCGTCCGGCCGCCGCCGGCCCGCTCGGCCGGCGCGACAACATCGTGGCCGAGCCCGACGGCTTCCGCCCGCTGGGGCTCGACCTGTTCCTGCCGCCCGGCCGTCCGGCGCCGGTGCCCCTGGTGATCTGGATCCACGGCGGCGCGTGGCGGATGGGCAGCAACAAACGGGAAGCGCCCCCGCTGGAGCCGGCCCGCATCGGCGAACGCGTCCTCGCCGCCGGTTACGCCCTGGCCCGGGTGACCTACCGGCTGAGCGGCGAAGCGGTCTTCCCGGCCCCGCTGCACGACGTCAAGGCCGCGGTGCGCTGGCTGCGGTTCTTCGCCGCCGACCTCGGCCTCGACCCGGCCCGTTTCGCGGTCTGGGGTGAATCGGCGGGCGGCCACCTGGCCTCGATGGTCGCCCTGACCGGCGACGACCCCGCGCTCGCGGGCGACGAAGGCGTCATCGGCGTCTCGGACGCCGTGCAGGCCGCCGTGGTCTGGTACGGCGCCGGCAACCTGCTCACCATGGCCGCCCAGAACCACCCCGAGGGCCTCCAGGACCACGACGCTCCCGACGCACCCGAGAGCCTGCTGATCGGCGCCCCCGTGCAGGAGGCCCCCGCCCGATCCGCCGCCGCGAGCCCGGTCACCTACGCCACCGCCGCCGCCCCGCCGATGCTCCTGGTCCACGGCCTCGAGGACCGCATCGTCCCGCACGGCCAGAGCCAGGAACTGCACGACCGCCTCACCGCCGCCGGCGACCCCGCCGAACTGCACCTCGTCCCCGCCGCCGACCACTGCTTCCTCGGCACCGACCCGGCCCCCCTGGTCGACGAGGGCATCAGCTTCTTGAACAGGGCTCTGAACGGCGGAACGGCCGTGGCCTGACCGTCACAGCGGTCGGGCCACGACCGGCGTCAAGGGGTCAGCGGACCCGGGCTGTGCCGCCTGCGGCGGCCGGGGTGGAGCTGGTGGAGGCGGGCGGGGGAGCGAGGGGTTCGCAGACGCGGTCGGCTCGGTTGCCGGAGCGGCGGGACGGCAGGGCGCCGGTGGCCAGGTAGGCCGCGACCGTGTTGTCGATGCAGGCGACTCCGCTCAGCGAGGCGGCGTGCGTGGTGCCGCCGGCGCCCTCGAGCAGGGCGGCGCGGGGGAAGCGGCGGCGGGCCTCCAAGGCGCCCGCGAACGGGGTGGCGGCGTCCAGGGTTTCGCTGATCAGCAGGATCGGCGGGGCCCGGTGACCGTCCACGGCCGCCGGTTTGCCGGGTTTGGCGGGCCAGGAGAGGCAGGGCGCGTTGAACCAGGTGTTGCCCCAGGTCTCGAACGGGGCCTTGGCGTGCAGCCGCCAGGCGTCGCGCTTCCACTTCGACCATTCGGACGGCCAGCGGACGTCGGTGCACAGCGTGGCCGCGTACAGGGCGTAGCTGTTGTCGCTGCCCGCGCCCTGCGGGTAGAAGTCGTCGTAGAACTTCTTGGCCGGGGCGGAGTCGCCGGCGTTGACCAGCTTGGCCAAGAGCGTGGCGATCGTCGGCCAGTCCCGGACGCCGTAGGAGGCGGGCACCAGCACGTCGGTCCATTCGTCGGGGCCGATCACCCCACCGGCCGGTGTCTTGCGCAGCTTCGCGAGCTGGACGTAATAGGCCTTCTCGACCGCGTCGCCCGAGCCACCCAGGTCGTAGACGTCGTCGTGCTTGGCGACCCAGTCGAAGAAGATGCCGATGGTGCGGTCGAAGTCCGCGTTCTGCTTCAGGTTCGACTCGTACCAGACCGTCCGCACGTCGATGACGCCGTCCAGCACCATGCGGCGCACCGCGGTGGGGTAGCGGGTCGCGTAGACCTGGCCGAGGTACGTGCCGTACGAGAAGCCGTAGAAGTTGATCTGCTTGACCTGCAGCGCCTGGCGGATGCTCTCCATGTCGCGCACGTTGTCGACGGTCTTGAGGTGGTCGAGCAGCGCCCCGCCGGCCTTGCCGCACGCGCGGGAGTAGTCCTTCGCGCGCTGCCGCCAGGTCTCCTCGAGCGACCGGGTCACCGGCACGTAGTACGGGCGGTTGTACGCGGTGACCTTGTCACTGCAGGCCAGCGAGGGCACGCTGGCGCCGACGCCGCGCGGGTCGAAACCGATCCAGTCGTAGGCCCCGCCCCCGCCGCCGGGCACCGAGGAGCCCAGCGTGGCCAGCGTCAGCCCCGACGCGCCGGGGCCGCCCGGGTTGACCAGCATGACGCCCTGATACTTGGCCGCGGACACCTTGTGCTGGATCCGCGACACGGCCAGCGTGATCTTGGCTCCACCCGGCCGGTCGTGGTCGAGCGGCACGCTCACCTTGCCGCACTGCGCCCCGGCCCCCTTCAGATCGGGGTCGCTGCACGCACCCCAGGCGATCCCGGGGGCCGGGGCGGCCTGCGCGGCCGGAGCCGTCAGCGCGCCGGTCACGAGCAGGCCGCCCGTCACGGCGGCCGTCAACAACTTCATCATGCCCGGGACGCTAACCTGCCCGCTTCCTCCCGGGTCCTAGGCTTATGGCTCACTTTATCCACCGGATCATCGGTCGCCCGTTCGAGGCTGCGGGTCAGGCCGAGGCTGGGGGTCAGGCGTACCAGGCCGCCGACGCTCCGGGCAGGACGTCTCCGGCCGTCGACGGGTCGCTGGCCAGCAGCAGCGACCCCGGATCGATCCCGGCCGGCAGCGGGGCCGGCGCGTCGCCGACGTTGACCACGCAGACGAAGCCGGGACCGCGCCGGAAGGCCAGCACCTCCGGCGCCGACGGCAGCCAGGTCAGCCCGGTCGCGGCGGGCGGCACCGAACGCGACCGGTGGGTGAGCGCGGCCCGGTAGAGCTGCAGCATCGACGACGGATCGGCCGCCTGCCGCTCGGCCGTCAGCGCCTTCCACTCCGGCGGCTGAGGCAGCCAGGTCGCCGCGCCCGCGCCGAAGCCGAGCGACGGCGTGCCGGTCGACCAGGGCAGCGGCACCCGGCAGCCGTCGCGCCCGGGGTCGGTACCGCCCGAGCGCAGGAAGGCCGGGCAGCGCTTCAGACGGTCCGGGATGTCGGTGACCTCGGGCAGTCCGAGTTCCTCGCCCTGATAGATGTACGCCCCGCCGGGCAGGGCGAGCATCAGCAACGCCGCCGCCCGGGCCCGCCGGGCGCCGAGCTCGCCCCCGCCGTACCGGGTCACGTGGCGTACGACATCGTGGTTGGACAGCACCCAGGTCGGCGGTGCCCCGACCGACTCGAGCGCCCGGATGCTGTCGTCGACCGCCTCCCGCAGACCCGCCGCCGACCAGGGCGCGGTCAGGAAGGCGAAGTTGAACGCCGTGTGCAGCTCGTCGGGCCGCAGATAGAGCGCGAGCCGCTCGACGGTCTGCACCCAGATCTCCCCGACGAAGACCCGATCCCCGCCGTACGCGTCCATGACCTGACGCCAGCCGCGGTAGACGTCGTGCACCTCGTCGACGTCCCAGTGCGGATGGCTCGCGCCGGGCCGGTCCAGATCCTCGCCCAGGTCGGGCATCTGCGGATCCTTGGCCAGCCCGTGCGCGACGTCGATGCGGAAGCCGTCCACCCCGCGGTCGAGCCAGAACCGCAGGATGTCGTGGAACTCGGCGCGCACCTCGGGCGAGGTCCAGTCCAGGTCGGGCTGCTCCGGCGCGAACAGGTGCAGATACCACTGGCCGTCCGGCACCCTCGTCCAGGCGCGGCCCCCGAAACGGGTCATCCAGTTGTTGGGCGGCTGGCTGCCGTCCGGCCCGCGACCGTCCCGGAAGAGGTAGCGGCTCCGCTCGGCCGGGTCGGCCGGCGCCGCGAGGAACCACGGATGCTCCGACGAGGTGTGGTTGGGGACGAGGTCGACGACGATCCGCAGACCCAGCGCGTGGGCGTCGCGGATCAGCGCGTCCGCGTCGGCCAGGGTGCCGAAACGGAGGTCGACGTCGCGGTAGTCGGCCACGTCGTACCCGTTGTAGGCCTGCGGCGACGGATAGAACGGGTTGAGCCAGACGGCGTCGACCCCCAGGTCCCGCAGATAGGGCAGGCGGGACCGGACGCCGGCGAGATCACCGATCCCGTCGCCGTCCGAATCCGCGAAGCTCCACACGTAGACCTGATAGATCACCGCGTGACGCCACCAGGCCTCCCGGCTCACCGGGCCGCCCTCACCGGGCCGCCCTCACCGGGCCGCCCTCACCGGGCCGCCCTCACCGGGCCGCCCTCACCGGGCCGCCCTCACCGGGCCGCCCTCACCGGGCCGCCCTCACCGGGCCGCCCTCACCGGGCCGCCCTCACCGGGCCGCCCTCACCGGGCCGCCCTCACCGGGCCGCCCTCACCGGGCCGCCGAATCGGGGGTCTCTTCCATCCGCTCGCGCAGCTCCTCCTCCTCGAGCTGAGCCAGGGTGGCCGCGGCCTCCTCGTCGCGGGTCAGGTCGTTCCCGGTCCGCGGGTCGAAGAGGTGCATGCGGCGGGTGTCGGCCCAGAACTCGCCCTCGTGGTTCTCGCGCAGCCGGCTCATCGCGTCGATCGAGATGATCAGCTGGGTGCGCAGGGCCTCGCTGTCGAGCTCGGCCGCCAGGTCGGCCAGCTGTTGGTGACTTCCGCGTCGGCCTCGAACGGGATCTACGCGTACTGCGAGTCGCCGAGCCACTCGGTGACGTCGACCTTGGCCCGGAACAGCGCGCCCCGCTCGCGTTTCGACGCGTCGAGCATCCGGGCGTCCTCGAAGTGCTCAGGCCGGATCCCGGCGATCAGCAGCTGCCCGTCGGTGACCTTGTCGGCCGCGATGGCGGGCAGGTCGATCTCGAGGAACGGCAGCTTGAGCCGCCCGCCCTCGACGACCGCGGGCAGGAAGTTCATCGGGGGCGAGCCGATGAACCCGGCCACGAACATGTTGACCGGCTGCTCGTACAGCTCGCGGGGCGAGGCCACCTGCTGCAGGAAACCGCGGCCCAGCACGGCCACCCGGTCGCCCAGCGTCATCGCCTCGGTCTGGTCGTGGGTGACGTAGACGGTCGTGGTGCCCAGCCGGCGTTGCATGCGGGAGATCTCCGTCCGCATCTGCCCGCGCAGTTTGGCGTCGAGGTTGGACAGCGGCTCGTCGAACAGGAACGCGTTGACCTGGCGGACGATCGCCCGCCCCATCGCCACCCGCTGGCGCTGCCCGCCGGAGAGGTTGGCCGGCTTGCGGTCCAGGTGCTCGTTGAGCTCGAGCATGTCCGCCGCCTCCTTGACCCGGCGCCGGATCTCGTCCTCGCTGATGCTCTTCTTGAGCCGCAGCGGGAAGGCGATGTTCTCGAAGACGGTCAGGTGGGGGTCGAGCGCGTAGTTCTGGAACACCATGGACAGGTTCCGGTCGCGCGGGGCCTTCTCGTTGACCCGGTCGCCGCCGATCACCATGTCGCCCGAGGTGATGTCCTCGAGGCCGACGATCATGCGGAGCAGCGTCGACTTCCCGCAGCCGGACGGCCCGACCAGGATCATGAACTCGCCGTCGGCGATGTCCAGGCTGATGTCGTTGACGGCCTTGAAGCCGTCCCCGTACTCCTTGACGAGGTTGCGCATCTCGATGGCTGCCATGTGCCGAGCTCCTAATGCCCTTGACCGCGCCGTTGGTGAGACCGGCGACGATCTTGCGTTGGAACAGCAGCACGAGGATGACCACCGGGATCGTGACGACCACGGCGGCGGCCGCGATGGGCGCAGTCGGCTGCGAGAACTGCGAAGCGCCCTGGAAGAAGGCGAGGGCGGCGGGCACCGGGCGGGCCGCCTCGCGCCGTCGACCTGGGCGGCCTCGAGACAGTCGTCGGGGATCTGGGCCAGGCCGGCCAGCAGCAGCGCCATGAACGGCGTGGTCTTCCAGATCTCGGCCACACACCCTGTGAACAGGGCCGACCAGGTGCCGCCGAACCAGTCGAAGTCGCCCAGCCCGAACAGGCCGTTGACGAAGCCGTAGGTGTTGCTGAACGCGTAGGCCCAGGCGTACGACGAGACGACCGTGATGATCCCGTACGGGACGAGGATCGCCACCCGCAGCGCCGTGCGCAGATAGAGGGCCCGGTGCATCACCATGGCCAGCGCGAAGCCGAGCACCAGCTCGACCGACACGGTCACGACGGTGCTGATCGCGGTGCGACCAGGGCGTCCGGGCCGGCCGCATGCTGCTGTCGCTGCTGGCCGGTGAGGAGACGGCCCGTGGCGTCACCGTGCCCACCCGACTGGTGGTCCGGGGGTCCACCGCGCCGCCGCGGCGCTGACAGACCGGCGTCAGGGCAGCAACTGGTCGAGCACCGGGGGCTGCTTGAAGATGCCGTCCCGCGAGCCGAGCAGGGCGACCCGGTCGAGCGAGGCACGGTTGATCGCCTCGGGCCAGCTCGGCAGGATCATGGCGATCCGGACGGTGTCGTTGATCTGGGTGTAGGTGCCCACGGTGTCGCGCACCTCCTCGGGGTGGGTGGCCGCGTACCGCAGCGATTCCTTGATCGCCTCGGTGAAGTCGGTGACCAGCTTGGGCTTGGCGCTGATCGTCCCCTCGCTGGTGAAATACAGCGCCACCGTCAGGTCGTCCGCGGTGTCCACGAAATTCGACGCGAGGATCTGGCCGCCCTGGGTGAGCACCGCCGACAACGTCGGCTCGACCACCCACGCCGCGTCCACCGTGCCGCGCTGCAGCGCGTCCGGCATGTCGGGGAACGGCATCGGTTCGAACTCCAGGTCGGCCGGGTCACCGCCGGCCCGGCGGACCGACTGCCGCACGGTGGTGTCGCCCAGGCTCTTCAGGATGTTCACGGCGATCTTCTTCCCGGCCAGCTCGTGGGCCGAGCGGATCGGGCTGCCGTTGCCGACGACGATGGCCGAGAAGTCCCGGCCGGACTTGCCGGTGGAGGCGACGCCGCTCGCGACCGCCTTGAGCGGGGCCCCACCGGACTGGGCGGCCATCAACGAGGTCACGTTGCTGAAGCCGAACTGGTATTTGCCGCCGAGCACACCCTCGACGATCGGCGCGCCACCCTGCTCGGGCGAGAGCGTCAGGTCGATGCCCCGCCGGGCGAAGAAGCCCTTGGCCTGGCCCAGATAGATCGGCGCCACGTCGATGATCGGGATGACGCCGACGCTCACCTTGGTGCCGGCGCTGACCGTCTCCGTCTTGTCGTCGGAGCTGCAGGCGGCCGCGGCGAACAGCGTCGTCACGGCGACGGCGGCGGCGAGGATCCGGCGCATGGTGTGCCCTTTCGGATACGCGGCGCGACTGCGCCCGGCGAAACTTACCCGATCAAGGGCGCGAAAGGATCGGACGGAAAGAGAAAACTGGTCAAGGTTGTCCGGGGCGGTGGATCAGAGGGAAGCGGCCAGTTTGCGGAGGGCGTCGGCGGCGCCGGCGGTCAGCGGGTCGCCGTGTCCGGGCAGGATCATTTTGACGTCCAGCGCCGCGAGCTTGCGCACCGAGGCGGAGGCCTGCGTCTGGTCCACGGTGTATTGCGGGTCGGAGCCGACGAGCCCGCCGGTGGTGCGCAGCGCGTCCCCCGCGACCAGGGTGCCGGTCGACGGGTCGAAGATCGACACATGCCCGAGGGTGTGGCCCGGGGTGCCGATCACCTGCAGCCCGAAGACCTCGTCACCGTCCTTGAGTGCGGTGAGCGGTTTCTGCGCGGTGATCCCGGCGACGTCGGACTCGCCGGTGTAGAACTTCGCGTTCGTGGCCTGCGGTTCGACCCCGCCGAGACCGCCGGCGTGATCCGGGTGCTGGTGGGTCATGATCACATGGCGTACGGCCGAGAAGCTGCTGCCGGCCGCGGTGAGCCCCTGGCCGATCTTGTCGGCCGAACCCTCCGTGCCCAGGTCGACGATGGCCGCCTCGGACCCGCGGACCAGCAGGTAGGCCGACACGAACGAGAGGTTGACCCGTTCCCAGGCCCCGCCGGCCGAGGAGCTCCCGGTCGGGTCGGCCGACGGCGCAGTGGTCACCGCCGGGGAGTCCGGCGACGAGCCGCAGGCCGACAGGACGGCGACGCCGAGCACACCCGACCCGGCCGTGAACAACATTCTCCGGCTGATCCGCAAGTCAGTCATGACCCATGGTCGACCCGCTCCACAGCAGATTGCCAGCACCATGGCCCGGTCTTGGCCGATTCTTATCCGTCCGAGGGGGGTACGGGGTGACCCATGACGACGGAGTACGGAATCCACGCCTCGCACGAGCAGATCCCGCCCGCCGAGTTGCTGGCCGCAGTGGTTGCCGCGGAACGCGCCGGCTTCGAGGCGGCCATGTGCTCCGATCACTTCTCGCCGTGGAGCCGGCGGCAGGGCGAGTCGGCGTTCGCCTGGTCCTGGCTGGGCGCCGCGCTGCAGGCCACCAACCTCTCGTTCGGTGTCGTGAACGCCCCGGGCCAGCGCTACCACCCGGCGATCATCGCGCAGGCCATCGGCACCCTCGGCGCCATGTATCCGGGCCGGTTCTGGGCCGCGCTGGGCAGCGGTGAGTACAGCAACGAGCACATCACCGGCGAGCCCTGGCCGCGCAAGGAGGTGCGCGAGGCCCGGCTGCTCGAGTGCGTCGACGTGATCCGCGACCTGCTGGCCGGCCAGGAGGTCACCCGCGACGGCCTGGTCACGGTCGACCGGGCCCGGCTGTGGACCAGGCCCGAGGTGACGCCGCCGCTGATCGGCGCCGCGGTCAGCACCAAGACCGCGGCCTGGGTCGCGGGCTGGGCCGACGGGCTGGTCACGGTCAACGCGCCCGACGAGCACCTGCGCTCGATGATCTCGGCCTACCGCGACGCGGGCGGCACCGGCCCGATCTGCCTGCAGGTGCACCTGAGCTGGGCGGCGACCCAGCACGAGGCCGAGGCGATCGCGCACGACCAGTGGCGCAGCAACATCTTCGCCCCGCCGATCTGCTGGGACCTCGAGACGGTCGAGCACTTCGACGTGGTCTCCGAGGACGTCACGGTCGAGCAGGTCGGCCGGGTCGTCAACATCTCGGCCGACCTCGAGGAGCACATCGAGAAGCTGCGCGGGTACGCCGCCCTCGGTTTCGACCGCATCTACCTGCACCACGTGGGGCAGGATCTGATCCCGTTCGTCGAAGCCTTCGGGGCGAAGGTGCTGCCCGCCCTGCGCTGATCAGGCCGCGGGCGCGTTGCAGCTCTCGCGGAACTGGTAGGTGGTCGTGTTGGTCGCCGACCCGCCGAGATAGTCGACCTGCATGCCCGTGGCGGATCCGTCCAGGGATCCGCTGCGGGTGACCACCACCAGCACGTTGGCCTGCTGCCCGGCCGAGACGGTGGCGTTGGCGGCCGGCTGGCGGGACTCCCAGGACGAGTTGGCCACCGGGGGATAGGCGGCCGTGCTGATCGGGGCGTGGCCACTGCCCAGCGGCACCACGAACGCCTTGCCGGCGTCGATGCCGCGCGCACCGACCAGGCTGATCTTGGAGATGACCAGGTCGGCGCCGGGCGTGGCCGTGATGACCTCGCCGACGACCATCGAGGCGCCCTCGCGGACGCCCACGCACAGCGTCACACCGTCACCGGTGAGCGCCACCTTCTCGTCGCCGCCGGATCCACAGGCACCGAGCGCGACCACGAGTACCGCACTGACCGTAATCAGGCGACTCCGAGAATTCATGAGGCGGAACCGTACCCGCCCATTGTTACGCGTTGATCTCAATGGGTGACTGTCGGCGATTGCATACAACCTTCGCGAATTCTGCCGTGGACCTTGCGATCCGAGCCCGTACGTGGGAAAGATTGCACACAATCTTGCGGCGAGGCGGGGGATCTGGTGCGAGCAGCAGCGAAACAGGTGGCGCAGTCGTTACGCGCCGAGATCTTGGCCGGGGTGTTCCCGTCCGGCACCAGACTGGGTGAGGCCGACCTGGCCGGCCGACTCTCGGTGAGCCGGACGCCGGTGCGCGAGGCGCTCGCCCGGCTGGCCGCCGAGGGCCTGGTCGAGATCCAGCCCAACCGCGGCGCCCGGGTGGTCACCCGCACCCCGGCGGAGCTCCACGAGATCTTCGAACTGCGGCTGCGTCTCGAGCCGTACGCGGTGCGCGAGGCCGTCCCCGCGCTGAGCCCCGAGCAGCTCGACGAGCTCGACGACCTGGCCGCGGCGATGCTGCGGGCCGGGCGGCAGGCCCGGCTGGAGAGCCTGGTCGACCTGAACCGCCGTTTCCACGGCCTGTTCATCGAGGCTGCCGGGTCCCGACCGCTGGCCGACGCGCTGCGCGGGGTCACCCACGCCGCGGTCGTGCACCAGAACTTCCACGACTACAGCGCCGATGCCCTGATGCGCAGCCTGCACCACCACGTCGAGATGGTGGCGGCGGCCCGGGCCGGCGACGGCGACTGGGCCGAGGCGATCATGCGGGCCCACCTGCACAACGCGCGGGCCACCATGATCGGCCACCGCCCGTGACCGGCCCCCTGGACGACCTGCGCGTGGTCGAGTTCGGCCAGCTGCTCGCGGGCCCGTTCTGCGGCCAGCTGCTGGGCGACTTCGGGGCCGAAGTGATCAAGGTGGAGGACCCGGCGGCCGGCGACCCGATGCGCCAGTGGGGGCGGGAGAAGCCGCACGGCAAGTCGCTGTGGTGGCCCGTGGTCGCCCGCAACAAGAAGTCGATCACCTGCGACCTGCGCCGGCCCGAGGGGCAGGAGCTGGTGCGGCAGCTGATCGACCGGGCCGACATCGTGGTCGAGAACTTCCGGCCGGGCACCCTCGAGCGGTGGGGCATGGCGCCCGAGACGCTCTGGCAGACCAACCCGGGGCTGATCGTCACCCGGGTCACCGGCTACGGCCAGACCGGGCCCTACGCGGGGCGGGCCGGGTTCGGGTCGATCGGCGAGGCCATGGGCGGGATCCGGTACGTGATGGGGGAGCCCGGGGGCCCGCCGGTGCGCGCGGGGATCTCGCTCGGTGACTCGCTCGCGGCGACGTACGCGTGCCTGGGAACTCTGGTCGCCGTGCACCATCGCACCCGCACCGGGCGGGGCCAGGTCGTCGACTCGGCGATCTACGAGGCGGTGCTGGCCATGATGGAGTCGCTGCTGCCCGAGTGGGCGGTCACCGGCTACCAGCGTGAGCGCACCGGCGCGACCCTGCCCAACGTGTCGCCCAGCAACGTCTATCCGACCGGCGACGGCGACCTGATCCTCATCGCGGCCAACCAGGACACGGTGTTCGGCCGCCTGACCACCGTGATGGAACGGCCCGACCTGGCCCAGGACGCGCGCTACGCCACCCATTCGGCGCGAGGCACGGCCATGGTCGAGCTCGACAACCTGATCGCGGAGTGGACCTCGACCCGCAAGGCCGAGGACCTGCTGGCCGCCCTGCACGCCGCCGGGGTGCCGGCCGGGCGCATCTTCCGGGCCCGGGACATGTTCGACGACCCGCACTTCGCCGCGCGGCAGGCGATCGTCACCGTCCCGCACCCCGACTTCGGCGAGCTGCCGATGCAGAACGCGACGCCACGGCTCTCCGAGTCGCCCGGATCCGTCCGCACGGCCGGGCCGGCGCTCGGCCAGCACAACGACGAGATCTACGGCGGCCTTCTCGGCCTCGACGAAACGGAGCGCGCGAGCCTGCGCCAACAAAAGATCGTCTAAGGAGCGAGATGTCGTATCGACTCGGCGTGGATGTGGGCGGCACGTTTACCGACGTGCTGCTGGTCGACGAGGACACCGGTTCGACGTGGCGGGCCAAGACCGCCTCGACGTCGAGCGATCAGTCCGTGGGCGTGCTGCACGGCATCGACCTGGTGTGCGCCGAGGCCGGCATCGACCGGCACGTGGTGGCGCACGTGCTGCACGGCACGACGGTCGCCACCAACGCGATCCTCGAGGGCAAGGGGGCCACGGTCGGGCTGGTCACCACCGAGGGCTTCCGGCAGGTGCTGCAGATCGCCCGCTCGTTCGTGCCCGGCGGCCTGGCCGGCTGGATCATCTGGCCCAAACCCGAGCCGCTGGCCGACCTGGAGAACACGGTGGAGGTGCCGGAACGCATCGGCACCGACGGCACGGTGGTCCGTGAGCTGGACGAGGAGGCGGCCCGGGCGGCTCTGCGCAAGCTGCGCGGGCAGAACATCGAGGCATTGGCCGTCTCGCTCATCAACGCCTTCGCCGACGACACGCACGAGCGGCGCCTAGCCGAACTGGCGGCCGAGGAACTGCCCGGCGTCGAGGTGTCGCTGTCCAGCGTGGTGCTGCCCGAGATGCGGGAGTACGAGCGGGCGCTGACCACGGTGGCCAACGGCTACGTCCAGCCGCAGGTGGCCCGCTACGTCGCCAACCTCTCGGCCCAGCTGGCCGCCGAGGGTGTGCCCGCGTCGCTGTCGATCCTGCGCAGTGACGGCGGTCTGGCCGCGGCCCCGGCGGCGATCGCGGCGTCGGTCACCATGCTGCTGTCCGGGCCGGCCGGCGGAGTGGCGGGCGCGGTCTGGGTGGCCGAGCAGTCCGGCCACACCGAGCTGCTCACCTTCGACATGGGCGGCACGTCGACCGACGTCGCGCTCGTCCAGTCGGGCCGGGCCCGGATCGGCCGGGAGACCAAGGTCGGCGACTTGACCGTCCGCGCGTCCGCGGTCGACGTCCGCACGGTCGGCGCCGGGGGCGGGTCGATCGCGCACGTTCCCGAGCTGACCCGGGCGCTACGGGTCGGGCCGCAGTCGGCGGGGGCCGAGCCCGGCCCCGCCGCGTACGCCAAGGGCGGCACCGCCCCGACCGTGACCGACGCCAACGTGGTGCTCGGCTATCTGCCGTCGGCGCTGGCCGGGGGCGAGATCACGCTGGACCGGGCGGCCGCCCGCGCCGCCGTGCAGACCGTGGCCGACGCGATGGGGCTGGACAGCGCCGAGCAGGCCGCGGCCGGGATCATCGACATCGTCAACGAGAACATGCTCGGCGGCCTGCGGCTGGTCAGCGTGCAGCAGGGCTTCGACCCGCGCGAGTTCGCCCTGGTCGCGTTCGGCGGCGCCGGCCCGCTGCACGCCAACGCGCTGGGCCGGCTCACCGGGGCCTGGCCGGTCATCGTGCCGCCGTCACCGGGGGTGCTCTGTGCCCTCGGCGACGCCACCACCTCGGCCCGCGACGAGGCCGCCCGTACGGTGCTGCGCAAGCTCGGCGACCTGACCGGCGACGAGTTCGCGGGCGTCTTCACCGAGCTCGCCGCCGCGGCCTCCGGGCGGCTCGCCGAGCAGGGCGTCCCGGCCGGCCAGCAGACGGTCAGCTACTCGGCCGACGTCCGGTTCGTGGGACAGGGCAACGAGCTGCCCATCGCCTTCGACCTGGCCGACGGCCCGGCCACCCTCTCCGAACGCTTCGACGCCGAGCACGAGCGGCTGTTCTCGTTCACGCTGCCGGTCGACCACGAGCTGGTCAACGCACGGGCCACGGTCACCGGGCCCCGGCCCCGGGTCGCGCCGGTGCACCTCGAGAAGGGCGACGGCGACCCGGCCGCGGCGCGCACCGGCAGCACCCGCCTCTACGTCGGCGGCGCGTTCGCCGACGCCGCCCTCTACGACCGGCTCCGGCTGCGCGCGGGCGACGTCATCACCGGTCCGGCCATCGTCACTGAGATGGATTCGACCACCCTGATCCTGCCCGGCCACGCGGCCACCACCGACGCGGGCGGAAGCCTGCTGATCCGCCCGCTGGAGGTTTGAGCCAAGGCCCGCATCGTCGAGACCGCCACCGAGCCGGTCGCGCCGGCCAACGTCGACCCGGTCACCCTCGACCTGGTCGAGAACGGCTTGCGCAACGCCCGCTACGAGATGGACGAGGTGCTGTTCCGCACGGCCCTGTCGCCCGGCATCCGCGAGCAGCACGACGAGTTCCCGCTCATCGCCGACCCGCGGGGACGGATGGTGGTCGGTCAGTTCGGGCTGTCCATCCCCGACTTCCTCGACGGGTTCGCCGGCGAGATCGGCGAGGGCGACGTGCTGCTCACCTCCGACCCGTACGCGTGCGGGGCCGCCATCAGCCATGCCAACGACTGGCTGGTGGTGATGCCGATCTACGTCGACGGGCGGGTCGTGGGCTGGTCCTCGATGTTCGGCCACATGTCCGACGTCGGGGGCAAGACGCCGTCCTCGATGCCGACGGACGCGAAGACCATCTACGAGGAGGGCGTGGTCATCCCGCCCTTCAAGCTCTACGCCGGCGGCCGGCTCAACGAGGACGCGCTGCGCATCATCCTCAACCAGGTGCGGGTGCCCGACTGGAACCGGGCCGACCTCAACGGGCTGGTCGCGGCCTGCCGGACGGCGGCCCGCCGGGTGCGCGAGATGTGCGCGCGGTTCGGGGTGGCGACGTACCTCTCGGCCCTGGATTCGCTCTTGCAGCGCAACCACGACGCCATGAAGACGCTGCTGCACGTCGTCTTCGAGGAGGGGCGCACGCTCTCGTTCACCGATTACATCTGCGACGACGGGGTCGGCTACGGGCCGTACGAGCTGAAGTTGTCGCTGACCCGCACCGGCGACCAGGTGCACCTCGACTTCACCGGGTCGTCACCGCAGGCGATCGGGCCGGTCAACTACTACCTGAACGAGAACCTGGCCCGGATGTTCTTCGGCATCTACATGATTACCGTGGCCGATCCGCAGATCCTCTGGAACGACGGTTTCTATCCGCTGGTGAAGGTGACCATTCCCGACGGCTCGTACTGGAAACCGAAGCATCCGGCCGCGCTGAACGCCCGCAACCACGGCATCGGGCGGGTGTTCGACCTGTTCGGCGGTCTGCTCGGGCAGACGAACCCGGCCCTGCTCAATGCGGTCGGCTTCTCCTCGTCGCCGCACTTCATGTATTCCGGGAACTACTCCTCGGGTGACCGCAAGGGCGAATGGTTCCAGCTCTACTCGATCGGCTTCGGCGGCATTCCGGGGCGGCCGCTGGGCGACGGGCCGGACGGGCACTCGCTGTGGCCGAGCTTCGTCAACATCCCGTGCGAGTTCCTCGAGTCGTACTACCCGCTGCGCATCGAGAAGTGGGAGACGGTCGCCGACACCGGCGGAGCGGGCCTGCACCGCGGCGGGAACGGCGTGGACGTGGCCTACCGATTCCTCGAGCCGGGGACCATCGCCATCCACGACGACCGCTGGCTGACCTATCCCTGGGGCGTCAACGGCGGGGCGCCGGGGGCGCGCGGCCGCAAGTGGATCGACCGGGCCTCGGGCGAGCGTGAGGTGTGCTGCCCAGCAAGTGCCACGACGTGCCGGTGCGGCCGGGCGACGTGTTGCACTTCGTGACCTGGGGCGGCGGCGGCTGGGGCGACCCGCTGGAGCGGGACCCGGCGCTGGTCGCCCTGGAGGTGCGCCGCGGCCTGGTCACGGAGGCCGGCGCCGGGCATTACGGCGTCGTGGTGGCCGCCGGGGTCGTGGCGGTCGCGGCCACCGACGCGTTGCGGGCCTCGATGCGGGCCGAGCGGCCGTCCGTGCTGCCGGTCTTCGACATGGGGCCGGGGCTCGACGAGATCCTGGCCCGCTGCGAGGAGGAAACCGGGCTGCCCGCCCCGACCCGGCCGGTCTGGAGCTGACCGGCCGGTTTCCGCGGTCTCAGGAGGAGGACGCGGTGCCGTCGTTGATCAGCATCTCGGGGTGGCGGCCCAGGAACGCCGGGAGCCGGTCGGACGAGGTGGCCTCGAACAGCCGCCGGGTGTCCTCGGAGATGCCCTCGCCGCCGCCCTGACCCGGCGCGAAGGTGCCGCCGTTGGTCTTGATCGGGATGAGGTCACCGGCGGCCAGGCCCTTGAGGCCGAAGATGAAGTTGTCGACCGGCACGCCGTGGGTGTCCATCTTGAGCGACTTGCCGGCCGCGGAGAGGATGTTCGCCACCTTGGTCGGGTTGCCCATGATGCCGGCGCTGCTGGCCTTCTTGGCCATCGCACGCAGCAACTGCTGCTGGTGCCGCTGGCGGTCGTAGTCGCCGTTGGTCGAGTGGCGCAGGCGGGAGAACTCGAGCGCCTCCCACGGCGCCATGTTGCGGCAGCCCTTCTCGAACCAGAGGGCGTTGCGCGGCGGCGACGTCGGGTCGGCCCCCGTCGCGTACTCGACCTTGCCGTTCTTGACGATGTAGTGGCTCGACCACATGCGCTTGTCGACGCAGAGGTTCACGCCGCCCATGGCCTCGAGGATGCCCTTGAAGCCGTTGAAGTCGATCACCATGACGCCGTCGAACTCGATGCCGGTCAGCTCGTTCACGGTCTTGGTGGCCAGCTTGGCGCCGCCCTGCCAGCCGCGCTTGTCCTGCGCACCTTCGAAGTAGGCCGAGTTGATCTTGCCGGTGGTGGCCCGGGTGCCCAACTCCCGGTCGGCCGGGATCTTGGTGACCGTGTCGCGCGGGATCGAGATCATGTACGCCTGGTCGTGCGCGGCGGTGATGTGCAGGACCAGAATGGTGTCGGAGCGGGCGTCGGCCTCGTCCCATCCGGTACGGGTGTCGAGGCCCAGCATCAGAATGTTCATCGCGCCGTCGGGCAGTTTGCCGGCGGGGACGGTCTTGTTGCCCAGGCCGTTGTTGTCGAGCACGCTCGACGTGGTCTGGATGTTCGAGGTGAGCTGGCTGAGGAAGTACTTCACCGACACGATGCCGCCGACCCCGACCAGAGCGAGAATGACCCCGAACGTCGTCAGAAGCTTGGCCCACAATGGGGCTTTCTGGCGCTTCGCCTGTTTCTTGCCCCTTTTGCCGGTTCCGCCACCGTAGGTATTGCGCTGGCTCTGATGGACGTCACGATCGCCCCTCGCGGCGGTCTGTGCCGGCATATGTGTGTGCTCCCTCGTGTGACACGGGCGTGCGGCAACTCCTGAAGAAGGAGGGGCCGCCCGCGCCGGGGCTCGACGCCAGTCAGAACAAATATAGGTTCACGTTCCAATAGTCAACCCCGCTTGACGAGTGGTAACGTGGCGACAACGTTTCGGATTCACAAGTCCCGATTTCGGTACGCTGGGTAGCCACGCAATCGCGCCGAGCGGCATTTCCATTATTCGACGCCGATCGAATAGATGCCCACTCCGGTGTCCGTTTTAGGGCACTTTCTCGTCTCGCGCACATCGCGCCGCGGGTATAGGCCGACGCCATTCTGTGAAATGGCTGAATGCATCGCCGGGGCAGCTCGGCCCCCGGAGATACAGGCCTGTCGTCCATCGGATGCGACGGCCCTCGAAGCCCTTCACCCGTGGCTCCGGCAAGACTCTGCTGCTGGCCAGCACGTACCACGAGATGCGCCGCAGCGGCCCGCGCGGCTTCTACCTCGACACCTCGCACCGCGAGATGCTGCAACTGAGCGGCTGGTTCAACCAGGTCGCCGATCACGACCAGGACTGGCCGCTGGTCACGGTGGCCGGCGACACCCGCGAGTTCACCTTCGACGTGTGCAGCCGGGCCGGCTCCGGCCCGGTCCACCGGGTGCTCAAGCTCGGTTACCTCGAGTACGCCGGGGGAGTCCTCACCGAACCGCGGCCGCCGGGCGAGGGTTTCCAGGAGGAGTTCCTCGACCGGATCCGCTCGGCCGACGCGCTGTTCGGCATCATCGACGGCTTCCACCTGCGCCAGTGGGCCGACGGCCTGCCGCAGGGCCGCAACCGGCTGCAGCACTCGCTGACCACGATGGTCACCCTGATGCTGAGCGAGCAACGCCCGATCACCTTCGTCATCACCAAGTGGGACCTGCTGCGCGACCTCGACGCCGACGAGGACGCCCGGCTGGCCATGGTGCGCAAGCTGCTGATGACCAAACCCGACTTCCGCGAACTGGTCAAGGTGCACAGCAACACCCGGGTGGTACGCCTGATCCCGGTCAGCGCGGTCGGCCCCGACTTCGCCGGCCTCAACGCCGACGGCCTGGTCGAGAAGCTGCCGCACGGCGAGATGCGCCCCACGGACGTCGACGCGCCGCTGTCGGCCGTCGTCCCGGACATCTTCGAGCAGGTCGAGCGTCAGGTCGACCAGGCCCGGCTGCAGGTGATGGCCGGTTTCGTCAGTGAGGCCGAGCTGATCGAGCCCGACCCCGAGGATCTGTCGTACGCCCGGGAGGCCGGCATGACGGTCTACCGCCGCTACCTCTCGGCCGAGGACGACTTCGGTGTGGAGCCGTCGGCCGCTTTCGTGTTGCGTTCCGTCCTGCGCCCGAAGGCCGCGGCGCCGATGCCGCCCCGTGCCGCCATCGGCTCCCGCTTCTCCCGCCGCCTGCTGATCGTGGCCGGGCTGGCCGCCGCGCTGGTGGTGGCGGCTGTGACCACCCTGCTCGTCGCGGTCTCGGGCGGCACTCCGGCGCCCGAGTGCACGCCGACACCGGCCGCTGCCCCCCGGCCGCCTGTGAATAGCGCGAAGGGGGCGTGCCGTGGCACGCCCCCTTCAGCTCGGCGTCAGACGCCCGCGGTGGAGGTGATCCAGGCGCGGTTGTAGGCGACGCTGCCGTAGTACTGCCGGCTCGTGCCGTCGGCGGTCGAGGCAACACCCACCTGGGCTCCGTTGTAGACCTGCGGGCCACCGGAGTCGCCCCGCCAGGCGTTGCCGTTGATCCGGGTGCTGCCGATCGCGCGACCGCCGTACGCGTCGGTCTGGTTGGTCGAGGTGACCTGGACGGTGGCGGTCTTCAGCGTCGTCGACGCGCTGCAGCCGCTGTAGCAGGTCATGCCCCAGCCGTAGATGCTGTTGGTCGAACCGACCGGCGGGTAGGCGCTCGACAGCGGCATGTAGGACGTGGTGATCGGCGAGCTCAGCCGCATCAGGGCCAGGTCGTTGCGGGTCGAGGTGCTGCTCACCGTGCGGGTCGTGCCGCCCGACGTGCGGTTCACGCTGCCCACCCGCACCGACATGGTGCCCGAGATGCAGTGCCGCGCGGTCAGCACGTAGTTGGCCGAGATGATGGTGCCCGAGCAGGTGAAGCTGCCGTTGCTCAGGACGGCCGCGGCCCACGGCGCGGACGAGACCGTGCCACCGCCGATGATGTTCGTGCTGGGGTCGTCCACGGCGGCCGAGGCGGCGGCGGGGAAAGCCAGCGCACCGGTGAGGGCAGTGGCAAGCGAAGCGACGACGATGCGAAGGCGCACGCCGGACTCCTTCCAGGTTGTTCGACGCGGCGCCGGCCGGGCGGGGGTGTCCCGGCTCCCAACTGCATCGAGGGCTGTCGAAGTACCGTACGTTGGCCGGCCGGAAATCGGTTACCACCCAGTTCTCACCTATCACCGTGTGATGACCGGCGGATAGCCTGGCCGGGTGGATCTGCAGATGTTCGTCGGCGGCGCCTGGGTGCCCGCGCTCTCGGCCGCCACCAGCGAGGCGACCAGCCCGGCCACCGGTGAGACGCTCGGCCGGGTGCCCGACGGCGACCGGGCGGACGCCCGCGCGGCGATCGCGGCCGCCCGCTCCGCCGCCCCCGGCTGGGCCCGGGTGGGCGCCTTCGACCGGGCCGCGCTGCTGCACCGGGTGGGTGACGTGATCGAGGCCCGGCGCGACGAGCTGGCCCGCACGCTCACCCTCGACCAGGGCAAACCGCTGCGGGCCGAGGCCTACGACGAGGTCGACGAGCTGGTGACGTACTGGCGGATGGCGGCCGAGGACGGCAAGCGGCTCGAAGGCCGGCTGCCCAACTCGTCGTCGCGGGGCAAACGGGCCCTGCTGATCCGGCGCCCGCGCGGCGTGGTCGGCGTGATCACCCCGTGGAACTGGCCCTACACGATGCCCGCCGAGCTGATCGCGCCCGCGCTGGCCTCGGGCAACACGGTCGTGTGGACGCCCGCCCCGTCGACCTCGGTGTCGGCGATCGCGCTGGCCGCCTGCATCGCCGACGCCGACCTGCCGCCCGGCGTGCTCAACCTGGTCACCGGCCCCGGCCCGGTCGTCGGCGACGAGATCGCCCGACACCCCGGCACCGACGCGGTCGCCTTCATCGGCTCCACCGCCACCGGCCGGCTCGTCGCGCAGGCCGCGGCGGGCAAGGCCACGCTGCTCGAGATGGGCGGCAACGGCCCGGTCGTCGTGCTGGCCGACGCCGACCTCGACCGGGCCGTCGAGGGCGCCCTGGCCGCCTGCTTCCTCTGCGCCGGCCAGAGCTGCACGGCGGGGGAGAGGCTGCTGGTGCACGACGCCGTCCGCGACGAGTTCGCGTCCCGTCTGACCGCCGCGGTCGAGCAGCAGATCCGGCTGGGCGACCCGTTCGACGACACCACCACGATGGGCCCGCTCAACAACGCGGGCGTCGCGGCCAAGATGGACGAGCACGTCGCCGACGCGGTCCGCCGCGGCGCCACGATCCTGACCGGCGGCGCCCGCGACACCCGCTACAAGACCGACCTCTACTGGCCGCCCACCGTCCTGGGCAACGTCGACCGCGACGCCCTGGTCGCCACCGAGGAGACGTTCGGCCCGGTCGCGCCGATCGTCGGCATCGGCTCGCTCGAGGAGGCGATCGAACTGACCAACGCCTCCCGCTACGGGCTGCTGGCCGCCGTCTACACGGCCGACCTGCGGGCCGGGCTCGACTTCGCCGACGCCGTCCGCACCGGCTGGGTCAACATCAACGAGTCGTCGAACTACTGGGAGTCCCACCTGCCGTTCGGCGGCCGCTCCGGCTCCGACAGCGGCCTCGGCCGGGTCGGCGGCAGCGCGCCCATGGAGGCCTTCACCGAGCTGCAGACCGTGATCATCGGCTAGCCCCGCATTCCGCACGTCGGCGATCGTCAGCACCACTCGAGCGGATTGACGTCGAGCAGGGCGAGGAGTTCGAGTTGTAGGGGTGTGGGTTGAGGAATGGTGTGGAGGTTTCCGCTGGTCGCGGGGATGAGTCTCATTCCGGCGAGGGCTTGGAAGATCAGCCGGGTGGTCGGGATGGCGGGTCTGCGGGCGTAGAGACCGGCAACGGTGGTCCGGCCTTGAGCCCGTAGTGCGCCTCGGATTTGGCGTTCGATGAGGCTGAAGATGAGCAGGGCGAGGCAGATCACGGTGATCATGGCGGTGATCCGGCGGTTGTTCTTCAGGTAGATCGCGGCGACGGCCAGGGGGCCTTTGAACGTCGAGTAGCGGCGTTCGACGGCTTCCTGGCCTTTGTAGTGCAACAGCACTTGCGCGGCGTCGGCCTGGTCGGGGTCCAGGTTGGTCAACAGCGCGTACCAGCCGTCGGTAGCCGCCTCGGCATCGCGGGCCTGTTGGTCGAAGTTCCAGGTCAGGGTGGGTTTACCGGTCGCGGTGTCGGTGCCGGTCGTAGTGCGGAGGTAAGCGCCGACCCGACGGTCTTTCGCGATCACCGCCAAGCGGGCCTCGACCGCGGCGGCGTCCGGGTAGTACCGCGAGCCCAGGCCTCGGGTCAGCCGGTCCAGGTCGCCGGTGGCCCGGTCGATTTTCTTGGCCCGGGCCGTCGCCGCGGCACCGGCGCGTGCGCTGGAGTGCACGAACACCCGCCGCAGGGTCAGGACCGGGTCCTTCTTCCGCGGCCCGGTCAAGACCATGGTGTCCTCGTACACGTGCCAGTTCCCCAGCGTTGACGGGTCCTTGCCCTGGTCACGGGCAGCGACGTAGTCGACCCGGGTGGCCTGGCCCAGGTCCAGGCCGGCCAGCACCTCAGCGCCGACGTACACCTTCGACGCCGGTGCCACGAAGGTCACCTGCTCGCCGTGCATCGTGGTCAGGTTGTCGTAGGAGACCAGCTTCGAGTCCCCGACGATCAACAGCCGGCGGGTCGTGGCGATCTTCTGCAACGCCTTCATCATCGGGATGACCTGGGCGACCTCACCCGCACCGCCGTCGTAAGCCCGGTGAAAGACCGGCACCCCGCCGTCGCCGGTCACCGCGAGCCCGGCCTGGACCTGCTTCAAATCCGGCCGCCGGTCCTTGGAATGCCCGAACTTCGGCGCCGCATACTCGTCGTCGACCTGCTCGTACTCGCCATACACCGACATCGACGTCATGTCCCAGTGAATCCGCGACACGTCAATACCGAACGCCTTGATCGCGGCGGCCCCGACCGACCCGACGATCGAGTCCAGCTGCGACGCGATCGCATCCAGGGCCCGACCGACCCGATCATCGTTGAGCTGCTCCGGCCGGACCCCGAAGACCTCCTCGACCGCGTGCCCAGCCGCCCAGTCCCGCACCCGGACCAGGGGTTCCGGCGACGTCAACCGGTTCGCCACCAGCGCCTCGATCACCTGGCCGTGCGTCAGCTCCGACCGGTCATCAACCGGGCACAACTCCTCGATGACATCCCGAATCCGCAGGCGGGCGGCAAACGCCGCGACCACCGGCAACGACCCCAACGCCTTCTCCACCGACGGCACCGACCCGTACTGCGCACGCTCTCTCACAGCCCGGCACGCTGCCATCGGCCACCCTCATCACCAACCCGCCGCGCCGAAACCCGCTCACGATCAACGACCCGCGGAATACCCGGCTAGCTGTTGCGGTGGTGCTTCTTCACAAACGTGTAGCCGGGGGCCAGTGGCTCGGCGACCTGCTCGTCCTCGACAGCGCGCTGGTGCAGGCTGACCTGTTTCTCCGACGGGTGGGCGCCGCGCGGCAGCTTGCGCACGAACCCGCTCACCCAGTGCTCGCGCCGCTCCGAATCCATGGGCACCGGCTCGACCATGGGCGCGTAGAAGACCATCTCGGTCGGCGCCTTGCCCTCGACCGCCGGGTAGGAAGGGTGGCCGGACGAGTCGACGCTGCCGACGACCCGGGTCAGGAAACCCTCGCGGATCAGCTGGTCGACCGCGTTGCGCAGCAGGAAGGCGCCCTTCGCGCCGCGGCCCAGCCCGGCCCGCTTGGCCAGCAGCTCCTCGCTCAGCACGGCGCTGCCGTCCTCGAAGACCCGGCCGATCTTGCGGACGGCGTGCAGCACCTGACCGCGGTTGGACTTGTCGGGCCGGTAGTCCCGGGTGACGACCTTGGGGTCGTACTCGTGGAAATACTCCACCCCGTCGACGCTCATCGGCTCGTCGACCGGATGGGTGCGCACGACGACCTCGCCCTTGCCGGGATGCCAGGTGACGGTGACGAACACGCCGGGGTGGATGTCGGCCGGCCAGGCCAGGTCGGTGAACTGCCACTCGACGTCCTGCTGCAGGGTGCTGGCGAACGTCTCGCGCTGGACGTGACTGCCCTGTGAGCGGTGCTCGAGCACGACGGGAACGGGATCACCCTCGCTCAGCGACTCGGCGCACTCCTCGGGAGCGGCGCACACGCCGGCCTCGAGATCCGCCCGCCACAGCGCCAGCCGGCGGCTCACCGTTCTCATCAGGTAGAACATACCTGCCGCCCTCGTCGCCCTCCAGGTCGTCGGCGTCGAAACCGCGCTCGACCAGGAAAGCCTGGCCGTCCGGGCCCTGCGCGTCCGGGCTTTGCGCGTCCGGGCCGGCCGAGCGGAGACGCCGGCCAGGCGGAGATGTCCGGCTGAGCCAGTGCCTTCCGTTGCCGTACGTCCCGGCTTGGCGGGCTGTCAGCGTTGCGGGGCGTCCCGCATTGCGGTGTCCATGCGCTCGCCGCGCCATTTGTCGCTCGGTGAGTCAGGCCCGGCGGGCGTGCTTAAGGAGCGCGCCGGGCCTGATGATGTGCCGGCCGCGGGTGGACGTCAGTCCAGGTCGCGGCCGGAAGCGCTGTCGAGCTCCTGCAGCTGGCGGGTGACGTGGTCGCCCAGCGCCTGCTGGTAGGTCTGGGCCAGCCGGCCCAGCTTGTCGATCTCGTCGAGCAGCGCGTTGCGCTTGTCGCCGAGGCTGTTCATCGCCTCGGTGTGCTTGCGCCGCGCGTCGCTCTCGATCGTGCTCGCGCTCAGCTCGGCGTCACTGGTGACCTTGTCGGACTCGGCCTGCGCGGCGCCGATCAGCGAGTCGGACTCGGCGCGGGCGTCACGCATGTGATCGTCGGCGGTGCGGCGCGCCATCATGAGCACCGGCGAGTCCTGCCCATCGGAGGCGGACGGCGGCGGCCCGGCCGGAGTCTCCCGGCGGGCCCGCTCGAGCTGCGTCTGCATGCTGCGCGCGTTCTGCTCGGCGCGGGCGCGGGCTTCCTGAAGCCGGCCCAGCTGCGCGGTGAGATCGGAGAGCTCGGCCTCGAGCGCCCGGCCGTTCGACGCGGCCGCCGGCCCACCCGGCCCGGGCCGCTGCGCCTGGTCGTGCAGGGCGCGGTTCTCCTCGAGAAGGCGGATGAGTTCCTGCTCGACCTCGTCCAGGAACGCGTCGACGTCCTCCTCGTCATACCCCCGCTTGCCGATGGCCGGCTTCTTGAACGCCACGTTGTGGACGTCGGCTGGAGTTAGCGGCATCGTGCTCCTCGGTTCCCTGCTGTGACGACCGTGCCGAGGCATAGTACGCACACACCCTGGAGGCGCGCGCCGGGTGTCATAGCATCAGTCGCCAAGCCAACACATACGAAGGGGCAACCGAGGTGGCCGACGCCGACGACGTACGCCGCTTGGCGCTGGCATTTCCCCACGTCAAAGAGATCGACAGCGACGGATTCGACTTCCGCGTCGGCAACAAGGGTTTCATCTGGTCATATCCCGAACGCGAACCCGGCCGACCCCGCCTGATCCGCACCGACATAGCAGTCCTCTACGTAGGCGACGAGGCCGAGAAACAGGCCCTGCTCCTGGGCGAGCCCAACCTGTTCTTCACCGAGCCCTCCTACGAAGGCCTCCCCTTCGTCATGCTCCGCCTGCCCGAAGTGACCACCCCCCGCCTGCAAGAACTGATCCACGACGCCTGGCACATGCGAGCCCCCACCGACCTCCTGGACGATTGACAACGCCCCGCACTCTCCCCGCAGCACTCAGCTGGGTTGGCTGCTGGATTGCTATCGGTGGGTGGAGGCTTTCTCGGGCGACCGGGTGCCTTGTTATTTGCCCAGTAGGCGGTAGCGGCGGACGGCCAGAGGGGCGAAGACGGCGATCAGGAGGACGGGCCAGGCGATGGCCAGGGCGATGGCGTGTTCGGCGGGCCAGGCGTCGGAGGTGATGCCGGGGTTGCCGAAGAGGTCGCGGGCGGCGGCGACCGTGGCGGAGATCGGGTTCCACTGGGAGATGGCGCCCAGCCAGGTTGGCATCTGGTCAGGGGCGACGAAGACGTTGGAGAGGGCGGTCAGGGGGAAGGCCAGCGGGAAGACGATCACGGCGACCAAGTCGGGGTGGGAGACGACGCTGCCCAGGTAGATGCCGACCCAGGTGAGGGCCAGGCGCAGGAGCAGGACCAGGGCGATCGCGGCGAGGGCGGCGCCGGCGCCGCGGTGCCACTGCCAGCCGACCAGGAGGCCGCAAATCAGGAGGACCGTCATTTCGAGCAGAGCCCGGGCCAGGTCGGCGGCGCTGCGGCCGACCATGAGCGCGGACCGTGCGGTCGGCATCGAGCGGAAGCGGTCGACGACGCCCCGGCCGATGTCGAGGGAAATCGCGGTGGCGGTGGCGCCCAGACCGTACAGCTGGGTCATGACGAAGACACCGGGGAGCAGGAACTCGCGATAGCTGTCGCCGCCGACCGCCATGCCGCTGCCGAACACATAGCCGAAGACCAGCACGAACATGATCGGCAGCGAGAAATAGATGATGATCTGCTCGGGCTCGCGGATGACGTGCCGCAGGTAGCGGGTGGTCATCACCCAGCCGTCGGCGAGGGCTGTGCTTATGAGGGCTGTGCTCCTTGGACGTCTGCTGATCGGGCCTGTGCTGATTGGGTTGGTGCTCGTCGGGTGGGTGCTCGTGGGGGAGGGGCTCGTCGGATCGGCGTTCATGGGAGCGGTGGTCATCGGGTCTCCCGGCTGTCGGGCTGGTCGGCGGACGGGCGGTGGCCGGTCAGGCGCAGGAATGCCTCGTCGAGCGTGGGGCGGCGGATGCCGATGTCGGCGACCGGGATGGCGGCCTCGCGCAGGGCTCGCGCGGCCTCGATCAGACCCTCGACGTGGTCGGTGACCGGAACCCGCACGCGGCGGGTGTCGGCGTCGACCTCGTCGGGAGCGGCGCCGGCGACGCGGGCGAGCAGGTCGGCCGTCTCGGGCAGCCGGTCGGGGTCGCGGATCACGACCTCGAGGCGGTCGGCGCCGATCGCGGATTTCAGCTCGTCGGGCGCGCCCTCGGCGACGACGCGGCCCGAATCGACCACGGAGATGCGGTCGGCCAGTTGGTCGGCCTCGTCGAGATATTGGGTGGTGAGCAGGACGGTGGTGCCCTCGACGACGAGCTTGCGCACCGTGTCCCACACCTGGTTGCGGCTGCGCGGGTCGAGGCCGGTGGTGGGCTCGTCGAGGAACAGCACCTGAGGGGCGCGGATCAGGCTGGCGGCCAGATCGAGCCGGCGCAGCATGCCGCCGGAGTATTCGCTCGCGGAGCGGCCGGCCGCCGCTGTCAGGTCGAACTGCTCGAGCAACTCGTCGGCCCGCGCCTTGGCGGTGCGGTGGCTGAGATGGTGCATCCGGCCGAAGAGGATCAGGTTTTGCCGGCCGGACAGCGAGCCGTCGACCGCGGAGCACTGCCCGGTGAGGGCGATGCGCTCGCGAACCAGGTCGGGCCGGCGGGCGACGTCGGCCCCGGCCACGATGACCTGGCCCGCGTCGAAGTCGAGCAATGTCGTCAGGATGCGGACGGCGGTCGTTTTGCCGGCGCCGTTGGGACCGAGCAGGCCGCAGACGGTGCCGGCCGGAACGCTCAGACGGAAGCCGTCGAGCGCAGGAACGCCTCGATAGGTCTTACGCAGCCCGTCGGCCACGATGGCGGTAGTCGTCATGGGCCTGAGGGTGCCGGGCAGCGCTGACCGCTCACGCACCGATCGCTGACGAGCAGCCGTCAGCGATCGGTGCGCGGCACCCCCGACTCTTGTGAAGCGCGAACGGCATCAGGTGAAAGGGGTCGGCGATGGCGACGAGAAGTGCGGGCTCAGAGTTGAGGGCGCGACTCCAAGGCAGCCAGAGCGGCCGCTGCCTCGGCCACGGCCCGCTCGCCGTCGGGGCCGGGCACGTCCGGGCGCACCTGGCGATACCAATGGGCAGCCTCGGCCGCGTCGCTCACGGCCTCCGCGACCCGGCCGAGCGTGACAAAGATGGTGAGCCGGATGCCGTCCGCGGTGTACCAGCCGGCGGGGCACTCCTCCAGCGCCACCAGGCAGAGTTCCCGGGCCGTGGCGTGGTCGCCCGCGCGCAGAGCCAGACGGCCCTGGCCCAGGTGCGCAGAGGCCACCAGCTCGGGCGCGCCGCAGTTGGTGGCGAGGGTGATCGCCTCGGCGAAGTCCGCGGCTGCGCCGGCCGAGTCACCGGTCAGCATCCGGGCTTCGCCTCGGCCCCGCAGCAGGTCCGCCAGGTCGACCTCGGAGCCGAGTTCCGCGGCCAGGCGCAGTGCCTCGTCCATCGGCGCCTGGGCGGCCGCATGGTCGCCGCGCAGGGTGGCCAGCTCGGCGATCCCGGACTGGGAGAGCATCATGCCCCAGCGCTCGCCCAGGGCGCGGAAAGCGGTCAGCGCCCTTTCGAACTCCTGAGCCGCCCACGGGGACCGGCCGCCGAAGATCGCCAGCCAACCGCTGCCGACCCCGGACAGGGCCTCGGCCCAGGGCGACCCTCGCAAACGAGAGCGCAGGCCGTCCTGCATCTCCAGCAGCTGATCCGCCGAGTCCGTCGGCGGTCCGGCCGCCAGCGCCGACAGATAGAGCAGAAAGGGCTGATCGGGAGGGCGATCCAGGCTTTCCAGATAGCGAACGGGGTGCTGACCGGCGACCACCGGCCCGGCCAGACCGGCGTTCAGCGTGCACAGCACGTGTTCCTCGGCCAGACCTTCGGGCGCGGTCGATCCGACCCGTTCCAGCAGCTCACGGGCCAGGGCCGAGGCCTCGCCGCGAGCGCCGCGCAGCCACCAATAGAAAGAGAGGGCCGACACGAGCCGCAGCCCGACCTCATCCGACCCCTGACGCAGAGCCGCGTGCAGGTTGTCGCGATCCGCGTCGAGTCGGTCGAGCCAGTCGAGCTGGGCGGGCCCCCGCAGGTGGGCGTCGGCGGTCCGCGCGAGCTCCAGGAAATACGCCGCGTGCGCCTGCGCGGTCCGGGCGTCGTCGTCCAACTGTTCCGCGCAGAAGGCGTGGATCGTCGAGAGCATGCGATACCGGCCGCCATCGCGTTCGATCAAAGACTTGCGGACGAGTCCGTCGAGCACGTCGAGAGTGTCCGGGCCGAGCCCGCAGACCCGCTCGATCGCGTCGAGACCGCCGCCGCCGCGGAAGACGGTGAAGCACCGGGCCAGCTTCTGCTCGGGCTCAGTCAGCAGGTCCCAGCTCCAGGCCACCACGGCCCGCAGCGTCCGGTGCCGTTCCGCGGCGGTGCTGCTCCCGCGCGACAACAGACGGAAGCGGTCGTCCACCCGCCGGGCCAGCTCGTCCACGGGCAGGACGGGGAGCCGGGCTGCGGCCAGTTCGACCGCCAGGGGCAACCCGTCGAGGGTCCGGACGATGCGCCGCACGGCTGCCTCGTTGTCGGCGCCGACCGTGAACCCCGGCACCACCTCGGCCGCCCGGTCGGCGAAGAGCCTTACCGCGGCGGCGGTCGGCAGCCCGGAGACCGGCAATCGGACCTCGCCGGTGACGCCGAGCGGCTCCCGGCTGGTCGCCAGCACGCGCAAACCCGGGCAGGCCGCCAGCAACCGTCCGGCCAGCCCGGCGGCCGCCGGGATCATGTGTTCGCAGTTGTCCAGCACGAGCAGCAGTTCCCGGGCGGCCAGGGCGGCCAGAAGCCGATCCAGCGTGTCGGGGCCGCCGGCCCGTTCGCGCAGTCCCATGTCGCGCAGTCCCAGCGCGTCGAGCACCGCGCGGGGCACGTCGCCCGGGCCGGTCGCGGCCAGCTCGACCAGGCAGACATCGCCCTGGTGCCGGGCCACCGCTTCCAGAGCCAGCCGGGTCTTGCCCGCACCGCCGGCGCCCAGCAGGGTCACCAGGCGGGCGCTTCCCAGAGCTCCGTCGACCCGCGTCAGTTCCTCGTCCCGCCCGACAAAGCTTGTCAGTTGCGCGGGGATCCGGTGGCGGAGCCGGGGCGGGGTGGGAGCCGGCCCCCGCAGCACCGAGGCGTGCATGGCGGAGAGCTCGACCGAGGGGTCGGCGCCCAGCTCGTCGGCCAGGATCCGCCGGGCCTGCTCGTAAGCGGTGAGCGCCTCGGCGGGCCTGCCGCCGGCGACGAGCGCGCGCATGAGGAGTGTCCAGGTGCGCTCGCGGAGGGGCGCCGCGTCCACCAACGTTCGCAGTTCCTCGACCGCGTCGCCGGAGGGCCGCACGTGCAGTTCGGCCTCGATCCGGTCCTCGACGGCCTGCCGCCGCAGTTCCTCGAGCCGGTCGGCCGCCGCCGCGGCGAAAGGCGACGATCGCACGTCGGCCAGGGCCTCGCCGCGCCACAACGCGAGTGCCTCGGTCAGAAGCGTGGCCGCGGCCGCGTGGTCCGAGGCGCGCAACGCCGCCCGTCCGGCCGCGGTGAGCTGCGTGAACCGGTGCACGTCGACCTGGTCGGGTTCGATGTCCAGCCGGTAACCCGAGCCGTCGAACGAGATGGGGATGTCCCGGCGCAGTCGCGAGACATTCGACTGCACCGCGTTGACCGCTCCGGAGGGAGGCGTGTCGCCGTAAAGGTCGTCGATGAGCCGGGGGAGGGGCACGACCTTGCCCGCGTCGAGCAGCAGCCGCGCGAGCAGGGCGCGCAGCCGGGCGCCACCGGCCACCGAGGACCGGCCGGCGAGCGTCGGACCCAGGACCCCATACGGCATGGCACCCATTCTCGCCGCCGAGCCAAACCAGCACGCCCCCGGGCAGGCCTCGACCGGGCGGGATGGACACGGTTCTGTCCCAGCTCGCGTGATCGGCGGGTGTAGCTCAGCGGGAACGGGTGGGTGCTCTCTAAGGTGATCGGCATGCCAGCCAAGCTCAACCCCGACAAGGCCCGGTCGGCCTTACGCACCTCGGCCTTGCTCTCGGCGCAGACGTTGCTCGTGCTGGCCATGGCCTATGTGGTGCTGTGGCTGCTGGGCAAGGCCTGGTCGGTCATCTGGCCGGTCGTGGTGGCCCTGCTGCTCACCACGCTGACGTGGCCCGTTGCCCGGTTCCTGCGCTACCGGCTCAACTGGAAGCCGGCCATCGCCGCCAGTGTGGTCACCGTGCTCTTCCTCGCGCTGATGGCGGGCATCGTCATCGTCATCGTGGTGCCGGTGTCGTCGCAGTCCGGTGAGCTCGCCGACAAGGTCGTCGACGGCATCCAGAGCCTGCGCGAGTGGGCCTCCGGGCCGCCACTGAACTTCGGTGACGACGACATCACGGGGGCGTTCGACGCCGCGGTGTCGCGGATCCAGTCGAGCGCGGGCAGCATCGTCAACGTCACCCTCTCCGGCGTCAGCACCGTGGTCAACGGTGTGGTCACGACGGTGCTCGCGCTGTTCCTGATGTTCTTCTTCCTCAAGGACGGCCCTCGCTTCCTGCCGTGGCTGTCGCGCCAGCTGCCGGGCCGGCTCGCCGAGGACGTCCCCGCCGTGGCCAGCCGCGGCTGGGACACGCTCGGCTCGTTCGTGCGGTCGCAGGCCTTCGTGGGTCTGCTCGACGCGGTCTTCATCGGTCTCGGCCTGTGGATCGTGGGCGTCCCGCTGGTGCTCCCGCTGGCGGTGCTGACCTTCATCACCGCGTTCATCCCGATCGTCGGCGCGCTCTTCGCCGGCTTCGTGGCGGTGCTGATCGCGCTCGTGACGAAGGGCTGGGTCAGCGCGCTCATCGTCCTCGGCATCATCATTCTGGTGCAGCAGCTGGAGGGCAACGTCTTCCAGCCGATGGTGCAGAGTCGCGGCCTGGGCCTGCACGCCGCCGTCGTGCTGCTCGCCGTGACCCTGGGCGGCGGCCTGGCCGGCATCATCGGCAGCCTCCTGGCCGTCCCGGTCGCCGCGCTGATCTCGGTGGTCTACGTCTACGTCCGCGAGCAGCTCAGCGACAGCCCGCCCGACCCGGAGCCGGAGGTGCCGCCCGAGGTGCCGCCGGACGAGGAAGACCCGGCCGTGGTCTGACCGAACTCACCCCACAGGGGCACGCCCACCGCGGCGTGCCCCTGTTTGCTGTGTCTTGACAGCTTGGCAACGTTAACGCAATCATTCAGAAACCTCGCGAGCCTGGCGACCCACCCCGAACAAAAAGCCGTCAAGCAATCCGCGCTCGCAAATGTTAACGCTCACAAGCAGGACGGAGCACGATGAGAGCACGACTGATCCGCCTGATGGCCGCTCTCCTGGGCGCGGCCGCAATCCTGGTCATCCCCACCCCGGCCGGCGCGGCCACGACCCTGGTCTACGCGACCTTCAAGGGCGACGCCCAGGCCGACGAGGAACTCTGGCTCTACCAGTCGACCAACGGCGGCACGAGCTACAGCGTCCTGTCCGACACGAACTTCCACGGCCCGACCGGCGTGCTGCGCGACCCCAGCATCCTGAAGTACAACGGCCGCTACTACATCGCGTACACGGTGCAGTCGTGGACGACCAACTCGACGTACTTCACCATCGCCAGCAGCACGAACCTCACCTCCTGGACCAACATCGCGAGCATCCCCTCGGGCATCGCGAACACGAGGTTCACCTGGGCCCCCGAGTTCTACGTCGAGGGCGGCACGGTCAAGATCATCACGAGCGTGGCCGCGACGACCTGCTCCAACTGCTTCCGCCCGTACGTCTACACCGCGCAGAACTCGGCCCTGACCAGCTGGAGCGGCCCGGCCCAGATGTGGGGTCTCGGCACCAACCACATCGACACCTTCGTCGTGAGATCCGGCAGCACCTGGCACGCGTTCACCAAGGACGAGACCGGCAAATACATCGAGCACTGGACCACCACGGCCAACCTCACCGAGGGCTGGGTCAACCGCGGCCGCCTCTTCGCCTCCGGCTACGAGGGCCCGTCCCTGACCAGGCTCGACGACGGCAGCTGGCGCATCTACGTCGACCGCTACAGCACCGGCGGCGGCATCTACACCGCGACCAGCACCGACCTCTGGACCTGGACCGGCCTGACCTCGGTCTCCTGCGCGGGCTGCCGGCACGGAACGGCGATCGCCCGATGAGGCGCCGCACGTTCCTGACTGCAGCCGGGGCAGCGGCCGGCGCGGTCGGCGGGGGCGCCCTGCTTCAGCCCGGTGCCGCCCAGGCCGCCACCTACACCGGCTATGCCATGGCCTACTTCACCGAGTCGCCGACGTTCGCCGCCGCCAGTTACAACCTGCACCTGGCGGTCAGCTCGGACGGCCTCAACTGGACCCCGCTCAACCAGAACAACCCCGTGGCCGACCCCACCCAGGGCAGCGGCGGCCTGCGTGACCCGTTCATCTTGCGCAAGCAGGACGGCACCTTCGTCGTGCTGGCCACCGATCTCAACGGCACCGACTGGGCGTACCAGAGTCAATATCTGCACGTCTGGGACTCGGCCGACCTGCGGACGTTCCGCAACTACCGCCTTCTGAAGGTCCACTCGCTCGCCACCCACGCCTGGGCGCCCGAGGCGGTGTGGGATCCGGCGCGCAACCAGTACGCGATCGTCTACTCGGCGGTCGTCGGCGGCCACAACATCCTGATGGTCAGCTACACCACCGATTTCGTCACCGCGACCACCGGGCAGAGCTTCTTCGACCCCGGGCACGACGCGATCGACGGCAACTTCGTGACGGTGAGCGGGGTGAACTACATGTACTACAAGAACAACACCAACAGCACCCTGCTCGGTACGCGGTCGAGCTCCTTCAACCCGGGCAGCTTCAGCGTGTACACCAGCGCGATCGGCCCCGGCCGGGGCGTCGAGGCGCCGCAGATCGTCAAGTCGAACACGGCCAACACGTGGCACATGTGGGGCGACACGTGGAGCCCCAACGGCCGCTTCTTCTGCTGGTCGAGCACCAACGTGGCCGGCGGTTCGTGGAGCCTGCTCAACGACCGCGCCTACACCCAGCCGCTCAACTCCAAGCATCTCGGCATCACCCCGATCACCGCCGCCGAGCTGTCCGGCCTGACCTCGCAGTGGGGCACGGCGGCCTGGCGGCGGCTCAAGAGCTACAACTTCCCCGACCGGTACGTGCGGCACGCGAACAACGTGGCCCGGCTCGACGTCTACCCCTTCGACCCTTACCAGGATCAGCTCTGGACCCTGGTTCCCGGTCTGGCCGACTCGGCCGGCGTGTCGTTCCGGTCGGTCAACTTTCCCGACCGCTATCTGCGGCACTCGAACTACGCCATGGTGCTCGCCGCGAACGACAACACCGCCACCTTCCGGGCCGACGCGACCTTCCACCAGACCGCAGGTTTCGCCGACTCGTCCTGGGCGTCGTTCCGCTCCTACAACTTCCCCGACCGCTACCTGCGGCACAGCAACTACGTGCTGCGCATCGACCCGATCACCAGCAGCTCGGCCACCGCCGACAAGCAGGACGCGACGTTCCGGGTCGGATATTAGGGGGCCGGGGGTAGAAAGGGGTTCATGACCTCGGACCTGCCGTCGCGGATGCTGCGCTCGAGCGACGAGCTGGGCTGGCGCTCGGTGCACGCGAGCACCTGGCGCGACCCGCCCGTCGCCGAGGAGTTCCGCCGCCCGCCGACCCCCGACCTGTCGGTCATCCTGGTGACCAGCGGCAGCTACCGGATAGCGAGCCGGGGCGCCGGAACGTGGCACGAGGCCGCGTACCGTCCCGGCTCGATCGGTGTCACCGCGCCCGGCCGTGGCGTGCGGCTGCGCTGGCGAGCCTCGGGCCCGCAGCCGATGGAGTCGCTGCATCTGCGCTTCGGCCCGCGGCTGGTGGGTGAGACCCTCCGGTCGTACGGCCACACGCCCGCCGCCCTGCCCGACGCGCTCGTGCTCGACGACGATTTCGTGGCCGCGACCGCCGGCGCCCTGTCCCGCGCGCTGCAGGAGGGCGCCCCCGCCCTGTACGCCGACACGCTGGCCCAGAGCGTGGTCGCCCACCTGATCCACCGCTCGATCCCGGCCGCGCGACCGATCGCCCCGGCCGCTCTCGACCTGGCCCGGGTGGTCGACCACATGCAGGCCTACCTGGGCGACGACCTCGATCTCGACCGGCTGGCCGCCGTGGCCGCGCTCAGCAAGTTCCACTTCGTCCGGTCGTTCCGCGCCGCCACCGGCCTGACCCCGCACCGCTACCTGACGATGCTGCGGATGCGCCGGGCCGCCGATTTGCTCCGTTCCACCACCCACAGCGTCCGCGGCGTGGCCCTGGCCTGCGGTTACCAGAGCCCGAGCCGCTTCGCCGCCGCCTTCCGCCGGGCCCACGGCGTCCCGCCGGCCGGCTACCGCCGCTGAACAGCAATTCCGGGCGCGATCAGCGCAAGACCGGGCTCGGTCGCCGGGGTTCGAACGGGCATCAGCCGTGCGAACCCAGTGAAGGAGATCGAACCCCATGACCGGAAAGCTCGAAGGCAAGGTCGCCGTCGTCACCGGCGGCACCGCCAACATCGGCCGGCTGTTCGCCGAGGCGCTCGCGGACGACGGCGCCGACCTCGTCGTCCACTACAACAGCCCGCGGCGCGAGCAGGAGGCGGCGGCCTTCGTCGGCGACCTCAAGAACCGCGGCGTCGAGGCGATCGCGCACCAGGGCGACCTCACCGCCCCCGGGCAGATCGCGGCGCTGGTGGACGCGACGATCGACCGGTTCGGCCGGTGGGACATCCTGGTCAACACGGCCGGCATCATCGTGCGCAAGCCGCTCGGTGAGACCAGCGAGCAGGAGTACGACGCCTCGTTCGCGATCAACGCCAAGATCCCGTTCTTCCTGATGGCCGAGGCGTCCCGGCGGATGGCCGACGACGGCCGCGTCGTCAACCTGGTGACCACGCAGGTCGCGGTCACGGCGGCGACCTATTCGGCCTACGCCGGCAGCAAGGCCCCGGTGGAGCACTTCACCAAGGCGTTCGCCAAGGAGGTCGGCCCGCGCGGCGTAACCGTCAACTGCATCGCCCCCGGCCCGCAGAAGACGAACTTCTTCTACGACGTCGAGACCGACGAGACCATCGCCTGGCTCAAGAGCATGACCATCAACGGCGACCTGGGCGAGCCGCGCGACATCGTGCCGGTGATGCGTTTCCTGGTCGCCCCCGAGACGCGCTGGGTCACCGCCCAGACGATCTACTGCAACGGCGGAATGATCTCCCCGATCAACTGAGGGCGCCGGCGCGGCCAATCCCTGTTCGGACAAGTAAACCCGCGATACGCTCAGGAGACGTACGAGCCGGGGTTTTGCTTGTTCGGACAAGGGAGCGCCAGGCGATGCGGCATTGCGAGTCGATCGGTCCGGTCAGCCAGGCGATCGTGCGCGTCGCCCGGCTGCATCGGATGCTGGCCGGCGCCCTGCTGCGCCGGGTCGGGCTCCACCCGGGCCAGGAATTCGTGATGATGCACCTCTGGGAGTCCGGCCCGCAGCGCCAGACCGACCTGGTCGCCCTGCTCGACTCCGACGCGGCCACCATCACCCGCATGGTGCAGCGGCTCGAGCACGCCGGCTTCGTCCGCCGCACCCCGAGCCCGCACGACAAACGCGTCACCATCGTCGAGCCGTCCGCCGCCAGCCTGGCTCTGCGGGCGCAGGTCGAGGCGCTCTGGGGCGAGCTGGAGGCCCACACTGTCGACGGTCTGACCGCCGTCGAGCAAGACACCGCCCGGCAAACGCTGGGGCGCATCGAGGAAAATCTGAAAAGGTGCAGCTGATGAGCTTCGACACCCGCAACGGCACCCGCGGCGCCCGCCAGCCCAAGGGCAAGCTGCTGCAGTGGGCCAACAGATTGATGATCAGCAGCATCCGCCGCAAGGGCGGTGAGGCCAGGGGCGGGGTCAACCGGCTGGTGCTCACCACGATCGGCCGCAAGACCGGTGCTGAACGTCAGTCGCCGCTGGCCTGGTTCCCGAGCGACGGCGGCGGCTGGCTGGTCGTTGCCTCCGCCGGCGGCGCACCCGGCAACCCGGCCTGGTATTACAACCTTGGCGCCCATCCCGACCGGGTCAGCATCGAGACCGGCGGCAAGTCGATCGCGGTCACGGCCGAGCAGCTGCACGGCGACGAACGCGAGCAGGCGTGGCAGCAGATCACCGCGGCCTCACCCCAGTTCGCCGATTATCAGGTCAAGACCGACCGGGAGCTGCCGGTGATCCGGCTGACCGGGAAGGGGACGGACCAGTAGGGCCCGCCCCCTCCCGCACTCAGGTGGCGCTGCAGGTCAGCGCCGGGGCGCTGTTGGTGCCGGTCCACGAGCCGAGGAAGCCGAACTGGGTGCTCGCGCCCGCGGCCAGGCTGCCGTTGTAGCTGACGTTGCGGGCCGTCACCGACGACCCGCTGCTGGTCACGGTGGCGTTCCAGGCCTGCGAGACGGTCTGGCCGTTGGCGTACGTCCAGGTCACCGTCCAGCCCTTCACGGCGCCGCTGCCCGCGGTCACCTTGACGTCAGCCTGGAAACCGCCGCCCCACTGCCCGGTCACCGCATAGGTGGCCGTGCAGGCGCCGGTCGGCGGCGGTGGGGTGGTCGGGGTCGGGGTGGGGGTCGGCGAGGACGTCGGCGGCGAGGTCGGCGAGGACGTGGGCTGGCTGCCGAAGATCGTGGCCTGCTTGGCCGTCGCCTTGAGCCCGTTGGTGCCGTTCACGACGCGCTGCCCCCAGGTGGTGAGCTGGGTGGCGTCGAAGTTCGTGGTCATGTCGAGGATGGGGTCGGTGTTGCCCGACCACGACCAGGCCAGCCAGCCCAGGTTGCGCTTGGCCGCCTCGGACAGGATCGTCGCGTCGTCCACCTCGCCCGAGGCGAACTGCCAGCCGAATTCGCCGATCACCAGGGGCCAGCCCTTGCTCGCGAACGTGTCCAGATAGCTGACGATCGAGCTGGCCGTGTTGAAGACCGCGTACATGTGGATCGACAGCACGGTGTTCTTACGGGCGTCGGCGTCCAGGATGGTCTGGCCGTTGTCGCGCATGACGTAGGTCCAGTCCTGGCCCCAGTTCGGCGCGTCGACCATCAGCAGGTGCTCGAAGCCGTTGCTGCGCATCTTCTGGATCGCCGCCACGGTCGCGGCCGTCCACTGCGCGGGGTTGGTGTTGCCGATCGGCTCGTTGCCGATGTTGATGACGACGTAGTCCTCCTGGCCGGCCAGCACGCTCTTGAGCCCGATCCAGTAGTTGGCCGCCTGATCCAGCGTGTACGCGGCGCTGTCCTCGCCGTACCCCGTGGTGTCGTGGTTCTCCAGCACGCAGATCAGCTTGTTGGCCTTGCAGAGCGCGATCACGTTCGACACGTCGGACGCGGTGTTCGCCGTCCACCGGCCGCCGCTGAGCACGACGCGTACGGTGTTGGCCCCGGCCGCCTTGATGTCGGCGATGGAACTGGTCCGGTTGGTGTACCAGGTGTGCGCGTGGTTGACGCCCCGCATGACGAACGTCGAGCCGTTGGCCTCGACGATGTTGCGGCCGACGACGTGCAGACCGGTGGCCGCGTAGGCGGGCCCGGAGAAGAAGAGCACGGAAGCGGCGGCGGCGAGCAGAGCGGTGGCGAGGACGGTGAGTTTCCTCTTCATGACCTACCTCAAAGTGGGGGACGTGACGAACCGTCAGCGCGCCCACTCATGCCACCGCGGACAGCCGGGACGGGTCATCGTCCGGCCGCCGCGACACATCGCGCCGTGCACCGTGCCCGCGCGGAACCTGTGATGGGGCCGCGCGCGACCGCGGTGACCACACCGTAATGCCCCCCGAACCGCATCGCAATCAATCGATGTCTCGGTCCGATCGGAGGATCGTCAGGAAGCCCGGTAGGAGGCTCGGTCGAAGTCGGCGTAGGCGCCCTCGCGGCCCAGGTCCTGCGCCCACAGGCCGACGAAGGCGCCGGTGAAGCCCCAGGCGGCCGGCTCGCCGTTGACCTCGAAGGCGGCGTACTCGTCGGAGAGCGTGGTGGCGTCGAGGACCGGGCCGACCGTCGAGCCGGCGTACTCGAAGGTCAATGACGGGCCCTCGAAGCGCAGGCCGAGGCGAACCGGGCCGGTCGTGCCCAGGGGGCGGCGCACGCCGGGGACGACGGCGACCTGGCCGTTGTCGCAGGAGAGCAGATCGAGCACCGGCGTGCCGTCGTCGTCCGCGGTGACGTGCAGGAAATACCAGTTACGGGTGTTGTAGTAGGCGGTGATCCCGGCCAGCTGCCGATAGTTGCGGGGCGTGAACTCCATCACCGCGTCGAACCTGCAGTCCGCCGCGACCACACGCCGCGCGACCAGGCTGGGCTGGTGCCGGCCCATGGGGGAGAGCCCGCCGAAGAGGCGCAGATGGGACGGGCGCGCGGTCAGGTCGGCCCAGTCGAGGGTGGCCGGCCGGCGCAGCGTCGACCAGTTGACGCCCAGCGCGGGGCTGTCGAAATCGTCGTCCTCGGCCTGCTCGGACGAGATCGGCGCGGTGGCCGGCACGACCACGCCGAGCGGTGCGGGCACGGTGTCGGCGGGCAGGCCGTCGGCGATCCGGGGCCAGCCCTCCGGCGTCCAGGTGACCTCCTGGATCGCCGACTCGCGGCCCAGCACGCAGCGGCCCAGCGGCGAGTACGGCCGGCCGGCCAGGTGGGCCAGGTACCACTGCCCGCCGGGCGTCTCGACCAGGCTTCCGTGGCCGGCCTTCTGCAGGGTGAGCTCGGGCCGGCCCTTGGAGGTGAGCAGCGGCCCGGCCGGGTCGGCGACGTAGGGGCCGAGCAGGTGGTTCGAGCGGGCGACCGTCACCTGGTGGTCCCAGCTCGTGCCGCCCTCGGCGGTGACCAGGTAGTAGTAGCCGTCCTTGCGGTAGAGGTTGGGCGCCTCGGTGACGGCCGCCTCGGTGCCCAGGAAGATCATGTGTTCGTCGCCGACGAGCTTGCGCGCCTGGCGGTCGTACTGCTGGATCGAGATGCCGCCGAAGCGGTTCCGGCCGGGGCGCCAGTCGGCCACCATCGACAGCATCCAGGTGGTGCCGTCGTCGTCGTGGAACAGCGACGCGTCGAACCCGCGGCCGTGCAGCACCACCGGGTCGGACCACGGCCCGGTCGGGGTCGGGCCGGTGACAAGGAAGTTCTGCGGGTCCCAGTAACCGCCGGCAAAGGTGGCGACGTCCGAGTAGAGCAGGTGGAACTCGCCGTGGGCGTAGGTCAGGCTGGGCGCCCAGACGCCGTTGGAGTCGCCGGTGCCGGTGAGGTCGAGCAGCCGTTTCTCGCCCAGCGCGCCACCCAGCGGGGTCCAGTCGACCAGGTTGGCCGAGTGGTGGAGGCGCACGCCCGGGAACCACTCGAAAGTCGACGTGGCGATGTAGTAGTCGTCGCCGACGCGCAGGATCGACGGGTCGGGGTGAAAGCCGGGCAGCACCGGGTTGCGGATCTCCCGCTGTGCGGTGGTGGCGGTGCTGAGAGCGGTGGCCTCGGCGCTCGTCATCGTGTTTCCCCCTGCGGTCGGTTCCGTAACTTCCGGACTCTATCGCAAGTTTCACCCGCCCGGTCGGGCGGACGAGTGCCAGGATCGGCCCATGATTGACAATGCCATCTCCGCCTGGCGGGCCGCCGGGGAAGCCCGGGACGCCGCCGCCGCGGTCGCCCCCTTGAGCGAGAACGTCCGGTTGATCTCCCCGATCACCGAGCAGTTCACCTTCGACGGGCGCGAGCGGATCCGCGTCCTGCTCGAGGTCGCCCTGGCCGCGATCGACGAGATCACGTACACCGACCAGGTCGTCGAAGGCCGGACGGCGGCGCTCTTCTACGAGGGGCGGATCGGTGCCACCCGCCTCTTCGAGGCTCAGCGGCTGCGCCTGGACGACGAGGGCCTGATCAGTGAGATCACTCTCTTCATCCGTCCGCTGCCGGCACTCACCTTGCTGATGACCCGGCTCGGCCCCGAACTCGCCCGCCGGAACGGACAACCCGGCATGGCCCGGCTCATTCCCCTCACCGCCGGGATGCTGCATTCGATGGCCGACACGGGGGAGAAGAGGTTCATGTCCAAAGCTGCACCCCGCTGATCCTCGGATCGGCCGATTCTTGTCCGATCTTTTCCTTCGGTGAATCAGGGAGGAAGAGTGAAGACTGCGCAGCGGGGCATGCCGCCCTTCGAGCTGCTGTGGCGGGATACCGCCCTGCGCGTGATGACGGGCCTCACCGTGCTCGGCTGCGCGCTGTTCTTCGTCCTCGGCGGCCACTCCGAACGCCAGATCCAGGTGTTCTGGGCCTTCCAGGTGCCGCTCGACGCCGCCCTGGCGCTCGGCGCGTGGCGTCTGCGGGCCATCTCGCCGGCCCGGTTCCGCCGCTTCTGGTCCATGATCGCCTTCGCCGGCGCGTGCTTCACCGTGGGCGACAGCGTCCAGACCGTGCTGTCGCTGGTGGCCCCCGGCCCACCGTCGATGAACGGCGGCCTGGTCCAGACGGCCTTCTTCGCGGTCGGCATGAGCAGCAACGTCATCGCCTGCCTGATCTTCCCGCAGGGCCTGAAGTCTCGCCGCGAGAAGTCGGTCTTCTGGCTCGACGCGACCACCGTCATCGTCGGCGGCGGCGTCACCGCCTGGTGTTTCGCGGTCAACCCGATCGGCGGCGGGCACACCGACCGGCTCACCGCGGCCCTGACGGCGGCCCTGGTCATCGTGGCCGCCTTCTCGGCGACCAAGGTGGCGCTGATCAAGGTGCCGCCGATGGCCCGGATCGCCGCCTGGCCGATGGTCGCGGCGGCCAGCCTGCAGGGCATCACGACCTTCCTGCCGGGCGCCTTCCAGGAGGCCACCCACGCGTACGTCTTCACGATCCGGCTCGGCCCGTCGCTGCTGATCGCGGCCGGACCGTGGATCCAGCAGATCGTCCAGCGCAGCGGCCAGAGCTACGGCTCGGCCAAGCGGCGGCCGTACAGCCTCCTCCCGTACGGGATGATCGGCCTGACGTTCGTGATCTTCTTCGCGATGCTGCCCGAGCACGCCTCCTCGCAGCTGTGGGGCGCCGCCATCGGTGTCGTGGTGACCAGCTGCCTGGTCGCCGGGCGGCAGCTGGTCGCCTTCCACGACAACATGCTGCTGATCGGGCGGCTCGACGTGGCGCTGGACGAGCTGCGCGGGCACGAGGCCCTGCTGCGCTCGCAGGCGTCGACCGACGGCCTGACCGGGCTGGCCAACCGCACCCGGTTCAGCGACGAGGTGCAGCGGGTCCTGCTCGACCAGGGCGACTGCGCCGTGCTGCTGATCGACCTGGACGACTTCAAGACCGTCAACGACACGATGGGTCACGCGGCCGGTGACGCCCTGCTGGTCGTGGTGGCCGAGCGGCTGCGCGACGCGGTGCGCTCCTCCGACATGGTCTCCCGGCTGGGTGGCGACGAGTTCGCGATCCTCATGCCGGGCGCCTCCGCCGCCGTGGCCGGGCAGGTCGCCGACGACATCCAGCGCCGGCTGTCCGAGCCCATGGAGATCGACCAGCACGTGCTGGACACCCGGGCCAGCGTCGGCGTGGCCTGCCACCGGCCCGGCGACGACCCGTCCGCCCTGCTCAGCAACGCCGACATCGCCATGTACGAGGCGAAGGGGCGCGGCAAGGGCATGTGGGTCGAGTACACCGACGAGATGGGCGCGAGGATCGGCGCCGAGGCGGTCCTCATCCGCGAGCTCGGCCAGGCCCTCGAGCGCAACGAGTTCACCATGGTCTACCAGCCGATCGTGCGCCTGGCCGACGGCGTGCTGACCGGGGTCGAGTCGCTGATCCGCTGGAACCACCCGACCCGCGGGCTGATCTCGCCGAGCAACTTCATCCCGGTCGCCGAGCGGACCGGCCAGGTCGTGGCGATCGGCCGCTGGGCGATGGCCGAGGCCTGCCGCCAGGGCGCGGAGTGGCGCCGGAAGTATCCGGCCGCCGACACGCTGTTGATCGGCGTCAACGTGGCCGGCCGCCAGTTGCGCACGCCCGGGTTCGTGGCCGAGGTCGACAAGGTGCTGGCCGCGACCGGCCTGCCCGCGAGCAGCCTCAACATCGAGGTGACCGAGACCGCGGTCTTCGACGACGAGGAGTCCACCGAGGTCCTGTTCGACCTGCGCGGCCACGGCATCCGGCTGTCGCTGGACGATTTCGGCACCGCCGCGTCCTCGCTGGGCCTGCTGCTGACGACGCCGGTGACCACCCTCAAGCTGGACCGCTCGTTCGTCGAGTCGATCACCACGGTGGGCCGCCAGGCGGCCGTGGCCAACGCGGTCAGCCAGATGGCCGGCGCGCTCGATCTGACGTCGGTGGCCGAGGGCATCGAGACCGCCGAGCAGCGCGCGCTCCTGCAGGAACTCGGCTACCAGTACGGCCAGGGCTACCTTTTCTCGCGCCCCCTGGCCGCCGAGGCCGTGGCCGAGATGTGGCTCGCCGATCAGATCACAGTCAAAGCCTGAGACCCGATGGGGTACGCATCGTCGCCACCACCAGGAGGCAGCGAGGCCGGCCCCGCCGCCCCGGCCGAGGGCAGCCCCGGGCGCGCCCGAGACATGCGTCCCCCGGCTAGGCCAGCAGGGTGGCGGCAATCGCTCGCCCGTCCTCGGTCCACGGCGCCGGGCGCATCGTCGCCGGGTCGAGGCGCACGTTGACCCGGGCGCCGTCGGCGTAGAGCGTCCCGCCGTCGGGCGAGGTCACCTGGAACGCGTAGTCGGCGCTGGTCGTGCCCATCCGCTCGAGCCAGAACCGGACGACGACCGCGCCGGTGCCGCGGACCGGCCGGTGGAAGGTGATCTGGTACGACCGCACCACGTTGAAGGCGTCGGGCGTGGTGGGCCGCCCGCCCGAGAACGACACGCCGCGCTCGCTCCACCACAGCACGATCGCCCGTTCGACGAGCACGGCGTAGCGGGAGTTGTGCAGAACGCCCATGGCGTCCAGGTCGTCGAAGTGCACCGGCTGGGGGACAGCGGCGCCGTGGCTCTGGACAGCGGTGGTCATGTCGGCTCCGGAAGGATCGTCGGGTCGATGGCAAGGGCACGTAGGTGGTCGAGCAGCGCCCGGCGGGCCTGCCGGTAGGTGACCTCGGCCCCCAGCACGGGCGCCTGCATCACCGCGCAGACCCCGAAGGACTCGGTCTGGTAGGCCAGGGCGCCCGGATCGGTGCCGGCCGGCAACTCACCCTCGGCGACGGCGTCGGTGGCCAGGCCGGTCAGGAACCGCATCCAGCCGGCCAGCTCCTCGGCCAGCCGGTCGCGCACCGGGCCGGGCCGGGCGTTGAACTCGAAGTGCGCGTTGGCGAAGAAGCAGCCGCCGGGCAGCACGGCCGACTCGTAGAAGGCCAGCCGGTGGTGGTGCACGGCCCAGATGCGGCGGACGCCCCGCGGTGCGGCCAGGGCGGGCCGGACCACCTGCTCGGTCCACTGGGCGCGGGCGTGATCGACCACGGCCAGCTGCAGCGCCTCCTTGGACCGCCAGTGCGCGAACAGGCCCGACTTGCTCACCCCGAGCGAGTCGGCGACCTGGCTCAGCGACAGCCCGTCGAGACCGGCCACAGTGGTCAGCTGCAGGGCGCGATCGAGCACGGCGGTGCGCGTCCGCTCGCCCCGTACCAGCCGGCCGTCCTGGGTCATGAGGCTGACGGTACTAAACGACCGACCGTTCGTAAATGTATCTGTGGTGTTGACTGGGCCACGTGGATCCGCACCGCGCCGGCTCGATAGCGCACACCCATCACCCGATCGCCGCGCCCGTCTCCGGCGTCACCGCGAACAAACTGCTGCGCCGGGGCGGTCGTGGCCCGGCCGCCCGCATCCTCGACCTGGGCTGCGGCCAGGCCGCGTGGGCGATGCAGGCGCTGGCCCACTACCCCGACGGCCACGCCGACGCGGTCGACGTCAGCGGCCCCGCCCTGGAACGGGCGGAAGCCGCCGCGGCCATGCGCGAGCTCTCCGACCGCCTGACCCTGCACGAGCGGGACCCCCGCGCCTACGTCCCCGACGGCGACTACGACCTGGTCCTGTGCACCGGCGCGCCCCCGGTCTTCGGCGGCTTCCCGGAAACGCTCGAACTGGCCGGCCGCCACGTGAGCCCGCACGGCATCCTGATCGCCGGCGAGCGTTTCTGGGAGGCGCCCCCGACCCCGCAGGCCCTGGCCGCCCTGGACGCCAAGCCGTCCGACCTGACCGACCTGCCCGCCCTGATCGAGACCGCCGTCCGCGCCGGCTGGCAACCGATCTACGCCCACGTCAGCGACCCCGCCGAGTGGGACGACTACGAGTGGTCGTGGACAGGCTCGCTGCTGGAGTGGGCCCTGGAGAACCCCGGCCACCCCGACGCCCCCGAGGCAGCCCGGCTCGCCCAGGGCCGCCGCGACCAGTGGCTGCGCGGTTACCGGGGCCTGCTGGGCTTCGTCACCCTCGTCCTGCGCCGCCAGGAGACCCTGCGCTTCTGATCGCGAATCGGCCGGGCGTGCAGCCTTCTCCGCCATCCCTGCACACGGCCCTCGCCGGCACCCCGGCCGGGCGAACAATCCGCTTCAGTTCAGGGGACCGTCCGCCCGAAGGAGAACGTCATGACATCGGCCACCAGAACCCACCCGGTCATCTTCATCCACGGCATGTGGATCCACTCCTCGGCCTGGCAGCCCTGGCTCGAGCTGTTCGAGAGCCGCGGCTACCAGGTGTCGGCACCGGGCTGGCCCGGCGACGCGCCGACGGTCGCAGACCCGTGAGCACCCGGAGGCGATGAACCACATCGGCATCGCCGAGATGGTCGGCCACTACGCCGAGCTCATCGGCACCCCGAGGTCAAGCCCCTCCTGGTCGGGCACTCGTTCGGCGGCCTGATCGCCCAGGAGCTGCTGGCCGGTGGTTTCGCGGCGGCCGCCGTCGCGATCGACCCGGCCGGGACCAAGGGGGTCAAGGCGCTGCCGTTCGCGCAGCTGCGGTCGGCCTTCCCGGTGCTCGGCAACCCGGCCAACCGGCACCGCGGGGTGTCCTTGACGGCCAAGGAGTTCCGGTACGCCTTCGGCAACATGCTCACCGAGGAGGAGCCGGACGAGCTGCACGCCGCCTGGACCATCCCGGGGCCGGGCCTGGCGCTGTTCCAGGACGTCGGGGCCAACTTCTCCCGCCACCCGCCGGCCGCGGTCGACACGCACCAGGCCGACCGGGGTCCGCTGCTGCTCACCTCGGGCACCGAGGACCACACCGTCCCGCTCAAGGTCACCGAGGAGGTCTTCGGCATGTACGCCGAGGGGCCGGCCGACACCGAGTTCCACAAGTTCGAGGGCCGCGGTCACTCGCTGACCCTCGACAGCGGTTGGAAGGACGTCGCCGAGGTCGCCCTAAACTGGTTCGCCGCCAAGGGTTTCTGACGGGTCAGGCCCGGAGCAGGCCCAGGCCGCTCAGGGCGGCCGTGGTGTCCAGCATCGTCTCCTCGATCGGGCGGGACGTGCAGGTCGGCGACGTCCCGCACGTCGACCACACCCCAGTTCAGCCGGGGCAGGGCCGGCAGTTTGCCGTCCAGCAACTGCTCGACCACCTCGACGTTAACGGACAGATCGGGGCCGAGCGGCGGGCCGAGTATGCCGACCGGGTTGATCACGGCCAGTTCCATCCCGCCGCCTTCCCGGTCGGCGAAGTCCCGCCCCAGCATCGCCCGCACGCCCCGGCGGCGCCCGGCCGCAGGCTGCCCTGCGGCCGGACGCCGACCCGGTCAGTAGGTGAAGGTGTAGGTGCCCGAGGCGAGCGAATAACTGCCGGACCCCTGCGGTACGGCTTCCGGCGGCGCGTTGACGGTCGCCCCGGCCGGGGCGGGGACCCGGACGACGGCGGTCGCGTTGGGCGGGACGACCACCTTGAGCGTGACCGCGGCGCCGTTCCTGGTCCAGGACGAGCTGGTCAGGCCGTACGCGGTGGTCAGGTCGGCCGTGGCGCCGGTCAGGGTGCCGCCGGGCTGCGGGGCGATCAGCACCTGCCGGTAGCCGGGCGCCGCCGGGGCGACCCCGCCGACCGAGCGGTAGAGCCAGTCGCCGACCGAACCCAGGCCGTAGTGGTTGAACGAGTTCATGCCCGGGTCCTGCAGGGTGCCGTCGGGGCGGATGCCGTCCCAGCGCTCCCAGATCGTGGTGGCGCCGCGGGCGTTCATGTAGCCCCAGCCCGGATAGTCGGGCTGCTGCAGGATCCGGTACGCGGTGTCGGCGTGCCCGTGGTCGGCCAGCGCCGGCAGCAGGTTCTCCACGCCCATGAAGCCGACCGACAGGTGGCCGTTGCGCGCGTCCACCTTGGCCGCGAGCTTGTCCGCCACCGCCTGCGCGCGGTTGCCGGGCACCTGGCCGAAGGCGAGCGCGAGCACGTACCCGGTCTGGCTGTTGTTGCCCACCGTGCCGTCGGCGGCGACGAACCGGGCGGTGAAGGCGGCCGCGATCCGGTCGGCCAGGTCGCCGTAGCTGCTCGCCTCGGCGGTGCGCCCGGTGGCCGCGGCCATCCGTGCGACCAGGCGGGCCGACCAGCCGAAGAACGCCGTACTGGAGACGTCGTTGGGGGTGTTGTCGTCGACGTTGAGCCAGTCGCCGAACGTCTCGTGGTCGCGGATCAGGTCGGTCCCGGCCGTCGAGCGCAGGTAGTCGACGTACTTCGCCATCGCCGCGAAATGCTTGTCGGCCACGGCCAGATCGCCGTACCGCTGCCAGATCGTGTACGGCACGATCACGCCCGCGTCGGCCCAGCCCGCCTTGCCCGCACCGTCGATCACCGCGGGCGCCACGTCGGTGAAGGCGCCGTCGGCCCGCTGCGCGTCCACCATGTCGTCGGCGAACTTGGTGAGCAGGCCGTGCGTGTCGAAGCCGAAGGTGGACGTGGCGGCGAACGAGGCGATGTCCCCGGTCCAGCCGAGCCGCTCGTCGCGCTGCGGGCAGTCGGACGGGATCGAGAGCAGGTTGGAGCGCGCACCCCAGAGGATGTTGTGCTGGACCTGGTTGATCAGCGGGTCGCTGGTGGTGAACGTGCCGGTCTCGGCGCCGTCGGTCCACGCGGCCAGCCCGGTCAGGTTGCCGGCGCCGAACGTGCCCGGGAAGCCGGTGATCTCGACGTACCGGTAGCCGTGCACCGTGAAGTGCGGTTCGAAGACCTCGGGGGCCCCGGTGCCGGCCAGCGTGAACGTGTCGGTGGCCTGGGCCGCGCGCAGGTTGGTGGTGTAGAGCGTGCCGTCGGCGTTGAGGATCTCGCCGTGCCGCAGCGTGACCCGGGTGCCGGCCGGGCCGGTCACCCGCAGCCGGTTCCACCCGGCGAAGTTCTGACCCAGGTCGGCGATCCAGACCCCGGGCCGGGGCTGGGTGATCGCCTTGGGTGCGAACTCCTGCTGCACGGTGACGCCCGGGTCGACCTGGGCCACCAGGTGGGGGAGGGCGCCGCTGCGGACGGCGACCGGGGCGCCGGCCGTGCTCGCGATCCGGGCGTCCTGATCCTCGCCGTGGTAGAGGTCGTCGGAGACGATCGTGCTGGGCGACGAGGACCAGGAACCGTCGGTCCGCACGTCGGCGCGCGTCCCGTCGGTGTACTCGATGCTGAGCCGGGCCGAATACCAGGGCTGGGTGCCGTAGCGCTGACTGCCGGCGAACCCGATGTTGCCCGAGTACCAGCCGTTGCCGACCAGCGCGCCCAGGGTGTTGCCGCCACTGCGCAGGTTAGCGGTCACGTCGTACACCCGGTACTGCAGCCGTTTCGCGTAGTCGGTCCAGCCCGGCGCCAGCCGCTCGTCGCTGATCCGCGCCCCGTTGAGGTAGGTGTCGTGCAGGCCGAGCGCGGTGGCGAACAGTCGCGCCCGGGCGACCGGCTTGCCCACGTCAAAACCCTTGCTCACGTACGGGGCAGGGCCGGCCACGGAGACCTGGTTGCCCCACTGGCCGCCCCCGAGCGGCGCACTGACCCGGGCCGCGACCCAGGCCGCGTCGTCGAAGCCGGGCTGCTCCCAGCCGGCCGGTCCGGTCTGCGACGCCTTCCAGGAGCCGTCGGTGACCACGGTGCCGAGCTGGGCGATCACGCTCGCCGGGCCGGCCGTGGTGTTGGTGGCGGCGATCGCGACGGTGTTGCTGCCCGCCCTCAGCTGGGCCGTCACATCCACTGTGGTGGCCCGTTTCCACGAGTCGGTGACCCGGCGCGAGGTGCTGACCCGGGCGCCGTTGACCCACACGTCGGCGGTGTCGTCCCCGGTCACCACCAGCGTGGCCGGAGTGCCGGCCGCGGACCGGTCGAAGGTCCGGCGGAAGTAGCGGTTGCCGGCGGGCACGGAGTTGACCGGATCGCCCTCGGGATACCAGATCCAGCTGGCGCCGGTCAGGGTGGCGGTGGCCGGGGCGCCGATGAAACCGGCCTGCCACTCGGCGCCCGGGTCGAACAGGCCGGTGTCGAAGCGGGCGGCGGCGCTCCACGGGCTCGGCCGTCCCTGGGCGTCCCAGACCCGCACCCGCCAGTGGTAGGTGCGATTGCTGGTCAGGGCCGGGCCGCCGTACGCGACGTCGACGCTCTGAGCCGAGGCGACCTGACCCGAGTCCCAGACGTCGGCCGCGCCGGCCGAGGTGCCGACGGCGAGCTGGTAACGGCCCTGGATCTGGCCGGTGGCGGCCGAGACGAGCCGCCAGCCGAAGCGCGGCTTGCGGGCGTCGAGGCCGACCGGGTTGCTCTGCCGCTCGGTGGTCAGCCCGGCCACGGTGACCGGCGAGGCGGCCTCGGCCGGGGCGGCGACGTTGCTCGCCCACGGCCCGGTCCCGTACGCGCCGAGGTCCTTGGCCGCCACCCAGGTCTCGGGGACGGCGTTGGCCGCCTGCCAGGCGTTGTCGGTGACCAGATCGGTCGTGCCGCCGGCCGCGGCGACCCGCAGGTGGGCCAGCACCCCGGCCGGCCCGGTGGTGGTGTTGCGAACCGCGATCTGCAGGGTGTTGGCGCCGGTGCGCAGGGCGGCGGCGAGGTCGACGTAGCGCGCCTGCTGCCAGGCGTCGGTGCTGCGGGGCGAACCGGCCAGGTAGGTGCCGTTGAGCCAGACGTCGATCGTGTCGTCGCCGGTCACCACGAGCTGGGCGTCGGTCCAGGGGCCGGCCGGGGCGGTGAAGGTGCGTCGCAGGTAGCGGGTGGCGGCCGGGGCGGTCTGGACGGGATCGCCTTCCGGATACCAGATCCAGTGGGCGGCGCCCAGGCCGACCGTGGCGGCGGCTCGGGCGGCGATCGTCCGGGGCGCTGGGGCGGCGCCGGCCGGAGTGGGGAGGGCGGTGAGGGTGACGGTGACTGTGGCGGTGAGCGCGAGCGCGCGCCGCCAGTTTCTACGGGCCATCGGGTTCTCCTCGGTGGGGGGAGTGCTCCGCGGGGGATAGACACATTTAAACGTTTCAATGTGTGCCTGGTTCCACCGTAGGGTCAATTCCGTGATCCACTCAAGATGGCCCGGCCGAAGTTGCCCGCTCTTACCCCGGCCGGGTGGGTGCGTCGCACCCTGGATGAGCCGCGCGGCCGAACCTACGGTGGGCCGCATGACTGACATTCGCCGCTCGCACCCGTACGTCGGGATGTGGGTCACCGCCGACAACCACATCCGGCAGGAGTTGCTGACCGGCGGCCGCTACGACGAGGCCCGGGGCACGCGGGCCAGTGCCTACACCGGCCGTTACGAGGTCAAGGGCGTCCACATCGACTACTGGGACGACAGCGGCTTCACCGCCGACGGCCACTTCGAGGGCGACGTCCTGCACCACGGCGGCTACCTGTTCTACCGCGTGGGAAGCCCCGCCCACCGCGAGGCCGCCAGCGCCTTCCGCTGAGCGGGGCGCCGGACGGATCCGGCATCACGTCGAAGACGGTGCCGGGCGCGCGGTCAGCTCTCGATCGGCAGCTGCGTGACGTCCTCGGGGGTGACGGGCTGATGGCAGTGGTGGCAGGTGTAGTCGACGTGCAGTGGCTCGCCGCAGGAGTGCTGGAAGCTGTCGATCGGCTGGTCGTGACTCCATCGGTCGCCCCACTGGGAGAGGGCCAGCAGCACCGGCACGAGCTCGCGGCCCGATTCGGTGAGGTGGTATTCGAACCGGGGCGGGCGCAGTCGACCGTCTACGCCGCGACCGAGGATCTGCCGGGCGGCGCCTACGTCGGGCCCGGCGGCTTCCGGCACTTCCGGGGAGCGCCCGCCGTGCTCACCCCGGCTGCGGTGGCCACGGACCCCGACGTGGCCCCCGCCCGTGGGAACTCTCGGCCCGGCTGACCGGCCTGCCGGCCACTCGGCCCCGCTGACGGGGTCAGTCCAGGGCCGGCATGGTCGCCTTGCCCTTGTCGGCGATCACGAACGGGGTGTCGATGTCGGGAGTGCCCTCGCCGATCGTGATGGCCGCGACGCCCGTGCCGGTGCCGGCGATCTCGCCCGTCGGGTCCTGGATGATGTAGGTGGTCGTGCCGGTGCGGATCGTGTAGGTCGGCTTGCCGTTCGACTCGCCCGTCTTGCGGAAGCGGAACAGCTGGTCCGCGGCCCCCGCGTCACAGGCCGTGGTGGTCACCGCGGCCGGCTTGCCGCCGGGGCCGAGCTTGGCCGACAGGCAGTACGGCTCGCCGCCCTTGCGCAGCTTGGCCGTGCGGATCCAGTACTGGTCGCCGCCCGGGCGCACCGCGGTCAGCACGAACAGCTCGTTGTCGCCGAACTTCTCGGACAGGCCGATCTTGCCGCCGCCGACCACACCCAGGGTGGCCTCGCTGTTCTTGGGCAGCAGGTAGACCTGCCGGGTGCCGCTGAACACGCCGCTGCCGCCGGAGGTGCCACTGCCGGACGGCTTCGACTTGGTCGGAGCAGCCGAGGTCGGCGTGGCCGAGGAGGGCGCGGCCGGCTCGGGGGCCGAGGAGGTGGGGGCCGCGGCGGGTGCGGTGGAGGCCCCGGACCCGGCGGATCCGGCGGTCTCGGCGGCCGCGCAGGCGGCCGTCGTGAGCAGCAGGCCCGAGAGAATGACGGTAGCGGCCGGGATGCGGGGGGTACGCATGAGATCTCCTGTCTGTCGTTCGCTTCGACAGGAGCTTGTCCGGAAATACCCGCCTACGACCGTCCGCCCGGCCTTCGTGGCAGAAACAGGGGAGACAAGCTGATCATGCTGACCGCGGTCACCGTCCTGGTGATGCTCGTCGTCCGGATCTGGAACCACCGCGGCCCGCGCGCCGCCCAGCCGTTCACCGGCCCGCTCGCCGCGTTCGCCCTGCTCCTGCTCGCCTGGGTGGCCGGCCTGACCCCCGCCGAGACCGGCCTGACAACCCCGACCTCAAAGGCCTTCGGGTACGCCGCCGCGGGCGTCCTGCTGCTGGCCGCCGCCTACGCCGTGGCCCTGCTGATCCCGCGCCTCCGCGAGGCCCTGCGCGCGGCCGACGCTTCGCCCCACCCGCTGCGCACGGCGCTGGTGAGCATCCCCCTGGCCACCGTCACGTTCGAGGAGGTCGCCTTCCGCGGGGTGCTCTGGGCGTCGCTGGCCCATGACCTCGGCCCGGCCTGGGCCACCGTCCTCAGCGCCGTGCTCTTCGGCCTCTGGCACCTCCCGCCGCGCCGGGAACGCCTCCTGCTCGTCGCCGGCACTGTCGTCTTGACCGCGCTGGCCGGGGTGGCCTTCGCCGTGCTCCGCCAGGCCGGCGACAGCCTGCTCGTCCCCCTCGCCGTGCACTGGGCCGCGAACGGCCTGGGGGTTCTGGCTGTCGCCCACGCCCGGCGGGACCGGGGTCAAGGCTTGCGGCCGACCGCGCCGTAGGCCTCGATGGGCTCGATGCCGTCGCCGTCGGGACGCCACGAGCTGATCTGCACCAGGCGCGGCTCGACCAGCTCGAGGCCCTCGAAGACGGTGGCCAGCTCTTCCGGGCTGCGCAGGATGTAGGGCGCCCCGCCCATCTCGGCCAGCTTGTCGGCGCCCTCGACGACGGCCGGGGAGGTGTTGGTGCCGTCCCAGAAGACCAGGTGGCTGCCGGAGGGCACCTTCGCCATCACCGTGCTGACGATCGAGCGGATCACGGCCAGGTCGGGCTCGTAGCCCATCACGCCCATGAACATGACGACGACGGGCTGGTCGAAGTCGAGCGCCTCCTGCGCCTCGGCCAGGATTTTCTCCGGGTCGTGGTAGTCGGCGTGCACATAGGTCGTGACGCCATCGCTCGTGGTGCCGACCAGCAGGGCCCGGGCGTACGCCAGCACCATCGGGTCGTTGTCGACGTAGACGATCTTGGCGTCGGGAGTGATGCCCTGCGCGACCTCGTGCGTGTTCTGCATGGTCGGCAGGCCGGTGCCGATGTCGAGGAACTGGCGGGCGCCCGCCTCGGCAGCCAGGTAGCGGACGACCCGGATCAGGAACTTGCGCGACTGCTGCGCCATGATCACGATCTCGGGGTAGACCTGGGCCACGCCGTCACCGGCGGCCCGGTCGGCGGCGAAGTTGTCCTTGCCACCCATCCAGTAGTTCCACATGCGCGCGGCGTGGGGAACGTCGGGCTGCAGTTCGGCGGGGGCTGCTTCGTCCGTCATGGAGACGTTTCTATCGGTCCGCGATCCCGGGCGCAACCACCCACAGTGGACTTTCAGTCCCCGGTGCCGGCGGCATCCAGATCGGCGATGACGGCCTTCAATATGTCGGGGGAACGCGCCGGAGGAGCGGCCTCGATGATCAGCCGCCCGAAGGCCGCCGCGTAGTCGTCCACGTCCTCGCGTTTGTCCAGGTAGAGGGCGCTCGTGAGGTGCTCGATGTAGACCACGTCGTCGAGTTCCTCGTGCGGGAAGCGCAGGATGCTGAACGCCCCGCCGGCCGCCGCGTGCCCGCCGGAGTCGAACGGGATGACCTGGAGCCGGATGTTCGGGTTCTCGCACGCCGCCAGGAGCGAGACCATCTGCTCGCGCATCACCTCGCGGCCGCCGATCAGCCGCCGCAGCACGGCCTCGTCGAGGACCGCCCAGAACGTCGGCGCGTCCGGGCGCGACAGCGTCTCCTTGCGGGTCATCCGCACCTTGGCCAGCCGCTCGACCTCGTGCTGGCCCGGGTTGGTGTGCGCGAGGCGGATCACGGCACTCGCGTACGCCTCGGTCTGCAGCAGGCCCGGGACGAACTGGATCTCGTACGTCCGGATCAGCTCGGCCGCCTGCTCGAGGTCGAGATAGCTGTGGAACCAGCCCTCGAGCACGTCGCCGTAGGTGTGCCACCAGCTCGGGGAGTTGGCCTCGCGGGTGAGCGTGAGGAGGCGTTCGTGCTCCTGGGGGTCGTCGATGCCGTAGAGGGTGAGCAGGTCGGTCACGTCGCGGGCTTTGAAACCGACCCGGCCCAGCTCCATCCGGCTGATCTTGGATTCGGAGGCGCGGATCCGATAGCCCGCGGCCTCGCGGCTCACCCCCTTGGCCAGCCGCAGCTCGCGCAGGCGCGCGCCGAGCTGGAGCCGACGCACGGTCGACCCACCACTCTCGCCACCTGCTGCCATGTTGGTTCCCGCCCCCGTTACAGCTTGCGCCCGACGGCGCAGAACTGCGAAATCTCGGGGGCGCCGGCGGCGTCCGGGGCCGGTTTCCAGTGGGTCACCGACACCACCCCGGGGTCGACCAGCTCGAGGCCCTCGAAGAGCGCGGCGATGCGGGCGGGGCTGCGCAGGTGGTATTTCGGGTTGGCCGAGAGGTTCCAGATGCGGGTGGCCTCGAGGGTGGCCGGGTCGGTGTCGGAGCCGTCGTACATCGCCAGGTAGCTGCCGGCCGGCAGGTCGCGCAGCAGCCGGGTGATGACCGCGCGGGCCTCGTCGTCGCTCTCGATGTGCCCGAGCACGCCCATCAGCGCCAGCGCGACCGGTTTCTGCAGGTCGAGCGTGTGCGACGCGGCGCGCAGGATCGCCTCGGGGTCGCGTAGATCCTCGTGGACGTAGTCGGTGGCGCCCTCGCGGGTGCTGGTCAGCAGCTCGCGCGCGTGGGCCAGAACCAGAGGGTCGTTGTCGACGTAGACGATCCGGGCGTCGGGCGCGGCGGCCTGAGCCACCTGGTGAGTGTTGTCGGCCGTGGGCAGTCCGGTGCCGATGTCGATGAACTGCCGGAGGCAGGCCTCGACGGTCAGGAAGCGGACCGCGCGGGCCAGGTAGGCGCGGGAGAGCCGGGCGTGCTCGGCCAGCTGGGGGAGGGTGGCCATGATCTCGTCGCCGACGGCGCGGTCGGCGGCGAAGTTGTCGGTGCCGCCCAGCAGATAGTTCCAGATCCGGGCAGTCTCCGGGACGTTCGTGTCCAGCCTGGACAAGTGCTCAGCCACGCGAACATCCTCACCTCGGTGGACACCGGTGTCCAGTGTGGATACGGCGCGATCGGCGCCCGGTCGAGCGAGTGCCGGAGACGGACACTATCGCACCGGCCGTCGCACCGCGCCTACTCTCCGGCTGTTTCTTGCGCCGGAACAGGGGAAGGCTATCGACGCATGCAGAAGGTATGACGAGCCCCACGCCGCCTTCGACGAGCGCGATCATTCGTGAGGCAGCAGGTGACGCCAGGTCGCTGCCACGTAGCGGGTGCGGGGGACGAGGTAGAACGGCCAGACCCGGCCGGGTGGGGCGGGGGTGAGCTCGCCGCGTACGGCCCGGGCCGCCGCGGCCCGCAGGCGGCGCTCGCGATAGAGGGCGGGCGCCGGGTCGGGCAGCGCGGCGGGCCAGAGTTCGTAGCTGTCCGGCTCGAAGTCGAGGTGGACGGTGGCCAGCAGGACCGCGGCGGGGCGCCAGGGCTCGCCGCCGCGCAGGACGGGCCGGCGCAGATCCTGCACCTGGGCCCACAGCTCGTGCAGGGCGTCCGGGAAGGCGCGGGCCGGATCACCGTCACCCCAGTCCTCGAGCTCGGCGGTCAGGAAGGTGCCGTCCTCCCGGCGTACCCGCAGGCGGTCGATCGGGCGGGCGCCGCGGGCCGGGTAACCGGGGTCGCGAGCAGTCTGCCGCGGGTTGGCCAGCACCGCCTCGGCGTGGGAGCGCAGCGACTCGACCTGGCGGGTGCGCAGGGGCAGGCTGGCCGCGGCGTCGGCGAACCCGGTGTTGTCGTCGTAGACGGCCAGCGGTGGCGGGGTCAGCAGGCCCTCGCCCGGGAAGAAGAACCCGCCGGGCCGGGCCCATTCGAAGATCGGCCACCGGGCGGCGGCCCGTGCGGGCGACCCGGTGAGCCCCAGTACGGCGGCCGCTCCGCCGGCCACGAGCAACGTGCGTCGGTCCATGGCGTCAAGAGTAAACCGGACAAATGCGGCGATGGGCTCGACTGGGGAAACTTCGCCACTCCGGGTACTGGCAGAATGGGCCGCGTGCGCGAAGTGATCGACGGAGTCTTCGAACTGAGCCTCGGGTTCGTCAACATGCACCTGGTCGTCACCGACGACGGGGTGGTGCTGATCGACACCGGGCTGCCCCGCAACGCCAAGCGGATCGACCGCGCCCTGCACGACCTGCGCAAACAGATCGGCGACGTGCGCACGGTGCTGCTCACCCACAGCCATTTCGATCACATCGGCAACGTCGCGGACGTGCGCCGGCGCTCAGGGGCCCAGGTCTTCGCGCACGCGGCCGACGCACCGGTGATCACCGGCGCCCTCGGGCAGCCGCAGCCCCGGGGGCTGGCCAAGTTCGCGATCAAGCTGATGGGCACGGCCGAGCCCACGAAGATCGACAAGGTGATCACGGGGGCCGACTCGTCGCCGCTGCCCGGGTTCACCGCCGTGCACACCCCAGGGCACACCGCCGGCCACGTGTCCTTCCTGCTCGAGCGGGCGGGGGGCATCCTCTTCGCGGGCGACACGGCCTCCAGCACGCGCGACGGCAAGGTCGGCTCGGGGCCGACGCAGGTGTCGGTCGACCCGGCCGAGCAGGGCCGCAGCCTGGTCAAGCTGGCGTCCTACGATTTCGAGCACGCCGTCTTCGGGCACGGCAAAGCCCTGTCGGGCCGGGCGGTCGATCGCTTCCGGGAGTACGCCGGATCAGGCGGCCGGTGACGGCTGGCGCAGCCGCACGTATTCCCTGAGGTCGTCCTCGAGGGGCATCTGGGCCGCGCCGGCACCGGCGATCGGGCGGGGCCGCCGGGGCTCGGTGCGGCCGCCGCTGCCACCCCGGCCGGGATAGACGTAGAGGCCGTGCGCGGGGTCGGGCACCGCGTCGAGGGCGGCCGAGACCAGCGGCAGCGCACGGTGGGACGACCAGGCGTCGTCGGTGCGGAAGGCGATCTCGAACAGGACGCCCCACGAGTGGTCGTGCCACTCCCAGCGATAGGCGCCGTGGGTGATCGCCGCCTCGGCGCAGCCCGATCATCCTTTCTGAAACAGGGCCTAGGCCCGCGCGGTGCCGCGCGGCCCGTCCAGGACCTCGATCGACCACCAGCGCAACCTCATGGCTCGACTGTAGAACTGCGCGCGTACGCCGTGGAGGCCTTGCGGGAATTCGGCACATCCGACCGAAAAGATCAGACCCTATCGATCCATTGATCGCCCCGACTCGGGGAGGCCCGAATCCCGGCAGGAATCAGCGAGGGCGAAAGCTCCCCCGCTTGTACGATCGGGGGCCGGATCGCCGAAATGGATCAGGGAGTTCGAACGTGTGGCAGCCCTACCGCATCTTCCGCATCACGGCCGTGGCCGAGGCCTTCTCGTGGGCGGGTCTGCTCGTCGGCATGTATCTCAAGCGGGTCGCCGAGGTCACTGACATGGGCGTCTGGCTGTTCGGCCGGATCCACGGCGCGCTCTTCGTCGCCTACCTGGCCGCGGCGATCTGGACGGCGCGTTCCGAGCGCTGGTCGCTGCTGCGCACCCTGGTCGGCCTGGCCGCCTCGATCCCGCCCTTCACCTCGCTGATCTTCGAGCGCTGGGTGTCGCGCCGCCGCCCCGCCGAGGAGGTCAGCGAGCCCTCGGTCGCCTGATATCCCCGTTAAGTTCCTTTCGGTCGGATCGGTCACCCGGCATGGGCCATTAACCCGACCGTATGGGCCGTATGGGTGAACCGGCAGTGATCCTTTCAGGGACGCATTAAACGTCTTGTCGCACGGGCCGCCCGGCAGCGATTGTCTTTGCGCCGGGTCGGCCACGAGCCGGACCGACGGAGCGCGTGCTGCAAGACGGATATGCCGGTATCGGGGGTGCATATCCGGGGCCTTCGCTCGAAGTCGGCGCCGCTCGTGGCAACACCCGCCTCTCCGTACGACCAAGGCGGTCATACGGCCTTTTTTCGTGGAACCGGACCGGGCTGCGCTGCGCTCCGTCCAGCTTCGCCGGATAGACTGCCCGCCGTGAATCTCTGCTAGGCCGTGGCGACCTAGGTTATTGGCGACTGGGGGCCGACGTGTTGCGCATCCACTTCACGCCGGACGACATCGGCCGCGTGCGGATCGCCGGTGAACCCGATCCGCTGTGGGAAACGATCTTCAGCGTCTGGCGTCTGCGCCGCCCCGGCCCCGAGCTGATCTACGGTCGCTGGCGCGGGCACGCCCTCAAGGCGAGCCACCGACGCGACCTCGAGCTGCTGCTGCCGCTGGTCCGTGGCGCCTACTACCCCGACTTCCTCACCCCGGCCGAGGGCTCGCTGGGCCTGCAGGCGGCGGTCGAGGCGGTCAAGTCGACGCCGGCCTCCCGGCTGCGCGACGAGCTGGAGGAGCTGGTCCGCTACGCCGGGCCCAAACCGTCCTGGATGAGCCGGCTCGCCGCGGGCGACACCGACATCCTCGGCCGCCTGGCCGGCGCACTGCAGTCGCAGTACGAGAGCGCGATCGCCCCGTTCTGGGGTGAGGCCCGCGCCCACATCGAGGCCGAGCGCTCCCGCCGCGCCCGCGTGCTGCTCGACCAGGGCGCCGAGGGCCTGCTCGACAGCTTCCGGCCGATGATGCGCTGGGAACCGCCGGTGCTCGAGGTCGACGTCCCGTTCGAGCAGAGCCTGCACCTCAACGGCCGCGGCCTGCTGCTGGTGCCGTCCTACTTGTCGTGGGGCACCCCGGACACACTCCGCGACACGTCGCTGCCGCCGGTGCTGGTCTATCCGATCGAGCACGACCTCACCCTGCGCCCCGGCCTGCGCCCGGCCGACGGCACCTCGCTGGCCGCCCTGATCGGCCGCACCCGCACCTCGCTGCTCGAGTCGCTGGGCGACGGCCGCACGACCTCCGAGCTGGCCCGCCGGGTCGGCGTGAGCGCCGCCTCGGTCAGCCAGCACACGGCCGTGCTGCGCGAGGCCCGCCTGATCCAGACCAGCCGCGCCGGCAAGGCCGTCGTGCACACCCTCACCCCACTAGGCGAAGCCCTCCTGGGCGAACTGCCCTGACTCGCGCGGCGCTCCGGGCCGGGGTCGTTCGCCGGCCTCAGCCGAGATCGTGCTCGGCCGGGCTGGTGCTGAGCACCCACGCCAGCGGCATCGTGGCCCGTACCGAGTAGTGCCCCTCGTCCAGGCGGTGCATCGTGACCGTCTGTCCGGGATCCTGATCGACCGTCCAGTACTGCGGGATGCCGGCCGCCGCGTACTCGGCGCGCTTGGTCACTGTGTCGATTCCCTCGGAACCCGGGTCACTGTGTCGATTCCCTCGGAACCCGGCGAGATGATCTCCACCACCAGGAGCACATCGGCGACCGGAAGCCAGACCCCGTCACTCTGAGCTCATGCGGTCATCGTACCGATTTCCTGGCCGTCGGCGGTCAAGCCGCTCGAGGCCTGTGGACAACGGATGCCCGGGTTGTTCGCCCTGTCAGGGCTGATCGCGGTAACGGTCGTCACAGATGATGGCTTCGATCGGTGTCGAGAGGCTGGTCGAGTCCGGCGCGATCACCTACCTCGCTGCAGGGGCCGGAGTCGGAGCCGGCCCGCGGGCTCTTCCCGCTCGACGCGCCGGCGTCGCTGCCGGGACAGACCGTGGTCGACGTGACGGTCAGCGGCGAGCAGGCCGACGCGCCATTGCTGGCCGAGGTGGCCCGGCTCTTCGAGACCGACGTGCGGATAATCGGCGGCGCGGTCGAGACCCTGGCCGCCACCCGCGGCCGTGGCCGCCGACGAGCTGCACGTCCTGCGCGAGCTCGGCTTCGACGTGCGCACGGTCTCGACCGCACTCCTGAACGCGGGCGCCGGCCTGACCGGGGTGGACACCCTCGTCGTCTCGTCGGGCCTGAGCTACACCGCGCTGAACCCGGCCGGCAAGGCCACGATCGACGAGTTCCTGGCGCTCGGCGGCGGCGTGGTGACCCGCGGCGCCACCGGGGCCGCCTTCAACGCCGCGGCCGGTCTGCTGCCGGCCACCGCGGTCACGGGTCGGGGTGACGCCAACGGAGTCGTCGCCGTCCGCAACACCGGCCCGGTCGTCGGCGCCGGCTCGCTGCCGCACTCGTTCGTCTACTCGCCGCTGTGGTTCACCGGCACCGGCTTCACGGTGGAGCAGCGCTATGCCGACGTCCCCCTGGTGGCCGGCCACTGGCTGCCGATCAGCCCTGGCGTCGGCGGCCCGGCCCAGGCGGCCGGCCAGGCCTCGATCGTCTCCGGCACCACGCCCCGCGCCGTCCTCTTCGGCACCGAGCCCCTCTTCCGCGACCACCCCAAGGGCCTCTACACCCAGTTCGCCCGCGCCCTCTTCTGGACAGCGGCCGCCTGAGCGGAGGTCAGTGCAGCAGGCCGGCTGTGTAGAGGAGTTCGCCCAGGTCGAGGATGGCCTCACCGGTCCAGATCAGGGAGCCCGTGGCGACCAGGGCCGGCACGGCGACCAGGGCCAGCAGCCGGGCGGTGGTGCGCGGGGCCAGCAGGGAGGCCACGCGGCGGGGGACCACGCCGGCGCTGCGCAGGTCGCGGCGGGCCGGGGCCATGGCCAGGCCGACGCCGGCCGTGTTCGCGGCTCGCAGGGCGGCGGCGCCGATGGCCCGGGCCACCACGCGGCGGTCGCCGATCTGTTCGGCGGCGCGTTCGTCGGCGGCCCGTTCGACCAGGTAGTCGATGCGGCGGGTGAGCCAGTGGAAGACCGGGTGCACGGCGGCGGCCAGACGGGCCAGCAGCACCAGGCGGTGGTGGCGGGCGTCGAGGTGGGCGCGTTCGTGGGCGAGCAGCGCCTGGTACTGCGAGTCGTCGAGCGCGGCCCGCATGCCGGTGGTCACCACGACGCGGCCGGGGGCGCCGGGGACGGCGAAGGCCTCGGCGCGGTTGTCGTCGACCATCGCGACCCGGTCGGCGTCCAGCGGCAGGGCGGCGAACTCGCGGGCGATCGCGTGTTCGCGGCGGTGGGCCCGCGCGACCCGGGCCATGCCGGCCAGCGCGGCCAGCAGCAGCGCCGCCGAGAGGACCGAGACCCACGGCTCGCGGGTGGTGTCGGCGCGGACGATCGCGTCGGAGAAGCCGAGCCGGGCCGCGACCGGGTGCAGCTCGGCCACGGCGTGCACGGCGAAGGCGGCCAGGTTGATCAGGCAGGCCACCGCGGCGGTGACGATCGACGTGACGAGCAGGGTGACCGCGGCCTCGGGGCGCAGCCGATCGGCCAGCCACCGGATGGCCAGCGCGACTAGCACCGGGCACACCACCACGGAGACCACGAAGTGGTCGAACATGCCGCCCTCCTCACACCGAGCACCACAGTCTCACACCTGCCGATGGTGGACCTGAAGCGTGGTTCAGGTCATACGGGCGTCTCCTTCCTGGTCACCTCGGTGATCAGCGGCCTGCTGGTGGCGCTGGGCGGCGTGTTCAGGGCGCTGCTGGACGCGTACGGGCTCTCGATGATGTCCGTGCAGGGGTGGGGTCTGCTCTGGGGTGTGCTGAGCACCGGGTTCATCGTCGGCGGCCTGCTCATCGCCCGCACCGGCCTCGGGAGCAACCCGGTGCGGCGGCTGCTGCTGGTCAACCTCGTCTGCTGGGGCGTGACCCTGCTCTTCCCGCTGCGCTCGTCGATCATCTGGCTGGCCGCCGGACTCTACCTCTACATGATCGTCGTGCCTTACGCGGAGGCGGCCGAACAGACGATCCTGCAGAAGGTCGTGCCCTACGAGCGTCAGGGCCGCGTCTTCGGCTTCGCCCAGAGCGTCGAACAGGCCGCGTCCCCGCTGACCGCGTTCCTGATCTCGCCGATCGCCCAGTTCGTCGTCATCCCGTTCATGACCGACGGCGCGGGCGCCCGCTGGATCGGCGGCTGGTTCGGCACCGGCGCCGACCGCGGGCCGGCTCTGGTCTTCGTCGAGACCGGCATCCTCGGCCTGATCGCCACCACCATCGCGCTGCGCAGCCGCCCTTACCAGAGACTGAGCCGGCGGTACGTCACCTCGCCGGCCCCCGTGGTGCCGTGATCCCGAGCAGCAGGTTGCGCAGCAGCGCGTCGGTGAACTCGACGGTGAGCGGCTCGGCCGGCATCAGCAGGCGGTGGTAACAGGCGCCCCAGAGCTGGTCGACCACCACTTGCGGGTCGACGTCGGCGGCGATCTGGCCCGCCTCCTGGGCCCGGCGCAGGCGTTCGGCGGCCAGGGTGCGGCGGGGGCGGGTGTACTGGTCGGTGAAGACAGTGGCCAGGTCGGAGTCGGACTGGGCCGCGCCGACCAGGGCAGCGATCACCGGGCCGCCGTCGCCGGCGGTCAGGAGGCGGACGAAGGCATGCAGCTGAGAGCGCAGATCGCGTTCGATGTCGCCGGTGTCGTCGAAGGCCAGGCGGTGCTCGACGGCGGTGAAGTAGGCCTCGAAGGCGAGCGCGCCGGGGGAGGGCCACCACTTGTACAGGGTCATCTTGCTGACGCCGGCCCGCTGCGCCACCTTGTCGAAGGTCAGCCCGGCCAGCCCGCTCTCGAACAGCATGGCGCCGGCGGCGGTCAATGCGGCGGCGCGCACGGCCTCGGCGGGACGCCGGCCGCGGCCGGCTCGGAGAACGTCACTCACCCTTGCAGTATATGGACAATCGGTCTACTTTTAAATGGACAGCTAAGCCATATGTGAAACGGGTGGTCTTCATGAGCAGGGTTGCGATCGTCACCGGCGGTTCGGGCGGCATCGGGCGGGCGGTGGCCGAGCGCCTCGCCGCCGACGGCCTGGCCGTCGTCGTGCACTATGCGGGCAACAAGGACCGCGCCGACGAGGTGGTGGCCGGGATCGGCGGCGATGCGATCGCCCTGGGCGGCGACGTGGCCGACGAGACCGCCATGGCCACGCTGTTCGAGCAGGCCTCGCAGAGGTTCGGCGGGGTCGACGTCGTGGTCAACACGGCCGGGGTCATGCTGCTCGCGCCCGTCGCCGAGATGAACCTGGACGACTTCGACCGCATGCAGCGCACCAACGTCCGCGGCACCTTCGTGGTCGCCCAGCAGGCGGCCCGCCGTCTGCGCCCGGGGGGCGCGCTGATCAACGTCTCGACCTCGGTGGTCCGCCTGCAACAGCCCACCTACGCCGCGTACGCCGCGAGCAAGGGCGCCGTCGAGGCGATGACCCTGATCCTGGCCCGCGAGTTGCGCGGGAGCGATATCACTGTCAACGCGGTCGCCCCGGGCCCGACCGCCACGCCGCTCTTCCTCGACGGCAAGCCCCAGGAGGTCATCGACCGCATCGCCGGCCTCAACCCGATGGACCGCCTCGGCACCCCGGAGGACATCGCGCGCAGCGTGGCCTTCCTGGCCGGCCCCGACGGCCGCTGGATCAACGGCCAGACCCTGTACGCCAACGGCGGCGCCGCGTAGGGCCTACGCCTTGAACAGCCCCAGGTCGACGGCGGCGGCGATGGCTTCCATGCCGGCGTCGTTGGGGTGCAGGTGGTCGCCGGTGTCGTAGCGGGGCAGATAACGCTGGACGTCGTTCGGGTCGTGGGTGGCGGTGTCGAAGTCGATCACGGCGTCGCAACCGCTGCCGTCGGCCTTGATGAATTCGTTCACCGCGTCCCGGCCGGCCTCGCCCTTATTGCTCCAGTAACCCGTGCCTTTGTACGGCGTCAGGGTCGCGCAGAAGATCTTGATGCCCGCGTCGTGGCTGCGCTGGATGAGCTGCTGGAGCGCGGCGATCAGCTCGTCGCCGCTGGGCGGGTTGTCGTCGCCGAGGTCGTTGATCGCCGCGTCCGAGAAGACCACCCATTTCACGCCGGTCTGGGCGAGCACGTCCCGGTCGAAGCGGTTGAGAGCACTCTGCCCCGCGCCGTCCTTGGTGAGCTGGTTGCCGCTGATTCCCGCGTTGAGCACGCCGACGTTGCGACCGGCCGTGACCAGGCGGCGGGCCAGCTGGTCGGGCCAGCGCCGGTTCTCGTTGAACGTCGAGTCGAACCCGTCGGTGATCGAGGCGCCGAGCGCGACGACCGCGCCCTCCGACTCCGGGTTCTGCACGTCGAGGCCGGACAGGAACGCGTAGTTGTCGAACGTCTGCACGCCCGAGAGCGCCGACTTGGTGCTCTGATTGCCCGCGGCGACATAGTTGTTCCGGTTGGCGAACGCGTGCTGGGTCACCGACCCGATCCGCTCGGTAACGTAGGCGCTGACCGCCACGTCCCCGCCCGCGGGCACGGTGAACTGGACCGCGTCGCTGGTCAGCGTCTCACCGGCCGGGATGGTGACCGCGTCGTTGCCGCCGAACGTGACGTGGGTGTTGCTGTTCGCGTCGATCGTGCTGGCCTGCTGGTGGGCCGACAGGTAGACGGCGCTGAGCGTGAGCGGGTCGCTGCCGAACTCGTTGGTGAGGCGCAGCCGGACGGTGTCGCCGCCGATGCTGACCCGCATCACCTGCCGGACGGTCTGCCGGTCGAAGCTGCGCCCGCCGTTCTGCACGGCGACGGCCCAGCTGCCCGTCCACGGGGTGTCGGTAGTGCTGGGCTGAGCGCTCGGCGTTCCGGTCGCGGAGGCGGTGGAGCCGGCCTCGGTGCCCGTCCGGGACGAGTCACGGCGCACGAAGACGACCACCGCCACCACTAACACGGCGAGAGCTGCTGAAATCGCGAACGTCGTCTTCCTGGTCCATCTCACCGCGAACACAGTACTGGGGTCGGCCACCCCGTTTTGCTGCGCATGAGCTGGGAGGTTCCTGAGTGACGCGCGCCTCAGGCGCACTGTCGTCAGGGGAGCGTCGGCGTCGTGTAGCGGAGTTTGTGGACCTTGAGGATCGGGACCGTCTCGGTGCCCTTGACGCCCTCGATGCGGGCCACCTTCTCATTCAGGAACGCCCACAGCGCCTGGTTGTCGGCGGTGAGGATCTCGGCGCAGACGTCGGCCCGGCCCAGCAGCGTCGAGACGTAGGTGACCTCGGGCAGGTCGACCAGCGCGTCGACCACGGCCTGGTGGTGGGCCGGCTCGACGGTCAGGAAGACCAGCGAGAGATGCGTGTTGCCTAGCTGCTCGGGGTCGGTGAAGGCGACGATGCGCAGGATGTTGGCATCCTGCATGCGCTTGACGCGGGCCCGGACGGTCGCCTCGGAGGCGCCGATGTTGCGGGCGATCTCGCGGAGCGCCCGGCGGCCGTCCTCCTCCAGCTCATGGACGATCGCGCGGTCCAGCTCGTCGAGAGTGTGCTCCTGCATGGTCGCGAGCCTATCCGGCTGCGTTTCCGCGTGGTTAAACCTCTCGGATGCTGCGCATTGCGCAGATGCGGCTCTTCCGGGGACGCAATGCGTGGTGCTAGCGTCCCGAGTCACTGAAACGCGTAGGTCAGACGGGGAGAATCTGCGCATTGCGTGCTTGAGAGGAGGTCTGCGCCATGAGTTACCACGATTCGATCGCCGACGACCACACCTACGCGAAGACACTGCGCTGGTGGGACGGCTTCACCATCAGCCTCTCCATCCCCGCCGCCCTGTTCGTCGGCATGGGCTACGCGATCGGTTACATCGGCGCGTGGACCGCGCTGGCCCTGCTGGGCGCGGTCGCGGTCGTCGCCTGCCTGCAGAACTACATCTACTCCGAGCTCGCCGGCATGTTCAAGGACAAGGTCGGCGGCATCTCGATGTACGCCCACCAGGGATGGCGCACGCGCTCGACGCTGGTCGGCCCGGTCGCCACGTACGGCTACTGGTTCGCCTGGTCGAGCTCGCTGGCCATCTACGGCCTCCAGATCGGCACGCTCGTGCAGGCCGAATGGTTCCCCGAGCAGACCTGGACCTTCTCGACCGGGCTGGCCGACGTCGGCTTCCCGCACATGGTCGCGCTCGGAGTGCTGCTGCTGGGCTGGCTGCTCAACGTGCTCGGCATGAAGCCGGCCATGTGGATCATGTACGCGGCCGGCGTACTCGTCCTGATCCCGATCGTCGTCTTCGCCCTCGCGCCGGTCATCTCCGGCGACTGGTCGCTGGCGAACCTGCACTGGGACATCGCGGCCAGCGGGTTCCCGGGGTGGCGTACGGCCATCGCCTGGATGTTCGTCCTGGCCTGGTCGGTCTACGGCATCGAGGCGGTCGCCTCGTTCGTGCCCGAGTTCCGCGACACCGTCCGCGACTCGCGGATCGCGCTGCGCCTGGCCGGGGTCTTCGTCATCGCCGTCTACCTGCTCGTCCCGTTCGGCGTCGGCGGCCTGGCCGACCAGGCCGCGGTGGCCGAGGAGCCGGTCTCCTTCTATCTGGGCCTGTTCGAGGGCCTCTTCCCCGGCGGCGACGTCGTCATGACGATCTGCCTGATCGCCGGTCTGATGCTGCTGATGGTGATGACCACCGCCGACGGCGGCCGCGTGCTGCACGGCAGCGCCCTCGAGGGCCTGACGATCAAGCAGCTCGGCGAGCTCAACCGGTTCAAGGTCCCCGGCCGCGCGATGTCGCTCGACCTGGTGGTCAACGTGATCCTGATCCTCTTCGTCGGCGAGGCCCTGGCCGTGATCGTGGCCGGCATCCTCGGCTACATCCTCTGCCACATCCTGTCGCTCACCGGCTTCCTCAACCTGCGCCGCGACGAACCGGACGCCGAACGCCCGATCAAACTCGGCCGGCAATGGATCTGGGTGGCCGCGATCCTCGCCCTGTTCGACACGATCCTGCTCGTCGTGGGCGCGCTGAGTGCCCAGATCACCGGGTACGGGTCGACCAAGGAGCTGATCATCGGTCTGCTCGTGCTGTCGGTCTCGGTGCTGCTCTACCTCTACCGCCGGATCGTGCAGGACAAGCAGCGCTTCGTCTGGCGCGAGCCCCGGTCGGCGGTCGAGGCCGAAATGGTCGGCCGATGAACTGGAACTGGCCCGGCGGCAAGAAGGTCGCGGTCTCGTTCACCTTCGACGTGGACGCCGAGGCGGGCTGGCTGGGCGAGGGCCCGTCGTACGCGAAACGGCTGACGATCCTCTCCGAGGGCCGGTACGGGGTCACCCGGGGCACGCCGCGCATCCTGGCCCTGTTCGAGCGGTACGGCATCCCGTGCACGTTCTTCGTGCCCGGCTACACCGCCGAGCAGCATCCGGGCCTGGTCGACACGCTGCTCGCCGCGGGCCACGAGGTCGCCCACCACGGCTATCTGCACCTGCGCAGCGACAAGGTGTCCGCGGCCGACCAGGAGGCGGAGATCGACCGCGGTCTCGAAGCCCTGGCCAAGGCGGGCGCCCCGGAGGTGACCGGCTACCGGTCGACCTCGTGGGAGCTCACGCCGGAGACGTTCGAGCTGCTCGTGGCGCGGGGCTTCGGCTACGACTCGAGCTGCATGGGCGACGACCGGCCGTACGTGGAGAGGCACTCCGGTGCCTCCCTGCTGGAGCTGCCGGTGCACTGGTCGCTGGACGACTGGCCCCGGTTCGGCTGGAACATCGACGGCGGCGGCAACGTCACCGACCCGTCCGAGCTGCGCCGTTCGTGGTCGGCCGAGTTCGCGTCGGCGCTGGCCGAAGGGCGGCACACGACCTACACGATGCACCCTGAAGTCATCGGGCGGCCCTACCGGCTGGCCGAGGTGGAGGCGCTGCTCGACGAGATGGCCGGGCGGGACGACGTGTGGTTCGCCCGGCTCGACGCGGTGGCTTCGCACTGCCGGCCGCTGCTGGGGCTCGCCTGATGGTCGTCCACTTCAGATCCAGCGTCCTCACCCCGCACGACCGGGGCGAGGAGCTGGGCCGCGCCTTCCCCGACGAGATCCGCGCTTGCGTTGCGGCTTATCAGGGTCTGTTCGGCTCGCCGGACCTCGACGCTGTCGGTTCGCGGGCGTTCGCAGCGGTACGCGCCCTGGACGACAGCCTCGCGGAGGAGATCGCGGGCATCGCGGCGGGCAGCGGCCTCCCGGTGTCGGCGATCGCCGCCATCAACGCCCGCACCGAGATCCTGGCCCTCAACTCCAGCCGGGTACGCGGTGAGTGCAGCACCGTCGTCCATCTGGGGGCCGGCGGGCGGCCCGTCGCCGTCCAGGCCTGGGACTGGTACGAATCGCTGGCCGGCTCGTGGTTCGTCTGGGAGATCCCGCACCCCGACGGGCGGGTCACGACGACGCTCACCGAGTTCGGGATCGTCGGGAAGATCGGCGTCAACCGCTCGGGCCTCGGCCTGTTGTTCAACATCCTGCACCACACGTCGGACGGGGCCGGGATCGGCGCGCCGGTGCACGTGCTCGCGCGGTCGGTGCTCGACCACAGCACCGACCTCAACCAGGCCCTGGTCACGCTGGCCGCCGCGCCGGTGAGCGCGTCGACCTCGATGACCCTGGTCGCCGCGCGGGCCGGCGAGTCGGCGGCGGTCAGCGTCGAGCTCAACCCCGCGCGGATCGGCTATGTGCTGCCCGACCCGGACGGCCTGCTGCTGCACACCAACCATTTCCTGTCCACGCCGGCGGCGCTCGGCGACACCGAACTGGTCACGGGCCCGGACAGCGTAGTCCGCCTCGACCTGCTCCGCCGCCGCCTCGGCCGCACCACCCCGGACGCCGCGGCGGCCATCAAGGCCATGGACAGCCACCTCCTGGGCGGCGGTGGTCTGTGCTGCCACCCCGACCCCACGGCCCCGCCCGAGGCGCAGTTCCGCACCCTCGCCACGGTCACCCTCGACGTCCCCACCGGCACGCTCGACGCCTTCCCGGCCGGCCCCTGCGCCCACCCCCTCAACACCCATTGACCGACCCCCTAAAAACCCGCTGACCCACGTAGCCGGTAACGCACTCTGACCCGCGTACCCGACCGGCACGCTCGGGTCGCTGCTCAACGCTCACCGAAAGGAGCACGTCATGGCGCTCTCGCTCAAGCGGATCGACAACATGGACATCCTCACCAAGGACGTCGGCCGGCTGGTCGACTTCTATCACGGGCTGCTCGGGCTGCCGTTCCACCTGCCCTACGAGCCCGAGGAGGAGTGGGCGGCGATCGACCTCGGCAACCTGACCCTCTACATCTTCAAGTCGGAGGTGGGCGAGCACGCCCCGCGCCGGACGGCGATCAACCCCGAGAACGCCCCCGGGTACGACTCGATGGCGTTCGAGGTGGACGACCTGGACGAGGCCGAGGCCGCCCTGGACGGGCAGGTCGAGTGGGTCGACGCCCGCATCGAGTGGAAGCACCCCAGCGGCACCTGGTACCGCTACCGCCCGTTCTTCGACCCGGACGGCAACATGCTGTACGTCACCGAGCCCCACCAGGCCGCCGCGTGACCAGCCTCGACCGCCGGGTCGCGCTGATCACCGGTGCGGCCCGGGGGATGGGCGAGGCGCACGCGGCCGTCCTCGCCGCCCGTGGCGCCCGGCTGGTCCTGGTCGACCGGGACGACGAGGTGCTCGACGTGGCGGCCGCCCTGCCCGAGGCGGTCGGTGTCGTCGCCGACATCACGGACCCGTCCGCGCCCGCGGCCCTCGTCAAAACGGCCATCGACGCGTACGGCGGCCTGGACGTGCTCGTCCACAACGCCGGCCTGATGCACGACTGGCGCCCGATGGCCGAGACCGAGCCGTCCGAGTTCGAGCGCTACCTGGCCGTCAACGTCGTCGCCCCGTACGCCCTCAGCCGCGCCGCCGTCCCCGCGCTGCGCGAGAGCCCGCACGGCCGGATCATCTTCATCTCGTCGCAGTGGGGCCAGGTGCCGGACGGTCATTCCTACGGCTACATGGTCAGCAAGGCCGCCCAGCTGGGCCTGATGAAGGCCTTGGCCGCCGAGCTGGTAGCCGACCGCGTGCTGGTCAACGCGATCACCCCCGGCGCCGTCCACACCCGGATGGTGCCCGACGACCGCTACGAGGAGGAGCTGGCCGCCGTCCCCCTGGGCCGTCTGGGCCGCCCCGACGAGATCGCGTCAGTGGTCGCCTTCCTGGCCTCCGACGACGCGTCCTTCATAACCGGCCAAACAATCCCCGCCAACGGCGGAGCCCTCATGGTCGGCATCTGACCCCCACCCGCCCCGTCGATCGCCCCACCGTGTCGATCGCTCTCTGTCCTGTTGATCGTCCCGCCGCCGTGTCGATCGCTCTCCGCCTTGTTGATCGCCGTCGCTGTGTTGATCGCCCTGGCAGCGTGACCGCCCGCCGCCGGTGTGGTGATCGCCCCGTCACGTTGATGGCACCAACGCCTGTCGACTGCCCCACCTGTTGACTGCCCCACCTGTTGACTGCCCGCTGTGTTGACTGCCCGCTGTGTTGACTGCCCGCTGTGTTGACTGCCTGTCGTGTTGATTGCCTGTCGTGTTGATTGCCTGTCGTGTTGATTGCCCGTCATGTTGATTGCGCCGTCCATATGTTGATCGCATTGATCAACCCATCAACATGTGGACGTCCGGCGTCAACACATCGTTCAAGTCATCAACAAGTTGCCGTGCGACGTCTGTTGCCGCCGGCGCTTGGTCCTCATCGTCCTGGGAGAATTCCGATGACGCTTGCCCCTGAACGCACCAAGACCAAGCGGGAACTCGCCGAGGCGGCCATGCGCCGCTCGTGGTTCCCGGTCGCGCGCTCGATCGATCTGGCCAAGCCGCAGCCGGCCACCCTGCTCGGCATCAAGCTGGTCGTCTACCGCGACGGCGAGGGCCGCCCGGTCGTGCAGTCGCGCCGCTGCCCCCACCGCGGCGGCGACCTGTCGATCGGCGAGGTGCACGCCGGCTCGATCGGCTGCCCCTACCACGGCTGGGAGTTCGCCAGCTCCGACGGCGCCTGCGTCCGCGTGCCCTCGCTGCCCGACCAGGCCAAGATCCCGCCGAAGGCCCGCATCGCGACCTACCCGGCGGTCGAGAAGTTCGGCCACGTGTGGACGGTCCTCGAGGACCCGATTGTGGATATCTACGACCCGGTGGAGTGGCGGGACGTCGACCTCGTGTGGATGGCAGCCGACCCGATCGACTCGCCGGTGGGGGTCGGCGTCACCGTCGAGAACTTCCGCGACGTGGCCCACTTCCCATTCGTCCACAAGGTCTCCATGGGACCGACGCCCGAAGTGGTAGAGCCCCTCGACGTACGCCGCGACGGTCTCGACGTGTGGATGCTGCGCCCGCTCGACGCCGGGTCGGGGGAGTGGGCCAACGACGGCGACTGCATGATGCGCTACCACTGCGCCGCGCCGGGCCTCGCGTCGATCACCTACGACTACGACAAGTACGGCGTACGCGTCGTCGCCGGCTTCCCGTCCCCGATCTCGTACGAGCACGTCAAGATCTTCTGGGGTGTCGCGAACGCTGCGGACTACTCGGGGGCGTCGCTCGAGGAGAACCTGCGCGTCGAGGAGATGGTCTATCTCGAGGACGTGCCGATCGTCGAGGACCTCGACCCGCGCGAGATCCCGTGGGACAACGAGATCGAGGAGTTCTCGGTGCCGGCCGACATGTTCACGCTCAACTACCGGCGCTGCTTCCTCGACCTGATGCGGCGGGTGCCGGCCGATGGCTGACCTCCGCGTCGTCGCGGCCCGCTGGGAAGCCGAGGACATAACGTCGTACGTGCTGGTGGATATCGCCGGCGGCGAACTCCCGAAGTGGGAGCCCGGCTCTCACATCGACGTCACTCTGCCGTCCGGGCTCGTGCGGCAGTACTCGCTGTGCGGCGATCCGGACGACCGCCGCGCCTATCGGATAGCGGTGCTCGCCCAGCCGGACGGCCGCGGCGGGTCGATCGAGGCGCACCGGTCGCTGCTTCCCGGCGTACGCGTGGCGGTGTCCGCACCCCGGTCGACGTTCACGCTGCACGCCGCGGAACGCTACGTGTTCGTCGCGGGCGGGGTCGGCATCACGCCGCTGGTGCCGATGGTGCTGGCCGCACACCGTCGCGGCACGCCGTGGGAGTTGATCTACGGGGCGCGTTCGCCTTCACATTTCGCGTTCGAGGCCGAGCTGCGCGCCCTGGGCCCCGTGCGATGCCAGACCGGCCCGCTCGATCCCGAATCGGTGGTGACCACCTCCGTCGGCGCCCACGTCTACGCGTGCGGCCCGGCCGGCCTGCTGGACGCCTTGAGCAGCGCCTTCACGGCCGCGGGACGGCCCGACGAACTGCATGTGGAACGGTTCGCACCGGCCGCCCTCGTGCATACAAGCGACGGCTTCGAGATGGAGCTGGCCCGCAGCGGCGTCGTGGTGCCGGTCGGCTCGGACACCACGATCCTGGAAGCGGTGCGGGCGGCCGGGGTGGAGGCGCCGTCCTCGTGCGAGATGGGCTTCTGCGGCACCTGCGAGACCAAGGTGCTGTCGGGCGAGATCGACCACCACGACGACCTGCTCACCGCCGCGGAACGGGCTGCCGGGAACACGATGATGATCTGCGTCTCCCGGGCGGCCTGCCCGCGCCTGGTTCTCGACCTCTAAGGCTTGGTGCCCAGGACTGCGCCGTTGGCTCCGGGCGCGTCGAACAGGACGGTACGAACGTCGGTGAAGCCCGCGTCGGCCAGCCACTGCTCGTAGTCGGCGTCCGCGTAGTTCCGGCCGCCCTCCGTCTCCACCAGCATGTTCATGCCCATCAGTGCGGCCGGTCCCGGCCCGGTGCGCTCCGCGTTCAGCAGCAGCTCCGAGATGACGACTCGTCCGCCGGGCGGCAGGGCCGCGTACGTCTGGGTCAGCAGTTGGCGGTTGGTCGTCTCGTCCCAGTCGTGCAGGATCATGCTGAACAGCACGACGTCGTGCCCGCCCGGCAGCGCCTCGTCGGTGAGAAAGTTGCCCGGCCGGGTGGCGATGCGGTCGCCGAGGCCGGCCCGGCCGATGTTCGCGGCGGCGATCTCGCAGACGTGCGGCAGGTCGAGCACGGTCGCCCGCAGCTGCGGCAACAAACGGCACAGTTCGATCGGGTACGCCCCGGAGCCGCCCCCGACATCGAGCAGGCTCGCGCGGTCGCTCAGGTCGATCGCGGTCGCCAGCGCCCGGGCCGTGAAGATGGACGTGGAATACATGGCGTCCCAGAAGGTCGCGAGCATCTGCGGGTCGGCCGTGTCGAACATGGACTGTTGCGTCGCCGGGTCCCAGGTGAGCGGGCGGTCCGAATGCAGGGCCTCGCCGATCCGGTGCCAGGGCAGGTAGGTGCGCTGATCGCAGTAGGTCACCTGCCCTCCGAAGTAGTAGGGCTTCCCGCGTACGAGAAATTCTTCGGCCAGTTCGGTGTTGCGGTAGCCGTCGCCGTCCTTCTCGAGCAGGCCGAGCGACGCGCACGCGGTGAGCAGCAGATCGGCGGGTCGTTCCGGCAGGCCCAACTCGGTCTCGGCTTCCGCGACGGTCAGCGCGCGCCCGCCCTTGAGCCTCGTGAAGAGGTCGAGCTCCACGGCGGCCGCGAACGTCTTGAAACTCCAGAACCCGGTGACCAGCCCCATCAGGGGCGTCGGCGTCAACATGCATAGATCATGCCCCGGTGGGGTTGTTCTGGCCGACTTCCCTTTTTCCGGCTTCTCTCCCGGAGGTACGCATGGCCGAGTATCCGCAGGAAGTAACGCAGCGCTTCCTGGGCACATGAAATCCTCGGCATCGAGCATGTCGGGTCGACGTCGGTGCCCGGGCTGGCCGCGAAACCCATCATCGACATCGACCTGACCGTGGCCGACACGACGGACGAGTCCCGCTACGTGCCGGCCCTGGAACAGATCGGCTACCGCCTGGTGCTGCGGGAACCGTGGTGGCACGGGCACCGGATGCTGGTGGGTGGCGCCGAGGACATCAACCTGCACGTGTGGCCGAGCGACTCGTCCGAGCTCATCCGGCACCGCCTCTTCCGGGACTGGCTGCGGGCCAACCCTTCGGACCGCGAGCTGTACGCCTCGGCGAAGCGCCGCCTGACCGTTGAGGGCACCAACTACAACATGGCCAAGTGCGACGTGATCGACGACATCTTCACCCGCATCTTCGCCGCCTGACCGCCACCGCGGGGCGACCGGACTCAGCGGATCCGGGATCGGGAGGTCGGCGACAGCCGGAGCTGGTGCGTCCGGACCCCGTCGATGTGGGGGAGCGGGGCCGGCGATCGAGTGAACCACATCAGGACGTGTTCCCCGGTGCGGACGGGCAACGCCGGGAACGTGTTGTCCGCGTACTCGGTCTGGAGGAGGCCGAACGCCTCCGGGCCGGCCGCGGCCAGCAACGCATCGCGCCGATCCTCGTAGAACGACGCGTCTTCGCCGAAGGCGAGGGTGGCCACGATCGCCGGGCCGCCCGGCTCGGTCGTGGGCGGCAATCCGTTGCGGGGCTTGGCATCGGGCGGGAAGCCGGGCCGGCCGGGGACGGGCCGCAGGAGCAGGACGTCGTCGGAGTCGATCATCGTGGCGTTGGCGGCGTCGCGGTGTTCTTTCCAGACCGGGCCGCCGTAGAAGGCGCCGAGCGACCCGGCCCGGGCCGGCATGTCGGGGAAGCTGCGCAGCCAGACGAAACGGTCGGGATCGTCGAGGTCGCGGAACTGGCCGAGCACCGCCGTCCCGGTCTCCTCCTGCGTCTCGACGAATTCACGGTCGAACAGGTCGATCAGCTCGTCGCGCCGGCCGGGATGCAGCGTGTACTGGCGAAGCTCGACCACTTGGTGCTTCATGAGGGAACCTCCAGAGTTTGGCGCAGCACGTCGGCGATCGTGGTCTGCGCGAGCTCGCGGCGCACGGCTTGATCGACCCCGCCGTAGACGACGTCGAGGGCGGGCCGGATGCCGCGGCCGACCGGGCATTCGAGGTTGGGCTCGGTGTGATGCAGCGCGAACAGCTGCGGCTGCTCGACCGCGTCGTACACGTCGAGCAGCGTCATCTCCGACGGCGGTCGCGCCAGGCTCCACCCGGCGCCGGGCCCGTGGCGTACGTCGACCAGCCCGGCCCGCCGCAGGTCGCCGAGACTGCGCCGGACGATCACCGGGTTGGTGTTGACGCTCGCGGCCACCTCGTCGGAGGTCATCAGCTCGCGGCCGCGGCGCTGGGCGAGCGCCATCCAGGTGAGCGCGTGCACGGCGATCGTGAGCCGGCTGTTGGCTGCCATGCTGTAACACCTTTGGTTACAGAAAGCGTCGTGTCAAGCTCGCGCCACCACGAGATAGAAGGTGAACCCGGCAACCATCGGCCCCGCCACGAGCCTTTCGAGCCACCCCCGCGCGTACGCCTCGGGAATGTCGCCGTTGTCCACAGCGAGAGAGGAATTGCGCCGTAACCTCAGCACCTGGTCCGCTGTGGAAAAGTCCCGGAAGAGCACGGCCACCGGCTCCACCCTGTGGACGACGAACCCGGCCGCCGTGCACAGTCGCGCCAATTCGCGTCCCATGCTCGGATGGCGCACCTGTGCCGCGTTGAAGCGCGCGAACGCCCGGCTCGTCGCCAGATCCTCATCCGCGACCGCCAGGGTGTCCCAGTCCGGCTCGCCCATGCCGAAGAGGCCGCCCGGCCGCAGCACCCGCCGCGCCTCGGCGATGGCCGCCCTCGGATCGGCGACGTGCTGCAACACCCGATCGACCCGAACCCGGTCCACGGTCCCGTCCCCGAACGGCAAGGCCTGCAGGTCGCCCAGCTCGACGTCGACCCCCGGATGCCGGCGCCGCGCCTCGGCCACCATCCGAGCGTCACGGTCGACCCCGATCACCCGCCCGCCGTCACCGGCCGCCTGCGCGAGCGCCCCCAGATCGGTCCCCGGCCCGCACCCGAGATCCACCACCGTCGACCCTGGCCGGACGTCCAGGGCTTCCAGCAGCCGCCGCTTGTAGGCCAGCCCCACGTCAGTGGCAGCGGCCCGATCCATGTAGGCAATCTGCTCGTTCACCCGCCCACCCCACCACCTGGCCCCGCAGATCCGGTGAAGCACCCGTGGAGATTCCGAGGAGACGCCCCGCCCAATTTCCCACCCAGCCGCAGACGGACCCCAGGTCGCTGCGGGGCTGCGGGGAACGGTTCACAGCCGCTGTGTTGTGCGGCCGGGCGGGGCGACGAGCTGATGAGTCAGGGGACCAGGGCGAGCTTGCCGGCCACCTGGGCGGTGGCCAGGCGGTTCATGGCTTCGGGGGCTTCGGCCAAGGGGTAGCTGCGTTCCCACGGGGAGGCGATCGAGGTGAGGGCGGCCAGGTCGGCTCGCTGGGCGATGACGATGGGGGCGCGCAGGGTCTGCTTGAGGAACGGGGTGATGGTGAGGGCGTGCAAGTTGCGTTCGAGGCCGCCGAAGAAGCGGCCGCCGCTCTCGCCGCCGGCTATCGACAGGGTGCCGGTCGGCTTGAGCAGGGGCGCGCAGGACGGACAACGGGCGGTTGCCGGCGATGTCGACGATAAGGTCGTAGGTGCCGGTCAGCTGCTCCTTCGTGTAGTCGATGACGTGGTCGGCGCCGAAGCGGCGTACGGCGTCGGCCTTGGCGGCGCTGCAGACGGCGGTGACCCGGTCGCCGCGGGCCTTGGCCAGCAGGACGGTGAAGGAGCCGACACCGCCCCCGGCGCCGATCACCAGGACGTCGCCGCGGGTGCGGTCGCCGCCGAGCATGTGCAGGGCGGTGGCGCCCGAGGTGGGCAGCACGGCGGCCTCCTCGAACGACAGGTGGGCGGGCTTGTGCAGGAGCCGGGCCGCCTTGGCGCACGTGTACTCGGCCCAGCTGCTCGAACCCTCGCGGAAGACCTCGTCACCGACCTTGAAGTCGGTGACCTGATCGCCGACCTGTTCGACCACGCCGGCCAGGTCGAGCCCGGGGGTGCGGTTGCGGGGCCGCCGCAGGCCGAAGCCCAGCCGGGAGACGAGCGGCAGACCGGTCATCGCGTGCCAGACGCCCCGGTCGACATCGGCCGCGCGGACCCGTACCAGAACCTGGTGGGGTTTGACTGTCGGATCGGGGACGTCGTCGATGTGGAGAACGTCGGCGTCGCCGTAGGTGTTGTGGACGATGGCCTTCACGAGGGCTCCTCCGGGGGGTATTGAAAAACGTCGTCCAGGCCGACTCCGAAGACCCGCGCGATGCGGAACGCCACCTCCAGCGACGGCGAGTAACGGCCCCGCTCGATGGCGATCACCGTCTGACGGGTCATGCCGATGCGGTCGGCCAGCTCGGCCTGGGTCATCTCGCCGGCGGCGAAGCGCAGCGATCGGATCTCGTTGGTGATGCTGGTCGGCTTCACCACGGGTGGAAACCTCGGGGGTACGCGAAGATCTTGGCGACCGACCCGAGCACGGCCGACAGCACGAACCCCAGGTAGATGACGTTGGCGATCCAGGAGTAGCGCGCCTCGAACAGCGCCAGCACCAGCGCTCCGACGGCGCCGGCGACGACCAGCGACTGCCCGATGTGCTCGCCGAACCGGCCGATCTCCCGGTCGCGCTGGTCGGCCTTGCCTCCACCGAACGTCATGCCCGTCACCATGTTGACGACGATCGCGCCACCGACCGTCGACAGCAGGGCCGGCACATAGCTGACGCCGGCCAACAACAGCAACAGAGAGACCGCGTACGCGATGAGGCTCGTGACGGCCAGGCTCCAGGCCCGCCGCTCCGCGGTTGTCATGCCCTGAAGGTAAGAATCCCCGACACCGAGTCAAAGTTTTTTACATGATCCTGAGCCCCGTCTCAGCTACCGCTGGCGCTGAGCAACGTGCGGTGCGTTCCGTTGCCGGGCATTATCCTGGGGATCCCGGGTGCGCAGGGGCAATGTGTCGGGAAACTCGTCTGATTAATGACGATTTCACACGGGGCCGGATCGTTTTCCTGGCCGACACGGGGAGTCATCGAACGGGACATCCCGGGCGGTCACGATCCGTGGTCATGAAGACGATCGACCGTCACCGGGTGGCGCACTGGGCCACCGACCTGATCGAGGTCGCCGCCGTGTTCTTCGCCGTCGGCACGGCACACCTGTTCGTCACCCTGCTCGGGGAGCGGGCGCACGGCGCGCCCATGCTGACCGTCAGTGCGGCCATCCTCGTGGCCGGGGCACTGCTGCGCCGCCGGTGGAGCCGGCGCCGGGCCACGTTCGACAGCCAGCGCCATGCCGCGCTGCCGGATCTGCTGGCCATCCCGGCCGGACGGCAGGCCCTGATGCGGTTGCGGACCACCCTGCCGGACCGTCCGGGCACCCTGGCCGCGCTGAGCACCCGGCTAGCCCCGTCGTTCGCACATGCGATTGAGTGGCCGCGTTTTCATGGCCAGCGGGGTTGGGTGGGGTCGACGTGGAGGAGTTGTAGGAGTTGGTTTTGTAGGTAGCCGGGTTGGGGGATGGTGGCGGGTTCGCTGCGGGGTGCGGGGATGAGGCGGAGTTCGCCGAGGGCTTGCAGGATGAGTCGTCCGGTGGGTTTCCGGGGGCGGCGGTCGTTGATGTAGAAGCCGCGGATCTCGGTGTCGGGGGCGAGGTTGGCGCGGACTTCGCGTTCGATGAGGCAGAAGATGAGCAGGGCCAGGCAGATCACGGTGATCAGGGCGGTGATCCGGCGGTTGCTGCGTAGGAAGATCGGTGCGACGGCGAGGGGGCCTTTGAACTCGCTGTAGCGGCGTTCGACCGTGGGTTGGTCTTTGTATTGCAGGAACACGTCGGTGGCGGTGTGGTCGGCGGGCAGGTTGGTCAGCAGGGCGTACCAGCCGTCGGCGGCGGCTTCGGCGTCGAGGGCGGCTTGGTCGAAGGTCCAGGCGAAGGCCGGTTTGCCGGTGTCGTCGACGGTGATGGTGGTGTGCAGGTAGGCGGCGACTCGGCGGTGGCGAGCGATCGCGGTGGCCTTCGCGGTGACGGCCTCGGTGGTGGGTTGGTGGCGGGTGCCGGCGGTGCGGGTGAGGGTGTCCAGGTCGGTGCGGGCCTTCGCGAGTTTGAGTGCTCGGGCTTTGGCCTGGGCGGTGGCGTTGGCGGTGGAGTACACCAGGATCCGGCGCAGGGTGTGCACCGGGTCTTTCTTGCGGGGGCCGGCCAGGTCCATGGTGTCTTCGCAGACTCGGTAGGTGTCAGGCAGGATTTGTCGGCTGCCTTCGTCGCGTTCGGCGATGTAGTCCACGAACGTGGCCTGGGTGGGGTCGAGGCCGGCGAACAGCCCGTCGGGGACCCGGGACGCGGCCAGGGGTGCGATGAAGGTGACCTGTTCGGTGTTCATCGCGGTGACGTTGGTGTGGGAGATGAGTTTCGAGTCGCCGACCAGTAGGAAGCTGCGGGGTGTGGCGAGGGTTTGCAGGGCGCGCATGGTGTCGGTGACCTGGGCGATCTCGGCGGCGTTGCCGTCGTAGGCCCGGGCGAAGACGGGGATACCGCCGTCGGCGGACACGGCGATACCCGCCTGGATCTGTTTGAGGTCGGTCCGTCGGTCTTTCGGGTGCCCATAAGCCGGGGCCGGATGCTCGTCGTCGACGCTGTCGTAGGCGCCGTACAGCGAGATCGAGGTCATGTCCCAATGGCAGCGGGTGACGTCGATGCCGAACACGTCGATCGCGTTCGCGCCGATCGAACCGACGACCTGGTCGGCCTGATCGGCGAGGGCGTCCAAGGCTCGGCCGAGCCGGTCGTCGTTGAGCAGGTCCGCTTCGATGTCGTAGACCTCTTCCACCGCCCACGCGTGCGCCCAGTCGGCCACGGCGACCATCGCTTTCGGGCTGGTCAGCCGGTTGGCGATCAACGCCTCGATGACTTGGCCGTGACTGACAGGGGCGACATCGCGTATCGGGCAGGCCCGGTCCACGACACCTGCGATGTCCAACCGGCGGGAGAAATCCGCGATCACCGGCAGCGATCCCAGCTGCTTCTCCATCCGAGTAACCGCAGCGACCTGCGCCCGAGGCCGCCGTGGTCCCCGTCGAGGTCCGTTCAATACACCCATAGATCAACAACGAACCAGTCGCGTGCCCGCAACGCAAGTCACTCACCCGCATGTGCGAACGACGGGGCTAGCCGAGCGCGGCATCAACATCCTGGCCATCCAGATACACCCCGACGTGCGGGGCGCGGTCGACGAGCTGCTGATCGCGGTGCCGCCGGAGTTGACCGCCGACGACGTGGTCGCCTCGGTCACGGAGGGGGGCGGCGAACGCACCGAGGTGAACCGGGCCGACGTGCACGACCTGGTCGACCCGGCAACCCGCGCGCTGACGCTGGCCCGGCACGCCGCCACCGGCACCGGCAACCTGGACGAGGCGATGCACCAGCTGCTCGGCGCCGACCTGACCACCACCAAGCCACGTGAGCCGGTGCACGTCACCGCCCTGCACGGCGCCGGGGGAGAGGAGCGTTATCTGGTCCGCCGGGCGCCCGCCTTCACCCCGACCGAGATCTCCCGGGCCCAGGCCCTGGTCGACCTGTGCGAGGCGACGTCCCGATCCACCGGCTGACCCACGACCGCCGGCCGGCGCTGACAGGTGACGGAACCCCGCATGGGGGTCGTTCATGCGGGGCGCCGTCCGCACCTGGCCTACGGGACGAATCGCGACGCGATCCAGTTGGCCACCAGGGTGGTGCTCTGGAAGACGGCCCCGTCGTGGGTGGCGCCGTCGATCTGGACGAATTGCACCGGCTGGCTGTAGGCGCTCAGTTCGGTCAGCAGCGGGCCGGCCGTGATGACGTACGGGACCGCTTCGTCGGCCGTGCCCTGCACGAGCAGGATCGGTGCGCTGGAGGCGGCCTGCCCGGGGTTGACGTAGTGGGACAGCTTGGTCACGATGGCCGCCGGCAGCGCGCCCCCGACCAGCAGCTGCTGGGCGGTCAGCGGGGCGTACGCGGCCAGGATCTCGTTGAGGCAGCCCGTCTGGAGCACCCCTACCTTCTGCTTGGCCGGCGTGGCGAGCAGGGCCGTCGCGTTCACCGTGGCGTCCACCGCCTGCAGCCCGAAGAGGGCCATCACCAGGTAGCCCTGGGCTTCGGTGCCCGGGATCAGCGGCGCGAACAGGTCGGCGTTGGAGACCGGGGCGATCGCCGAGACGCCGCGCAGCACGAGCGGGGCGTCGTAGGACGGGGCGATCTCGTTGGCGAAGAGGGCGCCCTGACCGCCCTGTGAGTGGCCGTCGATCACGTACTGGAAGCCGAGGGTGGAATCGATCCGGCGGGCCGATTTCGCGATGTCGATCATGGAGCGGGCCGCGCTCTCGCCGATCAGGTACGGGTGGGCGAGCGGGGTGCCCAGGCCGGGATAGTCGGGGGCGGCGACCGTCCAGCCGCGGCCGAGCAGCACCGCGATCGCGGCCCGCGCCTCGGGCCAGAAGACAGCCTGGCTCGCCGAGGGGGCGCACTGGTCGGCCAGGCCGGTGGTGCCGTGGCCCCACACGACGGTCTTGTTGTTCTTGCCGGTCTTGGGCGTCAGGATCAGGCCGGTCGCCATGACGATGTTGCCGTTGATGTTGGTGGTCAGATACGAGACCCGTTTGCCGTTCGCGAGCGGCGCCAGCTCCGGCGGAAGGGTCGCGGTGGCGCTGGACAGAACCGTTCCGGGCAGCAGGGCGGCACGGGCGGGCCGGCCCGGGAGAAGTGTTGCCGAAATGGCCAGAATGATGGTCACGACCGCCGCCAGAATGGTGACGGACGGGTGCCTTTTCAGGGCAGAGTTCATCGACGCTTCCTTTCGGATGTGCAAATTCGCGGACAAAGCGCGCGATGACTGATGCGTGTGGGGCGCGGCGCAGAAAGGGCCCGGACCTGGCCATGGGCAGGCCAGGTCCGGGGTGTCAGGCAAGGCGGTAGTGCGGGTGGAACAGGGTGGAGGGCGGAACTAGCGCGCGGTGGCGAAGTGGTCGGCCACGCGACGGAAAGCGGCGACGGTCTCGGCGTCACGGCGTTCGTCGTCCTGGGTGGGCCAGGCGCTGCATTTCACGATGACGACCTCGGCGGCCGGATCGACGAACAGATATTGACCGTGGACGCCCAGGCCGGTGAAGGCGCTGGAGGTCTCGTCGCCGAGGGTCCACCACTGGTTGGCGTACCCGTAATGGGGGTAACCGCTGGGCCCGAGCGAGCCGACGGCGAGGTGCGGCACGGGGCTGCCCCAGCTGCGGCGCACCCAGTCACGGGGGACGACCTGCCGGCCGAGGGCGACACCGTCGTTCGCCATCAGCAGGCCGAGGCGGGCGACGTCGCGCGGGGTCGCGTTGAGGGAGCCGCCGCCGATGGCCGTGCGCGGACGCCCGCGGGTGAGCCAGTAGTACGCGTCCCGGTCGCAGCCGAGTTGGGTCCAGAGCTTTTCCGACGCGTATGTCGCCAGGGACATGCCGGTGGCGGCCTCGAGAACCCAGCCGAGGATCTGGGTGTCGAACGTCGAGTAGTTGAAGCGCTCACCCGCCGGCGCGGTCCGCGTTGCCGCGCGGACCACGTCGGCGATGTCTCCGCCACCCATGATGGTCTGTTCGAACTGCTTGATGCCGCTGTTGGACACCTCCCAGGTCTCGAGGTCACCCACGCCGGTGGTCATGTTGAGCAGCTCGGCGATCGTGTTCGCCTCGTACGCCGTGCCGATGAAGTCGGGCCGGTAGTCGGTGATCTGGTCTTTCTCGCTGCCGATCAGGCCGTCATGGAGCGCGATGCCGACCAGGATCGAGGTCACCGATTTCGAGAGGGAGAAGAGCTGCATGCGCGAGCGGGGACCGGCAAAGGCGCCCGGGTACGTCTCGTGCACGATCGAGCCGCGGTGCAGCACCACGAAGGCAGTCGTGAAGGTGCGGCGGTGCAGCTCGGCCAGGGTGTAGTCGTGGTCGTCGAACCGGTAGGTCAGGGGAAGCGGTCGCGGGGCCGGCGGCAGGGGAAGGTGGGACTCGCCGCGGGCCACCCGCTCGGTCGGCATCAGCCAGTTCATGTGAGTGAAGGTCCACTCGTTGAACGGCCGCCGCATGATCAGATCACCCTGCTTGTCCCACCAGGAGGGTTCCCGGAAGGCGGAAGGCCTCTCGGTCGTACTTGTCATCGCGGACCCCCGTTGTCGGCCGTGCCTTCGAACATTTCACGCAAAGTGCGACCAGATGGTTCATTGATCGGCTCCAGGTAGGCCGCCATGATCCCCAGGACGCCCTTGCCGACCAGATTTTCCGTGGGGCCGTGATCGGCGATGTCCGCGGTCGGATCGCCGAGGCGCCGCACGGCGAGCCCCTCGGTCACGGCGGCCAGGAGATTGGTGAATTCCTCGATCGTGATGCCCTTGCGCAGCTGGTAACCCCGGGCCGCGAGGGTCTCCTCGTAGATCTTCTGCCACGGCCCGAGCGCGCCCGCGTAGTTGTTGGCGATCGCGCCGCGGATGCCGTCGTTGCGGTGGGCCGTCGCCACCATGATCAGCTGGAGCTTGAACAGCGGCATCCGGCACAACGCCATCAGCTCGTGGTAGCTCGACCGGTCGACGGCGTCGACCAGGCTGTCGTCGGTGGCGAGCCAGTCGCCGCGCGTCTCCACGTCGGCCCCGTACTGCGGGTCGTAGTTGATGGCATGCAACATGAACGACAGCAGGTCGTTCAGGTAATCGTCGTGGCTGGCCCAGGTCGACCTGTACGGCCCGGCGCCCTTCTGCCGGAGGAACGGCAGTTCGAGCTCCTCCACCTCGGCCGACAGGGCCCGCTCGGTCAGGAAGCTCAGGCCCGACCAGTACTGCTTGCGGCCGTCACCGGTGGGGGTGACCGGCCGCTGGGCTCCGAGGTTGCGCTCGATCAGGTTGGCGCCCGCCTTGAGGTAGGAGGCGACCTTCAACGAGTTCACCAGGGCGGCACGCGTCGACTCGCGGACCCCCTTGACCCGGGTCACGATGCCCGAGAAGTCAGCGCAGTACGGGTAGGGCAGATCCTTCTTGCCGTACGTCATGCAGGTGATTGTTGTCCGAATCCCGGCCGCTTCAAGTGCGCACGTGCGTAGTACTCGGAGGCTAGGCCTTCGGACATTTGGCCTTTACGCATGGTGAGCGCGTGACTGCGCTGTGCTCGTGGAAGGCGAGGATCAGGGGCGCAGGGCGCGAAGATAAGCAGTCGCCATCGTACGCCTCGTCGCGGCCCCCGCCTGCGCAATCGTGGTCATCCGGGTGTCGACCCGGTCGCGTTCCTGCTCGGTCAGCGCCATCGCCATCGCCTCGCCGTAGGTGGGCGCGAGCGGGTTCGGAGCCACCTCCTTGCGCGCCGCCCAGTCACCGATCGGCTCGGCCGGCACGTCCAGTTGCGCTCGGTAGTCGACCTCGATCCCATCGAAACCGGCCTCGGCCGCCCACGTCAGCAGGTCGCGTTCGTCGAAATCGGTCATCGGGTTTTCCCCGCGCCGCGCGCCGTCGCGATAGACCGCCACCACCTTGGCCAGCAGGTCGCCGACCTCGGGATCGCGCAACCCGAACAGGCTGTCCGGCCGGTGCTCGAGCAGGAAACGGTTGACCGGCTCGAAGATGGACAGCCGCCCGCCCGGCCGCAGCACGCGGAAGAACTCGCGGAACGCCTGCGCCTTGTGGTCGCAGTAGATGAGCACCGAACGGGTGGTGACCGCGTCGACCGACGCGTCCGGGATCTTCGACAGATCCTCGGCCGCGGCGTGGACGAAACTGCACCGCGGATCGCCCTGGGCGCGCTCGCGGCACTCCTCGAGCCCGCTCTCGGACACATCGCTGAAGATCACGTGCCCGTCCGGGCCGAGCCTGTCCAGCGCGCCGAACGCGATCAGGCCCGTGCCCGCGCCCACGTCGAGCAGAGTGTCGGCCGGGCCGAGCAGCGCCCGATCGAGCACCTCGTCGCGGAAAACGTCCAGCGCAGTGGCGTGTTGCGCCCGTAGTTCGGCGTTACCGCCGTCGCGGCGGGTCAGCAACCACCGCGTCCACTCGTCCGTCGCCATCGGATCAACTTAGGGCACGCCGGTGATCTCCGCGTCCCATTCACGATCACAAATGGGAGCGTATGTCACCGGGTGAGCGCGGCGAGCGCTTCCGCCAGGTCGACGACGTCAGCATATTTCGCATTCAGGTCGAACAAGTTGGACTCGTGCGGGCCGCCCTCCCGATCGGCGCACGCCTCGCGGACGACCATCGGGCGGAAACCGTTCTGCAAGGCGTCCAGGGCTGAGGCCCGCACGCAGCCGCTGGTCGAGAAGCCGCCGATGACGAGCGTGTCGACGCCGTGCGAGGTCAGCCAGGCGGCAAGCGAGGTGCCGGCGAACGCGCTCGCGAAGTGCTTGATCACGACGAGCTCGGCGCCGGCCGGGGAGAGGGGCGGGGTGAACTCGGCCAGGGGGCTGCCCGCGGCGAAGACGGACAGGGCCGGCACCTTGGCCGCGAACAGGGGCGCCTCGGCGCAGGACGCGTCGGCGAACCGGACGCTGGTCCAGACCACCGGGACGTCGTGGGCGCGCGCCGCCCCGGCCAGCGCGGCCATCGCCTCGGCGGCCGCCGGCCCGGACTCGAGATGAAGCGGGGACTCGGGCGACGTGTAGGCCAGCGCCGGGTCGACGAGCAGCACGGCCGGGCTGTTTCCCCAGCCCAGGCGCCGGGCGAAACCGGCGGCGGCGTAGTCCCGATCGAGATCCATCGCTCACGCTACCTCGCCCGCGGCGGCCCGGAATAGGCTGGAGATCGTGGAGATCGTGGAGGTCGGCCCGCGCGACGGGCTTCAGAACGAGAAGCGTGTGCTGCCGACGGGGACCAAGGCCGAGCTCGTACGCCGGGCGATCGCGGCCGGGCTGCGCCGGATCGAGGTGGCCGCCTTCGCCCGCCCCGACCGGGTGCCCCAGATGGCCGACGCCGAGGCCGTCCTGGGCGCCGTCCCCCGCCCGGACGGCGTCCGTTGCATCGCGCTCGTCCTCAACGCCCGGGGCCTCGACCGGGTGCTGGCCCTGGAGCCCGCTCAGCGCCCGCACGAGATCAACTACGTGGTCGTGGCGACCGACGAGTTCGCCCGGCGCAACCAGGGGATGACGACCCAGGAGTCGCTGGCCGGCTTCCGCACGGTCGCGGCCCGGGCGAAGGAGGCCGGTCTGCACGTCACCCTCACCGTCGCCGCCTCCTTCGGCTGCCCGTTCACCGGTGAGGTCGCCCCGGCCCGGGTGCGCGCGGTGGTCGCCGACGCCGGCCCGATGGACGAGCTGTGCCTGGCCGACACGATCGGGGTGGGCGTCCCGACCCAGGTCACCGAGCTGGCCGCGGCCGTCCGCGAGGTCAGCCCGGCTCCGCTGCGCGCCCATTTCCACAACACCCGCAACACCGGTTACGCCAACGCGAGCGCCGCCGCCGCGGCCGGCTTCACGGCCCTGGACGCCAGCCTGGGCGGCATCGGCGGCTGCCCCTTCGCCCCCGCCGCGACCGGCAACATCGCCACCGAGGATCTCGCCTACCTGCTGAACCGCTCGGGCCGCCCGACCGGGGTCGACGTGCCGACCGCCGCCGAGACCGGCACCTGGATCGGCGCCGAACTCGGCCTCGCCACCGTCCCGGCCCAGCTCGGCCGGGCCGGCATCTTCCCCGCCTAGGGAGGCCCGTCCGCGGGCCTCAGACCTCGACAGTGGTCGGCCCGGCCCAGCCGTCGGCCACGCTCGGCTTGCCCCGGCCCGTGAGAACGACAGTCGGCCCGGCCCACGCCGGCGCCGCGTCGTCCCAGCTCGAACCGGTCGGGACAGTGATGTTGTCCCAGCTCGTGCTGGCCGGGATCACGCCGTCCCAGTTCGTGCCGGCCAGGGTGACGGTCACGTCGTCCCACGTCGTGCTGGCCGGGGTGCTGTTGTCCCACGCGGTGCCCGCCTGGGTGGTGGTCACGCCCTTGCCGGCGGTGGTGGCACCGGAGACGCCCGCGCCGAGCAGGACGGCGCCCAGCGCGGCAGTGGTGGTGCCCAGGACGATCAGGCTGCGCCGTCGCCGAGATCGGCCAGGGCCGCGGCGACCTCCCACGGTGGCAGCGCCTGGCCGGTAAAATATCGGGACAAAGAGGAGTCGCTCACGTGCACCTTGAGACTGATCTCTCGTAGCGTCAGGCCGGCCTCGGCGCGGAGTGCGCGCAGCTCGGCCAGAAATCGTGCCTGCGGATCGCCCATATCCATCGCATTCCCTTCCCCCGTGAGTCACTCGCGATGTCATCCATTGTGGGCGCATCCGGGCCACCGGCGGGTGCCCGGTCACCACGGTCCCGCACCGACCGCGCGAAGTAGCCCCGGTTCTCCGTCTCGAATCGCAGCAGCGCCTCCTCATGCAGTGGCGAGAGGCGTTCCAGGGTCACCATGCGGCGATCAACCGCAGCGGGCGCGCAGAGTGGCCACCCCAGGACCGGTGAGGTCCTCGCAATACGCGGCCCGGCCCGCCAGCGCCATGGTCAGCGCGATCGTCGGGCCGGACACCAGCGGGCCCTCGCCCGTGCTGAAGGGGCCGTCGGTCGCCTCCAGGCGCAGTCCCTTCGCGTTCGTGCGGCTGCTGACGGTGAAGTTGCGGGCGACGAAGAAACGGGCCACCGTCGTAACCGCCTCGACCTGCGGGGTGCGGGTCAGGCCGAGCGGGCGGCGGACGTCCTGCCCGTGCACGACCACCTCACCCAGCCAGGCCGCCGTGTGCCCGGTCGGCGCGGTCGTGCTCCCGACGATGGCGCGATAACGATCGAGCGTCTCGGACGGCGTACGGCCGCGATGTTCCTCCAGCCGGCGCCGGTTGTGCAGGTCGGCGTTGAACCGGGCGCCCGCCATGCTGCGGATCCAGGCCAGCCGGCCGATGCTCGCTCCGGCGGTCAGGTGAGCCACCACCTCCTCGACCGTCCAGTCGCCGCAGAGCGAGCGCTGGGCCCACCGGTCCTCGTCGAGCCGGGCGAGGTCGTCGGCCAAGGCGGCCCGTTCGGCCTGGACAACAGGCCAGAGATCATCCATCCGGCGATCCTAACGATGAGGGCGGCAACCATTCGCCGGAGATTTCGAGTCTTGGGTGGTGACACGATTCTTCAGGGAGCATCCATGACCCACGACGTGCTCGGCGCCGCGGGGCCGGGTGGCCGAGGTGCTGCCCGAACGGATGCCCGACCGGGCCGGCGACGACCACGCCGGGGCGGTGACCCTGCGCCTGTCGCTGCGGGCCGCCCTACTGCAACTGAGTGCCAGACAGCATGCCGTCCTGGTGCTGCGGTTCTTCGAGGACCTGCACGAGACGCATCTGGGCTTCGCCCGCCGGGTTCCGCTGCGGGGCGCCCCGGCCGGCGAGGCGCGTCTGCGGCGGGCCATGTTCAACCGGCGTACGGTCCGCGAAGCGATCATTCCCGCGGCAACCGTGGCGAGCACGGCCCGAGATCTCGCCCGCTTCTATCAGGCGATGCCCGACGGCGGCGCCGGTGTGCTGTCGCCGGCCACGATCGCCGACGCGTGCCGGCCGACCAGCGACGGCGAGGTCGATCGCAGGTTCGGCCGCACGATCCGCTGGGCGCAGGGCTTCCAGCTCGGCGGCTCGGACGACGGCGACCCGGCCCGCGCATTGCCGTTCGGCCGGCTCAGCGGCCGCCGCACGTTCGGCCACAACGGCTCGGGCACCTGCATCGGCTAGGCCGACCCCGAACGCCGGCTGGTCGTGGCCTACCTGACCGACCGCCTGCAGACCGGCACGGCCGGCTCACCCCACCAGTGCGCGGTCGCCGACGCCCTTCATTACGGCTAATACGGTCGATCATGGGCGGGGGAGTTGGTAGACAGCCACGGCGGCTCGCGCCGGGTTCGTCGAAGAAGGCGTACGCCGGGCCTCGGCCTGGGTCGACGGCGGTTTCGCCGACGGCATTCTGCTCAGCCTGCTCGCCGCCGAGCGTTAAGGGCGAGCGTCAAGAACGCAGGGCCACCGCGGCGCGTACGAGGTCGGCATTGGTCGTGGCCGTGCTGCCGTCGGGCAGCAGCACCGAATCCTCGAAACCGACCCGCGTGTCGTGCCCGCGCCGGAAGGCGTCGCGGACCAGGGGCCACGTCCAGTCGTTCATGCCGTGGGTCAGCCGCGGGCAGGTCGATCCGGCCTCGTCGAGCAGGTCGTTGACCCGCTGCGCCACCTCCTCCGGCGGTCCGGCCAGGTAGTACGGCTCGCCGGGGTCGAGCTCGATGCTGACCCGGGCGGCCCGGGGCAGCAGGCCCGAGGCGAGCAGCCGGGGCATCTCGGCGGGCGACCACAACCCTACGTCGATGCCGGTGCCGGTCTCCAGCATCGCGGCCATGACCAGCTCGAAGCCGTCCTCGGAGAGGTTGACCGTGGCGCAGTCGACGCCCTCCCACTCGCGGATCATGGCGATCCGGTCGGCCCGGTCGGGCACGATCCAGGCGCCCGTGGTGAGCCCGATCTCCACCCCGTCGCCGGCGATCTCGCGGACGCGGCGGCAGGTTTCGTTGACCACGACCGGATCGAGCGTCTCGGCTCCGGCATCGTCGCGCACGTGCAGGTGGACGCCCGTGGCGCCGGCCGCGAAGCACTCGCGCAGCTCGTCGATCAGCTCGTCGGCCGAGACCGGCAGGCCGGGGTGCACGTCCTTGCCCCACGGCCCGTTCGGGGTCACCTGCAGCATGGTCATGCTCCCACCGTAAAGGATCAGGTCTGCAGGTTCGCGGGGACGAAAGCGGCGTCCGGTGACGGCGCGGCGAGGGTGGCGAAGGCGGCCCACGGCATCCGGTCGACCGTGTCGGCCCCGCCCTCCTCGGCGATCGCCCGGTAGGTCAGCGACGCGGCCCGGGCGGCGGCCAGCAACGCGGCCAGCGGATGCAGCACCAGGCGCACCCCGAGACCGGCCAGCTCGGCGTCGGTCAGGGTGGGTGCCGCCGGGTCGGCCTCCGAGCGGGAGACGACCAGCGGTACGCCCGGTGTCACGCGCGCGAGCTCGCCGGCGCTGTGCACCCCGGCGGGCAGCACCGCATCTGCCCCCGCCGCCGCATACTGCTCGCCCCGCGCGATCACGGCCTCGAGACCACCCGTCGCGTACGCGGTGGTCCGCGCGATCACCGCGAGCTGAGGCACCTGCTCGACCAGCGCCTGGATCATCTCGACCGTCGGGTCGGCCAGCACCACGCCCGCTATCCCGGCGCGCTCGTAGGCCAGCGCCGTCCACACCGTGTCCTGCGGTCCGTCGAAGCCGATCGCCGCGTCCGCCAGCAGCGGCACGCCCTCCAGCACCGGCCGCAGCGTGGCCGCCCGATCGGCGATCTGGGTGGCCTGCACGAATGCGACGTCGGGGCGGCCCATCATCACCGCGGCCACCGCCGCCTTCGAGAGCAGCACCGCCCGGTGCCCGGCGTGCACGGCCAGCGTGGTGCTGAGCGGGTCGTAGACGCCGGGCACATGGGTCACGCGGCCGGTCGACAGCAGCTCTCGAAAAGCGTTCATGAACGACCATGAAACAACTCTGTGATCCGGGACCGCCGACCGACCCCTCAAGTGGGCTCCGTGGCGTCCGATCATGCGCTGGTCCGGACTCGGCGACCCGTGAGGGGATCATGCACACCTGGAAGCGACCTGCCCCGGCCGCGCACCTGTGCCTGGCCCTGCTCTACGCCGCCGTCCTGGTCGCGGCGGGCATGGCATTGATTCACGGCGACACCGCGTACGACCTGGTGGTCGAGATCGCCCGGATGCTGTTCGGCGCCACCGGGCTGATCGCGGCGACGCTGGCCGCCCGCGGTCCCGGTCTCGCCCCGAGGGCGCGACAGGCGTGGCGGGCGGTCGCGGTGAGCTTCGCGGTGCTGGTGGTGTCCCCGGTGCTGACCCTGGTCATCGAGCCGGGCGACCGCACCGTCCTCGACGACGTCACCCACGTCGCCTTCGTCTGCGCCCTGCTGATCGCGCTGCAACTCTTCCCGCTGGCCACGACGAGCCGCCGGGAACGCTGGAAGGCCGGCCTGGACGCGGCGGTCGTGCTGGTGGGCGGCTTCATGCTGTTGTGGTTCTTCGCCTTCGGCCCGTACGTCGACAAGCACGGCTGGACCGGCTCGGTCATCGTCAGCGCCGCCGTCCTGCCGATCGCCGACCTGGCCCTGCTGTTCAGCGTGGCCCGGGCCCTGCTGCTCGGCGCCGACGGCTCGGCCCAGCGGGCGCTGCGGCTGCTCGCGGCGGGCGCGATGATCCTGTTCGCCGGCGACGCGGTGCACGGCTACCTGCACGGCCACAACCAGGCCTCGCTGCACGCGCCCTGGCAGTTCCTGTGCTGGGTGACCGCGGACGCGCTGCTCGCGGCGGCGGCCGTCTCCCAGTGGCGGGGCCGGGCCGGGTCGGCCCACGAGTCGCGCTTCCCGCTCGGCTCGGCCCGCCACCTGCCGTACGCCGCGGTCGCCGTCGCGCACGGGCTGATGCTGACGGCCGCGCTCCAGGAGGGCTCGCTCTTCCCGTGGGGCGGCCTCGCCCTGGGCGGCGCCACCATCAGCGCGATAGTGCTCGGCCGCCAGACCCTGGTTCAGCGGGAAAGCGATGAGCGGGCGGTCACCGACGCGCTGACCGGCCTGGCCAGTCGCAGCCGTTTCCGCGAGACGTCGCACCGGGCGCTGGCCTGCGGAGCTCGCACCGGCCGGCCGAGCGCCGTGCTGGTGATCGACCTGAACGGCTTCAAGGAGGTCAACGACACCCTGGGGCACAAGTCGGGCGACCTCGTGCTGATCGAGTTCACCAAGGTGCTGCGCGACTGCGTCCCGTCCTGGGGCCTGCCGTCCCGGCTCGGCGGCGACGAGTTCGCGGTGGTGCTGCCGGACCTCGACTTCCCCGAGCAGGCGTACGACGTCGCCGGTGCGATCGCCGCCGGCCTGGCCCCGGTCATCATCGACGGCCGCCTGATCACCCTGGCCGCGAGCATCGGCATCGCCGTCTCGGCCCCGGGCGAGCTCACCCACGACGAGATCGTGCACCGCGCCGACGTGGCCATGTACCGCGCGAAGCGGACCGGCCCGCAGACCCGCTGGGCTGTCTGGCAGGAGTCCTTCGAACAGGACTCCCGCGCGGGTCACGTCTCCGCCGCGGCCTGAAACTCGCGTGCGTCGGCCCTCGGGCGGGCCTAGGCTCCGGGCTGTCCGGGACAGCGGCGAGCGGGGATGTGCGGCCGATGACTTCTGAACTGCAGGCGATCAGCTTCGATGCGACCGAACCCCTGGCCCTGGCCCGGTTCTGGGCCGGAGTGCTGGGCTGGGAGGTCGTCGACGACCCGCGGGACGGCGTGCAGGTGCTGCCGGCCGCCGACGGGGCGTACCGGCTGCGGTTCCTGCCCGGCCGGGAGACCAAGACCTCGCAGAACCTGCTGCACTTCGACCTGCCCAGCCAGTCGCCCGATGACCAGCAGCAGATCGTCGAGCGGGCGCTCGAGCTCGGCGGGCGGCATGTCGACGTGGGGCAGAAGCCGGAGGAGGGGCACATCGTGCTCGGCGACCCGGACGGCAACGAGTTCTGCGTGGTCGAGCCGGGCAACAACTTCCTGGCCGGCTGCGGGGTCGTCGGGGCCGTCTCCTGCGACGGCACCCCGGCCGTGGGCCATTTCTGGAGCGAGGCGCTGGGCTGGCCTCTGGTCTGGGACCAGGGCGAGGAAACGGCTATCCAGTCGCCGCGAGGCGGCACCAAGATCTCCTGGGGCGGGCCGCCCTACATGCCGCACCCGCCGCGCAACCCGTTGCACCTCGACCTCGTCCCCGATGACCAGCCGGCCGAGATCGACCGTCTCGTCGCGCTCGGAGCCCGGCGGCTGGGCGACGCCGGGGGCGGCACAGTGGAACTGGCCGACCCCGACGGCAACCTCTTCCGCCTGCTGCCCTGAGGCCTGGACCACGCCCCACTCCCGCGTGATCGGACGAACAGGCCCGGATCAATCCACGAGGCGGGGCATGACCACGCGGACTTCGGTCGGGGCGCCGGGCATGCCGCCGGGGCGCGACTTGTATTCGGGAACGCCGACGCCGGTGAAGAGCAGGGTGACCAGGTCGGCGGGCTCGCCCAGCAGGGCCGGGATCTCGGAGTCGAGGAAGGTCATGCCGGTCGCGCTCGCCCCGACCGCGTAGGCGGCCAGGTGCAGCCGGCCCTCGACCAGGCCCGCGGCGAGCTGCGCGGTGCGGTAACCGCGGTCGTCCAGGCCGTCGCCGGGCACAGCCGCGATGACCACGTACGCCGCCTCGGCCGACAGTGACTGGCCGAGCGAGACCCGTTCCAGCTCGGTGCGCAGATCGCCGGTGGTGAGCGGCTCGGCCAGATCGGGCCAGCGGTAGATGCCCGGCTCGGCGCCGTCGACGCCGTGCACGGCGACCCAGTGCGGGACGTCGATGCCCCTCATCGCGGCGGCCATCGGCCAGGTGAGCGCCTCGCGGGGGAGCGTCTTGGTGCGGTCCATCCGGCGCTGCGAGCCGCGCTTGCTGATCACGGTGTCGAGCGTCTCGGCCGCGGTGACCGGGGCCGGGACCTCGTCGCCGACCGGCCAGGCGTCGCCCAGCGAGGTGCGGTCGCCGGCCCGCTGGGCCTCGGTCACCAGCGGGAACTCGACCGGCGGGAGCGCGCCCGCGGCGGCCGGCCCGGTCGGGGTCACGGCCGGGGTGCCGTCGCCGAGGGTCAGCAGGGCAAGGGGGAACTCGTGGACGCTGTCGGCGCCGACCAGGTCGCTGATCTCGGCGTCGGGGAAGACGGTGCGCAGCCGCGGGCCCAGGCCGGCCGCCGCGGAGGCCGCCTCGAGCTGGGCCAGCAGGGTACCCGCGTCCCAGTAAAGGTGGCGGTAGCCGCGCTCGGCGTAACGCCAGCCCGTGCGCCACGGGACCCCGGTGACGACCAGGGTGGTCGTGTCGCCCTGGGTGGGCGGCCCGATCTGGACGAGGGCGTGCGCGATCGGGTCGTACCAATGGACGCCGTCCTCGACCCCGGTCACGCCGCGGGTCACCGCGTACGCCTCCAGGGGGAATCTCGCCCCGGCGGAGCCGGCGGCGCGGTAGAGGACGCGACGGCCGTTGCGGTCGGCGGTGCGGACCACCCCGGCGCCGAGGAAGAGGATGCGGCCGAGTTGGGCGGCGTCGAGCGGCTGGGCGGCCGTGGGCTTTCCGGAGAGCACGTGGACCGCCGGAACGCCGGGATCGGGCAGCTCCCGGGGGAGCGGGACGACCGGCAGGCCCGCGGGATAGCTCTTCACCGGTGGCGGCAGGGTGTCGGGATCGTTGGGTTTCAGGTCGTGCCGCACGCGCGGGTCGTCGGCGGGGACGTCCCACTCACGCTCGGGGGTGTAGGAGGTGAGGCGGTGCAGCAGGCCGGCGCCGGAGTCGAGGTTCACAGCGATACTCTGCCAGTCGGCTCCGACAAAAACTCGACGAGGAACGGCGATGGCGACGATATTCACGCAGATCATCAACGGCGACATCCCGGGCCGCATGGTCTGGTCCGACGACCGGGTCGCGGCGTTCCTGACGATCGCGCCGCTGACCGCCGGGCACACGCTGGTGGTGCCGCGCGACGAGATCGACGACTGGACCGAACTGCCGGCCGACCTGCTGGGCCACGTCATGGCGGTCAGCCACACGATCGGCGCCGCCCTCAAGCAGGTCTACTCGTCGCCGCGGGTCGGGCTGGTGGTGGCCGGTTTCGAGGTGCCGCACGCCCACGTGCACGTCTTCCCGGCCTGGGAGATGGCCGATTTCGACTTCGCGAAAGTCGACCCGAACGTCCCGGCCGAACGCCTCGACGACGACCACCGGCGCATCGTCGAGGCGTTGAAGGGCTAGCTGTCGCAGGCGGTGCCGTCGTTGTCGCGGTCCAGGTCGTACTCGTCCGGGCCGATGACGGTGATCGGGCCGTCCACGTAGGCCGGGCCGTTCCCGTCGCCGCCGGCACAGTCCACATCGCTTGCGATCGGCACGCACGGACGGTAGCTGGGGTGACAGTTGCCGCCGCCGGTCTTCGCCTTGGTGCCGACGGCGATCACCCGGGTCACCGGCGAGCGGGTCACGACGGTGCGGACCAGGCGGCGGGCGGTCTCCTTGCCGCCGGTGTAGGTGACCTCGTACGTCATGGTCTTGAGGCCGGTGACGCCCTGGGTGCGTACGCGAGTCTTGCCCTTGGTCAGGCCGCTGTCGTTCACCCGCCTGGTCTTGTAGGCGGCCTTGCCCTGCATGGTGATCGTCTTCTTGACGACGGGCGGCCTGGTCTCGGTGATTGCCTGGGTCGTCTCGGCGGGCGGCGTCGTCGTCTCCGTGGCCGTCGGTGTCGTCGTGACGGCCGGTGCGGCTTCCGTCGTGGCGATCGGCTGGACGTCGGCCAGGTTGGTGCCCGTACCGGTGACGGTCTCGGTCTTGGGGTCGCCCGTGAGGGCGCCGATCACGGCCATCCCGCCGCAGCAGGGCAGAATGAGCGCGGCCACGATGAGCCCCGCACGCTGCAGAGGCGAACGCCGTTGCCAGAAACCGGGCCGGCCGGGCGGCTGGTGCGGTGGGGGATATGTCACCGCGCCACTCTCGGCGTCCCGTTTCGATCCGCACATCGGTGGTTCGGCCGACCACCCCTCCACGAAAGAGCCAAACGCCGTACGCTTCTTTGCGGCGGGTTCTTGCCGGAAAGGCTCGCCCCATGACCCTCATCGTCGTCACCGGTCGCCCCGCGTCGGGCAAGACCACGTTGGCGCACCGTCTCGCGGCCGCGCTCGGCTGCCCCGCGCTGTGCCGCGACGAACTCGAGAACAGCATCCCGACCGCCCCCGACCGCAGACTTCGGACGTACGACCTCTTCTTCACCACGATCCGGCTGTTCCTCGACCACGGCGTCACCCACGTGGCCGAGGCCGCCTTCCAGCACCCCAACTGGGCACGCGGCCTGGAACCTCGGCTGCCGCTCGCCGACACGCGGATCGTCCGATGCCAGGCCGACCCGCCGACCGTCCTTCGCCGCCTCGAGCAGCGCGGAAAGCAACCGGTATTGCCGCCCTTCGACCTGATCGCCCTCGCCGCGCCGACCCTCGACGTCGACACCACCGACGGCTACACCCCTGGCTTCGACGCTGTTGTGGCCTTCAGCCGCAGCTGACGCCCGTGTACGGTCCGGGTTGATGAGCACCGGCCCGATGCACGTCACCGACACCGGAGGCGACGGCCCCACGGTCGTCTTCCTGCACGGCAACCCCACCTCGTCCTACCTCTGGCGCCACGTGATCGCCGCACTGGCCGCCCGGTTCCGCTGCATCACCATCGACCTGATCGGCATGGGCGCCTCCGCCAAACCCCCCATCACTTACGACTGGTCCGACCACCGCCGCTACCTGACCCCCGTACTGAACGCCCTGCTCGACCCCCTGCCTGACAGGCTGCCCGGCCGGTTGCCTGACGGGTTGTCGGGCCCGTTGCCTGACAGGTCGTCCGACCGGTTGGGCGGGGCATGGCTGGTCGGGCACGACTGGGGTGCGGCCCTGGCCGTCGAATACGCCCGCACCCACCCCGGCCGAGTCAGTGGCGTCGCTCTCACCGAGGGCCACCTGCGCCCGCTGGCATCCTGGGATGCCTTCGACGAGGGCGGCCGCGACCTCTTCCAACGCCTGCGCGACCCGATCGAGGGCCGCCGTCTGATCGAGGACGACAACTTCTTCCTGTCCACGGTGCTCCCCAGCGGAATGCTGCACGAGCTGACCGCAGAGGAGCAGGCGGCATACGCGGCCCCTCACCCCACCCCTCAGTCGCGCCATCCGATCTGGAAGTGGGTCACCCAGATCCCGATAGCCGGCGACCCACCCGAAACGCACCAGGTCCTGACCGCCAACTGGGAGTGGCTGACCACCACCGACGTCCCGCGCCTGCTGCTCACCGCCACCCCCGGCGCCATAATCGACGAGGCCAAGGTCAACCAGATCCGCCAGGCCGCCCCCACCGTGCGCATCCGCAACGTAGGCGAGGGCCTGCACTTCCTCCCCGAAGACAGACCACAAGAGATAGCCATCGAACTGGCCGCCTGGATCACCTCTGATTAGCTGGCCCATGTGATCGATCTCGGACCCGTCGCCTGCCCGGGACGTCGAGAGGGTGGCCGGGGAGCCCGGCAGCCGGATCCCGTGAGCGTGGCGGCTCGAAAGCCGGGGAGCCTAGGAGCCCGGGAGTGTGAGAGCCCGGGAGTGTGGGAGCCCGGGAGTGTGGGAGCCCAGGCGTGCGTGAGCCCAGGCGTGTGGGAGTGGGGGAGCCTGGGGGTGCGGGAACCCGGAGTACCGGAGCCCGGGAGCAGCTAAGGCCGTTGGCTGTTGCTGGGCATGAGCCGCATGTCGGACGGCACTCGCTCGCTGCTCGGCGGGGCCCGCTGAGCTGCTTCAATGCGCCGCGCAGCGGGTGACCAACGACGAACCCGCCGCTTATCACCACGCGAGGTTGGGGGCCGGGGTGGGCACGCACGGCATAGATGCTTTACCGTCGCGCGTGCCCACCCCGGCCCCCAGCCGTCCAAGCGCAAGAAATCCGAGCGACCAATGGCCAAGCACAGGAGACCCGATCGACGAAAGGCAAACGTGAGAGACCTGAGCGACCAAAGGCCAAGCGCAGCCGAACGGCTCTCAGGGAAGGGCGCGCGCCAGGGAAAGGGCGAAGCGGCCCAACGGGTCGGTCCACCAGTGGTCGAGGCCGAACCCCGCTTCGGCCAGTTCTTTCTCGACCCTCTCACGCCGGAACTTGGCTGAGATCTCCGTTCGCACCTCTTCCCCGCTTTCGAACGAGACCACCAGATCAACCCCGGGAATCGTCACCCGCATCGGCCACCTGGCCCGCAGCCGCATCTCGATCCACTCCTGGTCGGCGTCCCACAGCGCCACATGCGCAAACCCGTCCAGGTCGAAGTCGGCCTGCAGATGGGTGTTGAGCACCCGCAGCACGTTGCGGTTGAAGGATGCCGTCACGCCGGCCGCGTCGTCGTAGGCGGGAACCAGGACGCGTGGGCTTTTCACCAGGTCGGTGCCGAGCAGCAGGTGCTCGCCCGGTTGCAGGACCCTGCGCACGTCGGCCAGGAAGCGGGCCCGGTCGTCCGGTTCGAAGTTGCCGATCGTCCCGCCCAGGAACGCCACCAGCCGGCCCGGCCCGGGCGGCAGCGCCCCCAGGTGCCGGGTGATGTCGCCGGCGATGTTGTGGACTTTCAGGCCCGGGTAGTCGGTCGTGATCTGCTCGGCCGCCGCCACCAGCGCCGTCGGTGACACGTCCATCGGCACGAACTCGGTCAGCGTGCCCGCCGCCGTCAGCGCGTCGAGCAGCAGCCGGGTCTTGGTCGAGTAGCCCGAGCCGAGTTCGATCAGCGTGGCCGCCCCCGTGAGCCGGGCGATGTCGCCGGCCCGGTCGGTCAGGATCTGCCTTTCGGTCCGGGTCGGGTAGTACTCCGGTAGTTCGGTGATCTCTTCGAACAGTTCGCTGCCCCGGGCGTCGTAGAACCATTTCGGCGGTAGCCATTTCCTGGTCGCGGTCAGACCGGCGAGCACGTCGGCCCGCAGCGCCCTTTCCTGATCGTCGGCGTCGAGATGGTTGTCGAGCTCGATGGTCATGCCTCTCCCCACGGGACGAGTTGCAGGTCGGCGGGCCCGGCGATCACCAGCGTGCGGTCGGGCACGGCCTGCCAGGACGGGTCGTCGTCGAGCGGTTCGGAGCTGACCAGCACGGAGCTGTCGCCGGTCAGGACGGACAGGGAATGGCCGTACGTGGTGGCCACGACCGTTTCGCCGTCGGTCAGCAGCAGGTTGAGCCGTGAGCCCGGCGCCGCCGCCGCGACCTCGGCCACCGTGCTCGCCACCGCTTCGCGTATGTCGCTGCCGTGCCGGAGCCGGTCGCGGACCAGGGCCCACAGCAGCGCCGCGTCGGTCGGCGCGTCGAGGGTGATCAGGTCGGTGGGCGGCAGCGCGGACGCCAGCTTGGCCACCGAGCCCGGCCACCCGGTCACCTTGCCGTTGTGGCTGAACAACCACTGCCCCTCGCCGAACGGGGCCGCCGCCTGCTCGGTGACCGCCATGCCCACCGTGGCGCTGCGCACCGCGGCCAGCACCGCGCCCGCCGTCACGGAAGCAGCGAGCACGGGCAGCGTCGTGTCGCTCCACAGCGGGGTGGCCCGGCGGTATCGCACCGGGCCGCCGGCCGCGTACCAACCCACGCCGAATCCGTCCGCGTTGATCGTGCCGCCGCCGCGCATGTCGCGGGGCGCCCACGACTGGTGGGCCAGCGAGTGCGATGGTTCGAAGAGCAGGCGGGACAGCGAGATCGGTGGTCCGAGATAGGCCAGGTGGCGGCACATCAGGCGTCCCGGGCGCAACGGAAGCCGCTGAAGATCTGCCGGCGGATCGGGTAGTCCCAGTTGCGGAACGTGCCGCGCACGGCCGACCCGTCGGTGCCGAACGAGCCGCCGCGCAGCACCTTGTGGTCGTGGCCGAAGAACACCTCGGAGTATTCGCGGTAGGGGAACGCGGCGAAGCCGGGGTAGCCGTGGAAGTCGGTGGACGTCCACTCCCACACGTCGCCGATGAGCTGCTGCACGCCGAGCGGGGAGGCGCCGTCGGGGTAGGCCCCGGCCGCGGCGGGCCGCAGGTGGTGCTGGCCGACGTTGGCGTGCCGCGGCGCCGGTGACTCGTCGCCCCACGGGAAGCGCCGGGAGCGGCCGGTCGCCGGGTCGTAGCGGGCCGCCTTCTCCCACTCGGCCTCGGTCGGCAGGCGCTTGCCGGCCCACGACGCGAACGCCTCGGCCTCGTAGAAGCAGACGTGCACGACCGGCTCGTCGGGCTCGATGCGCGCGGTGCGGCCGAACGCGGTGGCCGACCAGCCGTCGCCGTCGCGCTGCCAGTGCTGCGGGGCGACCAGGCCGGCCGCCTGGCGGTGGTCCCACCCGGCCGCGCTCCACCAGCGGGGGTCGTCGTAGCCGCCGGCGTCGATGAAGGCCGCGTACCGAGCGTTGGTGACCGCGGCCCGGTCGAGGTGGAACGCGGGCACGTCGACCTGGTGGGCCGGCCGCTCGTTGTCGAGCGCCCAGGCCTCGGTGTCGGTGCCCATGGTGAACGGCCCGCCCGGCACGAAGACCTCGCCGGTGACCGGGGTGGTGACCGCGGGCGGCGGGGGCGAGCTCAGCACCGGGGCGCCCGCGCGCAACTGGTGCGTGGCCAGCATGGTCTCGTCGTGCTGCTGCTCGTGCTGGATGATCATGCCGAAGGCGAAACCGTCGGCCACCAGCCGGCGGCCCTCATCGAGGCGGGCCCGGTCGAGCACGTCGAGGGCCTTGTCACGCACCTGGGCCACGTAGTGGTGGGCCTCGCCCGAGCTGAGCAGGGGCAGGGCCACCCGGTCGCGCCGGGCGTACTTGAACGCATCGTAGAGCTCGTCGATGTCGCGGCGCACCGGTTCGCGGCCGCCGACGTCGCGGACGAGCCAGAGCTCCTCCTGGTTGCCGACGTGGGCCAGATCCCACACCAGCGGCGACATGAGCGGCGAGTGCTGCCGGACGAGATCGTCCTCGTCGACGGCGTCGGTCAGCCGGGTGGTGCGCTCGCGGGTGCGGAGCAGCTCGGCGGCCACGCGGTCGCGCAGCCGATCGGTCTCGATGGTCATTGCGGCTCCCCAGGGGCGGCGGCGAGGCGCCGGTCGATGGTCTCGGCCATCGGGGCGCGGAGGGACGGATCGGCGGCGCGGACAGCCAACTCGAGGACGGCGGTGGCGGTGCGGCGCAGGGCCGGGTCGGCCAGACCGGTGCGGAAGGCGGGCACCCACCGGTCGGCGGTCGGCTCGGCCAGGTCGAGCGCGGTGGCGGTGACCGCCGGGTCGGACAGCAGGGCGGCCAGCACGGCGACCGGCGCGAACCAGTCGTCGCCGTCCTGCGCGTCGAGGTAGCGCACCTCCAGATAGCCGCGCGGGCGGACGGGCGGGAAGAGCGTGCTCAGGTGGTAGTCGACGTCGGCCACGGTGACCGGCCACGGCAGCGCGCCCCGCGCCCAGTCGCTCAGCGTGGTGCCGCGTGGTGCGTCCCAGCAGTCGCCGTCGCGCCGCACGCAGGTGAGCGGGGCGGCCAGCGCGTAGCGCACACAGTCGGCGGCCGGGTCGGCCGAGACGCCGACGGGGTGGGTCAGTCGCGGCTCCATGGCCCACCAGGCGGCCATGCGGGCCGAGGCGTAGCCGGTGTCGCGGCCGGCGTAGCGCCGCGAGTTGGCGAAGGCGGCCAGCAGCGGCGGGCCGAGCGCCGAGACGGCGGCCCAGCGCAGGGCCAGGTCGTTGTCGGGGCCGGCGTCGAGGCAGGCCTGCAGGCCCGCGGTGCTGCACATCATCACCCGGCCGTCACCGCCGCGCGCGTCGAACGCCTGCTCCATGGCGTCGTAGCGGGGGGTGCGGACCAGCCGCCGGGGCTCACGATGGGGGTCGATGCCGTGCCGGCCGAGGGTCAGGCCGGCCTCGCCGAGCAGGGCGGTGAGGTGGGCGACGTCGGCGCCGACGGCCGCGTGCAGCGCGGACAGCGAGGGGGCCGGGACGGACGAGATCTCGATCTGGCCGCCGGGCTCGACACTGATCGTGCCCCCGGCGGGGAGCGGTAGTGGCGGGTGCGACGCCCCCAGGGTGGCAGGGGTGTGCCGGCCGAGCGCCTGCCGCAGCGTCTCGGCGGCCAGCGGCGCCTCGGGCGCCGCGGTGTGGTGCAGGGTCCATTCCAGTTCGGCGCCGAGCAGGGCGGGGGGACCGGTCTTGAAGCAGATGGCACGGATGCGCGCCTCCACCTCGCTCTGATTGCGGAGGACGGTCGCCGGATCGGCGTCACCTTCCGTCAGCAACCGCATGCTTTTGGTCATGCGATCGAACCTAGAACGGGGGTCCGACTTTTTCCCGGGCGAAGGGGCCACGGTCCAACGTGTACGGGCATCATGCAGGGCGTTTCCGGCAGAGTGATCTGGGTCACGTGACCCTCCCGGCAAGGTCACCGGCGTTAAGGGGCACTTAAGGCGCCAGGGACTTACCCCATACGCATTGACCTGCGTAAACGTGAATTCGCGCGGCACTGCTTCGAAAATCCTGAACTCTTCGCTGACGCGTCCCGTACTGAGGGGCGGCGTGCCCCGGACGGGGTGGCGCGGCAATGAAGCAAAGGGAGTCGCGATGGCCGGGACCGGAATCGACACCTCGATCCTGCACAAGGGCGCCCACAGCGCTTCCTACTTCGACCTGGCCCGCAATGCGGGTGAGGGCGTGGAGATCGTGGACTTCTGCATCCCGTGCAACCCGTACTTCCCGACCCCCGAGATGTTCGACGAGCTCAGCCGCGACCTCAAGAACATCCTGAAGTACTACCCGAGCGACTCGAGCAGCATCACCAAGAAACTGTGCTCCGTGCTCGGCCTGCATCCGCAGACGGTCGCCATGGCCAACGGCTCGACCGAGCTGATCACCTGGATCGACCATCTGCTGATCAAGGAGAGCGTCGCGATCCCGATCCCGACGTTCGGCCGGTGGACCGACCAGCCGCTCGAGACCGGCAAGCGGGTCGACATGTTCCCGCTGCAGGAGCGCGACGGCTTCCGGCTCAACCTCGACGACTACGTGCGCTTCATCCGCGACCGCGGCTCCCGGGTGGCCGTGGTGTGCAACGTCAACAACCCGGACGGCTGCTACCTGCCGCGCCGTGACGTCATCCGGTTCATGGACATGCTGGGCGACCTCGACCTGGTCGTCATCGACGAGTCGTTCATCGACTTCTCCGACGTCGAGCAGTTCCCGTCGGTCGGCCCGGACGCGGTGATCCGGCCCAACACGGTGGTGCTCAAGAGCCTGGGCAAGAACTTCGGCCTGCACGGCATCCGGTTCGGCTATCTGATGGCCAACCCGTCGATCGCCGGCAAGATCGGCAAGGCCCTGCCCAAGTGGAACCTGAACTCGCTGGCCGAGAAGGTCGTCTTCATGATCCAGGATCACGAGGAGGAGTACGAGGACAGCCTGCGCCTGCTCAGCCGGGACCGCCGCGCGATGGCCGGTGAGCTGGCCCGGATCCCGGGGCTGACCCTGTTCCCCTCGCAGGGCAACTTCATCCTGGTCAAGCTGCCGACCGAGTGGTCCGGCGTGAGCCTGCGCGACTTCCTGGTCGCCAACCACGGCGTCTACACCCGTGAGTGCGGCAACAAGCTCGGCATGACCAGCCAGTTCATGCGCCTGGTGGTGCGGCCGCCGCGCGACGTCGACCGGCTGATCGACGGCATGCTCGACTACGGCCGCCAGTTCCGGGGGCGTGGCGGTTACGAGGAGGAGCCGATGGACACACGCCGCGGCTGGGGCAGCCAGATCGAGGAACCCCCGAACAACCTCATCCAATACCCGACCCGTACGGAATACACGGCCCGGCGTGCCGCCAATGCGTAGGCGACGGTCGGGGTGTGTGGCCCGGCGCGGGCGCTGGACAGCGGCTTCCCGGCGACCGGGGCCGGTGCGACGCCGAAGATGACGCGTGCCGGTCGACCGCCGTACACGTAGGCGTCTGTTCTCTCCGCGAGTCTGGGCCCATGCCGCATTACCTGGACGCGGTCGCCGCGAGCCCGTGGATCCTCGCGGTCGTGTTCGTCGTGGCCGGGCTCGACGCCCTGCTGCCGTTCATGCCCAGCGAGTCGACCGTCCTGGCCTGCGGCGTGATCGCCGCCGGGACCGGCCGCCCGCACCTCGGCCTGCTCGTCGTGGCCGCGGCCTCCGGGGCGTACGCGGGTGACCTGCTCTCCTACCGGCTGGGCCGGCGCAGCACGGCGGCGGTGACGGCCCGCCTGAGCCACCACCGGGCGGCCGCCGTGCACGCCTGGGTCGACCGCCTGCTGCACAGCCGGGGCGGCCTGGTCATCGTCTTCGCCCGCTACGTGCCCGGCGGCCGGTCGACCACCGCGCTCGCGGCCGGCCTGGTCGGCTACCCGGCCCGGCGTTTCGGCTGGTACACGGCGGCGGGGGTGACGCTCTGGGCGGTCCAGGCCGCGCTGCTCGGCTATCTCGGCGGCTCGATCTTCGAGCACCACCCGATCCTGGGGCTTCTGGTGGCCGGCGGCTGCGCGACTGCGATCACCGGGGTGGCGATCCTCCTCCAACGGGTGGAACGCGTGCCGGAGAAGGCCATCTCGGTGTCATCTGCGCGTCGCCCGGGGGCCACGGGCCACGGCCAGGGTGACGATGGACAGGACGTCCAATCCAGGAGGCAATGATGGCCACGCGTCGTCAGCTTTTGTCCGGCGCCGCGGCGGCCGCCGGGGTAGCCACGTTCCAGGCCGGAGCGGCGTACGCGGGCCCGGGTTCTGATCTTTTCCCGCTCGGCGTGGCCAGCGGCGACCCGCTCGAGGACGCGGTGATCCTCTGGACCCGGCTGATCACCACGAGCACCCGGCGCGTCGAGGTCGAGTGGCAGGTCGCGCACGACGAGCGGTTCCGGCGCATCGTGCGCCAGGGCCGCACGACCGCCCGGCCCGAACTGGCCCACTCGGTGCACGTCGACGCGCGCGGCCTCGAACCCGGCCGGCACTACTTCTACCGTTTCCGCGCGCTCGGCCGGATCAGCCCGACCGGGCGGACGAAGACGTCGGCCGGGCGCCGCAGCGACCCGGGCCGGCTCCGCTTCGGCATCGTCAACTGCCAGGACTTCCAGAACGGCTACTGGCCGGCCTACCGGGGGCTGGCCGCCGAGGATCTGGACGTGGTCGTGCACCTGGGCGACTACATCTACGAGTACGACCCGAGCAGCCGTTTCGCCGACCGTAACCACACCACGCCGGCCACCCCGGGGCTCGACCAGCTGGTGACGCTCGACGACTATCGCGCCCGGCACGCGCAGTACAAGACCGATCCGGCGCTGCAGGCCGCGCACGCCGCCTTCCCGTGGATCGTGACCTGGGACGACCACGAGACCGAGAACAACTACGCCGGCCTGACCGACGAGATCGACGACACCGGCGCGAAACTGCAGACCCGGGCCCAGTTCGCCCGGCAGCGGGCCGCCGCCTACCAGGCCTACTACGAGCACATGCCGATCCGGGCCGACCTTCGCCCCGGGCGGACCGACCTGCGCATCTTCCGGAGGTTCGACTTCGGCCGGCTGCTGCGCCTCAACGTGCTCGACACCCGGCAGTACCGCACCGACCAGCCGGGCGGCTTCCCCGGCGACTTCGGCCTGGCCACCGCGGGCGAGGGCAACATCGCGGGCACCCTCACCGGCGAGGACCAGGAACGCTGGCTGCGCCACGGCCTCGACCACTCGCCGGCCCGCTGGAACGTGGTCGCCCAGCAGGTGATGATGAGCCGGATCAAGTTCCCCAACCCGACCGGCGCCCCGGTGCCGCCGATCGTGGCCAACCTCGACCAGTGGGACGGCTACGCCCCGCAGCGCGCCCGGTTCCTGCAGCACCTGGTGGACGCGAAGGTCAAGAACCCGATCATCCTGGCCGGCGACATCCACTCCACCTGGTTCTCCGAGCTGCGGGTCGACTTCGACCGGCCGGAGCAGGAACCGGTCGCCGTCGAGTTCACCGCCACCTCGGTCAGCTCGGACTTCCCGATCGCCTTCGACGCGCCGCTCAAGCAGGTCAACCCGGTGCTCAACCCGCACGTGCGCTATTTCGACGGCTCCCAGCGCGGGTATCTGCGCTGCCAGGTCACCGCGGGCGCCTGGCACACCGACGTGCGCACGGTCGACACCATCGAGGTGCGTGAGACGCCGGTGACGACCAGCGCGTCCTGGGCCGTCGAGGCGGGTCGTCCGGTGCTGACCCACTAGGGTCGTGGGGTGCGTACGAAAGCCGAGCTGACCGAGGCCGTCCGACGTGATCGCCGGGCGGTGCTGGTGGTCAACACGCACTCCCGGCGCGGGCGCCTGCTTTACGACGCCGCGTTCGCCCGGCTCGAGGAGGCCGGCTTCACGTTGCTCGCCGCGACGGCGGTCGACCGGCCCCGCGAGCTCCCGCGCCTGCTCGCCGAGGGCCTGGCCAAGCAGCCCGACCTGCTCATCGCGGGCGGCGGCGACGGCACGATCAGCACGGCGGCCCGGCTGCTGGCCCACCAGGACGTCGCGCTCGGCCTGCTCCCGCTGGGCACCACCAACAACTTCGCCCGCACGGCGCACATCCCGCTCGACCTCGGCCAGGCGATCGAGGTGCTGGTCAACGGCAAGGTGATCGACCTCGACCTGGGGCTGGCGGGCGACGAGCCGTTCACCAACCACGTCGGGGTGGGCCTGTCGGCCGAGGTGATGCTCAAGGCGCCGCGCCCGCTCAAGCGGTTCCTCGGGCGCTACGCCTACCCGCTGACCGCTCTCGGGCTGCTGACTCGGCATCAGCCGTTGCGGATCACGGTGCGGGCCGAGGGGCGCAGCCACGAATACCAGAGCCACCAGGTGTACGTGGCCAACGGCGGCCACCACGCCGGGCGCCCCATCGCGGGGGATGCCGACGCCGACGACCGGCTCCTGGCGGCGTACGCGGTGGGTGGCCCCTCCCGTCGTGAGCTGCTCGTCGAGACCACCCGCAATGCGGCCAAGGGCCACTCCCGCACCCTGCGCGAGGAGCCGTTCCTGGCCGTGGGGGAGCTGTGGCTGGAGACCGACCGCCCGGCCCGGGTCGAGGTCGACGGCGAGGTCGCGGGCAGCACGCCGATGCGCATCGGGCTGGCCGCCAACGCGCTGCGGGTGATGGCCCCGCCCGACGCCCCCGACCGCTGACGCTCAACTGGCGGTCAGCGGTGCCGAAAATCTATATATGCAGACGGCGCCGGAACAGATCAGCCTGCTCGCCGACCCCGACCGTCTGCGCGTGCTGCGGGCCACCGGGTTGCTCGACGCCGAGCCGGTGCCCTCGCTCGACCGGCTCACCCTGATGGCGCAACGGCTGACCGGCGCCGCCATCGCGCTCGTCTCGCTGGTCGACACCGAGGGGCAGCGGTTCGCCAGCGGGTGCGGGCTGCCGCCGAAGCTGGAACGCGACATGAGCACGCCGCTGAGCCACTCGTTCTGCCAGTACGTGGTGATCGACGAGGCGCCACTGATCGTCACGGACGCGCGCACCGACCACCGGCTGCACGACAACCTCTCGATCCCCGACTACAGCGTCATCGCGTACGCGGGCTTCCCGCTCCGGGCGCCCGGCGGTCAGGTGCTCGGCTCGTTCTGCGTGATCGACACGAAGCCCCATGAGTGGTCCAGGGCCGACCTCGACAACGTCCGCGACCTGGCCGCGGCGGCCGAGTCCGAGATCGCGCTGCGGCTGGCCCACTCCGCGCAGCTGCTCGCCGCGGCCCGGATGCAATCGGTGCTGGACAGCGCGTACGACGCGTACGTCTCGATCGACGCCGCCGGTGACGTGCTGGCCTGGAACAAGGCCGCCGAGCGGCTGTTCGGTTTCGGCGCCGCCGAGGCGGTCGGCCGGTCGGTCGCCGGCCTGATCGTGCCCGAGCGTTACCGTGACATGCACCGCGCCGGCCTGGCCCGGGTCCGCGACACCGGCCAGTCCCTGCTCACCGGTCAGCGCCTGCAGCTGGCCGCGCTCGACCGCACCGGCCGCGAGTTCCCGATCGAGATGACCATCCAGGTGGTCAGCGAGAACGGCGAGATGGTCTCGCACGCCTTCCTGCACGACATCACCGACCGGGTCATCGCGACCAAGGAGCTCGAGCGGCAGAGCCAGGAGATCGAGGACGAGCACGCCTTCCTGCAGGCCCTGCTGGACAGCCTGGACACCGGCGTCGCGGCCTGCGACAGCGCGGGCCGGCTGGCCTTCTTCAACCGCGCCCTGCGCGAGATCCACGGCGCCGAGGCCTCCCCCGGCACGCCGGGGGAGAGCTGGTCGCAGCGGTACGGCCTGTACGACGCGGACGGGCACACCCAGCTCGGCGCGGACGAGGTGCCGCTGGCCCGGGCGTACACCGGCGAGGTCGTCGAGGGCCAGCACCTGGTCGTGCCCGCCCCGGACGGCACGCCCCGCCGCTTCCTCACCAACGCCCGCCCGATCGACACCCCGGACGGCCGCCGCCTGGGCGCCGTCGCCGCCATGCACGAGATCACCGGCGTGTTCCGGGCCGAACAACTGCGGCGGGTACGCCACGAGGTCGCGCACGTGCTCTCCGAGGCGACCAGCGCCGAGCAGGCCGCCAGCGCCGCGGTGGCCGCCGTGGCCGACGAGCTGGGCTGGCTGTGCGCCGAGTACTGGCAGGTCAGCGAGGACCGGCGGGAGATCGTCCGGCTGAGCTCTCACACCGCCCCGGGACGGGAACTGCCCGACTTCACCGGCGAGGCCGCGCTCTCCTACCGCCGCGGCGAGGGCCTGGCCGGCCTGGTCTGGGGCACCGGGGTCGAGGTCTGGTCCGGCAGTCAGGTGCTCTCCTCGGTGCGGCTCGACGCGGCCCGCGCGGCCGGCATCCGTACGGTGATCGGCCTGCCCGTCCGGGCCGGACGCCGGGTGCTGGGCGTGCTCGCCTTCTTCGTCGACTCCGACCTGCCGCACGATCCGGACATCGCCGCCGTCCTGGACACGATCGGCGCCCACCTGGGCCGTTTCGTCGAGCGCCGCCGGGCCGAGGACCTGCAGCTCGCGCTGGCCTCGGCCCAGCAGGAGCTGGACCGGATGAAGGATGAGCTGACCGCACTGGTCATCCACGAGCTGCGCAACCCGATCGGGGTGATCCGCGGGTACGTCGAGACCCTGCTGGAGAGCCCCGACCTGGCCGACGCCGACCGCCGGTACGCCGGGGTCGTCGACCGCAGCGCCGAGCACCTGCAACGCCTCGTCGACGACCTGCTCGACCTGGCCCGTCTGGACGCCGGGCACCTCAGCATCGACCCGCGCCCGATGTCGGCCGGCCGGCTGCTGCGCGACGTCCTGGAGAGCCACCGGCCGACCGCGGACGCCAAGAAGCTGACCATCGAGGCCCGGCTCGAGCCGCACCTGCCCGTGCACGCCGACACCCAGCGGATGCGCCAGGCGCTGGACAACCTGCTCTCCAACGCCATCAAGTACACGCCTGAGGGCGGCCGGGTCACGGTGACGGCCGGGACGGGCGGGGACGGGGTGACCATCGAGATCAGCGACACCGGCATCGGCATCCCCGCCGAGCAGTACCCGCGCCTGTTCAGCCGCTTCTTCCGGGCCACCAACGCGACCCGCCAGGGGATCAAGGGGACCGGGCTCGGGCTGGCCGTCACCAAGGCCATCATCGACGCCCACCAGGGCACTCTCGCGGCCCGCCCGGCCGAGGGCGGTGGCACCACGTTCACCGTTACGCTACCCACCGTGGAAGCCTGAAATATTCACGAACGGGACTGCACAGACTCGGCACGGGGTGCGTCGTAGTGGTTGTGACCTTCGAGCAGTTCGCGATGGCCCGCTTGCCCAGCCTCCTGCGTTACGCGGTCGTCCTCACCGGCGACCGGGAACTCGCTCAGGACATAGTCCAGGAGGTGCTGGCACGGGCGCAGGTCCGATGGCGGCGGATCAGCGAGACGGAAAACCCCGAGGCGTACGTACGGCGCATGGTGCTGAATGAGTACCTGTCGTGGCGGCGCAGCTGGGCGGTCCGTCACGTGCACGCGGTCGGTGAACGGCTCGTCGACCTCGACGACGCCCGGGGTGGTGTGCGCGACCACGCCGAGGGTGTCGTCCTGGCCGACGAGTTGTGGAAACGTCTGGCAACGCTCGGGCGCAAGCAACGGGCGGTGCTCGTGCTGCGCTATTACGAGCAGCTGGAGGACGACCAGATCGCCGACCTGGTGGGATGTTCCCCGGCAACGGTGCGAAGCCATGCTTCGAGGGCGCTCAAGACGCTCCGGCTCTCGTCGGAGCTCAAAGAACGTATTTCCGCCGAGGAGAAGTCGTGACTGAGCAGCCGCACCACGATCAGCTGCGCGAGGCTTTCGAGACCTACGAGAACAACACCCCTGACCCGGCCGTCGTCTACGCCCAGGTGCAGGAGCTTTCCAAGAAGTACAAGCGACGCCGGCGGGGCGCCCAGATCGCCGCCGGTGGGGTCATCGGCGCCGGTCTGCTGGCCGGGGCGATCAACCTGCCCTCGTTCCTGCCCGGCAACTCCGCGACCCTGTCGCCCGCGGCCGCTCCGGCCGTCTCGGCGTCGGCCCCGTCGGCGGACGACGTCCTGCAGGAGCAGTACGACGCCTACACCGACGCCGGCTACGGCTACGACGACGCCGGGCGGCTGGCCAAGCTCTGGAAGATGAGCGACGACAACCGGCCCGCGGTCAAGGCCGAAGCGGGGCGGCGCCTGCTGCTCGGCGAGACGCTGCCGATCACGCCGAAACCCGACGTGCCGGTTGAGGATGATGCGCTCACCCCGGCCGAGGTGAAGCAGTACGGGGCCTTCTTCGGCGCCGGTTACGTCTGGGCGGACGCGGAGAAACTGGCCGCCATCTGGAAGCTCGACGACGCCCCGGCGGCCAAGATCGAGGCGGGGAAGCGGCTTCTCGCGGGCCAGGACCTCCCGATCAAGCCCAAGAAGGCCAACGTGGCGGCCGCGCTCGAGACGAAGCGGGCCGACGCCTTCTTCGCGAAGGGCTACGACGTCAGCGACGCGGTCAAGCTGGCCGATCTCTGGAACCTCAAGGAGCCGTGGCAGGCCAAGGTCGAGGGCGGCAAGCGGATCCTGGCCGGCCAGACGCTGCCTATCCAGCCGTGACCACGAGGTTGCGCCGGCGCATCGGCTTCGAGATCGAGCTGATGGCGCCCGCGGGCGTCAGCCGGCGCAGCCTCGCCGACGACCTGGCCGCCCGCTGCGGCGGCCGGGTCCGCCCGGTCTGGCACCACGACAGCGAACCGTCGCTGGTGCCCGGCCTGGGCCGGTTCCTGCACCTCACCCAGGGCTTCGCGGTCGACCGGCCGGACGGCAGCCCGCTGTGCACCCTGGTCGACGACATCACCCTGATCGACGGCCTCGACCCGCGTGCGCCGGCCCCACCGGGCTGGTTCCGCGTGCTGAGCGACGAGCCCCGGCTGCTGAGCCTGCTGGCCGAGCAGTGCGACCCGGCCGGCCCGCTCGACACGGTGCTCGACGCGGCGGCCGCCCTCTGGGGCGGGAAAGCCGAGCAGATCGGTGACGTCTTCCGCCTCGACGACCCGACCGGCAGCACGATCGCGCTGGCCGCCCCCGCGGGCGCCGAGCGCGAACGCCCGTGCGAGATCGTCACCCCGCCGCTGGCCACCGGCCATCACGTCGCCCTGACCGAGCTGCTGGCGCCGGCTCAGGAGCTGGGCTTCACCGTGCCCACCGAGGCCGCGGTGCACCTGCACCTGGACGGCGGGCCGTTCCGGCGGCCGCAGGCCCTGGCCAATGTGGTGCGCCTGTTCGCGCACTGGCGTGAGCCGTTGCGGGCGCTGCTGCAGACCAACCCGGCCTGCCGCCGCCTCGCCCCGCTGCCCGGGCCGCTGGTGGCCGCCACCACCGGCCGGCCCGGGTGGGACGAGCTGCGGGCCGCGGCCAAGGAGGGCGGCCTGACCAAGTTCTTCGACATCAATCTGACCCAGCTCTTCGCCGACCAGCCGATCCGCGACACCGTCGAGATCCGCATCCTGCCCGGCGCCCTCGACGCCGACGAGATCGTCAACCGCGCCGCCCTGGTCGAGCTGCTCCTCGAACGCTGCCTGGTCTCCTCGGCCCTCCCCCCGGCCGACCCCGACCCGTCCCTGGCCACCGATCAGCTCATGCACTTCGCCGCCGAGGCCCTGGCCCGCCGCTGACCCAGCTCCGCGCGGCGCCGACACACCTCGGGGGTGCCGGCGTCAGCCGACGGTGATGGCGGCTTCGGAGGAGAGGCGGGTGGTGGCGGCCGGGGCGGGGGCGGGGCGGCCGAAGAGCCAGCCCTGGCCGCGGTCGCAGCCGAGGGCTCGGAGCAGGTCGGCGTGGTGGGCCTCTTCGACGCCCTCGGCGACGGTGATCAGTTGCAGGCTGCGGGCCAGGTCGACGACCGCTCGGACCAGGGCGATCTGGTGGGCGTCGGTGGGGTCGGCGGGCATGAAGGACTTGTCGATCTTGAGGATGTCGATCGGCAGGTCGCGCAGGTAGGCCAGGGTCAGCTCGGCGTGAGCGCCCGAGCGCATCAGCACCCCTCGGTGATCTCCAGGGCCAGCGCGGCCGGCGGCCGCGCCGATCAGTGTGAAGGCCATCATCCAGCCGGCCATGCTCAGCACCGGGCCGGCGATCCAGTTGCCGTGCACGACCGCGAGGAAGTACTGGATGTCGGCCAGCACGAGCAGCAGCGCGGCGATCAGCACCACGGCGTGGGCCCGGGTCAGCACCTCGAATCCTTTCGGCCCGTCCATCCCGCATCTTCCCGCGATCGGGCCGACCGGTCCGGCGATTCGGGCAAAGGTGCCGGTCGGGTCCCCCTATCCATCGACATCACTCGCTATATTCCGGTCATGAAGCGTGCCCTCGCCGTTGTCACCGCCGCCGTCCTGGTCATCGCCGCGCCCGCCCCGGCGTACGCGGCCGACAGCTCTTATCGGACCCTGAGCTCGGCCACCAACCCGGACTGGATGCGCGCGCTGCCCGACGCGACCAGCCTGGCCGCGCTGTCCGTCCCCGGCACCCACGAGACGTTGTCGATCCGGGGCGGGTCGCTCACCCAGACCCAGGAGAGTTTCGGGGACGGCGCGCAGACGCTCACCGCTCAGCTGCGGGCGGGCATCCGCATGATCGACATCCGGGCCCGGGTGAACAGCGGCAACACGTTCACCATTCACCACGGCGCCACTTATCAGAACGCGAACTTCGACGACGTGCTGAGCAAGCTGGCGGCGTTCCTCGGCGAGCACCCCGGCGAGACCGTGGTGCTGCGGCTCAAGCAGGAGTGCACCGGCGAGCTCGGTTCGTGCACCGACGCCGCCGGTCAGCGCCCGTTCGCCGACATCTTCGACGCGTACGTCAGTGGTCGTCCTTCCCTGTTCTGGTCACCCTCGGTGACCCGCGCGACCGGCGCGCCCACCCCGTCGCTCGGCTCGATCCGGGGCAAGGTGGTGCTGGCCGTGCTGAACGGCCCGCGCGGCGGCGTCCTCGACCGCTACGGCCTGGCCCAGTTCGCGGGGTGGCACGACGGCTCGTCGGAGTGGGTGCAGGACGACTACAACGTGCCCAACGTGGGCGCGATCGCCACCAAACGCGACCAGGTGCGCCGCTTCCTCGACGCCACCAGCGCCGGCGACCGGAGCAAGGTCTACGTCAACTTCGCGAGCGGTTCGAGCATCTTCGCCCAGCCGCAGCAGGTGGCGGGCGGCGCGTTCGGCGTGCAGGGCGTCAACCCGTTCCTGCTGACCTACCTCGACGAGGGCCCCGAGGTGCACACGCCGGTGACCCGCACGGGCGTCCTGATGCTCGACTTCCCGGGCGGCGGCCTGATCAACAAGATCATCTCGTTCAACTGAAGACCGCAGCCGTACGCCTCGTCGCCTCCCCGGCCGCATCGGGCCGGAACCCCGCCTTCGGCGGCTGCCGCCCGCGACCCGGGCGGGGCGACAGGCCGTAGCGCGAGCGTCAGCCCGCGTAGAAGTTGCCGTACACGTGCAGCCGCTTGTTGTCGTTGCCGACCGTCGCGTCGGCGAACGCCTCGAAGGTGTCCTGCCCGGCGTTCCGGCTCGACCCCGCGCCGCCGTAACGGGCCGTGAAGGCGTACCTCCCCTTGGCCAGCGTGCGCCCCTCGCGCAGGGTGAAGTGGTAGAGCAGCGCGTCGCCGTCCCGCTCGGCCTCGGTCGCGATCAGGTCGCCCGGCACGTCGGTGGTCAGCCCGTCCAGGGTGAGCCCGGCCGCCGGCTCGACCCGCAGGGTCAGGGTCAGCGTGGTCAGCTCCTCGGCCGCCTTGATCATCACCGCGCTGCGGCCGCCGCCCACGACCGACCCGTCCGACCACAGCGCGCCCTTTTCGACCTGTGTGTCGCCGGGGTGGCCGCGGACCGGTGAGGCGGCCGGCGGCGGCGCGCTGCTCGGCCGGGCCGGACGGCTGGTCGCCGCGGTCGACGGCCGCCGGGAGGGCGTCGGCTCGGTGGTCGGGGGAGTGGTCGGCGCCGTCGTGGCCGAGGTGGTCGTGGCCGGGGGCGGTGCGGCCGGGGTCGGGGCCGGGCCGGAGTCGTCGGCCATGGCCCACTGGGCGACGCCGCCGAGCCCCAGCACGGTCGCCACCGCGGCCGCGCTGCCGGCCAGGCGCCACGAGCGGCCCCGCGGACGCGGCCCGGCGGCCCGGTTGGCGGCGATCCGGTTGAGCATCGCGGTGCGGTCCGGCGGGCGTTCGTCCAGCGCCTGCCGCATCTCGTCGCGCAGGAAGCGCTCCTCGCGGGAGGAATCGTTCACCGGGCCACCTCCCATCCGCCGAACTGGTCCGGCAACCGCACGTCGCCCAGCATCTCGGCCAGCTGCTTGGCGCCGCGCGAGGTCTGGCTCTTCACCGTGCCGACCGAGACGCCGAGGATCTCGGCCACCTCCTGCTCGGGCAGGTCGAACGCGTACCGCAGCACCACGCAGGCCCGGCGCCGGTGGGGGAGCCGCTTGAGCGCGCTGCGCACGTCGAGCACGGCCGGCACGTCCGGGTCGGTGCGCCGCCGCTCGCTGCGCAGGCCGATCAGCTCGAGCCCGCGGCGGGCGCGGCCCTGCCGGCGGATCCAGTTCTTGGTGAGGTTGGCGACGATCCCCCGGGCGTACGCCGCCGGGTCGCCGGCCGCGCAGACCCGGTCCCAGTGTTTCCAGACCTCGGTGAGCGCGTCCGCGGCCAGGTCGTCGGCCACGTTGGCGTCGCCGCTGAGCAGGTAGGCCAGACCGGACAGCTCGACGTGGTGGCGCTCGAAGAACGCGTGGAAGGCCTGGTCGCGCACGAGCACCGCCTTCCGCTGAACCGGATCAGCGGACGACCATACCAGCCGGTCCTACTTCTCCCGGAAATCGGCGACGACCGAGCTCAGGATGCTCGGGGAGGCGTTCCATTTCTGCAGGTTCGATCCGCTGCACGCGCCCAGCACCAGCTTGCTGATCTTCATGGCGGTGAACTGGTCCCACAGGTCGGTGGGCGACGGCATCAGGCAGTACGGCGCCGAGGTCGTGGTGGCGAAGGTCGACTCGATCCGGTACGAGGTCTGGTTGACGCCGGTGAAGACGCTGCGTTTCCACAGCTGGTTGGCCGGCACCGCCCCGATCAGGCTGCACGTGGTGATGCGGACGTACTGCCCGGCCACGGTGGAGCCCGGGCTGTAGAGGCAGTACGTCGTGATGCCGTTGCTGCCCTTGAGGTAGAGGCGTCCCTCGCCGCTGGTGCTGCCCGGGGGCACGGTCGGCAGGAACCACACCTGGTTCCACTGGATGATCTTGTTGGGGGACTGCTTGCACGGGAAGACGACCAGGAACGCGGCGGAGACGTTGTTGCTCGTGACGTCGAGGCAGCGGCCGAACTGGTCGTAGTTGACCAGTTGCTTGGTGGCGTCGCCGGCCGCCCCGGTGCCCGCGCTGGGGTCCGGGAAGAACGTCTTGTACTTGGTGTAGTCACCGGAGACGCCGCTGCACGGCGTGCCGTCGGTGCCGTCGCCGCTGGTGTTGGCGACCTTGTTGGCATTGCCGGCGATGACGTTGTTGATCACGACGGTGGGCGGCAGCTTCGTGTAGTCGACGTTGAAGCACTTGCCGTTGGGGTCGGCGCCGTTGGTGGTGCCCTCGAAGTTGTCCCGGTTGTTGAGGCTCCAGATCTGGGTGAGCTTGGTGGAGTCGCAGTTCACGAAGGTCACGGTGGTGTGGTCGACGCTGACCGCGGACAGGCAGGCGCCGTTCGGGAAGGCGGCCGTGTTCTCGCTGTTCTTGAGCTGCACCTGGAGCGTCGGGTTGTAGGTGAAGACCTGCTTCGGGTCGCTCGCCGCGCACGTGGCGAGCACCAGCGGATCACCCACCTTGAGCGCCGGGGTGTCGGCGATCCCGGCCGGCGCGGTCAGGCACTGGTCCGAGTTGTAGACCTTGATCGTCCCGCCCGGCACGTTGGGCTTGGTGCGGCTCTGGAACAGATAGGTGGCCTGGATGCTGCGGGTGGCCGTGCCCGAGGTGCCGGTCGAGGCGAACAGCGCGTACATCGGGGCGGTCAGCGGCCCGCCGAGGCCGGCGCAGCCGATCCGGTTGGCGCGGGCCCACGCCTCCTGGTCCACGTCGGCCGGCGGCGCCGCGGCCAGGTAGTAGACGTTGACGGCGTACTGGGCGGCCTGGCCCGGGCCGACCGCGCCGGCCAGGGTGAGGCTCGGGCCGCCCGGGATCGCCGAGCAGGGCAGGCTGGTCACCAGCGCGTCACCGGTGAGGTCGACCGGGATGGCCCGGATCTGGGCCAGGCCGGTCTCGACCCCGCTGTGCGCGGCGTCGATCGCGGTCGACCGGTCGGTGTCGTAGCGGGTGGTGGTGAGCTGGCGGACGACCAGGCTGCCGAGCAGGCCGATGGCGCCGGCCCCGACGATGGTCAGGAGCATGGCCAGCGCCAGCGAGCCGCGCTCGTCGACGGGCCGGTTCCAGCGGAACGTCATGAGCGCAGCCCCGTCCGGTAGCAGGGTTCCGCGGTCACGGCGAGCGGGTTGCCGTCGGCGTCGGACGCGGTGCTGGCGTAGGTGTTCAGCGCGGTGAAGGTCACCGCGCTGGTCTTGGTGGCCCCGTTCGCCCGGGCGCCGAACCGGACGGTGAGCAGCTGATGGTTGATGGCCGCGGTGGGCTGGGTGCGCACGAAGGTGGCGACCCCGGTCACGACGGTGAGGTTGGACGCCAGTGGTGTCCAGCCGGTCACCGCGGCCGGCGCCGAGACCGCCCACGAACGCGACTGCAACTGCAGGTTCCTGGGGTCGGTGCCGGTCAGACGCAACTGCACACACCGTTTGACGTACGTCGACAGGTCGGCCGGCGTCGCCACCAGATACTCCACGTACGGCATGGTGGCCTCGGTGTGGACGGCGCCGATCGCGTACGCGTACCGGACCGATTTGTCGAGCCGCAGCAGGGCGGTGCTGAGCTGGCTCTGGGTCTCCGAGTCGGCCTCGGCCGCCGCGCTGGTGCGGTAGACCTGGAGCACGCCGGTGGTGAAGACGGCGCCGACGATCGTCATGATGCCCAGCACCACGAGCGTCTCGACCAGGCTGAAACCGTCGTCGCCCGGCCTCTCCCGGCGCCTCATCCGGAGATGAAGGGGTCGGTGACGGCGGTGCCGAACAGGGCCGCCTCGGCGTAGGTGCAGGTGCCGCCCGCGCACTGCTCGTCGGCCCAGGTGACCGCGACGACGAGACGGACCAGGGAGGCCGCGGCCGTCCCGCTGCCGCAGGAGATGTCGGCGGCCGAGGCGAGGACGGCGGTCTGCCAGCAGGCGCCGAGGTAGTAGTAGCGCCGGAAGGCCCGGCCGTCGAGCTGAACGACTTCCGGGTCGGCCGGCGAGGCGACCACCGAGCCGTCGGGCTGGACGCCGGCCTGGGGCAGGGTCAGCGTGCCGGTGGCGGCCGCGTCCCAGCGGGTGATCCCGGCGCCGAGCAGCGTGGTGACCCGGGCGGCGACCACGGCGGCGCAGCTCCCGGCGCACTGCGCGCGCCCGCTGAGCAGGGCGGATCCCCGTACGGCGCGGGCCTTCTCCATGCCCTCCACGGTGAGCTGGACCGCGGTGTTGCGCAGCGAGGCGTACCGCCCGGCCTCGCGCGAATTGATCATGAAGACGGACAGCGACGTCATGACCACCGTGATCAGCCCGAGGGACACGATGACCTCGATGAGGGTGAAACCCTCGTCCCCGCGCCTGCCCCTCACGGTCCCCCCATCGGCCGCCACCGCGGTCTCCTGAGGGTTACCCGGCGCCCGAACCGGTGGGGCTCGCCGGTAAGTTCTGGGCGTGGCACCCGACGACGCGCAGCCCCCGGCCGACACGATCTCCCTGGATCACTTCACCGGGCTCTACGAGGCCAAGGACGACCCGTGGGACACGGCGACGCTGTGGCACAACCAGCGCAAGTACGCGGTGGCGATGGCCAGCCTGCCCCGGGCGACCTACCGCCGCTGTTACGAGCCGGGCGCCTCGATCGGGCTGCTCACCCGCCTGCTGGCGCCACGCTGCGCCGAGGTGCTGGCCGTCGACTCGGTCGGCTCGGCCGTCGAGCAGGCCCGCGCCGCGGTGCACGATCTGCCCAACGTCCGGGTCGAGCGGGCCACCCTGCCGGCCGAGCTGCCCGAGGCCACGTTCGACCTGATCATGATCGGCGACCTGCTCTACTACTTCAGCGCGGCCGACCTGCAGGCCACCCTGGCCGGGCTGGTGCAGCGGCTCGAGCCCGGCGGTGACCTGCTCAGCGTGCATTTCCGCGACCGGGTCGACGGCGGAAGCTACGACGGCCGGCAGGCCCACGAGGCGCTGGCCGCCCAGCCCGGGCTCGAGCGCGTCGTCCACCACGAGGACGAATGGTTCGTGCTGGACGTGTTCCGGCGCACAGTGCAGGTGTAAGGACCGCGGGAGTAACTTTTGAGCTGTTCCGACCTCTGGAGGCAGCTCTCATGGCGATCGCCATCTCGATTCTCGACCTCGCGCCGATCTCTGCTGGTCAGACCGCGCGTGACAGCTTCGAGGGGAGTGTCGCGCTGGCCCGCGCCGCGGAACGCTCGGGCTATCAGCGGGTCTGGTACGCCGAGCATCACAACATGCCGGTCATCGCGTCCTCGGCGACCAGCGTCGTCATCGGTTACGTGGCCGCGCACACCGAGACCATCCGGCTCGGCGCGGGCGGGGTGATGCTGCCCAACCACTCGCCGCTGGTGATCGCCGAGCAGTTCGGCACCCTGGGCACCCTCTACCCCGGCCGCATCGACCTGGGGCTGGGCCGCGCGCCCGGCAGCGACCAGAACACGATGCTGGCGCTGCGCCGCGACAACAGCTCGGCCGACGCCTTCCCACAGGACGTGCTCGAGCTGCAGGGCTATCTCACCGGCCACTCCCGGATCCCCGGCGTGCAGGCGGTGCCGCGTCCCGACGGGCCGGTGCCGCTCTACATCCTGGGCTCGTCGCTCTTCGGCGCGCAGCTCGCGGCTCAGCTCGGCCTGCCGTACGCGTTCGCCTCGCACTTCGCCCCGGACGCGCTGCACCAGGCCGTGGCGGTCTACCGCGACACGTTTCGCCCGTCCGAGCAGCTCGCCGAGCCGTACGTGATCGCCGGGGTGAACGTCTTCGCGGCCGACGACCACGAGACGGCGGCCGGGCAGAAGGACCGCGCCTACCGGGCCCGCACCCGGTCGATGCTGACCCGGGGCGCGCGCGGGGCCAACTTCACCGACGCCGAGATCGACGCCTTCCTGGTCTCCCCGGCCGGCGCGGGCCTGGCCGGCATGACGCGTTACACCGCGGTCGGCACCGCTGACGAGGTCCGCGAATACCTGCTCAAGTTCGCCCAGGAGGCGGGGGCCGACGAGCTGATCACCACCCATCACGCTTCCGAATTGGACGATCGCGTGCACTCGGTCGAATTGACCGGGTCGGCTCTCGCCTGACGGAATGGGTGTTCATCGTCACGGCGGCAGTTTTGTTTCGGTGAATAGAACGGTGCGTCACGAAATTCGGAAGAGTGTGACGCCGGTCGCCGTATAAATCGGTCTATTACCGCACGATCGTGACGGTGTCCCAGGCCACTGACCTGCCCTTCTGCACCCAGAGTCGCCGTGCGGACAGCCAGGACCCCGATGCTGCGCCTAAGATCCTTTGAATTCGGAGAATGTATCCGTGCCGGGCCGGCTGAGGGGTGAAGAGTAGCTATGGTCGACCGACCGATCCGCGAGTGGAACGGGCTGACCATTCCCGATCCAGGTGTGTACAAATTGGACGACGCACACAAACGGCTCGGTTTCCTCGCTCAGCACATGATGGTCAGTCCGATCCGCGGCGAATTCGCTCGGGGCAGCGCCACCATTGTCGTGGCCGAGGACCCGGCGCGCTCGTCGGTCACCGCCACCATCGAGTCGGCCAGCATCACCACCCACAACCCCGAACGCGACACGCATCTGTCCAGTCCGGACTTCCTCGACGTGACCCGGTTCCCGACGCTCGCCTACCGCAGCACCGGCGTGCAGTGGCAGGAGAACAACGACGCCATCTTCATGTGGGCCCGGCTGCGCAACAACCCGCTGTCCCGCCGGCCCAGCGCGGCTGCCGTGCCCGCGGCCCAGTCCAAGGGCAAGTTCGTCGTCAACGGCCTGCTCACGATCAAGGACACGACCCGGCCGGTCGACCTGAACGTCGAATACGGCGGCGCGCGGCGCGACCCCTACGGCCGGGACATCTTCGGCTTCAGCGCGTCGGCCGAGTTCGAGCGCGAGGAATTCGGCCTGGTCTGGAACGTGCTGCTGGAGAGCGGCGGCTTCCTGGTCGGCAAGACCGTGCGCATCGAGATCGCCGGCGAAGCCCTCCTCGACGCCTAGGCCTTTTGGAAACTGCGGCGATAGCCGTGCGGGCTGGTGCCGACGATCCGTTTGAAGCGGTCGCGAAAGGCGGTCGGTGAGCCGAAACCGACCTGCGCGCTGATCCGGTCGACCGGGTGCGCGGTCGTCTCGAGCAGGTGCTGCGCGCGGCGGACGCGGGCCAGGTGCAGCCACTGCAGCGGCGTGGTGCCGGTCTGCTCGCGGAAACGCCGGTTGAGCGTCCGGGTGCTCATGCCCGCACGGGCCGCGATCTCGTCCAGGGTCAGATCCCGGCCGCAGCTCTCCTCGAGCCAGCCCAGCAGGGGTTCCAGGGCCGAGCCGCGCGGGGCCGGCGGCTGCTCGGGCACGATGAACTGGGCCTGCCCGCCCTCGCGTTCCAGCGGCATCACCGAGAGCCGGGCGGCTTGCGCGGCCACCGCCGAGCCGTGGTCGCGGCGCACCAGGTGCAGGCACAGGTCGAGGCCCGCGGCGGCGCCGGCCGAAGTGAGGAACTGGCCCTCGTCGACGTAGAGGACCCCGGGATCGAGGCCGACCGCGGGGAACATCTCGGCGAACAGGGCGGCCCCGGCCCAGTGGGTGGTGGCCCGCCGCCCGTCGAGCAGGCCGGTGGCGGCGAGGACGAACGCGCCCGCGCAGACCGAGGCTATCCGGGTGCCGCGGGCCGCGGCGGCGCGCAGCGCGCTCACCACCGCCGGCCGTACGCCTTTCGTGACGTCGTGACAGCCCGGGAGGATCACGGTGCCGGCCGTGTCGAGGGCCTCCAGCCCATGGTCGGCCCGGACGGTGAAGGCCCGCGCGCTGATCTCGGGCGTGGGGGCGCAGACGCGGCATTCCAGCCACTTCTCGTCCGCCCGGTCCGCCCATACCGTCGATCACCGTGACAAAAGTGCTGCTCTCCCTGCATGTCCTGGCCGCGATCGTGGCCATCGGCCCGGTGACGGTCGCCGCCGGCATGTTTCCCGCCGCCGTCCGCCGCGGCGATCTCGCCCAGCTGCGTACCCTGCACCGGATCTGACGCGTCTACGCCGTCCTGGGCCTGGCCGTCCCGGTATTCGGCCTGGCCACCGCGGCCTCCCTCGGCGTGCTGACCGACGTCTGGCTGCTCGTCTCGATCGTGCTGACCGGGCTGGCCGCCGTCCTGCTCGGTTTCGCGATCCTGCCCGCCCAGGCCGCGGCCCTCTGGTCGCAGGATCCGGCCGATGACGGGCGGCTCGGCATGGTGTCCGGCGTCTTCAACCTGCTCTGGGCCACCGTCGTCGTCCTGATGATCGTCCGCCCCGGCTCGACCACCGGGACGTGACCACCCTCTCGCCGGGCGATTCCTCAACCCGCCCGGCGCGGTGTCGATACGGATCACCACGGACCGTGGTGGTCCCTATCGACCTCAGAGGGAGGCCCGCGTGGCCGACTCGGCGCAGCACAGCACGCGGCCCTCGGCCGCCTCTGTGCTGCGCCGTGACCCCTGGTTGCTCGGGCTCGTCGCCCTGACCGGGATCGCGTTCATCCTGTTCACGATGTTCGAGGGCCGCGCCCTTTGGCAGGTGCGGGCGTTCTGGACGGCCCAGCCGCCGTTCGACGTGGTCCTCACGATCTGCTCCTGGCGGGTGGCGCGCCTCGCGACCGGGCCGGTACGCCGGTTCTGGCTGATGCTGGCGGCGACCGGCGCGACCTTCACGGTCGGCGACACGACCCAGACCGTGCTGACCTACCTGCCGGGGAAGTGGTCGACTGCCGGCGGCACCGTGCAGACGATCTGCCTCGGCCTCGGGCTGGCCGCGATGGTGGTGGCGATGCTGGCCCACCCGCATCCCGAGCGCACCGGGCGGGAACGACTCGCCTTCTGGCTCGACTCGGCCACAGTGCTGGTCGCCGGGGGTGTCGTCGCCTGGTGCGCCCTCGCCACCCCCGACGACCATCTGCGCACCGACATGCTCACCGCCCTGGCCGCCACCGGCGTCAGCATCACGGCGGCGTTCGCCTCGGTCAAGATGATCCTCAGCGGCAACGCCCCCATGCACAAGGCGGCGGCCATCCCGATGATCGGCGCGGCGGGCGCGATGAGCGTCGGCATGTTCCTCTCCGAGGACGCGACCTCCCCGGGCGTCGTCCTGATCAAGTTCCTGCCCACGCTCCTGATCACGGTCGGCCCCCGCGTCCAGCTCGTGCTGGCCAGCTACGACCGGACGGCGTTCGGCGAGCGCCGGCGCAAGCCCTACAGCCTCCTGCCGTACGTGGCCATGGCCGTTGCCTTCGGCGCCCTGATGTTCGTCCTGCCGAGCGGCGTCAACGCGCGGCTGTGGGGCGTGGCGATCGGGCTCGGCCTGATCTGTGCGCTGGTCGCCGGCCGCCAGCTGGTGGCGTTCCACGACAACACGACGCTGATCGACCGTCTCCGCGAGCACGAGATCCGGCTGCGCCACCAGGCCCACTTCGACGGGCTGACCGGGCTGGCCAACCGCACCCACTTCCACGAGCAGGTGGCGCACGCCCTCGCGGCGGACGGCGCGGAAGTGTCGGTGCTGCTGGTCGACCTGGACGGCTTCAAGGCCGTGAACGACACCATGGGCCACGGCGCCGGCGACACCCTGCTGATGGCGGTGGCCGACCGGCTGCGAGCGGCCGTGCGCACCGGCGACGTGGCGGCCCGGCTCGGCGGCGACGAGTTCGCGGTGCTGCTGCCGCACTGCACCGAGGCCGAGGCGGAAGGCACGGCCGACCGGATCCTGGAGGCGCTGACCGTCCCCGAACAGATCGACGGCGTGCCCGTACGGGCGGCGGCGAGCATCGGCGTGGCCGCGGCCGGCCCCGGCACCGACGTGACCACGCTGCTGCGCGACGCCGACCTGGCCATGTACGCGGCCAAGCGCCAAGGTAAGGGAACCTGGCTGCGGCACGACCCGGCCGTCGCCTGACAGGCCCGGTCACGCTGCTCAGCCCAGCCAGATGTTGTCGTGGTCGAGGTAGAACGCTTGTCGTTCCTCGTCCTCCATCTGCGCCACCCGCACCAGGCCCTCGAAATAGGCCTCGCGCGGCGCCCCGGGTGAGAAGTGCAGCAGCATCGAGGCTGGAGCGCCGGATTCGTTCTTGAAGGCGTGGATGCCGCCGATCGGCACGTGCACGTAGTCGCCGGGCTCGGTGTCGATCCACTGCTTGCCGTCGTAGATGCGCATGCTGCCGCTCAGAATGTAGAACGACTCCGAGATGGACCGGTGGAAATGCGGGTCGGGGCCGGTCACGCCGGGCCCGCACTCCCAGCGGTAGAGCCCGAACAGCCCGCCCGTCGACGCCCCGCTCGACAGATGGTGCACTTTGGTGCCGTTGTTCGGATAGACCAGCTCGGGTTCGGTCGCGGCCGGCCGATAGGTGGCGCTGAACTCTCCCGTTTCCCCGTGGTACTGCGGCGGTGGATATGTCATGCCCCCATCTTGGCCGATCACCGGCTTTCGGTGAGCTTTCGGTGACGCTTCGGTCGGCTTTCGGTGACAGTTGCTGTCCTTGAGACATGACAGATGACGTTATGGACCGCCGGCTCGAGAGGACCCTGTTCGAGGTCAAGAAGGTGATCGTCGGGCAGGACCGGCTCGTCGAGCGGCTGATGACGGCGCTGCTGGCCGGCGGCCACTGCCTGCTCGAGGGTGTGCCCGGGGTGGCCAAGACACTGGCCGCCGAGACGCTGGCCGTCGCGGTGGGCGGCACCTTCCACCGCATCCAGTTCACGCCCGACCTGGTGCCGTCGGACATCCTCGGCACCCGCATCTATCGCGCCGGCAAGGAGAGCTTCGACGTCGAGCTCGGCCCGATCATGGCGCACATCGTGCTGGCCGACGAGATCAACCGGGCGCCGGCCAAGGTGCAGTCGGCGCTGCTCGAGGTGATGGCCGAGGGGCACGTCTCGATCGGCGGGCGGACCTATCCCGTACCGCGGCCGTTCCTGGTCCTGGCCACTCAGAACCCGATCGAGAGCGAGGGCGTCTACCAGCTGCCGGAGGCGCAGCGCGACCGCTTCCTGATGCGGGTGGTGGTGGACTATCCGACCGAGCAGGAGGAGCTCGGCATCCTCTACCGGATGGGCGGCGCGCGGCCGGTGGCCCACCCCGTCCTCGACCCGCTGATCCTCAACGAGCTGCAGGCCAAGGCGCGCGGGGTGTTCGTGCACCACGCCCTGGCCGAGTACGTGGTGCGGCTCGTGCTGGCCACGCGGGAGCCCGAACGGTTCGGGCTGCCCGAGGTCGCGGCCCAGCTCGCGTACGGGGCCAGCCCGCGCGCCACCCTCGGCCTGGTCGCCGCCGGGCGCGCCCTTGCCCTGCTGCGCGGCCGCGACTACGTGCTGCCGGCCGACCTGCTCGACATCGCCCCGGACGTGCTCGCGCACCGCCTGGTGCTGAGCTTCGACGCGGTCGCCGACGGCATCCAGCCCGAGGACATCGTCCGCCGCATCGTCGACGCCGTACCGCTGCCGTTGATCGCCCCGGCCCAGGAGAACAACGGCCCCGGCCTCGGGATGGCAGCGTGAACGAGGGCGGATTTCGGGACGAGCTCGTGCCGGAGCGGCGGTTGCGGCGGATCGAGCTGGTGATCACGCGGCGGCTGGCCGGCCTGCTCCACGGCTCGTACCTGGGCCTGCTCCCGGGGATCGGCAGCGAACCGGCCGGCAGCAAGGAGTACCGCCCCGGCGAGGACGAGGTGCGCCGGATGGACTGGGCCGTCACCGCCCGCACCACCGTGCCCCACGTGCGGACGGTCGACGCCGACCGCGAGCTCGCCACCCACGTGCTGGTCGACGCGAGCGCCAGCATGGATTTCGGCACCGCCGACCTGGAGAAGCGGGAACTGGCCGTGGCCGCGGTGGCCGCCGTCGGCTTCCTCACTCTGGGCAACGGCAACCGTCTCGGCGCGCATCTGCTGACCGGCTCCGGTGTCCGGCGCTATCCCGCCCGCGGCGGCCGGGCGCCCCTGCTCGCCCTGTTGCGCGCCCTGATGCTCACGCCCCGCAACCAGGGCGAGGTGCCGCTGGGCGAGGCCATCGACGGCCTGCACCGGCAGACCCCGCGGACCGGGCTCGTCGTCATCGTCTCGGATTTTCTGGACGGCCTCGACGAGGACGGCCTGGGCCCGGCCGCGCCCACCTGGGAGGAACCGCTGCGCCGGCTCGCCGCCCGCCACCAGGTGCTGGCCGTGCAGGTGGGCGACCCGCGCGAGCAGGAACTGCCCGACGTCGGCCTGCTCACCCTGGTCGACCCCGAGACCGGCCGGCGCCGCGACGTGCCCACCGCCAGCAGGAAACTGCGGGCCCGGTACGCCGCCGCGGCCGCCCGCCAGCAGGCCGCGATCGCCGACGCGGTCAAGCGCAGCGGCGCCGCGCACCTTCCCCTGCGGACCGACCGTGACTGGGTCGCCGACATCGTGCGCCACGTGCACGCCCGGCGCCGCCTCAGTCGCGCGGCCGCCAAACCCCCACGAGCCCAAGGGACCGCATCATGACCTGGCTTTCGCCGGAACGCCTGTGGCTGCTGCTCGGCGTCGTCGCGCTCGCCGTGGCGTACGTGATCGCGCAGCGCCGCCGCAGCCGGTACGCCGTGCGTTTCACCAACCTCAAGCTCCTCGACCGGGTGGCCCCGAGCCGCCCCGGCTGGCGGCGGCACCTGCCCGCGAGCCTGTTCCTGGCCATGCTCGGCCTGCTGGTCGTCGGTTTCGCCCAGCCCCAGGCCGAGGTCCGGGTGCCCCGCGAACGGGCCACCGTGCTGGTCGCCGTCGACATCTCCCGCTCCATGCTGGCCGGTGACGTCGCCCCCGACCGGCTCACCGCGGCCAAGGACGCGGCCCGCCTGTTCGTCGGCGAGTTGCCCGAGCAGTTCAACGTCGGGCTGGTCGGCTTCGCCGGTTCGGCCTCGGTCTTCGTGCCGCCGGGCACCGACCGCGCCCAGCTGGGCAACGGCATCGACCGGCTCGCGGACGGCGCGGCGGGTCAGGCCGGCACGGCGATCGGTGACGCGATCGCGGCGTCGCTCGAGCAGATCCGCACGCTCGACGCGGCGGCCGGCGAGGACACGCCGCCGGCCCGGGTGGTCATCCTCTCGGACGGCGCCAACACCTCGGGCCAGGATCCGGCGGAGGCGGCCCGGATGGCCGGCGAGCTGGGCGTGCCGGTCGACACCATCTCGTTCGGCACGGCCGCCGGCACGATCGGCGACGGCCAGCAGGTGCCGGTCGACGGCGAGACCCTGCAGGCGGTGGCCGACGCCACCGGCGGCCGCTACTTCGAGGCGGCCAACCCCGAGGAACTGCGCAGCGCGTACGCCGACATCGGCAGCTCGGTGGGTTACGAGACCGAGGTCCGCGACGTGTCCGCCCGGTTCATCGGCGTCGGGCTCGGCCTCGCTCTGCTGGCCGCCCTGGCCTCGATGTTCTGGTTCGCCCGCCTGCCCTGATGCACGGAAAGGAACACCATGTCCGGACTAGGAATGCCTCGCGGGCCCGAGTTCCACTCGCCCGACTGGGGAGCGGCGCCGGGGCCGGGCGACCAGGCTGTCACCTCCCCGAGACCGAGGAAGCGCTTGCCCGCCGCCGCCCTGGCCGCTCTCGCCGTCGTCGGTCTCTCGGCCGGCGCCGGCGGGACGGCGGGCTACTTCGCCGGTCGCGACGACGCCACCGGTGACACCGAACCGGCCACCGCCGCCCCGCCCGCGCCGGGTGGCGTGCCGTCCGACCTGGTCGGCGCGGCGGCCCGGGTGCTGCCCGGCGTCGTCTCGGTGCAGGTGCGCACCGGCTCGGGCGGCGCCTCGGGCTCCGGTTTCGTCTTCGACGACCGCGGCCACATCGTCACCAACAACCACGTCGTCGCGGCCGGCGGCGGGGGAGCGGTCACCATCGTCGGCTCCGACGGCCGCCGGCTGAACGCCGAGGTGGTCGGGACCGACCCGGCCAGCGACATCGCCGTCCTGCGGGTCGCGGAGGGCTCGGCGCCCAACCGGCTCGCGCTGGCCGACCCGAACGGGACCCGGGTCGGCGAGCCGGTGCTGGCGGTGGGCTCCCCGCTCGGGCTCAGCGGAACGGTGACGGCCGGCATCGTCAGCGCGCTCGACCGGCCTGTACGGCTGGGTGGTCAGACCCGGCAGACCGCCGTGCAGACCGACGCCTCGATCAACCCGGGCAACTCGGGCGGACCGCTGGTGAACGCCCGAGGGGAGGTGATCGGGGTGAATACGGCCATCGCGACCCTCGAGGGCGGCGGATCGATCGGCATCGGCTTCGCGGTTCCCATCGAGCGGGCCCGTCAGGTCGCCGATTCCCTCATCGCGCGTGGATAGTCGAAGGATGCGGTTGCTGGTAGTTGAGGACGAGGAAGATCTGGCGGAGGGCCTCCGGGTGGGGCTCGCCCGCACCGGGTACGCCGTGGACGTGGCCCTGGACGTCGCGCAGGCCTACGACCGGCTGACCGTCAACGAATACGATCTGTTGCTGCTCGACGTGAATCTGCCCGACGGCGACGGGTTCGCGTTGTGCCGCTCGTTGCGCTCGGGGGAGACGCCGACGCCCGGCGATCGCGACCCGCGGGTGCTCATGCTGACCGCGCGGGGCGGGCTCGACGACCGGGTGCGCGGCCTCGACCTGGGCGCCGACGACTACCTGGTCAAGCCGTTCCACCTGGCCGAGTTGCTGGCCCGGGTGCGGGCCCTGCTGCGGCGTGACCAGCCGGGCGGGTCGGCCCAGCTCGTGGTGGGCGGCATCATGCTCGACGCGGCCCGCCACTCGGTGACGGTCGCGGGCGAGGCGCTGTCGCTGACCCCCAAGGAGTTCGGCGTCCTGGAATACCTGATGATCCGGCCCGGTCACGTGGTCTCCAGCGAGGAGTTGCTCGAGCACGTGTGGGACGCCAACGCCGACCCGTTCACCCAGACCGTCCGGGTCACCGTGGGCACGCTTCGCCGCAAGCTCGGCGAGGGCTCGATCGAGACGGTGGTGGGGCGGGGTTACCGGCTGCGCGAGGACGCGCCGTGAGACGGCCCGAGGTGTTCCGGTCGATCCGGTTCCGGCTCACCGTCATCTACTCGACGGTGCTGTTCGCCGTGGCCGGCATCACCCTCGGCGTCATCTATCTGGCCGTCGCCCAGACCACCGAGCCGCAGCCGGTCACCGAGCGGATCGCCAAGGTCTACAACGAGCAGCGCGTCTTCGTGGGGACGGCGACGGTCGGTGACATCAGCGAGATCGAGGCGGCGGTCAACTACAACACGTTGCAGAGCCTGCGGACGTACTCGCTGATCGCCCTGGGGGTGCTCTTCGTGGCCAGCCTCGGTATCGGGTGGGTGCTGTCGGGCCGGGCGCTGCGGCCGGTCGGGGCGATCACCCGCACGGCCCGCGAGATCCAGGCGACCGACCTGTCGCGGCGGATCCGGCTGCACGGCCCGCCCGACGAGCTGCGCGACCTGGCCGACACCATCGACTCGATGCTCGACCGGCTCGACCACGCGTTCCAGGCCCAGCGGCAGCTCATCGACGACGCCTCGCACGAGTTGCGCAGCCCGCTGGCCATCATCCGGACCCACCTCGACGCCTCGCTGACCGCGCCCGACGCGACCCCGGACGAGAAGACACGGGCCGTGGCGGTGGTCGACCGGGCCACCACCCGGATGTCCCGGCTGGTGGAGGACCTGCTGGCCACCGCCCGCCGGGAGGCCGACGCGAGCGCCGACACCGACGTCGACCTGTCGGCGGTGGCCCGGGAGGCGGGCGAGGAATCGTTCATCACCTACCGGCCGATGAGCCTGCGCTACGAGACGGCGGCCGGCCTGCACCTGATCGGCGACGTCGACGCCCTGCGCCGGGCGATCGGCAACCTGCTGTCGAACGCCGTCCGCCTCGCCCCGTCGTCCTCCACGGTCACCGTGGCGACCGGTCAGGCCGGCTCGTGGCTGTGGCTGGCCGTGGCCGACGAGGGGCCGGGCATCTCGGCCGACGACCTGACCAGAGTGTTCGACCGGTTCTGGCGGGGAGCCAACGGCGAGAAGCCCGATGGCGTACGCCGGGAGCGCCGCACCGGCCTCGGGCTGGCCATCGTCCGGCAGATCGTCGAGTCGCACGGCGGCCGGGTCGCGGCCTACTCCGAGCCCGGCCACGGCAGCACCTTCGTCCTCTGGCTGCCGGCCGCCGACCGCGCCGACGAGGAACCACCCCCGACCGGCAGCCCCTGGCCCTGACCCCGCCGCGCGGTCCACACCCCGATCTAGCGAGCTACTGCCCGGGCCACCCGGCGCGACTCGATCGCGGCCTGGCGCAGCATGCCGCCCAGCGTGACGTCGTAGCCCAAGAAGTGCCGGTCGGGCCGGGCCGCGGGGCCGCCGTGCGTCGTCGTCACGCCGCACCCACCGCCCGTAGGCCCGCGGGATGGCGAACCCGGGCAGGCCGGACAGCCCGCGGACGGTGTGCAGCCGCAGCCGGTCGTAGCGGCCGCCAGCTGGTGGCCACCCCCGGCCCGCGTTCGAGCACGACGCTCTACACGCCGCGTGTCTTGAGCTGAGCCGCCACGGCCAGACCGGCCGCACCGGCCCCGAGCACCATCACCTTCGCCATGCGGAGCAATGTGCCTCAAGCGGCCACGAAGTGGCGGATCACCCCCTTGCCGGCCGCCTTGGCCTCGTAGAGGGCCAGGTCGGCCTCGTGCAGAAGCTGCTTGAGCTGGCGGCCGGGGCCGTCGGCGACGCTCAGGCCGAGGCTGGCCCGGGCGTGAAGCGCGGTGTCGCCGACCGGGAACGGCTCGGCCAGGCTGTCCAGCAGGCGGGTGCCGACCAGGTCGGCGTCCGCGCCCCCGGGCAGGATCACGGCGAACTCGTCGCCGCCGAGGCGGGCGGCCAGGTCGCCGGGGCGCACGGCGGCGGCCATCCGGGCGCCGACCCCGGCCAGCAGGGCGTCACCGGCCGCGTGGCCGAGGGTGTCGTTGACCTGTTTGAAGCCGTCCAGGTCGAGGATCAGCACGGCCGCGCCGCCGCGGGCCAGGATCACCTCGGCGTCGCGGTGGAACGCGGCCCGGTTGGGCAGGCCGGTCAGCGAGTCGTGGAACGCCTGATGGTGCAGCTCGGCGCGCAGCCGCCGCATGATGAGCAGGCCCAGGAACTGGCGCAGCAGGCCCAGCGCCGAGGAGGCGGTCACCGCGGCCAGCAGCACCGGGTCGACCGTGCCGCTGACCCGGAACTCGAGCACCACGCTGGCCAGGGCGAGCGCGATCGGCAGGTAGGCCAGCGTGCTCCAGAAACTGGTGAACGCCCGCCAGCCGGAGGCGTCGCCCGGCGCGAGCACGTCCCGGCTGGCGACGGCCACGGTCAGGCCGGCGATCAGGTAGACGGCGCCGAGCCCGTGGGCGTACCAGGGAAGGTGGTGCACTTGAGTGCCCACCGCGCCCACCGCGGCCAGAGCGAACAGGCCCATGCCGACGGTGAGCAGATAGAGCGAAGGCGAACCGCTCGTCCGGGACATGAGCATCAGGGCCAGCGACATCGCCACCATCTCGGGCACCAGGGTGACGACGAACGCCAGCTGGGCCCCGTGGAGCAGGGCGGCGGCGGCCGGGGCGACCACGAAATGCCAGGCGCTGGCGAAGATCGCGCCGGCCACGGTGACGACCTCGATGATGTACGTGCCGCGGGACAGCCAGTCGGGGAACGGTGGCGCGGCGGCCAGGATCGCCGGCACGGTCATCGCGGCGGCGCCGATCCCGAGATAGTCGGCCGTCGCGCCGAACAGTGAGCCGGGGGCCAAAGCCGCTTCGAGGGTGTAGCAGAGGTAGGAGAGGCCGAGTAGGGCACCCGCTATGCCGCCGAGCGTGACGGAGAGTTTCAACCGCCCCCGGTGCAGGCGGGCCTGCCGCCGGAAACCGGCCACCGCCGCGAAGCCCGCGGCCGAGATCGGGGCGCACGCCACCACCAGGCCGGCCCTTTCCGGCAGATGCGGCAGAAGCAGCTGCAGGAGTACGCCGGCGCCGACGATGAGGGCCAGCTTCCGCACCTCCCCCCATCGGCCGTCCGAACGCTCACTTGAGGCCGGTGAAACCGCCGATGGCTTCCGGGGCCCGGCGGGACCAGAATCCTGGGGACGACTCACTGCGACGACAGGGGAACCCGCATGCTCACCGTGACCGGACTGGACGAGCTCAAGACTCTCGGGGGCCGGGATCTCGGGCACAGTTCGTGGCTCGAGGTCACCCAGGACAGGGTGAACGCGTTCGCCGAGGCCACCGGCGACCACCAGTGGATCCACGTCGACGTCGAGCGGGCGAAACAGGGGCCGTTCGGCGGGACGATCGCGCACGGCTATCTGACGCTGTCGCTGGTCATTCCGTTCTTCGCCGAGCTGATCCAGGTCGAGGGCCTCAAAATGGGCGTCAACTACGGCCTGGACAAGGTGCGCTTCCCGAGCCCGGTGCGCGTCGGCTCGAAGGTGCGGCTGGCGGCGACCGTCGACACGGTCGACGAGGTGTCGCGGCGCTGCGTGCAGGTGGCGCTGACGTTCACGGTCGAGATCGACGGGATCGACAAGCCGGCCTGCGTCGCCCACCCGATCTACCGCTACTACGCCTGAAAATCCACAGCGAGGGGACGGCGGCCCGGTGCGTTGCCGCGCGCCGGGCCGCCTGCCGTGACAGATCAGCCGATGCGCTCGATGACGGCCCGGCGGATCAGGAACTTGCCGGGCTCCCGTACGCCCTCGAAGGCCGCGTTGTTGAGCAGGACGCAGCTGCCCGAGGTGGTCTCCACCTTGACGGTGATGCTCTTGTTGTTGTCGAGGTTGGTGACCTTCAGCGTGGTGCCGATCGGGAAGGTGCCGCTGGACGCCGAACGGGCGCGCCGGCCTCGCCGGAGAGGGTCACGGTCGAGCCCTTGCAGACGACCTCGCCCGTCCCGGTCCCGGCGCCCGCGGCGGGCGGGTTCGCGGCCGGGGGCGCGGCCGCCGGCGGCTTCGCGGCGCCGGCGGCCGCGCCCGGCACCTCGCCGGCCACGTCGGCCGTGCAGCCCGCGACACCGCGCCGCTGGTTGATCAGGTCGACCACGGCCTGGCGGTTGGCGATCCGGGCGTCCGACAGCGCGTCCGGCGCGGCCCGCTGAGCCGCGATGAACTGCAGGTTCTGCCGCAACGCCTGGTCGAGCCCGACGCAGTTCTCGCCCGCGCTGCTCATCCCGGTGCTGACCGCGAACGCGCCACCGGCCAGCGCCACCGCCGACACGCCCAGCACCACCTTGCGGGTGGTCGAGGACATCTTGTTGCGCCGCCGGGTCCGATACATCGCTGGGCTCCTTGGGTGTCGAGGGGCTGCTTCGGTGCGCATCGACAACTACGAACCCCGCCCCCGCGGCGGATGAGGAGGAAACCTTAAAGATCCTTAAATGCCTCGGCCCGGACGGATCCGGCGATCCTCTCCATGATCCGCAGGCGAAGATCCCGCGGGGCCCGCTCGTCACCACAGCACCGGGCAACCAGCGCCATCGCCGCTTGCGCCAGGCCGTACTCCCGCCGGCAGTTCACGCAGCCATCGAGGTGTTCCTCAATGATCTGGCGTCGCTCTCCTCCGCACTCCAGGTCGAGGTAGAGATAGACCTCGGCCAGCACGGCGCTGCATATCTCGTCGTCGGTCGCCGCTTCCGCGCGCTCCGACAGTTCCCGGATCCGGAGGCACTCCCGAAGCTGGCTTGCCGCCTGTTTCCCCGAAGGGTCGTCTTCATCCAGGTGGCGAACCGCGTCCTCGTTCACCCGGATCGCGTCGTCGATGAACTCCCTGGTCGGGTCGAGCAGCGCCAGTTCCAGCGCCGCGTTGCCCAGATCGGTCTCCGTGATCGCGACCGGACAACCCGCTGCGCGTGCCGCTTCCCGGGCCGCCCTGAGGCCGTCCACCGCTGCCCGGAGCGCGGACGCGTCACCGGCCGACTTCGCGACCTCCACGCGTGCCACGGCCAAGTTGCTCCCCACGTTGATGACATCGGGGTGATGGCTCCCGCGTGCTCGGCAGAGAGCCGCTTCCGCTTCGCCGAGAAGGGCGGCAGAACGCCGGGCTTCCCCGAGGTCGGATCGGTCGAGGGCGAGGTCGAGGGCGGTGGTGGCGTAGTTGGCCCGGGCCAACAGGGCTTGAGGATGCGAGTCGCGTAACGATGCGCCGAGCAGCCGGCTGACTGCCTCGAGGGCGTCGATGGCCGTTTCTGCCGCCTCGAGGTCGCCCGCCTGCCGCAGCTGGTCGAACTCGGCGCCGATCAGATCCATGACGACGACCAATGCCCTGGGGTCGCCCGGTCGCAACGAACGGACGGCCGCCCACCCGAGGGCCGGATCGGCACCGGCACCCGCCAGCTGAAGGACGGCGAGCGGATCGGCATCGTGCGGCCGGGCGGCTTCGGCTTCCGAGGTCCATAGCCGGGTGTCGAACTTTCGTCCCCGCCGGCGACAGAGGACCGCAAGGTTTGTCAGAATCGTGTGCCGAGCCGATCGCGGCCGCGAAAAGCACGTTGCTGGACCGGCCGGCGTCGGCGCGATCCAGATATTGCTCCAGGAGGATGCCCACGACGGCGCCACTGTCGCCGCGTTCCACCGGGCCGCCCGAGTAGCCGTGATAGTCGCCGAGCTCCACCGAGGAGGTCAGCTGCAGAGCGGTCAGATTGGCGCCGCCCTGACACCGGAAATCCACCGAGTCGTGGGCCACCGTGCCGCTCAGATGGGGGTCGTCGGGACCGGGACGGTACGGCCCGAACCACGCCTCGTCGCGGGCGCAGACCCCGGCGAGCGGCGGGAGGCCGGCCGCCGAGCGGGTCTGCAGGCGGACCAGGGCCAGGTCGGCGTCGGCGAGCACCTCGTCGACGTGGGCCGGGATCTCCTCGCCGGCCGCGTCCACGGTCAGGTCGGCGTCCTCGCTCAGGCCGCGGACGCAGTGGGCGGCGGTCAGCACCAGGCGGCGGGTGACCAGGAAGCCGGCGCCGAGATGGACGGAGGCGTGCCGCAACTCCACCCAGTAGGTGTTCGCATTCTCATCCACAACGGACTCCGAGGCGTGCCGGGGGACCACCCTGAGCCTCCAACCTACTCGGAGCGGCGCCGTTGGGACGGGGTCGGCTCGCGGTCGATGCGCAGGTCTCGTTCGAGTTCGGCGATCATCGTGCGGAGGTCGTCGAGGCGCTGGCTGACCAGGATGCGGTCGATGTTGTCGGGGATGCCGTCGTTGTCCTCGTCGACGGCCAGGCTTTCGGTCATCTCGAGGCGGCGGGCCTCCTCCATGGAGTTGACGATGACCGCGATCAGGATGTTGAGCAGCAGGTTCACGGTGATGAGGACGTAGCTGACGTAGTAGACGAGGGTCCACGGCGACAGCTCGAGGCCCTGCTCGATCAGGTCGGGCAGGGTCTCCAGGGACAGCAGCACGAAGAGCGTGAGGACGGCGCGCCCGATGGTGCCGTACTGCTCGGGGTCGGTCTCGGAGAAGATCAGCCAGCCCGCCATGCCGTACACGTAGAAGGTGACCAGGGCCAGCGCCAGGAAGCCGCCCACGCCGGGCAGGCTGCGCAGCAGGGCGGTCACGATCGTGCGCAGGCCGGGGGAGAAGCGGACGAGCCGCACCACCCGGGCCATCCGGATCACCCGCAGGGCGCCCGAGTCGCCGTGCAGGCCGGGGAGGAAGACGGCGGCGATCACGACGAAGTCGAAGACGTTCCAGCCGTGCTTGAAGAAGTCCTGCGGCCGGTTGCCGTAGGCCAGGATCCGGATGACGATCTCGGTCACGAAGACGAGCCGGAAGAACCACTCCAGCCAGTGCAGGTACGGGATCGAGTCGGCCAGATGGCGGTACGTCTCGAGGCAGAGCAACGCGGCGTTCGCCCCGATCATGATCACGATCGTCACGCCGAACGCTCGGGAGTCGACGATCCGGGCACATCGGCGGGCGACACGAGACATCCCGACAGCCTACGGAAATCGGCCTTTCAGGGCGTCCGCGGTCAGCCGCGCGACCTCGTGGTCACCGGCGGTGCGGGCCGCCCCGAGCACGCGCTCCAGAGCCGGCCGGTCGTCGTCCAGCGCCGCCGTCAGATAGTCGGTGAGCAGGTCGCCGGGGCCGTAGAAGTCGCGCGTGGCCGACTGCTCCAATGTGCCCAGTGCCGTCTCCGGGTCGCCGCCGAGTTGCTGGGCCCGGCCGAGGTTGGCCCGATGCAGGGCCCCGGCGGCGGCGACCGTGGTCATCGCCTCGGCCTACCTGGCCGGCGATCTCGACCGGGCCGGCCTGCTGGCCCGCGAGCACCTCGCCGACCACCCCGACAACGACCTGGTCGCCCGTATCGCGGCCTGTTCGCGTACCCCTGGAACGGAATTCTCATGAACCGCAAGCTCACCGCGGCCCTGTTCGCGCCGATCGCCGTCGGGGTCGGCCGGCTGGTTTCCGGCACGGCCATGCGTCTCGCCGTGCCGGTCGGCATCGCCGCCGCGGTGGTGCAGGTGGTGGGCCTCTCCCGCTGGGCGGTGCTGGTGCCCGGGTACGCCTCGTCGGGCAACCGGGACGCCTTCGAGACCGCGCACCACGTGCTGGGGACGCTGATCGGGGAGACGCTCGGTTACGCCCTGACCGCCGCGTGGACACTGCTGGTGCTGGTCGCGCTGGGCCGTACGTTCGCCGGGCTCTGGTTCGTCGTTCTGGGCGGGGTGTCGGCCGGGCTGATCGCGGTGGGCGTCGTGTCGCCGCTGGGCGTGCCCGGGGTCGACTTCGCCAACTTCCTCGGGTACGTGCTGTGGAGCGTCGGGCTGCTCGCCTTCGCCGGCCTGCTAGTCCTGCGCCGCCAGCCGGCGCGGGTGACGGCATGAGCCACGCGAGACGCCGGCCGGCTACCGCTGACGGGCGCCGCGGACGGCCTCGATCTTCCCGGTACGGGCCGAGCGGGTGATGGCCTCGAAGGCGTCCGCGTTGGCCAGCATCTCGTCGGCGGTGACCGGATAGGGATCCCCGCCCGCGGCGGCCCGCGCCCACGCCTCCAGGTTGGCCCGCACGCTCGGGTGCGGCGGGTAGAACTCGGTGACCGGCTCGCCCCCGCGGAAGACGGTGGTGACGTCCCAGCCGCGCGGGTGCTCGGGGTGGTTGCGGTCGCGGATCTCCCGCCACCCCTTCGAGCCGAGCACCGTCACCCGCCCGGCGAAGGGTGTCGTCAGCACCGCCGTGATCAGGGCGGTCCGGCCGTTCTCGAACCCCATCGTCACGGTGAGCGTGTCGCCGTTGGCGAAGGTCGTGGCGTGGGTGCCGAGCCGCGCCCACACCGAGACCGGCCGCCCGAACACGGCGATGGCCAGGTCGACCAGGTGGATCCCGGTCGCCGACAGCGGGCCGACCGGCGCGTCGGTCGCCGACAGCCGCCAGTTGTCCGGCGGCAGCGCGAGGAACTTGTCCTGGCTGAAGTTGCCCTCGAACACCAGCGGAACGCCGAGCTCCCCATGGCCGCACATGTCGCGCAGTTCTCGGACGGCCGGTTCGAAGCGCCGTTCGTGGCCGATCCCGAGCTGCACACCGGCCTTCCGCACGGCCGCCAGCGCCGCCCGGGCCTCGGCTCCGTTGGTCGTGAGCGGTTTCTCGCAGAACACATGCTTGCCGGCCGACGCCGCGGCGACGATCTGTTCCGCGTGCCGCCCGTGCGGCGTGCACAGGATGACCGCTTCGACCTCGTCGTCCTTCAGCGCATCGTCGAACGACGCGGCCGTCCGGAGGTCTCCGGCCGCCGCGGCCCGGGAACGAGCCCTGGGGTCCGGGTCCACGCCCAGCACGACCCGGAGGTCCGCGCTCCCGGCCAGGTCGGTGACGATCTTCTGGCCCCACCATCCGAGGCCCACCACGGCTGCGTTGGTCACCCCCGTAGTCAACCGGCCGGGCCCCCGCGTCCGGAGTGTCCGGCGGCGTCAGTCGCGGCGGGGAATGTGACGGCGGCCGTGAGTGCGCTGCCGCAGCCGCGCGGAGTGTGATGACGGCATGGACGCAGCACACTTCCGGCACGTCGCCGGGCACCTCGCGAGCGGGGTCACCGTCATCACGACCGGTGCGCCGGACGACCGGTACGGCATGACGGCCAGTTCGGTGACGTCGCTGTCGGCCGACCCGCCGATGATGCTCGCCTGCATCAACAATGCCGTGCCGACGGCCGAGGCCGTGTCCCGGACCGGCCGGTACGCGATCAACGTGCTCGGCGACGGCCAGGGCGACCTCGCGCGGCAGTTCGCCACCGCGAGCGCCGACAAGTTCCGCGGTGTCGCCGTGCACGACGGGGCCCTGGGGCTGCCGCTGCTCAGCGACGCGCTCGCGCACATCGAGTGCGAGGTCGTGGAACGGGTGACCGGCGGCACCCACACGATCTTTCTCGGCCGTGTACGGTCGGCCACCGCGGGCCGGGGCGAGCCGCTGACCTACTTCCGCGGCGGTTTCGGCCGGTTCGCCTTCACCAGCGACGACGAGGTGTACGGGCGGGCCCGCGAGCTGGTGCTGAGCCGGGAGTACGCGGCCGACCAGGCGCTCGGGCTGGAGGATCTGGCGGCCCGGCTCGGCGTCGACCAGGCGGCCGCGTTCTACGCGTTGACCCGGCTGTCGTCCGACGGGCTGGTGCGCCGCGACGCCGGCCGGGGATACGTGATCGCGCCGTTCGACGTGCGGACCTCCGACGAGACCTTCGACGCCCGCCTGGCGGTCGAGCTCGGTGTGCTCGCGCTGGCCCTGGACGGCGTCACCGACGACGAGGTGGACGAGCTGCGGCGCCGCTTCGACGCGATGGCCGCGCTGCTGGTCGGGGAGCGGTTCGTCGACTTCCACGGCTACCTGGACGCCAACTACGCCCTGCACTCGTACCTGGTGTCGCTGGCCCGCAATCCGTTGCTCACGGCCACGTTCGGCCGGCTCAGCATCAAGAACGTGATGACCCGCTCCTTCGGCGTGACCCCCGAGACGTCCCAGAAGTTCGTCCGGGCCCAGGGCCGGCTCGTCGACGGCGTCGCCCGCCGCGACGCCGAAGCCGCGCGTCGCGGCGCCGTCGAATACTGCGAACTGGCCAAGGAACGCGTCCGCGAGATCCTGGCCGGCGCGGGCGGCAGCCTCTGACCGCCCGCCGCCGCGCTTCGAGCACAAGCTCATCGCGGACGGCCGTCCCTACCTGGACCGACCAGGGTTGGCAGGCGCCAAGCATCCACGATTCGTGGCCGACATCACCGGCGACGGACGCGCCGACATCGTCGGCGTCGGTGAGGCGAGCGTCTACACCGCGGTCTCCATCGGCGGTGGCCGGTTCGGACCGCTCACGCCGAATTCAGGGATCGGGTTCACCTCGAACACGTGCACGATCCGCAAGATGGCCGACGCCGACGGAGACGGTCGAAGCGATCTCTTCGGCATCAAGGATCGCCGCGTCGACGTCGCGCTCGCCAACGGCAACGGCGGGTTCGGGTCACCGATCCTGGCCACCACCGTCTTCCCGATTCTCGACATCCTGGGCTTCACCACGACCTTCACCATCGCGGATGTCTCCGGCGACCGACGGGCGGACATCCTGGGAACCATCACCAGCAGCCAGGGTTCCGGTCCCCAGTTCCTGACGCTGATCTCGCTCGGCGACGGCACGTACGACGCCGAGGAGAACGGTGGCGGCGTCTGGCCGCCGTCGGGTGGTCCGGTGTCGCCCGACGCGGTCAGTGACGTCGGTGGGGATGGCTTGGCCGACCTGGTCTACTTCAACGATCGCACCTGGGTCGCCCGGGGCCGGGGCGACGGCACGTTCTCGTCGTTCATCGTCGGCATCGACGACTTCGGCCGGGACGCCGGCTGGACTTCCTTCAGGCACCCGCGATTCCTGGTCGATCTCAACGGCGACCACCGCAGCGACCTCATCGGGTTCGGCAACGCGGGGGTCTACACCGCGGCTGGACGCAGCAACGGCCAGTTCGTGGCCCCCGTCACGTTCGCCAGCGCGGACTTCGGACGCGACAAGGACTGGGACGACGCGGTGACGTTTCCCCGGTTCGTCGCCGACATCACCGGCGACGGGATCCCCGACATCGTCGGATTCGGCATAGCCGGGCTCTACACGGCGGTCAATGTGGGGGAACTTTCTCCTGACGGCCGCACCGCCTTCGTCGACCCGTCGCATGGACAGCGACGGGTCGACGTGTGATCGCGCCGGCGATCGCGGACGCGCTCGGCCTCGGCGAGAGTCAGGGCCGCTCGGCGACGGACAACGTCCTGGGCTGGCTGTCGGAGCGGGAGACGCTGCTGGTGCTGGACAACTGCGAGCACCTGCTGGACGCAGTGGCGGTCCTGCTGGAACGGCTCCTGTCCGGCAGCCCCCGGCTGACCGTGCTCGCGACCAGCCGAGCCCGGTTGCCGGTGCCCTTCGAATGGGTGTTCCCGGTGCCCGGGCTGTCCGTCGAAGCCGACCACGGCGGCCCGGCTGACGCGGTCGAGCTGTTCCTCGGCCGGGCCGCGGCCGGCGCGAGCCCGCTGACCTTCGGCGACCTGGAACGCATCGCCGCCGTCTGCCGGAGCCTGGACGGCATGGCGCTGGCGATCGAGCTCGCCGCCGCCCGGATGCCGTCGCTCGGGCTCGGCGGCCTCGAAGCCGGATTGGCCGACCGGCTGCCACTGCTGACCGGCGGCCCCCGGGTCGACCACCGGCATCGTTCGGTGCGCGCGACGCTCGACTGGAGTTACGCGGTGCTGGACGAAGCCGGGCAGGCGGCTCTGCGCCGGGTGTCGGTTTTCGCCGGCCCTTTCACCGCCGCCGCGGCGGCGACGGTGCTGGGCGGGTGGCCGCCGGTACCGGCCCGCTCCGTCCCCATGATCCTCGCCGGGCTCGCCGAGCAAAGCCTGCTGATCGTGATCGCCGGGCCGACCGGAACTCGCTACCGCGCCCTGGAAACCATCCGCCAGTACGGCGCCGATCGGCTCGAGGACGCCGGCGAGTTGATCGGGGCGCGCTCGCGCCACGTGAGTTGGTGCCTGATGGAAAGCGCTGCTCTCGAGCGCGCGTCCGGCGAGCGCATCGGGGCCTGGCGCGGCGCGTTCGATGAGGTCGCCGACGAGTTGCGAGGTGCGCTGGCCTGGATCGCCGGGCAGCCCGCATTCCTGCTGGAGGGATGCCGCTTGGCGATCGGGCTGGCCCGTCTGTGCTTCGCCCGCGGCCTGCCCGGCGAGTCGCAGCGGCGCTATGCGCAGGCGGCCGGCCTCGCCCCGGACGATCTGGCCGCCGCCGATGCCTGGCGCGGCGCGGCCGGCGCCGCTGAGTCGCGACATTTCGGCAACGAGGCGTTACGACTGCGCCGGGCCGCGGCCGACGTGGCCGTCCGCGCCGGGGATCGGGCCGCCGCGGCGGGTGACCTCGCCCGGAATGCCGAGTTGATCAATCCCGCGCCCGGCCTGATGGCTACCGGGCCGGCCGCGGGCGAGGCGGCGGCGCTGATCGCCGAGGGCTGGGCGCTCGCCGGCGATGACCTGGCCGCGCAGGCGCGATTGCTGACCGCGGAGGCGTGCAACGGCGCCATAGCCGATCCGGCCACCGCGGAACTCATCGACCGCGCTTTCACGCTGGCCCGCCGCATCGGCGACCCGCTGATCGAGAGTGCCGCCCTCGACCAGCTCACCGCGATCCAGCTGGCTCGGGGCGAGGTCCGCGCCGCGTCGGCCACCGCGGCCCGCCGCACCGAACTGCTCGCCCCGATGCAGATCACGGCCACCTCCGCGTTGGAGTTCTTCGACGCGCTCGGCACGGCCGCCAGTTGCGCCGTCTCCTCCGGTGACCTACGAGCCACCAGAACACATGCCGAGCGCCGGCGGGACCTGCCGTTCTACCGCGAGGAGGGCCATCTGGCGACCAGGCGGCTGCTCGTGGTGACGGCGCTCGCGGGCGACTGGTCTGGCTTCCAGAATGATGGTGACAGCGGCCTGGCCGCAAGCCGATCAGGGCGTTCCGGCCAGAGCGCCTGATGACCAGGCTTGCGGCTCACTCGCCGTCCGGCGGTATCTCGGCCGGTTCCCGCACGATGCCGGCCGAGCCGGGGCGAGCCGGAGCGGCCGCGGCCTTCGAGGTCGCGAACGGGGCCACGCCGACCATCAGTGCCGCGGTGATGACGGCCATCCCGCTCGCGGTGGTCGGGCGTCGGAACTCGGCCGGAGATTCGGGCGTGCGCTGGGCCATGGCGGGCTCCTCGAACGGGCTGGGCGGAACGTCGAACGGCCGCAACGGGGCGGCCTCACCACCGTGCCTTTCGGGGCCTGATCAGCACATCTGGCGCGGGCACGAAGTTCGGCTTGCGACTTGCGACGGAGGGAATCGGCGGTGATTGCGTCGCGGGAATGAACCTCTCGCTCGGCCGCGATGGGCCGGTCGCTTCGGCGGTAGCATCGGTGCCGGCCCGTCGGTGTCTCGCTGCCGGCATCACCGGCGCACCAAGCGTGAGCCGGCAAGAGAAGGCGTAAACAGGTGAAAGGCAATGGATGAGCCCCAGGGGTCGGCCGGGTCACCCGAGCGGAGACGTCTTGTCGACGACTGGGCCCGGCTGCTGGACGCGCTGGGGCTGAGCACACCGTTCCGGCGCGACTGTGCGTTCGCGGTTGCTTTGGCGGTGCTGTCCGCGGCCCTGTTCCTGTTTCCCGCCGGTGCCGAGCCGGCCACCTCGGGTCAGGAGCCCTCCGGCGCACCTGTTCTGATCTTGTTGTTGGCGCAAGCCGCGGTCCTGTGCATCCGCCGGGTGCGACCGATCTGGTGCGCGTCCGCGGTCCTCGGGTTGCAGGTGTGTCTGGCCTCGGCGGCCCCATCGGGGGAGGGCCTGCGGGGAGTGGCGCTGATGGTCGCCGTCTACAGCTGCGGCACGCTGCTGTCCGCGACAGCGACCTACGTCGTGGCCGGGCTCGCGGCGTTCACGGAGATCGGCAGCTTCGTGGTGCTGAGCGCGATCCCGGCGGCCGCTGACACCGTCGCGTCGTCCTGGTCGCTGGTCACGCGTTTCTCCGGGCAGTTCTTCCTGGCGCTGCTGCTGTACGGCACGGCGGCTCTGCTGGGCCGCAGCGCCACGATGCGCCGGCGTTACACCGAGATCGTCGAGCTGCGCGCGGCCGAGGTCGCGGAGAACCTGCGCGCCCGCACTGACGCCGCCCTCGCCGACGAGCGCACCCGGATGGCGCGCGAGCTGCACGATGTCGCGGCCCATCACCTGACGGCCCTCATCGTTCAGGCCACCGTCGTGGAACGGATGCTCGACCGGGACCCCGACGCCGCCCGCCGCGCCGCCGCCGCCATCCGTACGGAGGGAAAGAGCGCGTTGGGCAATCTACGCTCGGTGGTGGGCACTCTCCGGGAGACCCGGCCGATCGAACCCGACGGCGCGGCCGTACCGGGACTGCAGGGAATCACTGAACTGGTGGCCGGCCATGCGAACAGTCGAAACCGTCCGGAACTGATCGTGTCGGGAGAAGCCGGTGACCTGTCGGCCGCGGTGGAGCTGACCCTCTACCGGGTGGCGCAGGAAGCACTCTCCAACGCCCGCGACCACGCCCCGGGCGCCCCGGTGACCATCAGGATCGACCATCGTACGGAGGGCAGTGTGCTCGAGGTTCTCAACGGCCCGGCGCCCGTGGGGCCGGCGCGGGCCGACCGTGACCACCGCGGGTTCGGGCTGATCGGCATGCGCGAGCGGGCCGGCCTGGTCGGCGGCGCGCTGGCCGCGGGCCCGACTCCGGACGGCGGCTGGTCGGTCCGGCTGACCGTTCCCCGCCGGGACGGCCGACGTTCATGATCAGAGTGCTTCTGGTCGACGACCAGCCGTTGCTGCGGGCCGGGTTCCGCGCGCTGATCGAACTCGCCGAGGACATCCAGATCGTCGGCGAGGCAGCCAACGGTCCCGACGCGGTGGCGCTCGCTCGGCAGCTACGCCCCGACGTGGTGTGCATGGATGTCCGCATGCCCGGTGGCAACGGCCTCGACGCGACCCGGATCATCGTCACCGAGATCGACCCGCCGCCGGCGGTCCTGGTGCTGACCACGTTCGAGCTCGACGAGTACGTGTTCGGAGCGCTCGAAGCCGGCGCGAGCGGGTTTCTGCTCAAGGACACCGACATGGACGAACTCATCAACGGCATCCGGCGGCTGAGCGCCGGCGAGGGATTGGTCGACCAGACAGTCACCCGTCGCGTGATCGCCGAGTTCGCGCGCCGGCGCCCGGTCACGCCCGCCCCGCCGCCTGGGGCGGGCGGCCAGCTTCTGACTTCCCGTGAGGCTGAGATCGTCCGGTTGCTCGCCGAGGGCCTGTCCAACGCGGAGATCGCGGCCGAACTCGTCGTCGAGGTCAGCACCGTGAAGAGCCACCTCAGCCGGGCCATGGCCAAGATCGGCGCCCGTGACCGCGTCCAGACCGTCATCTGGGCCTACCGCTACGGCGTGGCGCCGCTGGACAACCCGCCTGAGTCGAGAGTCAAGAGTTCACGCTAGGCGGCGCGGAACCGACCCAACCGGCCCAGCTCTTCCTCGATCAGTCGTTGTGGAGCGCGCGCCGACGCCTCGCGTAGACCCGGGGGCCGACGCGGGAGACGAAGGCGAACGGCAGCGGCGGGATGGCGTCTCAGTCGAGGACGGCGGTGGCTTCGATCTCCACGACGAAATCGGGCGTGAAGAGCGCCTGGACGCCGATGATGGTGAGGGGCGGAGCCGGGACGGGCAGGCCGTCGTCCTTCTGCGCCCGAGTGATGCCGGCGAGCACCTCGTCCCACTTCTCCGGCACCCAATCCACAATGTAGAAGGTCAGCCGGGCTAGATCGCCGACGTCCGCTCCCGCGCCCCGGACACCGACGATGATGTTGCGCAGCGCGGCGTAGACCTGACCGGTGAGGTCCGGTGCGGCGGGTTTGAAGTCCGGGGTGACGCCGGCCTGACCGGCCAGCAGGATCAGCCGGGATCCGGTCGCGACGGCGACCGGCGAGTAGTCGGTTTGCCGAAGCAATCCGTCCGGGTGAATGAATTTCATGGCCATGTGATCTCCCTGTCCTGCCGGCGCTGCCTCCGCAGACGCCTCAACCAGTACAAGCCGTGTTCCAAGCACACAGTCAAGGCGGTGAGGGCCGGTGGCTAGGAGGCCGGACAGCTGGTGTCTTGGAAACGCTCGCCGTCGACCAGCCAGGCGGTGCCGACGTTGAGGGCGCACGCATTGCCGCCGTACACGTAGACGCCGTGCCGGTTGTCATCGACCGTCACCAGACGAGACCGCTGGGCGAACTTCTTGCGATAGATCTGCCCACCCAGCAGAGGCGTCGCGGCGTCCCGCCGGTTCTGCATGATGAGGATGTTGGCCGGTCCCCGGTCGTTGAACTTCACTGGGGGCTCGGACGGCCCGAGGGGCCAGAAGGCGCAGGCGTTGATGTTGCCCGACGCCGCTCCGAAGACCGGGTACCGCTCACGGTCCTCGGCGACGCTGCGCTGGTAGGCCGCGACGTCGCCCGCCCATTCGGTGTCGTTGCACGTCACGGCCAGGAACGCGGAGAAGGCGTTGGAACTGGGGAGGGGCAGGCTGCCGCGGGCCGTCATCAGCCGTTGGGCCGCCGCCTCGTCGGACGCCTTCAGCGACTGCCAGAGCTGCGCCAGCACCGCGTACGTCGTGTTGTTGTACAGGCCAAGGAACGTGAACTGGCGGAAGACACGCCCGTCCAGACCGGGGATCGGCTCCCGGTCCAGGCGCTCGCCGATGGCGAAGTAGGTGTCGCGCACCTCCTTCGGCGTGCGCCCCAGCCCGTACGCGCTGTGCCGCTGCGCCGCCCACCGGGTGAAGCCGGGGAACGCGTGCTCCGCGCCGAGCCCGAACCGGCGCAGAGCCGCACGAGTCAGCGCGGTGTCACCGAGGTTGCTGTCGATGATGACGCGATCGGTCGTCGCCGGATACATCGACGCGTACGCGGCACCCAGCGCGGACCCGTAGGAAAGCCCGAAGAAGCTGGCCTTCTTCTCGCCCAGCGCGGTCCGGATCCGGTCCAGATCCCGCGCCGTGTTGGCCGTCGAGATGTGCGCCATCAGGCCGTCCGTGTCGTTGGCGGCGCACTGTCCGGCGACGGACTCGGCGGCCCGAGCGTCCGCCGCGACGGTGGCGGCGTCCTTGGCCCATGGCGGGACGTTGCCCGGATAGCTCTGCTCGACGGTGAACTTGCAGTCCACCGGAGCTGAGCGGCCGACCCCGCGGGTGTCCATGCCGATCAGGTCGTAGGTGTCCAGAACACTGGCCGGGATGCCCCGGTTGACCAGCTGGGCCGGCATGTCCAGCCCGGCCACGCCGGGGCCGCCAGGGTTGAGCAGCAGCACACCGCGCCGCTTCTGCGGGTTCTCGCTGGCGATCCGGGAGATCGTCAGGTCGATCGTCGGGCCGGCCGGCTTCCGGTAGTCCACCGGCACGGGCACGGTCGTGCATCGGATGCTGGGCGACGCTGCCGCGATGTCGGCCGGACAGGCGGCCCACGTTGATCGACTGGCCGGGCCGGAGCGCTGCGCGGCGCCCGCCGAGGGTGCCGCCGCCAACGCGCCGCCGATGCCGAGTGCCGCCGTCAGGGCTACTGCCAGGCCGATGCCACGCCTTCTGTCCATGCGATCAGTGGAAACGGTGTGCCCACGACACAGTCAAACCGAGCGGCTTGATCGTTCGCCCGGCGGACCGGCCGAACAGCGGCATCACGATGGACACGTGGCATTTCTTCCGCGGCGATTTCGACCTGGAACTGTTGCGCTCCATACCGGCCCGGTTCCTGTGGAGCGACCCGGAGCCCGCTGACGCTGGCCGACTTCGGACGCGTCGTCAGCATCGTCGACATCGCGCAGCCGCAGAACCTCCTCGAGGCGTGGGGCAGGAACGCCGCCTATCACTTCGTCTTCACCCGACAGAGCCGGGGAAAGCTGACGCGCTCACCACTCTGGTCGAGCGCGGTCTCGTGAAGCCGGTCCTCGGCGCGACTCTTCCGCTCGCTCGCACGGGCGAGGCGCATGAGCTCCTGGAGAACGGGCGGGCGTACGCACTGCGCGGCAAGGTCGCCATCGACGTGGCGGGTGAAACTGTTGCCCTTCCCCCTCGCCTCTCGTAGGGAAAGTCAGCCCGGCGGCACGAAAAGCCCGAAACGTACGCTCATGACGATCAACCTGATCGACGGCGGGGCGGTAACGGGTTGGCATCCGGGGTAGCGTGACGCCTTCTCCGGGGCGAGGCTGTCCCGGGGGATCACGCGGCCGGGGGAGCGGGAGCGGATGTACTACATAGCCTTGAGCGCCGTACGCCGGCGTTCCGGTCCGGCTCTGCTCGTCGCGCTGCTGGCGGCGCTGATCGCGGCCTCGGCCAGCTGCGCGGCCTGGTACGGCCTGACCGTGTCGTCGCGGTCGGCGGGTGCCGTGGTGACGGCCGCGCCGGTCGAGCAGCGCGTCATCCTCGTGCGCCAGATCGCGCAGCGCACCGACGATCCGCGCGGCGCCCTCGACGCCCTGTCGGCCCAGGTGCGCGGGCTGCTCCCGCTGCCCGGGGCCGAGCCGGACCTCGGGGTGGTGGCCGGGGCGACGTACATCTATCCGGGCCGCAACGGCGCGGCGACGGGCATGCCGGTCGCCTACCGGGACGGGTTCTGCGAGCACGTGAAGCTCACCGGCGCCTGCCCGGCGGCGGCCGACGACACCGCGATCAGCGCCGACTCGGCCCGCCGGCTCAAGCTCGAGATCGGCGACACGTTCCGGGTGCGCTCGACGACGGCGGCCACCCCGCTGCCGTTCCGGGTGTCGGCGATCTACGAGCTGGTCGACCCGAACGGCGCCTACTGGAGCGACAAGCTGTTCCGCTCGCAGGGCTCGCTGGATCCGTTCTTCACCTCGCTCGACACGTTCCGCGAGCCGACACTTACCCGGCAGGCGTACGCGTGGGATGTCGTCGTGCCGATGCCGTTGCTGCGCGGCGACGGCGCGTACGACTTGAACGGGCTGGTCAACGCGGCCGGTTCGCGGTTCGCGGCGCAGCAGCTGGAGCTGATCGCCCCGACCGGCAAGCTGGTCGACCAGGTGCGCGGGGAGCGCATCGCCGTGGCCAAGGGCGTCGGCATCGCGCTGGGCCAGGTCATCGTGCTGGCCTGGTTCGCGCTCGCGCTGGCCGGCCGCTACACCGGACGGGAGAGGCGGGCCGACGCCGCCCTGCTCAAACTGCGCGGCAGCACCTCCCGGGGCATCCTGCGCCTGGCCCTCGGGCAGCATCTGCCGCCGCTGGCCGGTGGCGCGATCGCCGGCTGGGTGGCCGGCTTCCTGCTCGCCTGGCCGGTCGCCGGCGGCCTGCCCGTCCGTGTCGAGTGGTGGACAGCCGCGCTGCTGTCGGCCGGCCTGGTGCTGGCCGTCCTCGCGATCGCCCTGCTCGTGCTCCTGCTGGTCGACGCCCTGGCCGCGCGGGCCCCGGTCGTGGCGCTGCTGCGCCGGGTGCCCGCCTCGCGCCGTGACTGGCGTTCCGGCGTGGTCGACGTGGCCTTCGTCCTGCTGGCCGCGGGCGCGATCTACCAGGCCCGGTCCGGCGGCAGCGGTCTCGGCCTGGTGGCGCCGGTCCTGGTCGCGTTCGCGGTCGGGCTGCTGCTGGCCCGGCTGCTGCGCGGGGTGGCCGACCGGTTCGGCGGGGTGGCGCTGCGGGCCGGGCAGATCCGGCTCGGCCTGACCGCCGTCCGGGTCTCTCGCCAGCCCGGCACCGACCGGGTGTTCGCGCTGGTGGTGCTGACGATCGCGATGATCGCCCTGACCGCGGGCTCGTTCGCGGCGGGTCGCACCGAGCGCACCGTCCGGGCCGACGTCGAGCTGGGCGCGCCCCGGGTGCTGACGGTCAACGCCGCCACGAGGACAGAGCTTCTGTACGCCGTACGCCGGGCCGACCCGCAGGGCCGTTACGCGATGGCCGCGGTCCTGGACACGGCCAACAACCCGCCCGTGCTCGCTGTGGACAGCACCCGGCTGGCCGCGGTGGCCACCTGGCGTTCCGAGTACGGCCCGATCGGCGCGCTGGCCGGCGCCCGGGTGCCGCCGCTCCTGCCGCTGATCACCGGCGACCGGGTCAGCGTGGCGGTGACCAGCCAGCGCCGCACGCCCACCCTGCTCGGCATGGTGCTGCAGCACGAGGGCACCGGGGCCGGCCTGCACCTCGAGTTCAAGGGCATCCGGTCGGGCACGCAGACGGCCTCGTTGGCGGTGCCGTCCTGCGCCGTGGCGCCCGGCTGCCGCCTGGTCGGCTGGGAGCTGTTCACCCCCGAGGGCTCGGACAACGCGCCGATCACCATCCGCGGGCTGACCCAGCAGAACCCGTCCGGCACGATCCTGGACGCGGCCCGGCTCGGCAACGTCGACTACTGGCGCGGCGACTTCGCCAGCCAGGCCGCCGTCCACATCGCCACCGGCCCGACCGGCCTCACCCTGACCGCCGACCAGGGCGGCGGCACCAAGGCCACGGTCGTCGACTCGCCGCTGCCGCTGCCCGTCGTGCTGGCCGGCCGGGCCCCGGCCAGCTGGGTCTTCGACGACTCGGCGGTCGGCCGCTTCGGCGACCCGGCCACCCCGGTCCGCATCGCCTCGACCGCCTCGGTGTTGCCGGTGCTCGGCCCGAGCGGGCTGCTGGTCGACCTGGACGCGTCGCGCCGGGTGGCCGGCGACAGCGACCAGGGCGGCACCAAACAGGTGTGGCTCACCGCCGACGCGCCCGACGCGGTGGTCGACGCGATCGGCCTGCAGGTGCTGGCCGACCGCTCGGCCGCCGACCGGGCCGCCGCGCTGGCCGCCGACAGCTCGGTCGTCACCGTCCCGTTCGGACTGTTCGCGATGGCCATGGCCGCGCTGATCGCCGCCGTCCTGGTCGGGGTGGCCGCCGCGGTCGACCGCGAGCCGCAGCTGGAGCACCTGCGGGCGTTGCGCGCCCAGGGCCTGCCCCGACCGATTGCGCTGTCCACCGCGTACGCCGGAGCGGCCGCACTGGCGCTGCTCGGGCTGGCCGGCGGGCTGCTGGCCGCGGTGGTGGCCCGGCCGATCGCCGCGGTCACCGCCCCGCCGTTCCCGGACGGCTGGGAGATCATCGCGCCACCGGGCGCGCTCGGCCCACCGGCGCTGGGTGTCGCCGCCGCGGTCGCCTTCGTGGTGTTCGGAACGACGGCCTGGCTCTCCACCCGCCGGCTGCGCGGGGAGCTCTCATGATCAACCTGGTGCTCGCGATGGTCTGGGCCCGCCGCGGCCAGGCCCTCACCGTGGCCCTGCTGGCCCTGTTCGGCGTGACCGCGGCGGTGGCCGCGCCGGCCTATCTGCGCGCGGCCGACCGGGCGGTGGCGGCCGGTCAGGTCGAGACGGCCACGCCGCGGGAGCTCGCCGTCGGCGTCCGCGCCTTCCAGCCCGACAACCGGCAGACCGACGCCGGTGTCGACGCGGCCGGCGCCGACCTGGAACGCAACGGCGCGGTGCTGCTCGGCCTGCCCGGCTTCGACTACGTCTACTCCGTCGACTACCCGGTCATGGGCATCGAGCAGGGCGACGCGGCGGCCACCCGCTTCGCCTACCGCCAGGACGTCTGCGACCACGTCGTGATGACCGCCGGGCGGTGCCTGATCGGTGAGTCGGACGTCATCCTGGGCGAACAGACGGCCCAGCGCCGCAAGCTCGCCATCGGCGACTCGATCGAGCTGACCTTCGCGGTCCGGATTGTGCCGCGGGGTGAGCCGCCCCGGTTCGTGCCGTCCGGCGAACCCAAGCGCTTCCTGGTGTCCGGCCTCTACCGCGTGCCCGCCCCGGCGAACGTCTACTGGGGAACGCACGGCTACTTCGACGCCAGCCTCGCCGAGCCGGGCGAACCGGCCTTCGTGACCAGCGCCAGCCTGCACAACATGGACCGCGGGGCGGTCGAGGCCGGGCTCGACGCGTACGCCACCCCGGGCGCGCTGGACGTCGACAAGCTGCCCGCCGTCCAGGCCGGTCTCAAGCAGATGGAGGACGGGGCCACCTCGCTCGGCGGCGGGGTCGAGCTGCGCAGCGAACTGCCGGCCCTGCTGATGCGCATCGACTCGGGCCGGGCCGCCGCCCACCGCATCGTGCCCGTCGTGGCGCTGGCCCTGGTGCTGCTGGCCTGCCTGACCATCTTCCTGGCCGTCGGCTACGGCACCGAGGGCCGCCGCCCCGAGTTGGCCGTGGTGGCGCTGCGCGGCGCCCGCTGGGGCCAGCGCTGGTGGCTGGCCACCGGCGAGAACGTGGTGGCCATCCTGATCGGTGCGCTCGCCGGCTGCCTGGCCGGCCAGCTGCTGGTCAACGCCTTCGCCGCGTACCGATTCCCGGGCGTCGGGGCCGACCCCGGTCTCGACTCGCTGCGCTGGGCCCCGGCCGCGGCCGCCGCCGCCGTGCTGACCGCGCTGCTGGCCGAGCGCCGCCAGATCTCCACCCCCGTCGCCGAGCTGCTGCGCCGGGCGCCCGCCGTGCCCAACAGCGCCCGGGCCATCGCGGCCGAGGTCGTGGTGGTCGCGCTGGCCGTCGTCGCGGTGGTGCAGCTCTCCACCGACCTGCGCGGAGTCGGCACGGCCGCCGCGGCTTTGGTGCTGGTGGCCGGGGCCCTGGTCGCGGCCCGCCTGCTGGTGCCGCTGGCCACCGTGCTCAGCCGCCGGGCCCTGGGCCGGGGCCGTCTCGGGGTGGCCCTGGCCGGTTTCCAGCTCTCCCGCCGCCCGGGCGCGGTCCGCCTGTTCGCCCTGCTGACCGCGGCCGTCGCGGTGGCCGGATATGCGGCCGCCGCCGTCGACGTGGCCAGCCGTGGCCGGGAGGCCGAGGCGTCGCTGGGCACCGGCGCCGACCGCGTGGTGCAGCTCGGCGCCACCGGCCGGCAGAACTTGCTGGCCGCCGTCCGCGCGGTCGACCCCGGCGGCGACTTCGCCATGGCGGCGATCCGGATCGGCACCGACCCCGGCAAACCCGCGGTCATGGCCGTCGACACCACCCGCCTGGCCAAGGTCGCGTCCTGGCCCTCGGGCGACGTCACCCCCGCCGCCGCCGCTGCCGCGCTGCGGCCCTCGGCCCCGAAGACGGTCGACGTGGACGGCGCGGACGTCTCGATGGACATCACGGCCGCCCAGTTCAACTCGAGCAAGCTGGTGGCCGGCACCCTGGTGCTGTCGCCGCGCGGCGGCGGCCCCGACGAGATCGTCGAGCTGGGCGTGCTGCAGCTCGGCCGGCACACGTACGAGGCGAAGGTGCCCGCCTGCGCGCAGGGCTGCACCCTGAACACGTTGCGGCTGGCCGGCGGCGGCGGCACGCTCGACGTGACCGGCGTGATCACCGTGCACACGCTGACCGGGGGAGCACCCGGCGACGGCGTCCCGGCCGACGTGCTCGGCGACCCGGCCCGCTGGCGGGTGACCGAGGGCGGCGGCGTCGGCGAGGCGCCCGACGGGTTGCGGATCGACGTGACCTCACTGAACGGCCTGCCGCAGGGCATGTTCGTCCAGCCCGCCGCCACCCCGTACCCGCTGCCGGTGGCCACCGCCGGCGTGCCCGCGCTGCCCAGCATCGGCGGCCTGGACGGCCGCCCGATCCCGGTCGACGTCCGGCTCACCCTGCCCGCCGTCCCCGGCGCCGGCGTGCCGGCCGTGCTGACCGACCTCGACTACGCCGACCAGCTCGCCACCGACGGCGCCGTGAGCAACTCGGCCATGGTCTGGCTCAACGACCGCGCCCCGGCCGGCGTCATCGACCAGCTCAAACAGCACGGCGTGACGATCACCGGCGACCTCCGGTCGTCCCAGGTGCGGGCCCGCCTGGAAACCCAGGGCCCGGCCATCGCCCTGTGGTTCTACGTGATCGTCGCCGTCCTGGCCACTGCCCTGGCCGCGGGCGCCCTGGTGCTGGCGTCCGCTGTTGACCGCGACCGCCGGGTCGAGGATCTGTCCGCCCTGCGCGGCCAGGGCCTGACCCGCTCGGCCCTCATCCAGGCCACCCTGTGGACGTACCCCGTCCTGGTCGTGGTCGCCGTCATCGCCGGCCTCGGCGTCTCCGTTCTCGGCTGGTGGCTGACCGGATGGGCCCTGCCCCTGGCCGGCCTGCAACCCCCGAACCTGCCCCTGGCCGGCTGGCCCCGCCCCCTGACCATGCTCCTGACCGGCCTCACCACCGCCATCGTCCTGGCCGGCGTGGCCGTCCTCGCCGGCCGCCGCACCTTGCGAAGGATCAATTGATCGTCACCGGTCGCGGCTGGGCCGGAGCGCTTCGATCGCCGGGCCGCGGCGGGCGACTCCGGCCAGGAGGTCGGCGACCTGGATGCGGGGGTCGTCGCGGGAGTCGGCCATCACCAGGCCGGCCAGCGGGGACAAGCCGGACGGCTCGGTCAGGGCCATTTGCAGGCGGGTCAGGCGGCCCGCGGTGAGGGCGCTCTGCTCGTCGTGGGTCACCAGGACCCGGCGGTGGGCGGCGCTCCAGAACAGGACGGTCTCGGCCAGGGCCGGCAGCATCGGTTCGAGCGGGGGCGGGATGGCCGGGTCGCCGTCGAGGAGCCGGGTGAGGACGGACCGGACGTGGGCGCGGTCGAGGCCCACGAGGGACTCTGCCGCGAGTGCGTCGCGGGCGCGGAAGAAGCTGTCGAGGGCCTCGTCGTCGGGACGGTGCCGGCGTTTGGTCCGGACCAGGTCGACGAAAGCGGCGAGGAACGTTCTCCCGGCGGGCGTCTCCCGGGAACGGTAGAGCGCTACGGCTGCGGGGTGATGCTGCGGCGCCAGGTGAGTGCCGGCCATGTAGGACGGCTCGGCCAGGAACAGGTCGAAGACCCGGGTGGCCAGGAAGAACTGCTTGTCCGCCAGGTGCACATGGGCCCGGCCGGCCAGCGCGGTGAGCAGCCACGGCAGGGCCTCGGTGGCCCGCGGGCCGCGCAGGAACGGCCCAGACTTGAACTCGTCCGGGGAGAACCGAAAGCCGGACCGCAGGTCGGCGATCAGGGCGACGGCCTCGCCCGCAGTCAGGTCGACGCTCGCGTGGGTGATCACCGGGGTGGCCGGATCGAGCAGATTGGTGCCGGAGAAACCGGACTCGTCACAGGCGATCTCCACGACCGCGCCGGTCACCGCCCGGGCCGGCGGCATCCCGCCCTGCAACGGCAGCGTCGCGTCCGATCGTCGTGGCACATCGACCAGCCTCCACCCCCGCCCGCGATCAGGCCACCGATTTGCGCCGAGGCATGCCCCTCACTCCTTGGTGCGGTAGCCGATGCCGGTCTGAACTCGGCCCGACCCGCTGCCCGGTCCGCCGGACCGGGCAGCGGGTCCTCTTCAGCGGTGACTGCCTCTTCCCCGGGGGCGGCCGAGAATGTCGGCCCGGTCGACCACCCGCTACCTGATCGAGACGAGAATCGTCGGTGCGCGATCGACGGCGAAGAGGCCGGCTTCCCGGCGCCGTGCTACAGCGTGAGGTCGCTGCGTACAGCACCGGTCTGTGGGTCCACGGGGTAGGAGAGATGCTGGTGGACCATCGACCAGCCGCTGCCGGTACGGCGGAATACGCGGGTTCCCCGCGACCAGCTCTCTACCGAGCTTCCGTCGGGTTGTTCTACGCGCACCTGGTTGAGGGCCCACGTGACCGCGAGGTCCTCGTCGGCGAGGACGGTCATGTCCGGCACCTGCCAGAAGACCGCCCCCGCGCCGTGGTCGAGGCCTTGCCGGCACACCTCTCGCATCTGAGCCCGGCCGACGTGCTGGAGGGGTGCGACGTGTTCGTAGGAGATCAGGCCGTCGAGGTCCTTCGCCGCTGTGGCGTCGAACCACCGTTCGTGCAGTGACCGGATCTGATGCTCCGTCGCTTCACAGTCAGATGCCGGTGCCAGCGGGAAGGAGTGGTGGTCATGAGCGACGATCCACCGTCCTGCCTGTTTACGCAGGCCGAGAGTGATGCGTAGTCGCTGCTCGGGGCGGCGGGCCAGATCATCGGGCGTTCCGCAGCGCAGCAGTAGGTGGGCGAAGGTCATGTCGGTTCCGGCGGCCACCTCCACCCGCACGATCTCGAACACGGCGCCGCTCGCCGGCCATCGGAAGAACGGCGGCCAACTGTTCCGGTAGGCGTCGATGCCCCGAATTCCGTCCTGGGGCGGCGGCACGTCGAACATCATGATGTCGTCGGCGTGGTCGGCGGCAACGCCCTCCAGGTCACCTGTTCGAATCGCTGCCACCCACCGCTCGACCAGCGCGGTGATGAGTTTCTCGTCGTCCCGGTGTTGTTGCACAACCATGGGTGTGCCTCCTTTCAACGATACAACCCGGCACGAGCGTCAAATCCATCGGTAGGTGCGACGGTAGGAACGAACCGTTGGCGACATGCCGGCGGGCCGCTGGTGAGAGATTCGCTGACTCCTGGCGCCCGCCGGATTACGGGCGGGCGCCGGGAGGGCGTCGCGAGCTGCTGGTCGCCTTGACCGGGAGGTGTTGATCCACGCCTTCGGGGTGGCCGAGCCAGTCACCCAGATAGACCCGAGGAGCTCCACCAGACGATCTCCGTCTACCGCGTCTGACGTCCGGAGGCGAGTGGCTGCTTGATCAGAGCAGGTCGAGCCGGCCGGCCATCTCCTGCACCGGGGCGCCGCGAAGGAACTGGATCCGGCCGAGATTCGCGTTGTCAATGGCATAGACTATATCTGTGACGGCGAGGTAGCGTGCGGCCATGTTCTGGGGAGCGCTCAACGCGGTTCGAGCTGACGTGAGTCGTGACGGGGTCCGGACGGCGGTGTGGCGGACGGGCCGGGGGTCGCCGGTGCTGCTGCTTCACGGTTACCCGCAGTGCCACCTGATGTGGCGTCATGTCGTCGCCGACCTGGCGCGGGATCACGAGGTGGTGGTCACCGACCTGCGGGGGTACGGCGAATCGTCGGCGCCGCCCGACAACGCCGGCCACACCGTCTACAGCAAGCGCGAGATGGCGGCCGACCAGGCGCGGGTGATGCGCGAGCTGGGCCACGACCGGTTCGCGGTGGTCGGGCACGACCGCGGGGGCCGGGTGGCCCATCGGCTGGCGCTCGACTTCCCCGCGGCCGTCACTTCGGTGGCGGTGGTCGACATCGTCCCCACCCTGCACATGTACGAGCACGTCGACCGGGCCATGGCGGAGACGTACTTCCACTGGTTCCTGCTGAGCCGGCCGGCGCCGCTGCCGGAGGACCTCATCGGGGCCGCGCCCGACGCCTGGATCGCCGGCCGCTTCCGGGGCCGGCACGCGGGCGGTCTCGCTCTCGAGCCCGAGGCGATTGCGGCCTACACGCGCTACTTCCGGCGTGCGTCGACCATCGCCGCCTCGTGTGCCGACTATCGGGCGGCGGCGACCACCGACCTCGCGCACGACCGGGCCGACCGGCAGGCGGGCCGCCGGATCACCATGCCGCTGCTCGCGGTCTGGGGCGAGCAGAGTTACGTCGGCCGGCACTTCGACGTCTCGGGCATCTGGCGGGCGGCCGCCGACGACGTGGCCGGGCGCGCTCTGCCGGCCGATCATTACGTACCCGAAGAGGCGCCGGGCGACCTGACGGCGGCCCTGCGGGAGTTCTGGGCGGTGCCGCGATGAGCGACCACCTCCTGACCCGGCTCGGCGAGCTGGTCGGCCTCGAGACCCCCTCGCGGGACGCGGCCCGCCTGTCCGCCGCGTACGACCTGGTGTCCGGCTGGTTCGCGCCGCTCGGCCGGTCCCCGGAGCGGGTCGTCGTCGACGGAGTCCCGCATCTGTACTGGCCGCCGTTGTCGAGCCGCAGCGTCCTGCTGCTCGGCCACCTCGACACGGTGTGGCCGGCCGGCACCCTGCAACGCCGGCCGTTCACGGTGACCGGCGACCGCGCGACCGGGCCCGGGGTGTTCGACATGAAGGCCGGCGTGGTCCTGGCGGCCGAGGCGGTCGCCCGGGTCGCCGACCCGTCCGGGGTGGCGGTCCTGCTCACCGGGGACGAGGAGGTCGGCTCGGGGACCTCCCGGGCGCTGCTGGAGTCGGCCGCCTCGGACTGTCAGGCCGTCCTGGTGACCGAGCCCAGCCTGGACGGCGATCTCAAGACCGCGCGCAAGGGTTGCGCCTCCTACGAGGTGACGTTCTCGGGCCGGGCCGCGCACGCCGGGCTGGAGCCGGAGCGGGGGCACAACGCCCTGGCCGAACTGGCCGCTCTCGTCACCCATTGCGCGACGCTGGCCGACCGGGCGCGCGACACCACGGTGACGCCGACCCTGGCCGTCGCCGGCTCCGCGCTCAACGTGGTGCCGGCCTCGGCCCGGCTCACCCTCGACGTGCGGTCGTGGGACCTGGCGGAACTGGAGCGGGTCGACGCCGGGGTCCGCGGCTTCCTGGCTGGCGACCCGGCCGTCACGATCGAGGTCGGCGGGGGAGTCAACCGGCCGCCCATGCCCGTCTCCGCCTCGGCCGGGCTGGCCGGCCTGGCCCAGCGCCTCGCGGCCGGGCTCGGGCTGGCCGTCCCGGGCACCGTGGCCGCCGGCGGCGCGTCCGACGGCAACTTCACCGCCGCCCTCGGCATTCCGACGCTCGACGGGCTCGGCGCGGTCGGCGGGGGCGCCCACGCGGAGTCCGAATGGGTCGACGTGCCCACCCTGGCCGGCCGGGCTGCCCTGCTGGCCGCCCTGATCGACGCCCTGCACACCGGAGGAGAAGCATGACCGACGAATCCTGGCGGCGGTGGTTCACGGTTCCCCGTCTGCGGACGGTGCGGCCGGTCCGCGGCGGGCTCGATGCCGCCCTGCTGATCGAGGAGGGCGGCGCCGGCACCACCGGCCGCATCTGGACCATCGAGGACGGGGCGGGCGACCTGCTGCCGTTCGAGGTGCCGTTCGACGCCGAGCTCACGCCGGACCTGCGGTGGGTGCTCGGCCTCGCCGACGACGGTGGCACCGAGGTGGGCCATCTGATCGCGCGCCCGGTGGAGGGTGGCCCCGCGCGGGATCTGACACCGGATCGGGAGCCGTACGTGCTGCGGGGGCTGGAGGTCGCCGCCGACGGCTCGGCCGTGCTGATCACGGCGGTGGACGAGTCGGGCTACCACGCCGTTCTCGTCCCGGCCGCGCCGTGGGGCCCGGCCCTTACGGTGTGGTCGTCACCCCACGAGGCCTGGTACGCCAGGCTTTCCGCCGACGGCCGCCTGATGTCGATCGATGCGACCGACCACAATCCCGGCGTCCGGCGCACCGCCGTCACGGTCGTCGACGTGGCGACCGGCGACACGGCAGGGGTCCTGGACGATCTGCCGGCCGGCCCGGTCCGCGCGACGCGCTTCAGCCCGGTACCGGGCGACCCCCGGCTGCTGGTGAGCACCGAACGCTCCGGGTACGCCCGGCCCGCGGTGTGGAACGCCGTGACCGGGGCCCGGGCCGACCTCGAACCGGCCGGCGTCGAGGGCGAGCTGATTCCGCTCGACTGGCACGCGGCCTCCGGGCGGGTCCTCGCCCTGCACGTCGACGAGGGCCGGCACCGGCTGCTGGTGCTGTCCGACCGCGACGGGCAGATCCTCGACGTGGTGGACGAGCCGGGGGCCTATGCGAATCCGGATGTGGCCGACGTCCACGACTGGCAGTGGGCCTCGCATTTCTCGCCGGCCGGCGAGCCGAGGGTGCTGCGGTCCCGGTGGGATCAGCCGCTGCACGTGGTCGATCTGATCGCGCCGGCCGCTGTCCCGGCCGGCGTTCCCCTCGCCTCACAGATGGTGACCAGCGAGGACGGCACGAGGGTTCAGCTGTGGTGGGCGCTGCCCCGGGGGCGCGAGCCGCTCGGCTCGGTGCTGGAGATCCACGGCGGGCCGAACCTGGTGCACGTCGACGAGTACTCACCGTCGGCCCAGGCGTGGCTCGATGCCGGATTCGCCTACGCCGCGGTGAACTACCGGGGCTCGGTGACGTTCGGCCGGGCCTTCCGGGAGGGGTTCTGGCGGGCCGGCGCGGAGCCCGAACTGGCCGACGTGCGAGCCGCGCTGGAGTTCTTGCGCGGCCAGGGTGTCGCTCAGCCCGCCTCGACCTTTGTGACCGGCGCGTCCTACGGCGGTCACCTGACGCTGCACTGCCTGGGCCGGCTGCCCGAGGATTTCGCCGGCGGCTTCGCCCACGTCGCCATGGCCGACTGGGCCTCCGCCTTCGACGAGATGAACCCGGCCGTACGCGGCGTGTGGATGACCTGGATCGGCGGGGACGCCCGGACGGCGCCCGAGGCGGTGGCCCAGTTCTCGGCCATCACCTACGTCGACCAGGTCCGGGGGTCGGTCTGGCTCAACCAGGGCAGCCGCGACACCCGGACGCCCGGCGCCCAGGTCCAGCGCTATGCGGACGCCCTGGCCGCGGCCGGCGGCGACGTGGTCCTGCACTGGTTCGACGCCGGCCACGAGCCGACCGGCCTGGACCGCGAGCGCGACGACCAGGAGACCATGCTCGGCCTGGCGCGGCGGACCCTCGCTGGTCAGCCCTGGTCGGCGCCGGGCTGAGCCTGAGTCCGGGCGTGCTTTCGGGCGCGCTCCTCGATGGCGTCGAGGAGCAGCTCGATGCCTTCCTCGTACACCGTGGGGTCGCCGATGCTGTGCAGGTGCTCGGCGACCTGGGCGATCCGCGGGTACTGCTCGGGGTCGACCTCGGCGTAGCTGGTGCGCCAGGCCATCTCGTCGGCCCGGCGCAGGGTGGCGGGCAGGGCCGTCACCGCGGCCTCGATCGAGGAGAGGCTGCGGACGAAGTTGCCGAACACCCGCAGGTAGAGCACCGCCTCGGTGGCGGGCAGGCCGGCCCGGAGCAGGGCGTCCAGCGCCAGCTCGACGTTGGCGAACTCGGTCGGCCGGCGGGTGGTGCGGGCGGCCATCTGCTGGGCGAACTCGGGGTAGCGCAGATAGTGCTGGTGAATGCTGTCCGACAGCGACTTGAGGTCCGAGCGCCAGTCGTCGGTCGGGAGGTGCTTGCCGCCGTACGACTCGTTGCGCAGCGTGTCGATCAGCTCGAGGACCAGCTCGTCCTTGTCGCGGAAGTGGCGGTAGATCGAAGTCGGGTGCGCGTCGAGCTCCTCGCCGAGCGCCTGGAAGGTCAGGCCCTCCAAGCCACCGCGGACGGCGACGGTCTTGGCCGCCTGAATGATCACTTCCCGACTGAGGCTGTCGCGGGCTCGCCGTGGCCGTCGGGGCCGCTCGCCGGCAGCAGGCTTCGTCATGGACGCATCCTATTACTCCCCAGTCACGCCGCCGGTCTTGGCGTTAGTCAATCGAGATGACTAAGACCCTTGCTAAGCCGTGACACGCGCCCTACGCTCGGCACACCCGCCCCGTCCGACGGGATTTTGTGCCGATCCGCTCCGCCAGCCGCGTACGTTGAGGAGTGCAGCCATGTCGAGTTCTCATCCCTTCCCGCGCCGCCGTCGCGGCGCCTGGACAGCCGCCGTAGTGCTCATCGCGCTGACCGCGACGCTGGGCGCCTGTTCCGGAGTCGGCAGCAGCAGCGTCACCGACCGGTCCGCCGCCCCGTCGGCCCGGCCGGTCAAGCAGGGCGGAACGTTGGTCATCGGGGCCGAGCAGGAGCCGGACTGCGCCGACTGGATCGCGACCTGCGCCGGGGCGATCTGGGGCACCTACACCATGCAGGTGCCGACCATCCCGCAGGTCTTCGACACCCGGAAGGTCGACGGGGTGTGGGCGCCGGTGCCGTCGGACCTGATGGCCGCCGAGCCGCAGGCCACCATGCAGGCCGGCCGGCAGGTGATCACGTACCGGATCAGCCCGAAGGCGGTGTGGTCGGACGGCGAGCCGATCAGCTCGGCCGACCTGAAGTACACGGCGCTGCAGATCCGCGACGGCGAGGACATCTTCGACAAGACCGGGTACGACCGGATCGAGGGGATCGCGACGCCCGACGCGGCGACCGCCGTGGTTACCCTCAAGAGTGCGTACGCGGGCTGGCGCAGCCTGTTCAGCGTTTCCGGCGTGCTGCCGGCGCACCTGCTCGAGGGCAAGGACCGCGCCGCGATCATGAAGAACGGCTACACCTTCAGCGGCGGCCCGTGGAAGATCTCGGCCTGGCAGAAGGGCACCTCGGTCACCCTGGTGCCCAACGACCGGTACTGGGGCGAGAAACCGAAGCTGGACAAGGTGACCTTCAGCTTCCTGCCGGACACCTCCGCGGCCTTCCAGGCGCTCAAGAGCGGCCAGGTCGACGCGCTCTACCCGTCCCCTCAGCTCGACGCCATCAACCAGATCAAGGCCGGCCTGAGCGGGATCCAGTCGCAGGTAGACCCGCAGAGCGGCAGCCTCGAGGCGGTGTGGCTCAACAACGCGGCGGCCCCGTTCGACTCGGCGCCGGTGCGCCAGGCCGTCGCCTACGCGATCGACCGGTCCGCCATCGTCCAACGCATCTACGGCGGTCTCGGCGTCACCCAGGTGGCGCAGAGCTTCAACACGCCCATCGTCGGTGCGTACGCCGGCGCCGACTTCTCGGCCTACAAGCTCGATCTCGGCCAGGTCGACACGCTGATGAGCGGGGCCGGCTGGGCCAAGGGGGCCGACGGCGTCTGGGCCAAGGCCGGCCGGCGGGCCGAGTTCACGATGATCAGCCTGGCCGCCAACAAGCGCCGCGACCTGATGGTGCAGATCCTCCAGGAACAGCTCAAGACGGCCGGCTTCGCGATGACCGTCAAGACCGAGACCCCGGCCGACCTCTTCAGCAAGATCACCCCGAAGGGCGCCTACCAGGCCGGGCTGTGGTCGCTGGTCGACACGTTCCCGGACCCGACCCTCAGCGCCTCCTTCAACTCGGCGAACATTCCGAGCAGCGCCAACGGATACTCCGGCATCAACTTCGTCCGGGCCAAGGACGGCGGGCTCGACGGGCTGCTCGAGAAGGTCGACACGACGCTGGAGGTGCCGGCCCGCACCACCGCCGCCAAGCAGGCCGACGCGGTGATCGCCAAGGAGGCGCTCTCGCTGCCGCTCGACACCGTCCCGCTCGTGCTGCTGTGGGGCGACAAGGTCGGCGGCCCGCTGGCCGTCAACCCCGTCGAGGGTCCCTTCTGGAACCTGGAGCAGTGGGGCCTTGCGAGCTGAGGCCGGGTCCGGCCGGGGACGGGACCACCCATGATCAGATTCGTCCTGCGCCGGGTCGTCGTGAGCGTGCCGGTCCTGCTGATCGCCTCGATCGTGCTCTTCTGGGCCGTACGTCAGACCTTCGACCCGCTCGCCAAGCTGCGGCAGTCCCAGGACCCGCAGGCCGTCCAGCGGGGGATCGAGCAACTGGGGCTGGACCGCTCGCTGCCCGAACAGTACTGGTTGTGGCTGCGGGCCTTCCTCGGCGGTGACTGGGGGAGCAGCAGCCGCACCGGCGAGGACGTTCGCGCGATGATCGTGCACGCGTTGTGGCCGACCGCGCAGCTCGCGTTCTGGAGCATCGCGGTCGCCGCGGTCCTGGCCGCCCTGGTCGGGGTGTACTCGGCCGTCCGGCAGTACTCCGGCGCCGACCACTTCTTCACCGGCCTGGCCTACGTCGGCATCTCGCTGCCGGCGTTCTGGTTCGGGCTCGTGCTCATCGACCTGCTGGCCGTCGGGCCGCGCCAGCGCTTCGGGCTCGCCGAACCACCCCTCTACTTCATCGGGCTGCACTCCGACGGCCGGTCCGGACTCGACCTGGACTACCTGCGGCATCTGGTGCTGCCGGTGGCCACGGTCTCGATCACGCTCGTCGCGACCTGGAGCCGGTTCGCCCGCTCCTCGATGCTCGACGCGCTCGCCAGCGACTACGTGCGCACGGCGCGGGCCAAAGGCGTCCCGCGCCGCCGGGTGATCTGGCGGCACGCCGCCCGCAACTCGGCCGCACCGTTCCTGACCGTCGTCGCCCTGGACGCGGCGCTGCTGATCGGAGGACTCGTGGTCACCGAACAGATCTTCGCCCTACCCGGCATGGGACGTCTGTTCTTCGCCTCGCTCGGCAGCGGCGACGTGTTCGTCCTGCTGCCGTGGATGCTGGTCGTGGCGGCCGCCATCGTGCTCTGCAACCTGCTGGCCGACGTCGGCTACGCCCTGCTCGACCCGCGGGTGAGGCTGCGATGACGACGAGCACGGCCCCCACCACCACCCGGCCCGGCTTCCTGCGCCGGTTCCTGCGCCACCGCCTGGCCGGCGCCGGGCTCGTCATCCTCCTCGTCCTGCTGGTGGTCTGCTTCGGCGCGGACTGGCTCGCCCCGTTCCCCCGGGGCCATCAGGATCTGGCCCTCGGCCCGACGCCGCCGTCCGGCGCGCACTGGCTGGGCACCGACGAACTCGGGCGCGACCAGGTGACCGAACTGATGTACGCGGGCCGGATCTCGCTGGCCATCGGGCTGGCCGTCGCCCTGCTGTCCACCGCGGCCGGCACCCTGCTGGGCGCGGTCGCCGGTTACCTGGGCGGGATCGGGAGCGAACTGATCCTGCGGCTGACCGACCTCTTCCTCATCGTGCCCGGCATCGCCGTGCTCGCCCTCGCCCTGCAGGCGTTCGGCAGCTCGATGATCACTATCGTGCTGGTGCTGGCCGCGCTCGGCTGGACCTACATCGCCCGGGTGGTGCGCGGGCAGGTCCTGTCGCTGCGCGAACGCGAGTTCGTCGAGGCGGCCCGGGGCATCGGAGCCTCCGGCGCCCGGATCGTCTTCCGGCACCTGCTGCCCAACCTGGCCGGCGTCATCGCGGTCAGCATCTCCCTGTCGGTCGCGGCCGCGATCATCGCCGAGTCGACGCTGAGCTACCTCGGGTACGGCGTCCAGCCCCCGCAGACCAGCTGGGGCTCGCTGCTGAGCCAGGCCGCCGGCTATCTGGGCACCCCCCAGGCCTACCTGCTCTACACCCCCGGCCTGCTCATCCTGGTCGCGGTGCTCTGCGTGAACTTCATCGGCGACGGGCTGCGCGACGCCCTCGACCCTCGGGGACGGCAGCTGTGAGCGAACCCCTCCTCGAGGTCACCGACCTGCGCGTCGACTACCGGACCCACGCCGGCCCGGCCCGGGTCGTCGACGGCCTGTCGTTCCGGGTCGAGCCGGGCGAGACCCTCGGCATCGTCGGCGAGTCGGGCTCGGGCAAGACCATGACGTCGATGGCGATTCTGGGCCTGCTGCCCCGCGCGGCCAAGGTCGCCGGATCGGTGCGCTTCGAGGGCCAGGAGCTGGTCGGGCTCTCCGACCGGCGGCTGCGCGACATCCGGGGCCGCCGGATCTCGATGGTGTTCCAGGACGCGCTGGCCGCGCTCAACCCGGTCATGACCGTCGGCGACCAACTGACCGAGGCCGTCCGGGTGCACCGGCGGAAGGCGACCCGCCGGGAGCTCACCGCCCGGGCCGCCGAGCTCCTCGAACTCGTCGGCATCTCCTCGCCCGCACGCCGGCTGACGCAGTATCCGCACGAGTTCTCCGGCGGCATGCGCCAGCGCGTCATGATCGCGATGAGCATCGCCAACGAGCCCAGCCTGATCATCGCCGACGAGCCGACCACCGCCCTCGACGTCACCGTGCAGGCCCAGGTGCTCGACGTGCTCGGCGACGTGCAGCGCCGCACCGGCGCGGCCCTGCTGCTCATCACCCACGACCTCGGGGTGGTGGCCGGCCTGGCCGACCGCGTCCTGGTCATGTACGGCGGGGACCAGGTCGAACAGGGCGGCGTGGAGGACATCTTCTACACACCCGCCCACCCCTACACCACCGGCCTGCTGGCCTCCCTGCCGATCATGCGGCGGCGGGTGCCCGGCGCCCGGCTGCACCAGATCGCCGGTCAGCCACCCGCGCCGACCGGCCTGCCGCCGGGCTGCCGGTTCGCCGACCGGTGCCCGCACGCCGAGCCCGGCCGGTGCGACCAGGCCAAGCCGGAACCGGTCGCCGTCTCCGCGACGCACACGGCGCGCTGCCTGCGCACCGGCGAGATCCCCCACGAGGTGGCCCGATGAGCTCGGCCCTGACCATCACCGGCGTGACCAAGCACTACCGGATCGGCGGCGGGCTGTTCGGGCGCGGGCATCAGTCGGTGCAGGCGGTCAACCAGGTCAGCCTGTCGGTGCCGGCCGGGCAGACGTACGGACTGGTCGGCGAGACCGGCTGCGGGAAGTCAAGCCTGGGCCGGTGCGTGGCCCGCCTGGCCGACCTCGACCAGGGCCACGTGCTGGTCGGCGACACCGACGTCGGGCCGGCCGGTGGCGTGCCGCTGAAAGACGTACGGCGGCTGGTGCAGCTGGTCTTCCAGGACCCGTACGCGTCGCTCAACCCGCGGTTGACCGTCGAGCAGACACTGGCCGAGCCACTGATCATCCACGGCCTGCACCGCGACCGCCGGCGCGAACGGGTCCGCGACCTGCTGGCCATGGTCGGGCTCGGCGCGGCGGCGGCCGACCGGTTCCCGCACGAGTTCTCCGGCGGCCAGCGCCAGCGGCTCGGCATCGCCCGCGCCCTCGCCGTCGAACCCCAGGTGATGGTGCTCGACGAACCGGTCAGCGCGCTCGACGTCAGTGTGCGGGCCGGCGTGCTCAACCTGCTGGCCGACCTGCAGGACGAGTTCGGCCTGACCTACCTGTTCATCGCCCACGACCTGTCGGTGGTGCGGCACTCCAGCACGACGGTCGGGGTGATGTATCTCGGCGGTGTGGTCGAGGAGGGGCCGACCGACGTGCTGTTCGAGGCGCCCCAGCACCCGTACACGCAAGCTCTGCTCTCGGCCGTTCCGCTGGCCGATCCGAGGCTGGAGCGCGCCCGCGAGCGCATCGTGCTCACCGGCGACGTGCCGAGCCCGGTCGACCCGCCGTCGGGCTGCCGCTTCCGGACCCGCTGCTGGAAGGCCACCGAGATCTGCGCGGCCGAGCAACCGCCGCTGCTCGACGTGGGCGACGGTCAGCGCGTCGCCTGTCACCACCCCGCACCGCGCCACCTCATCCCGTCGACCGCGACCGGAAGGAACTGACCCATGGGCGAGACCGTGAGAGTGGCGGTGATTCCGGGCGACGGCATCGGCCGGGAGGTCGTGCCGGAGGGCATCCGGGTGCTCGAAGTGGCCGCCGAGCGATTCGGTGTGCCGCTGGCCTTCGAGTGGTTCGATTTCGCCAGCGCCGACTACTGGACCCGGCACGGAACCATGCTGCCGGACGACTGGTTCGACGTGCTGCGGCCCTTCGACGCCATCTTCTTCGGCGCGGTCGGCTGGCCGCAGACCGTTCCCGACCATGTGTCGCTGTGGGGGAGCCTGCTCCAGTTCCGGCGCGGCTTCGACCAGTACGTCAACCTGCGCCCCTGCCGTCTGCTGCCCGGCGTGCCGAGCCCGCTGGCCGGGCGGACGGCCGGCGACATCGACTTCGTCGTCGTGCGGGAGAACACCGAGGGGGAGTATTCCAGCATCGGCGGGCGGATGTTCGAGGGCACCGAACGCGAACTCGTGGTCCAGCAGACCGTCATGACCCGTGTCGGGGTCGACCGGGTGCAGGCGTACGCGCTGGACCTGGCCGCCCGCCGCCCGGCCCGCCACCTCACGTCGGCGACCAAGAGCAACGGCATCTCCATCTCGATGCCCTACTGGGACGAGCGCATGAGGCTGACCGCCGAACGCCGGCCGGAGGTCCGGGTCGACCAGTTCCACATCGACGCGCTCACCGCCCATCTGGTCCTCGACCCGGGAAAGTTCGACGTCATCGTGGCCAGCAACCTGTTCGGCGACATCCTCTCCGACCTCGGTCCCGCCCTGACCGGCACGCTGGGTGTCGCGCCCAGCGCCAACATCAACCCCGAGCGCACCTTCCCCAGCCTCTTCGAACCGGTGCACGGCTCGGCCCCGGACATCGCGGGCCAGGGCATCGCCGATCCCGTCGGGCAGATCTGGTGCGGGGCCCTGATGCTCGACCACCTCGGACACCCGCGCGCCGCCGCGGCGATCGTCGCCGCCATCGAGTCGGTGCTCGGCGCCGGCCCCGGCGGCGCCCCGCTCACCCCGGACCTCGGCGGCGCCGGCCGGACCGAGGACCTGGGCCGCGCCATCGCCGACGCCCTCGCCGCAGCCGATTGGTGAATCCGGGCCGGACGGCGACGCCGGCATCCCAACCTCCTGACATGCCAGCGGCGCGAGCGCCCGCAAGACCGCGGCGCAGGCGAGCAAGTGGGGCGGCACGGCGACACCACCGGCAACATCGGCGCCACGCCGCTCAACCGCATCGCGTACGCCATCGGGAAGCTCGCCGTCAGGCCGTAGGCAGCTCCGCGACCGGTCTCCGTGAGGGGGGGCCGGTCTTCGGCCCGCTCAGCTCGGTGATCTCGGCGCTGCGCTTCCCCGCGAGTGGTGTCCGCCACGCCCTTCGCGCGTTCCGAGCGGCGGGTGCAGCCGAGACCGCCAGGCGCAGGTCCTCCGTCGGCAAACCGCATCGGGCGTACGCACACCACGGTCTATGCCAGTACCAGCGCACTCCTGCCGGAGGAGCAGCGCGGGGCACCGATGCGCCCGGACGGCAGGGAGCGCGGAGCGGTCGAACCGTCGCCCGAAGGCAGCCATGCCGGTTCATCCGTCAGCCAGGCCTACGCCGGCGCGGGGTGGCTCGGCCGGGCTTGGCGGGGCGTGGATCGCCTGCGGTCTGTGCCCCGAGATTCAGATGGTCGTGTTCTTGGAGACACCTGTGGCACCGGACTGCAAACCCGCGGGTCTCCTGCCGTTCGTCTCCACCAGGCGTCACCAGGTAGCCGTTCCCGCGCCCTCGCGGATGCCAGCCTTCGGCTTCCCGCTGAGGCCGTACGCCGGGATTGCCTCGACCGCGATCCCGCCGTGCTCGGACCGTTCACCGTTCCCGAGCCAGGTAGTACACCGATCCCAGACCGAACAGGATGACGAGACCGCCCGCCGGCGGGGCCACGTACCACTTCAGCAGCGTCTCGCCGTGTGCTGGTCGTCGGCCCGCCTCAGTGCAGTCCGGCCACGGCCGGCGCGATCACGTCGATGATCCTGCTGGGCTCCGGCATCCGCTGCGCGAAGATGTACGCCGTCGAGAAGCCGAGCTCCCACATGGGCTCGGCCATGCGGAGGATGTCGTCCGTCGTCGTCCCGGGATTGATCGGGAACAGGGTGGTCTTCTCGATCGTGTCGTAGTGGCGTCCCACCGCTTCGCCATGCGCTCGGAGGACGTCCAGTTTGCGTACGGTCGCGCCGCCGGCTCCGATGTTGCAGGCGTCGGCGTACTGGGCGACAAGCCGGAGCGTGTGCCGTTCGCCCTCGCCGCCGATCAGCAGGTAGGGGTGCGGGCGTTGCAGCGACTGCGGCACGTTGAGTGTCCGGTCGAGCTGGTGGTGCCGTCCGGTGAACGGCGCGTCGGAGTCCGACCACATCTGCCGGCAGATCTGGAGCGCCTCCTCCAGCAGCTCGAAGCGTTCCCGCGGGGACGGGAAGACCCAGCCCGCGGGACTCGTCGACGGAGGCGCCGGCCCCGATGCCGAGCCCGGCCCGGCCGCCGGAGAGGACGTCGAGGGCGGACACCTGTTTGGCCAGCAAGCCGGGCGACCGGAAGGCGACGGCCGTGACCAGCGTGTGCAGCCGGACGGTGCTGGTCACCGCGGCCAGGAAATTCAGGACGCTGTACGCCTCGAGCAGGTCGCTCTCGTACGGGCCGAGATCGAAGGCGTTCATCTGCCAGACGTGATCCATGACGGTGATGCGCGTGACGCCGCAGTCCTCGGCCTCCCGGGCATGCTGGGCGAGCCGGGGGCCGAGAGCGGCGGGGCCACCGTTCCAGGCGTAGTCCGCGATGTGAAGCCCGATTTCCATGATGAAAATCCTGTTCTTCTGAAGGGGCGGCTCGTCGGTCAGGCGTTCAGGCCGCCGTCGATGGTGATGACGGAGCGGTCATGTAGGACGACGCGGGGCCGGCCAGGAATGCCACGGCGGCGGCCACCTCGTCCGTGGTGCCGTATCGCCCGAGTGGCACCAGGCTGCGCAGGTAGTCCGCGTCGTCGCCGTCCGCCGGGTTCAGAGCGGTGTCGCTGTCGGCTTGAACGGCAACGCCGCGCCGTCCCTCGTTCTCGATCGTCCGGACGATTTCCTGGGCCTGGTCGGCGGAGCGTTCGTAGCTGACGGCGACGTCGGCCCCGTTCCTGGCGAGGGTCAGGGCGATCGCCGCGCCGATGCCCCGCGAACCGCCCGTCACCAGGACCCGCTTGTCCAGCCGACTCACCATGATCCGGCCTGCCGGTCCTCCGCCATGGCGAGGACCACAGACCGGGATCGCGTCCGGACGCTTATACGGTTAAGTTGAGACGAGTGGAGGACGGAAGAACGTGGTCGCGGTGAAGCTGACGATCGAGGACGTCGCACGGACGGCGGGGGTGTCGCGGGCGACGGTGTCCCGGGTGCTGAACGACCTGCCGGGCGCTTCCGAGGCGGTCCGGGCGCGCGTCCGGGCGGCGATCGCCGAGCTGGGATACGTACCGGACCCGGCGGCGCGGGCGTTGGCCTCCGGGCAGCCGGCCGCGATCGACGTCGTGGTGGTGTCTCCGGGGTCGGCGGTCGGCTGGATCGGCGCGCATCCCTACTACAGCCGGGTGCTGGCGGGAATCATGACTGCGCTCGACGGCCGGGACGTGCAGTTGCGGATCCACAACATGGGCGGGCCGGACGCGGAGCAACGCGTCGACGCGATAGCCGGGCGGGTGACGCTGGGAGCTGTCCTGGCCGACACCTCGCCCGCGCTCGCCGCGCGCTTTCAGCGACGATGCCGGCGGGTGGTGTCGCTGGTGGCGACGGCGGACCGGGTGGCGGCCGTGGAGGCCGACAACACCGGAGGCGCGTACGCCGCCGTGAAGTACCTCCATCAGCTCGGCCACCGGCGTATCGCCGCCGTCCACGGCCCGGACGACAATCCGTGCGGCATCAACCGGCGGGCCGGATTTCTGCGGGCGATCGGCGAACTGGGCCTCGACCATCTCGGCGCCGGTGGCGGTTTCCGGCGTGAGGTCGGGTTCAGCGCGGCCCGCCGCCTGCTCGACGAGCATCCAGACGTCGACGCGATGTTCGTGGCCTGCGATCTCATGGCCGCCGGTGCGGTCCAGGCGATCACCGCCACCGGACGGCGTGTTCCGCACGACATCAGCGTGATCGGGTTCGACGACAGCGTCGCCGCGGTGTGCTCCAACCCGCCCCTGAGCACGATGCGGATGCCGGTCGAGGACATGGCCGCCGCCGCCACCCGGCTGCTGCTCGACGGGCCGGTCCCGGCCGGATACCGGCAACGCTTTCCCGTCGAGCTGATACCCCGGGAGAGCACCGCCGAACGCCGCTGTTCCTGAGAGCGCTCTCGCCCCTACCGTGCGACCGGTAACCGGATCACGGCCGGCACCCGGAGGCGCAGCATGGCACTACCCGAGACCCCGACGGCGGCCAGGTCGGCGCTTCGACTGACCCTTGCCTCGCCGCTCTACCGCGGCGCCACCATCGCGATGTTCCTGTCCGGTCTCGGCTTCTCGGCGGCCGCCCCACAGATCGCGTTGTTCCTGGTCAACGATCTCGGTGGCTCGCTGACCACGGCCGGATTGTTCTATCTGACCAACCTGACCGCGCCGGTGGCCGGCTACCTGGTCGGGGCGCGGTCGGACCGTACCGGCCGAAGGCTCGGGCTGTTCCGGGTGTGTGCCGTCGCCGGGTTCGCCAGCTGGGCAGCCATCGCGTTCTCGACCCAGTTGCGGATGCCGTTCGTCCTCAGCGCTGTCGTCGGCGCGTTCGGCGGCGCCGCGACCTCTCAGCTCTTCGCCGCCATCCACGACGAGACGAGAGCGCGCCCGAACGACGGCAACGACGGGGTGGTCGCCGTCGTGCGGATGGCCCTCACCGCCGGCTGGGTCGTCGGCCCGGTCGCCGGGTCGTTCCTGGCCGCCCACACGTCGATCCGCATCATGCTCCTGGCCACCGCGGCCGCCACCGTCGCTCAGATCGTCCCGCTGGGCACCCTCAGGACGCCGCCACCGGCTCTCCCCGATCCGGCCGTGGCCTACGGCCGGGCGGCCCAGCGTGCGGGTGATGCTGCCGCTGCTCGCGTTCACGGCGCTGTACGTGCTCGTCTACGCCGGCGAATCCATCAAGTACGCGTACCTGCCGATCTACATGACCGACCAGCTGCACTTCGCGGCCGGTCTCAGCGGGTCCATCATCGGCATTCAGCCCCTGGTCGAGCTGATCCTGATGCCGCTCGCGGTGTTCGTCGGGCGCCGGATCGGCATGGTGCGGCTCATGGTGCTCGGCGCGGCCTTCGGCGTCGCCGCCAACATCTGTTTCGCCACGACCGGCACCGCGGCCGGGCTGTTCGCCGGTCAGATCCTCATGGGCGGGGTCTGGGGGATCTTCGCCGCCCTCGGCATCATCGTCGCCCAAGATCTTCTCCCGACCGCGGTGGCCACGGCGTCCGCCATCTTCCTGAGTTCCACCGCCGTGAGCTCTGCCCTCGGCGGAGCCGCCGGCGGCTTCGGCGCCGCCGTCGTCGGGCTCCCGCACGTGTTCTTCATCCCGGCCGGGCTCGCCCTGCTCGCAGTAATCGGACTGGCCGCCATGACGCGCTCGTACCCGCGCGTCCGATGAGGCCGTCGCCGCGCTTCTACTGTGCACGGCGATGACTGACACTCCCGTACCGCAGGCCTTACGGAGCGTCGACGAGGTCCACGGCGACGCGTTCGACGACTAGGAGGTGGAGGCGGCACCGGACGAAAGCCTGTTGCCTCGGGGCCTCAACGAGTTGCTGTTCGATCTGGTCGCCGAGACCGGTCTGCCGCCGGGCTCGACCGTGCTGGACGTCGGAGCCCGCGAGGGGCGTCACAGCTTCGAGCTCTCGCGTCGTTTCCGGTTCACCGTGCATGGCGTCGAGCGGTCCGCCGTCATCGGACAACGCGGCCTGCGACCTCGCCGAGAAGCTGATCGACCCCAGCGGCTCGGTCGATCTGATCTGGTGCAAGGACGTGCTCGTTCGTGTCGAGGATCTGGAGACGGCTTTCGGGGAGTTCCGCCGGGTCCTCAGCCCGGCGGTCGGGTCCAGCGTCAACCGGCTCAACCCGAGATCGATCAGCAGACAGCTCGCCCAGGAGATCAGCAAAGCGCCGACCCAGCCGAAGTGTCGTGACGACCAGGCGAAGATCAGAGCGAACACCGCCAGCGAAATCAGACCGAGCAGTGCCGCGGACGCCGCCCGCGACCCGAACTGTTCGCCCTGCTCGAGGCCGGTGATGAGCAGGATCGGGCCCGCCACGATCGGCAGAGCCACCAGCGTGCCCGACACCTGCCGGCCCCACCGGCGCCCGGCCAGCGACGACGCGACGACCAGCGCCGGGGCCAGCAGGAGCTTCAGCACCATAGTCACCCCGGCATGGTAGGGATTGGAGGCCGGCCGGCCCATACGTCAGGGAATTGCGAGGATGACTGCGGTCTGCCCGTCGGTCCAGGTGGCGGGCAGCACGGCCAAGTCGCCGGCCCGCCGCGGCGGGCCGGCGACCGCGTACCCATCCATCGCGGCGGTGTCGAAGGCGGGCACCGGGGCCGGCGAGGGGTTGCCCGGCCGCGTCGGCGATGACGGCGTCCTCGGCCGGAAGGGGCCGGGGCAAGGTGCGGGCGTACGCGTAGGCCTGAGCCCAGGAGGTTCCGGGCCGGCTCACTAGCGGCGGACGGCGATCGCGTGGAAGCGGTGCGGTGGATCGTCGTAGCCGGTCAGCTGCCAGGCGACCGTCGGCCCGGGCTTCGCGGCGCGGGCGCTGCCCGGCACGACCTCGACCCCGGACCGGCCGTTCTCCCGCAGGCGATCGGCGAGCCGCCCGGCGAACGGGCCGGGGTCGCCGTCGACGCACACCAGGCCGTCGTCGACGGGCATCGCGGCGATCAGGTAGTCGAGGACCGTCGCCCACCGGTGCCGTTGCTCGGCCGTGACGCTCATCTCAGCATCATGCATCTGCGAGCCAGGGGTCATCAATGGGCCGGATTCCGCGGCCGCTGATGCGCATCTGTCATGGCGTCTGCAAGGCGAGGGCTGTCAGCCGACTGCGGAGCGGATGGCGGCGGCCATCAGGTCCGAGGTGACCGCGCGCAGGTGTTCGAGGTCGACCGGGGTGCCGAGCTCGCCGGTGGCCAGGGCGACCACGGCGTCGCCGTCGTAGCGGGTGTGGGCCGGGTGCAGGGCGCGGGCGAAGCCGGTGTGGCCGCTCTGGGCCAGCAGGTGACAGCCGACCTTGTCGAGCTTGGCGTCGGTCAGCACGACCGCGATCGTGGTGTTGGCGGTCGGGAACGGGGGAGGGGCCGGCGCCGCGGCGCCGGCGTCGGGGGCGAAGACCGGGCGGCCGTCGGGGCCGATCACGTCGCCCCAGGCGTTGACCACGGCCAGGGCGGTCACCGAGGCCTCACCCGCCCGGCCCGAGGCCACGCCGATGCCGCCGGGATCGTTGCGTTCCCGCCACTTGCCGGTGCCGGCGCCCACCCCGGCGCCCACCCGCCCGAGCGGAAACGGCTCTCCGGCCAGGGCCGCCGCGGCCGCCGCCCGGCCACCGGCGGCGAAGTCCGGGCGTTCGGTGGCGGCGACCGACAGGTCGAAGATGGACATGCCCACCACGATCGGCACCGCACCGACCGGCGTGGGGAAGCCCAGCCCGCGTTCCCGGAGCAGCTGCATCACGCCGTCCCCGGCGGCCAGGCCGAAGGCGGAACCACCGGACAGCACCACCGCGTCGACCCGGTCGACCAGGCGCACCGGGTCGAGCAGGGCGAACTCGCGGGTGGCGGGGGCGCCGCCTCGCACCTCACCCGAGGCGACCGTGCCCGGCGGCGGAAGGATCACGGTGACCCCGGTGCCGTCGCCGGTCCAGTGACCGGCCCACGCGGAGAGCAGCTGCGGTGACGTCATGAACCCATGATCCTCCGGCCGCGGCGTCAGTAGCGGAACGTGGAGACCAGGCTGTGGGCCAGATCCTTGACCGCGGCCGCCACCACCGCGAACCCCTCGCCCGCCCGGGCCGCCTCGATCGTCGCGTTCAGGGCCAGCAGGTTGGTCTGCTCGGCGATCGCGGTGATCGTGCGGATGACGTGACCGATCTCGGAGGACGACTCGCCCAGCTTGTTCATCGTCCCTGACGTGCGGGCGGCCAGCCCGACCGCCGAGGTGGCGACGGCGGCCGCCTGGGTCGCGTTCTGCGAGATCTCGCGGATCGAGGCGCCCATCTCCTCGCTGCCCGCCGAGACCGTGTAGACGCTGCGCGAGATCTCCTCGGCGGCCGACGAGACGGCCGGCGCCTGCTCCGACGTGCGCCCGGCCGAGGCCGCGATCTGCCGGGCCACGCCGCTCATCCGGTCCGACGCGCCGGCCGGCGACGACGCGGAGCTGTCGATCGTGGCGACCGTGCGGCGCAGGGTGCCCATCGCGTCGCCGCGTCCGAGGAGATGAGCTGGTTGGCCAGGTCGACGCGGACCACACCCAGCGCGGCCTCGATCGCCCCGGCCTCGGCCACGTGCTGCACGTTCTCGCTGTAGATGTGTTTCGCGGCCCCGGCCGACTTGCTCAGCGCGAACAGGGCCAGGGTGCCGACGACGCCGGCCATCACGACCCCGACGGCCGAGGCGATCACGATCTTGACCTGCACGCTGAGGTTCACGAAGAAGCCGTTTCGCGGCATGAGCCACCCCCCTGCCGAACCGTACGATTCGGGTACGTTCGGAGGTATTGTTTTTCGCGCGATTCGTCAGGGGGTCGCATGCCGCAGGCTGTCACCGCTATGACCGCGGACGGGGTCACCGTGCTGATCGACAGCGGCGGTCCCGGGTTGCCGGTCGTCGCCTACTGGGGGCTCGCGCTGCCGGGGCTCGACGAGGAGCAGGCCGCCGCGCTGTTGCGGATGACCGAGGGGGTCACCGGCAGCAACGCGATCGACGTCCCGCCGCGCGTCGCGATCATTCCGCGTCGCGATCATTCCCGCGCACACCACCGGCTGGCCCGGGCATCCCGGGCTGCGCGGTCGGCCGCGGGCGCCGGGTGGTCACCGTCCTTTCAGATCAAGACCGTTCGCGCGTACGGCGAAAAGGTGTCCGGTTTCGTGGCGGGCGGAGCGGGGCTGGTGAGCGCCGAGGCCGCCGACGAGGACGGCCGGCTCACGATGCTGATCGAGATCGAGCTGCTGCCCACGGGTCTGCTGCGGGCGCGGGCCGGGGTCACCAACGAGCGCGAGGAAACGTACGCGCTGGAGGATCTGGTCCTGTCGTTGCCCCTGCCGGCCGAGGCGACCGAGCTGCTCGACTTCGCGGGACGGCACAACCTGGAACGGGTGCCGCAGCGCGCGCGGCTGGGTGTCGGCCTGCATCTGAGGGAGAACCGGCGCGGCCGGACGGGGGCCGCCCACCCCGGCCTGGAGATCGAGTCGTGCTCGTCGGGTGGGGGCCGGGTCGACCTCGAGGTGCTGGAACGCGCCGACCGGGTGTGGGTCTCGGACAACATCGACCCGCACGACCGGCAGCACATGTTGCGCTGGACGGGCCAGCTGGTTCCGCCCGAATATCTGGGCTCGCACATCGCGTCGGGCCGTTCGCACGTCACCGGCCGGCGGCACGACCTGGCGTTCCGGGCGGGCACGGCGATCTTCGGCCATCTCGGCATCGAGTGGAACCTCGCGGCGGCGACCGAGGAGGAACTGGCCGCGCTGGCCGGGTGGGTGGCTTTCTTCCAGGAGCACCGCGGGCTGCTGCCGGCCGGCGACGTGGTGCGGATGGACGGGTACGGCGACGACGTGCTGGTGCACGGGGTGGTCGCGCCCGACCGGTCGGCAGCGCTGATCGCGATGGTGACGATGGCCAGCCCGTACCCGGACCCACCGGCCCGGCTGCGTTTCCGCGGGCTGGAGCCGCAGCGCCGCTACCGGCTGCGGCCGCTGCACCCGGCCGATCATGCTCCGCCGTGGTGGGGGCCGGGCCTGGCCGGCGACGTCCTGACCGGGGCGGCTCTCGACCACGTCGGCGTCGCCGGTCCGAGCCTGCGCCCCGATCAGGTCGTGCTCTACCGGGCGGAGATCATCGCAGCGGCTTGAGGGCGGTCGCGACCTTGGACAGCTCGTCCAGCATGGTCTTGGCGGCGGCCGTCATGACGTCGTTGGCCACCAGCTTGCCGTCCTGCACGAAGCTGTGCACGAACGGGATGTTGACCGACTCGGGAACCATGAACAGCTTGAGCGCGTACGCCGGGGGCTGCAGAGCCATCACCGAGCGGGTGCCGGCCGAGACGCCGCCGTAGCTGACCACGCTGGCCGCCTTGTAGTTCCACTCGTGGTGCAGGTAGTCGAGCGCGTTCTTGAAGGCGGCGCCGAGCCCGTAGTTGTACTCCGGGATGACGAAGACGATCGCGTCGGCCGCGTCGACCTTCTCGCTCCAGCGCTTGGTGTGGTCGTGCTGGTAGTTGCGCAGGCGCGGGTGGTGCGGCTCGTCGAGCAGCGGCAGGTTCTGGTCGGCCAGGTCGGCCACGGACACCTGGAAGCCGCCGTGCGCCTTGGCCGCGTCGACGAACCACTCGGCGACCGTCGGGCCGATCCGCCCCGGCCGCGTGCTTCCGATGACCACCAGCAGGTTGAGCTCGCTCACGGTTGATCCCTCGCAGACGAAGTATTTGCGTACGCAACCTTAATGCCGCGAGATGCCGTGAGCCCCCACAAGTCGGAAGCATCACACTCCTATGTTTTCCCGGTCCCCACGTCGTTGAGTCGTGGCGGCAATGCCGTGCACCAGCCGGGCCAGGCCGGCCGACCCGTGGGCGTCGTCGGCCCGCCGGACGGTGGTGAGGATCGGCGCCGGTTCGTCGAGCTCGACGCCGCCCCGCAGCAGGACGAATCGCAGCGCCAGCCCGGTCAGGCGGGCATTACCGTCGTCGTACGGGTGAAAGAAGGCCACGTCCAGGTAGGCCCGAGCGGCCCGGGCCGTCACCGGTGTCTCCGGGCCGGCCGCTTCGGCCAGGCAGCGGGCGAACCGGCGTTCCGTGCCGGCGTGCAGTCCGTACCGTTCCCGGCCTGCCTTCGCGTACGCCGGTCCCGGGCGGAACGTAGCCACCGGGACGCCCCGCAGGATCCGGTTCCAGCGGGCCGGCCCGCGGGGTCGACGTCGCGCCAGGTGAGTCGCCAGATGTCGGGGACGGTGACCCGATCGATCGTCATGCTCGGCCTGCCGGTGGGCAGCCGGACAGAGTATCGGCTTCGGGTCGTGGCGTCAGTCCCGGACGGGGACGCCGCCGACCGCTGTGCGGCCGTACTTGACGCTCGGGCCGCCGGCCGAATCAACCGGGGTCGCCGCTCCGGTTGTGCTGATGGTCGTCAGGGTTGACGATGGGAATCGATCTTTCCTCCACGGCAGGGAGGCGTTCCGTTGTCTCTTCTCGGTAGGCTCGACCGCTCACGTTCCGTGGCGCCGCCCGGCTTCAGCCGCTGGCTGATCCCGCCCGCCGCCCTCTCGGTGCACCTGTGTATCGGGCAGGTCTACGCGACGAGCGTCTATAAGAATTCGTTCGTCGCGCACTTCGACGCGTCGCAGACGGCGATCGGCGTCATCTTCAGCATCGCCATCGTGATGCTGGGGTTGTCGGCGGCGGTCGGCGGCACCTGGGTCGAGAAGAACGGGCCGCGCAAGGCCATGTTCGTGTCGGCCTGCTTCTGGGGCGCCGGCTTCCTGGTCGGCGCGCTCGGCATCGGCACCAAACAGCTGTGGCTGGTCTATCTGGGCTACGGCTTCCTGGGCGGCATCGGTCTCGGCATCGGCTACATCTCGCCGGTCTCGACGCTGATCAAATGGTTCCCGGACAGGCCCGGCCTGGCCACCGGGCTGGCCATCATGGGCTTCGGCGGCGGCGCGCTGATCGCCAGCCCGGCCTCGCGTCAGCTGCTGTCGTTCTTCGACTCCGGCTATGACCCCAGCGTGGGCACCTCGGTCGCCTCGGGCGGCGCGCTCGTGTCGCTCTTCGTGACGCTGGGCATCGCCTATTTCGTCATCATGATGTTCGGCGTCACCAACATGCGGGTGCCGGCTGACGACTGGAAGCCCGACGGCTGGGACCCCTCCACGGTCGCCGCGAAACCGCTGGTCACCAGGGCGAGCGTCTCGGCCGCCAACGCGATCCGCACCAAGTCGTTCTGGCTGCTGTGGATCGTGCTGTTCTGCAACGTGACCGCCGGCATCGGCATCCTCGAGCAGGCCAGCCCGATGATCCAGGACTTCTTCCGAAGCGACGGCGTCTCCACCGTCAGCGTCGCCGCTGCGGGCGGCTTCGTCGGGGTGCTGTCGCTGTTCAACATGGCCGGCCGGTTCGCCTGGTCGTCGACCTCCGACCTGATCGGCCGCAAGCCCATCTACCTGGTCTACCTCGGCGTCGGCGTGGTCCTCTACCTGCTGCTGGCCACCGTCGGCGACATCGCGACGCCGTTGTTCGTGCTGCTGGCCGGCTTCATCCTGTCGTTCTACGGCGGCGGCTTCGCCACCGTCCCGGCCTACCTGCGCGACCTGTTCGGCACGTTCCAGGTCGGCGCCATCCACGGCCGCCTGCTGACCGCCTGGTCGGCCGCGGGCATCGCCGGGCCCCTGATCATCAACGGCTTCCTCGACGCCGAGGGCAAACCCGGCACGCTGACGTCGTCGGCCTACCAGCCTGCCCTGTTCACGATGGTCGGCGTCCTGGCCGTCGGCTTCGTGGCCAACCTGCTGATCCGGCCCGTCCCCGAGCAGTATCACGAACCGGCCGCCGCGCCGGTCGCGAAGGAGGCAGCAGCATGAGCGCCCGTCTCGCCCTCTCCTGGCTGCTGGTGGCCGTCATGCTGGGCTACGGCATCGTCCAGACCGTGATCACCGCGGCCAAACTATTCGAGTAGGTGGCTGTTGGCGGCCCGGGCTCGCGCGGCGAACCCGGGCCGCTCCAGCACCTCGACCCCGGCCGCGATCAGCAGGGCGATGCCCTCGCAGGTGACGAAGATGTCGGGCTCGCGCCAGGCGATCACCACGCGGGGGAGGCCGGCCGCGAGGATCAGGCTGGTGCAGGTCGCGTCGGGGCGGCTGGTGCGCTTGGAGCACGGCTCGAGGCTGCTGTAGAGCGTGGCCGAGCCGAGCCGGGGGTCGCCGGCCGCCTTGATCAGCGCGGACTCCTCGGCGTGGACCAGCGGGTCGACGTCGCGTGACCAGCCGGCGGCGATCTCCTCGCCGTCGGCGCTCACGATCACGGCGCCGACCGCGAACGCCGTCTCCGACCGTGGCGACCGTTGCGCCAGCTCGACCGCCCGGCCCATCCAGCTGTCGTGGGCGGCGGGCCGGGTCGGGTTCATTGCACTCCAGTCGCGAAGCTCGGGCGTCAGACCCCGACGATATCGCCGTACGCCTCGCTATCCGGTCAGCGCACGCCGTGAGCTGCGGAACATCAGTCGTCCTGGTCCTTCTTCTTGTCCTTCTTCTCCTCGGCCCGCTCGAGAGCCAGGTCGAGGGCCAGGACGGAGCCGATGATCAGGAGGGGTTCGACGCCGGCCGTGATCTTCACCGCGTACGTGTCGCGGATCGTCAGCCAGCGCTTCGAGACCGACGCCACCTCTTCGCCGCCGCGCTCGATCACGTACTCGTGGTCGAGGAGGTTGCCCTTCATCTCGAGGTCGTCCGGGCCGGGCACATCGATGGTGAACTTGTCGCGGAACGGCGTGAAGAGCTTCTTGCGGACCTCGGCCGCCTTCTCGCCGCCGATCCGGATCTCGTAGGTCGGCCGCAGCGCCACCAGGTGCCGGTGCAGCGTCGCGACCTCCTGCCCGGACGGGTCCTCGATCATGACCTTGTCGCGGACGCTGAGCACCTTGCCGTCGACGTGGAAGAGCTTGGCGCCGTGCTCGTCGAGCACGTCGAAGTCGTCGCCGATGGAGAAGAACCGTTCCCTGATCACATACATGGGCCGATTCTCCTCCTCAGTCCTGCTCGGTGACGGCCTGGTCGGGTGTGGTGGCGTCGTCGTCCGTGCCCGGGTTGTTCTCGTCCGGGTCGGACCAGCCACCCAGGGCGGGCTCGTTCTCCACGATCTCCGCGGCCTGGTCGTGGTCCATCGGTTCGGTCTGGTCGGTCATGGATCCAGACCTACCCCGGCGGCGACGTGGGAAAACGGCACGGTTGAACGGTGGGCTCACAATCGGGACATGGCTTGGTGGGGGAAGGCCGAGTGCCCGGTGCGGCCGGCGGAACAGCAGTGGATCGAGTCGTCGCTCGACTGGATGGTGTACGAGTTCGGCCGGGCCCGGCTGCGCGGCCCGGTCCTGCTGCCCACCGCCGATTTCTTCCCGGGCGTCTACCGCGGCACGCGCGACGACATCCGCCAGGTGTTCGGCCGGCTCCGCACGCACATGGCGATCGACCCGGCCCGGATCGAGCTCGAGCACTTCGGCGGCGACGCCGACCAGGAGCTGGCCGCGCGGGTGCCGCTCAACTACCACCGGTTACCGCACGTGGCGGCTGGGTTATCTGACCGAGCCGATGTTCGGCTACGCCCTGGCCCGTTACGCCTGGCTGCGCGGCGAGGCGGACCCGGAGCGGGCCCCGCCTCCTCGACACGAATCCGCGCACCTTCCTCAAGCGCGGCCTGCGTCACCTGGCCGCGAAATAGGTCAGCGGCGGGCGTTGGCCTCGATCGCGTCGATGACCGCGGGCCAGAGCTCGACCGGCAGGTCGTGACCCATGCCGGGGATGACCAGCAGCTCGGCGCCGGGGACGGCGGCCGCCGTGGCCCGGCCGCCGCTCACGTCGATCAGCGGGTCGGCCTCGCCGTGGATCACCACGGTCGGCACCGACACCGAGGCCAGCGCGGCCGTCCGGTCGGGCGAGGCGAAGATGGCCGCCTGCTGGCGGGCCGTGCCCACCGGGCGGTAACTGCGTTCGATCTTCGCCGTCGCCCGCCGCTGGAGCTCCTCGATCGCGGTGGGATAGCCCGGCGAGCCGATCACGCGGGACGAGGCGATCGCGCCGGCGATGATCTCGTCCGGGGTGCCGCCGCGCGGGCGCATCAGGACGGCCGCCGCCTCCATGGTCGGGTGGCCCACGGCGCGGTCACCGGTGGTCGACATGATCGAGCAGAGGCTGGCCGCCAGGTCGGGGTGATCGATGACGAGCTGCTGGGCGATCATGCCGCCCATCGAGGCGCCGACGACGTGGGCCCGTGCGATGCCCAGCGCCTTGAGCAGCCCGGCCGCGTCGTCCGCCATGTCGCTCAGTAGGTAGGGGGCCGTGCTCGGGTCGCCGCTCATCACCGCGGCGACGTCCGGCATCCCCAGGTCGTCGAAGGCGGTGGACAGCCCGGCGTCCCGGTTGTCGAACCGCACGACGTGGAAGCCGCGCCCGGCCAGCTGCTCGCAGAACGCGGCCGGCCAGTCGACGAGCTGCGCCCCCAGCCCCATGATCATCAGGAGCGCCGGATCGTCCGGGTTCCCCAGAGTCTCGTACCGCAGATCGATTCCGTTGGCCCGCACATCCGGCACAGTGCTTCCCCTCTCGCGCGCCGCCCATCATGCCCCACGAAAATGAACGCGGCATCGGCACAATCACCTGCTTTCGGCGTTGGCTTATATAAGAGAAGGCTGATATTGTACGGCCCATGCATGCGTTCGATGTGCTCGGAGACCCCGTGCGGAGGCGCATCCTGGAGCTGCTCGCCGACGGTGAGCAGAGCTCCGGGGCGGTCACCGACGTGATCCGGGCCGAGTTCGGCATCTCGCAGCCCGCCGTCTCCCAGCACCTGCGGGTGTTGCGCGACAACGGCTTCGCCACCGTGCGCCCGCAGGGCGCGCGCCGCCTCTACGCCGTCGACGACACCGCGCTGCGGGAGGCCGACGCCTGGCTGGCCCGCTTTCGCCGCTTCTGGGCGCCTCGCCTGGACGCCATGGCCACCGAGGTGGCCCGGGGCAAGCGGCAGCGGCGGCTGGGCGGCGACCAGCAACGACCAGACGAGGGGACTAGCCATGATTGACGTCAACGAACAGATCAGCCAGGTCCGCCGGCAACTCGGCAGCCGCACTCTCGGGGCCGGCGAGGCGCGCGTCTCCACGATCAGCCAGGTCTACGACACGTCCATCGACGACCTGTGGGACGTGGTGACCAACCCCGAGCGCATCGCCCGGTGGTTCGCGCCGGTCGAGGGCGAGCTCAAGCCGGGCGGCCACTACCAGATCACCGGCAACGCCGGCGGCACGATCACGAGCTGCGACAAACCGCGGGGGTACGCGGCCACGTGGGAGTACGCCGACCAGGTGAGCTGGATCGAGGTGCGGCTGACCCCCGAGGGCGACGGCACCCGGTTCGAGCTGGAGCACGTGGCCCACGTGGCCGACGAGTGGTGGGACCAGTTCGGCCCGGGCGCCTCCGGGGTGGGCTGGGATCTGGGCCTCTACGGCCTGGCCAGTCATCTGGCCGACCCGGCGTCGAGCCCGGCCGACCCGGCGAAGGCGGCGACCTGGCACGAGACGACCGAGGGCGAATCGTTCATCCGCCAGTCCAGCGACCTGTGGGTCGAGGCCTCGATCGCCGCCGGCACCGACCCCACCGCCGCCCGCGAGGCCGGCGCCCGCACCTACGCCTTCTACACCGGCACCTGATCGACACCCGCCCCCGCTACCTCACCCACTCCCGCTACTTGGTCCGTTCCGGCTCGTCGGCCCGTTGCCGCTCCCTGGCCCACGCGCGTTCTCCGGCCCGCGCTCTCGACCGGTCCCGTGCCTTCGACCGGTCCCGTGTCTTCGACCGGTCCCGTGCCCTCGGTCGGTCCCGTGTTCTCGGCCGCGGGCGCGGCCAGGGCGTCGACCAGCTCGGCGAGGTGGTCGTCGACCGGGCCGACCGTGAGTAAACCGCTGCCCGCCCCCGCGATCTCTCCCGCTGCCGGAACGAGAGCGCGGTGGGCGCGCGCGGCCGTCCCCCGGTCACCCAGGGCGACGGCAGCCCGCCCAGCCAGGCACCACAAGGCCTCCGCGAGCAGGTCGGCAGGCGGATCTGGGGCCGTCCGCAACGCCTCCGCGGCCTCCGCCCGCCGCCCGCCCGCAATGAGGATCAACGGCCGGGCCCACGGCTCGTAGGGTCCGAAGTCGACCTCGACATCGTCGGGCGGCAGGCCGTGCCACACGTGCAGACACAGGAGCGCGAGCGGCAGCAATCCCCGCTCCAGCCCTGGCATCCCGGCATCGTCCAGTCCGCGGGCGGCAGCTCGATAGGCGGCGTCAGCCGCGTCCTGGCCCATGTTCGCGTCCGCACCCGCGTGTTGGCCCGCACCCGTGTGTTGGCCCGCGTTGGCCTCCGCGCCCGCGTGCTGGCCCGCGTTGGTGTCCGCACCCGCGTTCCGGCCGGCGTTGGCGTCCGGCCTCGCGCCCCTGTCCGCGTCCTCCCACTTGCCCTTGCCCTCGCTTGGCGCCGCAGCGAGGCGCAGCGCCCGGTACCAGGCCGTGAAGACCCCGGCCAGCGGCAATTCGTGCTGGTCGGCGAGGCGGTCGGCGGCCGCGGCGTGGAGGTCGGCGGCGCCGAAGTCGCCCAGGGCCGAGCGGGCCTGCACCCGGATCAGATGACCGAGAACTTCGGCCGTGACCAGGCCGTGCCGGGCGGACAGCTCGACCAGTTCGGCCCCGATCTCGTCACGGGCCGCGGCCAGCCCCGTCCGGTGGCAGGTCTGCATGAACAGGCCGTTGAGCGCGAACGCCAGCAACCCTGGATCGTCCATCCGGCGGGCGATCGCGACCGCTTCGCGTGCGTCCAGCAAGACCTGCGGATCGCCGCTGCCCCGCGACTCCAGCGCGATGGTGGCGAGCAGCCGGACCCGGGCCGCACCCGCCGCGTCCGGCAACGCCCGGCGGGCGGCCGCCACGATCGCGGCCGCCTGCTCCGGATCGTCGGAGCGGGTCCACAGAGCAGGGACGTCGTAGGACCCGATCACCCGCGCCGTCAGCTCGGGATCGCCCAGTTCCTCGGCGGCGGCGATCGCGGCCGTCCGATGCCGCCGCGCCGCCTCGAGCCCGCCACCCCCGGTGACGGCCAGGCTGCGCAGCAAACCCACCGTCGAATCCAGCCGCGCCCGCGCCCCCGCCGCCACGATCCGGTCGTAGTCGGCCGCCGCCGAAACCCACACCGCCTCGGGCGACTCGGCATCAGCCGCGTCCGGCGCCCGCGTCCTCCCGGGCGCGTCGGGCTTTGGGGTGGTGGGCGTCCGGGTCGTCCGGGGCGCGTGCGGGCTTGGGCTGGCGGGCGTCTGCGTCCTCCCGAGCGCGTGCGAGTTTGGGGTGGTGGGCGTCCGGGTCGTCTGGGGCGCGTGCGGGCTTGGGGTGGTGGGCGTTCGCGTCCGCCCAGGCATTTCTGGGCTCGAGGTGGCCGGTGTCTGTGCCGTCTTGGGCGACTCCGGGCCGGGTGTGGTCGGCGTCGTCGGGGGCGCATCGCGACCGGCTGGGGCGGCCGACAAGTGGTCGGCCTGGCGGAGGATGTCGGTCTCGAGGATGCGCAGCGCCGGGCCGGGGTCGAGGCCCAGCTGGGCGACGAGCGTGTCGCGGGCCCGGCACAGGACTTCGAGGGCCTCGCCCTGGCGCCCGGACCGGTAGAGGGCCAGTGCCAGCAGCCGCCAGGCGTCCTCGCGCCAGGGATGCTCCGTTACGTGCGCGTCGAGGTCGGGGATCGCCTCGGCGGCCCGGCCCTCGGCCAGGCGGGCCTCGCCCAGCCGTTCCACCGCGCGCAGCCGCAGCTCTCCCAGCCGGCCCCGGTCGGACCGGGCCCACGGCTCCTCGGCGAAATCCGCGTAGGCCGGCCCGCGCCACCACCCCAGCGCCTCGCTCAGCCGGGCCGCGGCCGGGGCGGGTTCGGCCAGCAGGTCCTCGAAACGCCACGCGTCGACCGCCGCCGGCTCGAGCCGTAACGCGTAGCCGGGACCGGAAGTGATCAGCAGTGCGGGGGGAGTGCGCGGCGCACGGTCGGGCTCCAGCGCCCGCCGGAGCGCGGCCACAAACGTCCGTACGGCCGAAATCGCTCCTGGTGGTGGCGCGACCCACAGGTCGTCGACCAGGTGCCCCACCGGAACGACCCGGCCCCGCGCGACGATCAGGCGGGCCAGCACCGCCCGGTGTCGCGGCCCCTTCAGCGCGATCGGCGTGCCGGCCTGATCCCAGGCGGCCACCGGCCCGAGCACCCCCAGACCGACCGTCACCCGGCCACCGTACAGCGCGCTCGTCCGTTGCTCGTCCGCACTGTGCAGACTCGGGGCAAGTGACGAGCGTGGAGGCAAGGACATGTCCGGGGATGGGTGGACGACGTCGTCGAGCTCTTCGTCCTGCTGCTCGGTTTCCCGCGGACCCACCTGATGTGGTGCCACCGTCATCTGCTCCGACCTGTACGTTACGGCGCCGAGGACGGCGCGGCACGAGCTCGAAGCGCACCATGGCCCGCGACATCGTCACCCTGGCCCACGAGCTGGGGTGCGACCGGTTCGGCGATCCGGGCCGGCCTCGACCACCCGCAGCACGTCATCCGTCTGACGTCGCTCGACGTCCTGTCGACCCCGGAGATGTGGGTCGTCATGCACAGCGTCTCGGCCGCCGTCGGCTTCCCCCTCGACCTGATGGCCCAGCCGCCGGGTCTGCCCGAGAAGCCGATCACCGACGAGTTCTCCGGCTATCCCCTCGACCTCTGGACCAACGCCCCGGCCGCCATCCCGACTACAGTGCTCGGCCGGCGTCGACGTCGAGCACGACCGGGCCACCGGCCGCACCCTCGAGATGTCGGTGGCCGTTCTCCAAAGGGACTGGGGCCGCCCTCTGACGGGCGTGGGCCCCGGCCTGGAGCACGACCGGCGGCCACTTCATGGCCGAGAAGGCCCCGGGGAGTTCACCAAGGCGCTCGGCACCCTCCTCAACCAGTAGAATAAGGTATAAATCGGATAGGATGGCGGCATGCGTCACCGCTCTGCCTCCCTCTCCGCCCTGCTCGCCGCCGCCCTGTCGGCCCTGCTCCTGCCCGCAACCCCCGCGCAGGCCTCCCCACCCCGGCCCGACCGCCCCGGCACCCAGGCCGCACCGCCGCGCGACGAGCGCACCGACGCCTCGACGGGGGGATCGGGTGCGGGCGCGGCCGGCCCGATCGACCTGATCGGCCTCGACTTCCAGCTGATCAACGCGGGCAGCCGCTGGTGCCTCACGTCCGGCCTCACCGAGCTGCCGTGCGCCACCACCGACCCGTACCGGTGGCGTTTCCGCCCGGCCGACATGACCGGCACGATGGAGCTGCTCAACGTGCGCACCGACACCTGCCTGTCCCTCCCCGGCGGCGCCGCCGAGGACGGCACCCGAGCCGCCCTGGCCCCGTGCACCCCGGCCCTGTCCCGCCGCTGGACCCTGCGCGATTCGCTGGGCGAGACCGCCAAGCTGGTCAACAACGCCACCGGCACGTGCCTGGCCGTCGAGAGCGGCGTCGCCGTCCAGGGCCCGTGCACCGGCGACGACGGCTCCCGCCGCTGGACGGTCCGCCTCCTCAACCTGCTGATCCCCGGCCTCGGCACCGTCGGCTGAGGCCGGATCAGGCGGTCCGGATCCGCTCGCGGATCATCGCGGCCCGGTGGCGGTCGGCGCGGGCCTTGTCCGGGCGGCCCGCGGCGTCATGGGTCTCGGCCCGGCGTACGAGAGTGCCCGCCAGGCCGTGCCGGTCGCCGGCCCGCTCGAAGCCGGCCACGGCCCGGTCGTACAGGCCGGTCGCCTGGTCGAGGTCGCCCAGCCGTTGATGGGCGAGGCCCAGGCTGTCCAGCGACGCCGCCTGCTCCTGGGGCGTGCCGATCCGCTGTTGGAGCTCGAGCGCCTCGGTGCAGACCACGATGGCCTCGCGGTAGCGCCGGGCCTGGACGTGCAGCCACCCGGCCGCGCTGAGCACGTTGGCCTGCCAGACGGGGTCTTCCGCCAGCCGGAACGCGTCCAGCGCCTGCGCCAGGTAGGCCTGGGCGCGGTCGGCGTCGCCCCGCTCCAGAATGACGTCGAACAGCGCGTAGTACGCGTGCCCGCGGGCCGCCGTCGCGGTGTCCAAAGCCAGTGCCCGCTCCAGCAGCTCCGCCGCGGCGCCCAGGTCACCGAGCCGCATGTGGGCCCGCGCCTGCAGCCGGACGCTCCGCGCGTGGGCCTCGTCGTCGCCCAGCCGCCGGGCCGCCGCGACCGCTTCCGCGGCCAGGGCGAGCATCTCAGTCCAGCGGCCCCGGCGGTCGAGGTGCGTGCCGAGCGCCCAGGTCAGCTGCCAGGCGTGCATGTCGAAGCCATGCGCCGCCGCGTGCCGGACGGCGCTGGTCAGGACCTCGTGCTCGGCGGTGAACCAGCCGATGGCCCGCGAGCCGTCCGGGATCTCGCCGATCGTGACGCCGGGCCGTGGCGGCGCCAGCGTGGTGGCGCTGCGGCTCGGGAAGTGCCGGAAGGCGGCCCGGTGCGCCGTGTGCAGATAGTGGTCGAGCAGCCGGTACGTGGCGGGCGTGCGCTCCGGCTCGTCGGTCCGCTCGGCCGCGTACGCGCGTAGCAGGTCGTGACAGGTGTGCCGCCCCGGCCGGTGCTCCTCGATCAGGCCCGCGCCGACCAGCTCGGCCAGCAGCGGCCGGATCCGGGCCGGGTCGTCCCCGCTGAGGCTGGCCGCCGCGGCGAGCGAGACGTCCGTGCCCGGGTCGAGCGCGATCAGCCGGAACAGGCGGGCCGCGGCCGGGCTCACGGCCTGATAGGACCAGGACAGCACGGCGCGGATGTCGGTCGACGGGTCGTCGGTGGCGAAGGCGTCCAGCGTGCCCGCGGTCGCGCGCAGGCCGTCGGCGAGCGCGGCGAACGAGGTGGCCGGCGCGATGGCCGCCCGGCCGAGACCAGGGGCGAGCGCGAGCGGGCAGGCCGGGCCGCAGCGGTCGATGACCTGGTGGACGGCCGCCGGGTCGGTGGCCAGGCGCGCCGGTCCGAGGCGGCCCGCCATCACGGCGTACGACCGGGCCTGGTCGAGGACGGCCAGCTCGACCGGCCGGGCCCCCTCGGCGACGACCAGACCGGTCAGCGGGCTGCGGCTGGTCACCACGACCTGGCAGGAGCCGGCCCCGGGCAGCAGGGGCCGCACGTGCGCGGCGTCGCGGGCGTTGTCGAGCACGACGAGCACCCGGCGCCCGGCCAGCCGGGAGCGGTAGAGGGCCCGGCACGCCTCCGGATCGGCCGGGATGTCGCGGGGCGGCGTGCCCAGCGCGACCAGGAACCGGCGGACGGCGTCGGCCGCCGTGACGATGCTGTCCGGGTCGACGCTGTCCGGGTCGAACCCGCGCAGGTTCACGTAGAGCTGGCCGTCGGGGAACCGGTCGCGGGCCAGGTGCGCCCAGTGCACGGCGAGGGCGGTCTTGCCGACCCCGGCGGTGCCGGAGATCGCGATGACGGTGAGCGTCGTCGGTTCGGCGCCGGACGAGCGGCTGATGGCCTCCAGCTCGGCCAGTTCGGCGCCGCGGCCGGCGAAGCCGCGCACGTCGAGCGGCAGGTGGGCCGGGGCCGCGACGCCGGTCGGTGACGGCGCGCGCGGCCGGGCCGGGCGCAGCCGGTCGTCGTGCCGCAGCACCGCGTGGTGCACCTCGGTCAGATCGGGGCCGGGTTTGCACGCCGAG
>CBDCJN010000017.1:0-79997 GCA_965217855.1 Actinoplanes sp. | reverse complement strand
ACGTCTCCGGCCTGCCGGCCGGCGGCCTGGCGATTCTGCCCGCCGCGACCGACGTCATCCCGACCGTCGGCCTGACCCCCGCACCGACCACGTCGCCGTCAGTCGACCAGCCGACCCTGGATCCGGCCATGCAGGACCAGGCCACCCCGAGCCAGCCCACCCAGGGCACCAAGCCGAACAAGCGCCCCCAGCCCGTGCAGAGCACCCAGCCGCAGCCCGTGGCCACCACGGACGACCCGCGGCTGCTCGAGGAGCCGATCGAATCCGAGGCCCCCGAACACCGTCAGTTCTCCCCCGACGGCCGCCCGGTAGCCGGAATCGACGAGCAGTACAAGTAGTTCGCCGGCTGGCCGCGGACAAGCCGTCACAGGCAAAAGGCCCCGCCGCACGCAGGCCCGTCACAGGCAAAGGCCCGCCGCACGCAGGCCCGCCCCTCGCAGGCTTGCCGGAGGCAATGCGCGCTGCGGACGGCGACGCCTGTGGACAACGCCGGATCTGGGTGGTCGCCCGCCTGTGGACAACTCGGACCGCCGCCGTCGGTAAGCGCTAACGTCAGCCACGTCCCTGGGTGGGCGGGGGAGGCGGCGGCGAACTGGGAAAAAGAAACTGTCGGCCCGACATGCGAAAGGCCCGCCCGGCTGAACGCCGGACGGGCCTTCCACGAACTGCGACCGGCTAGCCGGTCACGGCCGTGATGTTGATCGGGCCACGGCCCACGATCGCGCCCTCGTTCGTGACGATGGCGACCTCACCCGACAGGGTGCGACCGGCCGGCGGGGCCGCGGCTGCGGTGACCGATCCGGTGATCGTCGTGGTGGCTCCGTTGGCCAGCGTGACCGGCGTGTTGGGCACGGTGACCGAGCCGAGCGCCGGGCTGTAGTAGACGTCGAAGTAGTCGTACGCCGTGGTGCCCGCGGGCACAGAGTAACCGTCGACGACCGCCAGGTAGGTGCCGGCCGCCGGGTTCACCAGCGAGATCGACTCCTCCGAGTCACCGTCCGCGTCCTGTCCGACCAGAACGCCGTCGCGGTAGAGCGACAGGTCGAGGTCGGCCGTGGCGTCGGCCGGGTTGCCGATGGCGACGTCGAGCCGCGTGGAGCCGGCCGGCACCGCGAACTCGTACTCCTGGCTCGCGCCGTCCTCGATGGTCGGACGCTGCTTGTCGGCGCTGCCGAGCGCGCCGCCCTGCGGAGTGACCGTCACCGGGCCGAAGTCGTTCTTCACGGTCCAGCTCACCGGGGCGGGCTGGTTGACCGTGACGCTCGGCAGGGTGATCGCCTCGGGGGTCAGCGAGACGCCCTGGATCTTGGCGTCCAGCTTGAACGGGTTGCTGAGCACCGGCGACGTACGCCGGCCCTCGACCTCGAGCTCCCACACGCCCGGGATCGGGTTCTCGTACGCCCGCTCGTCCGGCTTGCAGACGGCCGCGTCGGAGTAGTTCGTGAAGCAGACCGAGCTGGCCGTGTCCTCGGCCGGGACGCCCCACGGGTTGATGGCGAGCCAGCGGGTCTGCGAACCGGCGGCGATGCCGGACAGGTCCACCTGGAGCGCCTTCGTGCCCTCGGGCACGGTGACGTAGTACGACGTGGTCGACGCGCGGTCGACCTGGCCCGAGAAGCTCGTCGCGTACGACGGCTTCTTGGTGTCGATGCCCGAGACGATCGTGTTGAGCACCTCGAAGTCGATCACCGGGGTGGTCGGGTCGTCGACCTTGAGGATCGCGCTGGCCAGGCCGTCCTTGGACGCCCGCACCACGACCGGGACGCTGACCGTCTTGTTGAGCGGCAGCACCACGATCGGGGACGAGATGAACGAGGAACGGTCGCCGATCCACGACAGGGTGTGGATCACCGGGTAGCTCGGGCCCGACGTACGGGTCAGCTTGATCGTCTGGATCTTGACCTGACCCGGCTTGAAGCCACCGTCCGACGCGGCGCACCGGTTGTAGATACCGGCGCCCTGACCGGGGGTCGGGGTCAGCAGGTCGTCGAGCGGGGTGCAGACCGGCGCGGTCGCCTTGTAGTCGCGGACCGGGGACTTCTTGGCCAGCAGCTTCCAGGCGTCCGGCACGTTGAGCTGGCCGTAGCCCTGCTCGTTGACGTCCTCACCCGAGATCGAGTCGGCCGTCGAGTAGATCGCCCGGCGCAGCGAGGCCGGCGACACCTTGATGCCGTTGGCCTTGGCCGCCGAGAGCAGCAGCGCCGCACCACCGGCAGCCTGCGGGGAGGCCATCGAGGTGCCGTTCTGCATCGAGTAACCGGCCGGCAGGGTGTACGGCACGGTGGCCAGGCCGGGGATGACCTCCCAGGTCGGCGACAGCGAGACCGCGGAACCGGGGGCCGAGATGTTCGGCTTGAAACCGCCGTCCTCACGCGGGCCGCGCGACGAGAACGGGAACAGCTGCAGCGGCTTGCGGGTCGCCGAGCCGTAGTTCGACAGCCAGGTGTCGTCGGAGATGCTGGCCGCGACGCTGACCACGGCGGTGGCGCCGGACGGCTCGCCGATCGTGTTCACGCCCGGGCCGCTGTTGCCGGCCGAGATGAACATCTGGACGCCATACTTGGTGATCAGCTCGTTGTAGAGCGTGGCCTGCGCGTTGGTGCCGTCGTTCAGTGAGGGCAGGCCGCCGATCGACATGTTGATCACGTCGACGCCGCGGTTGATGACCAGGTCGGCCATGCCGGTGGTCAGCGCGACGTTGGTGCAGCCGCCGCCCCACGAGCAGGCCCGCGACGAGACGATCTTGGCGCCGGGCGCCTGGCCGTCGAAGGCCGCGTTGCCGAACAGGTCGTTACCCGCGGCGATGCCGGCGACGTGCGAGGCGTGCAGGCTCTCCGGGATGCCGATGTTGACGAAGTCGGCCAGCTGGCCGGGCAGGCCGGCCGGCGTAAGGTCGACGTCCTCGCGGTACTCGACCACGAACGGCATCCGCTCGACGACCTGGGTGGCCGCGTTGTCGGTGCCGAAGTGCCCGATGTCGTACTTCTCCTTGTACGGCCGCATCACGGCGTCGTCGGTGAAGTCGAGGTTCTGGTTGGTGTCGACCCGGATGTCGTGCGACACCGGGTCGTAGAGGATGCCCCACGTGTCGGTCGTGTCGCCGTCACGGTTGACGTCACCGGCGGCGTCGGAGTTCGCCGTGATCGACTCGCTGAAGCGGTTGATCCGCCAGGTGCCTTCCGGGGCCTTCCAGGTGCCACCGGCGAACGTGAAGGTCGGGCCGGTCACCGTGGTGAGCATGCCGCGCCACGAGCCGTCGCCCTCGAGCAGCGGGTCGGTCGCGGTGACCCAGTCGACGATCTTGCGCTCGCCGGTGGTGGTCTTCGCGAGCGCCGGGTGGTCGATGTCCACACCGGAGTCCATGATGCCGATCGTGATGCCGCGACCGTCGTACTTCGGGTTCTTCTTCTTGAAGTCCACCGAGCCGGTCTCGTCGGTCGGCATGTACGGGTTCGCGGCCGGCGTCGTCGGGCCGGGCGCGTCCAGAGCGGCCGCCTTGGCGGCGTTCTCCCGCGCGATACCGGTCTCCGGCAGCTTGATCGTCTCTTCGAGGTCGACCGCGGAGACGCCGGCCAGCTTCGAGGCGGCCAGCACCTTGGCGATCGGCACCGACGCGAGCACGTAGCCGATCTGGTCGAAGCGCCGGGTGACAACTCCGCCGAGCGCCTTGATCTTCGCGGCGACGTCGGCCGACTTGCCCAGCTCGGCGGCGACGATGACGGTCACGAACTTCTTCTTGGCCGCCTCGGCCTCGGCCAGCAGTTCGGCATCGTGGGCGCCGAGCGTGTCGGACGGCGCTTCCTTGGGGGTGGCAGGGTTCTCGGCAGCCAGGACGGCATCCGTGCCGGGCGCAGCCACGGCCGGGAGCGAACCGCTCAGCGTGACGCCGGCGGCCACGCCGACGGCCAGCACAGAGGTGAACGTTCGCCGGCCCCATGTGGATTGTTGTCTCACGTACGGGTCCTCCGGAAGGAAGGCGCCCAGCGGGGGTTCACTGGGAGCATCCCCCGGATCTTCCGATCGATCGGCATAGAAGTCACTACGGTCGATGACGTTGTGACTAGGCCGTGACATTCGATTCCACGCATCTGAGCCGCAGCATTTCCGGCGCGTTACCGCAGGTGGCGGAAATTCTCCATCGACGCCGGTCGTATAGACACATGCGAAAGCAAATGTCCTATACGGAATACCCCGCTCGGCCACGCTGAGCGACTCCGGCCTTCGTTTGCCCTTTCGAGCAGCCGGCATAACGCCGGGATCATATCGCCGGCACTCAATTCCCGACCTGGTCCGGGGTACGCCGGCCGACCGTGATGTTCACGCCCACCAGCACGACCATCAGGGCGGCGATCAGCTCGCTCGAGGCCGGCAGCAGCGGCGTCAGCAAAACCAGGACCACGACCACCGGGTACGCCCACAGGGCCGCCCCGCTCAGGTGCGGGCGAATGTGCAGGAGCCAGACGAAGAACGTGTAGATCGCCACCGGAACGGCGATCGCATACCCGGCCAGGGTCGACGAGATCTCCGCGTGATGGGTCACGTAATCCACCATGACGGCCAGGCCGGCACCGACCGCCGCGGCCGACCCGAAGATGAAGTAGTGGCCGTAGCCCCACAAAATCGACGTGCGCAACGAAGTCAGCAGATTGTGCGCCGACCGGTCGAAGTAAATCCACCACAGCGCGAAGACGATGACCACGCCGGAGATGGCCAGGGTGATCAGCGAACCCTCGTACTCGCCGCCCTCGTCGATCGCGGCCTGGACGGCCACCGTGGCGGCCAGCACCGACTCGCCCAGCACAATGATGGTGAACAGCCCGTACCGCTCGGAGATGTGATGGGGGTGGTAGGTCGTGGGGCCGCCCGGCGCCCGCTCGGCCCAGATCGGCACGGCCACTTCGAGCAGCGCCAGGACGACGAAGACCGGCACCGTGGCCGCGGACTCGGCCGGCAGGAGCAGCCGCAGGAGCCAGAGCACCTGGACGGCGGTCACGCCGATCGCGTACCGGATGGCCGTTGGCCGCCGTTGCGGGTCGGACCGCGCGGCCCGCAGCCACTGCGCGACCAGCGCCAACCGCATGATCACGTAGCCGATGGTGATGATCGTGAAGTCGGAGTGGTCGGACGCCGCCTCGACCCCGGCCGCCAGCACCAGCGCGCCGGCGATCTGCACCAGCGTGGTGATCCGATAGACGTCGTCGTCGGTGTCGTAGGCGGAGGCGAACCAGGTGAAGTTCATCCAGGCCCACCAGATCGCGAAGAACACCATGAGGAAGCCGCGTACGCCCTCCAGCACGTGGTGCTCGGCGATGGCGTGGTGCAACGGCAGGGCGGCCTGGGCCACGGCGACCACGAAACAGAGGTCGAAGAAGAGCTCGAGCGGCGTCGCGACGCAGTGCGGCTCGTCGGCCGCCCGCGCACGCATCGGGGACAGCCAGCTGCGGGTCGGACCAGTCATTCGCGTGCTCCGTCTATCAGATCCCAGTTGAGCAGGGTGAACGCCGCCTCTTCGGAGGCGCCGGCCCGCCGGTACGTGGCCACCGCGGCCTCATTGTCCGGCTCGGTGCCCACCCACATGCCATAACAGCCGTTGCGGCGGGCGATCGCAGCGAGCTCGGTCACCAACCGGGTGGCGATGCCCTGCAACCGGGCCGCCGGCGTGACCCCGAGCTCGTATATGAACATCTCGGTGCCCTTGTCGGGATGGGTCATCTCGACCCCCGAGATCATGCCCACCGCGCGGTCGTCGTCATAGGCCAGCAGCAGGTGGTGGCCGGGGTCGGCCAGGAAACGCTCGGTCGCCGCGACCAGCGGGGGTGCGTCGAAAAGGTCGGCCGCCGCGTGCACGGCGGCGGGGTCCGTGATCCGCTCGATCCGCATGCGAAAACCCTAGAGATCGCAGATCACGGTCCGGTCATGGCGGGTTCGTCGTACCCGGGTCGTAGCATGACGGCCGTGACCGATGGCTTCCTGCTCGGCGTTGACCTGGGCACGTCGCACACCGTGGCCATGCTGCGCCGCCCCGACGGGCGCACCAGGCCGCTGTTGTTCGACGGCCGTCCTCTGCTCCCCTCTGCGGTCTATCTCGACACCACCGGCCGCCTGCACGTGGGCGCCGACGCGGTGCGGCTCGGTCACGCCGAGCCCGGCCGTCTCGAGCCGCACCCCAAACGCCACATCGACGACGACGCGGTGCTGCTGGGCGACGGCGTGAGCGTGCCGGTGGCCGACCTGCTCGCCGCGCTGCTCGGCGCGGTCGCACAGGAGGCGGTGGCCACCGCGGGCTTCCTGCCGCCGGCCACGGTCACCTATCCGGCCTCCTGGGGTGCGCCCCGCCGGGCGGTGCTGGTCGAGGCGCTGGGCCGCGCCGGGTGGCCGGCCGAGACGGCGCTGATGCCCGAGCCGGTGGCCGCCGCCCGCTACTTCGCCGAGGTGCTGCGCCGTCCGCTGCCGGTCGGCTCCTCGCTCGCCGTGTTCGACTTCGGCGCCGGCACGCTCGACATCGCCGTCGTCCGCCACGACGCCCTCGGCGCGGCCTATTCGGTGACCGCCTCGGGCGGCGCCGACGACCTCGGCGGGCTCGACCTCGACTCCGCTCTGGTCGACCACCTGGGCAAGTCGCTGGCGGGCGCCGAGCCCGCGGTGTGGCAGACGCTCACCGAGCCGGTCACCCTCGGCCAGTGGCGCGCACGCCGCCAGTTCTGGGAGGACGTGCGCGGCGCCAAGGAGATGCTGTCCCGCAGCTCGTTCGCGCCGGTTCCGGTGCCCGGCGTCGAGCACGCGGTCCACCTGACCCGCGACGAGCTCGAGGCAACGGCCGACCCCCTCGTACGCCGCGGGGTCGCCGAGGCGGCCGCGGTGATCGCGGCGGCCGGGCTCAAACCGTCCGACCTGGCCGGTCTCTTCCTGGTCGGCGGCTCGTCGCGGGTGCCGCTGGTGGCCCGCCTGCTGCACAGCGAGCTGGGCATCGCCCCCACCGCGCTCGAACAGCCCGAACTGCCAGTGGCCGAGGGCGCCACCATCGCCCCCGCCACCGACAGCACCCCGGTCCTGCCGCCCGCCGCGGCCGGCCCGCCGTCCCCGCCCACGGCGCCCCACCAACCCACCGCCGCGCAGAGCCCGCCGGCTCCAGGCCCGCCTTCGCCCCCGGGGGTGCCCAGGTCCTCCGCGCCGTCCGAAGGACCAGGCTTCGGCAATGTCCCAGCGCCCACCGACGACCGGCAGTACGCCGACCCGGTCGACCCGTGGGCCACCGGCGAGGCGGCCGCGCTGGCCAACGGCGGTCACGCCCCGCCCGGCTCACCGGCCCACCCCGGCTCGCCGTCCTACTCCCGCACACAGGCCCACCCCCACACGCCGACCCCGTTCGGCCCGCCCAGCGCCGAACCCTGGCTCGCCTCCGACACCCCCCGGCCCGAGACGCCCGCTCCCGCGAAACCGCGCCGCAGCCGCCGCCCCTGGATCATCGCGGGCGCCGCCGCCACCGCCCTGGTGGTTGCCGCCGGCGCCACCGTGGCCTGGGCGTTCTGGCCCAAATACCCCGCCCTCGAGTTCCACGCGCTGAGCGACCCCGTGCACGTCGCACCGGCCATCCCGATCAGCTCCGACTGGAAGGGTGCCGCCGTCCGCGGTGACCGCGCCTACCTGGCCAGCTCCGACTCCAAAACCGGCAAGGTCGGCTTGGTCGCCATCGACACCGACGCCACCAAGCCGACCTGGACGAACCCCGACGCCGGCACCGCCAAGCGCTGGCGCGGCATCCTCGCCCTGCCCGACGGGGTCGCCCTGCTCAGCGACGTCGACTACGACACCGACTCCCGGCAGATGGTCGTCCTCGGCGCGGCCAAGGGCCAGAAACTGTGGGAGCGCACCCTGGGCGACACCGACGAGGTCCACTTCGCCGGCAACCGGGCCGTGGTGTCCGACCGCACCGGCAAACAACTCCTCGGGCTCGACCTGGCCACCGGCAAGGAGGAGTGGAAGCTCCCCGACCCCGGCCAGGGCGCCCCGCTGCTCCGCGAGGTCACCACCCCGGCCGACCTGTCCGGCCCGGCCGACGTCGAGGGCTCCCCGTTCGCCCCCGACCTGGGTGACGACCCCCGGCTCGTGCAGGTCGGCAGCGACCGCTCGGTCCGGGTGATCGACGCCAACAGCGGCGACGTGCTCGCTTCCCGGGCCAACCTCGCCGACACCAGCGACGACGTCATCGCCCACAACGGCCGGCTCGTCGTCCGCGAGTCCGACGGCGCCCACCGCATCGTCACCTTCGGGCTCGACAAGCTCGACGGCGACGACATCGTCTACCGCACCCAGTCCGACACTGCGCGGCTCACCGGCCTCACCGCGTGCGGCGACAACCGGGTCTGCGTGCTCGAAGGCCTCAGCGGCGGCAAGAACGAGGTGGTCGCGGTCGACGTGGCCGAGGGCAAACAGGCGTGGCGAGCCGACGCCGGCGACACCAACGCCCTGGTGCCGGTGGGCGAGGCCGTCCTGGCCAACTATTCGACCAACGCCCGGCTGATCGGCGCCGACGGCACCGAGATCTGGGCCCACCAGGCCCCCGCCGTGCGGCTCGACGCCGGCAACATCCTCGAACTCAACAAACCCCTGGCCGGGTACGCCGACGACCCCGCCCTGGCCGGCCGCCACCTCGGCGACGACGCGGTGCAACTCGGCCCGCTCAGCGGCGCCGTCACCGCCAACTGCTCGCTGAGCACGTCCTACCTGGCCTGCCCGACCGACAAAGACTTCGTGCTCGTCAAGTTCGCCGGCTGACGGACAAACAAACCGGGCGGCCTCCCCGAAGGGAGACCGCCCGGTTTCAGCGATTCAGGCGATCAGACGCGCGCGCCGGTCTCGGCGTTGAAGACGTGCAGAGCGGACACCTGCGGCTTGATGTAAACCGTGTCGCCCATGTTCGGCATGGTGCGACGGTCGGTGCGGACCACGAAACGCTCCGAGCTGCCCTCGATGTCAGCGTGCCCGTAGACGTTGGCGTCCGAACCCAGGTCCTCGACCAGGTCGACGACAATCGGCAGGGCGCCCGCCGAATCCGAGACGACCTCGGCGGCCTCGGGCCGGAAACCGACCGTGACCTTGTTACCCGGGCTCTTGGCCGCCGCGATCTGCTCGCGGGTCAGCGGGATGACCAGCGAACCGAAGTTCGCGCCGGTCTCGTGCAGCGCCACGGTCTTGATGTTCATGGCCGGGGAGCCCATGAAGCCGGCGACGAAGACGTTGCCGGGGGTGTCGTAGAGCGCCCGCGGAGTGTCCACCTGCTGCAGCACACCGTCGAGCATGACCGCGACCCGGTGACCCATGGTCATGGCCTCGACCTGGTCGTGCGTCACGTAAACAGTCGTGACACCCAGCTTGGCCTGCAGCGACGCGATCTGCGAACGGGTCTGGACACGCAGCTTGGCGTCCAGGTTCGACAGCGGCTCATCCATGAGGAACACCTGCGGCTCACGCACGATCGCGCGACCCATGGCAACACGCTGACGCTGACCACCGGAGAGCGCCTTCGGCTTACGCGACAGGTACTCGTCAAGCTGCAGGAGAGCCGCAGCCTCTTTCACCCGGCGGTCGATCTCCGCCTTCGAGGTCTTCCGCAGCTTCAGAGCGAACGCCATGTTCTCGTACACCGACATGTGCGGGTACAGAGCGTAGTTCTGGAACACCATCGCGATGTCCCGCGACTTCGGCGGAAGGTTGGTGACGTCCTTGCCCTCGATCAGAATGCGACCACGGTCGACATCCTCCAGCCCCGCGAGCATCCGCAAGCTGGTCGACTTGCCACAACCGGAGGGCCCGACCAGAACGAGGAACTCGCCGTCGCCGATCTCGAGGTTCAGCTCGTTGACCGCGGGCCGCTCAGAGCCCGGGTAGATGCGCGAGGCCTTGTCATAAGTAACGGTAGCCATGGTGAAACAGACTTCCTTCCCACCGGCAGGAACGTGCCGGACGATCCGAGTGGAGGAAACAACCCTGTAAACGTAAAGCTTTTTACCTGACATGCCAAGGCAGCCAGCAAGTTCACAGCCGTTATGCTGGCCCCTCACGCCCCTGTAGCTCAGATGGCCAGAGCACCCGTCTTGTAAACGGGAGGTCGTCGGTTCGATCCCGACCGGGGGCTCGCCGGAGGGTTTCCTTGTCTGCAGAAAGCGCAGACCGGACCGCCTCGCGTGCTCACCTGGGGGCCGAGCCCCCAGACCCCACGTTGCGGTGGTAACGGATGGGGAGTCTGTCGCGGCGGGAGTTGGCCCCGGGCGATGCCCGGAAAGTCCAGGTCGCCCGCACTGGCGTCAGCGCCGCCCAGCCACCCCGGCACGGCGCGGCGCGACCTTCCGTTTACAAGACGGGCGCTGCCCTCGGCTTCTCGCAGCGCGAGCAAGCCGCTTGGCCGCCCCCGACGGGGTTCTCTTCTCAGCTCTCGCCTTAGCTTGGGGGATCTCCAGCGATGGCCGGGGCCTGGGGCAGCGCCCCAGGGTCTTGGGCAGCACCCAGGGTCTTAGTCGGGGCAGCACCCCAGGACCCCCCGCCGACCCCGCTCGTTGATCACCTCATGAAGATCAAGTTGTACGTGGCGGTGACTGCTCTAGTGCTGCTGCCCACCCCCTCAGCAGCCGACGCCGCGACCCCCACCGAGTGGCCACAACCCGGCCAAGGCCCAGGCAACACCTACTACAACCCCGCCGAAAGCCGCCTGAACGCCGCAACCATCGGCCAGATCAAGCAGCGCTGGACCCTCAACACCCGATCCTCGTCCTGCGACGTAGGCGTCCAACCGGTCCTCGACAGCACCCGCCTCTACTCCAACGACCCCGGCGGCATCGGCGCCTACGACCCCAAATCCGGCACCCGTCGATGGCACCAAACCCTGCCGAACACCACCGTCACCACCCTCGCCCTGGCCGACGGCAAACTCCTGATGCTCTCGTCCGTCTGCCGCACCTCAGGCGAGTTCGAGAGCCACCTGACGGCCTTCAGGCCCGACTCCGGCCAACGCCTCTGGACGACCGGCCTGCGCAAGTTCACCTACGACCTACGGGTCGACCGGGGCGTGGCCGTCCTCGACAGCAACCAGGCCGGAACCCCTTCGACGATCGCCTACGGCGTGGCCGACGGCAAATTCCGCTGGCTGCGCAAGGGCGACCGCGGCGAGGGCCTGGTCTCGGCCGGCGGACGGCTCCTGCTGCGCCGCGCTTCCGGCGGTGCCGTGGCGGTGAGAGTGACCGACGGCCACGAGCTCTGGTCAACCAAGAGAAACTGGTACGCCGCCGGCACCGACCCCGCCGGAACCCACTTCTACATTTCCGGCGACTCTGGCCTGAGCGCCGTCGACGCCGCCACCGGACGCCTCGTCTGGTCGACGAAACTGCCGATCTCCACGGTCAGCGCCGACGGCCGGCACGTCTTCTACAGCCAATACCGCAGCTCGGTCAGCCTGGACGCCAAGACCGGCCGAAAGCTCTACTCCGTGCACACGATGGCCGCCGCGGGCCGACCGGTCCGGGCGGGCGGCCTGCTCTACACACCCACCGGCTACGGCTCGGCGTTGTCGATCACCGACGCCGCCGACGGCCGCACCCGGCCGGTCATGACGACCATCGCCAGCGACGCGAACCACCCGCCCGTCGTCGCGGGCGGGCAGCTCTACGTCACCGAGGATGGTGTGCTGCGGGCCTACTTCTAGCCGTGGGTGCGGCGGCGGGTGACCTCGGCCAGCGTCACGGCGGCGGCCACGCTCGCGTTGAGCGATTCCACATCGGACGCCATCGGGATGCTCACCCGCAGGTCACAGGTCTCGCCGACCAGGCGGGAGAGACCGCGGCCCTCGGAGCCGACCACCACGAGCAGCGGGCCGATCGCGGCCTCGAGCTGGTAAAGGCCGGTCTCGCCGTCGGCGTCGAGGCCGATCGCGGTGAAGCCGGCCTGCTGGGCCGCCTTGATCGCCCGGGTCAGGTTGACCACCTGGGAGACCGGGACCCGGGCGGCCGCGCCCGCGCTGGTGCGCCAGGCGGTCGCGGTGATGCCGGCCGCGCGACGCTCGGTCATGAAGACGCCGTGACCGCCGAACGCGGCCACCGAGCGGATGACCGCGCCGACGTTGCGCGGGTCGGTCACGCCGTCGAGCGCGACCAGCAGCGGGGCGGTCTGCTCGAGGGCGGCCGCGACCATGTCGTCGTAGTTCTCGTAGGCGAACGGCGGCACCTGGAGGCCGATGCCCTGGTGCAGAACGCCACCGGTCATCCGGTCGAGCTCGTGCCGGCCGACCTCGAGGATGGGCAGGCCCCGGTCGCCCGCGGTGCGGATGATCTCGGCGACCCGCTCGTCGATGTCGATGCCCTGGGCCACGTAGAGGGCCGTCGCGGGCACCGAGGCCCGCAGCGCCTCGTTGACCGGGTTGCGGCCGAGCAGCAGCTCCGGACCCTCCCGGGTCGGGTTGGACCGGCGACCCGGGGCCACCCGCGGACCACCGCGGCCGCCCGGCTTGCCGCCGCGCTGGGGAGCCGGTCGCCCGGTGCCACGGCCGCCGCCACGACCCCAGGTGGTGTCTTTGGTGCCGGGGACGCCGATCTTGGGCGCACGGCCCTCGGCGGCCGCCGCGCGGCGCTCCTTGTCCTGCTTACGAGCAGTTTTCTCGGGGAGCTGCTCGGTGCCCGAGTAGCCCTTGTGCCACGGACGCTCGTCCGCGGGCAGGGTCTTTCCCCGGCCCTTGAGACCCGAGCGGTTCTTACCGCCCGACCCCATGGCCGCGCCCTTCTTGTTCACCACACGCTTGCTGGCGTTGCGCGAATTTCCTGGCATCAGTGCTCTCCTACCGTCCATCGCGGCCCGGCCGGAGTGTCCTCCACCTGAATTCCCGCGTCTTTCAGCTGGTCGCGGACCGAGTCGGCCGCCGCCCAGTCCTTGCGTGCCCGTGCCTGTGACCGCTGCTCGAGCGCGAGCTTGACCAGCGAGTCGACGACGGGCTTGAGTTCGCTCTGTGTCGCCTTGCCGGTCCAGGCCGGGTCGAGCGGGTCGAGACCCAGCACTCCCAGCATCGCGCGGACGGCGGTGAGCGCCCCGCGGATGCTTGGCTCGTCACCGGCGGCGAGGGCGGTGTTGCCCTCGCGGATGCAGTCGTGCACCACTGCCAGCGCGGCCGAGGTGTTGAGGTCGTCGTTCATCGCCGCGGCGAAGGCCGGCGGCACGTCCTTGGGCCGGCCCGGGCCGACGATCTCGGTGGCCCGCTGCACGAAGCCCTCGATGCGCCGGTAGGCCACCGCGGCCTCGCGCAGGGCGTCGTCGGAGTAGTCGATGCGCGAGCGGTAGTGCGGCGTGCCGAGGTAGTAGCGCAGCTCGACCAGGCGGATGCCCATCTCCTGCACCGCGGCCACGTCGATCACGTTGCCCAGCGACTTGCTCATCTTGGCCTCGCCCAGGTTGAGCAGCGCGTGGTGCACCCAGTGGCGCGCGAACGGCAGGCCGGCCGAGCGGGACTGGGCGATCTCGTTCTCGTGGTGCGGGAAGGTGAGGTCGAGCCCGCCGCCGTGGATGTCGAACTCGTCGCCGAGGTAGCGACGGGCCATCGCCGAGCACTCGATGTGCCAGCCCGGGCGGCCCCGGCCCCACGGTGAGGGCCACGAAGCGTCGCGCGGCTCGTCGGCCTTCACACCCTTCCAGAGCGCGAAGTCACGGTAGTCGTGCTTGTCGGGCTCGCCGCCGTCGCTCGGCGGGCGCATGTCGTCCGGGTTCTGACCGGAGAGCGCGCCGTACTCGCTGTACGAGGGCACGTCGAAGTAGACGTCGCCGGTTCCGCCGGAAGCCTCGTACGCATGCTTGCGCTCGATCAGCTCGGCGATCAGCTCGTGCATCTCGGGGATGTGCCCGGTCGCCAGCGGCTCGTAGGTCGGCGGGATGACGTTGAGGTCGCGGTAGTTCGCGTCCAGGATGAGGCGGTTGGCGTGGGCGATCGCCCAGAACGGGCGGACCTGCGACTGGGCCTTGTCGAGGATCTTGTCATCCACATCGGTGATGTTGCGGATGAACGTGACCTCGTAGTTGGTGTGCAGCAGCCATCGGCGCAGCACGTCGTAGTTCACCGCGGAACGCAGGTGACCGATGTGGGGGACGGACTGCACGGTAAGCCCACACAGGTAGATACCGACCTTACCGGGCGTCATCGGGACGAAGTCCCGAACCGATCGGGTCGCAGTGTCGTACAAGCGCAAACTCACCGCACAAGGGTACCGGCCGCGCAAAGCTGATAACCGCCCCGCCCGAGGGACTGCGCGCGGCGGTTATCCACAAGTTGTCCACAACCCCCCTTTGCCGCAAAGATCAGGGGCGCGTCATCCGCAGCACGTCGAGGGCCTCATCCAGCTGCTGTTCGGTCAATGTGCCGGATTCGAGGTGACCGCGCTCGATGACGACCTCGCGGATCGTGCGGTTGGAGGCGAGGGCGGACTTGGCGATCGCGGCCGCCTCGTCGTACCCGAGATAGCGGTTGAGCGGGGTGACGATCGACGGCGAACCCTCCGCGTACGCGAGAGCGACCTCGACGTTGGCCTCGAGCCCGTCGATGCAGCGGTCGGCCAGCAGCCGTGCCGCGTTGGCCAGCAGACGGATCGACTCGAGCAGGTTGCGCGCCATCACCGGCAGCATCACGTTGAGCTCGAAGTCGCCCTGCGAGCCGGCGAAGGTGACCGTCGCGTCGTTGCCGATCACCTGCGCGGCGACCTGGCGGACCGCCTCGGGCACGACCGGGTTCACCTTGCCCGGCATGATCGACGAGCCCGGCTGCAGATCGGGCAGGCGCAGCTCACGCAGGCCGGCCCGCGGGCCCGACCCCATCCAGCGGATGTCGTTCACGATCTTGTAGAGGCCGACGGCGATCACCTTGAGCTGACCGGACGCCTCGACCAGCGCGTCCCGGGCGCCCTGGGCCTCGAAGTGGTCGCGGGCCTCGGTGACCGGCAGTCCGGTGCTCTGACGGAGGCGCTCGATGACCGCGGGCGCGAACCCGGGCGGGGTGTTCACGCCGGTGCCGACCGCGGTGCCGCCCAGCGGCAGCTCGGCCAGGCGGGGCAGCGTGGCGGTGAGCCGCTCGATGCCGTTGGCGACCTGGCGGGCGTACCCGGAGAATTCCTGGCCGAGCGTGACCGGGGTGGCGTCCATCAGGTGCGTACGTCCGCTCTTGACCACCTCGGACCAGGCCTGCGACTTGGCCTGCAGCGAGGCCCCCAGGTGCTCCAGGGCCGGGATGAGCTCGGCCGTGACGGCCTCGGTGGCGGCCAGGTGGATCGACGACGGGAAGACGTCGTTGCTGGACTGCGACGCGTTGACGTGGTCGTTCGGGTGCACCGGCCGGCCCAGTTCGCGGGCGGCCAGGGTGGCGATCACCTCGTTGGCGTTCATGTTGGACGAGGTGCCCGAGCCGGTCTGGAAGACGTCGATCGGGAACTGGTCGTCGTACCCGCCGTCGGCCACGTGCGCGGCCGCTTTCACGATCGCCTGGGCCAGGTCGTCGTCGAGCACGCCGAGCGCCGCGTTCACCTGTGCGGCCGCGCCCTTGATCTGGGCCAGCGCCTTGATGTGGGCCGGCTCCAGGCCGCGCCCCGAGATGGGGAAGTTTTCCACCGCCCGCTGGGTCTGCGCGCGCCACAGGGCGTCGGCCGGCACCCGGACCTCGCCCATCGTGTCCTTCTCGATCCGGAATCCGCTCTCGTCAGTAGTCACCCCTCCATCGTCTCTCCCGCCGCGGTCGCGTGCAGATGATCCACACCACCCAGGGCGGCGAGCGACTTCTCGACCGCGGTCAGCTCGGGCGCCTCCAGCGCGGTCAGCGTCTCCCAGGCCTGGGTGAGCAGGCGCCGGGCCTCGGCCGGCTGCTCGAGGATCAGGCAGTCGCCCAGCCCGGCCCGGGCCAGGGCGACGTGGTAGGGCAGACGGGCCTGCCGGCCGTGCCGCAGCGCCCGCTCGAACGCCGTCCGCGCGGCCGGATCGTCACCGGCCCGCCGCAGCGTGACGCCCAGGGCGCACCAGACCTTCGACTGCTGCATCGGGTCGTTCAGCCGCTCGGCGATCGCGATCGCCTGCCGCTGGATGCTGATCGCCTCGTCGAGCCGGCCCGCGTCGGCCAGCAGCAGGCCGAACTCGAGGAGCACCTCGGCCTCGCCGTACGGGGAGTTGGCCGTCCGGATCAGGCGCAGCCCGACCTGGCCCTGGCGCAGCGCCTGCTCGACCGTGATCGCCCCCATCTGATACTTGACTAGGGCGATGCTGAACAGCGTGTCGCCGAGCCGGATCGGATCGCGGATCTCCAGGTGCATCAGGAGCCGCAACCGGTGATAGCGCAGCGCCTCCGGAAAACGGCCGAGCCGCTGGTAGCCGAGTGCGATCACGTTGATCTCGTCACGACCCGGCCCGGCCGCGGACAACCGGCGCGCGGCCTGCGCGATCTCGATGCTCTTGGCCCAGCGGCCCATGACGGCGTACACACCGGCCAGGTTGACCATGGCGGCGCCGATCGTCTCCCGGTGACCGAGCGACTGCCGGATCGCGAGGCACTGCTCCATCAGGCGGACCGCCTCCGCCAGCTCGGACCGGCGATAGAGCACCGAGGCCAGATAGTTGAGGACGGTCGCGGTGGCCGCCGGGTCGTCACCGCGCTCGACCACCTCCTTGGCGCGCACCTGCAGGTCGTGCACGTCGTCGAGATAGCCGCGCACGAAAAGGTGGCGCCAGGCCGCCCGGGGGAGCTTCCACGCGTACGCGTTCAGCTCGGGCACCGAGGCGGCCACCTCGACGTACCGGCCGAGGTTGACCCGCTCGCGTTCGAGGCGGGCGGCCGGGTCGATCAGCGGCGTCAGCAGGTCGGGCCGCAACGGCTGGGGCGAGCCGATGTCCTGGTCAAGGCGCTGGCGGTACGCGGGCAGGTTGGTCGCCGCCGCCGCGTGCAACTGCTGGTCGAGCAGCCCGCGCAGCGCCTCGGTGCGCTCGGCGGCCGGGATCTCGGCGGCCAGCGCGGCCGCGAACTCGCGCAGCAGGTCGTGCAGCCGGTAGGCCTCGGGTTCGGGCTCGTCGACCAGGTGCACGTCGACCAGGTCGTCGAGCGCGTCCCGGGCGTCGTCCAGCGGCAGGCCGGCCAGCCCGGCCACGGTGTGCGCGTCGAACTCGCCGGCCGGGACCAGCCCGAGCAGCCGGAACACCCGGCGCGTGGGGTCGGGCAGCTGCCGGTAGGAGACGGCGAAGGCGTTCGCCACCGATCTGTCCTCGGCCGCCAACTCCGGCAGGGCCGAGTCACCGAGCCGGCGGACGAGATCAGCCACCCGCCACCGGGGTCGATGGGCCAGCCGCGCCCCGGCCAGCCGGATGGCCAGCGGCAGACAGCCGCACCGACGGATCACCTCGGCCGCCGCCTCCGGCTCGGCCCACACCCGTTCGCCGGCGATCCGGGACAGCAGCACGAGGGCCTCGTCGGGTTTGAGCACCGACAACGACTCCGGGTGGACCCCGTCCAGCCCGAGCAGCCGCCGTCGCCCGGTGACCAGGGCGAGGCTGCCCGGGGCGGTCGGCATCAGATCGGCCAGCTGGGCGCTGGAGGCGGCGTTGTCGAAGAGCACCAGCACCCGCCGCTCGGCCAGCTCGGTGCGCCACAGACCGACCCGGTCGACCAGCTCCGGTGGGATCCGCTCGGCGTCCACGCCCAGCTGGCGCAGCAGGACGAGCAGGGCGGCAGCCGGATCGACCGGCTGCTCGGCGCTGTGCCCGTGCAGGTCGACGAAGAGATGCGCGTCGGGGTAGCGGTCGCCCAGCAGCGCGGCCACGTGCAGGGCGAGGGTGGTCTTGCCGCTGCCGGCCATGCCGTCGATCACGGCGACCACCGGCTCGGCGGCGGCCGCCGAGTCGATCGCGCCGACCAGTCGCCGCACCACCTCGACGCGACCGGTGAAGTCGCCGACGGTCCGGGGCAGGCACCGGACGACGGAGGCCGGCGCGGGCTTCTCGTACGCCGTGCCGGTGAGCATCGCGGTGTGCAGTTCTTGCAGGTCGCGGCCGGGGTCGAGGCCGAGTTCGTCGTGCAGCGCCGAGCGGACCCGCCGGTATTCGGCGAGCGCGTCGCCCTGCCGTCCGGAGCGGTGCAGGGCCCGCATGAGCTGGCCGCTCAGCCTCTCCTGGAGCGGAAACCGGTCGACCGCGGCGGAGAGCTCGCCGATCAGGTCGCGTTCGCGCCCGGCGTCCAGTTCGAGTTGAGCCCACGCTTCCAGCGCGGCGACGTGTTGCTGGTCGAGAACGGCCGCGGCCAGGCGTACGCCGTGACTGTCGAGCCCGGCCGCCGCGTCCCCGCGCCACAGGTCGAGCGCCTGCCGATAGACCCGGGCCTCCGACCGGTCGCGGGCGTCGGTCACCAGCCGGGCGAACTCGGCCGCGTCCAGCTCGCCGGGGCCGGGGGCCAGGCAGTAACCGGCCGGGTCGCTGCGGATCGCGTCGGCCGGCAGCGACCGGCGCAGACGGGACACACACGTCTGCAACTGGCCGCGCGCGGTGGCGGGCGGGTCGGCCCCCCACACCGCGTCGGCCAGCGCCGCCACACCTAGGACGCGGCCCGCATGCAGCAGCAACATGGCCAGCACGACGCGATCACGACCGGCCGTGATGGCGACGTCCTGCCCGTCCACAGTGACCGACAGGGGCCCGAGGATGCGATACCGCATGCCGTCCCCCAGCCTCGAATAAGCATCGAGCGTAGCCGAGGCGGCGAGAGCGGATCGACAGTGAAACAAGAGCGCCGTGCGCCAAGCTGGCACCGGTGCCGTCGCATCGTGGATGTTCCCACATCGCCCCAGCACGGTGCGGCGGCCAACGTGGTACGGGGGACGTGCAGTCCGCCCGCGCGCAGAAGCGGGCGGGCTGTTCGTATCACGGTGATCACTGTCGGTTGGACGATGGGCGAAGCGGAACGTAACGTCGGCGGGGCTTGCCCCCGACCCCGACGAAGAGGATCACCTCATGCGACGCGCCCTCCTGGCCGTGCTCGCCGGCGGCCTTCTGCTGACCGGCGCCGCCTGCGACAGCGACGCGAAGACCACCGACGCGACGGACACGCCCGCGGCCACCGCCGCGAGCAGCTCGCCGCCGCCGCCCGACTACTCAGCCGACACCAAGGCCGTCTGCGGCAAGCTGCAGACCGCCTACCAGGCCGAACTGCGTGACTTCGGGACGGCGATGGGCAAACTCGTCACGTACCGGGAGGCGAAGCAGACCGCCGAGGCCAAGAAGGCCGAGACCACGGCGGTGGCCGAGCTCAAGGCGGTGGCCGCGAAGATCCGGACGACGACCAAGGTGGCCAAGAACCCCGAGTTCAAGGCGGCCGGCCTGACCTCGGCGGCCAAGATCGACGCGAGCGCGGTCAACAAGGCGTACATCACCAAGGTGAAAACCCTGAAGACGCTCAACACCTCGATGGAGACCCAGTTCAAGGAGTGGCTGAGCCCCGTCGCCGGTTATTGCGCAGCGTGACGGTCTAGCGCCGGCCGATCGAGAGGACGGGCTTCGTCACCTCGGCGAAGAAGTCGTTGCCCTTGTCGTCGACCACGATGAAGGCGGGGAAGTCCTCCACCTCGATCTTCCAGACCGCTTCCATGCCGAGTTCGGGGTATTCGAGCACCTCGACGTGGCGGATGCAGTCTTGCGCGAGCCGGGCCGCCGGACCGCCGATCGAACCCAGGTAGAACCCGCCGTGGGTCTGGCAGGACTGGGTGACCTGGCCCGACCGGTTGCCCTTGGCCAGCATGACCAGCGAACCGCCGGCCGCCTGGAAACGCTCGACGTACGAGTCCATCCGGCCCGCCGTGGTCGGGCCGAACGAGCCCGACGCGTACCCCTCGGGGGTCTTGGCCGGGCCGGCGTAGTAGACCGCGTGGTCCTTCAGGTATTGCGGCATCGGCTCGCCCGCGTCCAGCCGTTCGGTGATCTTGGCGTGCGCGATGTCGCGGGCCACGACGAGCGGGCCGGTCAGCGAGAGCCGGGTCTTGACCGGGTAACGGGACAGCTCGGCCCGGATCTCGGCCATCGGGCGGTTGAGGTCGACCTTGACGACCGGCTCGGCATCGAGGTCGATCTCGGGCAGGAAGCGGGCCGGGTCGGTCTCGAGCCGCTCCAGCCAGACCCCGGACGGGGTGATCTTGGCGAGGGCCTGACGGTCGGCCGAGCAGGAGACCGCGATCGCGACCGGGCAGGACGCGCCGTGCCGGGGCAGACGGATGACGCGGACGTCGTGGCAGAAGTAGCGCCCGCCGAACTGAGCGCCGATGCCGAAGTCACGGGTCAGCTCGAGGACGGCCGCCTCCAGCTCGACGTCGCGGAAGCCGTGGGCCGACATGGTGCCGTGCCGGGGCAGGTTGTCCAGGTATTTCGCGCTGGCCAGCTTGGCCGTCTTCAGCGCGTACTCGGCGCTGGTGCCGCCGATGACCACGGCCAGGTGGTAGGGCGGGCAGGCCGACGTGCCGATCAGCCGCAGCTTCTCGTCCAGGAACTCCATCATCCGCGCCGGGTTCAGCAGCGCCTTGGTCTCCTGGTAGAGGTACGACTTGTTGGCCGAGCCGCCGCCCTTGGCCATGAACAGGAATTTGTACGCGTCGGGGGCGCCGCCCGGGTCCTCGGCGTACAGCTCGATCTGGGCCGGCAAATTCGACCCGGTGTTCCGCTCGTCCCACATGGTGAGCGGCGCGAGCTGCGAGTAGCGCAGGTTGAGCTGGGTGTAGGCCTGGTAGACGCCCTGCGCGATGGCGCTCTCGTCGGTGCCGTCGGTGAGCACGTGCCGTCCGCGCTTGCCCATCACGATCGCCGTGCCGGTGTCCTGGCACATCGGCAGCACCCCGCCGGCCGCGATGTTCGCGTTGCGCAGCAGGTCGACCGCCACGAACCGGTCGTTGGGCGAGGCCTTGGGATCGTCGATGATCGCGCGCAGCTGGGCCAGGTGGGCCGGGCGCAGGTAGTGCGCGATGTCGTGCATCGCCTCGGCGGTGAGCTGGGTCATCGCCGCCGGCTCGACGGTCAGGAACCGTCGCCCGCCCGGGCCGTGCACGACGTCCACACCTTCGTCGGTGACCAATCGGTACTCGGTCTGGTCGTCGCCGATGGGCAACAGCGGCGAGTACGAGAATGCGGCGCCTCTGCTCATGAGCGGAAAGCCTAGGACAGCGGCCGCGGCATGTGCGAACCGCTCCCGCCCCCGCGCGCATACCAGTTCGGTCAAGCAAACGGCAGATAGGCCATATCCCGCCCAGAGACGGCGATCACGCCGCTCGGGCCGACGGCAAAAATCTCGGCATCGGTACGCACGTCGACCAGCACCCGGCCGGTGCTCGGCGAGACCGCCACGACCCGGTCCGGCTTGCGGCTCGTGATCACCGCGGCGTACCGGGTGAGGGCGGCCGCCATGTTCTCCCCGGCGGGCCGTGACCAGGCGATCTTGCCCCGGCTGAAGCTGAACCCGCGCAGCGTCCGCGAGTCGGCGCTGCGGATCAGGGCGAAGCTGTCGTCGACCGCGAGCACGTTCTCGCCCTGGCCGCCGTGCCACAGCACCCGGCCGTCGTGCCCGGCCAGCAACTCCTCCCGGCCGGTCGGATCGACGCCGAGCACGACGTCCTCACCACCCGCCGGGTCGTGTTCCTGCTTGCAATTCGACCCGTTGTCGGCGGTACGCAGATTGAGCCCCTCCCGCCGCCAGACGGGAGCCGACGAGGGCGGGTCGGTCGCGACCACGCCGTAGTAGCAGGTGCCGTCGCGCGCGGTGCCGGTGACGGTGAGGACCCGGCCGCCCGCGAGCGCGACCCGCTGGTCGGCCGCCGGCTCGGCGATCTGCACGACCTTGCCGGTGGCGGTGTCGATCACCCGCACCTTTCCGTCGTCGGGCAGCCCGATCAGGCTCGGCATCAGCCGCGGCCGGGCCACGTCGTCGTCCACCCGGTTGGCGGTGAGCTGACGGGTGTCGGGCAGGTCGGGGTTGGCCGCGTTGAGCACGAAACCGATCCCGCCCGTGTCCACCGCCCAGAGCGGCCGGCTGCCGCGCGGCGCCCACGCCGTCAGCTGACAGTCGCCGCCCTTGGCACAGTGCATGTCGAGCAGGCCGTCGCGATAGGTCCAGACCGCGGTGGCCTGGTCGTCGGTGCGCAGGGCGGTGCCGCTGCGCGGGTCGAGCACCTGGTAGCCCTTGGTCAGCAGGCGCCCGGTGGCGACCACGGCGTCATTGCCGTCCCCCGCGATCGCGGCCCAGTCGGCGTCGCTGCCCCAGAGCTTGATCCCGGCGGTCAGCCCGTACGCCTCGACCGACGTGCGGTATTCGACGACCACCGCGTCGCCGACGATCGACACGCTCTGCGGGCTGCCGCCGATCGTCTGCTGCCAGCGGGCCGTCCCGCCGGCGATCGGCTCACTGGTGTTGACCCACTGCCAGAGCTTCGGCCACGGGTTCCACACCCCGGTCGTGCCCAGCACGATGACGCCCACGATCGCGACAAGCCCGAAGCCCTTCCAGGGACTGCCACCCGAGGCCATGCGCGACACGCTAACCAGGTCAATCACCCGGACGACGGATCTTGATTCGCCCGTGTCGACAGCATTTGAGGGGAAATATCAGTCAGGGTGGCCGCCGCGTTGTGCAAATTGCACCGGCAGCCCGCCCCCGGCGTCACCGGACCGGGCAGGCTGCGCAGACGCCCGAGCAACTGTTGAAAGCGGGCGTGACCTGCGACAACCTCAGTCAATGACGCAGACGATGGCACAGGGAACCCGGACCGACGACGTCTTTCCCGTCAAGGGCGTCGACCACCTGAAGTTCCTGGTGGGCAACGCGAAGCAGGCGGCCCACTACTACTCCACCGCCTTCGGCATGACCTGCGTCGCCTACCGCGGGCCCGAGCAGGGCTATCGCGACGAGGCCGAATACGTTCTGGTCAGCGGGGGCGCCCGGTTCGTGCTGACCGGCGCGGTGCACGCCGCCGCGCCCGGCGCCGACCACGTGAACCGGCACGGCGACGGCATCCAGGACATCGCGATCGAGGTGCCCGACGTCGACGCCGCGTACAAGCACGCGGTCTCGGCCGGTGCGCGCAGCGTGACCGAGCCGCACGATCTGACCGACGAGCACGGCACCGTGCGGGTCGCGGCCATCGCGACGTACGGCGACACGGTGCACTCGCTGATCGACCGGTCCGGCTACACCGGGCCGTTCCTGCCCGGTTTCGTCGCCCGCGGGCCGATCGTCGACCGGCAGCCCGCCATCGACGCCGGCCTGCAGCCCAAGCGCTTCTTCCAGGCCGTCGACCACGTGGTCGGCAACGTCGAGCTGGGCCGGATGGACGACTGGGTCGAGTTCTACGGCCGGGTCATGGGCTTCACCAACATGGCCGAGTTCATCGGCGACGACATCGCGACCGACTACTCCGCGCTGATGTCCAAGGTCGTGGCCGACGGCACCCGCAAGGTCAAGTTCCCGCTCAACGAGCCGGCCGTCTCGCAGCGCAAGTCGCAGATCGACGAATACCTCGAGTTCTACGGCGGCCCGGGCGCCCAGCACATCGCGGTGGCCACCAACGACATCCTGGCCAGCGTCGACGCCATGCGCGCGGCCGGCGTCGAGTTCCTGGACACCCCGGACTCGTACTACGACGACCCCGAGCTGCGGGCTCGAATCGGGAATGTGCGGGCGCCGATCGAGGAGCTCAAGGCGCGCAAGATTCTGGTCGACCGGGACGAGGACGGCTACCTGCTGCAGATCTTCACCAAGCCGGTGCAGGACCGGCCGACGGTCTTCTTCGAGCTGATCGAGCGGCACGGCTCCCTCGGTTTCGGCAAGGGCAACTTCAAGGCCCTCTTCGAAGCCATCGAGCGGGAGCAGGAGCTGCGCGGGAACCTGTAACACTGTCCGCGTGAATCAGCCACCGGGGTACGGGCCTCCGCCGGGCTATCCGGCGGGGCCGCCCTCCCTTTACCCGCCGCCGCCTCCGCCGCTGAGCCCGGCGGGGGTGCCGCTCGCCGACTTCGCCACGCGCCTGCTGGCCTACATGATCGATATGGCTCTGCTCACGTCGGTGGCGTTCCTGCTGGCCATTCCGGCCTTCATCGTGCTGCTCAGCCGCCTGCCCGAGACGGCGACCTACACCGACACGGCGCAGCCCGACTTCAGCATCGTCTTCGACGACTTCTTCCTGCCCGCGCTCCTGCTGGAACTCGGCCTCGTCGTCGTGATGATGCTGCTCTACTACTTCTACGCGGTCGAATACATGCACCGGTCCGGTCAGACGCTGGGCAAGAAGGCGATGAAGATCCGGATCGTGCCGATCGACCCCGGCCGTACGCTGACCCGCGGCATGGCGGCCAAGCGATACCTCGTCGAATACCCGGGTGGGATGTTTCTCCCGGGCTTCAGCTATCTCGACGGATTGTGGCAACTCTGGGACAAGCCGTACCAGCAGACCCTGCACGACAAATTCGCCCGGACCGTGGTCGTTAAGGTTTCTCCATGAGCTCGCTGCCTGCCGGTTGGTACAAAGACCCGGCCGACCCCGCCACCCAGCGTTACTGGGACGGTGAGGGCTGGCTCGGAAAGGCGATCCCGGCCGACGCCGTGCCGCCGGACGGCCCGCCCCCGATCGAGGAGGAGCCGCCCGCTGTCGAGACGCCGCCCGCCGCGGCCCCTTCGGCGCCGGTCGCGCTGACCAAGCCTCAGCCGCAGGCTCCGCCGCCGGGCTGGGGTCCGCAGCCCCCGCCGCCGCCCGGCTGGCAGCCTCCCCCGGCCCTCCAGGGCCAGACGCCACCTCCGGGCTGGCAGCCGCCGCCCGGGTGGACGCCGCCGCCGGGGTGGGAGCAGATGTCACCCGCGATGCGGGCCGGGATGTATCCGCCCATGGCGGCCCGTCCGCACGGGTTCGTGCTGGCCGGGCTCGGTCCGCGGCTGCTCGCCCGGCTCGTCGACATCCTCGCGGTGCTGCTGCTCAACGTCGTCGTGAACGGCTGGTTCGCGTACCAGTGGGCCAAGGAATTCGTGCCGATGTACCGCGCCACCCTGGACGAGATGGCCAACGGCGGCAGCGCGTTCGACGTGCAGAATTCGGGCCGCATGGACGGCCTGCTCTGGGCCATGCTGATCGTGGCCACGCTGCTCTGGCTGGCCTACGAGGCGCCGGCCATCGCGAGCGGCGGCCAGACGCTGGGCAAGCGCCTGATGCGGATCAAGGTCGTCGCGGTCGAGAACACCGAGCCGCTCGGTTTCGGCCGCGCCTTCGGCCGGTGGGCCCGCCTCGGCCTGTGGACCCCGGCCTGGGGCTGCGCCGGCATCGGCTTCATCCTTCAGCTCATCGACTGCCTGTCGCCGGTCTTCGACCAGCAGCTCCGCCAGGCGTTCCACGACAAGACGGCGCGTACGGTCGTGATCGCGCTCCCGCCGGACGACCGGCAACCGGTCGACGCCACCACCGGTGGCAGCTCTCAGGAAGGACGCTGACGCAGATGAACGCCCGCCTCACCCGCGCGGACCTGGACGGCCTGCCCGCCTACGTCCCCGGCCGCAACCTCGCCGACCTGACCCGTGAGCTGGGCATCGCCGAGGCGATCAAGCTGGCCAGCAACGAGGTTCCGTACGGGCCGTTGCCCGGGGTGCCGGAGGCGGTGGCCGAGGCGATGCTCAACTCGCACCGCTACCCCGACATGGGCTCGGTGGCCCTGCGGGACAGGCTGGCCGAGCGGCTCGGCGTGACCGCGGAGCGCATCGTGACCGGCTGCGGGTCGGTGGCGCTGGCCGAGATCCTGGTCAAGGCGACCTGCCTGCCGGGCGACGAGATCGTGTACGCGTGGCGATCGTTCGAGGCGTACCCGATCATCGCGGCCGGCGCCTCGGCGACCAGCGTGCGCGTGCCCAACACCGGCGGTCACGGCCACGACCTGCAGGCGATGTCGGACGCGATCACCGACCGGACCCGCCTCGTGATCGTCTGCAACCCGAACAACCCGACCGGTACGAGCGTCCGCAAGGCCGAGCTCGACCGGTTCATCGCTTCCGTGCCGTCCGACGTGCTGATCGTGCTCGACGAGGCGTACCGCGAGTTGGTCACCGACCCCGAGGTGCCGGACGGCCTGGCGACCTACGGCGACCGGCCCAACGTGCTCGTGCTGCGCACCATGAGCAAGGCCTGGGGGCTGGCCGGCCTGCGGATGGGCTACCTGGTGGCCCAGCCCGAGGTGACCTCGGCCATCCGCAAGGTGGTCACCCCGTTCTCGACCAGCATCGTGGCCCAGGCCGCGGCGATCGCCGCCCTGGCCCAGGAGGACGAGGTCCGCCGCCGGTGCGCGCTGGTGGTCGACGAGCGCGAGCGGGTCACCGAGGCGCTCCGCAAGATCGGCGTCGAGGTGCCGACCAGCCAGGCCAACTTCGTCTGGCTGCCGCTGGGCGACCAATCGGCGCGCTTCGGCCAGGTCTGCGAGTCGCGCGGGGTCATCGTGCGCCCGTTCCAGCCCGACGGCGTACGCGTCACGATCGGCACCCCCGACGAGAACGACGCCTTCCTGGCCGCCGCCGAGGTGGCCCTGCAGGGTTAGCCGGCCAGTTGCGCCTCGGTCCGGTGGTGGTCCTCCTCGCTGATGCGGAAGGGGAACACCCGCCGGGCCGAGAGCACGAGCACCACCGCGACGACCGCCAGCCCGAAGGTGATGAGCGGCAGCGCGCCCAGGTGGCCGGCGCTCACCATCCGCTCCCCGAGGAACGCGCCACCACCGATGCCGATCTGGAACGCCACCACGTAGAGGGCCGACGCCGCGTCCCGGGCGCGCGGCGCGATCCGCAGCACCGCCGCCGCCAGCAGCACCGGGATGGCGGTGAACGCACCGCCCCAGAGCAGCGTGGCGATCACGGTCGGCACCACCCCGAGGATCGGCCCGAGCAGCGCCACCGACAGCGCCAGCACGCCAAGCAGGCCCACCAGCAACGGCCCGGGCCGCCGGTCCACGTGCCGCCCGACCACATAGTTGGTGACCAGTCCGACCGCGCCGAAGCCGAGCAGCAGCGCGCTCAGCCCCGCGCCCTCCAGCCCGGCATCCCGGCGAACGAGCGGAGCGATGTACGTGTATGCCGCAAAGTGGCCGATCACCAGCGTGGCCGTGATCAGGCAGAGCAGCGCGACCGGCCGGTCCTTGACGATCACGACGGCGGCCCGCAGCTGGGCGCCGGTCCGGGTGTTCAGGTCGTGCGGCATCGGCGGCAGCTTGGGCAGCACCTTCAGCAGAACGAGCACGCAGATCGCACCCCCGACGGCCAGCACGCCGAGCGTGACCCGCCAGCCGAGCCACTGCCCGAGCGCGGTGCCGAGCGGCACGCCGAGCACGATGGCCAGCGAGTTGCCCAGGAAGACCAGCGCGGTCGCCCGCCCGGCCTGCCCCGGCGGCGCCAGCCGGGCCGTGACCGGCCCGATGACCGACCAGAAGACCCCGTGCGCGAGCGCGCAGATCAGCCGCGACAGCGTCAGCACCAGGAACGTCGGCGCGAAGGCGGCGGCCGCCTGGGAAACGACGAAGATCGATAGAGTGACCGCGAGCAGGATGTGCCGCGGCACCCGCATGGTCAGCGCCGTGAGCGGGATGGTGCTCAGTCCCGCCACCACGGCATAGCTGGTGAGCAGCAGCCCGACGTCGGCCTCGTCCACCGCGAGCCCGTCGGCGATCTGCGGCAGCAACCCGACCGGAATCGTCTCCGCAGTGACGTAGAAGAAGCAGGAAGCGCCGAGGACGGCCAGAGCCGGGCGGTTCATGGTCACGATCGCAGAATAAGCTCCTTCGCAGAGCAAAAGAAGGGAAGCCACTGTGACGACGCGCTCAACCGAGCTGCTCCGGGTGGCCCACACCCGCCCCGGCATCACCCGGGCCGACGCGGCACGCCAGTTGGGCATCGGCACCGGCGCCACCACCGAACTGGTCGCCCGCCTGAGCCAGGCGTCCCTGCTGGCCGAGGAGCCGGCCGCCCCCAGCGGCGCCCGCGGCCGCCCCACCACCGCGCTGGTGCCCCACCCCGACGGCCCGCTGGTGCTGGCGGCCGAGATCACCCACGAGTCCTGGCGCATCGACGTCGTCGAGCTGGGCGGCCGCACCCTGACCTCCCGCTCGGCCACCCACACCGGCACCACGTGGCCCGAGGTCTCCGGCACCCTGACCGCCGCCATCGCCGCCCTGCACACGACCTACGAGGGCCGCTTGCGCGCCCTGGGCATCTCCCTGCCCGGCACGGTCTCCCCCGCCCTGCGCCTGGACGCCAGCAACCTGAGCTGGCACGACATCGACCTCACCACCCTCTGGCCAGCCCCCGCCTCCACGCCACCCGTCTTCATGGCGGGGAACGATGCCAGCCTGGCGGCCGCGGCCGAGTCGGCCCGGGGTGCGGCCGTCGGCGCCTCGGTGGCCCTGCACGTGCGCATCGAGGCCGGCCTGGGCGGGGCGGTGGTCGACCAGGGCCGCCTGGTGATCGGCGCCTCGGGCACGAGCGGCGAGTTCGGCCACATGCCGTTCGGCGACCCCGCGGTGGTTTGCCCCTGCGGCGTCCGCGGCTGCTGGGGCACGGCCGTCGACGGCACCGCGCTGGCCCGCTTCCTGGGTCAGCCCTCGCCCCGCGACCCCGTCACCTACGCCCGCCGGGTCATCGCCTCGAACGGCCCCGCCGAGCGCCAGGCGGTGGGAATGGTGGCCGCCGCCCTCGGCCGCGGTCTTGCCGGCCTGGTCAACGGCCTGGACGCCGACCTGGTCACCCTCGGCAGCATCGCCGCCGACTTGCTGGCCGCCGCCCCCACCGAGCTCCACACGGCCTACACAGCAGGCTTGATGGCCATCCGCCGCGATTCCCCGCCCCCACTGCTCCCCGCCACCCTCGGCCCCGACGGCCCGATCGCCGGCGCCGCCGAAGAGGCCTGGTCAAGCCTGCTCACTCACCTCGGCTGAGCCGACACCCCGCGCCAACGCAGCAACGCCCCGCCCGCCCCTCGTCCCGCCCCGCTTCCCGCACGACTCCTCGCGACGCCCTGCGCCCGCTTCCGCGCCACCCTCGCCACGCCCCCGCGCCCCGCTTCCGCGCCACCCGTCGCCACGCTCCGCGCGCCGCGCTTGCCCGCGGCCCTCCGAGCCCGGCGCCCCGCACGCCTCACCCCGGAGCGGGGGCGCAGGTTTCGACCACGCCGCGAGGGCCACCGCCACGCCCAAGGTCCATCAACATCTGGCACGGCGCAGTGTCCAGCGGCACCTGGAAGCCACGAACCCGGCGTCATCCCTACGCTTCCGCGCGACCCACCACCTCAGCCCTACAGGGCCCGTCCCAGCGCTTCGAGCCTGTGGATAACTCACCGCAGCCTTCGAGCCGCTGACGGCGGCCTGTGGATAGCTGGCGCCAGTTGTCACAGGACGTGCGTAAGGTCGCTGCTGCCCCGGGCGGGTGGGCTGAATAGGCCGCGCTGACTGCGTAGGGCGGTCGCGCACCAACCAGCGCTTGGCACAGACCGCGACCAGCCGACCGACCAGCCAACCGCGACCAGCCAACCGCGATCAGCCAACCGCGACTAGAACGGGCCCGCGGAACGCTGACTGCGCAGGGCGGTAAGCACAGCGGTTATCTCGGGGCGGGGTGTTGGCGGGCGGCGGGCCGCGGCGGTGATGCGGCGGTTCACCGGAGGTGTCAGGGGTCGGGTGACGACGCGGTAGCGGGGGTCGACGGCCAAGCTGGGGAGCAGCGTGATGGAGCGCGCCCGTTCCACGTGCTGCAGGGCGATCATGTAGTTGTTGAAGCGGCAGATCACTGCCGGTTCGAAGCCGGCCTCCCGGCACAGCCTGGTGGCCAGCTCGGACATGTAGGAGCCGGCCACGTCGAAGGTCCACCTCTGCTCCGCGCACGCCTCCAGGTCGACGGCGTCGAGCGCGGCCAGTCGGTGCCCCTCCGGCAGGACGAGCACGATCTCGTCCTCGGCGATGGGCACCAGGTCGATCGCCGCGTCGAGTTCGGCGCCCACGAAATCGGTGGTCGTGATGATGACGTCGACGTCTCCGCGGCGCAGGGCCGGCATGCTCTGGTGCGGTTCCAGCTCCCACAGCACCACGCTGACGTCCGGGTGCCGGGCGGCCAGGGCGGCCACCGCGGGCTCGGCCAGGGTGTGCACGGCGCTCTGGAAGGCGGCCAGCGTGACCGTTCCGGCCGGCTCGTCGGCCAGGCCCCGCAGCTCGGCCTCAGCCGCGTCCATGGCGGCCAGGATCTCGCGGGCCCGGCCGGCCAGCAGCACCCCGGCCGCGGTGAGCCGCACCCGGCGGCCGGTGCGTTCCAGCAGGGCGGTGCGGGTTTCGCGCTCGAGCGTGGCCAGCTGCTGCGACACGGCGGACGGGCTGTTGTTGCCGCGCTGGGCGACCGCGCGGACCGTCCCGTACGTCGCCAGGTCGGCCAGCAACCGCAGGCGCCACGGGTTGAGGGTCACTGTGCGACTTTACTTAACAGCATCGGCGAAAACGTGAGATGGACCTGACGCCGGCGACTACCTAGCGTCGAGGGCATGACTGATTCGTTCTGGTCCGACGCGGACCGTCACCTGGTCCGCTACAACGGCAAGGGACAGTTCGTCCGCGAGATCATCGAGCGCGCCGAGGGCAGCTTCGTCTACACCGCCGACGGCCGCCGCCTGCTCGACTTCACGTCGGGGCAGATGAGCGCCATCCTCGGCCACTCGCACCCGGCGGTGGTCGACACGATCCAGCGTCAGGCGGCGACCCTGGATCACCTGTTCAGCGGCATGCTCAGCCGGCCGGTGGTCGACCTCGCCCGCCGGCTCGCCGAGTCGCTGCCCGAGCCGCTGAGCAAGGTGCTGCTGCTGACCACCGGGGCCGAGTCCAACGAGGCCGCCATCCGGATGGCCAAGCTGGTCACCGGCGGCCACGAGGTGGTCTCGTTCGCCCGGTCGTGGCACGGGATGACCCAGGCCGCCGCGAGCGCCACCTACAGTTCCGGCCGCAAGGGCTACGGACCGGCGGCGCCCGGCAACTTCGCGATCCCCACCCCTAACGCGTACCGGCCGGATTTTGTCGACGGGAACGGCGAGCTCGACTGGCGGCGGCAGCTCGACTTCTCGTTCGAGCTGTTCGACGCGCAGTCGGTGGGCAGCCTGGCCGCCTGCATCGTCGAGCCGATCCTCAGCTCGGGCGGGGTGCTCGACCTGCCGCCGGGCTATCTGGCCGCACTGCGCGACAAGTGCCACGAGCGCGGCGGCTTGCTGATCCTGGACGAAGCACAGACAGGTCTGTGCAGAACCGGCAATTGGTACGCCTTCCAGCGCGACGGCGTCGCGCCCGACATCCTGACCCTGTCGAAGACCCTGGGCGCCGGGCTGCCGCTGGCCGCCGTGATCACCAGCCCCGAGATCGAGCAGATCGCGCACGACCGCGGCTTCCTGTTCTTCACCACGCACGTCTCCGACCCGCTCGTCGCCGCGGTCGGCAACACGGTCCTCGACGTCCTGGAATCCGAGAAGCTCGACCAACGGGCGGGCGAGCTGGGGGCGTACCTGGCCCAGGGTCTCCTCTCGCTCCAGGAGAGGCACGCCGCGATCGGGGACGTGCGCGGCCGCGGCCTGCTGGTCGGGCTCGAGCTGGTGCTGGACTCCGAGACCAAGCAGCCGGCCGACGAGCTGGGCGCGGCGGTCACCCGGCGCTGCCTCGAGCTCGGCCTGCACATGAACGTGGTGCAGCTGCCCGGCATGGGTGGCGTGTTCCGGATAGCGCCCGCGCTGACCTCCACGACCGCCGAACTCGATCTCGGCCTGGAGATCCTGGACCAGGCGATCGGCGAGGTGAGTTCGCGTTAAAGCGCCGCGATGATCACCGTATCGACGGTGAAGTAGTGCTCGGGCGCCGACGGGTCGGCCGGCCCGTCCCCGGTGAGCCGCTCGATCGCCACGTAGTCGTCGCTGACCTGCCAGAGCCCCGGCTTCCAGGTCAGCCGCTCGGCCCCGACAGCCAGCGGGAAGTCGGCCACCACCGTCCCGGCGGCGACGATCTGCAGGTGCCGCTCGGCGGTGAGCACCACCAGCCGCCCCTTCGAGACCCCCAGCAGCTGGACGCCGGCCGGCACGGTCACGACCTTTCCGTCAACGACCGTGCTGTCCGGTCTATCCAGCTCGACCGTGCGATTCAAAGCCGGCCCTGAAGACAGATAGCCCTGCCCGGCCTTGTCCCGCAGCCCCGCGCACTCGGAAAAACCAACCCCACAGGCCAAAGGCACAAAAGGCCCGAGGGGGTACGGCGTGAGCTCAGCCCCCGTGGCGACCGAGTAACCCCCGGTAGCGCAGAAGTATTGACCGCCCACCGTGGTGAAGCCGTCGACACACCCGGCCGGCACGTCGGCGGTCCAGCGCCGCACTCCGCTCGCCACTTCGTACGCGGACAGCTTGCCGCCCCCGACCACCAGCACCGATCCGCCCGCGACCCGCAGCCCGGCCGGCGCCCAGACGGTCGACGCGCCCGTGCGATGACCGTCGTAGCCCGGCCCCGCCCCGGCCGAGTCGACCCGCCACACCTCGGTGCCCGACCGCCCGTCGGTCGCGATCAACGCCCCGTCCGACCAGTGGCTGATCACCGTCGTCCCCGCCGCCACCACCCCCGACACCTGGTCGGGCCAGCGCCGCAGCGACCAGCGGGCCGTGTTCACGCTCTTCGCGTCGACCGGCCCGTCCGCGCGCACCTGCCGCCGGGCCGCGTAGACCCGGATCTGCCCGTCCACGATCAACGGCGCCATGTTCGTACGCCCGGTGACCTGGGGGTTGTGCGCCGAAGGCGACGGATAGGGCGTGGTGGCCGCGGCGACGACCTCGGCCGGGGCCAGCACCCGCCAGCCGATGAGACCGGCCGCGGCGGTCAGGACGAGCGCCGCCAGAGATCGCAGCAGCACGACTCGGGACACCGAAAGAGCCTATGTCAGGCGACGGCGGCCAAATCGTCGAGGTCTCGGCGCAGGGCACCCTCGGCGGTCTCGGCCGCGAGCCCACCGAAGATCAGCGCGAGGATGCGCCCGGCCGGCGCGGTCGGCGTGCCGTCCTGCACCACGGTCACCATCGTGCCGCCGCGGTGACGGCCGGAGGTGACCGGGACGAACGAGTAGGTCATCTTGTAGTCGGCGCCGATGCCCGGCGAGGTGACCACGAAGCGTTCCGGCATCTCGCACTCGCGGACCCGGAACTCTTCGGTGACCTCGCCCCCGTCGGCCATGCTGCGGGTTTCCCGCCACACCGTGCCCGCGCCGAACGACCCCTGGCTGCGCACGTCGACCCTGGTCACAGCGGTGAGCCACTCGCGGCGCCGGGGGAGGTCGGTGAACACCGACCAGACCGCGGCGACCGGCGCATCGATCGGGCGGGTCACCACAACCGTGGACATAGAGTCACCCTACGGTAATTTTCAGCCAACGACTGTGCCGGAAACCGACCCCAAGGAGATCTTTGTGCCGGCCACTGAGCGGGCCGTGCCGGCGATCCGCACCCGGTCGCCGTTCTCGAGGAAACCGCGCAGGGTGCCGTCGGCCAGCTTGACCGGCTCGGCGCCGTTGCGGGTCAGCTCCAGGAACGAGCCGGCCTCGTCGCGGGCCGGCCCCGACACCGTGCCCGAGGCGTACAGATCGCCGGTTCGCACTGAGGCGCCGTTGCTGGTCAGGTGGGCCAGCTGCTGGGCCGCCGTCCAATACATCGAGGCGAACGGCGGCGTGCTGACCACGGTCTCGTTCCAGTCGACGCTCAGCCGCAGGTCGAAGCCGGGCCCGGGCGGCCGCAGGTAGCCGAGCGGCTCAGGATCCTGCGGGTTGGCCGGGATGGTGGCCAGCGCGTCGAGCGGCACGACCCAGGGCGAGACCGAGGTCGCGAACGACTTGGCCAGGAACGGGCCGAGCGGACGGTACTCCCAGGCCTGCAGGTCGCGGGCCGACCAGTCGTTGACCAGGGTGACGCCGAAGACGTGCTCGGCGAAAGCGGTGGTGGCGATGCGCCGGCCCGGCACGCCCACCACGAAGCCGACCTCGGCCTCGACGTCGAGCCGCCGGGTCGGCCCGAAGACCCCCTCGGCGAGCTGGCCGGACGGCCGCTGGATCGGCGTGCCCGAGACGACCACGGTGGCCGACCGGCCGTGATAGCCGATCGGCAGGTGTTTCCACTGCGGCGACAGGCCGGGCGCATCGGGGCGCAGGATCTTCGAGACGTTCAGCGCGTGGTGCTCGGACGAGTAGAAGTCGGTGTAGTCGGCGACCTCGAACGGCAGGTGCAAAGTCACGTCGCGCAGCGGGATCAGCGGCGGCCCGGCCGACACGTGCGCCACGACGGCCTCGCGTGCCGCCACCCACTCCGGGCGACCGGCCGCCATCAGCGGGTTGAGCGAGCCCGCGGCCAGGTGCCCGCCCAGGCCCGACAGATCGACCACGGCCGACCCCAGCCGTACGCCGAGACGCCGCTCGCCCCGCGGGTGGCTGAACACCCCGTACGGCAGATTGTCCAAGCCGAAGCCGCTCATTCCTCGTACCCCCCGTTGATCAGGCCGAGGCGCACCAGCTCGGTGAGCGGCTCGACCACCCCGGCCGACCCGAAGCCCACGAAGAGCGGGCGGGCCTGGTCGCGCCGGCCGCGGCACGCCTCGACCAGGGTCACCGGGTGGGTCGCGGCCAGCACCTCGGCCACCTCGGCCACCTCGCCGCCGTCGTGCGCGCTGATCGACGCCGTGATCACGTTGAGGAAGCCGTGGTGGGTGAAGCCGGTCTCGGGGTCGGTGTGCCGGATGGCGTGGCGCAGACCCGCGGCCAGTCGGAAGGGCAGATCGCGGTCACGGCACGCGCAGAGCACGGCGGCCAGCTCGACCGGGGTCGGGAAAAGCTCGGCCGCGAGCCCGCCGACACGGAATTTGGGCGCCATCTGCAAACCGTCGGCCCGCGCCTCGGCCACTCGATCGAGCGCGGACAGCAGTCCCCAGCTGAGCGGGATCTCGGCGTACACCAGAAGGTCGTCGTCGCCCTCGGCCAAGGAACGCAGCCCGGCGAGGCCCGGCTGGGGGTCCTCACCGCGCCGCGCGACCGCCGCCTCGACGTGCCGCACCCGGGCTCCGGCGGCCCGCAATTTGTCCACCGCGATCGGCATGGCCCCCATGCTCACGTCACCCACCAGGGCCACTGGCATGCCCTCGGCCTGCAGATCAGCGCCGATCAGGGACGCGGGCACGAGCAGCGGACCGAGCAGGCCGGCGAACCAGGCCGCACGGTGCTCGCCGTGCTTGGCGACCGCCTCTGCCACGCCGGTGGGGCTCGGCGGAAGCAGCGACGCGTCGTCCACAAGCTCGGCGAAGAGCAGAGGCACCAGCGTTGACACGAATCCGAACCTAATAGACGCTTCCGAGAGCGGACAACCACGTCTGCTATGTCGGTTTTACTGGGACAACGGGTGGGAGGCAACGATGCCCTACTACCGCAGCGTCGGCGAGGTGCCCCACAAGAGGCACACTCAGTTCCGGCGGCCTGACGGCGGGCTGTATTCCGAGGAGCTGATGGGACAGGAAGGTTTCTCGTCCGATTCCTCCCTGCTGTACCACCGGCACCCGCCGACCGCGATCGTGTCGGCCGAGGTGCACGAGGCGCCGCCGCTCCAGCGCTCGGCCAACCTGCCGCTCAAGCCGCGCCACTTGCGCACCCACAAACTCGACGCCGGCCCGGCCGACGCGGTGCTCGGCCGCCGCGCGCTGATGGCCAACGACGACGTACGCATCGGCTATGTGATCGCCGACCGCCCGTCCCCGCTCTACCGCGACGCCGTGGGCGACGAGTGCCTCTACGTCGAGGACGGCCGGGTCACCATCGAGACCAGCTTCGGCGCGCTCGAGGCGGGCCCGGGCGACTACGTGATCATCCCGACCTCGGTCGTGCACCGCATCGTGCCGCTGGACGGCCCCGTCCGGATGCTGACCATCGAGGCGACCGGCCACATCGGACCGCCAAAGCGCTATCTCTCGGTACGCGGCCAGTTCCTCGAGCACGCGCCCTACTGCGAGCGTGACCTGCGCGGCCCGTCCGAGCCATTGCTGGTCGACGGCACCGACGTCGAGGTGCTGGTCAAGCACCGCGCCGGCTGGACCAAGCACGTCTACGCCCAGCACCCGTTCGACGTGGTCGGCTGGGACGGCTGCCTCTACCCGTGGGCGTTCTCGGTCCACGACTTCGAACCGATCACCGGCCGCATCCACCAGCCCCCGCCGGTGCACCAGACCTTCGAGGGCCCCAACTTCGTGGTCTGCTCCTTCGTCCCGCGCAAGGTCGACTACCACCCCTTGGCGATCCCCGTGCCGTACAACCATCACAACGTCGACTCGGACGAGATGATGTTCTACACCGGCGGCAACTACGAGGCCCGCCGCGGCTCCGGCATCGAACAGGGCTCCATCTCACTACACCCGTCCGGCTTCACCCACGGCCCCCAGCCAGGCGCCGCCGAACGCTCCTTGGGCGCAGAAGCTTTCGACGAGCTGGCAGTCATGGTCGACACCTTCCGCCCACTCGACCTCTGCGACTCAGCCCTAGCCGTAGAAGACACCGCCTACGCCTGGACCTGGAACCGCTGAGCCAAGCCACAATCGCCCCCGCCAACGGCGACCCCTTCGCCAACCCCACCGCCTGCGAAGAAACAAACGGCGTCACCTAGCAAAAAACCTACTTACAACTAACCGCAGGCCGCCCCTATTGCGCCCGCACAGACACCGGCCTAGCCGCCTTCCAAATCCCGTCCTTCCCCCCAGAAAAGCCCCTACCCACCACAAAGCCCGGCCCGGGTGAGCATTCAACCCCGCCAAGCCACCATCGCGACAGCGCAGACCACCAACCGAAAGGGGCCTGACCCGGCCGCCCTTCCCACCCCGCTCGCGAGCAACCCATCGCCTGCCCGCCACATGCTCCCATGCAAGATTGGGGGCCGGGGTGACCAAGCACGGCATAAATGCTCCACCGCCGTGCTTGGTCACCCCGGCCCCCAATCGTCCCACCGCAAGTAGGCCAAACGACGAGACCGGGAGCGCACAAAACACATGCGCCCCCGGCCCCGATCCCCGGAATATCAGCCGATGTGGAATGCCTCGCCATAAACAGCGAAGTCCAAAGGCGTATTCAGATCAAAGTTGCCCGCCGAGAGGAACCGCCGCTGCGCGGTGTCCACACGAGACGTATCTGAGTGCGCCTCCTCCTTCTTCATCTCGATCACACGCTCATCCAAAAACACGTTCAGCCAGGCCCGCTCGTCCCCGCCTTGCGAAGGCGGCTTGGCCCGCTTAAGAGCCTGAGTGCGGATCGCCCTCATCCCTTCGTACCCGTGCATCACAGCCGCGTCGTAATAGGCGAACTGCCCCAACGCCCGTACGCCATCGCTCTTGCCGTCCCTCACCGAGGGTGCAAAGTAGACCCGATCCCGCTCCGCCTCCTGCGCCGCCTGGAAGCGTGAGTCAGCCGCAGCCGTACGCCAGTCGTTGGTGAAGTTGGGGTCGAGCCCCGCGTGCGAGGCCGTCCCGTTCACGTTGCGCAGCGCCGGCAGGTATTTGGCCAGCACGTTCCCGGGAACGGCCGCCGTGTAGGCCTGGACGAGCTCGAGCATGTCTCCGGTCCCCGAGCAGAACCCGATGATGCCCGCTGTATAGCCTCGCCCGTCCCCGATGTCTTCGATGTAGCGGAACTGTGCCCGCCAGTCGAGGGATGAGTTCTCCGCGGCCGAGACGATCTGCATCGCCACGTCCTTCTTAGCCGGATTGTCCAAGTTGGTCCCCGCAGGCGCAGTAGTGGGCGGCGTCGTCGGCACCGAGCCGCCCGGCAGGACCCAAGCCTGGTTCGTCGTGTTGCTGCATGTCCAGATCTGGAGGCGGGCTCCGTTGGCGGTGCTCTTGTCGGTGACGTCGAGGCACTTGCCGCTGCCCGAATTGACCAGACCGCTGCCCGAGACGGACCATTTCTGAGCCGCGGTGCTGTTGCAGTCGTACAGCTGGATCTTGGCTCCATTGGCGGTGGCCGCGGCCGTTACGTCAAGGCATTTGCCCAGGGCACGGATGCTGCCGTCGGTGTTGCCGACCGTCCACTGTTGAGCGGCCGAGTTGTTGCAGTCGTAGAGCTGTACGGCGGTGCCGTTGGCCGAGCTTCCGCTGGCCACGTCGACACATTTGCCGCCCAGTCCCTTGATCGGGCCGGCCGTGGCCGCACTGGCCGGGAGCAGCCCGTAGACCAGGGCGACTCCGGGGACGGCCGCTGCCAGGGCAGCGTAAAAGACTCTCCTTGCGCGGATCATGGCGCTCCTCGAAGAGGGGGGATTCGTGGGGATGGCGCGCGCGACGAGGTGAGACGCTACAACTGTTAAAAAGGTTTATCAATAGGCTTCGATCTGCTGCTCTAGGCTGGCAGCGGGGTCGGCGATGGGGCCGGCGACCGGGTCTTGACACCTGTCGACGGCCCGCCTAACGTCCGGGCCAACTGTTAGACAGTTTGCCAATCAGTCGACTCGCTCCCGGGAGCCCGCCGTGACCCGTCTGGCCGGTTCGTCCAAATTGCTGCGCGCCATGAATGAGAGCGCGGCCCTGGCCCACCTGCTGGACCCCGGCATGCTCACGCGGGCCGACCTGCGGAAGCTGACGGCCCTGTCCACCCCGACGATCTCCGAGGTGCTGCGCCGGCTCGTCGACGCGGGCCTGGTCAACGTCGTCGGGCACAACAGTGGCCGGCCGGGGCCCAACGCCGAGATCTACAACGCCAACCCCGACGCGGCGTACGCGGCCGCGGTCTCAGTGCGAGACATCGGCGCCAGCGGCGCCCCGTCGGTCGTGGCCGCCCTGTGCGACCTGACCGGCACCGTCCGCGGCCGCATCGAGTCGCGCATCGACTTTCTCACCACCGACCCGCTGACCGCCCTGGTCGACGTCGTCGCCCAGCTCCGCGAGGAGGCCGGCGTCGCGGCCGATCGCATCCGGCACGTGCAGTTCGGCGTGGCCGGCTCGTACGACCAGCACACCGAGACCATCCGGCACGTCGACATGCCCGGCTTCGGCCGCACCGGCCTCGTGCCCCAGCTGGCCGCCGCGCTCGGCACCGACGTCGGTGTCGACAACGACGTCAACCTGGCCGCGATCGCCGAGCGGCAGCGCGGCGTCGGGCGCGACGCCGAGGGTTTCGCCCTGCTCTGGCTGGGCCAGGAAGGCCTCGGTCTGGCCATCGACATGGCGGGCACGCTGATGCGCGGCGCTCGCGGCGGGGCGGGCGAGATCGGCTACATGCCGCTCTACTCGCCGGATTCCTCGAGTCGCAAGCTCGACCTGCAGGACCTGTTCGGCGGCGCGGCCATCCTCGAGCTGGCCCGGGACAACGGCGTTCCGGGTCTCACCCCGGCCGAGGCGGTCCGCTCCGCCGCGGCCGACCCGTCCGTCGGCGGCGACTTCCTGCTGGCGCTGGCCGATCGCATCGTAATCGGCCTGGCCGCGGTGATCGCCGTGCTCGACCCCTACCTCGTGGTGCTGGCCGGCCCGATCGCCCAGGCCGGCGGCGCCAGGCTGCTCTCCGCGGTCAACTTCGCGGTGCGCCGCGCGGCGCCGCTCGAGAGCACGATCGCCGTGACCTCCCTCGAAGACGACGCGGTGCTGCTCGGCGCGCTGGACGCCGGCCTCACCGCGGTGCATGACGCTCTCATCGCCTCGATCCGCGACCACTGACCCTCCGTTTTTGAGAGGCCCATTGTGAACAAACGGCTACCCCATGCCCTTTTTGCCCTAGCAACAGCCGCTTTGCTAACCACGGCTTGCACCCCGGCACCCAAGGAAACCAAGATCGCCGACCCCGGTACGGAGGTGTCCGGCACCGTCGAGCTGTGGCACTTCTTCACCGAGCGCGAGGCCGACGCCATCTCCACGGTGATCAAGGACTTCGAGTCGACCCACCCGAACATCAAGGTGACGATCAAGGCCGGGCAGGACGACTCGAAGGTCACCCAGGCCATCGGCGCCGGCAACGGTCCTGACGTCGGGCTCTCCTACTCGACCGACATCGTCGGCAAGTTCTGCTCGTCCGGCGCGTGGGTCGACCTCAAGCAGTACATCGACCGGGACAAAGTGGACCTCAGCAAGTTGAACGCGACCACCCGTTCGTACACCGAGTTCCAGGGCAAGCGCTGCGCCATGCCGTTCCTGGCCGACGCGTACGGCATGTTCTACAACAAGGACATGTTCGCCAAGGCCGGCCTCGACGGGCCGCCCAAGACCCTCGACGAACTGACCGAGTACGCCAAGAAGCTGACCGTCAAAAATGCGGACGGCTCGCTCAAGACCGTCGGCTTCCTGCCGCTCTACGACTTTTACGAGAACGCGGCCTCGCACCTCGCCCCGGCCGTCGGCGCCAAGTGGCTGACCGACGACGGCAAGTCCGCGGTCGGCGCCGACCCGGGCTGGAAGACGCTGCTGGCCTGGCAGAAGAACCTCGTCGACTGGTACGGCTACGACAAGCTGACCAAGTTCCGGGCCGGCCTGGGTGACGAGTACAGCGCGGACAACGCCTTCCAGAAGGGCCAGGTCGCGATCAACATCGACGCCGAGTACCGCTTGGCCTTCGTCAAGGACCAGGCGCCCAACCTGAAGTACGGCGTCGCGCCCATCCCGACCAGCGACGCGGCGCACTACGGCGGCGGCTACGTGACCGGCAACATCCTCGGGATCAGCAAGAACGCCAAGAACCCCGAGGCGGCGTGGGAACTGATCAAGTATCTGACCACGAACGACCAGGCGATCATCAAGCTGGCCGGGCTGCTCAAGAACATTCCGACCACGACCGCCTCGATCGCCGACCCGGGCCTGCAGGCGGACGCCGACTTCAAGACGTTCATCGACATCTTCAACAGCCCGAACTCGTCGACGACCCCGCCGTCCGCCTCCGGACCGGCGTACCAGGAGACCTTCGGGCAGTTCTTGAACAGCTACCAGTCCGGCAAGGTCAAAGATCTCGACGCGGGTCTGGCCGACGCCGACAAGCAGATCAACAGCGTCATGAACCTGGGCGGTTAGGAGATGACCGCCAAACCCTTGGGCGTACGGGTCCGCAAAGGCGCCACGACGCTCTCCTTCCTGGCGCCTGCGCTGATCGGCATCGCGGTGTTCTTCCTGTACCCCTTGGGTTCGGCGGTCTACTTCTCGTTCACGAAGTTCGACCTGCTCTCGGTCCCGCAGTGGGTCGGGCTCGACAACTACAAGCGGATGGCCGACGACCCGTTCCTGCTGCAGTCGATCCGCAACACGCTGTGGATGGTGGCGGTCTTCGTCCCGGCCCGGATCATCGGGGCGATCGGGCTGTCGATGCTGCTCACCCAGCTCAAGCGGGGCGCCGGGTTCTTCCGGACGCTGTTCTATCTGCCCGCGCTGGTCCCGCCGGTGGCCGCCACCATCGCGTTCGTCTATCTGCTCAAGCCGGGCACCGGCCCGGTCAACCACTTCCTCGAACAGATCGGCATCGAGGGCCCGCTCTGGTTCAACTCACCGACGTGGGCCAAGCCGTCGCTCGTCCTGCTCGGCCTCTGGGCGATCGGTGACCTGATGGTGATCTTCCTGGCCGCCGTGCTGGGCGTGCCGGCCAGCCTCTACGAGGCGGCCGAGCTCGACGGCGCCAACGCCTGGCAGCGCTTCCGGTCGATCACGCTGCCGACGATCCAGCCGGTAGTCCTGTTCGCCGCGGTCACCGGCGTGATCTACACGTTGCAGTACTTCGACCAGGCCGCGGTGGCCGGCTCGATCGCCAGCGGGCAGGCCACTGTGGGCGGCGGGATCTCGTCGAACTTCGGCTTCCCCGAGGGCTCGACGTTCACCTATCCGCTCTGGCTCTACACCGTCGGCTTCCGCTACAGCGCTCTCGGCTATGCCAACGCGCTGGCCATCGGGCTCTTCGTAGTCGCGCTCGGGGTCACCCTGATCCTGCTGCGCCGGGCCAAGGCCTTCTCCGGGGAGGAATCGTGACGGCCGTTATCGACGCGCCGGCCTCGCTGCCGACCGTGCCCGCGCCCGACCGGCGCTACCAGCGGCAGCGGCGGCTCGCGTGGATCGGGAAGCACAGCATCGCCATCGCGCTCGGCGTCATGTTCCTGACGCCGGTGATCTATCTGGTGCTGCTCTCGCTGATGACCAGCGACCAGGCTTTGACCAGCGACTACTGGCCCAACTCATGGCATCCGGAGAACTACGTCCGGGTCTTCGAGGTCACCCCGCTGCCGCGCTACCTGCTCAACACCGTCATCTACGCGGTGTCGTCCACGGTGTTGGTGCTGCTGTCCAGCGTTCCGGCCGCGTACGCGCTGGCGAAGTTGAAGTTCCGCGGCAGCAACGCGCTCTTCCTGCTCGTTATCTGCGTGATGATGCTCCCGCCGCAGGTCGTCACCGTGCCGCTGTATCTGATGTGGGCGCGTTACGGCCTGACCGGGTCGCTGTGGCCGCTGATCATCCCGGCCCTGTTCGGCGACGCGTTCTGCATCTTCCTGCTGCGCCAGTTCCTGCTCACGATCCCGAGCGAGTATCTCGACGCGGCCCGGGTCGACGGCTGCGGCGAGTGGCGCACGCTGCTCAAGGTCGTGCTGCCGATGGCCCGCCCCGGCATCGCGGCGGCCGGCCTGTTCCAGTTCTTCTACTGCTGGAACGACTATTACGGCCCGCTGCTCTACACCAGCGAGAACGAGAACTCGTGGACGCTGTCGCTCGGCCTCGCGTCGTTCCACAGTGTCCATCACGTCGACTGGAACCTGGTCACCGCGGCAACGGTGCTCGCCATGGCCCCGCTCATCATCATCTTTTTCTTCGCCCAGCGCGCCTTCGTCCAAGGCATCACGCTGACCGGATTCAAGGGATAGGCACAGCTTGAAAATCGCAGTTGTCGGCGGCGGGTCGACGTACACGCCGGAGTTGGTCGACGGTTTTGCCCGTCTCGGCCCGATGGTCACCGAACTGGTGCTGATCGATCCGGCGGTCGACCGGCTCGAGGTGGTGGGCGCGTTCTCCGCCCGCATCCTCGGCCACCACGGCCACGCCGCCAAGATCTGGTGGACTTCCGACCTCGACGCCGGGGTAACCGACGCCGACGTGGTGCTGATCCAGCTGCGGGTCGGCGGTCAGCAGGCCCGCATCGGTGACGAGACGTTCCCGCTCGACTGCGGCTGCGTGGGTCAGGAGACGACCGGCGCCGGCGGGCTGGCCAAGGCGTTGCGTACGGTCCCGGTGGTGCTCGACGTGGCCGACCGGATCCGGCGTCGGGCCAAGCCCGGGGCGTGGATCATCGACTTCACCAACCCGGTCGGCATCGTCACCCGTGCCCTACTCGACGCCGGCCACCGGGCGATCGGGTTGTGCAACGTGGCGATCGGCTTCCAGCGGCGTTTCGCGAGCCACCTAGGCGTCGACCCGTCGGCCGTCACCCTGGAACACGTCGGGCTCAACCACCTGACCTGGGAGCGCGCGGCCTATGTGGATGGTGTCGACCAGCTTCCTTCGCTCCTAAGTGGCTATTTGTCGGATTTGGCGGCCGAAGTCGACCTGCCGGAAGAGGTGCTGACTACCCTCGGCAACGTCCCGTCCTACTACCTGTCGTACTTTTACGCCCACAACCGGCACGTACGGGATTCTCTCGGCGTGCCGACGCGGGGTCAGCGGGTCGCCGAGCTCGAGGCGACGCTGCTGGAGATGTACCGCGACGTCGCCCTGGTCGAGAAGCCGGCCCTGCTCGGCGAGCGCGGGGGCGCGTACTACTCGGAGGCCGCGGTCGGCCTGATCGCCTCGCTGCACGGTTACGACGCCGACGCCGTCCACTCGGTCAACGTCCGCAATGCCGGCCTTTTTCCTTTCCTGCCGTCCGATGCCGTCATCGAGGTGTCGGCCCGCGCCGGCGTCGACGGTCCGGCCGTCCTGCCGATCACTCCGCTGCCGCCCGACCTGGCCGGGCTGATCACCCACGTCTCGGGGTACGAGGAGCTCGCGCTCGACGCCGCACTGCGCGGCGGACGGGGGCGCGTCTATCACGCCCTGCTCGCCCATCCGCTGGTCGGCCAGCACGAACTCGCCTCCACGCTCACCGACCGGCTCATCGCGAGCGGCCGCGCCCATCTCGCGTGGGCGCGATGAGAGCGCTCTATCTGGCGATCGACGGCGGCAACTCCAAGACGGACGTGGTGCTCGGCACCGCCTCCGGCGACGTGCTGAGCTTCGTCCGCGGCGGCACGTCGTCGCCCCACAACATCGGCCTCGACGGCACGGTCAAGGTGCTCGACCAGCTCGTGCGGGCCGCCCGGTTCCAGGCCGGGCTCTCCCCCGACACCCCCATCGACGTGATCGCCGCGTACCTGGCCGGGGCCGACCTGCCGATCGAGGTGTCCCGCCTGCACGACGCGATGTCCGGCGCGAACTGGGCCCGGCAGACCATCGTGGACAACGACTGCTTCGCACTGCTGCGCTCGGGCACATCACTGCCCGACGCGGTCACCGTCGTCTGCGGGGCCGGAAACAACTGCGTGGGCCGTGCGGGCGATGGCCGGACCGCGCGGTTCGTCGCCCTGGGCCCGATCTCGGGCGACTGGGGCGGCGGCCACGACCTCGCCGACCAGACCCTGCGCCTGGCCGCCCGTGGCGAAGACGGCAGGGGCCGGCACACCGCCCTGAGCGCTGCCGTGGCCGCGCACTTCGACCGCCCAACGGTTGAGGCGGTCTCGATCGGCCTGCATTTCGGCGAGATTCCGTACGACCAGATCCCGCCCCTGTCCCACCTGCTCTTCGAGGTAGCCGCAGCGGGCGACGAGGTGGCTGCCGCGCTGATCCGCCGCCAGGCGGAGGAGATCCTGGGCCAGCACCGGGTGGCCGCGGGCCGGCTCGACCTGCTCGACCGACCGCACACCCTGGTCCTCGGCGGCAGCGTGCTCCGGGCCCGCCACCCGCAACTGCACGACCAGGTGGTCGCCGGTGCCCGCCGCCAGGCACCGCTGGTCGAGATCTCGGTCCCCGAAGTCCCACCCATCACCGGGGCTGCGCTGCTGGCCCTCGACCACCTGGGCCTGCTGTCCGGAGCCGAACCCCAACTACGCACAGCCCTGGCCACCGCCACACCCCACCCGGCCCCGGCCGCCATCCCCTCGGTCGCGCTCATGGATGGATCTTGATTCACCATCCCAAACCCCCACCCACCTCGGGGACCGGGGTGAACCTACGCCTGGTCAAACTGGGCGGGACGGTTATCCACAGCCGAGCCGCTTGTCCACAGTTGCCGTGCGGGGCCGGGGTTGATGTCTGGGTCAGCGCTTGGTCAGGATCAGCACTTCGGCCAGGGCAGCCAGCACCAAGGCCGTGACCAGGGGAATCACGCCGCCGGCCAGGGCGTAGACGAAGAGCAGCAGCGGGGCGACGAAGCCCACGTAGGCAGCAGCGGCCAGCGGGCGATTGTGGTGACGCAACCGGGTCAGGGCGACGGCGAGCGGCTCGGGCACGGCCCGGTTGAGCACGAAGACGACGCCCACAAAGATCAGGATGCCGATCAGGCCCGCCCACACGCGGGAGATGCCGTCGCTGGCCAGCGTCATCAGGCCGGCCATGACCCCGGTGACCAGGGTGGCGTTGGTGCCGTAGAGAACGTGCCGCCGGACCGCCTCAGCCGACGACTCGGACGAGTCGAGCACCGGCCGGGACGGCTTGCTCACCGCGGGCTCCCCGGTCCAGCTGGCCGACGTGTGCGACGGCGGCTCCTCCGGGTCGGGCCGGTCGGGCGCCGGGTAGGGCCGCGGGAACGGCGACGGATAGGCCCCGTCCTCGTCCGGCGCGCCCGGCAGCGTCGCCTGGTCGGCCAACGACTCGAGGGCCTTGGCCCAGCGCCGCCGCTCGAAACGGACGATGCCCACGTCACGCTGGGCGTCCCCGATGGCCGAATCAAGATCTAGAGCCTGCGCGTACGCCCTCTGGGCCAGATCGAAGAGCCGAAGCCGAGCCGCGACGACGGCCAGCACGAGGTGGGCCTCGGCCTCGGCCGGCGCGACCCGGACGCCGTTCCAGGCCGCGTTGAGCGCCTCTTGGCCATTGCGCGACTCGCTGAGCAGGGCGGCCCCGGTGCGCTGAGCATAGGCATCGGCCGGCCACTGCCGAATTATCTCCGTGGCGACCTGCGCCGCCTCGCCGTATTTCTGGCTGTCGCTGAGCGCCATGGCCCGGACGACCAGGCCGGTCAGCGTGTCCGGAGCCACCGCCACTGCCTTTTCGGCCGCCCTCAGCGCCTCACCCGGCTGCTCGGCCGCCAGGTGAATCCGCGCGAGGGTGGCGAGCAGGCTGGGCTCGTCGGGCGCGTCGACCAGACCCGCCGCGATCTCCTGCGCCGCCTCGTCATAGCGCCCGAGGTCAGCCAGCAGGAGCGCGCGCTGCCGGTACTCCTCCGGCGTGGTCTCGGGATCCAGGGGCGCAGCCACGGGTCGAGCGTAGGCGCTGTCGCCAAGCAACCCGATCTCGGGTGAGCAGCCAAGTCACAAGGCGCCTTTCCACCACATTTGCTCGCCCGGATGAGCGGTCAGCGGTCGTCAGGGGTGGATGAGCAGGGCGATGGCGGTGGCGGCGAGGCCCTCGCCGCGGCCGGTCAGGCCCAGGCCGTCGGTGGTGGTGCCGGAGACGGTCACCGGGGCGCCGACCGCGGCCGTGAGCACCTGCTGGGCCTCGGCTCGGCGCTTGCCGATTTTGGGGTGGTTGCCGATGACCTGGATCGAGACGTTGACGATCTCGAAGGAGGCCTCTCGCAGCAGCCGCGCGGTCTCGGTCAGCAGGGCGACGCCCGAGGCGCCCGCCCACTCCGGGCGCGACGTGCCGAAGTTGCTGCCCAGGTCGCCCAGCCCGGCCGCCCCGAACAGGGCGTCGCAGGCGGCGTGGGCGGCGACGTCGGCGTCGGAGTGGCCGGCCAGACCGACCTCGTCGGGCCACAGGAGCCCGGCCACCCAGCACGGCCGCCCTGGCTCGAAGGCGTGCACGTCCGTCCCGATGCCGACTCGCTGGTTGATCACCGGCTCAGGTTACTGGGCCGGCCGGCCGGGATCAGGGGAGGTGGAGCAGGGCCTCGGCCAGGATCAGGTCGACCGGGCGGGTGATCTTCATGGCCAGGTCGGAGCCGGGGACGCAGGTGACCGGGATGCCGGCCTTTTCCACCAGGCCGGCATCGTCGGTCAGGGGGTCGGCCGCGGAGGCGTGTGCGGCGGCGAGCACGTCGTGCCGGAAGCCTTGCGGGGTCTGCACGCTGCGCAGCACCGAGCGGTCGACCGTGCCCAGCACGGTCTCGTCGGGGGACACTTCTTTGATCGTGTCGACCACCGGGAGCACCGGGATCACCACGGGCCGGCCGTCGCGGACGGCGGCGGCCACCGATTCGATGACGGCGGGCGGGGTGAGGGCGCGCGCGGCGTCGTGGACCAGGACGATGCCGATGTCGACGGGGACGGCGGCGAGAGCCAGCGCAACTGACTCTTGGCGTTCCGACCCGCCGGCCACCACGGTGACCGGGGCGACCGGTGCGAGGAGTGTGCGGACCGCCTCGACCTCGGCCGCGGGAGCGGCGACCACGATGAGGCGGACGGACGGGGAAGCAGCCACCCGTCGAACCGCGTGCACGAGAAGTGGTTCACCAGCGAGAAGACGCAGAGCCTTGGGGCCGCCCGGGCCGAGCCTCAGGCCGGCACCTGCCGCCGGAACCAGGACCGCGACGTCACCGCGGGCATTGAGCTGCGCGGTCACGTCGCGGTCCTGTGCAAAAACACGTTTTTGCCGTTCGAGGTGGAGGTGTGGATCAGGCCTCGGTGAGGACCTTGTCCAGCAGAACCTCGGCCTCGTCCTTGGTGCTCTTTTCCGCCAGAGCAACCTCGCCGACGAGGATGTCGCGGGCCTTCGCGAGCATGCGCTTCTCTCCGGCCGAGAGACCGCGCTCACGCTCACGACGCCAGAGGTCGCGCACGACCTCGGCAACCTTGAGGGGGTTACCGGAAGCAAGCTTCTCGAGGTTGGCCTTGTAACGCCGCGACCAGTTCGTCGGCTCCTCGGTGTGCGGAGCGCGGAGGACGTCGAAGACCTTCCCCAGGCCCTCTTCGCCAACCACTTCGCGCACGCCGACGATCTCGGCGTTCTCAGCGGGCACCCGTACTGTCAGATCGCCCTGGGCGACGCGCAGCACGAGGTACTGCTTTGGCTCGCCCTTGATGACCCTTGTTTCGATTGCCTCGATGAGTGCGGCCCCGTGGTGGGGGTAAACAACGGTCTCGCCGACACTGAAAACCATAGGTTCGAAGCCCCTTTCGCTGTGTCTAGGGTAACACGCTCAGGCAGCTATGTCCCGCCCTGCCGGTGACTGTTAGTGCAGCTCAGAGGCCCTGTGACGGGGCTTTCTGCGGCTTGACAGGAGAGCCGGGAGCTGCCTCAGTAACTGTGAGTGATGGCTTGGTGACCGGTTGGGGGTACGGGTCGGATATTCCGGACCTACGTCGTTTGTGAGGTCAAGCTTATCGCTAAGGTCCGCAAGCGCACACTACTGGCGGTCGGGCCTCGCTTAAGGAAGGCTGCTATGCAAGGTCCCCGACCGAAGAAAGACTGGGTCGGCCAGGGGGGAGGGTGAGTCATGGCTGGTGCGAGCGACAACGGCGGATGGGCGTCGGATGGCGGTTCGCCGGACGACCTGCCCGACCTGCCTGAGGAGTGGGGCGTGATCGTCATCCCCGACGATCTGTCCGAGCTTTCCGACGAGGTCCACGCCATCCAGGCCGAGCTGCGCCTGGCCGGGCCGCCCACGCGCTGGCAACGGCTGACCCGCCGGCCCACGATGCGCCGGTTGCGCCGGTTCGCGTCCACCACGCTTCGCGCCCCCGTCCTGATCATCTCGCTGGCCGTGCTCGTCACCGTGGCCAGTCTCTTCGCCTCGGCCTGGCCCGGACCGCCGCGCCAGCCGGCCACTCAGCGCACGACCACCACGACCAACGAGCGGGTCACGACCCTGCCGGCGCTCGAGCTGGTCGCGACCGACGGCCGCCCGGTGCCGCTGAACGGGCGACTACCCGCTGTCATCCTGCTCATCGACGGTTGCGACTGCTCCGCGCTGGTTTCCGACACGATCGACGCGGTCGGCCCCGAAATCGCCGTGATCACCGTCTCGGCCGCGACCGCATCGGCCGCCGCGGCCGTCACCCCGGCGACCGGTGCCGCGCCCCCGGCCAATGGCAAAACTGTGCGCATGCTGAACGATCCGACAGGCACCTTGCGGACGCATCTGCATCTCGCCGCCCCCGACACGACAGCCGCCGCCTTGCTCGTCGACCAGGGCGCCCAGATCGTGCGGCTCTTCCCCCGCACCGTGTCGATCGAGGATTTCCGCGCCGACCTCGCCCGCCTGTAGAGCAAGCTTCCGAGCCCGCTCGTGAGCGCAAGCCCGAACGGCGGCTATCTCGCGCGCGCGAGGGAGTAACGGAAGACGATCGGGCCCGCGTCGCCCACCACGACGTGCAGCCGCAGCGAGTCGGCCAGCCCCACCTCGAAGCTCTGCGGGGCACGCTCCTCGGAGCACGGCAGTCCCAGCCCCGAGTCGCTGCCGTTCTGGCTCAGGCTGACCCGTACGAAGGAGTCGGGCCCGCCGCGGCAGACGAGCGATACCACGTACTTACCGGTCTCGACGCTGCTCCGGTAGGTCTGCTCGGCCCCGGCCCCGAGCGCCATCGTGCTGCTGTCCTCCTGCCCTTCGACCTCGGGCAGCAGCTTTTCGACAGTCGCGCGCCACTGCTCGACCCGGTCGGCGCCGCGCTCGGGCGGCGCCGCCCGGAACCACCAGACCGCCCCGGCGGCGACCAGCACCCCCGCCGTCGCGTAGAGGACCGCACCTCGGCCCCGCTCACCCGTCACGCTGTGACTGTAGAGGCCTCGAGCAGTGTCCCGTAGAGCGTGAGCCCCGGCCCGAAGGCCAGCATCACCACGCGTCGCGGCGGGGCGGGCCGGCGTCGCAGAGCGTCGAGCACCAGTAGCACGGTGGGCGACGAGCAGTTCCCGTACGTCGAGAGCACCCCCCGCGAAGCGTCGAGCGCACCGTCGTCGAGGCCGAGTTGCTCCTGCACCACGTCGAGGATCTTGGGACCGCCGGGGTGGATCGCCCAGCCGTCGATGTCGCCGATGCTCAGCCCGTGCCGGCCGAGCAGGTCGTCGACGAGCTTGCGGACGTGCAGCTCGAGCACCGCCGGCACCCGCGGTGACAGCCCCATCCGGAACCCGAGGTCGGTCACCTCCCAGGTCATGTGGTCGGCCGTGGTCGTGTCGGTGACCGCGGTGACCTCGATGATCTCGTACCCGGGCGAGTCCGCGGTGAGCACGACGGCGGCCGCCGCGTCCGAGAAGAGCGCGTGCGACACGATCTGCTGCAGGTCGGTGCGTACGCCCGGTGGTTGCAGGTGCAGGCTGGTCAGCTCGGCGCAGAGCAACAGCGCCGGCTTCCCCCGGGCCACCACGAAGTCGGCCGCGCTGCCCAGCCCCGGCAGTGCCGCGTAGCAGCCCATGTGCCCCACGAAGAGCCGCTGGACGTTCGGCGACATGCCCAGGTCACGGGCGAGCAGGATGTCGAGCCCGGGGGTCGCGTACCCCGTGCACGAGCAGACCGCGAAGAGCCCGAGCTCGTCCGCCCGGATCCCGGCGTCCGTGAGCGCCCGCCCCACCGCCTCCTTGCCGAGCGGCACCGCCTCGACCTGGTATCGGCGCATCCGCCGCTCGGTCGACCAGTCCGACACGTCCTCGAGCAGCGGGCTGACCGCCGCCTGACGGGTACGCACCCCGGAGTTGTCGAAGATTCGTTTCGCGAGCGCCCGTTTGGCCCCCGTGTAGTGCTGAGCGAAGTAGCCGTCCCACAATTCGTTCTGCCCCGACGAGGGCGGCAGCGCCGTCCCCAGCCCAGCAATGGTCGCGTTGCGATTCACTTGTGCCTCCCCGGCCCCCGAACCCCGCCACCTGTGCATTCCCGTCCCGCGTCACCAGCGGGGCGCCGAGCCCTCCGAATCCCCGTCGCCGCCGAGCGCGTCGACGCCGAGCCAGTCGGCGCAGACGTCGCTGGTCGCCGGCTGCAACGACCCGGCCCGCGCGTCCCGGTAGAGGCGCTCGAGCGGGTGCCCGCGGCGCATGGCGGACGTGCCGGCCGCCTCCAGCATCGAGGCGGCCACCTCGGCCGCGGTCGTGCCGGCCAGCAGCTTGGCCCGCCACACCCAGCGGTTCGTCTCGGCCTCGCCGGGCTGCTCGTCGACCCGGCGGGCCGCTTCCATGACCGCCAGGTGGGCGGCCGCGACTGCCGCGTCGGCCCGGCCTATCCGCGACCGAATGGCCGGCAGATGGCCCAGCTTGCGCTCGTTGACGTGCTCGACGGCCGCGTCGACCGCCGCGCGAGCCACCCCGACGTAGACGGCGGCATAGCTGGCCACCATCCAGTGCGGGGCGATCTGCGCGACGACCAGGGCCAGCCCCTCGACCCCGCCGAGCAGCGCGCCGGCCGGGACGGTGACGTCGATGTGCAGGTCGTGCGAGCCGGTGGCCCGCATGCCGAGCGCGTCCCACGTCTCCTCGACCCGCAGGCCGTCGCCCGCCGGCACCAGGAACTGCGAGACCTGGGACGGATCGGCGGCGCTGCGGGCGGCGACCAGGTAGGCGTCGGCGTGCCCCGACCCCGAGCAGAACGTCTTGGAGCCGCGGATCCGATAACCCCCCTCGACCACCTCGTACGCCGTGCTGAGCTGCGACAACCGGGAGCCGGCGCCGCGTTCGCTCATCGCCACCGCGTACCACTTGCCCTCGGCCGCGGCCCGCAAGGCGTCGTCGCGGGCCTGCAACGCCTCGGCCGACAGCCCCAGGGCGTCGGCCAACTCGTCGGTGACGCCGGCCAGCGCACCGGTCACCGAGGCGTGCATGTTGAAGATCAAGGCAGTCGCCCCGTTGCCCCGGGCCAGCTCGTACGCCGTGGCGGCGTAGTCGGCGAAGCCCGCGCCCCGGCCGCCCAGCCGGGCCGGGACCATCAGCCCGAACAGGCCCGAGTCGCGCAGGTCGGCGAAGTCGTCGGCGGGAAAGCTGCCGTCCCGGTCGTGCGCGGCGGCGCGGGCCGCGAACCGGGGCGTGAGCCGCCGGGCCTCGTCGATCATGCGGACTCCTCTGCCTTGCGGCCGCGGCCCTGATAGAGGACAGCGGTCGAGCGGGTCGGGACGATGCGGCCGAGCGGGCTGTCCCGCTTGACCGGGGTCAGCCAGCGGACCAGGCCGGGCACACTCGGCCGGGCGCCACGGACCTCGAGGCGTACGCCGTGGGAAGCGAACTCCGCGGTGAGCCGCCGCGGATCGACGAAGAGCGCCGGATCGTGCAGTCCGACCGGGGCGAGACCGATGAGCTCGCCCAGCGTGACCGTGACGAAGCGGCTGAGCGCGTTGTCGTTGACGGTGTCGAGCACCAGCAGGCCGCCCGGCTTGAGCACCCGGCTGAGCTCGGCCACCGTGCCCGGCAGGTTGGTGACGTGTTCGAGGATCTCGCCCGCCGCGACCACGTCGGCCGAGCCCGTGGCCAGCGGCAACGCCGTCACGTCGCCACGCACCCCACGCACCCCGCGCTCGCCCGCGTGCCGCAGCCCGCCCGGCCGCAGGTCGACCCCGACGTGCAGATAGCCCTTTCCGGCCAGGTGCGGGGCGAGCAGGCCGCCACCGCAGCCGGCGTCGACCAGGACCGCGCCCGGTGTGCTCGCCGGCGGGATCAGCGCCGCCCGGGCCGCGGCCAGCCAGTGCAGCAACTCGAAGTCACCGCCAGGGCGCCACCACTCGTCGACGAGGGCGTCGTACTGACGCGGATCGTTACGCATCATCGACGGCATGTGATCGAGCGTGGCATGCATCTTGCACACCCGCCACACTGCTCGCATGTCCCGAGCGCTCGCCTTGATCAAATCTTCACATCCGGAGCCCGGCGGCGCGGTCACGGTGGCCATGACGCTGCTGGCGATCGGAGCCGGTCACCGCGGCTGGTCGATCCTCGGCGTCTTCCTCGCCGTGGGCGCGACGCAGCTCGCCGTGGGCTGGGTCAACGACTGGCTCGACGCCGATCGCGACCGGGCGACCGGGCGCACGGACAAGCCGGTCGCCTCGGGTGCGGTCTCCCGGCGTACGGTCGGGGTGGCCGGTCTGATCGCCTCGCTCGCCATCCCGTTCCTTGGCCTGCCGTTCGGTCTGTGGCCGACCGTGCTGATCTCGCTGGTCGGCGTGTTCGCGCTGCTCTACGACTGGCCGCTCAAGTCCACCGTGTTGTCGGTGGTGCCCTATCTGGTGGCGTTCGGCCTGCTGCCGGCCTTCGTCGTGGTGTCGCTGCCGGGGCATCCGGCGCCCCCGGCCTGGCTGGTCGCGGCGGGCGCGCTGCTCGGGGCGGGCGCCCACTTCGCCAACGTGCTGCCCGACCTGGCCGACGACGCGGCCACGGGGGTCCGCGGCCTCCCGCACGCGCTCGGCGCGACCGGATCCTCCATTGCGGCCGCGCTGCTCCTTCTGAGCGCGACACTCACCCTGGTCTTCGGGCCGGCCGGGCCACCGTCGTGGGCCGGCTGGGCGGCCGCCGCGGCCTCCGTCGTGGTCCTTCCGCTCGGGTGGTACGCCACCAGGCGCGCCCAAGGGCGCGGTGTGGCCATGTTCCGGGCTGTGATCGTCGTCGCCCTGATCGACATTCTCCTGCTGATCTTCAGCGGTCGGGTGGTGTGAATGGACGGGTCGCCGCACGCGTCCGATCACGGCCCTCTAGGCTGAGCCGTACGCCCTTGTGTTCTTTTCTTGGAGGATCGTGATGCGCTCGCTGGGAACCCGCCGCGTCGCTCTGGCCGCGGGTGTCGCCACGGTCGCCGTGATCGCGCTGGCCGGCTGCTCGTCCGGCCAGGTTGCCGAGACCGCCCTTCTCAAGACGCCGATCTCGGGGCTGAACACGCAGAGCCCCGACGGGCGGCTGCAGGTCCGCAACCTCCAGGTCGTCTACAACAACCCCGAGGGCTACCCGGCCAACGGCACCGCTCAGCTCGAGCTGGCGCTGTTCAACCACACCACCGCCCCGATGACCGTCCTGATCAGCAGCAAGCCGCTGCAGGACGAGCAGGCGGGCATCGTGTCGGCCCAGCAGATCGGCCTGACCGGTCCGGCCGCCGGCGCCTCCAGCGCGGCCCCTTCGGTCGCGCCGAGCGACGTGCCGTCGGCGTCGGCCTCGCCGGAAGCGCCCGCTTTGCAGCCCGCCCGCATCACCATCCCCGCGCTGGGCAGCGCCACCTTCCTGCCCGAGGGCGAGCAGAAGGTGCAGGCCGTCGGCCTGAGCGACGAGATGCTCCCGGGTCACTCGCTGAGCCTGGTCCTCGAGGTCAGCGGCGACTCGCAGCCGCTCGAGCTGATCGCGCCGTTCGGCATCCCGCTCTCGCCGGCCTCCCGCGCGCCGGGCGAGGCCGAGGAGAACGCGGAGTAGTTGTCAGACCCTCCCGCTAGCTTTGCGGGGTGACCACGTCCCGCACGGCCGCCAAAGCCGCACGCCCCGCCTACGTCTGCGACGCCTGCGGCTTCCAGCCGCCCAAATGGCTGGGTCGCTGCACCGACTGCGGTGAGTGGGGCTCGGTCATCGAGTCCACGGTGACCACCCCGCTCGGCGCCGGGCGGGTGGTCAGCTCGCGCATGCCGTCCGAGCCGGCCCGCCCGATCGCCACGATCAGCGCCGCCCCGGCCAAGGCCGTGCCGACCAACGTGAGCGAGCTCGACCGGGTGCTCGGCGGCGGTCTCGTGCCCGGCGCGGTGGTGCTGATGGCCGGCGAGCCCGGCGTCGGCAAATCCACCCTGCTGCTCGACGTGGCTCAGCAGTGGGCCGCCCACTCGGGCACACCGTCCCTGGTGGTCAGCGGCGAGGAATCAGTGAGCCAGGTCCGCCTGCGGGCCGAGCGGCTCGGCGCCCTGCACGAAAAGCTCTATCTGGCCTCCGAGAGCGATCTGGGCGCCGTGCTCGGTCACCTCGACGCGGTCAAGCCCGGCCTGCTGGTGCTCGACTCGGTGCAGACGATCTCGGCGCCCGGCACCGAGGGCGTCCCCGGCGGCGTCACCCAGGTCCGCGCCGTCACGTCCGCGCTGGTCGGCGTGGCCAAGGAGCGCGGCATCGCCACCGTCCTGGTCGGTCACGTCACCAAGGACGGTCAGGTCGCCGGCCCCCGTGTCCTGGAACACCTGGTCGACGTGGTGCTCCACTTCGAGGGCGACAAGCATTCGTCGCTGCGGCTGGTGCGCGGGGTCAAAAACCGCTTCGGCGCGGCCGACGAGGTGGGCTGCTTCGAGATGCACGAGGGCGGCATCTCCAGCCTGTCCGACCCGTCCGGCCTCTTCCTCACCCGCTATTCCGAGCCCGTCCCCGGCACCTGCGTGACCGTGGCCATGGAGGGTCGCCGCGCCCTGGTCACCGAGGTGCAGGCGTTGATCGGCGCCGAGGTGCAGGGTTCCCCCCGGCGCACGGTCTCCGGCCTCGACAGCGCCCGCCTGGCGATGGTGCTGGCCGTCCTCGAGCGCCGCACCAAACAGCTCAAGCTCTACAACCGTGAGGTTTTCGCGGCCACGGTCGGCGGCATCCGGCTGACCGAGCCGTCGGCCGACCTGGCCATGGCGCTGGCGGTCGCCTCGGGCGGCCTCGACCTGGCCATGGCGCCCCAGCTGGTGGCGATCGGCGAGGTCGGCCTCACCGGTGAGATCCGCCGGGTCGGTGCGGTCGGGCGGCGGCTGGCCGAGGCGGCCCGTCTCGGCTTCAAGGTGGCTCTGGTGCCGCCCGGGTGCGCCCCCGAGTCGGGCGGCGCGCCCAAGGGCATGCAGGTGATCGAGGTCAGCGATCTGCGCTCCGCGTTGCAGTCCGCGGCCCGCGCGTCGGCCGCTCACGGCGGTGACAATCGGTGACGTTTCATCACGCTACGGAGCATTCATCGAACCACGCCTCGTTGGAGTGGATGACAGTCCGTAGAATGTCCAGGTGCCGCTCGACCGCGATGGTTCCAAGCCCTCCGCCGCCAATCCGACGCCCAAGCCCGGCGTGAACGGGTCGGCGCATCGTCCGGCGCCCGCACCAGCCGGTCCCGGTCTCACCGGCGGTGGTGTGAGCGGTGACCCGCTGCGCGCCAATCTGGCCCTGATGGCCCCGGGCACGGCGCTGCGCGACGGCCTCGAGCGCATCCTGCGGGGCCGTACCGGCGCGCTCATCGTGCTGGGCTACGACGCGGTGGTCGAGAGCATCTGCACCGGCGGTTTCCCGCTCGACGTCGAGTTCTCGGCCACGCGCCTGCGTGAGCTGTGCAAGATGGACGGCGCGGTGGTGCTCTCCAGCGACGGCACCCGCATCGTCCGGGCCTCGATCCACCTGATGCCCGACCCGGCCATCCCCTCGGAGGAGTCGGGCACCCGGCACCGCACGGCCGAGCGGGTGGCCAAGCAGACCGGCTTCCCGGTCATCTCGGTGAGCCAGTCGATGCACATCATCGGCCTCTACGTGAACGGCCAGCGCCACGTCCTCGACGACTCCGCGGCCATCCTGTCCCGGGCCAACCAGGCGCTGGCCACCCTCGAGCGCTACAAGCTGCGCCTCGACGAGGTGTCCGGCACGCTCTCCGCGCTGGAGATCGAAGACCTGGTCACCGTGCGTGACGCGGTCGCCGTGGTCCAGCGCCTCGAAATGGTGCGCCGCATCGCCGACGAGATCTCGGGCTACGTGGTCGAGCTGGGCACCGACGGCCGCCTGCTCGCGCTGCAGCTCGACGAGCTGATGGCCGGCGTCGACTCCGACCGCACCCTGGTCATCCGCGACTACCTGCCCACCGGCCGCAAGGCGCGCAACCTCGACGAGGCGCTGATCGAGCTCGATCTGCTCACCGCGACCGAGATGATCGACCTGGTGGCGGTGGCCAAGGCCATCGGCTACCCGGGCGCCACCGACTCGCTCGACGCGGCCGTCTCGCCGCGGGGCTTCCGGCTGCTGGCCAAGGTGCCGCGCCTGCCCACCCAGATCGTCGACCGGCTGGTCGACCACTTCGGCAGCCTGCAGCGCCTGCTGGGCGCCACCGTCGAAGACCTCCAGGCCGTCGACGGCGTCGGCGACGCGCGGGCCCGCGGCGTCCGCGAGGGCCTGTCCCGCCTGGCCGAGGCCTCGATCCTCGAGCGCTACGTCTAACGCCTGTGTCGTTCGTGCGGCCGTCGCGGTCTTCGCGTACGGCACGGTCGTCCACGTCTTTCAGCTGCTCACGGGCGGCTATCCGGGCCTGCCGGGCTGGCTCGCGGCCTACTTCGTCTCGCTGACCTTCTTCGACGCGCTGGCGGTCGTGCTGCTGCTCCTGCGCCCGGCCGCCGGCCTGATCCTGGGCGCGGTCGTCCTGGTCACCGACGCCCTCGCGAACGGCTATGCCAACTACGTCGTCGACACCTCGGGCGGCATCACCGCGGGCCGGATCGGCCAGGCCGTGATCACCCTGCTGGCCCTCGGCCTCGTGCTGGTCCTGCCCAAAGCCCTACGCACCCTTTGACCGCTCATGCTTTGTCGCGTGCCTCGCCACGCTGGACGGGATGTTCTTGACCGGCCCTCCAGCGCCGCATCGGCTGCGGCCCGGCGCCGGTGGGTGACTGCCGCCCAGGTCTGCTGATCATTCTTTCGGCAGATCCCCCGATCTGTCCGGGGTTCGATGCGGAGTCAGGGTCGAGGTTTCTACGATCTTCAGCCATGGCGATCAACCGGAACGTAGTCGTGGTGGCCCCGGTGGCCGGGGTGCTGCTGGGGGTGCTCGACTTCGTCTGGATCAAGTACGTGCCGTTTCCGCTGGGGGATCTGGGCAACTCGATCGCCGTGTGGGCCGTGGCGGCCTTCCTGGTGACCTGGTGGGCTCGGTGGTCGCTGCCGGTCGGCGTTCTCGGCGCGATCGTCTGCCTGGTGGTGGCGGTGCCCAGCTACTACGTGGCGGCCACGCTGATCCAGAACGATGACCTGTCGAACGCGTACAACTCGACCGCTCTGCTCTGGATGGGCCTGGCCGTGGTGGCCGGGGCCGTCTTCGGGGCGGCCGGGGTGATCGCTCGCACTCCGGGTCGGCTGCAGACCGCGGCTCTGGCCATGCCGGCCGCCGTGCTTTTCGCCGAGGCGGTGATCCAGGGCCGGCGCGTCGGCGACTCGTCGTACGACCGCGGCGACCAGCTCACGTCCGTGGGTGTCCTGGTCGGGCTGGGTGTGCTGATCACCCTGCTGGTGGGCCGTTCGTGGGCTCAGCGCGGCCTGGCCCTGCTGATCGCCCTGCCGCTGACCGCCGTGGGCTACGTCCTGCTGTCGCTGACCGGCTTCCGCTGACCGGCTTCCGCTGACCGGCCGGAGCCTGAGCGGCCGGAGCCTGAGCGGCCGGAGCCTGAGCGGCTAGCCCCGCATTCCGCACGTCGGCGATCGTCAGCACCACTCGAGCGGATTGACGTCGAGCAGGGCGAGGAGTTCGAGTTGTAGGGGTGTGGGTTGAGGAATGGTGTGGAGGTTTCCGCTGGTCGCGGGGATGAGTCTCATTCCGGCGAGGGCTTGGAAGATCAGCCGGGTGGTCGGGATGGCGGGTCTGCGGGCGTAGAGACCGGCAACGGTGGTCCGGCCTTGAGCCCGTAGTGCGCCTCGGATTTGGCGTTCGATGAGGCTGAAGATGAGCAGGGCGAGGCAGATCACGGTGATCATGGCGGTGATCCGGCGGTTGTTCTTCAGGTAGATCGCGGCGACGGCCAGGGGGCCTTTGAACGTCGAGTAGCGGCGTTCGACGGCTTCCTGGCCTTTGTAGTGCAACAGCACTTGCGCGGCGTCGGCCTGGTCGGGGTCCAGGTTGGTCAACAGCGCGTACCAGCCGTCGGTAGCCGCCTCGGCATCGCGGGCCTGTTGGTCGAAGTTCCAGGTCAGGGTGGGTTTACCGGTCGCGGTGTCGGTGCCGGTCGTAGTGCGGAGGTAAGCGCCGACCCGACGGTCTTTCGCGATCACCGCCAAGCGGGCCTCGACCGCGGCGGCGTCCGGGTAGTACCGCGAGCCCAGGCCTCGGGTCAGCCGGTCCAGGTCGCCGGTGGCCCGGTCGATTTTCTTGGCCCGGGCCGTCGCCGCGGCACCGGCGCGTGCGCTGGAGTGCACGAACACCCGCCGCAGGGTCAGGACCGGGTCCTTCTTCCGCGGCCCGGTCAAGACCATGGTGTCCTCGTACACGTGCCAGTTCCCCAGCGTTGACGGGTCCTTGCCCTGGTCACGGGCAGCGACGTAGTCGACCCGGGTGGCCTGGCCCAGGTCCAGGCCGGCCAGCACCTCAGCGCCGACGTACACCTTCGACGCCGGTGCCACGAAGGTCACCTGCTCGCCGTGCATCGTGGTCAGGTTGTCGTAGGAGACCAGCTTCGAGTCCCCGACGATCAACAGCCGGCGGGTCGTGGCGATCTTCTGCAACGCCTTCATCATCGGGATGACCTGGGCGACCTCACCCGCACCGCCGTCGTAAGCCCGGTGAAAGACCGGCACCCCGCCGTCGCCGGTCACCGCGAGCCCGGCCTGGACCTGCTTCAAATCCGGCCGCCGGTCCTTGGAATGCCCGAACTTCGGCGCCGCATACTCGTCGTCGACCTGCTCGTACTCGCCATACACCGACATCGACGTCATGTCCCAGTGAATCCGCGACACGTCAATACCGAACGCCTTGATCGCGGCGGCCCCGACCGACCCGACGATCGAGTCCAGCTGCGACGCGATCGCATCCAGGGCCCGACCGACCCGATCATCGTTGAGCTGCTCCGGCCGGACCCCGAAGACCTCCTCGACCGCGTGCCCAGCCGCCCAGTCCCGCACCCGGACCAGGGGTTCCGGCGACGTCAACCGGTTCGCCACCAGCGCCTCGATCACCTGGCCGTGCGTCAGCTCCGACCGGTCATCAACCGGGCACAACTCCTCGATGACATCCCGAATCCGCAGGCGGGCGGCAAACGCCGCGACCACCGGCAACGACCCCAACGCCTTCTCCACCGACGGCACCGACCCGTACTGCGCACGCTCTCTCACAGCCCGGCACGCTGCCATCGGCCACCCTCATCACCAACCCGCCGCGCCGAAACCCGCTCACGATCAACGACCCGCGGAATACCCGGCTAGCGCCTGGCCGGCTAGAAGCCTGACCGGCTAGATCGGCTCGGCGATGCCGTTGGCGTGGTCGGTGACCGAGGCGCCGGTGACGGTGGCCCGGATCGGCAGGACCTCCAGGCAGCGGCGGATCGCCTGGGCCATCTGCGGGTTGGGGACGCGCATCGAGACCGTGCAGTGGGGCACCCACTTGCCGGGGCGGTAGAGATCCCAGGTCTCGACGCCGGCCGCCTCCAGCCGGGCGTGCACCTCGCTGTGGTGGGCCAGCAGTTCGGCCGTGGGGACGACTCCCAGCCACAACACCCGGCCGACGAACTGGCCCACGAAGTCGAGGTTCAGCGTCAGCCCGCGCCCCACGGTCAGGCCCGACAACGCCTCGACCACGGTCGACGGGGGCAACTGGCGGGCCGCGGCCAGGGACACGTGCGGGCGGTGCTTGTCGTTCAGCAGGGACGCGAGCGTCGGAATGCCTTCGGACTCGAGCGCGCGCCACAGCGTCCGGACCCGGCGGGTGGCGTCGACGTCCAGGTAGAGCTCGAGCGCAGCGACCACTACGCCGTGATCGTCAGCGTGACCGGGTTGCTGAGCAGCGTGCCGAGCCGGGCACGCAGCTGGAACTGGCCGGGCGGCGGGTTGGGGCCCGAGGGTGACCCGCCGGTGCACTTGCTGGACTGACGGCCGTTCCAGGTCACCTTGTAGGTGAGTTCCTCACCCGGCTGCAGCTGACGGACGTCGCTGCCCTTGGCGGAGCTGCACGTGTCGGACGACCAGTACTTGAAGGCGCCCTGGTCGATGTAGAGCTCCTGCGGGTCGGCCCCGACGTCGCGGGAGCACGCCCGGGAGCTGCTGTTCTTGATCTTCAGCTCGACCTGGACGCTCGCCCCGCGCTTGAGGTTTGTCGTGGCCGGGACCGGGTTCACGGCCAGCTCGTTGTCGGCGCAGCTGCCGTCGGCAGGTGCGGTGACGTTGTTGTTCTGCCCGGTGCCTGTCCCCGTGCCCGTCCCGGTGCCGCCGGTGGGCGGCAGCGTCTGCTGCTGGCCATCGTCGCCATCGCCTTCGCCGGCATCGCCTTCGCCGGCATCGGGCGACTGAGGCGTCAGGTCACCGGGTGCGGGCAGCGACGGCCCGTTGTTGCCGGGCCGACCGTCCAGGAACGACGGTTCGGGCGACCCCGGCTCGGGCGTCGGGTATTGCGACGAGCTCGGGGCCTGGCCCTGCTTCTGGCCGTTCTTGTCGTCGTCGCCGCCGGAGCAGGAAACGAACAGCACGATGATGCCGAGCAGCACCGCACCCAGCACGACTGCACGACGCCGCCAGTAGACGGAGGAAGGAAGGGGACCGACCGTCGCTCGCATAGTGGGGCCACGGTAAACCCGAACGCCGCGCGGAACGCCGCGACGCGCCGAGTTATGCGACACCGACTCGCTTACAGGTCGTTAGAGATAGACCTTGCGCTGGTAGATCGCGTGCGCACCGGCGACCCGATCGAGGAATAACTTTCCGGCACAGTGGTCGATCTCGTGTTGCAGCGCGCGGGCCTCGAACGCGTCCGTCGTCAGCGTGATCTCTTCACCGCTGCCGGGCAGGGTCGCCGCCACCACGATCCGGCCCGCCCGCTTGACGTCGCCGGTCAGGTCGGGGACGGACATACAGCCCTCGCGGCCGGCCTTCCAGCGGCTCGCCTCGATCACCTTGGCATTGCAGAGGACGAACGTGCCGTGCGTGGTCGCGGCCTTGGGGTGACCGGTCACATCGACCGCGAAGATCTGGGCCCCCACGCCGACCTGCGGCGCGGCCAGGCCGACACAACCGGGTGAAATCCGCATGGTGGCGACCAGGTCGGCCGCCAGCTGCACGATCGCGGGGTCGGCCGGGTCGACCTCGTCACCGACCGTGCTGAGCACCGCGGCCGGGGCGGTGACGACCGGGAGGACATTGCCCTCCGGGCCGTCCCAAGAGATCACAGGATCTCCGACTCGGCGCGCCGCAGCGTCACCTCGACACCCAGCTCGGACGCGGCCACGGCCAGCTGCTGGGCCAGCTCGTCGGCGGCGCCGGGCGGCAGGTCGGCCTCGGCGATGAGCACGTAGAGGGCGCCGGTCAGCCGGGTGCTCAGGTCGGTGATGTTGCCGCCGGCCGCGGCGACCACCCTGGTCACGGCGGCCACGATGCCGAGCCGGTCGGCGCCGTGCACGCTCACCACGTACGGCTCGCCGGCGCTCTCGACGTCGGCCTCGGGGTCGACCCGGCGGACCGAGGTGACGACCCCGGTCAGCGGTTCGAGTGCCTTGACCGCTTCCGCCTCGGACGGCCCGGTGCAGATCAGGGTCATCGTGAAGTGGCCGTGGAGGCGGGTCATCGTCGAGTCGGTGAGGTTCGCGCCCACTCCGGCCAGCGCTTCGGTCACGTCGGCGACGATGCTGGTGCGGTCGGGGCCGATGACGGTGATGGCAAGCTCATGCACTTGCCTACAGTAAGACCTGCGATGACACATGCCGACGACGCCATCACCTGGTTCGAGAAGAATGCCCGCGATCTGCCCTGGCGGCAGAGCGACACCACCGCCTGGGGTGTGCTGGTGAGCGAGGTCATGCTCCAGCAGACGCCGGTCGTCCGGGTGGAGCCCGCCTGGCGCTCCTGGATGACCCGCTGGCCCACTCCGGCCGACCTGGCCGCCGACCCGCCCTCCGAGGCGATCCGCATGTGGGGACGCCTCGGCTACCCGCGGCGGGCGATGCGGCTGCACGCCTGTGCGGTGGCGATGGTCGAGCGGCACGGCGGGCAGGTCCCGTCCGATCTCGATCAGCTGCTGGCGCTGCCGGGGGTGGGCACCTACACCGGGCGGGCCGTGGCGACCTTCGCGTACGGCCAGCGTCACCCCGTGGTCGACACAAATGTGCGCCGGGTCGTGTCGCGGGCGGTGGAGGGCAAGCCGGACGCCGGGCCCAACACGACCGCCGCCGACCTGGTCGCGATGGCCGACCTCCTGCCCCACGAGCCGGCCCGGGCGGCCAAGGCCAGCATCGCCTTCATGGAGCTGGGCGCGCTGGTCTGCACGGCCCGCTCGCCGCGCTGCCACGAGTGCCCGTTCGAGCGCGTCTGCGCCTGGCGGTTGAACGGTTCGCCCGCGCTCGAGGGGCCGAGTCGCAAGCCGCAGCGGTACGCGGGGACCGACCGCCAGGTGCGCGGGCTGCTGCTCGAGGTGTTGCGGCACGCGACCGGCCCGGTGCCGCGGCAGCGCCTCGACCAGGTGTGGAACGACGACGTGCAGCGAGCCCGGGCGCTGGCTGGGCTGGTCGAGGACGGGCTGGTCGAACCCCTGAACCCGGATGCCTTCGTGCTGGCCGGCGACGCTCCGCAGGTGCCCCCGCAATCACTGTGATCGACGGCTGACTTTGCGCTGGGTTCCCTCTATAGTGAACGCTCACATAGACAGTTCTCACGTGAACACCTCTCTTAAGGTGCAGTAATGGATCCACCGCCATGTACCTGGGGTGTGAGTTGTTCGCGCGAACAATGCTGCCCGCAGGGAGGACCCACGTGGCCCGCTTCCGATCCCGTACGGCCGGCTTCGTCGTTGCTCTGGCCGCGCTGCCCCTCGCAGTCGCGCCCCCGGCCGTCGCCGCCGCGAACCCCGACTACACGATCACCGTCGACCCCGCGACCGCCGGCCCGGCGATCAGCGACGAGATGTACGGCGTCTTCTTCGAGGACATCAACTACGCGGCGGACGGCGGCCTATACGCCGAGCTCGTCCGCAACCGATCCTTCGAGTTCCAGGCCGCGGACAACCAGTCGTACACCGGGCTGACCGGCTGGACCGCGACCGGGGCCGCCACCACCGTGGACGACGAGGCCCGCCTCAACGAACGCAACCGCACCTACCTGCGGCTGACCGGCCCGGGCGGTGTCACCAACGCGGGCTACAACAGCGGGATCGCGACCGCGAGGGGCAAGCTCTACGACTTCTCGGTCTGGGCCCGCACCGACACCGCCGGCACGCCCCTCACGATCGCGCTGCAGACCGGCGACGGCACCGCCTTGGCGGCACCACTCAAGATCAATATCAAGAACGACACCTGGACCCGGTACGCGGGCACGCTGCGCGCCGCCGGCACCAGCGACGCCGGCCGCCTGTCGGTGTCGACGACCGGGGCGGGCACCCTGCGGCTGGACATGGTGTCGGTGCTCCCGCGCGACACGTACAAGGGTCATGGCCTGCGCAAAGACCTGGCCGAGAAGGTGGCGGCGCTGCGGCCCGGCTTCGTCCGGTTCCCGGGCGGCTGCCTGGTCAACACCGGCAGCCACTACGCGTACGACGCCGCCTCGAGCTACCCCCGCGCCCGCTCCTACCAGTGGAAGGACACCGTCGGTCCGGTCGAGACGCGGGCCACCAACGCCAACTTCTGGGGTTACAACCAGAGCTACGGGCTCGGCTACTTCGAGTATTTCCAGTTCTCGGAGGACATCGGCGCCGCTCCCCTGCCGGTCGTGCCGGCGCTGGTCACCGGCTGCGGGCAGAACCGCGCCACCGACGACCCGGCGCTGCTGCAGCGACACATCCAGGACACGCTCGACCTGATCGAGTTCGCCAACGGGCCGGTCACCTCGACGTGGGGCCGGCTGCGGGCGCAGATGGGTCACGCCAGGCCGTTCGGGCTGACCATGGTTGCGGTCGGCAACGAGGAGAACCTGCCCGAGGAGTATTTCGCCAACTTCCTCGAGTTCCGCGAGGCGATCAAGGCGAAATACCCGGCCATCACGGTGATCAGCAACTCCGGCCCGGACGATCAGGGCGCCACCTTCGACAACCTGTGGGCCAAGAACCGGGCCGCCGGCACCGACATGGTCGACGAGCACTACTACAACAGCCCGAACTGGTTCCTGCAGAACAACGCGCGATACGACGCGTACGACCGCAGTGGCCCGAAGGTCTTTCTCGGCGAGTACGCGTCGCAGGACGCCAAGTTCGCGAACTCGCTGGCCGAGGCGGCGTACATGACGGGGCTGGAGCGCAACGCCGACGTGGTCAAGATGGCCTCGTACGCGCCGCTGTTCGCCAACATCGACAACGTCCAGTGGCGACCCGACCTGATCTGGTTCGACAACGACGAGTCGTGGGGCACGACCGGCTATCTCATGCAGAAGCTGTTCATGACCAACGTCGGCGACAAGGTGGTTCCGTCCACGGTGACCGGCGGCCGGGTCGTCCAGCCGCAGCCGATCACCGGGCGGGTCGGGTTCTCGACGTGGCGTACGGCGGCCCGGTATGACGATCTCAAGGTCACCACGCCGGACGGGACCGTGCTGCTCGACGACGACTTCGACGACGGCAACGCGGACGGCTGGTCGCCGATCACCAACCGGGGCACATGGGCGGTGACCGACGGCGCCTACACCCAGACCGATCTCGCGGCCGAGGACACGATGGTCGCCGCGGCCACCGACATCACCGCCACCGACTACGACATCTCGATCAAGGCGACCAAGACCGCGGGCGCCGAGGGCTTCCTCATCCCGTTCGGGATCAAGGACTCGACCACCTGGTACTGGTGGAACCTCGGCGGCTGGAACAACACCCAGGGCGCGGTCGAGAAGGCGGCCGGCGCCGCCAAGGAACAGCTCCTGACCAGGCCCGACACGGTCACCACGGGGCAGACGTACGACCTCAGGATCGAGGTACGCGGCACGAAGGTGACGCTGATCCGCGACGGCGAGGTCTGGGGCAGTTTCGACGACAACCAGGTCGTGGAGCCGTTCGCCCAGGTCGTCACCCGCGACCTGGCCTCGGGTGAGCTGATCGTCAAGGTCGTCAACGCCTCGGCGTCCCCGGCGCTGACCAGGGTCGACCTCGGTGGACTCAAGGTCGCGTCGACGGGCCGGATGACCGTGCTGGCGGGCGACCCGGGCGAGCAGAACACCCGCTCGGCCGAGCCGATCCAGCCCGTCACCAGCACCGTGCGCGGCCTCGGCTCGACCTTCACCCGGGAGTTCCCGGCCAACTCGGTCACCTTCCTGCGCCTCAAGACCCGCTAAGGAGACTTCGTGCCTCTCAACCGACGCACCCTGATGCGCGGCTCCCTCGGGATCGCGGCCGGCGCGGGACTCGTCTCCGCCTCGGCCCCGGCGGCGGCCGCCCAACCCCGGACCGACGCCGAGATCTACGGTGTCCCGACCGTCCAGCCGCTGGTCAGCCAGCGGGCCGACCCGTTCATCACGCCGCGCACCAACGGCATGTACTACTTCACCGGCTCGGTCCCCGAATACGACCGGATCGCCCTGCGCGGCGCGTCCACCCTGGCCGGCCTGTCCGGCGCCGCCGAGACGGTGATCTGGCGGCGCCCGGCCACCGGCAAGATGGCCGGGCACATCTGGGCGCCGGAACTGCACCGCATCGACGGGCGCTGGTACATCTACTTCGCGGCCGGCGACTCCGACGACGTGTTCCGCATCCGCACCTACGTGCTCGAGTCCCCGCTGGCCGACCCGCTCGACCCGAGCGGGTGGCAGCTCAAGACCCAGCTGATGACCGAGTGGGACGGTTTCACGCTGGACGCGACGACCTTCGCCCACCGGGGCCGCCGCTATCTGGTGTGGGCGCAGAGCGAGCCCGAGATCGCGGTCAACACCAGCCTCTACATCGCCCGGATGGGTACGCCGTGGTCGCTCGCCGGCAAGCCGACCCGGATCACCACCCCCACTCGCTCCTGGGAGATCCAGGGCTACCGGGTGAACGAGGGGCCGGCCGTGCTGATCCGCAACGGCCGGGTGTTCCTGACCTTCTCGGCCAGCGCGACCGACGCCCGCTATTGCATGGGCCTGCTCACCGCCGACGCGGACGCTGACCTGCTGGACCGGGACTCGTGGGTGAAGACCCCCGACCCGATCTTCGTGACGAACGAGTCGACCGCGCGCTTCGGGCCCGGGCACAACTCGTTCACGGTGGCCGAGGACGGGCGGACCGACGTGCTGGTCTATCACGCCCGCGACTACCGGGACATCACCGGCGATCCGCTGTACGACCCCAATCGGCACGCCCGGGTGCAGCGGCTCTACTGGCATCCGGACGGCACTCCGCTGTTCGGCGTGCCGGTCGGCGACGGCGGGCCGATCGTGCGTCTCGGTCCGGCCGACCGGGCGGACACCTTCGTGCGGCACGCGGACGACGGCGCGATCGTGGCCGAGCGAGCGCCCCGCGCGCTGGCGGCGACGCAGTTCCGGTTCGAGGCCCGCGACGACGGCACCGAGGTGCTCCGCTCGGTGGATCACCCGGACCGCTTCGTCCAGGTCGTCGGGGCCGCCCTGCGGCTCGACGCGACGGCCACCCCGTTCCGGCGGGAGCTCACCCGGGCCGGTCTGAAGCTGAAGGTGGACGGCGGCTATCTGCGGGTGGCCGGCAACGCCGTCTCGATCGGCTCGGCCGGAACCCTTCTGCGTCTCTCCTGATCGTTCTTCGGACATTTCTCCGGACACACAACGGCCCGGCTGCGTTGGCAGCCGGGCCGTTGTGTATCTAGCTAGTGCTTACTCCTCGGTGGTCGTCGCGCCGAGGTCCGCCGGGACGGCGTCGGGAACCGACACTCCCCGGTCGGCGCCGCGGAAGACCAGCTTGGACTTCTCGATGTTTTCCGGGTCGCCCTCGCAGTCCACCACCACGATCTGGCCGGGGCGCAGCTCGTTGAAGAGGATCTGCTCGGACAGCGTGTCCTCGAGGTCGCGCTGGATCGTGCGGCGCAGCGGCCGCGCGCCCAGCACCGGGTCGAAGCCCTTCTTCGCCAGGTATTTCTTGGCGTTGTCGGTCAGCTCGAGGCCCATGTCCTTGTTCTTGAGCTGACCCTCGATCCGGGCCGTGAAGATGTCGACGATCTGCAGGATCTCTTCCTGGCGGAGCTGGTGGAAGACGATCGTGTCGTCGATGCGGTTGAGGAACTCCGGGCGGAAGTGCTGCTTCAGCTCGTCGTTGACCTTGACCTTCATCCGGTCGTAGTTACTCTCCACGTCCTCCGACGCCTGGAAGCCCAGCGACACCGCCTTGGCCACGTCACGCGTGCCCAGGTTGGTGGTCAGGATGATGACCGTGTTCTTGAAGTCCACGATCCGGCCCTGACCATCGGTCAGACGGCCGTCCTCCAGGATCTGCAGGAGCGTGTTGAAGACGTCCGGGTGGGCCTTCTCGATCTCGTCGAAGAGGACCACGGAGAACGGCTTGCGGCGCACCTTCTCGGTCAGCTGGCCACCCTCGTCATAACCGACGTAGCCGGGAGGGGCACCGACGAGGCGGGACACCGTGTAGCGGTCGTGGAACTCGGACATGTCGAGCTGGATCAGCGCGTCTTCCGAGCCGAACAGGAACTCGGCGAGCGCCTTGCTGAGCTCGGTCTTACCGACACCGGACGGGCCGGCGAAGATGAACGAGCCCGACGGGCGCTTCGGGTCCTTCAGACCGGCCCGGGTACGCCGGATCGCCTTCGAGACCGCCTTGACCGCGTCCTCCTGGCCGATGACCCGCTTGTGCAGCTCATCCTCCATGCGGAGCAGCCGGGAGGTCTCCTCCTCGGTCAGCTTGTAGACCGGGATGCCGGTCCAGTTGCCCAGGACCTCGGCGATCTGCTCGTCGTCGACCTCGGACACGACGTCGAGGTCGCCGGCCTTCCACTCCTTCTCCCGCTGCGCCTTCTGGCCCAGCAGCTGCTTCTCCTTGTCGCGCAGCTGCGCGGCCCGCTCGAAGTCCTGCGCGTCGATCGCGGACTCCTTGTCGCGGCGGACCTGAGCGATGCGCTCGTCGAAGTCGCGGAGGTCCGGCGGCGCGGTCATCCGGCGGATGCGCATCCGGGCGCCGGCCTCGTCGATCAGGTCGATCGCCTTGTCCGGCAGGAAGCGGTCGGAGATGTAGCGGTCGGCCAGCGTCGCGGCCGCCACCAGGGCAGCGTCCGTGATGCTGATGCGGTGGTGGGCCTCGTAGCGGTCCCGGAGACCCTTGAGGATCTCGATGGTGTGCGCCAGCGACGGCTCGCCGACCTGGATGGGCTGGAAGCGGCGCTCGAGAGCGGCGTCCTTCTCCAGGTGCTTGCGGTACTCGTCGAGGGTGGTGGCACCGATGGTCTGCAGCTCACCACGGGCCAGCATCGGCTTGAGGATGCTCGCCGCGTCGATCGCGCCCTCGGCGGCACCCGCACCCACCAGGGTGTGGATCTCGTCGATGAACAGGATGATGTCGCCCCGGGTGCGGATCTCCTTGAGCACCTTCTTCAGGCGCTCCTCGAAGTCACCGCGGTAACGGGAACCGGCGACCAGCGCACCGAGGTCGAGCGTGTAGAGCTGCTTGTCCTTGAGCGTCTCGGGCACCTCGCCCTTGACGATCGACTGGGACAGGCCCTCCACGACCGCGGTCTTGCCGACGCCCGGCTCACCGATGAGGACCGGGTTGTTCTTGGTGCGGCGGGACAGCACCTGCATGACCCGCTCGATTTCTTTCTCGCGCCCGATGACCGGGTCGAGCTTGCCCTCGCGGGCCGCCTGGGTCAGGTTGCGGCCGAACTGGTCGAGGACCAGGGACGTCGACGGAGCAGCCTCGCCCGCCGTGGCGCCGGCGGCCGCCGGCTCCTTGCCCTGGTAGCCCGAGAGCAGCTGGATGACCTGCTGGCGGACGCGGTTGAGATCGGCGCCCAATTTCACCAAGACCTGGGCGGCGACGCCCTCGCCCTCGCGGATCAGGCCGAGCAGGATGTGCTCGGTGCCGATGTAGTTGTGGCCGAGCTGCAGCGCCTCACGCAGCGACAGCTCGAGAACCTTTTTGGCGCGGGGCGTGAACGGGATGTGCCCGCTCGGCGCCTGCTGACCCTGGCCGATGATTTCCTCGACCTGCTGCCGCACACCCTCAAGAGAGATGCCAAGGCTCTCGAGAGCCTTGGCGGCGACGCCCTCACCCTCATGGATCAGGCCGAGCAGGATGTGCTCGGTCCCGATGTAGTTGTGGTTGAGCATCCGGGCCTCTTCTTGGGCCAGGACGACAACCCGTCGCGCTCGGTCGGTGAACCGCTCGAACATGCCCTCGTGCTCCTCACGTGCCGTGCGCCATTTGAACTGGCGGGGCCAGCGCACGGGCATCGGTGATACCCGTACTCGTAACTCTATCGCCGCCGAGAGGTCTTGCTGGGCCCTCGCGAGCCTTCGAAACCGTCCGCAGCGTTGTTTTAGCCAACTTCGCACGCTCAGCGGCTGTTCCCCCAGCCCTACGGCTACGCGGACAGCGAAATCCCGGATCCCACATCCACAGCCTGTGGACAACTCTGTCCCCACCTGTGGATAACTCTACGGCGGGTCACCGAAGGACAGGCGAAAAAGCAGCGGGTCCGAGCTGACTCGCCTCGCTCCGCTCCGCAGCGGACGCCTTATAACCGACGAGGGGACGCGCCGGCCGCAGCGACTGCAAACCCTGCAGTCGGTGCGGCCGGTGCGTCCCCTCGTCGGCGGCGTCCGCCATGCCGAGGCATGGCGGACGCTGCTGCGTCAGGTTGCGGGCGGACGGTCAGCCCGGCGGGTCAGTTGCGACCCGGGCCCTTCGCGTGGAACTCGTCGACGATCTCCTGCGGGATGCGGCCGCGGTCGGAGATGTCCTTGCCGGACTTCTTCGCCCACTCCCGGATGGCCTTGTTCTGCTCCCGGTCGGCGGTCGCGCCGCCGCGACCGCGAGCGGCCCGGCCACCCACGACCACCCCGCCCCGCGCGACCTTGGAGCCGGCCACCAGGTAGGGCTCAAAGAGCTCCCGCAATTTGGTGGCGTTCTTCTCCGAGAGATCGATCTCGTACTGAATGCCGTCGAGAGCGAACTTCACCGTCTCGTCGGCGTCGCCTCCGTCGATGTCATCGACCAGCTTGTGAATGATCTGCTTGGCCACGCGGTGCAATCCTCCCGGACACAGGTTCTCCCCAAAGCAACGCACAGACAATAACGCCATGGCGGCGTCGTGCGTCAATGGCGGTCGGATTATTTCCGCGGTCGGCTTGTTCGGGCGCTTACTGAAGCCCTTACTCGGGGAGCCCTTACTCGGGACGGACGAGCGGGAAGAGGATCGTTTCGCGAATGCCGAGGCCGGTGAGGGCCATCAACAGCCGGTCGATTCCCATTCCCATGCCGCCGCTGGGTGGCATTCCGTACTCCATGGCGCGCAGGAAATCCTCGTCGAGCTGCATCGCCTCGGGATCGCCGCCGGCCGCCAGCAACGACTGCGCCGCCAGCCGATCGCGCTGCACCACCGGGTCGACGAGCTCGGAATAGGCGGTGGCCAACTCGAAGCCCCGCACGTAGAGGTCCCACTTCTCGGTCAGGCCCGGCGTTTCCCGGTGGGCCCGGGTCAGCGGAGCCGTCTCCTCCGGGTAATCCCGCACAAAAGTCGGCGCCTGCAGCGTGTGCTGCACGAGGTGCTCGAACAGCTCCTCGACCAGCTTGCCTGGACCCCACTTCGGATCGACGGAAAGGTCGTGCTTTTCGGCATACCGTTGCAGTTGGGCGATATCGGCGCTCGGGGTTACTTCTTCGCCCAGTGCATCGGAGACCGCGCCATAGAGCGTAATCGATGGCCACTCGCCACCGAGGTCCAACTCCGTGCCGTCGAAGTGCGTCACGATGTGTGATCCGGCGACTGCAAACGCGGCTTCCTGAATCCACTCGCGCGTCTGCTGTTGCATGACGTTGTAGTCCGCGTACGCCTGGTAAGCCTCAAGCATCGCGAACTCCGGCGAGTGGGTCGAGTCCATACCCTCATTGCGGAAGTTGCGGTTGATCTCGAAGACGCGATCGATGCCGCCCACGACGGCCCGCTTCAAAAACAGTTCCGGCGCGATCCGCAGATAGAGATCGGTGTCGAGAGCGTTGCTGTGCGTCACAAACGGCCGGGCCGTCGCGCCGCCGTGCAGCAACTGCAACATTGGCGTTTCGACCTCGAGGAAATCACGGCGGAACAACGATTCGCGCAGACTGCGCACGACGGTGGCCCGGGTGCGAACAGTCTCCCGCGCCTGCGGCCGGACGATCAGATCGACATAACGCTGACGGACCCGGGTCTCCTCGGAGAGAGGCCGGTGAGCCACCGGAAGGGGCCGCAGCGCCTTGGCATTCATCGCCCAGGAATCGGCCAGCACGGAGAGCTCTCCGCGGCGGCTGGTGATCACCTCGCCGGTGAAACCGACCATGTCGCCGAGATCGACGAGTTGCTTCCAGTCGGTCAGCCGCTGCTCGCCGACCTTGTCCAGCGAGAGCATGGCCTGCAGCTCGGTGCCATCGCCGTCGCGCAGGGTCGCGAAGCACAGCTTGCCGCCGTTGCGCACGAAAATGACCCGGCCGGTGATCGACACCTGGTCGCCGCTGGCCGTGTCGGTGGCCAGCTCGGCGTACTGCTCCCGGACCTGCTTCAGCGTGGCCGTCCGGGCGACGTTCACCGGGTAGGGGGACACCCCATCGGCGAGCATCCGGTCCCGCTTCGACCGGCGCACCCGCATTTGCTCGGGCAGGTCTTCGGCGGGATCAGGGACGGGCACATTCTGCTCGGTCACGGCACGACTCTCTTTAACGGTTGGATGAGGCCCTCAGAGCCTACTCAGCCGTACTCAGACGTTCCGCTCATATACCATCCGCAGCCCGATGAGCGTGATCATCGGCTCGTGCGCGGTGATCGTCTTGCACTCGTCCTTGACCAGCCAGGCCAGCCCGCCGGTGGCGATCACGGCCTTGACCGGGCCGATCTCGTCGATCATGCGCGAGACGATGCCGTCGACCTGCCCGGCGAACCCGAAATACATGCCGGACTGGAGGCACTCGACCGTGTTCTTACCGATCACCGACTTGGGCTTGGCCGGTTCGACCTTGCGCAGCTGGGCCGCGCGGGCGGCGAGCGCGTCGAACGAGATCTCGATGCCGGGGGCGAAGGCGCCGCCCAGGAACTCGCCCCGCTCGCTGATCACGTCGAAGTTGGTGGTGGTGCCGAAGTCGACCACGATCGACGGTCCGCCGTAGAGGGCGTGCGCGGCCAGGGTGTTGACCACCCGGTCGGCGCCGACCTCCTTGGGGTTGTCGATGGCCAGCTGGACGCCGGTTTTCACCCCGGGCTCGACGATCACGTTGGGCAGGTCGCCGTAGTAGCGGCCCAGCATCGTCCGCAGGCTGCGCAGCGCGGCCGGCACGGTCGAGCAGGCCGCGACGCCGGTGATCTCGACCGCGTCCCCCGCGAGCAGGCCGCGGAACATCAGGCCCAGCTCGTCCGCCGTGGACCGGGCGTCGGTCTTGATCCGCCAGTTGTGCACGAGCTTGTCGCCGTCGAAGGTCGCCAGCACCGTGTTGGTGTTACCGATGTCAATACAGAGCAGCACGGCAGTCCCCAAGATTCATACGGCGGCCCCGCGCTCGATCGACGCGGGTGCCGCCCGTCAATGATCCCAGCCTCGCGGGGTCAGCGGGGACGTAGGTCCATGGCGATGTCGAGGATCGGCGACGAGTGGGTCAGACCGCCCACCGACAGGTAGTCGACGCCGGTCGCCGCGTACTCCGCCACGTTTTCCAGGCGCAGGTTGCCGGTGGCCTCGAGCTCGGCCCGGTCGCCCACCTCGGCGACGACCTGGCGCAGCAGATCGGGGGCCATGTTGTCGCAGAGCAGGAACGTCGCGCCGGCCTCGACCGCCTCGACTGCCTCGGCCACCGTGGTCACCTCGACCTGCACCGGCACCTCGGGGAACTTGGCCCGGACCGACTGAAAGGCCGCGGTGATGCTGCCCGCCGCGAGCTTGTGATTGTCTTTGATCATGGCGACGTCGTAGAGACCCATGCGCTTGTTGGTGCCGCCGCCGACGCGGACCGCGTATTTCTCCAGATAGCGCAGACCGGGCGTGGTCTTGCGGGTGTCGAGCACGGTGGCCTTGGTGCCGGCCAGCGCGTCGGCCCAGCGACGGGTGTGGGTGGCCACCCCGGAGAGGCGGCTGAGCAGGTTGAGCGCCGTGCGCTCGGCGGTGAGCAGGGCCCGGGTCGGGCCGGTGATCACCGCCAGCACGTCGCCCCGGGTCACCCGGTCGCCCTCGGCCACCCGCTGGTCGAAGGTGTCGGCGCCGCCGGACGTGTCGTTGAAGGCCACCGCGGCCACCGGCAGGCCGGCCACCACGCCGTCGGCCCGCGCCACCAGCTCGGCCGTGTCGACCTGATCGGCCGGGATGGTGGCCTCGCTGGTCACGTCGTGCGGCGGCGAACCGAGGTCTTCCGACAGTGCGGTGCGAACGACGAGTTCCACCTCGGCGACGTCGAGCTCGTTCATGGATCCCCCTGTGTGGTCAGGCCATCTCTTCGAAGGACTGTGTCAGCCGGGTCTGCCGGTCGAGCGTGTGCAGCAGGTGGCCGCGCCACTCGTCCTCGGCCACCGGGAAGTCTTCGCGCCAGTGGCAGCCGCGCGTCTCGCGTCGGGTGCGCGCGGCCGCGACCAGCACCGTTGCCACCGTAATCAGGTTGGTCGCCTCCCAAGCCGCGTTGCGCGGGGTGTCGCGCTGCTCGGCCAGGCGGGCCAGCTCTTTGGCGGTGGCGGTCAGCGAATCGGCCGAGCGCAGCACGCCGGCCCCATGGGTCATCGTGCGCTGCAGCTCGGGGCGGACGTCGGGCGAGACGACCCAGCCGCGGTCGCCGGTGGCGGGCGCGGGCTCGGCCTGGGGCGGCAGCTCACGGGCGATGTCGTCGGCGATGCGCTTGGCGAAGACCAGGCCCTCGAGCAGGGAGTTGCTGGCCAGGCGGTTGGCGCCGTGCACGCCGGTGCAGGCGACCTCGCCGCAGGCGTAGAGGCCGGGGATGCTCGTGCGGCCGTGCAGGTCGGTGCGGACACCGCCGGAAGCGTAGTGCGCGGCGGGCGCCACCGGGATCAGCTCGGTCGCCGGGTCGACCCCGGCCGCGCGGGTGGACGCCACGATGGTCGGGAAACGCTGCTCGAGGAACTCGCCACCGAGGTGCCGGGCGTCGAGGTAGACGTGGTCGGCCCCGGTCGCGCGCAGCACCCGGTGGATGCCCTTGGCCACCACGTCACGCGGGGCCAGCTCGGCCAGCTCGTGCTGACCGACCATGAACCGCTTGCCGGTCTCGTCGACCAGGTGGGCGCCCTCGCCCCGCAGCGCCTCGGAGATCAGCGGGCGCTGCACCGAGGTGACGCTGGCGGTGACGAACGAGGTCGGGTGGAACTGCACGAACTCGACATCGGTGACCACGGCGCCGGCCCGCAGGGCCAGGGCCACGCCGTCGCCGGTGGAGACCGACGGGTTGGTGGTGGACGAATAGATCTGGCCCATGCCGCCGGTGGCCAGCACGACCGCGCGGGCCAGGATGGAACCGACGCCGTCCTCGGCGCCCTCGCCGAGCACGTGCAGGGTGATCCCGCAGGCCCGGCCGTCGGGCGTGCGCAGCAGGTCGAGCACCAGGGCGTGCTCGACCAGACGGATCCACGGGTCGCGGTGGACGGCCTCGTGCAGGGCGCGCTGCACCTCGGCGCCGGTGGCGTCACCGCCCGCGTGCACGATGCGGTCGGCCCGGTGCCCGCCCTCGCGGGTGAGCATGAGGGAGCCGTCGGCGTGGCGGTCGAAGGAAGCACCGAGGCGGATCAATTCCCGTACGCGGGCGGGCCCCTCCTCGACCAGGACCCGGACCGCGGCCGGGTCGCACAGCCCGACCCCGGCGATCTCGGTGTCATTGGCGTGGGCCGACGGAGTGTCGAGCGGGTCGAGCACCGCGGCGATGCCACCCTGGGCCCACCGGGTCGACCCGTCATCGATGTTGACCTTGGTGACGACGGTGACGTGCAGGCCCTGCTCGCGCAGGTGCAGCGCCGCGGTCAGGCCGGCCACGCCGGAGCCCACGACCAGGACGTCGGTGGTCTCGCTCCAGCCGGGATCGGCGGCGGCGAGCCGACGGGGCAGCTCCGGAAGGTCGGCGAGTGGTGACATCTGCTCAGTACACTCCGCCGGTACGACACTTCGCCGTCGGGGTGGGACATCAGTGGTCACCGTTACTTGTACTGGACCGGAAGGCTCTTGACGCCCTTGCCCTTGAGCGTCGACGTGAGTTCCACGCCGTCGAGCCAGAGGTAACAGCGCACGCCACGGTCGCCCTGGGCCCAGACGTCGGCGCCGCCGGGCAACGAGACCACGCCCGTACGGTATTGAAGGTCGTCGTCCTTGGGCACACTGACGAAATCCCCGATCAGGTCGCGGCAGCCGTCGTGGAACTTGGCCCAGGTCGCGTCGTTCTTGGGGTAATCGAGGTCCTTGGCGTACCAGACGCCGGCGAACTCGCCGTTGTGCTTGGCCGTGCAGCTCACGCCGGGCATGGTGGCGATCGCGCCGTTGCCGTCGAGCTGGATCGCGTAACAGGTCAGCAGCACGTCCGAGGTGCCGGCGGCCAGCACGTCGCGCAGGCTGCTGTCCCGCTGGACCAGGCCGCCGTCGTCCTCGACCGAGTTGAGTTCGAGCACCTCACAGCGGTACCAGCGGGCGCCGCCGCTCCAGGCGGCCACGGTGGGGTGGGTGACGCCGATCCACAGGCGGGCGTCGCGCCACGGTCCGCCGACAAAGGTGGTCGTCTTCTGATCACAGACCGAATAGGCCGCGCGGGAACCGGCCGAACCGTCGGCGGGCGGCACGTCGGCGTCCGCGGCCGGCGATTCGTACGTGCCGACGTACACGGTCTCGGTGCGGTGTTTTTGGGCGCAGTCGACTTCCTCGTACGTGCCGCGCGCGCCGACGGGGTTGAAGTTGGCGGTGTGGCAGGCGGCGGTGTTCGGCTCGAATCCCTCCGCGGCCGCCATCGCACCCCAGCCGTTGGTCAGGTCGCCGTCGACGCCCCCCGGCTTGCCGCAGCCCGCAACGAGCAGGACAGCGCCCAGGACGGCGGTGATTCCCAGCCGGAGGCCGAGCCGGTTTCGCATGAACTCCACGCCTTCCCGCGCGCCGCCGATGTCCGATTTTCGATCCTATGGTGATCAAAACCGCGGTCGGTGGCGTTCACGGGAAATACCGGCTCAACGAGTGACAGGTGGGTCCAGGGTGAGCGCGACGTTGTCGATCAAGCGGGTGGTGCCGACCCGGGCCGCGACCAGCAGCCGGGCCGGGCCGGGCGAGGGCGCCGGGCTCAGGTCGGCGCCGGTGAGAGCCAGGTAGTCGACCCGGACGCCGGGCTCGTCGGCCAGGATCTTGTGGGCCGCGGCGAGGGCCGCGTCCGCATCGGTGTGGGTGGCGCCCTCCCGCAGAGCCTGGGAGAGCGCGACCGCGGCCTGCCGTTCGTCGGCCGAGAGGAAGCGGTTGCGGCTGGACATGGCCAGGCCGTCCGTCTCGCGCACGGTGGGCACGCCGACGATCTCGACGCCGAGCTCGAGGTCGTGCACCATCCGGCGGATCAGGGCCAGCTGCTGGAAGTCCTTCTCGCCGAAGAACGCCACGTCGGCCCGGGTCAGCCGGAGCAGTTTCTGCACCACGGTGAGCATCCCGGCGAAGTGGCCCGGGCGGCTGGCGCCCTCGAGGATCTCGCCCAGCGGGCCGGCGTGCATGGTGATCGACGGGGCGCCGCCCGGATAGACCTCGTCGCGGCTCGGTGCGAAGACGACATCGACGCCCTCGGCCCGGCACGCCTCGACGTCGGCCTCGAGCGTGCGCGGGATACTTCTCGAAATCCTCGGTCGGGCCGAACTGCAGCGGGTTCACGAAGATCGTGACGACCACGAACGGGGAACGCTGCTTGGCGGCCCGCATGAGCTGCCGATGACCCTCGTGCAGGGCGCCCATGGTCATCACGACGGCGATCTCGCCGGGCACCGAGGCGACGTCACCGGCCAGCTCGGCGCGGGTGTGGATCACGTACGTCATAGATCCTCCTGGGCATGCACTCCTGGCCCTACGGGCGCTCCGCTTTCTCCGGTGCAGTCGGTCATGCCGCGCTCCCCACGGCGGACCGGTAGAGAACATCGAGAAGAAGGGTGGCGTCCTGGGGGCGCAGGCGGCCGGACGCGATCGCGCGGTCGGCGGTGCGGCGGGCCAGGGCCAGATAGGCGGGGACGGCCTCGGGCGGCATGCGGTCGAGGTGCTTGCCGACGGTGCCGGCGTCACCCCGCGAGACCGGGCCGGTCAGCGCCGCGTCGCCCATCAGCAGCGCGTTGTCGAGCGAGGCGTGCAGCAGCGGCGACAGGATGCGCGACGGCTCCTCGATGCCGGCCGCACGGAGCAGGTCGGCCGCCTCGTTGACCAGCGTGACCAGGTGGTTGGCGCCGTGGGCCAGGGCCGCGTGATAGACCGGGCGGGCGTCCTCGGCGACCCACTCGGGAATACCGCCGAGATCGGCCACCAGCCGGGCCGCGAACGCGCGGTCGGCCGTGGTGACACCCCAGGCGATTCCGGGCAGGCGGTCGAGGTCGGCATCGGTGCCGGTGAAGGTCATCGCGGGGTGCAGGGCCATGCCGTCGACATCACCGAGCACGCCGACCCCGTGAGCGCCGGAGGTGTGCGCCACCTTCTGACCCGGACGCAGGGCGCCGGTGGTGGCCAGACCCGAGACGACGCCGGCCAGCGCGTCGTCGGGGACGGCCAGCAGGAGGAGGTCTTCGGGCCGCGCGGGCGACCTCGTCGGCGGGGAGGATCGCGGCGCCGGGCAGCAGGGCGGGCGGCCCGGTCACGCGAGGCGGCGGAGACCGCGGCCGTGGCCACCACGTGGTGGCCGGCGGCGGTCAGTGCGGCGCCCAGCACGGCGCCGACCCGGCCGGCGCCCACGACACCGACGATCAACGGGAACGCCCTGGTCCGGGCGCGCGACGATGCGCTCATCTCAAGATCCAGTCCTCGAAAAAGGGGTACCGGTCGAGCGCAAGTATGCGCCGCCGTAACACGGCCGTGACAAGACCATGTGAACAACGCCATCGGCGCTCGTACACCCCAGAATCACGACCCCCGCCCTGGCCTGGCCCGCATGATCGCCCACCCGCGGGCCCTCCCCCGTTTCGATTGTCCCGAAAAAACGGAGATCACGGGGGCGGCCTGTGGACAAGAGTCGGGGTTGTGGATAACTCCGCGGCGGGCGTTGTGGTGCCTAGGGTGGTCGGTGTGAACGGGTGGCGAGCAGCGATGACGGCGGGGCTCTACGGGCCTGGCGGGTTCTTCGTGCTGGCCGATTCGGGGCCGGCCGAACACTTCCGCACCAGCGTGCACGCCTCTCCACTCTTCGCAGGGGCGCTGCTGCGGCTGATCGAGCGGGTCGACGCCGCCCTGGGGCGGCCCAAGGTGTTCGATCTGGTCGATGTGGGTGCAGGGCGGGGTGAGCTGCTCTCCACGCTGCGGCCGCTCCTGCCCGAGCACGTCCAGCTCACTGCGGTGGAGGTCGCGCCCCGGCCCGAGTCACTGGCGGCGGGCATCGCGTGGCGGCCCGACGTGCCGGACGACATCGTCGGACTGCTGATCGCCACCGAGTGGCTCGACAACGTGCCGCTCGACGTGGTCGACCTCGACGATGCCGGGCGGCTCCGAAAGGTGCTGGTCGAGCCGTCGACCGGGGCCGAGTCGTTGGGCGGGCCGGCCGACGCGGCCGATCTGTTCTGGCTGCGGCGCTGGTGGCCCACGCCGGGGCGCGTCGAGATCGGGTGGCCGCGCGACACGGCCTGGGCCGACGCGGTCGGCCAGGTGCGGCGGGGTTGCGCGCTCGCGATCGACTACGGGCATCGGCGCGACGAGCGACCCGTTCTCGGCACGCTGACCGGCTATCGGGCCGGGCGGCAGGTGCCGCCGATCCC
>CBDCJN010000016.1:382500-410219 GCA_965217855.1 Actinoplanes sp. | reverse complement strand
CGGCCTCGGGCGCCCGGACGACCGCCTCGGCGACCTCGGCCTCGGTCGGCGCGGCGGCCAGATCGGCGACTATCTGCTGGAGCACCCGGACGCGGCGCTCGGAGGCCTCGGCGATCTGCCGGGCCAGCAGCAGTTCCTTCTCGTACTGGCGGCGGTCGGTGGCGTTGAAGACCGTCGTACGGATGGCCCGGGGCTGCCCCGCGTCGTCGCGGCCGAGCACCGAGTTGACCAGGGTCGGCAACTGGCGGCCGTCCGAGCAGACGACGTCGAACGCCAGCTCGTGCACCTCGTCCTGCATGCGCAGCAGCGGGGCGTAGTGGGTCTCGTGATAGATCTGCCCGCCGGAGCTGAGCAGGTCACGGAACCGGCGGTGCCCGACCAACTCGCCGCGCGTATAGCCCGTCCAGGTCAGGAAGGTCTGATTGACCCGGACGATGGTGCCGTCGGGAAGCGTGGTCAGATACCCGCACGGGGCGTGCTCGTACAGGTCGTCGGGGTCTTCGTCCCAGGGCGGCCGCAGGTCCTGCGTCACGTCCGGCCCACCAGAGTCACTCACGGTCCGCCGCTTCTAAATCCACGCCTTCATGGCGTTGATAGTTTCTTCCGGTGCGCTCAGGTTGGGACAGTGCCCCGTCGCGTTGAGATGGACCAGAGTGCTCCCGGCGGTGTGCTTGTGAACGTAGTCCCCGACGGCGGCCGGCGCGATCACGTCGTCGGTGCACTGGAGGATCAGCGCGGGGGTCCGCAGGTGGAGCAGGTCGTCGCGGTTGTCGGAGAAGAACGTGACCCGCGCGAACTTCTTGGCGATCTCGGGGTCGGTGCGGCAGAAGCTGTTGGTCAGCTCCTCCCCCAGCTCGGGCCGCTCGGGGATTGCCCATGATGACCGGCGCCATCGTGCTCGACCAGCCCAGGTAGTTGCTGTCCAGTGAGTCGATCAGTGACTCGATGTCGGCCTTGGCGAAACCACCGGTGTAATCGTCGACCGGCTCGTTGATGTAGCGCGGCGAGGGGCCGATCAGCACCAGGCGCGCGAACCGCTCCGGTTCCTTGATCGCCGCGAGGACACCGATCATGGCGCTGACCGAGTGGCCGACGAAGACGACGTCCCAAAGATCGTACTCGTGCAGGATCTCGAGCATGTCGTCGGCGTAACCGTCGAGCGAGGAATGACGGTCGTCGTCGTAGGCCGACAGATCGGATTTGCCGCTGCCGATGTGATCGAAAAGCACGAGGCCGATGCGAGTCCGCGAAGGCCGGAGCGACGAGGCGCCACATGTTCTGGTCGCAGCCGTAGCCGTGAGCGAACACCATCGGCTGACCGAGGTTGTTCCCGGTCAAAGTGACGGCATTTCTCTGTGTCGTTCTCATGTCCCGGTAACCATACGGCTCCAGAGCGTCTTGCACATCGCCCTGGTTGTCCGGCATTTGTATCCCCTGTCGGGACTACTCGCGGCGCGTCAGGGTGGCGCACCGCCTCTAACCTGGGAGTCGACCGCCTCGCCGGGGATCTGCCCGGCAGTGAAGGAGATCGACGGATGGCCGACCCGCAGCCGGAGGAAATTCAGCCGGCGGCCGGAGTGCCCGCCCCGACCCGGCTCGACCACGGCCCGGAACCCTCCACCGTGGACGCGCCGGTGCGCTGGAGCGGCTCGGCCGCCGTGCCCGAGACGTCCCCCAAGAAGCCGTGGTGGCGCCGGGAGAAGCTGGCCGACGAGGAGGAGCCGACCGCGGGCGATCTGTGGGCGACCACCCCGCCGGTCGACCCGTGGGCCGACCAGGACACGCCCTGGGACGCGTTCCCGCCGGTGGACGAGAGCACCCCGCCCCCGATTCCCCCAACCCGGATCGAGGCCCCGGCCCCGGCAAAGGTCGAGCCGCCGCCGGTGAGCAAGTCGCAGTTCACCGACCGGCCCACGACCCCGGCGCTGCCGCCCCGGCCGGCCAACGCCCCGAAGATCTCGAAGAAGGACCGCAAACGCGCCCGCAACGCCCAGCCGCAGCCCCCGGCGAACAGGCTCCCGATCCAGACCCGGCCCCCGATCGGCCCGCCCGCGCCGCCCTCCGGCCCGATCATCCAGGGCCGCCGCGTCCCGGCGCCGCCGCCGTGGGCGCCGCAGCCGGCCAATCGCCCGATGCCGCCCCCGCCTCGCCGCAAGCGCCGCTGGGGCCGCCGCATCGCGCTGCTGAGCCTGCTCGGCGTGGTCTGCTGCTGCGGTGTCCCGTTCGCGTGGCTGCAACTGCCGACCGCCCGGCAGTTCCCGGTGACCGCCGCCCTGCCGAGTTCCTTCGCCGATCTGCAGTTGCGCGACACCAAGGCCGCCGAGCCCGACAATTTTGCCGGCGTCTACCGCGACAGCCGCGGCAAAAAGGTCACCGTGTTCGGCGAGACGGGCTTCCGGCTCAACCCGGGCGGCGACATCCGCACCCAGATCGAGAAGGCGGCCGCCGACTACGACCTGACCGACGTGCAGACCTTCGACCTGGGCGAGACCGGCGCCCACGAACGCTGCGGCGTCGGCCGCGACAACGGCACCTCGGTCGTCGTCTGCGCCTGGGCCGACCACGGCAGCGTGGCCACCGTGCTGCTCACCCGCCGCTCGATCATCGACAGCGCCGAACTGGTCGCCCGTCTGCGGGACGAAGTCCTGACGCCAGGATGAACACCGGCCGGTGGGGAATCATGAACGGATGACCCGTCGGTTGCTCTTTGCGGATCAGCTCGGCCCGCATTTCCTCGACTCGCCGAGTCAGGAGGTGCTGCTGATCGAGTCGAAGGCGGTGTTCCGGCGCCGGGTCTTCCACCGGCAGAAGGCGCACCTGATCCTCTCCGCGCTGCGGCATCGGGCCCAGGGCGACGACCGGGTCCGGCTGGTGCGGGCCGACACGTACGCCGAGACCGTCACCGAGCCGGTGACCGTCTGCCATCCCACCTCGCGGGCCGCCCGCGATCTGGTGCGCCGGCTGCCGAACGTCACCGACGTGCTGCCGCCGCGCGGCTTCGTCACCGCACCGGCCGACTTCACCGCCTGGGCGCACGGCCGCGACCACCTGCGGATGGAGGATTTCTATCGGGACGCCCGGCAGCGGCACGGGATTCTGATGGACGGCGTCGAGCCGGCCGGCGGCCGGTGGAACCTGGATGCCGACAACCGGGAACCGCCGCCGCGAGGGGCCACCGAGCTGGGCGTCCCGCCGCCGCCCGCGATCACCGAGGACGAGATCGACCAGGAGGTCCGGGCCGACCTCGATCGCTGGCAGCGCGAGGACGGCATCGAGTTCGTCGGCGCCGACGGGCCGCGTCTGTTCCCGGCGACCCGTCGCGAGGCGCTGGCCCGGCTGCGGCACTTCGTCACCCACCGGCTGCCGACCTTCGGCCCGCACGAGGACGCCATGCTCGCCGGCGACCCGTGGATGAGCCACAGCCTGCTCAGCGCGGCGATGAACCTGGGCCTGCTCGACCCGCTCGAAGTCGTCGGGAAGGTCGAGGAGGCGTACCGGTCGGGGTCGGCGCCGCTGGCGAGCGTCGAGGGCTTCGTCCGGCAGGTCATCGGGTGGCGCGACTTCGTCTGGCACCTGTACTGGTATTTCGAGCCCGGCTACCGCTCCTCGAACGAGCTGCAGGCGCGCAAGGAGCTGCCGCGGTGGTTCGCGAACCTCGATGCCGACGCGGTCGAGGCGCGCTGCCTGTCCGACGTGCTGGCCGGAGTGCGCGACCGGGGCTGGGTGCACCACATCCCGCGGCTGATGGTGCTCGGCAACTACGCCATGCAGCGTGGCTGGCGGCCGGCCGCGGTGGCGGACTGGTTCCACCGCTGCTTCGTCGACGGGTACGAGTGGGTGATGACGGCCAACGTGATCGGCATGAGCCAGTACGCCGACGCGGGGCGGATGAGCACCAAGCCGTACGCGGGTGGTGGCTCCTACATCAACCGGATGAGCGATTACTGCGGTGGCTGCCGCTACGACCCGAAGAAGCGGGTCGGTGACGACGCCTGCCCGTACACGGCGGGGTATTGGGCCTTTCTCGCCCACAACGAGCCCAAGCTGGCCGGGAACCACCGGATGCGGCAACCGCTGCAGGGCCTGCACCGACTCGCCGACGTCGAAGCGCTGGTCGAGCAGGAGCAGGCCCGCGGTTCGCGAGCCCCCTAGTTGGCGGCCGGCTTGGCCGGGGCGTACCGGGGCACGTACTCCTGGCCGGTCAGCTTTTGAATCTCGGCCATCACCTCGTCGGTGAGCGCGCGCAGCGAGGTGCGGTCGTCGGCCCGGCCCTCGGTCTCGATCGGCTTGCCGAACTTGATGGTGACGACGCCGCGGGCCGGTTTCGGGTAGGGCTGGCCGATGGGCTGCACCTTTTCGGTGCCGAGCATGCCGACCGGCACGATCGGCACGCCCGCGGCGACCCCGAGACGAGCCACTCCCGTACGCCCTCGGTAGAGCTTGCCGTCGGGCGACCGGGTGCCCTCGGGGTAGAGCGCGACCGCGTCACCGCCCTTGAGCACCGGGATGGCGCCGTCGAAGGCGGTCAGCGCGGCCCGGCCGCCACCCCGCTCGACCCGGATGGCGCCCAGGCCCTCGAGCAGGTTGCGGTTGAACCAGCCCTTGAGCCCGGTGCCGTCGAAGTAGTCGGATTTCGCCCAGAAGGCGAGGTGGCGGGGCACCGCCGCACCGAGGAACAGCTCGTCGGCGACGGACAGATGATTGCCGGCGAAGATCACGCCACCGGTCCTCGGTACGTACTCGAGGCCCTCGACGCGCGGGCGCCAGCCAAGCATCATCGCGTTGCCAACGGTGATCTTGCCGATCGTGTAGAGCAGCGGCAACTGGGGTTCCTCCGGGGACGGACGTGCGCAAACAATGTGGGGGGCGCGGTCAGGTTATCGGACGTACCTAGTTTCCCATGGCCTTCGAGACCCGAACTGTGACCTGATCTCCTTCGCCGACCTCGCCGGCGAAGCCCTCGCTTCCGGCCGGAGCCAGCTCGACCGAGGTGGCCAGGGTCTCGCCGCCGATGAAGTCGCGGTGCGCGTCGACCGCGGACCGCACCTGCTCCGAGGCCGAGACGACCAGCGCGATGCGGTCCGAGACGTCCAGGCCGGCGTCGCGGCGGGCCTGCTGCACGACCCGGATCACGTCGCGAGCCAGGCCCTCGGCCGCGAGCTCGGGGGTGACCGCGGTGTCGAGCACGACCACGCCCGCACCGGCCGGGAGCGGAGCCGAGTTGTCGGCGTCCGCGGCGACCAGCTTGAGCTCGTACTCGCCCTCCTGCAGGGTCACGCCGGCGGCGACCGGGGAGCCATCGACGAGCTGCCAGTCGCCGGCCTTGACCGCCTTGATGACCAGCTGCACCTGCTTGCCCAGCCGGGGGCCGAGGGCCCGGGGCACCACGGTCAGAACCTGTTCGCAGTACGCGGCCACGTCGTCGGTGAACACCACGTCCTTGACGTTGACCTCGTCGGCCACCAGATCCCGCAGCGAGGACAGGGCCTGGGCGTCGGCGGTGGCCACGGTCAACTTCGCCAGCGGCAGCCGGACGCGGAGGGCCCGGGCCTTCCGCAGCGAGAGGGCGGCCGAGGCGACGTCGCGGATGGCGTCCATCGAGGCGACCAGCTCGCGGTCGGCCGGGAAGACCGAGGCGTCGGGCCAGTCGGTCAGGTGCACCGAGCGGCCGCCGGTCAAGCCGCGCCAGATCTCCTCGGCGGTCAGCGGGGCCATCGGCGCCACCACCCGGCACACCGTCTCGAGCACGGTCGCCAGGGTGTCGAAGGCGTCGTGGTCGCCCACCCAGAAGCGGTCGCGCGAACGGCGTACGTACCAGTTGGTCAGGGCGTCGAGGAAGGATCGGACCGACGCCGCCGCGCCCGAGATGTCGTAGTCGTCCATCTGGCGCTGAACCTCGGCGACCAGCTCGTTCGTCTTGGCCAGGACGTAGCGGTCGAGCAGGTGGGTCGAATCCGTCCGGAACGTCGCCGTGTAGTCCGAGGCGTTGGCGTAGAGGCTGTAGAAATACCAGACGTTCCAGAGCGGCAAGAGCACCTGTCGTACGGAATCCCGGATCGCCACCTCGGTGACCGGCATGTCCCCGCCCCGCAGCACCGGCGACGACATCAGCATCCAGCGCATCGCGTCCGACCCGTACGAGTCGAAGATCTTGTAGACGTCCGGGTAGTTGCGCAGCGACTTGGACATCTTGCGGCCGTCCTCGCCGAGCAGGATCCCGTGGCTCAGGCAGTTGCGGAACGCGGGCCGGTCGAACAGCGCGGTGGCCAGCACGTGCATGGTGTAGAACCAGCCGCGGGTCTGACCGATGTATTCGACGATGAAGTCGCCCGGGTAGTGGTGCTCGAACCAGTCCTTGTTCTCGAACGGGTAGTGCACCTGGGCGAACGGCATCGAACCCGACTCGAACCAGCAGTCGAGCACCTCGGGCACCCGGCGCATGGTCGACTGCCCGGTCGGGTCGTCCGGGTTGGGGCGGGTCAGCTCGTCGACGTACGGGCGATGGAGGTCTTTGATCTCGACCCCGAAGTCGCGCTGGAGCTCCTCGAACGAGCCGTAGACGTCGACCCGCGGGTAGTTGGGGTCGTCGGACTTCCAGACCGGGATGGGCGAGCCCCAGAACCGGTTCCGTGAGATCGACCAGTCGCGGGCGTTGGCCAGCCACTTGCCGAACGAGCCGTCCTTGATGTGGGCCGGCGTCCAGGTGATCTCCTGGTTGAGCTCGACCATCCGGTCGCGGAACTTCGTCACGGCCACGAACCAGGACGACACCGCCTTGTAGACCAGCGGGGTGTCGCAGCGCCAGCAGTGCGGGTACGAGTGCGTGTAGCCCTCGTGCCGCAGCACCACCTTCTTCTCCTTGAGGTGCGCGATGATCGGCTTGTTGGCCTCGAAGACCTGCACGCCCTGCCAGTCGGGCACGAGCGCGGTGAAACGGGTGTGCTCGTCCACGGTGACCACGGTCGGGATGCCGGCCGCGTTGCAGACGTTCTGGTCGTCCTCGCCGAAGGCCGGCGCCTGGTGCACGACGCCGGTGCCGTCCTCGTCGCTCACGTAGTCGGCCGCAAGCACCTGGAACGCGTTCGGCCCGCCTTTTTCGATCAGGAAGTCGAACATCGGCGTGTACCGGCGGCCGGCCAGTTCGCTGCCGCGGATGGTCCCGGTCGGGGTCCATCCCTCCAGCTCCTTGGCGTAGGCGGCCACGCGCGACGCACCCAGGATGAGCTTTTTGCCGGTTTCGTCGGTCAGGATCGCGTACTCGATGTCGGGGCCGACCGCGAGGGCAAGATTGGATGGCAGGGTCCACGGCGTGGTCGTCCACACCGCGATGTCCTCGCCGGTCTCGAGCCGGAAGGTGACGGTGAGCGCCGGGTCGGTGCGGTCGCGGTAGACGTCGTCCATCCGCGTCTCGGTGTTCGACAGCGGCGTCTCGCACCGGAAGCAGTAGGCGAGAACCCGGAAACCCTCGTAGACCAGGCCCTTGTCGAACAGCGTCCGGAACGCCCACATGACCGACTCCATGTAACTGGGGTCGAGGGTCTTGTAGTCGTCGGCGAAATCGACCCACCGGGCCTGGCGGGTGACGTACCGCTCCCAGTCCTTGGTGTAGGCGAGCACCGACGTACGGCAGGCGTCGTTGAACTTGTCGATGCCCAGCTCGACGATCTGCGCCTTCGTCGTGATGCCCAGCTGCTTCTCGGCCTCGACCTCGGCCGGCAGACCGTGGGTGTCCCAGCCGAAGCGGCGCTCGACGTGCTTGCCACGCATGGTCTGGTAACGCGGGACCAGGTCTTTCACATAGCCGGTGAAGAGGTGGCCGTAGTGCGGCAGCCCGTTGGCGAACGGCGGGCCGTCGTAGAAGACGTACTCGTTGCTGCCGTCGGCGCCGGCCGGGCGCTGCTCGACGGACGCCTCGAACGTCTTGTCGGCCGCCCAGTGCTCGAGGACCGCCCGCTCCACGGCCGGCAGATCCGGGCTCGCCGGAACGCCCGTCGCGTCGGTGTGCTGGGGATAAGCCATGATCGGTGGTCTCCTCGTGAACAGTCGTCAGACTGCGAGGACGAGCCGGTCAGGCCCGCGGTACCACCTCGCTTGACGGGTTTGACCCCGCCCGCTTCGTCGATCGGCGGTCGCGCGTGCCGTTCACGCCCGGTTCTACTGAGACCCTTTCGAGCCCGTTCCTCCGGAGGCTCCCCGGTGATGGCCGGTTCGTCGCCTGCACAGCAACGATACCGGCCCCACCGTTTTTCAGCGCCTCGGGGAGGGCAGGGTCGTGCTCCAGAGTGACCGGCCGTCGCGGTCGCGCAGGCTGACCTTGAAGGCGCGGGTCTCGGCGTCGATCTCCACTTCGCCGAAGTGCTGGAAGCCGTCGGCCGGGGAGGTGTTGGCCGCGGGCGGGGCGTTCACGAAGGCGGTCCGCGGGCCGAAGGTGGCGTCCAACGCGTTCGGGCCGAAGGCGCCCGCGTGGGCCGGGCCCGAGACGAACTCCCAGAACGGCGTGAAGTCCTGGATCGCCGCACGGGCCGGGTCGTAGTGGTTGGCCTGGGTGTAGTGCACATCGGCGGTCAGGAAGACGATGCCGGTCACGCCGGCCCGGTGCGCCGACTGCAGCACCTCGGCGAACTCGAGCTCGCGGCCCTTCGGCGCGCCCGGGTCGCCCTGGGCCACCCCCTCCTGCGCGGCCGCGCCGTCCGGCACCACCAGGCCGAGCGGCAGGTCGTTGGCGATCACCTTCCAGGTCGCCCGCGACTCGCGCAGCCCCTTCTTGAGCCACGCCCGCTGCTCGGCGCCGAGCAGGCCGCGCTTCGGATCCGCGTACGTGTTGCCGTCGTTGACGTCCTTGAAGGTGCGCATGTCGAGCACGAAGATGTCGAGCAGCGGCCCGTACGAGATCTTGCGGTGCACCGGCCCGCTGCGCATCGGCGTCGGCACCCACTCGTGGTACGCCTGATGGGCCCGCTCGGCCAGCACGTCGACCCGCTTCTCGGTGTAACGGGCGTCGTCCAGGATCTCGCCCGGATACCAGTTGTTGGTCACCTCGTGGTCGTCCCACTGGTTGATCTGCGGCACCTCGGCCGCGAACCCCTTGTAGGCCTCGTCGAGCAGGTTGTACGCGTACTGGCCGCGGTATTCCTTCAGGGTCTCGGCGACCTTGAGCTTCTCCTCGGTGAGCACGTTGCGCCAGACCCGGCCGTCGGGCAGCGTCACCGACTCGACCAGCGGGCCGTCGGCATAGACCGTGTCCCCGCTGTGCAGCAGGAAGTCGGGCCGCCGGCGGCGCATCGACTCGAAGAGCTTGAGGCCGCCGTACGCCGGATCGATGCCCCACCCCTGGCCGACCACATCGCCGGTCCAGACGAAACGAACGTCCTGCCGCCGCTCGGGCGCGGTGCGCAGCGACCCGCTGACGTGCGACCCGAACAGGCCCGGCCGCTCCAGGCTCTCGGCCCGCACCCGGTAGTAGAGCTGCTCGCCGGGCGGCAGGTCACGCAGCTTGAGCTTGCCGGTGAAGTCGGTCTCCGGCGTGACGATCGGCCCGCGCAGCACCCGCGACCCGCGGAAGTCGGGCCGCTTGCTGACCTGCACCCAGAGCCGTCCGGGCCGGTCGGCGCGACTCCAGACGACCGCCGAGCCGCCTAGGGGGTCGCCACTCTGAACGCCATGGGTAAGCACCGGCCGATGCCCGGCCGCCGAATAGGCGGGCGCGCTGCCTCCCAGCCCGACAACACCACCAGCAACACCGGCCCGGAGCAAGTTCCTTCGTGAAATCGAGGTCATAACTACGATGCCTATCGATCCCATGTGGCCCCCGGGTGACCACCCCCTGAACTTCACCCCGTTATCTCAGATCGTGACCGACGAACGGGGCCGACGCTCAGCCCCGGGCCATCTCACCCAAGCTCTGGAAATATCGAGAATGAGTGCGCCGAATGGTCTCGGCCGAGTCTGCGCTCAGGACGACGATCTCGATGTTGTCAGGACGGCCCTCCCGCTCGGCCGCGAAGCGCGCCTGCAGCGCTTCCGAGCCGTCCGAGAACTCGCGCTCCTCCAGCAGCTCGCCACGCAGGCGGTCGAAGATCAGCAGATAATGCTTCATCGAGTCCTCGCTTCCCGCTCCGCCACATCGGCCATACTCGCGAACGCTTTTCTGACTATCCCTACAGCGCGGCGCCGGCCCATCACGGCTTCGGCCCGGCTGGAGCCTACCTCGCGCTCGCCTGCCGCCACCTCATCATTTGCCGCCCGGACGCCGATACGATTCTCCACGAACTGCGCCTCGGTGATCGCTATGTCCTGGCTGAACGCCAAGAAGTCGGCGACCATCTGCTTTCTCAGCTCCCAGGCATTCTCCGGGCGGCCATCGCGGTTGGGTTCGCCGCCGTAACGAATCTGACGGCCCCACAAGTCGGCCAGCCGCTCGAAGATCTGCGCCCAAAGATGTTGGAGTTCCGTCCGGAACTGCACTTCGACCGGAATGCCGTCGACCTTGGCCACCACATGCACAGCCCGATAGCCGGATCGAGGGTCCATCCGCCGATCGATCACCACCGAGCTGAAGCCCCTTTGCCCGAGAGCAGCACAAAACTCCCGCACGACCTGGTCCTGCTCGACAGGATCCGCATCCAGGACCACGCGGGCTCCGGCCAGATCTTGGATGGTCTTCAGGCTCGAACTTCGCTCACGCCGCAGCTTTTCGACAATCGTGGCGGTGATCTTCAAACGGCCCGCTGGGTGGAATCCCCGCTCACGGAGAACGGCAGTGACGATCTGCAACGCCTCACCGTAGGTGGCCAGGACCGCTTGAAGGAGATCGCGGTCGGCGGCCGACGCCTCCGTCTCGTCGCGTAGACGGTCGCCGAGTTTGTCGAGCTGGGTCTTGCTGATGGGCAGGGGAAGCACGCGACTAGTCTAGTCGCGCGTAAAGGCTAAGTGAAATTGATCTATCCCGGTTGGGCCTAGGATTCCGGGTGTGATCCGGATCGAGATCGATGAACCTACGTTGTCGCGGACTCGGATCGCGATCAGTCCGTTGGCCGAGGTGGCGTGCAGTCTCTTTCTGTTGGAGCGCAACACCGGGGCGGTGCCGTGGCCCTATGACGGGTGGGCTCGTCGCACGCGCGAGATCCTGCGTACCGATGCCGCGACCGCGCCGGTCTCGCTCTATCTGCATCTGCCCTCGGTCTCGCCCGACTTCCTCTGCCCGCCGCCGCCGGGGCCGATGCCCACCATCGGCGAACAGCTCGATCAGCTTCGCGCGACGACGGCCGCCGTGGTCGAGGCCGAGTTCGCCAAGCACTACCCGGACGGCGTTGTGCCCGAGTCGATGCGGCCGTTCCGCGACGACCGGCAGGCGGCGCTCGACCGGCTCGCGGATGGAGTGCAGGCGTTCTGGGACGCGGCGATCGCGCCCTTCTGGCCGGCCATGCGGGCCGCGCTCGACGAAGAGGTGCTGCTGCGGGCCCGGGCGCTGGCCGCCGACGGGCCGGATGCGCTGCTGTCTCAACTGCACGACCGCGTGCTCTGGAACCGGCCCGTGCTCACCCTGGTCAAGCCGCTGGATCAGTCGTTCGAGGCGGTCAACCAGCGGCTCCTGCTGGTCCCGCTGATCTTTTCGCGGGGCGCGCTGATGTGCTCGGGCGACCAGCGTGACCTGATCATGGTGACCTACCAGTCGCGGGGCGCCGCGGTGCTGGCCGAGACGCCGGTGGCGCCGCCGGTGGCCGACGACCGCCTGGCCATCCTGGTCGGCCGGGGGCGGGCCGCCGTGCTGCGCGCGCTGACCGTGCCGGCCACCACGACCGGGCTGGCCACCGCCCTCGGCCTGGCGCCGAGCACCGTCTCGGAACACCTGGCCGGGCTGCTCGCGGCCGGAGTCGTGCATCGCCGCCGGGCCGGGCGGCGGGTGCTCTACGGTCTCGAGCCGGCCGGGCTCGCGCTGGTGAAGCTGCTCGGCGAGGATTCGGCCCGCACCGAATTCGTTTCCTAGACCTCGATCGATTCCCTACGGTTCGGCCCATGGGGAGCGCATACGCCATCGAGGCGGAAGATCTACGCCGGACTTACAGGGCGCGCACGGGCTGGCTCAAGCCCCAGCGCACCGAGGTCGAGGCGGTTCGCGGGCTGACCTTCACGGTCGGCCGCGGCGAGCTGTTCGGCCTGCTCGGGCCGAACGGAGCCGGCAAGACCACCACGATCAAAATGCTCAACACCCTGCTCATCCCGACTTCCGGGTCGGCCCGGGTGTGCGACCACGACGTGGAGAAACAGACCCGGGAGGTACGCCGGCGGATCGGGTACGTCTTCGGCGGCGATCGCGGGCTCTACGACCGGCTGTCCGCTTTGGACAACCTGCGGTATTTCGCCGAGCTGTACGGCGTGGCCCCGCGCGAGCAGAAGCAGCGGATCGCCGAGCTGCTCGACCTGGTGGGGCTGGCCGGGCGCGAGCGGGAACGGGTCGAGGGCTATTCGCGGGGCATGCGGCAGCGCCTGCACATCGCCCGCGGTCTGTTGCACAAGCCCGAGGTGCTCTTTCTCGACGAGCCGTCGATCGGGGTCGACCCGGTGGCCGCGCGGGAGCTGCGCCGCACGGTGGCCGGCCTGGCCTCGACCGGCACGACGGTGCTGCTGACCACGCACTACATGGCCGAGGCGGATGAGCTGTGCGACCGGATCGCGGTGATCGCGGACGGGAGCATCCAGGCCCTCGGGACGCCGGCCGAGCTGCGGCGCCGGGCCGACGGGCGCCGGGTGGTGGAGGTCGAGGCGTACGGCGTTCCGGACACGGCGGTCGAAGCGTTGCGCGACCTTCCCGGCGTACGGGAAACCGCAGTTGAGGCTCGTGGGGCGCTCCAACTGCTGACCGTCCACTCGGACGCGCACGTGGACGTCCAGAGCGACGTGTTGCGTGAGCTGGCCGGCATCCGCCTCGGCCGGGTCAACAGCCGGGAACCGACCCTCGAGGACGCGTACGTCGCCATCGTGAGCGCCTCATGAGCGCCCTGCGAGTACTGGCGATCGGCACGGCCCTGCACGCCAAGCAGATGAGCCGCTCCCCCTTCGAGATCACCATCGCGCTGGTCGTCCCGATCGTGCAGGCCACCCTCGCGGTCTATCTGTTCCGGTCCAGCGGCGAGCAGCACCGGCTGCTCCAGGCCGCGGTCGGCGCCGGCGTGATGGGCGTCTGGTCGTCGGTGCTGTTCGGCTCGGGCGGCGCGATCCAGAGTCAGCGCTGGATGGGCACCCTGGAAATGATCATGCTGGCGCCCCGGCGGCCCGTCCTGGTGATCCTGCCGATCACCATCGCGACCGGGCTGACCGGCATCTACGCCCTACTGGCGACGCTGATCTGGGGACGCCTGCTGTACGGGATCCGGCTCGACTTCGTGCACCCGGCCGCGTTCGTCGTCGCCGCGGTCGTCTGCGTGGTCGCGCTCGGCATGTTCGGCCTGTTGCTGGCGGCGACCTTCGTGCTGATGCGCAACGCCAACGCGCTGGCCAACACGCTCGAATACCCGGTCTGGCTGGTCTCCGGCATGCTCGTGCCGATCACCGTGCTCCCGGTCTGGACCACGCCGATCGCCGCCGTCCTGCCCACCACCTGGGGCGCTCGGGCCCTGCGCGAGGCGACCAGCGGCGGCCCGGTCTGGCCGTCGGTCGGCATCTGCCTCGGCATCAGCCTGATCTGCCTGGCCCTCGGCGCCGTCGCCCTGACCTACGTCGAACGCCGCGCTCGTGCGGCCGCGACATTGGCACTGGCATGACCGACTGCACCGGAGTGAGCGAAGCGGCCGTAGGGCCAGGAGGGCATGCCATCAGGCCCAGCATGACCGACTGCACCGCAGTGAGCGAAGCGGCCGTAGGGCCAGGAGGGCATGCCATCAGGCCCAGCATGACCGACTGCACCGCAGTGAGCGAAGCGGCCGTAGGGCCAGGAGGGCATGCCATCAGGCCCAGCATGACCGACTGCACCGCAGTGAGCGAAGCGGCCGTAGGGCCAGGAGGGCATGCCATCAGGCCCAGCATGACCGACTGCACCGCAGTGAGCGAAGCGGCCGTAGGGCCAGGAGGGCATGCCATCAGGCCCAGCATGACCGACTGCACCGCAGTGAGCGAAGCGGCCGTAGGGCCAGGAGAGCATGCCCCAGGAGGCCCAGCGTGATGAAGACACTTCGTTTGATGACAGTCGGTGGCGTGATCGCTTACCGGGCCCTGTTCAACTGGACCACGCCCGGCATGTTCGTCGGGACGCTGCTGATCGGGCCGCTGTTCCAGCTGCTCTTCTTCGCCTACCTCGGGCGGCAGCTGCAGGTCGCCGACGACCGGTTCTACATCGTCGGCAACGCCGTGCTCACCGCGTCGCTGGCCTGCGTGTTCGGCGGCACGATGGCGGTCGCCAACGAGCGCCGCTTCGGCACCCTGGGCCACGTGCTGCTGTCTCCGCGCAGCCGCACCGCCGTGTTTTGGGGGCGAGTCATCCCGTACGCGGGAAATGGTCTTCTGATCGCCGTGGTGACGCTCGCCGCGGGTTCTCTCCTGCTCGGGTTGCGCATCCCGGTCGGCGCTCTGCCCGGGCTGCTGCTCGCCATGGCCGCCGGATCGCTGGCCTGCGGATTCTTCGGGCTCACACTGGGCGCGCTCGGGTTGCGTTTCCGCGACGTGTGGGTGGTCTCGAACGTCTCGGTCGCGCTGTTGCTGCTGCTCACCGGGGTCAACGTGCCCGTGGCGGGGCTGCCCGGCTGGATGGTGACCATCGGTCAGGGACTGCCGATCACGCACGCGGCCGAGGCGGCCCGGCGGCTCGCGGCCGGAGACGGACTGGCCGCGGCCGCACCCGCGCTCGGCCAGGAGTTGCTGGTCGGTGCGGGCTACGCGGTCGCGGCCGTGGTGCTGCTCAAGATCTTCGAGTTCGAGTCCCGCCGGACGGCGTCGCTCGACACGCTCTGACTCAGAGCTTGGGGAACCAGAGGGCCAGCTCGCGCTCGGCGCTGGCCGGGGAGTCGGAGGCGTGCACCAGGTTTTCCCGGTTGGAGAGGGAGAAATCGCCGCGGATCGTGCCGGCGGCCGCCTTGCGGCCGTCGGTCGCGCCGATCATCGCGCGCACGACCTCGATCACCTCGTCGCCCGAGAGCACGACGGCGGCCAGCGGGCCCGAGGTCATGAACTCTTTGAGCGGCGGGTAGAACGCCTTCTCGACGTGGTCGGCGTAGTGCTGGTCGGCCAGCGCCGCATCCATGGTGCGCAGCTCGAGCGCCTCGATGACCAGGCCTTTACGCTCGAAACGGGCGAGGACCTCGCCGAGCAGTCCGCGACGGACCGCATCGGGCTTGACGAGCACGAGCGACCGCTCGGTAGGGCTGGGCACTGCGTTCCTCCAGTTTTTCGCGCTGACGACTTTCTTGCGCTGACGACGCCGACACGCCGCGGGTTCAGCCTATCGGTACCGCCATCAGGGCGAGCGCCAACGCCGGGACTACCGCACTTTCGCTCATGACGAGCCGGGCAATAACCTGAGCGGGTAGAGCGGGAGGTCCACATTGGCAAACCAGACCGGACGTCCGATCGCACCGGCACGGAAGCTGGTCGCGGCGGTCGCGGGCACGATTGCGGTCTTCGTGGTCGCGCTGGGCTTCGGCATGTCCAACCTGGGGGTGGTCATCTTCGGTGTCGCCCTGCTCGCGTTGGCGGTGGCCCTCGGCGTGGTCAATGTGGTGCGCCGCGGGGCCCGGGCCTGGGTGGCCGGCACCGCCGAGGTCCGCTCGATCAGCCCGCCGCCCGCGACCACCTCGGTCTACGGCCGGGCCCGCATCCAGGCGGTCATCGTCGCCCCCGGCCTGCCCACGAGCGAGGTCGAACTCAACGAGTCGCGCATCCCGGTCGTGAAGTGGCCCGAGCCCGGCGACACCCTGCCGATCACCGTCGACGTCGACGACATGCGCCGGGTCAAAATCAACTGGGACGACGCCCCGCCGCGTGAACGAGGCGAGGATCCTCCCCCGCCGGTCCCCGACTTCGACGACGAACCCGACGCCGACCTCGACGACGACCTCGACGACGACCTGCTGGCCGACGTCGACCCGCCGCCGTGGGCGACCCGCGACCGCACGTGGGGCCGCGGCCCCGACGAGCCGCCGCCCCCGCCACCACCCGGCAGTTCGCCGCCGCCGGCCGCGCCGCCGCCCACTCCGGCCGCCGACGCCGACGGGTACGGTTCCGAGCCTGGTTCCGCCGCCGCTTCGGGCGGCCCGGACGCCGATCCCGACTACGGCCCTGCGCCTGGTCGTGGCCCTGGCTACGACCCTGACCAGGACACGGGCTACGGATCGCCTCCGCCTGGTCGCGGCGCCGATACTGCTTCCGGTTACGGCACCCCGCCTGGCCGAGGCGGTGACACTGCCTCCGGTTACGGCACTCCGCCCGGTCGCGGCGCTGACCCTGGCTACGGTCCCGGTCCCGGTCCCGGTCCCGGTCGTGGCTCGGGCTACGGCGCTGCGCCCGGTCGCTCCGGCTCCAGCCTCGATTCGGAGGAATATTCGGAGAACCCGGTCGTCGTCCGGGACACCCCGGCCGGTCCGGTCGTGGAGGGCGAGTTCGTCGACCACGACGAGCAGCCCGTCACCCTCCCCCGCCGCGCCTCGGCGTCTTCCACAGCCGCCGCTGCCGCCGCTACCTCCCGCCCCTCCGGTAATCGCCCCAGCCCACGCCCGCGTGGCCGCACCGGAACTGCCACCGCCGAGCACGCCCCGTCGACCCCTCCGACGCAACGCGAACCCCACCCCGACGACGCCCTGGGCACCGACATCCCGCTCGACGAGCCGGCGTCCACGTCTCCCCCCACCCCGCAGCCTTCATCGCCCTATCTCCGTCCCGAGCCCCCCGTGGCCGCGACCCCGCCCGAGCCTTCCCCGGTCGGTTCGTTCCCTACGGCACCGCCGCCGTCGACCCCACCCCCGACGGCCCCGGAGCCCTCCACGCCGCGCCCGACGGCCCCGCAGGCCCGCCCCGCCGCCGACGACGAGATCGACCTCCTCCTCGACAGCGGCCCCGACCCGGCCCCCGAGACCACCCCGGCCGCAGCCCAGGCCGTAGCGGACGACCTGATTGCCCCGCCCCCACCCGAGGCTGCGCCCGCCCGCCCCACCACCCGCTTCGTCACCAACGCCGCCCACGACGCCGCCATACCGCCAGCCCCAGCCCTCCGCCCCGAGCCAACCGAATACGGCAGCCCCCGCCCGGGGCCGACCCAAGGCAGCACCCGCCGCCAAACTGCGGACTACGACACCCCCCGGCCAGAGCCGACCGACTACGGCACCGCCCGCTCGCAGCCGACCGAACACCGCAGCACGCGCTCAGGGCCGGCCGACCAAGGCACCGCCCGCCCGGAAACCACCGAACACCGCAGCACGCGCTCGGCGCCGGCCGACTACAGCAGCGCCCGCCCGGAAACCACGGAACACCGCAGCACGCGCTCGGAGCCGGCCGACTACAGTGGCGCGCGCACGCGGCCCGCCGGTTACGGCACCGCCCGGCCGCAGCGGGGCGACTCCGACGCCACCCCGCCGGCGCCGGCGCCGGCGGAAGAGGGCACTGCCCAGCCGGGCTCGGACGAGTCTGGCCGCGCGCGACCCCACCCCCGCGCCTACGGCCCCCCTCGCTCCGGGGAGGCGGACTATGACGCCGCTCGACCCGAGCCCACCGAGTTCGTTGGCGACGGCCCGAGCCGGACTCGGCCCGAGTCGGACCGACCAGGCGCCGCACGGTCAGCAGCAATGACCGAAGACACGCGGCCGGAGCCCACCCCGCCTCCGGTGGCCGACCCGCCGAAGCACGGAGGCCTGTTCGCCAGCGCGGTGGGAGCCGTGGCCGCTGCGGCCGCGGCGGCAGTCAAGAAGGTCAGCCGGAACGATCACGACGACACTCCCCCCGCGGACGACACCCAACCGGACCACCAGCAGCCCGATCACCGGGCCGCCTCGCCGATCCGCCGGCGTTCAGCCGACGAGGAAGTGACCTCCACCGCCCAGGCCGCACACCCGATCCGCACCGGCCCTACGGCCGAGGCCCCGCATGGGAGAACGGGCGCACCAGAGTCACTCGACATCTCGTCCGGTGCAGCCGAGCCGACTGCGGCGCCGGCGTCAACCGGAAAGGCCACGAGCAGCGGCCAGACGGCGCCGCGAAGCGGAGCAAGCACACCCGCCGCCCCCGACACCTCAGGTGAGACTTCCCCGACGCAAACCCCCGCTTTCTCAGGCGGGGTAGGGGCGACTTCTGCGAGTGGCGAGCGCGAGCCATCCTCGGGTGCACCGCGAACCGAGGCCTTCTCCGCAGGCGATACCCCGTTCCGCAGGCAAGCGCCGATCGACGAGGAGACGTCGACGAGACTGCCTCGTCCCGCTTCAGCGTCGCCCTCCACAACTGAACCCCCCGTTCCCACCGCCGCAGGGTCTGCCGCCCCGAAAACGGCCACGGCAGGAGGGCCCACCACAGGAGGAGCCACCGCTACAGCGGCCACCGCAGCAGGAGCCACCGCAGCAGGAGCCACCGCAGCAGGGCCCACCGCAGCAGGAGCCACCGCTGCAGGCTCAGCCGTCACGGGAGCGGCCACTGCAGCAGGGGCTGCTGCGAGAGCAGCGGCTGGCGCGGCAGCAGCGACGGGGCATGCCTCCGCTGCGGGCGCGACATCTGGCCGGGCGGCCGCCCACGCTGGGGCTACGCCGGGTGCGGAAGCGGCGGCGGACGCGGGAGCGTCAAGCGGTTCGGATCATCCCAAGCCGTCGCCCGCGGCGGCAGCGCTCGCGGCTGCGGCGGCCGCGGCCGCCGGCGAGCACAGCCCGTGGTCCGACCTGGCCGGCACCCCCGAGCCGGACGACCGCACCGCCGACGTGATCACCGCGTACCCGAGTGCCCGTCCCGGCCCGGCCGGCGCCATCTACGGTGTCGGCATCACGGTGCTGGTCACCGACCTGGCCCTCTCGATCGCCTTCTACCGTGACACGCTGGGCTTCTTCGAGATCGACAACGGCGACGGCAACGCCGTGCTCGCGTCGGGCGATACCCGGCTGGTGCTGCGGACCGTGCAGGATCTGTCCGCCCAGGCCGGCCGCCTCATCTATCTCAACCTCGAGGTAGGTGACGTGGAGGCCGTCTACACCGAGCTCAAGGCCAAGGGCATCGAGTTCGTCCACGAGCCGCGCCCGGTCAACCGGGGTGACCGCCTGGAGCTGTGGTCGGCCAGCTTCCTCGACCCCGACAGCCACAACATCGCCATCACTCAGTGGCGCGCCATTCACTGACCGGCCCGACCAACCCCGCACCGTTCGCCGGCCGGCCCGACCCGGGCCGGCCGGGGCTCAGCCCAAGACCGTCCGGACAAAGCCCATGAACCGTCCGCCTCAGACGACCGGCGCTCAACCCAGAATCATCCGGCACAGACTCGATGCGGCACGTTCCGTGAACCGTCCGGCGCAGACGACCGGGGCTCAGCCCAGGATCGTCCGGCGGACGTACAGGGCGTAGACCCAGGCCGCCCCGAAGATCAGGCCCAGGGCGGTCAGCGACCAGTGGAAGAAGCCCGCGCCCAGCAGCAGGACCTGAAGGACCGTGCCCGCGTGCCACGCCCACGAGCGGCGCATCATGCCGGCCAGCAACGCCGCGAGCACGGCCAGGGCGATCACCGACGCGATGCCCCACTCGTTCAGGTCGCCACCCATGATGCGGATCGGCTGGATGCCCAGCAGCAGCACGATGGACTCGAGCACGAGCGTTCCCGCGCCCAGCCCTCGTACCGCCGCCTGGGGGTTGCGAAGCCCCGACCGCGGCGCGCTCGCCTGCCCGTCATCCCCGGAAGCCGGCGGCTGATCACCGGAAACCGACGACTCATTCCCGGAAGCCGGAACCTCATCACCGGTGGCCGGTGACGACGGTTCCGGCGACAACGGCGGCGGCGAGGTCATCGCTTCAGCAGCTTCCGAGCGTCGGCCACGGTCACCACCGAGCCCGTGATCAGCACTCCCACGCCGCTCAACTCGCCCGACGTGTCCTCCTCGGCGATCGACACGGCGGCCTCGATCGCATCCGGCAGGTACGGCGCGACCGTCACCCGGTCTTCGCCGAAGATGTCGGCCGCCAACTGGGCCAGCTCGTCCACCGGCATCGAGCGGGTCGAGCTGTTCTGGGTCACCACGATCCTAGCCGCGGCCGGCTCCAGCAGCTCGAGCAGGCCGGACACGTCCTTGTCGGCCATCACGGCCATCACCGCGACCAGGTGCCGGAAGGCGAACTCCTCCTGGACGGCGGTCACGGTGGCCGCCATGCCGTGCGGGTTGTGCGCGCCGTCCAGCAGGATCGCCGGCGCGCTGCTCACCATTTCGAGGCGCCCGGGCGAGTCGACCTGCGCAAACCCTTCGCGTACGACGTCCGCCTGAAGCTGTTTGTCAGGGCCGGCGCCGAGGAACGACTCCACGGCCGCCAGCGCCAACGCCGCGTTCTGCGCCTGGTGGGCCCCGAACAGCGGCAGGAAGATGTCGTCGTAGACACCGCCGAGCCCCCGCAGGGTCAGCACCTGGCCGCCGACCGCCTGGGTCCGCTCGGCCACGCCGAACTCGCTGCCCTCGCTGCCCTCGCTGACGAGGGTGGCGCCCATCTCGGCGCTGCGCTCGACGATGGGCCGCATCGCGTCTTCGGTCTGCGCCGCCGAGATCACGGTGGCGCCCTTGTGGATGATGCCCGCCTTGGCCCAGGCGATGTCCTCGATCGTGTCGCCGAGCCACTCGGTGTGGTCGAGCCCGATCGGGGTCATCACGCAGATGCCCGCCTCGAGGACGTTTGTCGCGTCCTCCTCACCGCCCAGGCCGACCTCGACGACGGCGACGTCGACCGGGGCATCGGCGAAGGCGGCGTACGCCATCGCAGTCGTCATGTCGAAGTAGGTGAGCGGTTCGGCGTTGCGCGCGTCGATCAGCTCGGCCAGCGGCGCGATCTCGTCGTACGTGGCCGTGAGCTGTTCCTCGGTGACCGGCTCGCCGTCGAGGCTGATCCGTTCGCGGACCGTCTCGAGGTGCGGGCTCGTGTATCGGCCGGTGTGCAGGCCGTGCGCCCGCAGCAACGCGTCGATCATCCGGGCCGTGCTGGTCTTGCCGTTGGTGCCGGTCAGATGGATCGCCGGGTAGGCCCGCTGCGGGCTGCCCAGCACGTCCATCAGATCGCGGATCTTCTGCATGTCGAAGGCCATGCGGGTGAAGCCGCGCCCGTTGAGCGCGGCCTCCACCTCTGCGTAAGTGCTCATGATGAGGGCAACGCCTCCAGGGCGGCAGCAATTCTCGTGAGGTCCGACTCAGCCGTGGCCAAGCGGTCCTTGATCTTGACAACGACCTGTTCGGGGGCCTTGCCGATGAAGGACTCGTTGCCGAGCTTGGCCCGGCACTGCGCCGCTTCCTTCTCGGCCGCCGCCCGGTCCTTCTCGAGGCGGGCCCGCTCGGCCGCGACGTCGATCGTGCCGCGGGTGTCGAGGTCGACCGTGATCGCCCCGGACACCGCGAGCGTCGCCGTGGCGGTGAAGTCGGGGCCGGGCGCGTCGAGCCGGGCCAGCGAGCGGATCAACGGCTCGTGCGAGTCGATGCCCGCGTTGCCCAGGCCGGTGAGTGCCGCGGACACCCGCTGGCTCGGCTTGAGACCCTGGTCGGAGCGGAACCGCCGGACCTCGGTGACCACCTTTTGCAGGGCGGCCAGCTCTTCCTCGGCGGCGTCGTCGATCAGCTCCTTGTCGGCGGCCGGCCACTGCGCCCGCACGAGCGTCTCGCCACCGGTGAGCGCGATCCACAGCTCCTCGGTGACGAACGGGATGACCGGGTGCAGCAGACGCAGCAGCTCGTCGAGCACGTGCCCGAGCACCCGGCGGCTGTTGGCCGCCGCGGCGTCGTCGCCGGCCAGCACCGGCTTGCTGAGCTCGAGATACCAGTCGCAGACGTCGTCCCAGGCGAAGTGGTAGAGCGTGTCGCAGACCTTCGCGTACTCATAGGCCTTGAACTGCTCGTCGACCTCGCCGATCACGTGCTGCAGCCGCGAGAGGATCCACTTGTCGATCGCCGACAGCTCGTCCGGCGCGGGCAGCGCCCCCTCGACGGTGGCCCCGTTCATCAGCGCGAACCGGGTCGCGTTCCACAGCTTGTTGCAGAAGTTGCGGGAACCCTGGCACCACTCCTCGCTGATCGGCACGTCGGAGCCGGGGTTGGCCCCGCGGGCCAGCGTGAAACGGGTGGCGTCGGCGCCGTAGCGCTCGATCCAGTCGAGCGGGTCGACGACGTTGCCGAACGACTTCGACATCTTCTTGCCGTGGCCGTCGCGGACCATGCCGTGCAGGTTGACCACGTTGAACGGCTGGACGTCGTCCATCGCGTACAGCCCGAACATCATCATCCGGGCGACCCAGAAGAAGAGGATGTCGTAGCCGGTGACGAGCACGCTGGTCGGGTAGAACTTGGCCAGCTCGGCGGTCTGCTCGGGCCAGCCCATCGTCGAGAACGGCCACAGCGCCGAGGAGAACCAGGTGTCGAGAACGTCCTCGTCCTGCTTCCAGCCCTCGCCGGTGGGCGGCTGCTCGTCGGGGCCGACGCAGACGACCTCGCCGTCCGGCCCGTACCAGACCGGGATGCGGTGACCCCACCACAGCTGACGCGAGATGCACCAGTCGTGCATGTTGTCGACCCAGGCGAAGTAGCGCTTGGACAGCTCGGCCGGCTCGATGGTGACCCGGCCGTCGCGCACCGCGTCGCCGGCCGCCTTGGCCAGCGGGCCGGTGTTGACGAACCACTGCAGTGACAGCCGCGGCTCGACGGTGGTCTTGCACCGCGAGCAGTGACCGACCGAGTGCAGGTACGGACGTTTCTCGGCGACGATCCGCCCGTCCTCACGCAGGGCAGCGACGATCGCCGGGCGCGCCTCGTACCGGTCGAGGCCCTCGAACGGACCGGGCACGGTGACGACGGCCCGCTCGTCCATGATGGTGAGGCTGGGCAGGTTGTGCCGCTGGCCGATCTCGAAGTCGTTGGGGTCGTGGGCCGGGGTCACCTTGACCGCGCCGGTGCCGAAGGCCGGGTCGACGTGCTCGTCGGCCACGATCGGGATGCGCCGGCCGGTGAGCGGCAGCTCGACCTCGGTGCCGATCAGGTGCTGGTAGCGCTCGTCGTCGGGGTGGACGGCCACGGCCGTGTCACCCAGCATCGTCTCGGCCCGGGTGGTCGCCACGACGATCGCGTTCGCCCCGTCGCCGTAGCGGATCGAGACCAGCTCGCCCTCGTCGTCGGTGTGCTCGACCTCGATGTCGCTGAGCGCGGTCAGGCAGCGCGGGCACCAGTTGATGATCCGGTTGGCCCGGTAGATGAGCTCGTCGTCGTACAGCCGCTTGAAGATCGTCTGCACCGCGCGGGACAGGCCCTCGTCCATCGTGAACCGCTCGCGCGACCAGTCCACCGAGTCACCCAGGCGGCGCATCTGCCCGAGGATCTTGCCGCCGGACTCGGCCTTCCACTCCCAGACCTTTTCCACGAACTGCTCGCGGCCCAGGTCGTGGCGGGACAGCTGCTGTGCGGCGAGCTGACGCTCCACCACGTTCTGCGTCGCGATGCCGGCGTGGTCCATGCCCGGCAGCCACAGCACCTCGAAGCCCTGCATCCGCTTGAGGCGGGAGAGCGTGTCTTGAATGGTGTGGTCGAGCGCGTGCCCGACATGCAGAGAGCCGGTCACGTTGGGTGGCGGGATGACGATGGAGAATGCCGGCTTGTCGCTCGCCGGGTCGGCCGTGAAGTGGCCGGCCGATACCCATTCCTCGTACCGCCGCTGCTCTACCTCGCCCGGCTGGTACTGGGCGGAGAGGCCACCGGTGGGCCGGCTGTCGGGAGTGCGGTTCTGGGTCGTCTCGGTCACCCGACAAGTCTACGGATGCCGCGCCGGAACCCCGAATTCGCATCACCTCCGTTCAGGGCCGATTGCTACGCTCCCCCAATGCCCGAGCCCGGCCCCCACCCGATCGACATCGGCACCCCGTCGTCCCACGAGGATTCGGACGTCCCCACCCTCTTCGCCGACGACGAGACCGAAAAAGAAGCCGATCAAAAGCCCCGAGGCCGCGCACGCCGAGTAGCGATCGTCATCGTGCTGGCGGTCGCCGCGGCGGGAGTGACGACGCTCGGCGTCACCAGTTGGCGGATAATCGCCCAGAAAGACGCCGCACTCACGACGCCCCCGCAGGTTGGCGCCCTGGCGCTCGATTCGTCGGAGGAAGGCAAGACCACAGCCGATTACCTCCGTACGGCGTTGGCCGCCGAGGTCGAGCTGGACCGCACGGTCGGCGCCGTCTATCACGAGGCGCCCGACAAGAATGTGCTGTTCCTGGGGGGCACCGGCCTGATCTGGACCCCGTCCAGTGACCTCGACACCGCCATGAACCTGATCTCCGACAACGAGGGCGCCGTCACCGACGTGCACACCGTCGACCCGGGGCCGCTGGCCGGCACGATGAAATGCGGCGTCACCAAGACGACGGACGGCGACCTGACCGTCTGCGGGTGGGCCGATCACGGCAGCCTGGCCCTGGCCATGTTCAACAACCGCAGCGAGGCCGAAGCGGCGCCGCTGATGCAGACCATTCGCAACGCCACCGAGACTCGCTGATTTCCTGACGCGCCCGGGGTTATTCCTCGGGCGCGTCTCTGTGGCGTGAGAAAGGTCTGTAAATAGCAGTAGGCCCACCCCGTTAGGGGTGGGCCTACTGTCACGTTGAGTCCGGCGGCGTCCTACTCTCCCACACCCTCCCGAGTGCAGTACCATCGGCGCTGGAGGGCTTAGCTTCCGGGTTCGGAATGAGACCGGGCGTTTCCCCTCCGCTATGACCACCGAAACAGCAATCAGCGGTAGAACAAACCAGCAGCACATGCCCCTCATGGTGCCGGGGCCGGCGCGTGGTTGTTCGTTTGCTGTGAATCACACAGTGGACGCAAGCAGAATGTTTAGGGTGGTTAAGCCCTCGGCCTATTAGTACCGGTCAACTGAACCAGTTACCTGGCTTACATTTCCGGCCTATCAACCCAGTAGTCTCCTGGGAGCCTTACCCACTCAAGGTGGTGGGATACCTCATCTCGAAGCAGGCTTCCCGCTTAGATGCTTTCAGCGGTTATCCCTTCCGAACGTAGCCAACCAGCCGTGCCCCTGGCGGGACAACTGGCACACCAGAGGTTCGTCCGTCCCGGTCCTCTCGTACTAGGGACAGCCCTTCTCAAGTATCCAACGCGCACGGCGGATAGGGACCGAACTGTCTCACGACGTTCTAAACCCAGCTCGCGTACCGCTTTAATGGGCGAACAGCCCAACCCTTGGGACCTGCTACAGCCCCAGGATGCGACGAGCCGACATCGAGGTGCCAAACCATCCCGTCGATATGGACTCTTGGGGAAGATCAGCCTGTTATCCCCGGGGTACCTTTTATCCGTTGAGCGACACCGCTTCCACACGCAAGTGCCGGATCACTAGTCCCGACTTTCGTCCCTGCTCGACCCGTCAGTCTCACAGTCAAGCTCCCTTGTGCACTTACACTCAACACCTGATTGCCAACCAGGCTGAGGGAACCTTTGGGCGCCTCCGTTACCCTTTAGGAGGCAACCGCCCCAGTTAAACTACCCACCAGACACTGTCCCTCGACCCGATCAGGGCCGCAAGTTAGATACCCAAATCCAACAGAGTGGTATTTCAAGATTGCCTCCACCCGAACTGGCGTCCGAGCTTCACCGGCTCCCACCTATCCTACACAATTACATTCGGATACCAATGTCAAGCTATAGTAAAGGTCCCGGGGTCTTTCCGTCCTGCCGCGCGTAACGAGCATCTTTACTCGTACTGCAATTTCGCCGGGCCTGTGGTTGAGACAGTGGGGAAGTCGTTACGCCATTCGTGCAGGTCGGAACTTACCCGACAAGGAATTTCGCTACCTTAGGATGGTTATAGTTACCACCGCCGTTTACTGGCGCTTAAGTTCTCCGCCTCGCCCTCACGGGCTAACAGGTCCCCTTAACGTTCCAGCACCGGGCAGGCGTCAGTCCATATACATCGTCTTACGACTTGGCATGGACCTGTGTTTTTAGTAAACAGTCGCTTCCCCCTGCTCTCTGCGGCCATACCACGCTCCCCCAGCAAGTGGGTTCACGCGTCCGGCCCCCCTTCTCCCTAAGTTACGGGGGCAATTTGCCGAGTTCCTTAACCACAGTTCACCCGTCGCCTCGGTATTCTCTACCTGACCACCTGTGTCGGTTTGGGGTACGGGCCGCTCGGAACATCGCTAGAGGCTTTTCTCGGCAGCATAGGATCAATGACTTCACCTGAAACGGCTCGGCATCACGTCTCAACCTATATGTGTCACGGATTTGCCTATGACACGGTCTACACGCTTACCCCAGGACAACCACCGCCTGGGATCATCTACCTTCCTGCGTCACCCCATCACTAAACTACTAATCCAGAGGGTCCTAGACTCCTGACCCTTGACCCGAAGGTCGCCGGCCATTCGCGTAGTTAGCACCTGAAAATTCGTCTTGGGCGTTCCTTTGCGGGTACGGGAATATCAACCCGTTATCCATCGACTACGCCTCTCGGCCTCGCCTTAGGCCCCGACTCACCCAGGGCGGATTAGCCTGGCCCTGGAACCCTTGGTCATCCGGCGGAAGAGGTTCTCACTCTTCATTCGCTACTCATGCCTGCATTCTCACTCGTGCAACCTCCACGGCTAGATCACTCTGCCGCTTCTCTGGTAGCACGACGCTCCCCTACCCATCCACACGACTGCACGACTGACACAAGTTCAGCCGCGGATCGATATGTGAATGCCACAGCTTCGGCGGTGTGCTTGAGCCCCGCTACATTGTCGGCGCGGAACCACTTGACCAGTGAGCTATTACGCACTCTTTAAAGGATGGCTGCTTCTAAGCCAACCTCCTGGTTGTCTAAGCGACCCCACATCCTTTTCCACTTAGCACACGCTTAGGGGCCTTAGCTGGTGATCTGGGCTGTTTCCCTCTCGACTACGAAGCTTATCCCCCGCAGTCTCACTGCCGCGCTCTCACTTACCGGCATTCGGAGTTTAGCTGATTTCGGTAAGCTTGTAGGCCCCCTAGACCATCCAGTGCTCTACCTCCGGCAAGAAACACGCGACGCTGCACCTAAATGCATTTCGGGGAGAACCAGCTATCACGGAGTTTGATTGGCCTTTCACCCCTAACCACAGGTCATCCCCCAACTTTTCAACGTTGGTGGGTTCGGTCCTCCACGCAGTCTTACCCACGCTTCAACCTGCCCATGGCTAGATCACCCCGCTTCGGGTCTAGAACACGCGACTAAAAACGCCCTATTCAGACTCGCTTTCGCTACGGCTACCCCACACAGGTTAACCTCGCCACGTGCCACTAACTCGCAGGCTCATTCTTCAAAAGGCACGCCATCACCCCGCCGTTTAACGGGCCAAGGCTCTGACGGATTGTAGGCGAACGGTTTCAGGTACTATTTCACTCCCCTCCCGGGGTACTTTTCACCATTCCCTCACGGTACTTGTCCGCTATCGGTCACCAGGAAGTATTCAGCCTTACCAGGTGGTCCTGGCAGATTCACAGCAGATTCTAGGAGTCCGCTGCTACTCGGGTGCTGTCTAAAGGAGGTCACACATTTTCGTCTACGGGGCTCTC
>CBDCJN010000016.1:0-380000 GCA_965217855.1 Actinoplanes sp. | reverse complement strand
TCTCAAAGAACAACCGCACCCGGCTGACTGCTCCGGGGCAACCGCTCAAACTTACCTGGTCGACCTCGCAAGCGCAAGATCTAAGATCTAGCTCGCATCGCCCAAGTTTGCCCCACGACTCAGGACCGCCTTCCAGCGGGTGGTTCGTGAGAGTGGCCTCGCGGACCGGCCTGCGATCACTTGGTGATCGCTTGCCCGGTTCCCGCTGGCCTGACCAACTTACCCGGTCGGTTTCGCTTGCGCAAGTCGCCCTGCTCTGCTCCGCCCGGCCGCCTCAGCCGAGGCTGACGCTTTCCCTCCGGAAACCCCCGAGAACGTCGCTTTCGCTCCGTTCGTCCGGGTTTCCCTCAGGCAGAGAGAAAGTTACTTGACCGGGTGCCGCACATGCAAATCGACCCCCGTGCCCAGCCGTGCGCCGAGACGGCCCGAACCTCTTCGCGTCGTGAAAGAGTGAAGACATGAGTGCTTCCCCGACCTTGGCGGCCGACGTGCTCGTGGACATGATCATGCCCTTCGGACAGTTCATCATCGGCACGCTTGTGCTGGTCACGCTCGTGATCTCGGTGCGCCGGCTGCTCGAGCGCGGCCCTTCCCGCATGGGCGGCGCGATGCTCCTCAGTGGCGGCGCGGTCATCGGTCTGGCCGTCGTCGGCTATCTGTTCCAGCTCTTGTGACGCCGCTGACACCCCGCTGAAGTCGTACGGCGAGCGGGTCAGAGCCGGCGATTGGCCAGGCTGGGCAGCTCCGTACGGGTGTGCTCGAGCCGCTCGAAATCCAGGTCGGCGGTCACGATCCCCACCGCGTCGGGCGCCTGGGCCAGCACGGTCCCCCACGGATCCACGATCATGCTGCGGCCGAAACACGTACGGCCGGGGTCGTGGTCTCCGATTTGGCCGGCCGCCACGACGTAGCACTGGTTCTCGATCGCGCGCGCCCGCAGGAGAACCTCCCAGTGATCGCGCCCGGTGTGCATCATGAACGCGGCCGGCACCACCAGCACCCGGGCGGTCCCCTCGACGGCGAGCCGCCGATAAAGCTCCGGGAACCGCAGGTCGTAACAGATCGACAGCCCCGTCCGCACTCCCGCGACGTCGGCCACCACGGTCTCGTCCCCCGGAGCGACCGACCGCGACTCCTGATAGGAGACCCGCTCCGCGATCTCCACGTCGTACAGATGGATCTTGCGGTAATGCGCGACCAGGCGGCCGCTCGGATCAAAGACGAGAGACGTGTTGTACGTACGGCGGTCGTCGGGCCCGGTCTCGTGGAACGACCCGGCGTGGACCCAGATCCCCAGCTCTCGTGCGGCGCCCGCAAAGAACTGCGCGAACTCCCCGTCGATCGCCTCCGGTTTGGGCGCCGTGCTCCCCGGCCCGAGGTAGTCGACGTACTCCGGCAGCACGGCCAGTTCGGCCCCGGCGGCGGCCGCGCGTTCCAGCAGCTCGCGAGCAGCCTGCAGGTTGTGATCCCGGTCGGCCCGCGAATTCGTCTGACACACCGCAACGCGCATAACTGCACCCTACGAGCGACGCCGCCCTCAACCAACAGCATGTGGGCCGACCTGAGCGCCCGAGGTGGCAGCCTGTCGTCCCCGGGCAAGAATGCGAGCCCAGCGGACCTGCCGGCTATGGGCGGATGGCGGACATGCTGGCTCGGGTCATGAGGGTGCGCATGAAGGCGTGATGTCTGGGCGCCATACGGGACCAGATGAGGCGGCCCAGGGGGCGGTCGTAGCGGATCAGCATGGCCTGGGTGACGTCGGTGCCGGTGGTGTGCAGGATCAGGCGCGCGGTGACGCCTGCGGCCGCCCTGGCTTCCAGGAGGACGGCGTCGGGGGTGTTGTGCAGGAGGCGCCAGCCCAGCACCTGGGAGCGGGACCACGGTGGGGCGAGGCGGATGCCTAGGAGGGTCCAGACGGTGATCATCGCGGCTCGGTCGGTCAACGGGGCGTGTTCGAGAGCCAGGCGGGCCCACTGCTCCGCGCTTCGAGGGTCGGTCGTGGAGAACGTGTAGGCCTCGCGGTAGTCGACCGGGGTCAGGGCGGCCAAGACTTCCAGGGTCCGCGGGACTTCGGTCTCGCGGACTTGGGGCACGGCCGCTGGGCTCGGGGCCAGGGCGGGCCGGTCGGTGTTCGGATGCGCGGGCTCGTGGGTCGAGGTCACAGCTGACTCCCGTGGATGGCCGGCCTGGCGGGCCGGGGTGGCGCTTGGGCTCGATGTCGGGGCTGTGCGGTCGTCCGGAAGGGCGGCGGTCCAGAGAAACGGCGGTCCAGAGAAGCAGTGGCACGAAGGGCGTGGGCGGAGAACGGGTCAGCTCATGCGGGCCTTCATGGCTTCGGCCAGGGCCAGGACGCCCTTGAGGGGACGGACCATGACGGTGAACTCGGTGATCAGGCCGTCGGCGTCCTCGTGGAGGAAGTCGGCTCCCTCCAGCTCCTTGTCGCCGATGTGGGCGCGGAAGACCAGGACGTGGTCCGGCGAGCCGTCGGCGCCGATCTCGCGGGTGTAGCGGAAGTCCTCGAAGACCTCGATGACTGCTCGCAGAATCTGGGAGACGGCGAAACGGCCCCGGTACGGGGTGAAGACGGCGGGGCTGCGGAACACCACGTCCTCATGCAGGAGTGCCTCGGCGGCATCCAGGTCGCGGGCTTCGATGGCGGCGCGGAACGGGTGCACGAGGCGGGCTCCTATACTCAACAAATTGATTAGGTGCGGATGACGCTAACCCCCTCGACGTAAGGTGTCCAGATGTCACTGCGCCACGCTGTGCTCGCGGCTCTCCGGCAAGGCGAAGCGTCGGGGTACGAGCTGGCCAAGCGCTTCGACGTGGCGGTGGCGGATTTCTGGTCGGCCACTCCGCAGCAGCTCTACCGCGACCTGGAGAGGCTCGAGCGCGACGGCCTGGTCGAGGCCCGGCTGGTCGAGCAGACCCGGCGGCCCAACAAGCGGGTCTTCACGCTGACCGAGGCCGGCCGGGAGGAGTTGCGGAGCTACACCCGGCAGGCGGCGCGGCCGCCGGCGATGCGGGACGAGTTCCTGGTCAAGCTGGCGGCCATGGATCCGGAGGACCCGGGTGCTCTCATCGCGGCGGCCGAGTCCCGGCTGACCCGGTCGAGAGAAAAACTTGCCCGGTACGACCAGATGCGCGACCGGATGCTGGCCGGGCGCGACGAAGAGGCGTTCCTTCGGGACAGCGACTACGTCGGGCCTTACCTGACCCTGATCGCCGGGCGGTCGTACGAGGAGATGAACATCCGCTGGGCCGAGACCGTCCTGAAGACGCTCACGGCCCGGACGGAAAGCGCCACCACCGTGGCTGAGCCGGCGGCCGGGTGATCAGCTTGGCCCGGACGGCCTCCTCCGCAACGGCGGGCGCGGCACTGGTGCGGGTGGCCACGACCACGTCGCGTACCGCAAAGAAAGCAACCGCCGCCCCTCCTGGCGGAAGGACGGCGGATTTCAAGCTTGGATCAGGCGGACTTTTCCTCGCGCTCCCGGCGCCGGCGGCCGACGAACTCGCGCGGGACGATCGTCGGGTTGACGTTTTCCAGCACGACCTCGCGGGTGATGACCACCCGGGCGGCATCGGGGTTGCTCGGCACCTCGTACATCACGGAGAGGAGAACCTCTTCCATGATCGCGCGGAGGCCGCGGGCGCCCGTGCCACGAAGCATGGCCTGGTCGGCGATGGCCGCGAGCGCGCCCTCGTCGAACTCCAGCTCGACGCCGTCCAGCTCGAACAGACGCTGGTACTGCTTGACATACGCGTTGCGCGGCTCGGTCAGGATCTTGATCAGCGCCTCGCGGTCGAGGTTGCGGACCGTCGTGATCACCGGTAGACGACCGATGAACTCGGGGATCAGGCCGAACTTGAGCATGTCTTCCGGCATGACCCGGCTGAAGATGTCGTCGGTGTTCCGCTCGGAGATCGATCGCAGGTGAGCGCCGAAACCGACGCCGCCGTGCCCCACCCGGGACTCGATGATGCGGTCGAGACCGGCGAACGCGCCACCGACGATGAACAACACGTTGGTGGTGTCGATCTGGATGAACTCCTGGTGCGGGTGCTTCCGGCCGCCCTGCGGCGGAACGTTGGCCACCGTGCCCTCGAGGATCTTGAGGAGAGCCTGCTGGACGCCCTCGCCGGAGACGTCGCGGGTGATCGACGGGTTTTCGCTCTTGCGAGCGATCTTGTCGACCTCATCGATGTAAATGATGCCCTGCTCGGCCCGCTTCACGTCGTAGTCGGCGGCCTGAATGAGCTTGAGCAGGATGTTTTCCACATCCTCACCCACGTAGCCCGCCTCGGTGAGCGCCGTGGCGTCCGCGATCGCGAACGGCACGTTGAGCATGCGGGCCAGGGTCTGCGCCAAGTGCGTCTTACCGCAACCCGTGGGGCCGATGAGCATGATGTTGGACTTGGCCACCTCGACGTCGCTGCCCCCACCGGGTGCGCCGCTCGACTCGGCCTGGATCCGCTTGTAGTGGTTGTAGACGGCGACCGAGAGCGCCTTCTTCGCCTGCTCCTGACCCACCACGTACTGGTCCAGGAACGAGCAGATCTCCATCGGCTTGGGAAGCTCTTCCCACTTCACCTCGCCGGTCTCGGCCAGCTCTTCTTCGATGATCTCGTTGCAGAGGTCAATGCACTCGTCGCAAATATAGACCCCGGGGCCCGCGATGAGCTTTTTGACCTGCTTCTGGGACTTCCCACAGAAGGAGCACTTCAGTAGGTCGCCGCCGTCGCCGATCCGTGCCACCTACGTTCTCCTTGAGCTCATCGGCCGGCTCGCCCCGACCCTGATCCGAGGACTGATCGCCTCGTTGACATTTGCCTCGTTGCCATCTCATCGTCTGCCGAAGCGCGCATCTGAGGCTGCATGCTCGACGTTACCCGTAAAGGTGCGGTTCTCCGACCCCCCAAAACGGGCGTGTCAGGGGTCGGCCGGTTTAACTGGCCCCGACCGGCCCCCTGACACCGTGTCTCAGCTGCCCGAGCCGACCGACTGCAGGCTCTTCTTGCGGCTGGCCAGAACCACGTCGACGAGACCGTACTCCTTGGCTTCGTCAGCAGTCATGATCTTGTCGCGGTCGACGTCCTTGCGAACCTGCTCGGGCGTGCGGCCCGAGTGACGCGAGATCATCTCTTCCATCTGCGACCGCATGCGCAGGATCTCCCGCGCCTGGATCTCGATGTCGGAGCCCTGCCCGTAGCCGCCCTCAGTGGCCGGCTGGTGGATCAGAACCCGCGAGTGCGGCAGGGCCATGCGCTTGCCCGCCGTGCCGCCGGCGAGCAGCACAGCGGCCGCGCTGGCCGCCTGCCCGAGGCAGACCGTCGAGATGTCGGGGCGCACGTACTGCATGGTGTCGTAGATCGCCGTCATGGCGGTGAAGGAGCCGCCGGGCGAGTTGATGTACATCAGGATGTCGCGGTCCGGGTCGGAGCTCTCCAGCGTCAGCAGCTGGGCCATCACGTCGTTGGCCGACGCGTCGTCCACCTGGACGCCGAGGAAGATGATCCGGTCCTCGAACATCTTGTTGTAGGGGTTGGTCTCCTTCATCATCCCGTTCGAAGAACGCTCGACGAAGGAAGGCAGCACGTAGCGGTTGTGCACCGGCGCGAACCCGGAGGGCATGGTCAGGTCAGTCATCTTTCAGCTCCTCAGTTCAGCGTTCCGGCGCCCTCGGGAACCTGAGTGGCCCCGGTGATCACCTTGTCGATGAAGCCATAGTTCTTGGCTTCCTCCGCCGTGAACCAACGGTCCCGGTCGGAGTCAAGCTCAATCTGCTCCTGAGTCTGGCCCGTGTGGTGGGCCACGCGCTCCTGGAACATGCGCTTGGTGTAAAGCATCTGCTCGGCCTGGATGGCGATGTCGGCGGCCGTACCGCCCATGCCGCCCGACGGCTGGTGCATCATGATCCGCGCGTGCGGCAGCGAGAAGCGCTTGCCGGGGGCGCCGGCGCAAAGCAGCAACTGCCCCATCGACGCGGCCATGCCCATCGCCACGGTCGAGACGTCGTTGTCGATGAACTGCATCGTGTCGTAGATCGCCATGCCCGAGTAGACCGAACCACCGGGCGAGTTGATCCAGAGGTGAATGTCGCGCTCGGGGTCCTCGGCGGAAAGCAGCAGCAGCTGCGCGCAGATGCGGTTGGCCACCGAGTCGGAAACCTCGCTGCCGAGGAAGATGATCCGCTCGCGCAGCAGGCGGTTGTAGACCGAGTCGTCGAGGTTGCCACTGAGAGAATCACCGCGGAGCACGTGGCTCCCCGGGAGATGAAGATCGGTCATGGCAGCCCTTCACAGCTGACTGTGTCGGCCAAGGTGGCGGCCGGCAGGTTGTCCGTCGTACGACCAACCTAACCGGTCGAATGCGCATCAGCTTCCCGCTCGGGCAGGTGTTCGCTGACAGCGCACGCGACGCGGCGTCTGGCGAAAAACAAGGCCGCCGCGCACCGTGAGTGGTGCGCGGCGGCCCTAAAACTTGTCAGTCAACCTCAATGGTTGTGGCCGGCGTGCTCGTCCTCGCTGGCCGCGCGCAGGTCGTCGAGGGTGAGGACGGTGCCCTCGGAGTCCTTCATCTCGACCTGCTCCATGACCGAGGCCAGCGCCTTGCCGCGACGCACGTCACCGAAGACCGCGGCCGCCGCGCCGGACTGCACCAGCTGGTCGTAGTACTGCTGGGGCTGCATCTGGGCCCGCTGCGCCCGGTGCACGATCTCGTGGCCGAACTCGTCGTCCGAGACCTGCACGTCTTCCGCGTCGGCGATCGTGTCGAGCAGGAGCTGGATGCGGACGCCCTCCTGGGCGGCCTCGGTCAGCTCCTCGTCGATCTGCTCCTCGGTCTTGTCCTCCGAGGTCAGGTAATCCTGAAGGGTCGCGCCGATCCGCTCGAGCTGGTCGGTCATGGCCTGCTTGCGACCCTCGACCTCGTCCTTGACGACACCCTCGGGAGCGGGGATCTCGGCCGCGTCGACGAGCTGCTTGAGCGCCTCGTCACGGGCGGCGTAGATCTGCTCGACCTTCTTGACCTTGGTCAGCCGCTCGCGCAGGTCGCCCCGCAGCTCGTCGAGAGTGTCGAACTCGCTCGCCAGCTGGGCGAACTCGTCGTCGATCTCGGGCAGCTGCTTGTCCTTGACGCTGCGGACGGTCACCTCGACGTCGGCGTCCTGGCCGGCGAAGTCGCCGCCCACGAGCTGCGTGGTGAACTGGGCGTCGGCCCCGGCGACCAGGCCCACCAGGACCTCATCGAGACCCGGGAGCAGCTGCTTGCTGCCGACCTCGTGCGAGATGTTGGTGGCCGAACCGCCCGGCACCTCGGTGCCGTCGACGGTCGCCTTGAGGTCGAGCTGGACGTAGTCGCCCTCCTCGGCCGGCCGGTCGACCGTCTTCAAGGTGGCGAACCGCTCGCGCAAGCCGTTGATCTGCTCGTCGATCTCGCTGTCGCCGATCTCGACGGCCGGGACCGTGACCGAGATGGTCGACAGGTCAGGCACGGTGATCTCGGGACGGACGTCGACCTCAGCGGTGAATCTCAGCGGCTCGTTGTCGGCGAACTCGGTGATCTCCACCTCGGGGCGACCCAGCGTCTTGACGTCGTGCTCGCGCACGGCCGCCAGGATCTGCTGCGGGATCGCCTCCTGTACCGCCTCGTTGAGGACCGCGCCGCGCCCGACCCGCTGGTCGATGACCGCGCTCGGGATCTTGCCGCGACGGAAGCCCGGCACCTGCACCTGCGCGCCGATCTCCCGGTACGCCTTCTGCAGGCTCGGCTTGAGCTCGTCGAACGGCACCTCGATAGCGAGCTTCACCCGAGTCGGGCTCAGAGTCTCGACGGTGCTCTTCACAGGCGTACTCCTTGTTGCTGCCGATAGTTGGTTGTCAGTCGGGGTGGCGGGATTTGAACCCACGGCCCCTCGCTCCCAAAGCGAGTGCGCTACCAAGCTGCGCCACACCCCGTGGCGACGGCCAGTGTATGCGGTCCGCTTCCACGCGCGTGCGCTGGAGTCACCTGGTGGGGAATCCGGTTCGCGTGGACGGGAGATGATTCAGTAGGCTATCCCCAGCGACCCCGTCCTGACGGGGCTGCGCGGGCGTAGCTCAATGGTAGAGCTTCAGTCTTCCAAACTGACTACGCGAGTTCGATTCTCGTCGCCCGCTCGTCAGGGGAGGCCTGTGTCCACGGAAAGCGTGGACCAGGCCTCCTCGCCTTTTACCTGGGGGCCGAGCCCCCAGACCCCACGTTGCGGCTGGTAACTGGTCGTAGATGGTGCGGTGGGGGCCGGGGCCGAGCCCTCCAGACCCCGCAGTGCGGCTGGAAACTGGTCGTAGATGGTGCGGTGGGGGCCGCGAAGAAGCCCAGCGGGTTGCTCTATGTGATCACGGGCTTATCTCACGGTGGGAATTAAGGGAGAGCTAATAGACGGGCGTCTAAGTGCGGGACTACGTTCTCGGGCGGGTATCTGGAACGCCTTGGGCTCCAGAAGGTCGCGGCCGTGGCACCCGCGGTGGCCGAGACGCGTGGCGCTGGGTGGCGGCCCGGCGCCACGCCCCTGAACGACTGGCGGGTTTCAGAGCCGTCGGCGGGCGGTCATCTCCTGCTCCAGCTGCCAGGTGGCACCGTTGTCGTCGGAGAGGTGGCCCAGCCAGCGGAACGTCGAGTCCGTGAGATCGGTGAAACGCCAGCGGACCAGGCGACCGTCGTCCTGTGTGCCCTCCTGGTCGATGTCGCCCCCCTCGCCCGCGCGGCCCAGCAACCGGACGATCCGCCCGGCCGGCGAGAACCAGACGATGTGCCAGACGTCCCGGGTCTGGTCGTAGTGGCGGACCGTGCTGCCGGTGATCCGGGCCGGGTAGCCGTCGGCGGCGGGCGCGGTGAACCACATGACGTCCTGCACGGTGTGGCCGGCCAGCGTCCAGCCGAAGGTCCAGACGACAGTGCCGTGCCGCCATTCACCCGTCCCGGGGTCGAGGTAGCGGTTGACCACGTCCCAGGTGCCGATCAGGCGGCCGTACAGGTCCAGGGCCTTCTCGTGGGCGGCCCACGGGCCGGCGGCGGCGAGTTCCTCGATAACGCTCATGAGGGCAGGGTGGCGGCTTCGCGGGCACCAGGTCTTGAACGAATTTGTCGTACGCGGAGGCTAAGTTCACCCCGTGCTGGAGCGCCGTTCCGTGGTCGAGTCACCGTTCGCGACGGTGGCCGCCGTGCGCTGCCCGGGCGCAGGGCACGGCTGGAGCGCCGAGGAGCAGGTGAGCGGCACGGCGGTGGTCCTGGTGCGCCGGGGCGTGTTCCGGCGCCGGGTCGACGGGCGGTCGTCACTCGTGGACGTGACTCTGGGTTACCGACAACTGCCGGGTGAGATGCAGCAGGTCGCCCATCCGGCCGGCGGTGACGTGTGCACCTCGATCGGCCTCCCCGGCGAGCTCGCCGAGCGCTTCGCCGGGCTGGTCCGGGTGCCCCCGGCGGCCGACCTGGCCCATCGGCGGCTGCTCGCGGCCCCCGCGGTGCCGACCGATCGGGCCGATCTGGCCGCCGAGTTGATTGCCGCGCTGCTGCCGGGCGCGTCGGCGTCGCCGACCCGGCCGGTCGCGCCGGCGGTGGACGAGGTCCGGTTCCTGCTTCACGGGGACGCGTCGCGTGACCTGGCCACGCTGGCGGCAACGGTCGGCTGGTCACCCTGGCACCTGTCGCGCACCTTTCACCGCGCGACCGGCGTGACGCTGAGCCGTTACCGCCGGCGGCTGCGGGTGCGCGCCGCCCTCGACGAGATCACGAGCGTCGCCCGGCCCCGGCTGGCCGAGATCGCCGTCCGGGCCGGATTCGCCGATCAGGCGCACATGACGCGGGCGATCCGGGCCGAGACGGGCGCGGGCGGAACGAGGCAATTTGCGCGCATGGTGCACGTGGGGCTCGTGCGGGTGAGCGGGAGCGGCGTTAGGGTCGCGCGATGACCGTGCTCTGGACTGCACTCATCATGGCCGGCGTAGTCATGATCCTGGTGGCGGTGTGGCCCAGCATCCGCCCGGCCCGCAAGCGCGACACGGATGATCAGGACAGGGGCTGAGACGCCGCTTCCCCCCGGCTGGCACACTCGTCGCGTGAGCAACGGGGAGCTGCAGACGTACAGCCTCGTCGAGCTCGCCGTCGAACGCCTCCGCGAAGAGATCCTGAGCGGGCGGACCGATCCCGGCCAGCGACTCGTCGAGGAGCAGCTGACACGTCAGCTGGGGATCAGTCGCGCCCCGCTGCGGGAGGCCATGCGGCTGCTGGCCCAGCAGGGGCTGGTCGAGCACATCCCGCGCCGCGGGGCCCGGGTCGCCACGCTTTCCGACTCCGACGTGCAGGAGCTGTACGAGGTGCGGGACGTGCTCGAGCGGCACGCCGTCGCGTCGATGCCGGCCGAGCGTGACCTGACCGCGCTGCGCGCCGCCCTCGAGGTGATGCGCACGGCCACCGAGACCGACGACCGGCTCGAGCTGGCCAACGCGCACCGGCAGTTCCACACCGAGGTGGTGGCGCTGGGCGGCAACCGGCAGCTGGCCGACCTGTACGGGTCGGTGCTCGTGCGGATCCAGCTCTACATGGCGGTCAACATGCGGCGGGAGGCCGAGGCCGCCCGCGCCCAGGACGGCGTGCTGCGCCATGAGCGGCTGTTCGGGGCCGTCGAGCGGGGCGACACTGCGGCGATTCTCGAGGCGTTGAGCCTGCACGGAGCCCGCGCCTACCTGCATTAGCAGCGATGTGAGCTAGGGGAAATCGCGCCGTTACAAAGCGTGGCTTTGCCCGAAACAGAATTGTCGACAATCGACGATGTGGATGCACACGGGATCGTCGACGAAGTGCTCGCCCGGCTCGATCCGGGGGCGGGCGTCTGGATCAGCACCTTCACGGCCGACGAGCTGCACGCGCGGGCCGACGAGATCGACCCGGGCCTGCCGCTGGCCGGGGTGACCTTCGGGGTCAAGGACAACATCGACGTGGCCGGGCTGTCCACCACGGCCGCCTGCCCGGATTTCGGGTACGCGCCGCAACGGCACGCCCCGGTGGTGCAACGCCTGGTCGACGCGGGCGCGATCGTGGTCGGCAAGACCAATCTGGACCAGTTCGCGACCGGGCTGACCGGGGCCCGCTCCCCCTACGGCACGCCGGAGAGCGTCTTCGGCGGCGGGCTCATCTCGGGCGGCTCCAGCTCGGGCTCGGCGGTGGCGGTGGCCGACGGCACGGTGACCTTCTCGCTCGGCACCGACACCGCGGGCTCGGGACGGGTGCCGGCCGCGCTCAACGGCATCGTCGGGATCAAGCCGACCCGGGGGCTGCTGAGCACGCTCGGGGTGGTGCCGGCCTGCCGTTCGCTGGACTGCGTCTCGGTCTTCGCCCGGGATCTGCCCACGGCCGGCCGGGTGATGCGGGTCGCGCGGGGACGCGTACGCGAGGATCCGTGGTCGCGGGAGGGGAACCGGGCCCTGATCGCCGAGCCGCGGGTGGGCGTACCGGAAAGCCTGGATTTCTTCGGCGACCTCGGGCAGGAGAAGGCGTTCGCGCGGTTCGCCGGTGACGTCAAGGTCGACATCGGTCCGCTGCTGGAGGCCGGTGACCTGCTCTATCGCGGGCCCTGGGTGGCCGAGCGGCTGGCCGATCTCGGCGACTTCCTGGCCGCGCACCCGGAGTCGGTGCTGCCCGTCACCCGTCAGGTGCTCGAGACCGGGTTCGGTTTCACCGGGGCCGACGCCTTCCGGGCCCAGCACCGGCTGCAGGAACTCAAGAATGCCGCCGACCGCGTGTGGGAAGACATCGACGTGCTGGTGCTGCCGACGATCGGCACCACCTACACGCACGCCGAGATCGCCGAGGACCCGATCGGCCGCAACCTGAACCTCGGCCGCTACACGCAGTTCACCAATCTGCTGGACATGGCCGCGGTGACCGTGCCCAACGGGTTCACCGCGGACGGGCGCCCCGCGTCCCTGACCCTGTTCGGCCCGGCCTTCAGCGACGACACCCTCGCGCTGCTGGCCCGTTCGCTGCCCGTCGACGCGTCGATGACGCTGGCCGTCGTCGGGCTGCACCTCAGCGGCGAGCCGCGCAACGGCGAGTTGCTCGACCGCGGCGCCACGCTCGTCGGCAGTGCGCGCACGGCGCCCTGCTACCGCCTCTATCACCTGCCGTCGGGCGCACCCGGCCTGGTCCGCGACACCGACGGCGGCCAATCCATCGAGATCGAGCTCTGGCAGGTCCCGGTGGCGCACGTCGGGAGCCTGCTGGCCGGCATCGCGGCACCGCTGTCGCTGGGCCGGATCGCGCTGGACGACGGCACTGAGGTCACCGGCTTCCTCTGCGAGGCGTATGCGGCGGCCGGCGCCCAGGACATCACCGCCAGCGGCGGCTGGCGGAATTTCCGTTCGAGAGGAACGCATTCATGACCGCACGCATCGGACCGGTCAAGGCCAACCCCTATCTCTGGCCGTACGACGGCACGGTCGACGTGTCGAGGACGGCGCTCATCTGCATCGACTGGCAGGTCGACTTCTGCGGCAAGGGCGGTTACGTCGACTCGATGGGCTACGACATCGAGCTGACCCGGGCCGGTCTGCCGGCCACCGCCAAGCTGCTGGAGCACGTCCGCGCGCTGGGCATGCTCGTCATCCACACCCGCGAGGGCCACGACCCCGACCTGTCCGACCTGCCCGCGAACAAGCGCTGGCGCTCGGCCCAGATCGGCGCCGAGATCGGCGCGGACGGGCCCTGCGGCCGGATCCTGGTCAAGGGCGAGCCGGGCTGGGAGATCGTGCCCGAGGTGGCCCCGGTGGCCGGCGAGGTGCTGATCGACAAGCCGGGCAAGGGCGCCTTCTACGCCACCAATCTCGACCTCGTCCTGCGCACGCACGGGATCACCCACATCATCCTGACCGGCATCACCACGGACGTCTGCGTGCACACGACCATGCGCGAGGCGAACGACCGCGGTTACGAGTGCCTGATCCTCAGCGACTGCACGGGCGCGACCGACCCGTCCAACCACACCGCGGCCCTGCACATGGTCACCATGCAGGGCGGCGTCTTCGGCTGCGTCGCCACCTCGGACGACGTGATAGCGGCAACGGAGGCATGAGATGCCGATTGTCCAAGCGAAACCCGGACCGTTCACCTTCGACAAAGACACCACCGCCCTGCTCGTCATCGACATGCAGCGCGACTTCCTTCTGCCCGGCGGCTTCGGCGAGAGCCTGGGCAACGACGTCTCCCAGCTCAGCCGCACGATCGAGCCCCTGTCCGCGCTGATGGCAGTCTGGCGGGCGGAGGGTCTGCCGATCATCCACACCCGCGAGGGCCACGCGCCCGACCTGTCCGACTGCCCGCCGGCCAAGCTGGCCAAGGGCGGCATCGGCGAACAGGGCACGTTCGGCCGCATCCTGATCCGTGGCGAGTACGGCCACGACATCGTCGACGAACTGGCGCCGCTGGACGGCGAAGCGGTCGTCGACAAGCCCGGCAAGGGCGCCTTCTACGCCACCGAGCTTCAGGAGCTGCTGGAGAAGGACGGCATCAAGCAGCTGGTCGTCACGGGGGTCACGACCGAGGTGTGTGTGCACACCACGGTGCGTGAGGCGAACGACCGGGGCTACGACTGCCTCGTCCTGGCCGACTGCGTCGGCTCCTACTTCCCGGAGTTCCAGCGCGTCGGGCTGGAAATGATCGCCGCACAGGGCGCCATCTTCGGCTGGATCGCCGACTCCCCCACCGTCATCGCTGCCATCCAGGAGTAGAGACATGACCGCATCCACCACCGCCGTGGCCAAACTGCCCTACTGGGTCCGCGGCGACACCAACGCCTTCTTCGGCTTCGGCGTCAACGTTCTGGTCAACGTGCTCACCCTCACCGGTCTCTGCATCGGCGTCATCCAGATGCCGGCCTCGGACGTCTTCGGCATCATCCTGCCGGCGCTCGGCGTCGCCCTGGTCGCCGGCAACATCTACTACACGTTCCTGGCCCGGCGGCTGGCCGCCAAGGAGAACCGCAGCGACGTCACGGCCATGCCGTACGGCCCGAGCGTGCCGCACATGTTCATCGTGATCTTCGTGATCATGCTGCCGATCTACCTGACCACCAAGAACCCGGTGCAGGCGTGGACGGCCGGCATCGCGTGGGCGTTCATCATCGGTGTGATCGTGCTGATCGGCGCGTTCGTCGGCCCGTACATCCGCAAATACACGCCGCGGGCCGCGCTGCTGGGCACCCTGGCCGGCATCTCGATCACGTTCATCTCGATGAACCCGGCCGGCAACATGTGGAACTACCTCTGGATCGCGCTGCCGGTCTTCGGTCTGCTGCTGATCGGCCTGCTGACCGACGTCAAGCTCCCGTTCAACTTTCCGATCGGCCTGGCCGCGCTGCTCGTCGGCACGGCGATCGGCTGGATCGGCGGCGCCATGTCGGTGCCCGACGTGACCTCGGCCGCCAAGGACATCGCGTTCGCCTTCCCGCACCTGAAGTTCGACCTGCTCTTCGACGGTCTGCGGGACATGGCGCCGCTGCTGGCCACGGCCATCCCGCTCGGCGTCTACAACTTCACCGAAGCGATGACGAACGTGGAGAGCGCCGCCACCGCCGGTGACCGCTACAACCTGCGCAGCGTGCTGCTGGCCGACGGCGCCGGCGCCGTGATCGGTTCCTGCCTCGGCTCGCCGTTCCCGCCGGCCGTCTACGTCGGCCACCCCGGCTGGAAGGCCGCGGGCGGCCGCACCGGTTACTCGATGGCGACCGGCATCGTGATCGCCCTGCTCTGCTTCTTCGGGCTCTTCGGCCTGCTCGGGGCGATCTTCCCGACCGCCGCGATCGTGCCGATCCTGCTCTACATCGGCCTGCTGATCGGCGCCCAGGCGTTCCAGGCCTCACCCCGGGCCCACGCCGCGGCGGTGGTCGCGGCGCTGATCCCGAACATCGCCTCGTGGGCGACCGGGCAGATGGACAACACCCTGGCCGCGGCCGGCACCACAGCGAGCGAGGTCGGCATCGGCGCCCTGGCCGGCGCGGGGGTGGTCTACGACGGCCTGAAGACGCTCGGCGAGGGCGCCATCCTGGCCGGTCTGGTGCTCGGCGCGATCGTCGCCTTCATCATCGACAAGCGGTTCTGGCACGCGGCCGTCTTCGCCGGGTCGGGGGCCGTGCTCAGCTTCATCGGCCTGATCCACGCCGAGAAGGTGCAGTTCAACGCGGACGGACAGGTGACACTGGGCTACCTGTTCCTGACCGTGGTCCTGGTCGCGTTCGCGCTGACCAAGCCCACGCCGCGGGTGCCCGACGCGGCCGAGATCGAGCTGATGCGCGAGGAAGGCATCGAGGGCAACAGCTTCACCGAGGCCCCCGAGGGCGGGGTGCCGGTCAAGGCCACGGCCTGATCCCACGGCAGCGGCCCGGCCTGAGCGCAGGCCGGGCCGCTTCTCACACGAAAGGAGCGATCGTGGCAAGAGACGTCATCGCCGAGGTGAGCGCGGCCTTCGAGGCGTACGAGAAGGCCCTGGTGGTCAACGATGTCGACGCGATCATGGGGTTCTTCGCCGAGGGCGCCGTCCGCTACGGGCTGGCCGACCAGCAGATCGGGCTCGACGAGCAGCGGCGCTGGCGGCTCGCCCAACCGCCCCTGCCGGTGGGCCGGCGCCTCAAGGACACGATCATCCAGGCCTACGGCGAGGAGGTGGCCGTGGTCAACACGCTCTTCGGCTATCCGGGCAGCGAGGTGCTGGGCCGCCAGTCGCAGACCTGGGTGCGTCTGCCCGAGGGCTGGCGGATCGTCGCCGCGCACGTCTCGGAACCGCGCGCATAGGGTCGCCGTTCGCGGGAACTTCAGGGGCATGGACCCGAGAAACCAATACCCCGAAGCCCCGCTCGACGGTGGCGAGCAGACCCCGCCCGGCTCGACCGCGGCCATGCCGGACCGGCCGGACCACGGTGAGGACAGCTACCGCGGGTCCGGGCGGCTGGCCGGGCGCAAGGCGGTCATCACCGGCGGCGACTCCGGCATCGGGCGGGCGGTGGCCATCGCGTACGCCCGGGAGGGGGCCGACGTGCTGATCTCGTACCTGCCCGAGGAGGAAGAGGACGCCGCCGACACCGCCCAGCTGATCGAGAAGGCGGGGCAGAAGGCGGTCCGGGTGCCCGGCGACATCCGGGACGAGGCGCACTGCCAGGCGATCGTCGACCGGGCGCTGGCCGAGCTGGGCGGGCTGGACATCCTGGTCAACAACGCCGCCTACCAGATGGCCCAGCCGGGCGGGATCACCGACATCACGACCGAGCAGTTCGACCGGGTGATGAAGACCAACCTGTACGCGATGTTCTGGCTCAGCCGGGCCGCGGTGCCCCACCTGAAGGCGGGCGCGACCATCATCAACACGGCCTCGATCCAGGCCTACCAGTCGTCCAGCGCGCTGCTCGACTATGCCACCACCAAAGGCGGCATCGTCTCTTTCACCAAGGCGCTGGCCGAGGACCTGGCCGAGCAGGGCATCCGGGTCAACGCCGTGGCGCCCGGCCCGATCTGGACACCGCTGATCCCGGCCACCATGACCGACGAGAAGGTCGCGTCCTTCGGCTCCGACACCCCGCTCGGCCGCCCGGGGCAGCCGGCCGAGCTGGCGCCGGCCTATGTCTATTTCGCGAGCGCCGAGTCGAGTTACACCACCGGTGAGGTGCTCGGCGTGACCGGCGGCAAGCCGGTCAGCTAGAAGATGTTGTCGGAGACCCAGTTCCAGGCGGTCACGACCCACTCGGTCTGCTGCAGGTTGGCCACGCCAACGACGACCAGGAACAGGGCCGTGACCAGGTGCGAGCCGCGGGCGGTGCGCCGGACGCGGCCCAGCTGGCGCTCGAGCACGAGGTGGCCGACGACGCGGGCGAGGCAGAAGACGCCGATCGCGACCGCGTAGGTGACGAGCAACACGATCACCGGGGTGCCGAACGGGCCATCACCCGAAAGGGCCCAGATGCCCCAGCAGACGAAGGCGAACAGCACCGCGGCGCTGGTCCACTCGCCGCCCCGGCGCAGCTCGCTCCACTTCCAGCTCATGCCGGGGTGAGCGGTGGGCGCCCCGGCGCCGGGCCAGCCGGTGCCGGTGGGCTCGTGTTCGGCGAACCGCTGCTGCGGCTGACCGCTCGCATTGACCTGAGCCCGGCCCTGTGTGAACGGCGCAGGGGCCTCACCAGGGAAAGGAGCCGTCGGCGGCATGTGATGGTCAGACTGTGGCGGCCGCGGCGCGCCGGACGGCGGCGCGTGGCCACCGTGCACCGGCGTCGTGGGCGCGTCGGCCCACGGGTCCTGCGGCGGCATGTCGAGCGTCCGCTCCGACCACTGCGGTTGCTCAGGCATCGAATCCCCCTCCGTCGGCGGTGAGTCCCCCCGCCATCATCGAGAGTAGCGAGCCCGCAAATAGTTCGCCCTCGAGCCCGCCGTCCGTTACACAAGTGCTCATGGACGATTCCGTGCGCTTGCGCGCCGCCACCGACGACGACCGGCGCGCGATCGCCGACCTCCTGCTGCACGTCTTCCACGAGCATGCGACCGACGAGGCCCGCGATCTCGAAAAGATGATCATGGAGCCGGCCCGCACGATCGTGGCCGACGACGCGGGCGTCGTCGTGGGCAGCGCGGCCATCCAGACCCGCGAGCTGACTATTCCGGGCGCGGTCATTCCGGCCGCGCACGTGACCGGGGTCGGCGTCTCCCCCACCCATCGCCGCCAGGGCCTGCTCAGCGCCATGATGCGCCGCCAGCTGGCCGACGTGGCCGAGGCCGGGCGCGAACCGGTGGCAGCGCTCTGGGCCAGCGAGACAGCGATCTACCCGCGGTACGGCTACGGTCCGGCCGTCCACCGGCTCCGCTTCGACATCCTCAGCCGCGAGATCAAGATCACCGGCCCGGCCGCCCCCGCCGGCAAGTTCCGGCTGGTCGACCCCCAGGCCGCGCAGGCCGAGCTGACCGCTGTGCACGACGGTCTGCGAGCGCACCGGGTCGGCTGGTCGAGCCGCCCCGAGTATTGGTGGAACTACCTGCTGACCGACACCGACGGGCAGCGCGACGGCGGCACCGAGATGCGCGGCGTGATCTACGAAACCCCGCAAGGCCCCTCGGGGTACGCGTTGTGGCGGGTCAAGAACGACTGGGGCCGGCACGGCCCGGCCGCCGACGTGCGGGTGAAAGAGCTGGTCGCGGGCGATCCCGGGGTCTACGCCGAGCTGTGGCGCTTCCTGCTGAGCATCGACCTGGCCAAGACGGCTTCGTACGACTTCGGCGGCCTCGACGAACCCCTCCAGTACATGGTCGACGAGCCCCGCAAGCTCGGCCGCCGCTACGCCGACGCGCTCTGGGTGCGGCTGGTCGACCTGCCGGCGGCGCTCGAGGCCCGGCGCTACGCGACGCAGGTCGACGTGGTGCTCGAGGTGACCGACCCGATCCTCGAGGCCAACAGCGGCCGGTGGCGGCTCACCGGCGGCCCGGACAAGGCCTCCTGCGTCCGTACGGACGACGCCCCCGACCTGGCCTGCTCGATCACCGACCTCGGCGCGGCCTACCTGGGCGGCACGAGGCTGTCGACGCTGGCCACCGCAGGCCGGGTCCGGCAGTTCACCGACAACCTGCCCTCGACCGCCTTCGGGTGGCACCGGGAACCCAGCGCGCTCGAGGTGTTCTGAGCGTGCCTCGGGTAGCGTCGGCACCATGGCCGAGCCCGAACGCCGACGCCGCCGACTGCGTCCCCCCTCCGGGAACGCCGCGCCCGTTCCGCCGCCGGCCGTCGACGAGACCGCCGGGGAGGCCCCGCCCGCGCCCGTAGACGACACCCCCGCCGCGGCGGCCGAGACCGAGCCCATCGCCGATCCGGCTCCCGAGGACGAGAGCACGGCGGCGCCGGTGCCGGCCGCCCCGACCGAACGACTGGTGCGGCCGCCACGCAACGGCAACGGCAATGGCAACAGCCGCCGGCCCTCGTCCGGGCCCGGCGACGACCGCGAGGTCGAGCGGGGTCTGCGCGGCCTCGTCGGCTCGGGGTCGTCGCAGGTCAGCGTGGGTGCGGCGCTGCGCGCCCGTGACGCCGCCCGGCCAACCGACGAGCAGCTGGCCGAGGCGGACGCCCACCTGGTGATCGTCCGCCGCAACTGGATGCCGCGGGAGGAACTCCCGCGGAACCGCTAGCTTTGCGGCAGGGCCGGGAGCTCGGGGCGCGAGGCCTCGTAGGCGGCGAGCTGCTCGATGCGCCGGGCGTGGCGCGGGTTGCCCGAGAACGGGGTGGCCAGGAAAGTCTCGACGAAGGACGTCGCCTCGTCGAGGGTGTGCTCGCGGGCGCCGATGCTGATCACGTTGGCGTCGTTGTGCTGGCGGGCCAGCTGGGCGATCTCGGTGCGCCAGACCAGCGCGGCCCGGACCCCGTCGATCAGGTTGGCCGCGATCTGCTCGCCGTTGCCCGAACCGCCGATGACGATGCCGAGCGACCCCGCGTCGGCCACTACCTTGGCCCCCGTGTGCAGGCAGAACGCCGGGTAGTCGTCCTCCGGGTCGTAGACGTGCGGTCCCACGTCCACGACGTCGTGCCCCTGCTTGATCAGGTGGTTGACGAGGTGCATCTTCAGCTCGTAGCCGGCGTGGTCGGAACCAAGGTAGACGCGCATGGTCTCACTCTCTCAAAAAACCGACGGTCAGAAGCGCAAGGCTGCCCGGAGGTAAGCGGCAACCTGATCGGTGGCGACCCGCGCGTCGTCGATCACCGCGAGTTTGCGGGCGAAACCATGATTCACCCCCATGTAGCGGGTGTGCACGACGGGGACCCCGGCGGCCAGCAACGCGTCGGCGTAGTCGGCGCCCTCGTCCCGCAGGGCGTCGTACTCGGCCGTGATGAGCAGGGTGGGCGGCATCCCGGCCAGGTCGGCCACCGCCAGCGGGGCCACGTCGGGGGTGAACCGGGTCATCCGATCGGGGACGTACGTCTCCCAGGCCAGCTTCATCGAGGCCCGGTCGAGCCCGTACGAGCCGACCTCGTCGTACGACTCGGAGGCGGTCATCGGGTCGATCGCCGGATAGATCAGCACCTGGAGGTCGACCGGGGTGGCCGCGTCCCGCTGCCGGCGGGCGGCGACCGTGGCGAGCTGGCCGCCCGCGCTGTCCCCGCCGATGGCCAGCCGGGACGGGTCGACCCCGAGCTCGGCCGCGCCGGACTTGCGCACGAAGGCCAGGACGGTCTCGACGTCCTCCAGGGCGGCCGGGAAGACGTGCTCGGGGGCCAGCCGGTAACCGACCGAGAGGACCGCGAAGCCGGACCGGTCGGCGATGCGCCGGCAAGCCCGGTCGACGGTCTCGATGCTGCCGTAGCACCAGCCGCCGCCGTGCAGGTAGACGAACACCGGCGCGTCCACCCGCGAGGCGTACAGGCGGGCCGGCACTCCCCCGGCGTCGACGTCGACCACGACCGGCAACGGCAGCTCGGGGCCGCACTCGGCCTCGTTGGCGTCCTCCATCGACTGCCGGATGAACGCGAGGATCTCGTGCGGGTCGGTGACGTCGGCCGGCGGCCGGGCGCGAAGCCCGGCCGCGGCCGTCACTTGGGGGCTAATCATGGTTCATTTCGGTTTTCCGCCGCGGTTGAACACAGCATTAGTCGAGCTGTGCGAGAACGAGACCGCCGCGAGCCTTGGGGGTGAACCAGGTGCTCTTGCGCGGCAGTTTCTGCCGTTCCAGGTTCACCCGGACGAAGTCGTCCACGGTCACCGGGGCGATCAGCACGGCCAGCTCGGACCGGCCCACGTCGACCTCGCCCCGCAGCCACTCGGCCGGGTAGTCGCCGCCCACGTAGTTGATCCGCTTGTCGCCCGGGTCGAGCCCCAGGGCGTCACGCAGGAGCACCCGCTCGACCAGGGCGTGGTCGAGGTTGTCGACGTCGGCCAGGTTGGCGTTGACCGGGAGGCCGACGGTGAAGGTTCTTCCCTCGACGTACAGCTCGATGGTGCCCTTGGCCGGGATCTGCGCCGGGCGCGGCACGTCGGTGACCGTCGCGCCGGCCGCGCGCAGCCGGGCCAGCAGCTCGTCGAGAGGCAGCGGCAGCTCGCTGACCAGCCGGTTGTAGGGCTGGATGGCCACCGAGGCGGGGGTCGTGACGACGGCCAGGAAGCGGGGCAGGCCGGCCGTCTGGGCGGCCAGGCTGCGGTGGTTGCCGTCCGCGACGACGAGATCGCCGCCACCGGCCAGCGCGGTCAGCCGATCCTGAAGAGGGCCGGGGCCGACCACCCAGACCGCGTGGGTGCGGCCGGTCTGGTCGACGTCGGTGGCCGCAGGCTCACCCGCCCGCTCGGTGGCCTCGGCCAGGGCCGCGTGCAGCTCGTCGCCCCGGCCGGTCTGCAGCAGGAGCACCGGGGACAGCAGCGTCCCCACCGCCTCGGCCAGGGCCACCCGCTCGCGGACCTTTTCGAGGAATACGTCCTCGTTGCGGATCACCAGGCCGGGCTCGTCGGCGCTGGTCGAGATCTGATCGGTGTCGACCATGCTCCACAGCCCGTAGGCCGGCGGCTCGGCGGCCGCCGTGATCCGGTAGAGCACGACGACGTCGTCGGACTGCGCGTAGAGCCCCTCGGCGCGCTCGAGCGCGAGTCGGGCCACCGCGTCGGGCAGCGAGTCGAGGAACGACCGGCCCAGCGAATCGGGCGCCAGATGCGGCATCTCGATCGCGAGAGAACTATGCGGATTGTCGGCGATGATGGACGTGATTTCGGCGTCGTCGGCGAATTCGTCGTAGTTCTGGGCGCCGGTGCCACCAGTGGTGACCCAGGCCCGGCTGATCGGGTGCACGACCGTCATGCCACGAAACTACCGGGCCGCCCGGACGTGCTTGCCGACGGGCATGTTGCCCCGTGACCTCGCCAGCTGACCCTTGCGCCAGTTGCCGACCGGCTTCTCGAAGGGAGCCGACGAAACGGTGACCGACGGGGCCACCAGGGCGGCCAGGTCGGGCGAGAGATCCGTCCAGTCGTCACGGTGCACCGCGATGGTCGACTGGGCGACGCCGTCCGACATTTCCGCCTCCGCGTTGGATGAGGTGTGCATCACCTCATCCAACGACCCGCGGAAGCGTCGGGTGTCGCGTTTAACGCGATCTACACGTTCAGTCGAAGATGGGGCCGACGTCGCGGGAGCGCTTCAGCTCGTAGAAGCCGGGCGTGCCGGCGACGAGCATCACGCCGTCCCACAGCCGCCCCGCGGCCTCGCCCTGGGGCGCCGGGGTGACCACCGGGCCGAAGAAGGCGACCTTGTCGTCGCCGCCGCCCGGGCCGGGGGCGTGGATCACCGGGGTGCCCACGTCGGTGCCGACCGGTTTCATGCCGGCGTCGTGGCTGCCGCGCAGCGCGTCGTCCCAGGCGTCGCTGCCGGCCGCGTCGGCCAGCGCCGGGTCGAGCCCGACCTCGGTCAGCGCCTCCGTGTAGAGCTTTTCGTCGAGCTCGTATTTCTGCAGGTGGATGCGGGTGCCGAGGGCGGTGTAGAGGTCGCGCAGGACCTGCGGGCCGGCCGCTTCGGCGGCGGCGATGCACACCCGGACCGGGCCCCACCCCTTGGTCATCAGGGTGCGGTAATCCTCGGGCAGGTCACGTCCTTCGTTGAGCACAGAAAGGCTCATCACGTTGAAGCTGATGTCGAGCGGACGGACCTTCTCCACCTCGAGCAGCCAACGCGAAGTCATCCATGCCCACGGGCAAATGGGGTCGAACCACATGTCGACCGTGGCGCGTTCAGTCATGAAATAGATACTCCTCCTCGCAACTAACTTTTGCCGGCCGGGCCCGTCCTGAGGTAGGGGTGAGGTGAGACACCGGCGCGCCGCCTAGGCTGGCGAGGAAAGCTTGTGCGCTCAGAGGAGAGTGACTGTGGCCGGAGTACGGAACTTGACCCAGGTGGAGGCGGCCGAGCGAGCGCGCCTGCTGGAGGTCACCGGATACGACATCGCCTTGGATCTGACCGACGGCCACGGCAATCCCGGCGACGGCACCTTCCGCTCCACCACGATTGTGACGTTCACCTGTCGTGAACCCGGTGCGGAGACCTTCATCGAGACCGCGGCCGCCTCGGTGCGGTCGGCCACGCTCAACGGGCAGCCGCTCGATCTGGCCGGGTTCTCGGCCGAGAAGGGCCTGACCCTGACCGGGCTGGCCGCCGCGAACGAACTGGTGGTCGACGCCGACTTCGCGTACTCGGCCAGTGGTCAGGGTCTGCAGCGCAGCCTCGACCCGGTCGACAAGGAGATCTATCTCTACAGCCAGTTCGAGACGGCCGACGCCCAGCGGGTGTACGCGTGTTTCGACCAGCCCGACCTCAAGAGCGTCTACACGTGGCACGCCACGGTGCCGGCGCACTGGAAGGTCGTCTCCAACATGCCGGTCGAGCGCGACGAGAAGGCCGGCCCGGGCGCCAAAACCGTGCACTTCACGCCGTCGCCGCGGATGAGCACCTACATCACGGCGATCTGCGCGGGGCCCTATCACGAGGTGCGCGACGAGCACGACAGCATCGATCTGGGCGTGTTCTGCCGGGCCTCGATGGCTCAGTACCTCGACCCGGACGACCTGTTCAAGGTGACCAAGCAGGGCTTCGACTTCTTCCACGAGCAGTTCGGCGTCCGGTTCCCGCTGCCCAAGTACGACCAGCTGTGGGTGCCCGACTTCAACGCCGGCGCAATGGAGAACTTCGGCTGCGTGACGCACGCCGAGGCGCACTACATCTACCGCTCGCAGGTCACCGACTTCGAGTACGAGCAGCGGGCCAACACGATCCTGCACGAGCTGGCCCACATGTGGTTCGGCGACCTGGTCACCATGCGCTGGTGGAACGACCTGTGGCTGAACGAGTCGTTCGCCGAGTGGGCCAGCCACTGGTGCAACTCGGAGGCGACCCGCTTCACCGACGCCTGGACGACCTTCCTGTCGGTCCGCAAGAGCTGGGGCTACCGCCAGGACCAGCTGTCCTCCACGCACCCGGTCTACTGCGAGATGCCCGACCTCGAGGCGGTCGAGGTCAACTTCGACGGCATCACGTACGCCAAGGGCGCCAGCGTCATCAAGCAGCTCGTCGCGTACGTGGGGCTCGACTCGTTCGTCACCGGCCTGCGGGCCTACTTCGCCCAGCACGCCTGGGGCAACGCCACCTTCGACGACCTGCTCACCGAGCTCGAGACGGCGTCCGGCCGCGAGCTGCGCAAGTTCGCCGCCCAGTGGCTCGAGACGGCCCAGGTCAACACGCTGCGCCCGCTCGTCGAGATCGGCCCCGACGGCACGTACGGCCGGGTGGTCGTGCAGCAGGAGGCGCCGGCCGACTATCCGACGCTGCGCACCCACCGGATCGGGGTCGGCCTCTACGACCTCGAGGGCGACCGGCTGGTCCGGCGCGACCTGCTCGAGATCGACGTCACCGGCGAACGCACCGAGATCCCCGCGCTGACCGGCGTGCGGGCGGCCGACGTGCTGCTGCTCAACGACGACGACCTGTCGTACGCGAAACTGCGGCTGGACGAGCGCTCGATGGCCACCGTGGTGCGGCACATCGACGGGCTGGACTCGTCGCTGTCGCGCGCCCTGGTCTGGAACGCGGCGTGGGACATGCTGCGCGACGCCGAGCTGGCCGCCCGCGACTACGTGACGCTGGTCTGCTCGGGCCTGCCCGCCGAGACCGACATCAACCTCACCACCTGGACGGCCCGGCAGGCGGCGACCGCCATCGCCCAGTACGCCGACCCGGCCTGGCAGCCCACCGGCTGGGCGCAGCTGGCCGAGCTGTCCCGCTCGTCGCTGGCCGCGGCCGAGCCGGGCAGCGGCTGGCAGCTCAGCTGGGCCCGCTCGTTCATCAGCGCGGCGCGCACCCCCGACGAGCAGGCCGTGCTGCGCGGCTGGCTGAGCGGCCAGGGCGTGCCCCAGGGCCTGGTGGTCGATACCGAGCTGCGCTGGTCGCTGCTGCAGGCGCTGGCCTCGCTGGGCGCGGCGACCGACCAGGAGATCGAGGACGAGCTGAGCTCGGACCGCACCGCCAGCGGCGAGCGCGAGGCCGCCATCGCCCGGGCTCTGCTGCCCACGGCGGAGAACAAGGCCCGCGTCTGGAGCGAGCTGACCGGCGACACGGACGTGCCCAACTGGCTCAACCGCTCGCTGCTCACCGGCTTCCAGAGCGTCAAGCAGGTGGAACTGACGGCGCCGTACGCCGAGAAGTTCTTCGACGTGGTGGCCGAGGTGTGGGCGCGTTCGGACAGCGAGCCCGCGCAGGAGTTCGCGATGATGGGCTACCCCGTCTACCAGATCAGCGAGCGCACGGTCGAGCTGACCGACGCGTGGCTGGCCCGCGACGGGCACCCGGCGTCGCTGCGCCGGCTGGTGGCCGAGGGTCGCGACGGCGTGGTCCGCGCGATCAAGGCGCGGGCCAAGGACACGTCGCTGAGCTGACGCCGGTCAGAGCCAGGCGGCCGGGGCGATCCGGACCGGATAGGGGGCGTCGAGCTTGACCGGCTCGGCGCCCTCGATGCTGGGCCCGGCCCGATAGCGGGCGGCGCCCAGCTCGTACGTGCGCAGCACCGGGCTCACCCGACCCGGCTCGACCCGCCAGTACGACGGGATGCCCGCCTCCGCGTACAGCGAGGGCTTGAGCAGCCGGTCGAAGCGCCGGGTGGCCGCCGTCTCGACCTCGACCACCAGGGCCACGTCCTCCGGGTCGCACCAGATCGCGCCGGACGAGCGCGGGCGCAGCACGGTGACGTCGGGCACCAGGTTGCTCTCACCGATCTCGACGCCCAGCCGGTCGCAGACCCACCAGCCGGGCGGCGCGGCGGCGCGCAGCGTGGTCACCACCGCACGCACGAGCGTCTCGTGCGACGCGGGCTCGGGCGGGGCGACGTGCAGGCTGCCGTCGACGATCTCGTAGCGGTGGCCGTCCTGCGGGAACAGGTGAAGATCGGGCTCGGTCCACTGACCCTCGGGAGCCGTCCACCGGAGTGGGGCGCTCGTAGCCGGACTCGTCATCACCAACCGGACCACCTCCGTACGCGGGGTACCAGCCTATTCACACACGGTTGTTACCGCCCGGTTTCCGGTGCGACACGTCTTGCGTAAACGACAAAAGCCCCCGTCCCACCTGGGTGGGAGCGAGGGCTCTGTCCTAGATCTGACTGTGGCCGGCTAAGCCCGACCGGCGTGCGTGGCCAACTGGTCGATACCCGCGACCACGCCACCGGCTAGGTCGCCGCCCGCGAACGCGGCCGCCATGGAGAGGCCGGCCAGTTTCGCGTCCCGGTCGGAGATGCGCTTGCGCGCCTCGTTCCCCGTGACGATCTCGAGCTTGCGCTGGTTGGGCGAGACGGCGATGAGCACCGCCCGGTCGGCCTCGGCCACCTGCTTCTGCAGCGTCTCGGCGAAATCTCGCGACGGGGTCTCGAGCTCGCCGATGTAGACGCTGAAGGTCAGCCCGGTCTGCTCGTCGGCAACGCGCAGAGCCTCGTCGAGACGGAGGAGCTGCCGGGTGGTGAAGGGACCGTCGACAACCTGGTCGCCGGAGGCGGCCCGAGTCATCTCGGGTGCGGCCGAGAGCGTGGGGCCTCCCGGTTCCTCGAACGCGGTCAGCGGCTGCCGGCTCACGTCACCAACTGTCACTTGCGCCTCCTGTGGGACCGGGCCGCACCCGCGCGCCGCTGCTGTCCTCCAGCACGGGACCGGCCAGGGCCGGCTGAGCGTGGTGGTCGGCGTCGCCGGCCACGGCAACGCGTTCCGGCGAGGCCAGGAACCAGATCGGCTGGAAGTCGTAGGGACGGCCGGGACGGTACCGGCGATCGCGCTTCGTGCTGTCGGAGCCCGCGAAGACGAGCACCGCAATCAGCCCGATCACGGCCGCCGGAATGATCATGTAGACCAGAACGGTGATTGAAATCGACAACCTCAACGCCCCCAGGCGCCTGATTTACCAGTTGATACGAACAACAGTCACGGTAGCGGAGCGCGGGCTGCCCCGGAGCGTCGGGTGTCGAACCCAGCTCTCCCACCGTCGGGATCTACGCGGAAATGGCCCCGGGGTGCGAAAATCACCCACACGCGCCGTTCGTGCCCACGCGCCCACGAACGGCAGGAGGGGGAATCGATGCGCTTGCCCGTCCCGGCCGCCCTGGCGACGCTCTTTCTGGGGCTGTCTGTCCTGTTCGTCCCCGTGCTCGTCGCCGACCCCGCCGCGGCGGCCCGCGCGGCCATCTTTCTCGAACTGAGCCCGAGCACGGTGCCGGTGGGCGACGACGTCGGGCTGCGCGCCTCGTGTGACGACAATCTCAAGGCGGCGACTGTCACCTCGGGCCTGTTCGGCACGGTCACTGTGGCCCCGCGGTACGGCTTCCTGACCGCGACCGCCCGGGTGCCGTCCAGCACCCGTCCGGGCGACTACACGGTCGATCTGAACTGCCCGGACGGCAAGACGGCGTCGGCCACCGTGCACGTGGTGGCCAAGGTGCAACCGGCTCGCGGCCCGGCGACCGGCGGGGGCGGCATGGCCCCGGGGCGCAACGCCCCCCTGTTGATCGGCAGCGGCCTCACCGTCATAGCGGTGGCCATCGGGTTGGGCGCGCTCGCGCTGCGCCGGCGGCGGCTCGGCTGAGGCCCGGATGGCCCGCCGACCGCCACCCCAGGGCAACGGCACGCGCATGCCCGAATCAGTGCTGCGCAAGCGCCCGGCGCAGATCGTCGCGCCACCACCGGGCACGATCACGGGCCCGCTCCCGGCCCCGCGGCCCGCACCGGGCCGGCACCCCTTCCGCACACCCAGCCCGAAGCCGCTGCCCAAGACGCCACCCCGGCCGATGCGCGGCGGCCGGAAACCGTGGCCGATCGGCCTGATCGCGCTCGCCCTGCTCTTCCTCGGCCTGTTCGTGGTGGCGATGGGCCTGGGCGCGGCGACGAACATCGACCTGACGAACATCTTCAGCTCGGACGACGAGGCGCCGCCGCCGCGGGCCTTCCCGGTGCTCGACCCGAGCCGCCCCGAGCGGCTGAGCATCCCGGCGATCAACGTGCAGGCGCCGATCCTCGACGTGGGGCTGGCCGAGGACGGGTCGGTCGGGGTGCCCCCGCTGAAACGGCACAACGAGGCCGGCTGGTTCGACGGCGGGCCCACGCCGGGGCAGTTCGGGCCGGCCCTGATCGTCGGGCACGCGGACACGCGTACCGGGCCGTCGGTGTTCTATGCCCTGCCGAAGTTGAAGAAGGGGCAGCGCATCGAGGTCACCCGGGCCGACCGGTCGGTGGCCGTCTTCGAGGTCAACTCGGTCGAGCACTTCGACAAGGGCAAACTGCCGTTGCAGCGGGTCTACGGCGACTACAGCCGCCCGTCACTGCGGCTGATGACCTGCGGCGGCCGCTGGGTCGGCGGCAGCACGGGCTACTCCGACAACATCGTCGTCTTCGCCTCGCTGGTCGACACCTCGGAAGCTTGAAAAAATCAAGCCGCCTCGGCTGTGACAGCCGGGGCGGCAGGGAGGTCGAGCCAGTCGGCCCAACGCGGATCGGGCGTGCGGTGCCCGAGCACCCGCCAGGCCACCCCCCGGGGCGCCGCCGGTATCTGGTGCAAGCGCCAGCCGAGCTCGGCCGGAGTCTTGTCGCCCTTGCTGTGGTTGCACTTGGCGCAGGCTGCCACGACGTTTTCCCAGGCGTGCAGGCCACCACGGCTGCGCGGGAAGACGTGGTCGATAGTCTCGGCCGAGCCGCGGCAGTAGGCGCAGCGGCCGCCGTCGCGGGCGAAGATCGCACGGCGGGAAAGACCGACATGGGTGCGGTACGGAACCTTCACGTACCGGGTCAGGCGGACCACCGACGGAACGGGCAGATCGGTGTGGACGCTGTGCAGGATGCCGTCACCGTCGGAGACGCACTCTGCCTTGGCCGTCAGGACGAGGATGGTCGCTCGACGCACCGATACGACGCACAGCGGCTCGTAGGTGGCATTCAGAACCAACGCGGAGGAGCCAACTATGGGTCGTATGTCAGGCATCGCGATCACCCTTCGGTGTTAGGTGCTGTCACCGCTCCTGATGAGTCCTGTGCTTGTCGGAACACATAGCTTTAGAGGGAGCCGTCGACGACGCCTCGTGGGCCTATGGTCCCTGATGGCTGACCAAATTGCGAGCACAATCCGTGGCCGGGCGGTAAACGTCTGAGGTCACAGCGCTGCGTGGTGGCTGAAAGACGGCCCAGCTCGGCCCGGTACGGTGACTCCCCGTGTTGTTCCAAGCCGCCACCCCCACCCCGTCCCCCTCGCCCGAGATCTACCAGACGATCGACGTGTCCGCGATCTGCGACACCGACGTGGTCTGCAGCCGGGTTTACGAGTGGACGGGCAACCAATGGCTCGCCAACAGCAGCTATTGGCTGTTCGTGAAACCGCTGCGGATCCTCGCCATCGTCCTGATCGCGATGCTGATCCGCTGGCTTCTGCACCGGGCCATCGACCGGTTGACCACCAGCACCAGCCGCGCCTCGATGCCCGCGCTGCTCAAACCGCTGAAGGAACGGACCACGCCCTCGGCCGAGGAGGGCCAGTTCATCCCCGAACGCCGGCGTCAGCGGGCCGAGGCGATCGGGTCGGTGCTGCGCAGCTTCGTCAGCGCGGTGGTCTACACGATGGCCGCGCTGCTCGTCTTCGGCGAGCTGGGCTTCAACCTCGGGCCGCTGCTGGCCAGCGCCGGCATCGTCGGCGTGGCCCTCGGCTTCGGCGCTCAGAGCCTGGTCAAGGACCTCATAGCGGGCCTGTTCATGCTGCTGGAGGACCAGTACGGCGTGGGCGACACGGTCGACGTGGGCGAGGCGACCGGCGTGGTCGAGACGGTCGGGCTGCGGATCACCCAGATCCGCGACGGCCGCGGGGTGCTCTGGTACATCCGCAACGGCGAGATCATCCGGGTCGGCAACAAGAGCCAGGGCTGGGCCATGGTCGTGATCGACATCCCGATCGGCTTCGTCAGCTCGGAGCTGGCGATCTCGGTGCTGCGCGAGGCGGCCGAGGCGGTCGCGGAGGAGCCCGCTCACCAGACCGAGTTCCTGGAGGCGCCGGACGTGCTCGGCGTCGAGCAGATGACCGTCGACGGCGCCGTGATCCGGACGATCGCCAAGACCACCGCCGACGGTCGGCTGGCCGTGCAGCGCGATCTGCGCCGGGCGCTCATGGAGGCGCTGGAGAACTCCGGGCTCTCCGAACGCATCGCTGCCTCTCGATTGATGCCGCGGGGCGCCGTGCCGCCCGCCTACCTCCAGAATTCCGAAACCGATCAGCGACCCGGCGGGGCGACGTGAGCAGGGATTAGTTCATCCGGGGGATGGACCTCCTCGACCGAACGGCCGACAATCCGCCCGTACGCCCTAGCATCGACTCGGACGATCGGGCAGAATCCGCATGAGCATTTGCACATGCGGCATCACGTTCTTTTCGGGTGGCCACCCCCGGACAGGCGTGCCCGGTGACCGCCGTGACCCGGCGGAAAGCCGAGATCGATGGAGGACCTGGTGTCCGATGAACCGGATGCGCGGACGGCGGAGGGTGCCACCGCAACTACGGAGAGCAATAAGCTGATCACTTTTCGTGATCTCTTTGCTCTCCGGGAGTATCGCGCGCTCTATCTCGCCCTGGTCGTCAACTGGCTCGGCGATTACCTGGCCCGCGCCGCCGTCACCGTCCTCGTGTACCAGCAGAGCAAGTCGGTCCTGCTGTCGGCCGCGGCCTTCGCGGTCAGCTTCCTGCCCTGGGTCATCGGCGGCACCCTGCTGTCGGCCCTGGCCGAGCGCTATCCGTACCGCCGGGTGCTGATCACCGCGGACGTCTACCGCATGGTGCTCATCGCGCTGCTGCTGATCCCGAACGTGCCGATCCCGGTCATGCTGCTGATCGTCTTCCTGGCCAGCCTGGGCACGCCGCCCACCCAGGCCGCCCGCTCGGCGCTCCAGCCCCTGGTGGTCGGGCGGGACAAGCTCCCCATGGCGGTCGCCACCAACGCGACCAGCGGCCAGGCGGCCCAGGTCGTCGGCTACCTCGCCGGGGCGGCCCTGGCCACCGGGATCAACCCGCAGGTAGCACTGGCCATCGACGTCCTCACCTTCGGCATCTCGGCGCTGCTGATCACCAATGGCGTACGGCCCCGGCCGGCCGCGGTCGGCCGCACCGAACGCCGGCACCTGCTGCGCGAGTCGGGTGAGGGCTTCCGGCTGGTCTTCGGCGTCGCCACGCTGCGGTCCATCGCGTTCATGGTCTTCGTCCTGACGATGTTCGCGGTCGTGCCCGAGGGCCTGGCCGCCGCCTGGGCCGCGGAGGGCAGCGCCGACCCGGCGACCCGCGGGCTCAACCAGGGCCTGATCATGGCGGCCGGCCCGATCGGTTTCGTGGTCGGCGGGCTGCTGATCACCCGGCTGGCCGGGCCGAGCCTGCGCGACCGGCTGGTCCGGCCGCTGGCCGTGCTGTCGGCCCTCGTGCTGGTGCCCGCACTGGCCGGGCCGCCGCCCCCGATCGTCGCCATCATGGTGGCCCTGTCCGGGATCGCCCAGGGCGGCGTCACGCCCACGCTCAACGGCAAGTTCGTGCTGATCCTGCCGCACGGCTACCGCGCCCGGGCCTACGGCGTGATGCAGACCGGCCTCCAGCTCAGCCAGTTCGCCGCCGTGATGATCACCGGTCTGCTGGCCGACCACTTCTGGCTGCCCATGGTGGTCGGCCTGTGGAGCGTGGGTGGCACGGTCGCGCTGGCGATCCTGGCCTACCGGTGGCCGAGCCGGGCCACCCTCGAGGCCGCCATCGAGACGGCCTCGGCCGGCCACCCGCCGATCGAGACCCCGGCCGCCGACCCCCCGGTGGTCGAGCCGGTGCGCAGCCCGGCCGGCGTCACACCGAAGCTGCCCTGACCGCGGCGGCCGTCGCGCGGCCGGGCTGGCAGGATGGACGGGTGACCGCACCCGCTCCGAAAGAGGCCAGCTTCTACGACGCCGTCGGCGGCGAGCCCACCTTCCGGCGCCTCGTCGACCGGTTCTACGAGGGCGTCGCGGAGGATCCGCTGCTGCGCCCGATGTATCCCGAAGAAGACCTCGGCCCGGCCGCCGACCGGCTGACGCTCTTCCTGATGCAGTACTGGGGTGGCCCCAACACATACTCGGCCGCCCGCGGTCACCCGCGCCTGCGCATGCGGCACGCGCCATTCAAGGTCGACCCGGCCGCGCGCGACGCCTGGCTCACCCACATGCGGGCCGCCGTCGACTCGCTCGATCTCCCCCAGCCCCAGCACGACGAGCTCTGGGCCTACATGGAGCGCGCCGCATTTTTCATGGTCAACAGTATGGACGAGAGCACGCCGGGCCTCTGAACGTGACCGTTGGCGCGGCTAGGTCGTTGATCGGGTGACAAACACGCCGATCACCTGATAATTCGGGTACAACGACCAGGAGCCCGCCATGCGTCGCCGCCTGCTCGCCGCCGCCACCGTCGCCGCCGCCGTCGTGGCGTGCGCACACCCTGCCGCGGCCGACATGGCCCACTCCACCGTGGTGTCCGCCAACCCCGTCGACTACACACCGCACGTCCTGGACGGAACCGTCTGGTCGATGGCCGTGGTCGGTGACACCGTCGTCGTCGGCGGCACCTTCACCCGGGTCACCGACAGCAGCCGACGGAGCACCTTCGCCCGCAAGAACATCTTCGCGTTCGACCTGCACGACGGGGCCATCCGCGCCTTCGCCCCGCAGGTCGACGGGGCGGTCTACTCGCTCGCCACCGGCCCCGACGGCACGGTCTACGCCGGCGGCGCCTTCAAGACCGTCAACGGCGCCGCCCAGCGCGGCCTGACCAAGCTGACCATGGGCGGCCAGCGGGTCAGCGCCTTCGGCGCCAGAATCAACTGGGGCGACATCAGGGCGCTCCAGGCGCGCGGCTCCCGGCTGTACGCGGCCGGCACGTTCACGGCCGTCAACGGCGTGAACCGCAACGGCCTGGCCCGGTTGAGCGCGACGACCGGCGCGGTGGACACCGGCTTCGACGCCAAGCTGAGCGCGCCCGGCCTGCTCCGCACCCGGGTCGAGCACTTCGACATCTCCCCCGACGGCAGCCGGCTGGTGGCGATCGGCGCGCTGCTCCGGGCGGGCGGGTACGACCGCACCCAGATCGCCATGTTCGACGTCTCGGGCCCGTCCGCGGCGCTGACGAGCTGGTACACCGACGCGTACAAGCCGCAGTGCATGAAGGGCTTCGACACCTACCTGCGTCAGGTGAAGTTCTCGCCCGACGGCTCGTATCTGGTGGTCGCCGCGACCGGGCGGGCGTCCTCGCCGGACCGGCTCTGCGACTCGGCCGCGCGCTTCGAGACGGGCGGCTCCGGCCGGCACAACCCGACCTGGGTGCAGCGCACCGGCGGCGACTCGCTCTACGCGGTGGCGGTGACCGGTTCGGCCGTCTACCTTGGCGGGCACCAGCGCTATTTCGACAACCCGTACGGCACCGACGCCAAGGGCCCCGGGCCGGGCGCGGTGGCCCGGGTCGGCATCGGCGCGGTCAGCAGCACGACCGGCCGGCCGCTGTCGTGGAACCCGACCCGCGCCCGCGGCGTGGGGGTCCGGGTCTTCGTCGCCGTCCGCGAGGGCCTGCTCGTCGGCTCCGACACCGACCAGCTGGGCCGCGAATACCACGGCCGGGTCGGCCTCTTCCCGATGAACTGACACCACCCACATCAGCGGCCCCGGCGGATCGCCGGGGCCGTTCTTGTCGGGGTGGTCCACAACCGCAGGATGTTGGGGTGGTCCACAACCGCAACTGTCCTTCTGGCTCCGCTTCGCTCCGCGAGCGATTGCCTTGTAACCGGTGAGATGGCAGGCGGTTTCCCGCCGCCCGCAAACCCCGCGGGCGTCGAAAAACCGACTGCCATCTCACCGGCGGCAATCGCGATGTATCCGACGCGCTCTCGCCGTGCTGGTCTCGTGCGAGCGAGAAGGGCAGCGCTAGAGCAGGGCGCCCTCGTCGTGGAGCCAGTCCACGAACGAGGTGGCGACCGCGGCGCCGCAGTCGAGTAGTTCGACGAGCAGGGCGTCGTGGGTGCCGGCGGCCAAGGGGATCTGGAGTTCGGCGTAGATCGGTAGCTGGCCACGCTCGGTGGGGTCGCCCACGTAGGCCTTGCAGAAGCGGCGGGTGTGGTTCCACTCGTTGACCACGCGGTAGGCCCGGTCGGCCCAGTCGGGCGGGACCGTGGCGTGCGGCCGGGCGCGCATGACGAGGATCTCGTCGTCGGGGCCCTCGAGTGTGAACAGCACCGCGTGCCGTTCCCACATGGCCAGCAGGCTCCCGCCGCCGTCGGCGAGGAACCGGATGTCGAGCAGATCGAGCGCCTTGCCGATGCGCGTGAGCGTCACCGGAGAGACGACCTCGGGCTCCTCGGTAGCGGCGGTTTCGACCGGAACCGGAAGCCGGCTTGGCTCACGTTGCGCCGGGACTCCGACACGCACCGTGCTGCGTACCGTCGAATCCTCGTCGGTCTCCGGCGCGTTACCCGCGGCCGAGCCCGGACGCCATGACCACCACGGCATCTTTGTGCACCTCACTCCCCAGCGAACCCACCGCCGGACGTAGCGAGTGGATCCGAGGGCCGACGGTACCCGTACCGGTCGCGGAGGTCATCCCCCCAACCGGAGGGCGCGACCGCTCGTATGAGCAGCCATCACCCTTTCGGGTGACTACCTATAGGCATAACGGTCAATTTCTTGACCGCCTGTAGCCACGCGACTCCATATGGTGCCGAAAGACCCACCCAGCTTCCGGCCACCCGAATTCGGGTGTCCGGGCCTTCAGTCTCGCCCGGCCCGAGGAAACCCATCCGGGAGATCGCCTGAACGAGTCGCTGCGAGACCTCCACCGAGCGACCACCGGACGAGGTCACCGTGAGCGCCACGTGATCGAGCAGAGCGTCCCGGACGGCCCGCTGCCCCACCGCCCGGCCGGCCAGACCACCGGCCGAGACCTCGCGCAACGTGCCCGCCGCGGCCTCGGCCAACCGGCCCAGCTCGGCCGCGGAGACCGACTCGACGGTCTCCCCACCGGGCGAGGGCAGCGGCCAGCGCCACTGGGCGTCGCGCCGCGGGGGCAGCTCGTCGCCCCCACGGGCCAGCACCGACAGCAACTCGCCGGCCGAGACCGTGGCGTCGTCCGGCCCGTGCCCGGCCACCTCACGGGTGACGAGCACCTCCCACGGCAGCCGGCCCCAGAGCGCGACCCGGCCGCCCGTGGTGCGCAGACGCACCGGGGCGGTCGGGTCCAGCCTGGTCAGCCGGGCCAGGAAGGCCCCGGCGTCCGGGACGCCGACGAGCCCGTGGCCACTCATCAGGCCGTCTCGAAGTAGGGCTTCAGGAATTCCCGCTCGACCTCGGTGAGCCGGCGGGGATGGCTGTTGGCCAGGTTGAAGGGCACGCAGACCGACTTGGCCCGGCTGGCCAGCACATCGTCGTCGAAGAGCTCGTAGGAGACGGTGAACGCCGCCGCCCGCAGCTCGGAAATCCACATCTCGATGCGTACGGGCTCGCCGTAGTCGATCGGACGCAGGTAGTCGATCTCGTGGCGGGCGATGACGATGCCCTCCTCGAACGAGCCGAGGCCGTGACTGCGCGCGCCCACGAAGAACATGGCGACGCGCGCCTCCTCGTACAGGGTGAGGAAGCGCGCGTTGTTCACGTGCCCGTACGCATCCATGTCGGACCAACGTACGGGCACGTGGTGGATGAATCTCTCCACTACGCCCTTTTCTGGGGTTTTCCGCCGCGGGGCAGACTCCACTACGCCCTTTTCTGGGGTTTTCCGCCGCGGGGCAGACTCCACTACGCCCTTTTCTGGGGTTTTCCGCCGCGGGGCAGACTCCACTACGCCCTTTTCTGGGGTTTTCCGCCGCGGGGCAGACTCAGTCACGCGTCAGCTTGCGGTAGGTGACCCGGTGCGGACGGGCGGCCTCGGCGCCGAGACGGTCGATCTTGTTCTTCTCGTACGCGTCGAAGTTGCCCTCGAACCAGAACCACTTGTCCGGGTCCTCGTCGGTGCCCTCCCACGCCAGCATGTGGGTGGTGATCCGGTCGAGGAACATCCTGTCGTGGGAGATGACCACGGCGCAGCCCGGGAACTCGAGCAGCGCGTTCTCGAGGCTGGACAGGGTCTCGACGTCCAGGTCGTTGGTCGGCTCGTCGAGCAGGATCACGTTGCCGCCGATCTTCAGCGTCATCGCGAGGTTGAGCCGGTTGCGCTCGCCGCCGGACAGCACCTTGACCGGTTTCTGCTGGTCCGGGCCCTTGAAGCCGAACGCCGCCACGTACGCCCGGGACGGCATCTCGACCTTGCCGACCATCAGGTGATCGAGACCGTCGGAGACGACCTCCCACACCGTCTTGGAGCCGTCCAGGCTGGAACGGTTCTGGTCGACGTACGACAGGTTGACCGTGTCACCGACCCGGACGCTGCCCGAGTCGGCCTGCTCCAGCCCGACGATGGTCTTGAACAGCGTGGTCTTGCCGACGCCGTTGGGGCCGATGATGCCGACGATGCCGTTGCGCGGCAGCGAGAACGACAAGTTGTCGATCAGGATCCGGCCGTCGAAGCCCTTGGTGAGCTCCTTGGACTCGATGACCGTGTTGCCCAGGCGCGGGCCCGGCGGGATCTGGATCTCCTCGAAGTCCAGCTTCCGGGTCTTCTCGGCCTCGGTGGCCATCTCCTCGTAGCGTTCGAGGCGGGCCTTGCTCTTGGTCTGCCGGGCCTTGGCGTTGGACCGGACCCACTCGAGCTCCTCGGTCAGGCGCTTCTGCAGCTTCTGGTCCTTGCGGCCCTGCAGCTGGAGACGGGCGGCCTTCTTGTCGAGGTAGGTCGAGTAGTTGCCCTCGTACGGGTACGCGTGACCGCGGTCCAGCTCGAGGATCCAGGTGGCCACGTTGTCCAGGAAGTACCGGTCGTGGGTGATCGCGATCACCGTGCCCGCGTACTTGGCCAGGTGCTGCTCGAGCCAGCTCACACTCTCGGCGTCGAGGTGGTTGGTGGGCTCGTCGAGCAGGAGCAGGTCGGGCGCCTGGAGCAGCAGCTTGCAGAGCGCGACGCGGCGGCGCTCACCACCGGAGAGCTGGGTGACGTCGGCGTCGGGCGGCGGGCAGCGCAGCGCGTCCATCGCCAGTTCGAGCTGAGAGTCGAGATCCCACGCGTTGGCGTTGTCGAGCTCCTCCTGGAGCACGCCCATCTCTTCCATCAGCTCGTCGGTGTAGTCGGTCGCCATCTCTTCGGCGATCTTGTTGAACCGGTCGAGCTTCGCCTTGGTCTCGGCGACCGCTTCCTCGATGTTGCCGAGAACGGTCTTGGACTCGTTGAGCGGCGGTTCCTGCGCGAGCATGCCGACGGTGTAGCCGGGCATCAGCCGGGCGTCGCCGTTGCTCAGCGTCTCGATGCCCGCCATGACCTTGAGCAGCGTGGATTTACCGGCGCCGTTCGGGCCGACAACACCGATCTTGACTCCAGGCAGGAAGTTCAAAGTCACGTTGTCGAGCACGACCTTGTCGCCGTGCGCCTTACGTGCCTTTTCCAGGACGTAGATGAACTGGGCCACGGTGTGCCCTACCTCCGAGATCGTGATTTCATGCCGGATGAGTGCCGGATGGATTGCAGAATGCAGGACAATCCTTCCAGGTCGTCCTGCGGCCGCTTTCAACAACCCCACCGACGGGCCCGGGATTCCCCTCAGTCGGCCGGCCGGACGTCGTTGTACTGCCGCTTCTTGGACGCGTCGGCGAAGATCAGCTCGAACCGCCGGCTGCTCACCCGGAACACGTTGCCGTCCGGGGCGGTCACCTCGTACGAACCCTTACCGATCTCGCTCACGTCGGGCAGGAAGAGGCCGGTCTCGTTCTGCACCGGGTCGCCGGCGAAGTTGCCGGTCTGACTCTGGTAGAAGAGCTGCTTCCGGGCGTCCGTGCAGATCCACCAGGTGGTGCTGCCGCCCTCGGCCTTGACCTTCAGGAGCTGCCAGAGCTCCGAGGAGAAGCCGCCCTTCTCCGCCTGCTCCCGGGTGAATTGCGGGCAGAACGGGCCGGGCGGGGTGAAACCGGGCGCAGGGGAATCGGCCGGCGTCGGGGAGTTCACCGAACCGCCCCCGCTGGACCGGTCCACGCCGCGCTGGCGTTCGGACAGCACGTACCCCACGGTCATGGCGATGATCGTGAGGAAGACGGTGGCAATGACCACAGGGAAGAAGATCGGCCGCCGGGGCGGGGAAAGATCAGCGGGCGGTGTCACGCGCCCAGGATGGCACCCGGCCGCCGCCGAGGTCCATCGGCGTCGGCCAAGACTGGGCACGCCCCCTGCTGCTACGCACAGTAGGCTCACAGGGGGAACAGAAACGACCCGGAGGTGCACTCAGCGTGGCCGAACGCAGTTCGTTCGTCGTTGTCGCCAACCGCTTGCCCGTCGATGAAGTAACCACCCCGGACGGGGAGCGCCAGTGGCGCACGAGTCCGGGCGGGTTGGTCACCGCTCTCCATCCGGTGCTGACCGAGCACGGTGGCACCTGGATCGGATGGGCCGGCGGCAACGGTGAGGCGCCCGAGCCGTTCGAGCTGGAGGGCATCCACATCCACCCGGTGCCGTTGAGCGCCGACGAGCTGGAACGCTATTACGAGGGCCAGTCCAACGCGACGATCTGGCCGCTCTACCACGACGCCGTCGAGACCCCGGTCTACAAGCGGCGCTGGCGCGAGGCCTACCGGTCGGTCAACCAGCGCTTCGCCGAGGCCGCGGCCGAGGTGGCCGACGACGGCGCGACCGTCTGGGTGCAGGATTACCAGCTCCAGCTGGTGCCGGCCATGCTGCGCGAGCTGCGGCCCGACCTCAAGATCGGGTTCTTCCTGCACATCCCGTTCCCGCCGATCGAGCTGTTCATGCAGATGCCGTTCCGGGCCGAGGTGCTGCGCGGGCTGCTCGGCTCCGACCTGGTCGGCTTCCAGCAACGGCTGGCCGCGCAGAACTTCGTCCGGCTGGCCCGGCACCTGCTGGGTCTTCGCTACGAGGGCCAGTCGATCCAGGTCGACGGGCGCAAGGTCAAGGCGGGCGCGTTCCCGATCAGCATCGACACGCGCGAGATGGAACGGCTCGCGGCCGACCCCAAGGTCCAGGCCCGGGCCAAGGAGATCCGGGCCGAGCTGGGCGACCCGCAAAAGATCATCCTGGGCGTCGACCGGCTCGACTACACCAAGGGCATCGAGCTGCGCCTCAAGGCGTTCCGCGAGCTGCTGGCCGACGGCAAGCTCAAGGTCGGTGACGCGGTGATGGTGCAGGTCGCGACGCCGAGCCGCGAGCGCGTCGAGCACTACCAGTCACTGCGGGTCAAGGTGGAGCGCGAGGTCGGGCGGATCAACGGCGAGTTCGGCCGGGTCGGCGTGCCCGCCGTGCACTACCTCCACCAGTCGTACAGCAAGCAGGAACTGGCCGCGATGTACGTGGCGGCCGACGTCATGATGGTGACCCCGCTCCGCGACGGCATGAACCTGGTGGCCAAGGAGTACGTCGCCTGCCGGGACGACACGGGTGGCGCGCTGGTGCTCAGCGAGTTCGCGGGCGCCGCGACCGAGCTGCGCCAGTCGTTCCTCTGCAACCCGCACGACCCCGACGGGGTGAAGGACGCGCTGCTGCGGGCGGTCGCGGCCGAGCCGGCCGAGCTCAAGCGGCGGATGCGGGTCATGCAGCGGCACCTGCGCACGCACGACGTCGCCCAGTGGGCCCAGACGTTCCTGCAGGCGCTCGAGGCCGCGGCCGACGGCCGCGACCCGGAAAATCATTCGCCGAGCGACGAGCCTCAGTCGACGTAGAGGCAGAACGGATGGCCGGCCGGGTCGAGGAAGACGCGGACGTTGTCCTGCGGCTGGAAGCCGGCGAGCGTGGCACCCGCCTGGGCGGCGTGCTCGCTCGCCGCTTCCAGATCCTCGACCTGGATGTCCAGGTGGAGGCTCATCTGCGGTTCGCCGGCTCGGGCCGGCCACACCGGTCGGACGTAGAGTTTCTCGGTCTGGAACGACAGCCCGGCGCCACCCCCGGGCGCGCCCAGGGTCACCCAGTCGTCCTCGTCCTGAGTAGCGCTCCAGCCCAGCAGCCGCCGGTAGAAGCCGGCCAGCTCGCGAGCGTCGGGCGAATCGAGCACTACTCCCGTCAATACCATGTGCGGCCGCTCGTCCATGAAGAGTGCCTACCCACTGAGTGACGGTTCTATACCGCTGCGTGCACGACGTCCCCGATCACCACGACGGCCGGGGGCCGGATGCCGGCCTCGGCGGCCGCGGCGGTGACCTCGCCGAGCGTGCTGCGCAGGGAACGCTGGTGGGTGGTGGAGCCCTCCTGCACGACGGCGGCCGGCGTCTCGGCCGGGCGGCCCTCGGCGATCAGCCGGGCGGTGATCGCGCCCAGGTTCTTGAGACCCATCAGCACCACCACGGTGCCGCGCAGCCGGCCCAGCGCGGGCCAGTCGACCAGCGACGCCGGGTGGTCGGGCGGGACGTGCCCGCTGACGACGGTGAACTCGTGGGCCACGCCGCGGTGGGTGACCGGGATGCCGGCCAGCGCGGGCGCGGCGATCGAGCTGGTCACGCCGGGGACGACGACCACGGGCACGCCGGCCTCGGCACAGGCGATGGCCTCCTCGCCGCCGCGGCCGAAGACGAACGGGTCGCCGCCCTTGAGCCGGACGACGAACTTTCCCTCGAGCGCGCGGTCGACCAGGATCCGGTTGATCTCCTCCTGCGCCGCCGCCGGCCCGTACGGGACCTTGGCCGCGTCGACGAACTCGACCTCGGGCCGCAGGTCGCCCAGCAGCATGCCGGGGACCAGCCGGTCGGCCACCACCACGTCGGCCGCGGCGAGCAGTCGGCGGCCCTTCACGGTGATCAGCTCGGGGTCGCCGGGACCGGCGCCGACCAGGGCCACGCCCCTGTGCTCGGGGGCCATCGGCGGGCTGCTCTCCAGGGCATGCGCGACCAGGTCGCGTACGGCCATCGCGCGCCGCCGGTCGCCGCCGTCGGTGACCGCGACGGTGACCTGACCGTGCCGGGTCACCGCGGGGGTCCAGGCCGTCGCCGCCTCCCGGTCGTCGGCCCGGACGCAGAACACCCTGCGCTCCTCGGCCGCCGCGCTGACCTGCTCGGCCGCGGCCGGGTCGTCGATCGCCACGTGCACCAGCCAGGCGCCGTCGACGTCGGCCGGCTCGAACCGGCGCGCGCTCCAGCTCGCCCGCCCGGCGTCGACCACGCCGTGCAGGGCCGGGCTGAGCTCGGGCGAGACGATCTCGACCAGGGCGCCCGCGGCGAGCAGGGCCGGCACCCGGCGGGTGGCCACCGCGCCGCCGCCGACCATCAGCACCCGGCGGCCGGTCAGCTTGAGCCCGAGGGGGTAGACGCTCACTTCTCCGAGACTCCCGCCGCTCACTTCTCCGAGACTCCCGCCGAGTCGAAGGTGGCGACCTCGTGCAGGACGCGGACGGCCGCCGTGACCACCGGCAGCGCGAGCGCGGCGCCGCTGCCCTCGCCGAGACGCATGCCCAGGTCGAGCAGGGGCTCGAGGCCGAGGTGGGCCAGCGCGACGGTGGCCCCGGGCTCGGCCGAGCGGTGCCCGGCGACCATCGCGGCGATCGAGTCGGGCGCGAACGCGGCGGCGGCCAGCGCGGCCGAGGCGGCGATCACGCCGTCCACGATGACCGGGACCCGGTGCGCGGCCGCGCCCAGGATGAAGCCGGTGAGCGCCGCGTGCTCGAGCCCGCCGACCGTGGCCAGCGCGCCGAGCGGGTCGGACGCCTGTGGCTGGTGCAGCGCGAGCGCCCGGCGGACGACGTCGACCTTGTGCGCGAGCATCTCGTCGTCGATGCCGGTGCCGCGCCCGGTGGCGGCCTCGGGGTCGCTGCCGGTGAACACGGCGATCAGGGCGGCCGCCGGGGTCGTGTTGGCGATGCCCATGTCGCCGGTGAGCAGGCACTTGGCCCCGGCCGCGACGAGCGCGTCGGCCACACCGAGGCCGACCTCGACGGCGGCCTGGGCCTCGTCGCGGGTGAGCGCCGGGCCGACGGTCAGGTCGCGGGTGCCGCGGCGCACGTTGGCCTCGAGCAGGGTGGACCCGCCGTGCAGCGGGATCGCCACGCCGACGTCGACCACCATCACGTCGGCCCCGGCCTGCCGGGCGAAGGCGTTGACGACCGCGCCGCCGGCCACGAAGTTGGCCACCATCTGCGCGGTGACCTCCTGCGGCCACGGGCTGACGCGCTGGGCGTGCACGCCGTGGTCACCCGCGAAGACGGCGACCGTGGCCGGCATGGGCAGCGGCGGCGGGCAGACCCCGGCCAGACCGGCCAGGCGTACCGAGAGCTCCTCCAGCGTGCCCAGTGAGCCGGCCGGCTTGGTCAGCCGGGCCTGCAGGTCGCGGGCGGCGGCCATGGCCGTCTCGTCGGCGGGACGGATGTCGGCGAGAGTCGCCTCCAGGCTTGTCACTGGCACTCCTCGAGCACGGCGGTCAGGGTGTCGACGAAAGCGTCGGTGGTGGAAGTGTCGCGCACCGCGATGCGCAGCCAGTCGGCGCCCAGCCCGGGGAAGGTGTCGCCCCGGCGTACGGCATACCCGCGTTCGCGCAGCTCAAGACGGATTTTGTCGGCGCCGTCGAGACGTACGGTGACAAATGCACTGGCCGGATCGCCCGCGACCGTGAGGTTCGGCACGTGCCGCAGCCGTCGCACCAGATGGGAGCGCTCGTCGGCCAGGCGGGACGCGATCTCCCGTTCGGTGGCGACCGCGGTGGGCGAGGCGCAGGCAGTCGCGGCGGCCAGGGCCGGGGTCGAGACCGCCCACAGCGGCTGCGCGGCGGCCAGCCGGGGCAGCAGCTCGGCCGGTCCGAGCAGATAGCCGATCCGCAGACCGGCCAGGCCCCAGGTCTTGGTCAGGCTGCGCAGCACCACCAGGCCGGGCAGGTCACGGCGGCCGGCCAGCGACTCGGGCTCCCCCGGCTCCCCCGCGCGGTACGTGGTGTCGGCGAACGCCTCGTCGACGACCAGAACGCGGCCGGGCCGGGCCAGCCGGGCGATCTCGGCCGCCGGGTGCAGCACCGAGGTGGGGTTGGTGGGGTTGCCGACGAAGACCAGGTCGGCGTCGTCCGGCACCAGCGCCGCGTCGAGCCGGAAGCCGTCCTGCTCGCGCAGCAGCACCCGGTCGACGGTGTGGCCGGCGTTGCGCAGGGCGGCCTCGGGCTCGGTGAACTGGGGGTGCACGACGACCGGGCGGCGGGCGCCCCGCAGGGCCTGGGCGAGCAGGACGAAGGCCTGGGCGGCGCCGGCGGTCAGCAGGACCTCGGCCGGGTCACGGTGGTGCCGGGCGGCCACGGCGGCGGTCGCCCCGGTCGCCTCCGGGTACGCCGCCAGGCTGCTCAGCGAGGCTTGCAGGGGCTCGGACAGCCAGGCCGGCATGGGCGCGCGGCGCACGTTGACGGCCAGGTCGATCAGCCCGGCGCCCACTTCCGTGTCGCCGTGGTGCCCAAGGTCGATCGTCATACCCGCCAGCATGCCTGTTCCTGCTCGGGTGACCTTACTTCGGGCGACCTCCGTGCCTACTTCTGCCGATCCGTCCGGTCATGAATGGTTTTGTCATACCTTCATGGGGTGGCAGCCGGAAAAGTCGCTCCCCTCGTCCGTGCCGGCCTGATCGCGGGTCTCGTGATCGCCGGCCTCGCCTACCCCCTAGCCGCCCTCGCCGGACTCGGCGTCAAGGCCGGCACCGAAGCTCTTCAGGGCCTGCCCGAGGAGCTCATCGAAGTGCCGACCGCACAGACCAGCTACGTGTACGCAGCCGACGGCAAGACGCTGCTGACGATGTTCTACGAGGAGCACCGCAAGCCGACCAGGATCGCCGACATGTCGCCGTACATCACCCAGGCGATCGTGGCCTCCGAGGACACCCGCTTCTACGAGCACAACGGTGTCGACGCCAAGGGCGTGGCCCGGGCGTTCGTGGCCAACCAGAAGGCGGGCGGGGTCTCCCAGGGCGCGTCCACGCTGACCATGCAGTACGTGCGGATGGCGCTGCGCGACGGCGCCCAGACGCCCAAGGCGGCGCTCGAGGCGACCGAGCAGACCACCAGCCGCAAACTGCGCGAGATGCGGCTCTCGATCGAACTCGAGAAGCGCATCTCGAAGCAGGAGATCCTCGAGCGGTATCTGAACGCCGCGTACTACGGCCACCGGGCGTACGGGATCTTCGCCGCCTCTCAGGTCTTCTTCTCGAAGCTGCCCCGCGATCTCAACCTGACCGAGGCCGCGCTGCTCGCGGGCCTGGTCAAGGCGCCCTCGGCCTACGATCCGGCGACCCAGGACCGGGCGGCGGCGACCGAGCGCCGCAACTACGTGATCGACCAGATGCTGAAGATGAAGTCGATCACGCCGCTCCAGGCGGCCGAGGCCAAGCGCGAGAAGATCAAGCTGAAGCTGAGCACGCCCGCCAACGACTGCATCGGCATCGCCGACAAGCACAACGACTGGGGCTTCTTCTGCGACTACCTCAAGTCGTGGTGGAAGGAGCAGCCGGCGTTCGGCAGCAACGTGCAGGAGCGCGAGGAGAGCCTGCGGCGCGGCGGCTACCGGGTGGTCACGTCGATCGACCCGAGGATCCAGGCGTCGGCCATGAAGCACATCCTCGACAAGGAGAAGCGGCGCAGCCGGATCGCGCACGGCCAGGTGATCATCGAGCCCAACACGGGCCGGGTGCTGAGCCTGGCGGTGAACCGCAAATACTCGCTCGACCAGAAGGGCAACGCGAAGCACAGTCGCTATCGCGGCCTGAAAAGCAACTATCCGAACACGGTCAACCCGCTGCTGGGCGGCGGCTCGATGGCCGGCTACCAGGCCGGCTCGACCTTCAAGATCTTCACGATGCTGGCCGCGCTGGACGAGGGGAAGCCGCTGAGCACCTCGTACTACAGCCCCGAACGGTTCTACTCGAAATACATCACCGCGCCCGGGCCGGCCACCTGCGGCACCCACTGGTGCCCCAAGAACTCGACCAAGGCGATGACCGGCGACCAGACCATGTGGAGCGGCTTCGGCAAGTCGGTGAACACGTACTTCGTGCAGCTCGAGCAGAAGGTCGGGGCGGACAAGGCGGTCAAGATGGCCGAGCGGCTCGGGCTGAGGTGGCGCACCGACATCGACCGGATGCTGGCCACCCCCGAGCACGCCTCGGGCTGGGGCGCCTTCACGCTCGGGGTCAGCGACGTGACGCCGGTCGAGATGGCCAACGTCTTCGCCACCCTCGCCGCCGAAGGCAACTACTGCGAACCCCTGCCCGTACGGTCGATCAAGAACCGGGACGGGGCGGACGCCACCTACAAGGGCAAGGTCATCGCGGCGCCGCGCTGCCACCGCGCGGTCAGCCGGGACGTCGCCCGGGCGGCGACCGACGCGGCCCGATGCGTCACCGGTTACGGCGCGGCTCGCGGTGATTGCGGCGGGTGGGGCACCTCCGAGATGGTCTACGGAACGCTGCGCCGGCCCGTCGCGGGCAAAAGCGGCACCACGGACAGCAACAAGACGGCCTGGTTCTGCGGCTTCACGCCGCAGCTGGCCGGGGCGGCCTTCGTCGCCGACCCGGACAACCCCGAGCTGAACGTCGGGGCGAACCGCTCGACGGTCTCGAAATACACCTTTGCCGAGACCCTCAAGGACGCGTTGAAGGGCAAGCCGAAGGCCAAGTTCACCCCGCCCTCGGACGACCTCGTCTCCCGCTGGCGGGACCGCGACCGCGATCGCGACTACGACCGCAACCGCGATCGCGCCAACAGCGACGACGACCAGACGGACTAGCCCTAGGCCGCGGGGCGGGTCTGGCGGCGGGGAGCGCGCCAGCTGGTGTCGCGACCGGCCAGGGCCAGGGCCTGGTCGAGCAGGGTGGACTCGTCGTCGGTGGGCACGACCGGGCCGAACGTGCCCGGCGTGCCCTCGGGCGGGCTCTGGGCCAGGAACTCGATCAACGGCTCGAGGGTGCGCGGGTCGGCGAAATATTCCTGACCGGTGGCCCGGGCCAGATCCCAGCTGTGCATGATCAGCTCGTTGACGGCGACGAAACCGAGGGACGCGGCCGGCATGGTGACGCCGCCGGCCTGGGACGTGCCCGTCCAGGCGGCGGGGTCTTTCCACGACGTGGCCAGGTCTTCGAGCAGGACGGGCAGGCGGCTGCGCCAGTGGGGGGACAGGCGCTGAGCGGAGGGCTCAGGCGCCGAGGACGTCTCGGGGCCGTCGACGCGTTTGTGGGCGGCCTGGGTGAAGGCCACCGACAGACCCATCAGATGATCGAGAAGAGTGGCGACGGACCACCCGGGACAGGGGGTGGGGGCGAACAGCTCGCCCTCGTCGACGCCGAGCAGCAGCGCCCGCAACTCCCGGACCGGCGGGTCGAAATCCAGAGGAACACGATCGGCCACGGCCATCCTCCTTCGCGTCTAACCTGTTAATCCCACGTTACGGGTGGGGTGCGACAGTTTCGTGCTCGGCGGAGGGCGTTTTCACGGATGCTTCCCGGCAGCATGTATTTCGACTTTTCGATCTTGCCTTTCCCGCGTTTTTCCGGCCAACCGATCTTGCCGCCGGGCACGGGCCCAGGGCGCGGGCTCAGGGGGACGTGATGTCGACGGTGTCGTTCAGGTTCGGCTCGGGGGCGGCCTGCGGCGGCGGCATCGGCCGCAGCGGGATGGGCGGAAGCAGCTGCGCCGGGCCGGCGATCGCGGCCGACACCACCCGCTTCGCGATCTCGGGCGCGGCCGCCCAGTGCAGCCCCAGCTGCGAGGCGTGCACCTGACGCCAGACGAAACCCTCGGGGTTGCCGCCCGACCACGTCCAGGCCGGCACGGCGCCGGCCCGCGGGGTGACGATGGCCCGGTGCTGCTTGTAACCGGTGATCCGGGCGCCCGCCGGGGCCAGCGGCGAGGTGGCCGGAGCGGTCGCCTCGCGATAACCGGCCACGGTCTGGTCACCGGTCACGGCCGAGGCGTCGAGCACGGCGCACATCGGACGGCCGTCGAAGTCACGGCCCAGCCAGGGCAGCGCCACCCCCTCGGCGATCAACGGCCAGCCGTCGGCCGCGAACTGGGCGACCGCGTTGCACAGCCGGCGGTTGGCCGACAGCTCCTCCGCGTACCCCTCGGGCAGGCCACCCCCGACGACCAGGGCCCGGGTGCCGGCGGGCAGCGACTCGTCGCGCAGCGGGTCGACCACGGCCACGTCGGCGCCGGCCGCGGTGAGCAGCTCGGCCGTCTCGACGTACGTGTAGGGGGCGCCCTGACCGCCGGCCAGCGCGACCACCGGACGCTGCTCGAACACCTCGCCGCCGGCCGCCTCGCCCGGCGTCCAGATCGGGCCCGGCAGCGCCGGGGCCGAACCGGCCAGCGCCATGATCCGGTCGAGGTCGAGACCGCCGGCGACCGCCTCGCCCAGCCGGCGCACCGCGCGACCGGCCTCGACCGTCCGGTGGGCGACCGGCACCGGGCCGTGCGCCCGCGCGGGCAGCACGTTGGGCAGATCACCGCGGCGCAGCGCGCCCAGCACCGGCATGCCGATGTCGTCGAGAGCGGTGCGCAGCATCTCCTCGTGCCGGGGCGACGCGACCCGGTTGAGGACGACCCCGCCCAGGTGCACCATCTCGTCGAACATCCGGAAACCGTGCACCAGCGCGGCCAGCGAGTGACCCATCGACGCGACGTCGACGACCAGCACGACCGGCGCGCGCAGGACAGCGGCGACCGCGGCGGTGCCGTCGATCTCAGGCTGACCGGTGAGCGAGTCGAACAGGCCCATCGCGCCCTCGATCACCGACAGCTGGGCGCCGCCTGAGCCGTGCAGGAACAGCGGGGCGATGCGCTGCGCGCCGACCAGCCGGGGGTCGAGGTTGCGGCCCGGCCGGCCGGCGGCCAGACCCAGGTACGCGGCATCGGTGTGGTCCGGCCCGACCTTGAACCCGGCCGACGGGACGCCCCGGGCCGCGAACGCCGCGAGCAGACCGACCGCGACGGCGGTCTTCCCGTGCCCCGAGGCGGGGGCGCTCACGACCAGACGGGGCTGGGCGTTCATCTATTGACTCCCGAGTGCATGTATTGCCTGCTGTCGACTGCCGGACAGGGACAGTACCCGGCTGCGGCAGCCCCTACCCGCGCGACGGGTAGCCTCGTTGCGTGTACCGCTTCCTGCTGAGCCCGCGCTGGCTGGCCGCGGCCGCGCTGGCCGTGGCGGCCGCGGTGGTCATGGTGATGCTCGGCAACTGGCAGTTGCGCCGTTACGAGGAGCGCAGCGCGATCAACGACCGGATCGACGCGGCTGACTCCGTGGCCGCCGTCCCGCTGACCTCGGTGCTGACCAAGCCGGCCACGACGGGCGCGGCCGGCAGCTCCCCGGGCAAGGATTTCGCCTGGACAAAGGTGACGGTAACCGGGCGTTACGACCCCACCCACGAGGTGCAGGCGCGAGGTCGGACGGTGGACGGGGACGTCGGCTTCGAAATCGTGACCCCGCTCGTGCTGACCGACGGGACGGCCGTGCTGGTCGACCGCGGCTGGGTGCCGGCGCCGGCCGCCGGCGCGCTCGCGGCCCCGGTCGTGCCGACCGCCCCGACCGGCGAGGTGACGGTCGTCGGCCAGGTCCACCTGTCGGAAAGCCGACCGACCTCGATCGAGCGACGGGACGGCCGGCTGGACACCCGGCGGATCTCTCTGCCGCGCATCGCGCCCGAGATGCCCTTCCCGGTGTACGGGGCCTACGTGCTGCTCACCGAGCAGACTCCGGCGACCGACGCGGCCTTCACGCAGATCCCGATCGACCACGAGGACTCGTGGCAGAACGGCGGCTATGCCGTGCAGTGGTGGCTCTTCGCCGCCATGGTCCTGGCCGCCTACGGCTATTACGCCCGCAAAGAGGCCCGCGGCGAGACCCCGGGCTCCCCCACCGAGGGTCGCCCCGGCCACACCGACCGCCGCCCGCCCCGTTCCGGCGACCGCGTCGAGGAAGCCGACCGCCGCCGAGCCGCCGCCGGTGATCGAGTGGCCGAGGCCGACCGACTTCGAGCCGCCACCGGTGACCGTGTCGAAGAAGCCGACCGCAAGCGGGCCGCAGCGGCTGCCACCCAGGGTGACCGCGTCTCGGATGCCGACCGTGCCCGGGGCCCCGTCGGCCAAGACTGAGCCCCGCGCCGTCTCCCGCCAAGCCGATCGAGACTGCGGTCAGGTCAGGACCCCAGCGTTCGGCCTTGGAGCCGTCACCTGGTGGACCTCACCTACCGCCGGGCGGCGCCTCCAGCATTGCGGCCGGCAGCGGGTCGCCACCCCGCATTCCGCTGGGCCGGTTGATCGCGGCCCTCGGTCAGTCGCATCCGCATCTGAATGTCCCCGCCCCCGGCGATACCCCCGACAACCTCGCGCCGACGCCGGACACCAACGGCTCAAACCCCGGCCACGACCCGCCTGGACCGCCACGAACAGCCGGAGCAAGTCACGACCGCGCGAAGTCCTAGGCCCTGTTTCAGAAAGGGGGTCGAGTTGCGGCGCGGTCCAGGTGTCGTCTGGGTGTGCGACGGAATCGTCCTGATACCGGTGTTGTATTTGGATGATTTCGGCGTGCGGCCAGACGGCGGCTGGGCCTCGGCGCAGCCCGATCATCCTTTCTGAAACAGGGCCTAGGGGCACCGGACGGCCACGACACCCGGCCCGCCCGACGCAACTAGGTGCACCGGACCATCGCGTGCGCCCGGAGCGCCAGGACCGCTCGTAAGGCCAGGGCTCACCCGGACCGCCGCGAGGGTCTGGAACGTCGGAAGCGACCGGAACGCCGCGGCCACCGGCTAAGAGCGCCGGCGCTTGGGCGGCGATTCGAGTCACTCTGCTGCCGGGTGCCCCCCGATGGCTCGGACGGTGTCGATGGTGTCGGCCTCGGATGGAGGCTTGTCGTCTCGGTAGCGCAGGACGCGGGCGAAACGCAGGGCGACGCCGCCCGGGTAGCGCGGCGACGTCTGCACGCCGTCGAAGGCGATCTCGACCACCTGCTCGGGGCGGACCCGCACCACCCAGCCGTCGTCGCCGGTGGAAAGCTCTTGGAAACGCTCGGTCTGCCAGCGCAACAGCTCGTCGGTCAGACCCTTGAAGGTCTTGCCGAGCATCACGAAACCGCCCGTCTCCGGGTCGCGGGCGCCCAGGTGCAGGTTGGACAGCCAGCCCTTACGCCGGCCGTGACCCCACTCGACGGCCAGGACCACCAGGTCGAGCGTGTGCCGAGGTTTGACCTTGACCCACGCCGAGCCGCGGCGACCCACGTCGTAGGGCGCCTCGGCCGCCTTGATGACCACGCCCTCCTGCCCGGCCGCGAGCGCGGCGGCGAAGGCCGCGGCCGCCTCCTCCTCGCTGGTCACGGTCGTGCGGCCGACGATCAGCTCGCTCGGCAGGGCGTCGGCCAGCGCCTGCCAGCGCACCCGGCCGGGCTCGTCGAGCAGGTCGACGCCGTCGAGGTGAAGCACGTCGAAGAAGAACGGCACCAGCGCGACGGGTGGCGGCTTGGCCGCGGCGGTCTTGCGGCCGGCGGCGGCACCGCGGGTGGCGGCCCGGCTGGACGTCTCTTGGAACGGGCGAGGACGGCCGGAGGCGTCGAGGGTCATCGCCTCGCCGTCGAGCACGGCCTCGCGCAGCGGCAGCTTGCGGACGGCCTCGACCACCTCGGGCATGCGGGCGGTGATGTCGTCGAGGCTGCGGGTGAAGACGGCCACCTCGTCGCCGGAGCGGTGGACCTGGATGCGGATGCCGTCGAGCTTGACGTCGACGGTCGCGGGGAAGCCGGTGGCCAGCAGAGCCGCGCCGACGTCGGGCGCGCTCTGGGCCAGCATGGGCGTGAGCGGGGTGCCGACCCGCAGGTGGATCTCGGCGAGCGCGGGCGCCCCACCGGTGAGCGCGGCGACCGCGACCTGCTTGAGGTCGCCCGACAGCAGCAGCGCCCGGCGGACCGCGGTGAGCGGCACCTCGGCCGCCTTGGCGATCGCGTCGGCCAGCAGACCGGCCTGGGCGCCCTGGCGCAGCTCGCCGCTGAAGAGGCCGACGAGCAGGCGCTGCTCGTCGGCGGTGGCCGCACCGAACAGGGCGGCCAGCAGATCGCGCCGCCGGGCTTGAGAACCGGCGCCCGCGACCACCGAGATCTCGGCGATGGCGGCATCGACCGCGGCGACGCTGAGGGACGGCTCGGCGGCGGGCTCGGGCCGGTCACGCAGGCTCGCATAGCCCACGCCGGTCTGCCGCTGGCGCAGCTCACCGGCCAGATAGGCCGAGCCCGGGGCGATCTCGCCAGGCTCGAGCCGGCGCAGCGCGTCGGCCACAAGCTCGACCTTCGCCTTGCGCCCGGAGGTCGCGGCGACAGCCGTCGAGGTCGCCGCCAGGTCTAGGAATCGCACACCCTCATCCTGGCAGCACCCCCCGACATTTTCGCCCGCTGCGCGACCTCGCGACCGGTCAGGCGGCGAGGGGCTCGGCTATGCGGAAGCCGCGGGCGCGGACGGCGTCGGCCACGCGGGTGACCTGGGCGTCGATGGCGCAGAGGGTGGCCGAGAGCTCGTCGAGATGGTCGGTGAGGGCGCCGTCGTCCCAGCCGGAGACGTCGACCTCGTCCATCGCGCGCACGGCGGCGCGCAGGCGGGCGATGGACTCGAGACGGTCGTGGCAGCGAAGACGGTCGAGGGCGTTGCGCGGCCCGACGGGCAAGGGCCGCACGACGAGAGACACCGAGGCAGGCACACTGTTCGAACGCATGTTCGATATCCTAACAGGACGAAACCGCAGCCCGCACCGGTTTGCTCTGTGTGACGACACGTTCGAGGACGCAGCGTGAGTCAGCGCCGGAAGTACGACGGAAAGACATCCGCCGCTTCCGAGACCGCGGCCTCGGCGGCGACAAATCCGTCCGGGCGCACCAGATAGAGCCGCCCGGGCTGCAGGCCCGAGCCGGGCGGCGCCTCGCCGAAGACGTGCACCGCGACGCCGAGGTCGGGCACGTCGCCCGCCTCCACCCCGCCGTAGGCGTGGATCTGCCACCGCAGGTCTCGCAGCACCGCGAAATTGCCACCCGCCCAGGGCAGCCGCCGCCCGACCACCGGATCGCGCTGCCCGCCGCCGGCCGCCTTCCCGTCCGGCGTCATCCAGTAGTGGATGCGGAGCTGCGAGACGTATTGGAAGGCACGCGAGCCACCGGAGGCGCGGGGCAGGAAGCGCACACCCAGCGGGGCGACCATCGGCACCAGGAGGCGGCGCAGCACGCGGGCCGACCGTCGCTGCGAGGTGATCGCCCCGAAGAGCCGGTCGGTGGTCTGCACCAACGTGCGGGCAACGGGGCGGCGCTCTGCCTCGTAGCGGTCGAGCCAGGTGTCCTTGCGCCGTCCCTGCAGCACGTCGGCCAGCTTGAAAGCCAGGTTGTGGGCATCCTGCAGGCCCGTGTTCATGCCCTGGCCGCCGACCGGCGAGTGCACGTGGGCCGCGTCCCCGGCCAGGAAGAACGGCCCGTCGCGGAACGTCACGGCGACCCGGTGGTGCACCTTGTACGTCGCGAACCAGCGGGCCTCGCCGTACGTGACCGCGAACTCCTTCAGCCGCGGCCGCACGTCCTCCTCGCTCAGCCGACCGTCGCCGTCGTCGTCCCGGACCAGACCGATCAGCCGCCACCTGTGCCGGCCCCGCATCGGGAAGCCGATCATGAAGTCGGAGCCGCCGGGGCGTACGTTGATCGCGTTTTCCACCAGGCCGGCCACGCCGAGCGCGTCGATCACGTAGAACCGGTGCGGGTTGGTGACGCCCTCGAACGCGATGCGGCGGGCCCGGCGCACGGCCGAGTTGGAGCCGTCGCAGGCCACGCAGAAGCGGGCCCGGATCGTGTCGTTGCCGACCTTGGCCTCGACCCCGTCGTCGACCTGCTTGACCGCGGTCACCGGCGTTTCCCAGCGCACGTCCGTGCCGAGTTTCTGCAGGTTCTCGTGGAGGATCTCCTCGTTGCGGCTCTGCTCGAGGATCTCGATGTAGGGGTAGGGCGTGACTGTGCCGCCGAGCGGGCCGAGCGGGATGCGGCCGAACGCCCGGTCGAGGAAGCCGGGCGCCAGCGCGTCGGCCCGGTGGGCGGCGTCCAGCACCTGATCGGCGAGGCCGAGCTGGTCGTAGATCTCGAGGCTGCGGGCCTGGACGACGAGGGCGCGCGACTCGCGGGTCGGCCCTTCCTTGCCGTCGGCGACGATCACGTCGACCCCGAGTTTGACCAGCCAGTTGGCGAGCATCAGCCCGGTGGGGCCGGCCCCCGCCACCAGCACGTCACACGACAGCTCGGCCATGGGCCGCTCCCTACTTCGTCGTCAGTGTCTCCGCCACGTTCTTGAGGAGGAGGGCCTCGGCGACGCAGACGCGCGCGAACTCGCCGAGGTGCAGGCTCTCGTCGGGGCCGTGTGCGGCCGAGTAGGGGTCTTCGACGCCGGTGACCAGGATCGCGGCCTGGGGGAACAGCTCCTGGAAGGTGGCGATGAACGGGATCGAGCCGCCCACGCCCATGTCGACCGGCTCGGTGCCGTCCCAGGCCGAACGGAAGGCGGCACGGGCGGCGTCGTACGCCGGTCCGGTCGCGTCGATCACGCAGGGCTGGCCGTCGCTCTCCAAGGTCACCTCGACGTGGGCGCCCCACGGCACGTGCTTCTCGAGGTGGGCACGCACCGCTGCGTAGGCCGACTTGGGGTCGTCACCGGGCGCCAGCCGTACGCTGATCTTGGCCTTGGCCGTGGGCTGCAGCGCGTTGGCCGCCTCGAGCGTGCGGGGCGCGTCGATGCCGAGGACCGAGATCGACGGCTTGGTCCAGATGCGGTCGGTGATCGAGCCCTTGCCGACCAGCTCGACGCCGTCGAGCATGCCCGCCTCGTGCTGGAAACGGTCGGCCGGGTAGTCGACGCTGGCGCCCTCACGGCCGATCAGCCCGTCGACCGCCACCTCGCCGCCCTCGTCGTGCAGCGTCGACAGCAGACGGGCCAGGGTCATCAGCGCGTCGGGCACCGGGCCGCCGAACATGCCGCTGTGCACCGCGCTCTTGAGCACCTTGACCTCGGCGAACAGGTTGACCAGGCCGCGCAGCGAGGTGGTCAGCGCGGGCTGTCCGATGTCCCAGTTGCCGGAGTCGGCGATCACGATCACGTCGGACCGCAGCTCGTCGTGGAACTCCTCGATGATCGCGTCGAGCGAGTCGGAGCCGTACTCCTCCTCGCCCTCGACGAAGACGACCACGCCGACCGGCAGCTGGTCGCCGAACGCGCGCAGCGCGGCCACGTGGGCCATCACGCCCGCCTTGTCGTCGGCGGCGCCGCGACCGTAGAGCCGGCCGTCGCGCTCGACCGGCTCGAACGGGTCGCTCGTCCAGAGCGAGACGTCGCCCACCGGCTGGACGTCGTGGTGGGCGTAGAGCAGCACGGTCGGCGCCCCGGCCGGGGCCGCCTTGCGACCGATCACGGCGGGCTGGCCGCCGCGCCGCACGATCTGCGTGTCGAGGCCGCAGCCGCGCAGCAGCTCGGCCACCGCCTCGGCCGACCGCTCGACGTGGGAGTGGTCGAAGCCCTCGAAGGCGATGCCCGGGATGCGGACCAGCCGTTCCAGGTCGGCACGGACTCCGGGCATCTCCCGCGCGACGGCCTCGCGCAGATCGTTTTCGCTCAAGCTCATGGGAACGATCCTAAGGGTCGTTCAGCTTTCCGCGCCGGGGTCGTCCTGGCGGCCGCGACGGGTGGCGTCACCCACCCAGGAACGCGCCCCGCGGACGGCCGAACCGGCCAGGTCGCCGGCGCCGTCACCGAGCTTGCGCAACAGCCCGACCAGCGGGTCCTGCGAGTTGCTGAACGTCTCCCGGTACGACGTGGCGGCGGCCTTGACGTCGTCGCTGACCGAGGCGTCGCCGTCCGAGTCGCGTCGCGGATAGTCGCCGGCGAGGATCTCGGCGTAGGCCCCGGAGTCGACCCACTTACGCAGCTCGGAGGCCCGGGCGACGGGCACCGGGTGGGTGCTGCCCAGGGTCATGCCGATCTTGTGGATGCTGTCGCGCAGGTCGCCGCCGCTCTCGTACTCGGCCGCCTGCTCGAGGAACGCGGCGGTGTCGATCTGCGACAGGTCGCCGCCGCCGGCCAGTTTCATCAGCAGCCGCAGCGAGGCCGCCGGGTCCTGACCCGCGAGCAGCCCGGCCCGGTCGGCCGACAGCTCGGCCTTGCGCCACCACTCGAGCATCGCCGTGATGATCGCCCGCAGCGCGATCGCGCCGACCGGCAGCCAGCTCAGGCTGGCCGCCCAGCGGGTCAGGATCATCAGGATGGTCTTGTAGACGGCGTGGCCGCTGCGCACGTGGCCGATCTCGTGACCGAGCATCGCCCGCAGCTCGTCGTCGTCGAGCCGCTCGATCGCGCCGGTCGTGACCACGATGAACGGCTTGTCGAGGCCGATCGCCGAGCCGTTGATGATCGGGTCCTGCGTCACGTAGAGCTCGGGCAGCTCGACCACGTCGAGGGTGGTGGCCGCCTCGGTGAAGCGCTGGTAGACGCGCGGGTACTGACGGTGGTCGACGCGGATGGCACCGGCCAGGAACTGGAGGCGGAAACCGCGCTCGTTCCACATGCCGAAGAAGGCCTTGACCACGTCGTCGAAGCCGCGCAGCTCGCGCAGGGCGGTCAGGGCGCCCCGGTCGGCCGGGTGTTCCCAGGCCCGCGAGCTGATTCCGGTCAGGGTGATCCGCCGGCGTACCGGGCGGTTCTCCTCTTCGGTCGTCATCGTGCCACCCCGTCCTGATGTTGTGCCGCGCCCAAGCTGTGCCCGTTGGTGAAGCTGCTGGTCAGGGCCGTCGCGGCGCCGTCGACGAGCAGATCCGCGTGTGCGGCCGTCTCGTCCACGGCGAAGTGCTGGTCCTCGGCGACCCGCCAGCGCTCAAGGTACTTCCGATAGGCAAGACTGTCGTCCCCATCGCGGGCAATCGCGCGCTCCCAGCGAAGTTCGGGTGGGGCGTAAACAAAAACGGCCATGGTCAGTTCCGGACGAATCACCCGCCGGGCGGCACTCACGCCCTCCAGGAGCACAACGCCGCTCGCGGGCACGATGATCGAGGGGCCCGCGAACCCGGCGAGCTCCCAGTCGTAACGCTGATAGGTCGCGGTCTCGCCGCGGCGCAGCGGCCCGAGCACCGAGGCCTCCAGCCTTGCCCAGAACGTGAACTGGTCGTCCCAGCCGTCGAGCAGGTCGTCGGTGTGCACGACCGGGGCGCCGAGCTCGGCCGCGAGCCGCTCGGCGAACAGGGTCTTACCGGCCCCGCTCGGCCCGTCCACGGCGACCAGGCGAACGTCACCCAGCCGGGGCGGCCGGCTCTGCACGTGCGCGGCGAGCTCGGCGAACGTCTGCTCAGGCACCGGCCGGCGCCCCGGGCGGGATGAACGGCAGCCCGGACGGCGGGCCGCTCTCGATGAGCCGCCAGAGCGCGTCGGTGTCGAGATGCTCCTCGACCAGATCACCCAGAACGTCCAGGGCCCGTTCGCGTACAGCGGCGAACTCGGTTTCGGGAGCCACGGTGAAGCCCCGGCGGCCGGCCTGGCGCGCGGCCGTGGTGAGGAACCGGCGACGGAACTCGTCGGACTCGAAGGCGCCGTGCCAGTGCGTACCGACGATGTTGCCCTCGACCGCGCCCTCGGGCCGCCCATCGGCGTACCGCAGAAGTGGCTCCGGACTTTGCCTGGTCACGACGCCGTGGTGGATCTCGTAGCCGGCCACCGGCGCGCCCAGACCCGTGCCGGTCGGCTTGGCCAAGGTCTTGCGCCGCTCGAAACCGATCTCGACGGGCAACAGACCCAGGCCGGGTACGGTGCCCCGCCCGCTCTCGACCTCGTCGTGAATCGTCTCGGCGAGCATCTGGAAGCCGCCGCAGATGCCGAGCAGCGGTTTGCCGGCCGCGACGTGCGCCCCGATCGCGTCGGCCAGGCCGGTCTCGCGCAGCCAGGCGAGATCGCTGACGGTCGCCTTCGAGCCGGGCAGCACCACCAGGTCGGCGTCGGCGATCTCGGCCGGCTCGATCGTGAGGCGCACCTGCACGCCCGGCTCGGCCGCCAGCGCCTCGGCGTCGGTGGCGTTGGAGATGCGGGGCAGGCGGACCACGGCGACCCGCAGCCACTCGGTGCCGCGCGGGCTCGCCGGACGGCCCAGCACCCGGCCGTACGCGAGGGAGTCCTCCCCGTCGAGCCAGACGTCGAGGTGGAACGGCAGCACGCCGTGAACCGGCCGCCCGGTGGCCGAGGTGATCATGTCGAGCCCGGGTTTGAGCAGTCCCAGGTCGCCGCGGAACTTGTTGATGACGAACCCGGCGACGAGCGCCTGATCCTCGGCGTCGAGCAACGCCACCGTCCCGAAGAGGGCCGCGAAGACGCCGCCGCGATCGATGTCGCCGACCACGATCGCCGGCAGGCCGGCCTGCCGGGCCAGCCCCATGTTGACGAAGTCACCGGCCCGCAGGTTGATCTCGGCCGGGCTGCCGGCGCCCTCGCAGATGACCACGTCGTACTCGGCCCGGAGCTCGGCGAGAGCGGCGTGGGCGGTCTCGGCGAGCCGCGGGCGCAGGGTGCGGTAGTTGCCGGCGGTGACCGTGTCGACGGCCTCACCGAGCAGGACGACCTGGCTCGAGAAGTCGCTGCCCGGCTTGAGCAGCACCGGGGTTGAAACGCAGATCGGGGGCGATGCCACAGGCGGCGGCCTGCATGGCCTGGGCCCGGCCGATCTCGCCGCCGCGCCCGTCCGGGCCGACCACGACGACCGAGTTGTTGGACATGTTCTGGGCCTTGAACGGGGCGACCTTGACCCCGCGGCGGTGCAGCCACCGGCAGAGCCCCGCGGTGAGCACACTCTTGCCGGCATCGGAGGTGGTCCCGGCGACGAGAAGGCCACTCATCGGCGAGCCCAGGTGGTCACGGCTTCACCTGCGCCGGTGGCTGTTCCGGCTCGACTGGTCACGGCTCGACTGGTCACGGCTCGACTGGTCACGGCTCGACTGGTCACGGCTCGACTGGTCACGGCTCGACTGGTCACGGCTCGACTGGTCACGGCTCCGCGGATCAGGGCGATGCCTGCGGCGATGCCGGCCGCGGCGAGACCGACGGTGCCGGAAACGCGGGCGGTTCGGCGCAGGTGCACGGCCGACGGGCGGGGGCCGTCGCCGAGGAAGGGCCTGGTCTCGCTGCGTCCGAAATAGACATTCCGGCCCCCGAGGCGTACGCCCAAGGCGCCCGCCATGGCCGACTCGCACTGACCGGCGTTGGGCGACGGGTGATCGTTGCGGTCGCGGCGCCAGACCCGCGCCGTTTCCCGGGGCGACCCGCCCGCGACCGGCGCCGCGGCGATCGTGAGCAGCCCGGTCAGCCGGGCCGGCAGCAGATTGAGCAGGTCGTCGAGCCGCGCCGAGGCCGTCCCGAACCGGGTGTACCGTGCCGACCGATGCCCGACCATAGCGTCGAGGGTGTTGGCCGCCCGATAGGCCAGCAGCCCCGGCAACCCGAGCAGGCCGCCCCACACCAGGGGCGCCACCACGGCGTCGGACGTATTTTCGGCGACGGACTCGACTGTTGCCCGAGCCAGCTCCGGCTCGTCGAGACCGGCCGGGTCGCGCCCGCAGAGGTGGTTGAGCCGGCCCCGCGCCGAGTCGAGGTCGTCGGCGCGGAGGTGCTTGGCCATGATCCGCGATTCCCGCCGCAGCGTGCGGCCGCCGAGCACCGTCCAGGTGGTCGCCGCGACCAGGACGGCCCGGGCGACGGGCTGACGCCGGGTGGCCGCCGCGGCAGCGACCCCGGCCAGGGCCGGCACCCCGACCGCGATGGCGGTGAAGGCAGCGCCCGAAGGCCGGTTCGGCCGGTAGATCCGCCGTTCGAGGGCACCCGCGGCCGTGCCGAACCCCGCCACCGGGTGAAACCGCCGCGGATCCCCGAACACCGCATCGAGCGCGTACCCCGCGATCAGGCCGGCCGCGTCCGCCGCAGCCGAGTGGCCCGCCCGGCCCGCCGCGCCGGCCCCGAATCGAGCCGCCCGGCCCGCCGCGCCGGCCCCGAATCGAGCCGCCCGAGCGCCGCGCACAGCCCAGGGCCCTGTCCAGGGCCCCGCCCCCGCCCCCGCCGCCATGTCCTGGTCCTTCCGATCGCCGAGCTGAGCCCACCTGACGATCATGAGCGCAGGTCGCACACCCAGACCGGGATTTCCGGCACGTCCGGTTCCGGGCCGTCCGGGATCGGCACCGGATCGAACGCGCCCCAGACGATCGCGCCCGGCGCGCGGTCCTCCAGGAACTCGGTGACGATCACCTGCAGATCGTCCGTCGGCCGGTACCGGTCGATGAACGGCAGATCGTCGCGCCCGCAGGAGCTGGCCGAGCACCGCAGTTGCCCCGCCTCCTGGTGATGCCACACGTAGAACGTCGCCGGCCCGGCATGCCCCATCGCGGCCACCTGCTCGCGCAGCAGCTCGATGGTCTCCTCGAAGGCGTTGATCACCTCGTCGGCCGACAGGCCCATGCGCTCGTGCGGTGGTGCGCCGAACCAATTGGTGTTGACGGTCTCGGTGTCCTGGTCGTGCGGCGCGAGCACCAGCTTCTCGCCCGCGATCGCGCGGATCTCCTTCAACAGCACGGGCTCAGTCTGCCCGCCCGGCCCGGGCCGGGACCAATCGGGCGGGTCGGCCGGGCGGCCCGATCGCTCGGCACGATCGGACCACCCCGTTCGGGTCATGTCAGCCTTCCGGTGGCTTCGACGGCCCGGCCCCGGCCGGCTCCGAAAATCCACGGGGGATGATCCACGGAGCCGGCGAGCAGGTGACCTGCGGTTACGCCGCGACGGGCTCCCGTCGCGCGCTGCGCCGGCGCCGGGTGGGTGCCGGCTCGGCCGCGGCGAGTCGCTCGACCTCGATGGCGAGGTCCTCGTCACTCGGTGTGGGCTCCGCCTCGTCCGACGAAGTTTCCGGCGACGAGTCGGCCGCCACTTCGAGGAACGACGGCGCCTCTTCCTCGGGGATGCCCTCCCCGAAGCCGACCGGCGCCTCCTCGGCGGGCACCGGCATCGACGGTTCGCCGCCGATGTAGACCTCGGCCTCGCCGTCCTCGATCGTGCTCACGCCCTGGCCGGCCGTGTTGCGCACGAACCGGGACCGCCCACGGGCGAGGTCGTGCCCGATCGAGAACGCCTCCATCTCGTACGAGACCCGGTTGTTGCCGTTCTCGTCCTTCCAGTCCCGGGTGTAGAGCCGGCCGTAGACGATGACGGGGTCACCGACGGCGATCGACGAGATCACGCCCTCGGCCAGCCGGCGCCACGCGGTGACGCGTACGCGCAGGTTGTTGCCGTCGATCCAGGTGTTGCTCTCGCGGTCGAAGCGGCGGGCCGTGGAGGCGATCCGGAAGTTGGCGACCACCGAGCCGGAGCTTTCGAAGCGCCGCCATTCCGGGGCGACCAGGACGTTGCCCACGACGACGATGTTGGTGTCGAACACTTGTGTCCTCCTGTTGTGTGTCGGTACGGCGGCGAGCATCGCGGTTTCGGCGGTGCGCGAGGGGATCTTGAGCCGGGACCTGTGGACAGGCGGGAGGGTTGTGGATATCGCGCGGCGGGACGGCGGTTCTGATATCGCGCGCCACCGCGTACCGATGGGTAGCCTGAGCGGGTGGAGATCGACGTACTGGGACCGCCCTATGAGCGACACACGATCGACCTGGGGAGCGACGACGAGGGTGCGGTGGTGGCCACGCTCGTGCGGCGGCGGGCCGATCAGCCTTCCCGGCGAGCCGTGCTTTACGTCCACGGTTTCGTGGACTATTTCTTCCAGACCCATCTGGCCGATTTCTTCGCCGAGCGGGGCTGGGATTTCTACGCGCTCGACCTTCGGAAGTACGGTCGCAGCCTGCTCCCCCACCAGACGCCGAACTTCGCCCGGAGCCTGACCGAGTACTACCCAGAGCTGGACGAGGCGGCGCGGATCATCCGCGAGCAGGATGGCCATGATCAACTGCTGGTGGCCGGCCATTCGACCGGCGGCCTGATCACCTCGTTGTGGTCGCATTCGCGGCAGGGTCAGGGCATTGTCGACGGACTTTTCCTGAACAGCCCGTTCTTCGATTTCAACGTGCCCTGGCTGGTGAAGAACCCGCTCATGGGGGCGACGGTCGCGCTTGCCCGGCGTACGCCGTATCGAAAGATTCCGGCCTCGTCGCTGGGCCTTTACGGCGAGAGCCTGCACAGCGAGCGCCGTGGTGAGTGGACGTACGACCTGCAGTGGAAGCCGTTGCTCGGTTTTCCGGTGACGGTGGGCTGGCTGGAGGCGATCCGCCGGGGCCAGAAAAGGCTGCGCGGCGGCCTCGGTATCGACGTTCCGGTGATGGTGGCGTGCTCGACGCGGACGTTCCGCGGGCGGGTCTGGAATGACGACCTTCTCACCTCCGATTCGGTGCTGGATGTCGAGCACATCGTGCGCTGGGCGCCGCGTCTCGGCCCGCGGGTGACGATCGCGCGTTTCGACGGCGGCATGCACGACCTCACGCTTTCCGGCAAGGACGTGCGGGTCGAGGTCTTCCAGGAGCTGGCGCGCTGGGTCGACGCATTCCTGCCGCCGGTCGGCACCCCCGAGATCGAGGTGCCTCCGGCGCCGGAGGACATGGAGTAGCCCCGGGCCGGAGAAGTCCGAACGATCCCGTACATCGATTGCTATCGTTCGGGAAGTGAACGCCGACCGCGACCCTCAGCCACCCGATCCGGGCGGCGGCCGGAGCCTCGACGAATTGGCCGCGGCATTGCGTTCCCTCAAGGTCTGGGCGGGCGATCCGTCGTACGACACGATCACGAAACGCGTCAATGCCCGGCACACTCAGACCGGCCGTGGCACGGTCGTCGATTGTTTCCGCGACGGCCGCCGCCGGATAAATGCGGACCTCGTGGTCGCGGTGGCCGCCTCGCTGCACGACGATCCCGCCTACCTGACCCGCTGGCGCCAGGCGATCCGGGTCACGCTCGCGGCGGGTCAGGCCGCGGCCAACGTACGCGTCCTCGCGCACCTGCCCAGCGATGCCGGCTCGTTCGTCGGCCGCGAGCCCCAGCTGGCCGTCCTGCGCGGGGCGACCGGGGTCTGCGTGATCACCGGCATGGCCGGGGTGGGCAAGTCCCAGCTGGCCATCCACGCCGGTCACCTCGGCCCTCGGGAGACGACGCTCTTCGTCGACCTGCGTGGCTTCCATCCCGACGAGAGCCAGCCGCCCGCCGAGCCCGGCGCCGTCCTCGACGGTTTCCTGCGCGCGCTCGGCGTGCCCGCCCGGCAGATCCCGCACGATGCGGCGGCCCGTTCGGCCCTGTTCCGCGAGCAGCTCACCAGCCGTGAGGCACTGGTGATCCTCGACAACGCCGCCGACGAGGAGCAGGTGCGCCCGCTGCTCGCCCAGGGCGCGCTGACCATCGTCACGTCCCGCCGCGACCTGTCCGACCTCGGCCCGGCGACCCGGATCGACCTCGACGTCTTCTCCTCGGCGGAGGCCTCCGAGCTGCTGGCCGACGCGGTGCCCGCCGACGCCGACCCGACCGCCCTCGAGCGGGTCGCGCACCGCTGCGGCTATCTGCCGCTCGCCCTGACCGTCGTCGCCGGTCAGATGGCCGCGACGCCCGGCTGGACGGTCGCCGACCACGCCGACCGCCTCGACGAGCGCCACCGCAACTATCGGCTCGACGACGGCGTCCAGCTCGCCCTGCACCTCTCCGACCAGCGCCTGCCCGCGGCCCGGCGCACCCTGCTGCGGCGTCTCGCCGGTCATTCGGGCCAGGATTTCGACGCCTACGCGGCCGCCGCGCTGCTCGACGCCGGCCTCGACGAGACCGAGGAACATCTGCGCCGCCTGACGGCGGAACATCTGGTGCAGCAGCCGGCGCCGGGGCGTTTCGTGCTGCACGATCTCGTACGCGCGTACGCCGCCGAACGGGCCGCCGACGACGAGCGCCCCGCGGATCGCCGGGCCGCCCTGACCCGGCTCTTCGACTACTACCTGTACGCCGCGGCGGCGGCCATGGACGCGCTGCACCCGGCCGAACGTCACCGCCGCCCGACGCTGCCCGACCGTGACGTGTCCATCCCCGATCTGGCCGATGCCAAGTCCGCCCTGCACTGGCTGGAAACCGAGCGCCCGACGCTGGTCGCGGTGTGCCGTCAGGATTCGCCCGAGCACACCATCCGGCTGGCCGCGGTCCTCTACACCTATCTGGACAATGGCGGTTACCCGGCCGACGCGATCACCGTGCACACCGAGGCCCGGCACGCGGCGGCCCGCTCCGGTGACCTGGCCGGCGAGGCGGGCGCGCTGCTCAGCCTGGGTGTCGTGCACTGGCAGTTGGGCCGCCAGCCCGAGGCGCTCGAGCACCTGACCGAGGCGCTGGCCCTCTTCCGGAGGGTCGGCGACAGCCGCGGCCAGGCCCGCGCGCTGGGCAACCTGGGCGTCGTGCACAACGCGTTCGGCGACCAGGATGCCTCGGCCGCCCACCACACGCAGGCCCTGGAGAAATTCGTCGAGATCGGCGACCAGGTCGGCGAGGCCAACACCCTGACCAACCTCGGCGACGTGTACGTCCGGATGGGCCGCGCCGCAGAAGCAGCCGACCAGCACCGCCGCGCCCTGACCCTGTTCCGCACGCTCAACCATCGGGGCGGCGAGGCCACGGCCCTGACCAACCTGGGCGACGCCGACACCCGGCTCGGCCGCTACCCCGACGCCCTCGATTCGTACGACAAGGCGATCGCCATCTTCGGCGAACTGGGCGAACGCTACGGCCAGACGTGCGCCCTGAACGGCCGCGGCGAGGCATTGACCGGCATGCGCCGCTTCGACGAGGCGACCACCACCCACCGGACAGCTCTCGACCTGGCCACCAGGATCGACGACCCGTCCGAGCAGGCCCGGGCCACCGCCGGCCTGGCCGCCGCCGACGGCCCGCCGAGATACCCGTTCCGCCAGTGATCGAGGGGACGCCTGGTTACCCCCGAGTCGCCCTCGGCAAGATAAGATATGCCCCCATGCGCTCGTAGCTCAGCGGATAGAGCAACGGACTTCTAATCCGTCGGTCGCAGGTTCGAATCCTGCCGGGCGCGCTTGAGCCAGCCTGGGGCCCGAGCCCCAGACCCCACCGTGCCGGGCTGGCCGGTCCGTCAAAGGCCGGTGTCCTGCTGGTCCAGCCACTTGAGGATCGCCTGGGTGGTTTCTTCCGGCAATTCCTGCTGGATCCAGTGACCGCAGTCCAGGCTGACCACTTCGACCTGGGGCACGAAATCGGCCAGCCTGTCCGACCTCTGGATCGGGTCACGGTCGCCGTAGATCATGAGGGTGGGCTGATGGATGATCGGGTCTACGTCGGCCAGCAAGTGCCAGTTGCGGTCCAGGTTCCGGTACCAATTGACGCCGCCCGTGAACCCTGAAGTCTCGAAAGCGGAAACAAAGACCGCCAGTTCGCTCTCGCTCATGACGGGCTCGCCGAGGGGTGTCTCCGCCCGGGCGAGATTGATCAACGCCATGCCGGGCTGGGACTCGGCGAGGGGCATGTTCTTCCGGTACAGGTTGCGAAGGAACTGGGACGTGTTCTCGTCGAACACGGCGTCGGCGACGCCCGGCTGCCGGTTGAAGTGGACGAAGTAGAAGTCGCCGCCCAGCACCTGCTCCATGAACTCGATCCAGGGCTTCTCCCCGCGCTCCTGGTAGGGCAGGCTCAGATTGATCACCTTGTTGACCCGGCCGGGGTGCAGCAGAGTCAGTCCCCAGACCACGAATGCGCCCCAGTCATGACCGACAAAGGTGGCATCCTCGTAGCCGTAGTGATCGAGCAGCGCGACGAGATCGCCCGACAGTTTTTCGATGTCGTAGTCGGTGACTTCGGCCGGACGGGACGAATTGCCGTAACCCCGTTGGTTCGGGACGATGACGTGATAGCCCGCGGCCGCCAGGGCGGTCATCTGATGACGCCAGGAAAAGGCGTGTTCCGGCCAGCCGTGACAGAGCACGATGGGCTTCCCCTGGCCGGCTTCGAAGACTTCGAGTTCCACGCCGTTCACGGAAACAAGGGTGGGTTCGGGAAACATCGGTGAGGTCATGAGGCCATCGTGCCGACCTAAACCGGTCACCCCGTGACCGGTTTACTATGGAAATGTTGCCGGGGTGCGCGCCGACCGCCTGATGGCCATCCTCTTCCTGCTGCAACAGCGCGAGCAGGTGACCGCGGCCGAGGTCTCCCGAGAGCTGGAGGTCTCCGAGCGCACCGCCCGCCGCGACCTCGACGCCTTGGCCATGGCCGGGGTGCCGGTCTACTCCCGGCAGGGCCGAGGCGGTGGCTGGCGCCTCGTGGGCGGCGCCCGCACCGACCTGTCCGGCTTGACCGCGAGTGAGGCCCGAGCCCTGTTCCTGGTGGCCGGCCCGGCCTCGGCGGCCACACCGTCCGTGAAAGCTGCTCTGCGCAAGCTCGTCCAGGCCCTGCCCGAGCCCTTCCGGGGGCAGGCCGAGGCGGCAGCGTCGTCGCTGGTCCGGGACCCGCAGCGATGGGGGTCGAGCCGGATCGAGTACCCGTCGCCGCGCTTTCTCGACGAGATCCAGGACGCGGTGATCCGCGGCGTCCAGGTGCGGCTCGGCTACGTCGACAGCGAAGGCGCCGAAACCGGGAGAACCGTCCACCCGCTCGGCATCGTCGCCAAGGGTCCGTCGTGGTATCTCGTCGCCCACACCGAGGCCGGCCGGCGGACCTTCCGGATCGACCGCGTGTCGTCCGCCGACCCGACCGGCGAGCCCGTGCACCGGCCCGCGGATTTCGATCTGGCCGAGAGCTGGCGCGAGATCGCCGACGAGGTCGACCGCCGGCGATCGCCGCTCGAGATCCAGGCGGTCTGCGCGCCCCACGGGATGTCCCGGCTCCGGATGGTGCTCGGCGACCGGCTCGTGGTGGGAGGCGCCACGACCGACGGCCGCATCGAGGTCGTGATCCGCGGCTACAACGAGTACGCGCTCGCCGGCGAGCTGGCCGGGCTGATCGAATGGCTCGAGGTCACCGGCCCGCCGGGTGTGCGAGAGCGCCTGGCCTCGATCGGCACGGCGCTCGTCGCGCGCTACGGCTGAGACGGCTCGCTCGGCCGGGCTCGCTGCGGGTGGAACGTCTCGTGCCGGGCCAGCATCGCCACGCTCTCGGCGATCTTCCGGGCGCGCGTCTCGGCTCGCTTGACCCCGTTGACCCGGGTGATGAGGGAGAAGAGGTTGGTCTTGGTGAGCACGTCGAACATCGCCTGCGCCGCCGGGTCGGCCGCGATCGCGGCTCGCAGGTCGGCCGGCACCTCGGCTTCCGACGGCGGCGCATAGGCGGCCGTCCACCGCCCGTCGGCCTTCGCGGCCTCGACCGCGGTGCGGCCGGCGGGCAGCATGAGCCCGGCCGCCTCCAACCGGGCCACGTTGGCGACGTTGCGCTGAGACCAGACGCTGCGGAGCCGGCGCGGGGTGAACCGCCGCCAGGAACTCTCCTCGTCGCGCTGGCGGGCCTGCCCGTCGATCCAGCCGAAGCACAGTGCCTCGTCGACCGCCTGCTGCCAGGTCAGCGTGGTGACGGAACCGCCCTTGCGGGCCAGGACGAGCCACACCCCCGGAGAGGCGGCGTGGTTGTCCACCAGCCACCGGCGCAGAGCCGCGCCGTCAGCCACGATCAACTCGTCCAGGTCGGTCACTGGTCGCGACCGATGGCCTGGCGGACGCGTTCCGCGACCTGGCGGGTCTCTTCGTCGAAAAGCACCAGCCGGACAACTTCCACAGTCGTCGGCTCGGCGTGCAGAGCTGTCAGCGCTTGAGCGACCGCGTCGTCCTTCGGCCAGCGGTAAACGCCGGACGAGATCAGCGGGAAAGCCACCGACTGCGCACCCAGGCCGGCCGCGACCGTCAGCGACGCGGTGTAGCAGCTACGGAGCAACCGGGAGCGATCCTCGTCCGGGCTGAAGACCGGTCCGACCGTGTGGATCACCCACCGGGCCGGGAGCCGCCCCGCGGTGGTGGCCACCGCCTGCCCGACCGCCAGGCCTTTGCCGTAGTGACCGGCCCGCAGGGCCCGGGTCTCCGCCAGGATCGCCGGGCCGCCCTTGCGGTGGATCGCTCCGTCGACCCCACCGCCACCCAGCAGGGACGAGTTCGCCGCGTTGACGACGGCGTCGACCCGCTCGGCGGTGATGTCTCCGGTGACCAGCTCGATCCGCACGCCGCCGATGCTATCCGGCGCGGATCGTCCGGTTACGGGTGCAGGGTGGGGCGGTAGACCAGTTCCTGGATGTTGCCGTCCAGGGTCCGGCTTTCGAGCAGTTCGAGGTCGAAGTCGGCGGCGTCCTTGAAGAGCGGGTCGGCTCCGGTCTGGCCGGTGATCACCGGGAAGACGGTGACCTGGAGGCGGTCGATCAGGCCGGCGGCCATCAGGGCCCGGTTCATCGCCAGGCTTCCGTGCGAGCGCAGCGGCACGGCCGACTCCTTCTTGAGGCGGGCCACCACGTCGACGGCGTCGCCGCTCTCCAGGGTCGCATCCGGCCAGGCGAGGGGGCCCTGCAGTGTGCTCGACACGACGGTGGCCGGCAGGCTCGTCATCCTGGTCACCCACGGGTCGAACACTGCCTTGTCGACGCCCGAGCTGAGCAGTTCCACGAAGGTCCGGTAGGTGTTGGCGCCGAGGACCATGCGCTGGTCGTCGCGGTAGAGGTCGAGACGGTGCGACAGCAGCTCGGGGCCCTGCTTGCCCCAGTAGCCGCCCCAGTCGCCGCCGTCGGCGGTGCCGTAGCCGTCGAGGCTCATGAAGACGTCGAAGGTGTAGGTCGCGGTCATGATGTTCTCCTCACATCCGGGTTCCTGGCGATAGACCGACCGGCGCGCCGAAACTCATCGCACCTCAAGAAAGCGGGGTTGCAGGACCCGGGCGAGGTGGGCCACTCTGTCACCTTCGGTAACGGGGGATGTGAGCACAGTGGCACAGGGGGCCGAAACTTCCCGGACCAGCGGGTTCGCTCTGGCGTTGCTTTTCGCGACCGGGCTGATCGAGCTGATCGTCGTGGGCTTTGCCGGCATGGGGTTCGACGAGGTGGCCGACGCGTCGCCGTTCGGGCGGACGGGCACGGTGATCGCCGTGGCCGTCATCGCGGTCGTCTCGCTCGCCGGTGTTGTCGTGGCCCTGCGGGGTGCGCACGCCACGGCCCGCATGGTCACCGCGGTCGTCCTCTTCGTCGCGGTCGGGGTGGTGGCCGTGATGGCGCTCTTCTTCCTGATCGCGGGGGGTGCGCCGATCATCTTCGCCATTCTGCTCGTGCTCACGGCCGTCTCGATCGGCATGATCGGGCGTGCTGTTCTGCAGGCGGAGAGGCGCTGAGCGATGCAACCGGACATCCAGCGGATCCAGCAGCTCGCGCAGCTCGCCCACGACCTGGCCGCGGCGGCCCCGCAGAAAACGCCAGGCAGCGACCGTACGGGCTGGGTGAAGGTCGTTCTCGGGGCCGACGGGGTGCCGACCGAGATCCGGGTTCGCGAGAGCTGGCGGCAGCGTCTCGATCCTGAGGAACTGGCGGGCGCGGTTCTCGAGGCCAACACCGATGCCGTACGCGAGGGCATGCGCGCCTGGACGGATGCGCTCGACGACGGCGGCTGGTGGCAGCACCGCACCGCCCTGGAGGACGACGCCGACGAGCAGGTCGCGTCCCCGCCTCTGCCGCCCGGCCAGGCCCGGGACAGCAACGACCTCGCCGAGGAGGTCATCTCCCGTCTGCAGTCAGTGCAGGCCGCCGTGCCGGCCCAACCGGCAGATCACGAGGGACGCGACGACGACCGGCGCGTGGTGATCCGCATCGGCGCGAGCGGGCTGAGCGGTTGCGTCATCGATGCAGACTGGGCGAAAGGCCGCGACGGCGCTGTCATCAGTGTGGCGCTTGCGGCCGCGCTACGGCGAGCGGTTTCGGGCCGTCCGGACGGCCCGAAACCGGAGCACGATGACCTGGTCGGTGACGCTCTGACCACATTGAACTCATTGAGGGACGAAAGATGACGCAGCCGAGCGCGGAAGAGGTCAAGGTCGCCACGGACGCCCTCCGGAGCGAGGCCGGCGAGTGGGCCGCCCAGGGCGGAAAGCTCACCGCGCTGGGCACCAAGGTCGCCGACATGGAGTTCGGGCGGCTGGAGGCCGGGCTGTTCCAGCTCATGGTCGGGCCGTACAACGACGTGATCCACGCCGTTGTCGCGCGGGCCGGTGAGGGCGGGGCCGCGATGGTCGAGATCGGCGGCACGCTGCGCAGCGTCGCCGACACCTACGATGCCGAGGACAAAGCGTCCGAGCATCGAATCCGCAACGTCTACTGACACGGGGACCCTTCGATGTTCAGCCAAGCCCAGTACGAGGCCGTCATCCGCGAGATCGATTCCGGGATGACGACGTTCGAGGCGAAACTTCAGCAGGTCGCCCCGGCGGCCAACGCGGCCATGAACCACTGGTACATCCCGCCGCCGGTGGCGCAGGGTTTCAAGTGGATCGCCGAGAAGACGATCGAGGTCGGCACGGCCATCCTCAACTGGTTCAAAGACCTGCTGAAGGGGGCCGTCGCCCCGATCTACATGTTCGTCGACTCGTGGCGCTGGATGGACATCAAGGGCACCGCCAACGGCATCTCGACCGATCTGTCGTCGCAAGCGCTCGTGGTCGACGACTCGGAGTGGTCGGGCACGGCCCGCGACTCCTACCTGGTAGCGGCGAGTGCCCAGTCGACGTCGGCCGCACGGGTCGGCTCGATCGCCAACGGCACGTCGCTCAACCTGCTGGCCTGCGCCGGGGCCGGGCTGGCCTTCTACATCGTGCTGGCCGGCGTGCTGGCCAAGCTGATCGCGGCGCTGGTCGTGTCGATCACCGCGATGGGCTCGGGGGTCTTCACCGCCCCCGGCATCGCGCTCTTCCTCGAGGAGGCCGGCGTCAACACGGCCATCATCGTCACCGCCGTCTCGACCCTGGCCGCCTTCCTGGGCGCGCAGGTCACGGCCATGGTCACCCTGCACGGCGAGGCGGTCGACCCGACCAGCTTCCCCGGCGGTGTCTGGCCCAAGTCGAACACCGGCCAGTACAGCGACGCGACGGTCAAGGACGGCGATGCCGACTGGTCGCTGAAGGGCGCGTAGAACGCACCGCCCACCAGGCGATCAGCAGCACGGTGACCACTTCGGCCAGGCCGAGCAGCCGTTCCACGCCGCCGAGCGGGATGGCCCGCCACCAGCGCACGCCCGTCCACGGCTCGGAGGCCACGGCCCACAAGATCGGCGTGAAGCAGAGCAGGGACACCGCACCGCCGAACGCCACCAGGCGCGCGGCGGACGAGCGCAGCGAGCGGGCCGCGGCCAGCAGTGCGCCCACCGGCAGGCTCAGGAAGGCCACGACACTGGCGGCGCGGTGGATGTCGCCGGCCAGGGACGGCCCGGCCGCCCAGTTGTGTTTCTCGAACCAGACCACGCCGACGAGCCCGAGCACCCACAGCAGCAGCGCCACCGCCGCGCCCCCACGCACCACCCCGGCCCGCAGCGAGGCGCCCAGGACAGCCAGGGATCCGGCCGCCAGGAGCAGGGTCGCGGCGTCGAACCACCAGCCGTTCGGCAGCAGCGCGTAGTGGCTGATCGTCCGCCGGCTCCAGTCGAGCTCGGCCGACGGCGACCGAACGTGGAGCAATGCGTAGAAAGCCAGCGAGGCCCCGACACAGACGACACCCAGCGTGGCGAGCGCTGCGACGACGCGTGATCGATTTCCCATCCCGTCCAGCTTGCCACGGGGTCGCGCGGGCTCTCGAAACCGTCGGTGGGTCGGCGTAGCTTGAGGACGGAAGGTCGTTCCCCAGCGGTGAGGAGCCACCATGAAAAAGCTCATCAACGACCCCGCGACTGTCATCACCGACGCGCTCCTCGGCTTTGCGGCCGCCCACCCGGAGCTGCGCGTCGACCACGAAAATCGTCTCGTCGTCCGCGGCGACGCGCCCGTTCAGGGCAAGGTCGGCCTGGTCTCCGGCGGCGGGTCGGGGCACGAGCCGTTGCACGCCGGGTTTGTCGGCCCCGGCATGCTCGACGCCGCCTGCGCCGGTGAGATCTTTACGTCGCCGGTGCCCGATCAGATGGCCGCGGCGACCAAGGCCGTCGACGGCGGCGCCGGCGTGCTGCACATCGTGAAGAACTACACCGGCGACGTCATGAATTTCGAGATGGCGGCCGAGCTCGTGGCGGCCGAGACCGGCGTCGAGGTCGTCGCCGTGGTCACCGACGACGACGTGGCCGTGCAGGACAGCCTCTACACGGCCGGGCGCCGGGGTGTCGGCATCACCGTGCTGGTGGAAAAGATCGCCGGCGCCGCCGCCGAGGAGGGCCGGTCGCTGGCCGAGGTGGCCGACGTGGCCCGCAAGGTCAACGCCCACGGGCGCAGCATGGGCGTCGCGCTCACCTCGTGCACCGTGCCGGCCGCCGGCAAGCCGACGTTCGACCTGCCCGAGGGCGAGATGGAGGTCGGCATCGGCATCCACGGCGAGCCGGGCCGCCGGCGGGTTCCGGTCGCCCCGGCCAACGAGATCGCCGAGATGCTGGTCAGCCCGATCCTGTCCGATCTCGACTTCACCGGCGGCGACGGGGTGATCGCTTTCGTCAACGGCATGGGCGCCACGCCGCTGATCGAGCTCTACGTGATGTACAACGAGGTGGCCCAGCTGCTGGCCACGGCGGGCATCCCGGTGGTGCGCTCGCTGGTCGGGCCCTACATCACCAGCCTCGACATGGCCGGCTGCTCGGTCACGCTGCTCAAGGTCGACGACGAGATCCTGCGGTTGTGGGATGCGCCCGTGCGCACCCCGGCGCTGCGGCGCGGGGTCTGAGACGTGGAGACGAAAGACCTCGAGGCCTGGATCCGGGAATTCGCCCGCCTGGTTGCGCTCGACAAGGAAAAGCTCACCGAGCTCGACTCGGCCATCGGCGACGGTGATCACGGCACCAACATGGACAGGGGCCTGACCGCGGTCGTCGCCTCGCTCGACGCCACCCCTCCGGAGTCACCGTCGGCGCTGTTCAAACAGGTCGGCATGACGATGATCAGCAAGGTCGGCGGGGCGAGCGGCCCGCTCTACGGCACGGCGTTCCTGCGCATGTCCGCGTCGGCCGACACCGAGGTCGACGCGGCCGGCCTGGCCAAGGTGCTGCGGGCGGCCCTCGACGGCGTGGTCGCCCGCGGCAAGGCTGAACCGGGCGACAAGACGATGATCGACGCGCTGGCTCCGGCCGTGGAGGCGATGGATGCCGCGGTCGCCGCGGGCCGCGACCTGGGCGAGGCCCTGCGGGCGGCGGCCGCGGCGGCCGAGGAGGGGCGCGCCGCGACCGTTCCGCTCGTCGCCCGCAAGGGCCGGGCGAGCTATCTCGGGGAGCGCAGCGCCGGGCACGCCGACCCGGGCGCGACCTCGGTGACGCTGCTGCTGACGGCCGCGGTGACGACGCTGGCGGACGGCGGCTGATGGTCGGCCTGGTGGTGGTGTCGCACAGCCGCCCCCTGGCCCGGGCCGCGGTCGCCCTCGCGGAAGAGATGACGCGGGGCCGGCCGATGGCCGTCGAGGTCGCGGCCGGGCTCGACGAGACGACCTTCGGCACGGACGCGGTCGCCATCAGCGAGGCCATCACGGCGGCCGACAGCGGCGACGGCGTCGTCCTCCTGATGGATCAGGGCAGCGCCGTGCTCTCGGCCGAGCTGGCCCTCGACCTGCTCGAGGACGACGCTCAGCGCGAACGGGTCGTGCTCTGCCCGGCGCCCCTGGTCGAGGGTCTGATCTCCGCGGCGGTCGCGGCCGCCTCCGGGGCCGACCGCCACGAGGTCGCCGCCGAGGCGGTCGCCGGGCTGGCCGGCAAAGAGTCCCACCTCGGCCCGCCGGCCAAGCCACCAGCAGAAACTCTTTCCGGTACGCGGCACGGCCCCTCCGCCACAGTCACGGTGATCAATCCGCACGGGTTGCATGCCCGCCCCGCGGCCCGGTTGGTGGCCGAGGTCCGCACGTTCGACGCCCGCGTCGAGATCCGCAACGGCACCACCGATTCCGCGTGGGTTCCGGCGTCCAGCCTGACCAGGGTGGCCACGCTCGGCCTCCTGCGAGGCCACGAGCTGGAGATACGCGCCGACGGCCGGCAAGCGCAGGCCGCGGTCGACGGCGTGGTCACCCTCGCGACGAGCGCGTTCGGCGAGACGCCGGAGAGGTCAGGGGCCGGTGCCGCCTCCCCGGGCATCGCCATCGGTCCGGCCGTGCTGCTGCGCGGAACCCCGCTCGAGATCCCCGACGTGCCGCCCGGCAGCGCACCCGACGAGGCGCGCCACCTGGAGGATGCGCTGGCCGAGGCCCGCCGCGAGATCGCCCGCACCCCCGGCCCGATCTTCGACGCCCATCTGATGCTGCTCGAGGACGACGACCTGCTCACCGACGCGCGCGGCCGCATCGATCAGGGCGCCACCGCCCCCGCCGCCTGGCACGCGGCCACCAGCCGCGCGGCGGCCCAGTTCGACGCGCTGCCCGATCCCTATCTGCGCGCCCGGGCCGCCGACGTCCGCGCGGTCGCGGCCCAGGTCCTTCGGGCCCTCCTCGGGGTTGCCGCGCCCGCCCCGACCGGATCGGGCGTCCTGATCGCGGCCGATCTCACCCCCGCCGAGGCCGCCGGTCTCGATCCCGCGCGCATCGCCGGGGTCGTCCTGGCCTCCGGCAGCCCGACCTCGCACGCCGCGATCCTGACCCGCACCCGCGGCATCCCGGCCGTGGTCGGCGCGGGCCCGCAGGTGCTCGACATCGCGGCGGGTGCCGAGATCGCCCTGGACGGCGGCACCGGCGAGGTCGTCGTCTCCCCCACCGACACGGTCCGGGCCGAGTTCCGCGCCCGCGCCGACAAACAACGCGCTCGCACCACCGAGGCTCGTTCCCACGCCTCGCAACCGGCCACGACCCGCGCCGGCCTCACGGTCGAAGTGGGCGCCAACCTCGGCTCGGTCGAGGATGCCCGGGCCGCCGCGGCCTCCGGGGCCGACCTGGCCGGCCTGGTCCGCACCGAGTTCCTGTTCCTCGATCGTGAGAAACAGCCCGACGTGGACGAGCAGGTCGCCGTCTACCGCCAGATCGCCGAGGCCCTCGACGGCCGCCGCATCACCCTGCGCACGCTCGACGCGGGCAGCGACAAACCGCTGCCCTACCTGCCCGCGCCGCCCGAGGCCAACCCGTTCCTCGGCGTCCGCGGCCTCCGGCACTCGCTCGCCCACCCGGCCATGTTCGCCGACCAGCTGCTGGCCATCGTCCGGGTGGCCCGCGAGGCGCCGGTCAGCATCATGTTCCCGATGGTCACCGACGTCGCCGAGATCGTGCGGGCCCGCCGGCGGCTGGCCGAGGCCGTGGCCCGCGACGGCGGGGGCGAGCCGGCCGGGCTGCACGTCGGCATGATGGTCGAGGTGCCGGCCGCGGCCTTGCGGGCGGCCGACTTCCTGCCGTACGTCGATTTCTTCAGCATCGGCACCAACGACCTGACGCAATACACGCTGGCCGCCGAGCGCGGCAATCCCGCCCTCATGGGCTTGGCGAGCGGCCTGCATCCGGCCGTCGCGCGGCTCGTCGACGAGGTCGGCCGGGCCGCCGGCGACCGGGTGACGGTCGCGGTCTGCGGCGAGCTCGCCGGAGACGAAGCAGCCATCCCACGGCTGATCGCCTCCGGCGTACGGGAGCTCAGTGTTGCCCCGTCCTTGATTCCCCTGGTCAAGGAGGCCGTCCGGCAGATCTAGGCGACCAAGGCCTCGGTCGGGGCCAGTCGGGCGGCTCGGATGGCCGGGTAGAGACCCGCGATCGCGCCGATCACCACGGTCGCGCCCACCCCGCCGGCCAGCACCCACCACGGTCGGCCAGGTCTGGGTGGTCGCGTACAGGCCGGTCACCAGATAGCCGAGCAGCACCCCGGCTGCCCCGCCAAGCAGTGACAACAGCAGCGACTCGGTCACGAACTGGGTCCGGATCTGGCCCCGCGTCGCGCCCAGAGACCGCCGCAGCCCGATCTCGGCCCGTCGCTCCAGCACCGAGATGACCATCGTGTTCGCCACCCCGATGCCGCCGACCAGCAACGCCACCGCCCCCAGCCCCAGCAGCAGAGCGGTGAAGGTGTCGTCGGTGGCTCGCCGCGCGGCCAGCGCGTCGGACGGCTTGGACACCTGCACCTCGTCCGGGCTGGACGGGTTCGCGGTGGGCGCCAGCACGGCCCGCACCGCCTCCACCTGCGCATCCGCGGATCGGGTGTAGACGGTCGTCGGGTGGCCGTCGAACCCCAGGAAGGACGTCGCGGCGTCCCAGCCCACCAGCACCGACTGGTCGAGCTCGGAGGCCAGGGGCACCGGCTTCAGCACTCCGGCCACGGTCCACCAGCGGCCGCCGAGATAAACCGAGGGCACGTTGCCGAGCCGCCGGGCCGCGGTCGCCCCGAGCACCACCGCCGGATATTTCCCGGTGGCCGCGTTGAGCCAGGTGCCGCTTGCGAGCGACGCACCCACCGAGGACAGCATGTCCGGCGAGGAGGCCAGCACCGCGAGCCCACCCGTCTCCGCCGCCGGGATCGTGTCGGTGCGATAGACGGCCGAGCCCGCGACCTTCCCCGCGGCGGTCGCCGACTGCACCGGCCCGATTCGGCGGATCATCGGCACGGCCTCGTCCGGCAGCACCGCCTCCTCGCCGAACATGGTCTGCCCCGGCGACACCGTCGGCAGGTTGGTGCCCAGGGCGCGCGGCCGTGATCGCGCTGGGCGCCCGCGCCGACGCCCGCGACGAGGGCGGCCTGGTCGTGACGGTCACGCTGCCCCGGGCACTGTGACGGGCGGCGTCAGGTGGTTACGTCGTCGTGGGCGGTGGACGGCGCGGACGAACCGGCCGGGCTGTCCGATGGGGATGGGGTGGCGGCGCGGCGGGCCAGGCCGATGACGCCCATGGTCATCACGACCGCGGCGAAGGCGACCACGACCAGGCCCAGCGGGCCGAACCGGAAGCCCTCGTCGAAGACGACCACGCCGGCGATCGCGGCGACGATCGGGTTGGAGACGCTCACCGTGGCCAGCGGCGCGGCCATGCCGGCCCGGCCGTAGGAGAGCTGGCTCAGCAGGTAACCGCCGGTGGCGAAGACCAGCACCATCACGCCGGCGAAGACGGAGACCGACCCGATGCCGCCCGCGGTGAAGGAACCCAGCACCGCCTTGGACAGCACCGACGAGATGCCGAAGGCCACGCCGGCCGCGGCCGCGAGCAGCACCGCCTGCACCCGTGGCCCGGACCGCCAGGCGGCCAGCGACAGCACCGCCACCGCGCCCAGGGTGATCAGCGAGAGGTAACGGTCGTCGGGCTCGGCGAGCACGGAGGTGCCGGCCGACTCGATCGAGAGCGACAGGATCAGCGCGAGCCCGATCACGGTGAGGATCGCGTCGACCCAGGCGGCCCGGCCGATCGGGGTGCGGAACCGGACAGCGGCGATCGGCAGCGCAAAGATCAGGGTCAGCGTGCCCAGGGCCTGCACCACGGCGATCGTGCCGAAGTTGAGCGCGACCACGTGGAGCCCGACGCCGCCGCTGGTGAGCAGCAGCGCGACCGCCCACCGCGACAGCCCGCGCTGCCCGTGCTCGGCCAGGCGTTCCTGGGCGACCGCCGCGGCCGCATAGCTGGCCGCGGAGAGCACCGACAAGCCGACCGCCCACCCCAGCGATCCCATGTGCACCCCCGAGTCGAGTCTGCCAGACCCACCGGGCTCAGCCGGTGTCGCAGGTCACCGCGGCCGGGGCACGGCTCGACCGGGCCCGGTCGGGCGCCGCCCGGCTCGCCGCGGCCCGGCGGCGGACGTCGGCCAGGCGCGCCGCATGCCGATCGTCCAGGCCGGGGGCCCGGCGCCGGGCCCGCTCGCGCCGCTCGTCGTCGCGCACCCGGCGGCGGCGGACGGATCGCTCGACGGCGACGCGCAGACGCTCGTCCCCGGTTTCCGGCTCGTTCTCGAAGCTCCTCGATGACATGGCGAAATTCTTTCGCGGGGGTACGACAGAAAATCCCTCGCCTTGGTGACGCCGGGCGGCCACGATCACGGGTGGTGACGAGAAGACGCATGTCGTGACCCGGAATTCATCGGCCTGAACCGAAGAGGGGTCACGCCGCGTATCCCAGCGCGCCAGGGTACGGCCATCGCACCAGATGGGAGGTCCAGCACACCGGCCCGGGACGCACGGTCAAGGGCACTAGGCTTGGTGGTCGGGCTTCGGCGTGGCGGCCCGGACGGCCAGAACTCACGACGAACGGATAAAGATGATCGACCAGGCCAAGGTGCGAGTCCTTCTGTTGGAGAGCATCCATCCCGACGCGGTGTCCCGCCTCGAGTCCGCCGGATACGAGGTCGAGTCCGTCCGCAACGCCCTCGACGAGTCCGAGCTGATCGCGCGCATCCGCGGCGTCCACCTGCTGGGCATCCGGTCCAAGACCCAGGTCACGGCCAAGGTGCTCGACGCTGCCGACAAGCTCGTCGCGATCGGCGCGTTCTGCATCGGCACCGACCAGATCGATCTGCCCGTCGCCTCGGCGCACGGTGTCGCGGTCTTCAACGCGCCGTTCTCCAACACGCGCTCGGTCGTCGAGCTGGCGATCGCCGAGATCATCTCGATGACCCGCCGGCTGACCGAGAAAAACACGCTGATGCACTCCGGCGTGTGGGACAAGTCGGCCGAGGGCGCCCACGAGATCCGCGGCCGCCGGCTCGGCATCATCGGCTACGGCAACATCGGCACCCAGCTCTCGGTGCTCGCCGAAAACCTCGGGATGTACGTGTCCTTCTACGACACCGCCGACAAGCTCGCGCTGAGCAACGCCCACCGGTGCGCCACCATCGAGGAGCTGCTCGAGACCAGCGACGTCGTCACCATTCACGTCGACGGCCGTCCCGGCAACGCCGGCTTCTTCGGCATCGAGCAGTTCAAGCGGATGCGTGAGGGCGCCCTGTTCCTCAACCTCTCCCGCGGCATCGTGGTCGACCACGTCGCGCTGCGTGAGGCCCTCAAGAGCGGCCACCTGGCCGGCGCCGCGGTCGACGTCTTCCCCACCGAGCCCAGGGGCCGGGGTGACGAGTTCGTCTCCGAGCTGCGCGGCCTGCCCAACGTCATCCTCACCCCGCACATCGGCGGCTCGACCGAGGAGGCACAGTCCGACATCGGCGGTTTCGTGGCCAACAAGCTGGCCGCCTTCGTCGACGACGGCAACACCACCCTCAGCGTCAACCTCCCCGGCGTCGCGCTGCCCGAGCACTCCGGCCAGAGCCGGATCGGGCACGTGCACATCAACACGCCCGGCGTCCTCGCCCAGGTCAACAGCATCCTGGCCGAGCACAAGGTCAACGTGGAAGGCCAGCTGCTGAGCACCCGCGGCGAGTACGGCTACCTGATCACCGACATCAGCGGCGGTTTCAGCGACGAGGTGCTCGACCGGCTGCGCAGCATGGAGCAGACCGTTCGCCTGCGCGTCCTGGCCTGACAGCACACAAAAGCGCCTGGCCGACACGTCGTCGACCAGGCGCTTTGTGCGTTGCTCAGCTGTTCAGCACCGACAGGGTGGTGATCGGGGCGCCGGCGCCCATGTCGTACCGGTTGGGCACCGCCCAGTTCTTCGGGGTCAGGGTGGAGCCGGGCGCGACATCCTTCAGCGTGCGCGAACCGGCCACGACGGTCTTGGCCCCACCGCCCACCTTCACCCGGACCGGGTTACCGGTGGGCGACTTGACGACCAGCTTCTCGACCGCACCGTTCACCTTGATCGGCACAGTGCCCGACGGGCGGGCGAGGGTGATCTGCGCCGTACGCGTCCCGCCGACCATCTCGATGCCGCTGACCTGCCCGCCGCTGAGGTCGATGACCTGTTCCTCGGAGTAGCCCGAGAAGCGCAGCGCCCAGCGCACCTTGGCCGCCAGCACGACGTTGACCTCGCCGCCCGTGCCGTCGCCGTCCTTGGTGACGTTCAGCTTCACGTCGTCGTTGCGGATCTCGGGGCTGGGCATGATGCCCGCGTCCTCGGGGGTGGAGATGCGGTAGAGGTCGTCGCCGAGCTCACCGATGGTGATGGTGACCCGGTTGGTGGCGGCCAACATCTCGAAGCTGGCCACGTCGCGGTTGTCGAGCGGGGCGGTGACGACCCGCCGGGCCGAGTCGCCCGCACCGAGCTGGAGCACCGAGTCGAGCTTGTCGTCGGAGCCGGTGAAGTAGACGACGCCGATGACGCCCCCGGCCACCAGCACGAAGAGGCTGAGCAGCACTATCCCGACGGTGACCGCGCGCGACTGCCGGGGCGGGTCGGGAATCGTGGCCGCCCGGGCCGGAGGCGCGGGCTGACGTCGTTCGGCGGTGTCCGAAATGTTCGGCTGCGACTCGGTCGCGTCGAGGAAACGACGGAACTCGCCGGTGTCGGCGACCCGGCGCTGCTCCCCTGTGCTCTCGAACCGCCGCTGCTCATCCGTGGTCTCGAACGTGCTCTCGAAGTGGCGCGGCTCAGCCACGTCAGGGACGCGGTGGTCGGCGACACGGCTGTCGGGAACGCGCCGGTGCTCACCGGTGTCGGTGGAGACGCGCCGTACGGGAAGATCGGGCGAATCCATCCCGGTCGGCACCGGCCAGGACTGGGCGGCCGGAGCGGGCGCCGTCGGTGGCGGTGCCGCGGAAGCGGCCGGGAAGCTGGGAGCGGCCGGCGACGTCGGTGACGCCGGGTGACGGACGGGTGAGATCGGCCCGGCGGTGAAGCCGAACGAGATCCGGCTCGATCCGCTCGGTGTGGCCGGCCCGTAGTCGGGCGCCTTCACCGGCGGCATCTCGCCGGTGGTGTTCACGGTCTCGGCCGACCCGAACCACGGCGGGTCTTCCGCCTCGGGGCGGGCCGGTGGCCGCCGGTACATAGTGTCCCGGGTGCCGTGAGGCGTACCCGGTATCGACGGCTCGTCCACCGCCACATCGGACGGTGTCCCACCAGCCGCTGCTCGGTCAGCTGCTGTTCGGTCCACGCGAAGCCCTTCCCCTGTCGGCGCCGTGTGACGCCTTCCCCGGAAACAGGTACGGATTTCACGTCTTCTCGGATGAGTACCGAGCAGAACTACTTAGAGTTACTACCGTCCGGGGCGTACCAGGCCACGCCGGGTGGCGATCGCGACCGCCTCCAGCTGGCTGTGCGCGCCCAGTTTGGCCAGTACTGCTTTTACGTAACCGCGGCACGTGTGCAGGCTGATGCCGAGTCGCCGGGCGATGGCCCGCGCGTCGAGCCCGGCCGCCATGAGCTGGAGCACCTCGTCCTCACGCGCAGTGAGACCGCCGCCCCGCGGACCGACCACCGGGCTGGTGCTGCGCAGCAGCCGGGCCAGGATGTCGGTCGAGACGGTCATTCCGCCGCCGTGGGCCGTGCGCAACGCGTTCAGGACGTCACCGAGCGCACCGTTCTTGGACAGGAAACCGGCCGCACCCGCCGCGGTGGCCCGGCCGACCAGCGCCGACTCATCGCTGGCAGTGAGGATCACCACACGAGTGTCCGGCTGGCGCACCCGAAGGAGCTCGGCGAGGGCGATTCCGTCCGCATCGGATAAATCGGGATCGAGGAGAATCACGTTCGGACGCAGTTCCGCGGCGAGGCGGAGGGCCTCGGCGCCGGTGAGCGCGTGACCGACGTACTGCAGGTCGGGCTGGCCGGCCAGAGCGTGTCCGAGCAGCTCGGCGAATGTCTGATGGCCGTCCACGACGAGCACGCTGATCGCATCGCCGTTAGTCATGCGCCACCTTTCACCGAATCCGACCGGGGAAGTCTAAGGAGTACCAGCTCTCATCTTTGCCCTACCAACAGGTTGCGGGTGCACCGGCCCGGATCCGATCGGCCGGTCCACCCGATGACCGGATGAGGCCGAGCGGCCGCTATAACCAGTCTTTCGGGTGAGGTCACCCCCCGCATTGGGGCTTGCCGCTACAACGGTCACACCAGCAGAGTTCCGAAACATGTTCGACATCCAGCTTTTCGGTTCCGTCGAGGTCCGGACCAGGGGAATCCTCCTGGCCGGAACCGACTTCGGCGGGGACCACCCGCGTCAGCTCCTCGCTCTGCTCGCGCTGCGAGGCGAAATGTCCACCTCGGAGCTGGCCGAGCTGCTGGGCGGAAAGAAGAAGACCATCGAAAGCGACATGTCGGTCCTGCGCGACCGGCTGGAGCCCGGCGAGATTTCGCGCGACTCCGTCGTACGCCGCCGCGGCAGCCGCTGGTCCCTCGACCCCGACCGGGTCCGGGTCGACGTCGCGCGCTTCGACGAGCTGATCGCCGCCGCCGCGGGCCGCACCGCCGAGCGCGCCGTCAAGCCGCTCACCGCGGCCGCTTTCGTCGCCTCCCGTCCCCTGCTCGAGGACGAGGACGCCCCGTGGGCGGCCGAGGCCCGCGCCGAATACCGCGCCAAGCTCGTGATGGCCCGCCTCGGAGATGTGACGCAGGTCAATTAGCGAGCGGCGGTGAGCCCGGCGGCGCAGAATCGCCGGGTGCCGCAGCCGTCGACCACTCTCCGTCCGGTGCCCCTGGCCCCGGAGATCTCGCTCCACCTGGCCGAGGAAACGATCGGCCTCTTCGACGCGTCCGGCGGCGAGTTCCGCAGCGACGAGCCGCCGCCGTTCTGGGCCTTCGTCTGGGCGGGCGGGCAGGCTCTCGCCCGTTATCTGCTCGATCATCCGGAAACGGTCGCGGGACGCCGCGTCCACGATCTGGCCACCGGCAGCGGCATCGCCGCGATCGCCGCCGCCCGGGCCGGCGCGGCCGAGGTGACCGCCACCGATCTCGACCCCGCCGCCGTCGCCGCGGCGCATCGCAACGCGGCCGCCAACCACCTGACGCTGCGGGCCGAGCCGGGCGATCGGCCGGAGGTGCTGCTGGCGGGCGACGTCTTCTACAGCCCGTCGGTCGCCGCCGAGATGACGCAGCGGATGCGCGCGGCCCGGCGAGATTCGGCCGAAGTGCTGGTTGGCGACCCGGGACGGGGGTACTTCCCCGAACGGCTCTTCGATCGTGTGGCGGAATACGACGTGCCCGTGCCCGCCGCCCTCGAGGAAACCGAGAAGCTCCGTACGGCCGTCTGGCGAATGCGATGAGCGTCACCATGAACCGACTGGTGTATTAGCCAAGTAGTTGTAGGCTGCATGCAAATCGACCTCTTCTCATGGGGATCAGACTGTGCAAGAACTAGACGCTGAGGACGTCATACCCCAGCTGGCCGACGAACTTATGCGGTTCGTCCGGCTCGGCGCGCGGGCCAAGGGCATGCTCAATGTCGGAGACCTCGGTGCGGAGTTCTCCGCGCTGATGCTGCTGTTTCCACTGCGCTTCCGGGGTCCCCTGCGGGCGACCGATCTCGCCGAGATCAAACAGGCGGACCCTTCCACGATCAGCCGACAGGTCGCTCAGCTGGTCAAGGCCGGTCTGGCCCGCCGCGAGGCCGACCCGGTCGACGGGCGGGCCTCGCGGCTCGCGATCACCGAGGCGGGTGTGGTCGCCGTGGAGCGGCTGCACGAGGCCCGGCAGGCGTGGTTGCGCGAGGTGCTGACCGACTGGCCCGCGGATCGCGCAGCCGCCTTCGCCGGCCTCTTCTCAGAATTCAACAGCTCGGTCGAGGCGCACCTGCGCTCCGAGCCGGCCGCAACACCACGGGAGAACGCGTGAGCAACCCCAACACGACCGCACCGCCTGCGAAGGCATCCGTGGAATTCACCCATCGCCAGATCCTCACGATCCTCGGCGGCCTGATGATGGGCATGTTCCTGGCCGCGCTCGACCAGACGATCATGGCGACGGCCACCCGGACCATCGCCGACGACCTGCACGGCTTCGACATCCAGGCCTGGGCCACGACGGCCTTCCTGATCACGTCGACGATCTCGACCCCGCTCTACGGCAAGCTGTCCGACATCTACGGCCGGCGGCCCTTCTTCCTGTTCGCGATCGGCATCTTCGTCGTCGGCTCGTTCCTCTGCGGCCTCTCGCAGAACATGTACGAGCTCGCCGCGTTCCGGGCCATCCAGGGCATCGGCGCCGGCGGCCTGATGTCGCTGGCCCTGGCCATCATCGGTGACATCGTGCCGCCCCGCGAGCGCGCCAAATACCAGGGCTACTTCCTGGCCGTCTTCGGCACCGCGAGCGTCCTCGGCCCGATCCTGGGCGGCTTCTTCGCCGGCGCCGACAGCATCCTCTGGGTGTCCGGCTGGCGCTGGGTCTTCTACCTGAACGTGCCGATCGGCATCGCCGCCATGATCGTCGTGGCCCGGGTCCTGCACCTGCCCCACCAGCGCGTGGAGCACCGCATCGACTGGCCCGGCGCGGTCGCGCTGATCGTCGGTCTGGTGCCGCTGCTGACCATCGCCGAGCAGGGCCGCACCTGGGGCTGGGACTCCGGCCGCGCATTCCTCTGCTACGGCATCGGCGTGATCGGCCTGGTCGCCTTCTACTTCGCCGAGCGCGCCTACGGTGACGAGGCCCTGCTGCCGCTGCGCCTGTTCCGCAACCGCACGATCAGCGTCGGCGCGACCTCCAGCACGATCCTCGGCATGGCCATGTTCGGCGGCCTGATGACCGTTCCGCTGTACCTGCAGATCGTCAAGGGCTCCTCGGCGACCATGGCCGGTCTCCAGATGATCCCGTTCGTCTTCGGCATCATGTCCGGCTCGATCATCTCGGGCCAGCTGATCGCCCGCACCGGCCGCTACCGCATCTTCCCGATCATCGGCAGCAGCCTGATGGTGGTCGCGCTCGGCCTGTTCGCCATGATCGGCGCCGACACCCCGCTCTGGCGGGTCATGCTGATCATGGTCGTGATGGGCCTGGGCCTGGGCGGCAACATGCAGCCGATGATCACTGCGGTGCAGAACGCGGTCTCCCCGCGCGAGATCGGCGTGGCCACCAGCTCGGTGGCGTTCTTCCGCTCGATGGGCGGCACGCTCGGCACCGCGGTCTTCCTGTCGGTCCTGTTCAACGTGCTGCCCGGCAAGATCAGCAGCGCCTTCACGACCGCACAGGCCACACCCGAGTTCCAGGCGGCCCTGGCCGCCGACCCCAGCCAGGCGCAGGTCCTGCAGCAGGCCACCGGCGGCGACGCGCTGAGCGACACCTCGTTCCTGAACAAGCTCTCGGACGTGGTGGCCCACCCGTTCAAGGAAGGCTTCTCCGACGGCATCCAGGTCGTCTTCCTGATGGCCCTGGCCATCATGATCATTGGCCTGATCGTCGTCTTCTTCCTGCCCGAGATCCCGCTCAGCATGCGGTCGGCCCAGCAGCAGCGCGCCGACGACATCCTGGCCGCCGAAAACAGCGACGGCGTCCCCGGCGAGGTGGGCGCGGGCCCGCTCAGCGACGTCTCCGCCTCGAAGTCCCCCGGCGAGACCGGGCCTAACTCCCGCTAGCCGGCACCACCGACGGAACCGGAGCCCGCTCACCTGATGCCAGGTGGGCGGGCTTTCCCGCAGGTTATCCACAGGCGGGGATTCGGCTCCCTGTCCACAACCCGTGAGGCAGTAGCGTTGCGGCATGGCTGTTGTGAAGATCAACGCGATTGATGTCCCCGAGGGCGCCGGCCCCGAGCTGGAGCAGCGCTTCGCCGCCCGCAAGGGCGCCGTCGAAAACTCCCCCGGCTTCCTCGCGTTCGAGCTGCTGCGCCCGGTCGCCGGCGAGACCCGCTACTTCGTCTACACCCGTTGGGAGTCCGAGGAAGCGTTCCAGGCCTGGTCCACCAACGGCGCCAAAGCAGCCCACTCCGGCGAACGAGCCCGCCCGGTCGGCGCCGGCGCCGCCCTGCTCGAGTTCGAGGTCATCCAACACGTCGAAAAGCCCACCAGCTAGGCGTCGGCCGGAGTTCACCCTGCGCCGGCGGTGGCTGGGGGCGAGCGGCGGCCGTCGCGGTCCGGCTTACTCACTGCGGCCAGGCACGTCCGACCCGAGGTCCTGCAGCTGTACAAGCGGCGGGGCGTCGTGGCCCGGCTCACAGCGGCCAGGCGCGGTTTGTCTACAGCAGTAGGGGCAGCGGACGTCGCGGTACGGCTCACAGCGGCCGGGGACGGCCGAGTCGGGCCAAGCGGCGGGCGTCGTGGTCCGGCCCACTGCGGCCAGACACGGTTGGCCCGGGCCCGGTCTGCGCGAAGCGCTGAAGCGGCTGCCTAAGCGGCGGACGTTGCGGTCCGGCTCACTGCGGGCAGGCACGGTCGACCCGGGCCAAGCAGCTGTCCGAGCGGCGGGCGTCGTGGCCCGGCTCACTGCGGCCAGGAACGGTCGATCCGGGCCAAGCGGCTGTCCGAGCGGCAGGCGTTGTGGTCCGGCTCAGTAAGGCCAGGCGCGGTCGGCCGGCAGCAGGGCGGCGGGCGTTGCGGTCCGGCTTACTGCGGCCGGCGCGGCTCGACGTGGTGGGTGGTTGCGCGCTGCGGGAGGCTGGTCGTCGGGATGGCGGTGAGCGCGGGGTGGTTTGTGGTGGCGGCGCGGTGTCAGGATTTGCGGGCTACTGCGGCTATCAGACGGTCGGCTACTGCCTGGCGGTCCAGGCCCAGACGCTGGGCGGTGTCGCGCAGGACGTCGTAGGCCTCCTGCACGCCGCAGCCGCGCTGGGCGATGATGACGCCGATGGCTCGGTCGACGGTGGCGCCGGAGCTCAGGGCGTCGCGGCGGCGTAGCTCGTCGAGTAACACCTCGGACTGGTTGGCCAGGGCCATCGCGGTCAGCAGGTGGTCGGCGCCGGGGGCGTCGGTGGTGTCGAAGTAGAGGCTGAGCGCGCCCACCTCGGCTCGGGTCAGGTCGAGGGGGATCGCCGTCACGGCGTGCACTCCCTCGGCGCCGGCGGCCTCGGCCAGGTCGGGCCAGCGGGCGTCGGTGGCCAGGTCGGGCACCGTGACCATGGAGCGCGTGCGGGCCGCCTCGAGGCCGGGGCCGGTCGTTCCGGCGGCGTACTGGATCTCGTCGACCGCTTTGCCCGCGGCGCCGTGGCCGACGTGGGTGAGCGGGCCGCCCTCGCCGATCAGCACGATCGAGCAGCGGACCGCGCCGGGGACGGCGCCGGCGGCGAAGAGCGCCAGGCGTTCCAGCGCGTGCCCGAAGTTGTCCGCCGAGAGCAGGCGGGCCGTGAGCTCGTGCAGGAGACCGGCCAACTCCACCGGGTGCGGGCCGGTGGGCTCCGCCGCACGGGCCGGTGAACGCGTGAGCCGGGAGCGGGTCGCCAGTCGGCTCGGACGGCGATCCGCCGAAGAAACCCGGCGATATGGGGCAGGCACGCGGGGCATCCTGCCATGACCATCGACGATCACGTGAGTCTTGTGCCTCTACCGAGTGGTTTCCGCGGGTCCGACCGTCTGGTCCGATCGACGATGTTCCAGGAACGAGTCCGGCGCGGCCTCGGGGTCGTCCTCGCGCTCGTCGGATTCCTCGAGGATCGCCGCGGCCTGAGCCCGCGGGTCCGCGCTTCCGGTCGCCCGCTCCTCGGGGAGCAATTCAGCCGCCCGCTGCCCGATCCGGTCGTCATTCATACGAGATCGACTACCCGCTACCGGCGAGGAGAAACCCCAGCCCGCGCCCGTAGCGGCGAACAGCCGGCGGCGGGGACGGTCGGGAAAGAGTGCGCCGCCCTCGGCTGGGCCGGGGGCGGCGCGGATGTCGGTGTGCAGGTCGCCTCGCGGCGAGCGGCTCAACACGGCTCCAGCCGAACGGTATTCCGTGAAGGCAATGGGTGAGGCCCGGGGACACAAGCACACCGACATCTGTCATCAACGGTCGGACCCGTACCGCGATTCCGTTAGCCAATGTGACGCCGACCACACTGTTTCGTCGCGGCCGCCGGGGGTAGCCGGGTGCCTGTGACCGATGAGATTCGTGAACTGGACGCCTTCCTCGATGACGCCTTCGACGCGCAGGAGCGGCTGAGCAGCGCCGACCTGCAACGACGGGCGATGGCTGTGGAGTTGAGCGCGTCGGCGCTGACCCGGGTCGACGCGCTGCCCGAGGGTGAATACGCCCAGGACGAAGCGGCCGAGGCACTGCGCGCGCTGGAAGTCTGAGGAGGAGCGGAATGGAACCGATCGGGGACCCGGACGAGCAGGAAGACTTCGCCGGCGAGCACGCCACCACCACCGTCGACGAGGACGTCGCCGCCGACCAGGACGACGACGCCGAGCCGGAGACCCCGCAAGGGTGGTCCGGGCTCGACACCGAAGGACCACCCTGACCGAGGCGCCGGGGGTCTAGTCGCCCTCGGCGGCGTGTTTGGCTATGTCGTAGCCCATCTGGAGGAAATCCGAGACGGCCGTGGCGGTCAGGGTCACGGCGGCCAGCCGGGTCAGGCGGGGCGCCAGCACCAGGCCGCCGGTCAGGCCCGTCGCCACCCAGACGGCCAGGCAGAACGGGCACGTGACGAGCTCGCCGATGCCGTGTTTGAGCGAGCTGCCGTGGTCGCGTACGTCCTCGTTGAGCTCAGCCGCCCCGGCCGGCTCGGCGTAGCGGACGAAGGGCGCGCGCAACGGGCTGGTCACCGAGTCCTTGGCCAGCAGCCGGCTCAGCTTGTGGGTCGCCAGCGACAGGAGCACCACGTCAGAGGTGGAGGGCCGCTCGGGGGGCTGCTTTCCACTGATCTTGGCTGCAACGGCCAGGGCCGCGGCGAGCGCACCGAAGGCGCCCATCGCTGCGGTGTAACCGGCCAGCGGGCGGTGTTCGTGGGGGGCATACGACTGCCCGACTCGCGCCATGCGCGCGCGCAGCGACTGGATCACGGGGGTCCCCTAAAAGGCTCGGGTGAGGCGGTCCGGGTCGACCTTCCGGCCGGGATTACAGGTCAGGTATTCGGTCTCGAGAAGCTCCTCGATTGCAGCAACGGTTGCCCGAGCGGGCCTGTGCCAAACACCCACACGGGCCGGGGCGGAACGCGCGCCGGTACTCTTCTACGTATGAAAGGCCTGTGGACGCCGGCGTGGATCGCCCGGCATGTCCTGGCCATTGTTCTGGCCACCGGCTGCCTGGTGCTGGGCTGGTGGCAGTTCGGCCGCGCCTCCGAGGGCAACTCGATCAGCTGGGGCTACATGTTCGAGTGGCCGGTCTTCGCCGGTTTCGTGGTTTTCCTCTGGTGGCGCGAGGTTCAGCTGGCCCGCAAAAAGCCTGAGCGGGCCGAGCTCGCGACAAAAGACGAGCCCGCGACAAAAGACGAAGACCAGTCAAGGCTCCCAGGTACGCCTGTTACGGTCGGCCGACCGGTGCGGGTGGCCGTGCGTTCGACTCCGGACGCCGACGACCCTGATCTGGTGGCCTACAACGACTATCTCGCCTGGCTGAGCGCCCACCCCGGCGCCCGCCCGAGTGATTATCCCGGTTAGGACGGACGACCGTGCAGGGTGCCTTGAAGCGATACCGGATCATCGCGTGGATCGTCGGCGTCGTTCTGCTCGTGCTCGTCGTGGTCGGCATGCCGTTGAAATACCTGGGCGACACCCCGGTCGTGGTCGAGGCCGTCGGGCCCGCGCACGGCTTCCTGTTCATGGTCTACCTGCTCGCGACGTTCGACCTGTCGCGCCGGGCGAAATGGGCGTTCGGCCGCATGCTCCTGGTGATGCTCTCGGGCACGATCCCGTTCCTGTCGTTCTGGGCCGAGCGCAAGGTGAGCCACGAATGGGTGCCCGCGGCCGAGTTGGCGAAAAGCCCGGTTTGACATCCGAGTTCGACGCATTGCTAGCGTCGAATTACTAGCAGTTATCGGGATCATTCACGCATAGCGGGCCATTGTCTTAAATCACTCTGTGAGCCCTTGCATTTGATGTTTCCACCGATAGGTTAATGCGGTTGGTTCGGTCCGCAGCCACTCCCCTCGGTGGCACCGGCCAGCGCCGCCTAATCTTCGCGACGCTCGATGCGCCCTTCCCCGGGTGCGGGTGACGTCGCGGCAGAACCGGGGAACCGCGTTTCTGGGGTGAATCCGCGCGAGCGCGGTAGGGCCTTCTTCCCGCCCGAACCCGACAGCTAACCCGGTAGGCGGCCGAGCGGAAGAAAGGCCACTGACCGGTGCCACACCCCCGTACGAGGCTTCGGGCTCTCGTCGTCGCGGCGATGGCTGTCGCGATCACCGGCTCCCTGGCGACCGCCGCGCACGCGGCTCCGTCGGCCAGCGAGCTGAAGAAGCAGATCGAAACGGCGTCCAACAAGCTCGAGGACGTCACCGAGTCGTACAACGCCATGAACATCAGCCTGAAGAAGACCCAGGCCGATGCCAAGAAGCTCCAGCTGTCCCTGGCTCCCGCCCAGGCCTCGCTGAAGGCCGCGAGCGCCAAGGTCGGTTCCCTGGCGACCACGTCCTACATGCAGGGCCGGGTCGGGCCGATGAGCGCGTTGCTGACGGGCGACGGGCAGGACAGCCTCATCGACAAGATGAGCTACCTGGATCTGATCACCCGCTCCAACCAGCGGGACATCGACACCTTCACCGAGGCCACGCAGAACTTCACCCAGCGCCAGGCCGCGCTGAAGGCGACGCAGACCAAGCAGACGGCCCAGCTGAAAGCGCTGACCACACAGAAGACCGGCATTCAGAAGGATCTGAAGAAGCTGCTGGCGATGCGCGAGGCGGCCTTCGGCCAGGGCCAGGAGACCGGCGGCAAGTACGACGGCCCGATCCCGAACATCTCGGGCAAGGCCGGCGTCGCGGTGACCTTCGCCTACAACCAGATCGGCAAGCCGTACCTGTTCGGCGCCGACGGTCCAGGCAGCTACGACTGCTCGGGTCTCACCTCGGCGGCGTGGGCCGCGGCCGGCAAGTCGCTCTCGCACCAGACCAAGTCGCAGTGGAGCGAGGTCACCAAGATCAGCAAGTCTGATCTGCAGCCGGGCGACCTGGTGTTCTACCGAAGTCTCGGGCACGTCGCCCTGTACGTCGGTGGCGGCCAGATCATCGATGCCCCGCACTCGGGCACCGTGGTCAAGAAGAGAACCATGAACATCATGACGCCGTACGGATACGGCCGGGTCACCTGACCCAGGCGCTAAAGCCGGAGAAGGCCGGTACCCCTCGGGGTACCGGCCTTTCGCGTCTGTGAGTAACGGGGGGTGTAGCGGCTTTACGGTCAGGCGGCCTGGAGGCCCTCGGCCCGGGCCAGCTCGCGCAGTCGGCCGAGCGCCTGGATCTCGAGCTGACGGATCCGCTCGCGGCTCAGCGAGAAGCGCGAGGCCACCTCGGTGAGCGAGTGCTCGCGGCCGTCCTCGAGGCCGTAGCGGGCCCGCATGATGCCGGCCGAACGGTCGTCCAGGTGGTTGAGCAGACCCTCGATGCGCTGACGCTCGAGCGCGGTCAGCACGATCTCTTCCGGCGAGGGCGCATCGCTGTCGGCGACCAGGTCACCGAGGTTGGTGTCGCCGTCGTCGCCGACGGGAGTGTCGAGCGAGACCGTGTCCTGGGCCCAGCGGGTGAGCTCGTTGACACGCTCGACGGTCACGCCGAGAGCGGCCGCGACCTGCTCGGGCTCGGGGTCGCCGCCGAGCTCACGAACGAGCTGGCGGGTCACGTTGCGCATCCGGTTGACGTCCTCGACCAGGTGCACGGGCAGGCGCACGGTGCGCTCCTGCTGGGCGATGGCCCGGCTGATCGCCTGGCGAACCCACCAGGTGGCGTACGTCGAGAACTTGTAGCCGCGCTCGTAGTCGAATTTCTCGACGGCGCGGACAAGACCGGTGTTGCCCTCCTGGATCAGGTCGAGCATCGGCATGCCGGAGCGCACGTAGCGCCGGGCGATCGACACGACCAGTCGCAGGTTGGCGCGGATGAAGAGGTCCTTGGCCTTCTGGCCTTCGGTGACCAGACGCTCCAGTTCCTCCCGGCTCACGCCACGCCGGACCTCGCCGCTGTCGAGCAGGTGCTCGGCGTACAGGCCCGCTTCGATCGCCTTGGAGAGCTCGACCTCGCGGGCGGCGTCCAGCAGCGGCGTCCGGGAGATCTCGTGCAGGTAAACGCCGACGAGGTCGCGCTCCTCGGCCACCTGGTCGGTACGCATCACGGTGCTCTTCTCCACGTTGCCCACGGTCCCCTCATTGCCATCACTACTAACCCCGTTACGAGTGATCCCTGTATCCATCAGTTCCTCCCCGTAACGTCCGCAGCTCGCACATTGCGGTTACTGGCATCTACACAACAAATGGCTGCCTGTACTGATTCCGCCTGGTGGGTCGAAAGTGTCACGAATGCCTGGGTGATAGCTGAGAGCCGAGTGCGTACTTCCTGAACAGGGCTCTCGGGCTTCGGCATTCGGGACTGTACGAGCCGCGCGCTCGCACAGACAGAGGCATACCCGTAGCTCGCCTCATGACACCACCGGCCCCTCGTCCCTCACAGCGACGTCCATCACCAATGACCTTGGGACGTCCGTCACCACCCAGTACGTTTCGAGGGCGCGCCAGGTTCACGTGCTGGATCGACAGCTTCGGGACGGGGCTGAAACAAATGCAACATCAAAAAGATCCCCGACGCTTCACCGAAGGGGACCACCTGCCACAATGCGGCACACGGCGGCGCAGTTCACTAGCCCGGCCGGGTGACAACCTTTCGGGTGACGCTCCTCTGACAACGGTTCGGCGCGGCCCCGCCATCCGCTTGGCGAGGTGACGAACAACACAGTGCGCCGCGGGGTCGGCGAGGCACGATGACCCCCATGGAGAACGGGCGCACGGTTCTGATCACGGGTGGCGCGGGCGGTCTGGGCCGGGCCACGGTGGAGGCCTTCGTGGCCGACGGTTGGCGAGTGGTCACGCCGGTCCGATCGGAGGCGGTCGACCGGCTGCCCAAGGGCGCGGTTCCGCTGGTGGCCAACCTGGTCGATGAGGCGGAAGTCACCACTGCGGTCAACACGGCAGTGGTCGCCGGCACCCCGATCGCGCCGCTCAAGGCGGTGGTCAACCTCGTCGGCGGGTTCGCGAGCGGCGGGCTGGTCGCCGAGACTCCGTACGCCGAGTTCGAGGCCCAGCTGACGGCCAACCTCCGCCCGACCTATCTGGTCACCGCCGCGGCGCTGCCCCACCTGGTCGAGGCGGGCGGCGGCAGCATCGTCAACGTCTCGTCCCGGGCCGCGCTGGCGCCTTTCCCCGGCGCGGCCGGCTATGTCACCGCCAAGGCGGCCGTGCTGGCCTTCTCCAGCGCCGTCGCGGTGGAGTATCGGAAGCAGAAAGTGCGCAGCAACGCGATCGTGCCCAGCGTGATCGACACGGCGGCCAACCGGGCCGCGATGCCGGACGCCGACTTCAGCCGCTGGGTGCGCCCGGAGGAGATCGCCCCGGTGATCCTCTTCCTCGCCTCGGAGGCCTCCGCCCCCACCAGCGGCGCCCAGATCCCCGTCTACGGCCAGGCCTAGAGGGGGATAACGCCTAGAGAGACTCGGCGATCTGGTAACCGGCCGCGGCCAGCGCGGCCACGGCCGGGCCACCGGCCAGGATCATCCCGCGGACAGCCAGGCGCCGGGCCGGTGCCGGCTCCGGCGCGCGGCGGCTCAGCTCGGCGTGGATGGCGGCCGAGATCTCGTCCGGGGTGCCGTTCGCGTCGATCACGGCGAAATCGGCGAACTCGGGCAGCGAGTGGTAGGCGTCCCGGGCCGCCGACAGATAGTCCATCGACTCGTGGTCGTAACCGCGCGCCTCGACCCGGTCGTAGGCGACCTGAGGGTCGACGTCGAGCAGAAACGTCACGTCCGGCTGCGGGAAGAAGTGGTAGGCCAGCCGGGCGCGGCGCTCGGCGGCCGGCTTGGCCCCCCGGGCCCGCAGGCTCGCGTACTGACAGACGGCATATCTGTCCATCACCACGGCACCGCCGGTGAACGAGCGGCGCAGCAGCGTGCGGAGGATGGCGAACCAGCGCAGGACCGACTCGATGAAGAGCATGGCGCGGCGGCCGAGCAGGTCTTCCGCGTCCTTCTTACCGACCCATCCGGCGATCCGCCCGAACCAGCGGCGCCCGCCCGCGTTCCGGCGGTAGGCGGCGTGCTGCCCCGCGGCGGCCAGCTCGTCGGCCAGCCGGTGGGCCTGGGTCGTCTTGCCGGAGCCGTCGATCCCGACCAGCGCGATCGTGCGAAGGGTCATAAGGACCAACGGTAACGGGGTCTCGCACGCCTGGATTCCTGGCGACGTGGCGTTTTCTCCTCGACGGCCGTCACGGCGTACCAAAATGGGGTTTGCAGTGGGTTTGCCCGATGACACGCGGGGTCGGCGATTCAACGAGAGGCGGCCCGGGTAGTCGAGACGGATACCTGACCGCAAACATCACAGGGGGATCGTCATGCCGCACCGCGTGGACGAGGGCCTGGCCACGACGCTCAAAAAGGTGGCCTCGACGCTGAAGGCGGCCGGCATTCCGTTCGCGCTGGGCGGGAGTTTCGCCGTCTATGCGCACGGCGGGCACTCCAGTGACCACGACGTCGATTTCCTGCTGCGCGAGCAGGACCGGGACCAGGCGCTGGCCGAGCTGTCCCAAGTCGGTTTCCGCACCGAGCAGCCGCCCGAGGACTGGCTGGTCAAGGTCTACGACGAGGACCGGATGGTGGACCTCATCTATCGGCCGGTCGAGACGCCGGTGACCGACGAGACGCTGCAGGACACCGAGCAGATCTCGGTCGAGGCCATTTTCATGCCGGTCATCTCGGCGACCCAGTTGATGGTGCACAAGCTGCTCAGTTACAGCCAGCACTACTGCGATTTCGCGACCGGATTCCCGGTGGCCCGGTCGCTGCGCGAGCAGATCGACTGGCCCCGGGTGCGCCGCGAGACCGAGAAGTCACCGTACGCCGAGGCGTTTCTCATTCTGCTGGACCGGCTGGACGTGGTGCCGTTCCCGGAAGAGGCACTCGCCGACAAGTGAGGGATGGGGGTTCCGATGACCAGCGACACCGATCTCGAGGCCGAGATCCAGCGTCTGCTCACCGAGCACGACCGCATAGCCGAGCAGGGCATCACCGTGCAGCGCCGAGATCATCTGGTGGTGCTGGGCGGCGAGGTGGAGAGCGCGCAGCGCCGCGACGAGATCTGCCAGCAGATCACCGCGCATTTCCCGGAAGTGCAGATCACGTGTGACATCGGGATCACCCGGGCGCAGGCGCCGAGCGAGGTGGAGGAGATCTCATGATCCGGATCGCCGCCGTGGGCGACGTCCACGTGGACAAGGACGTGGTGGGCCGGTTCCGGCCCGCCCTGGAGGAACTGCCGGACCAGGCCGACGCGCTGCTCATCGCCGGCGACCTGACCCGGCACGGCACGCCCGAGGAGGCGCGCTGCTTCGCCAAGGAGTTCGGCGGGCTGGCCGTGCCGGTCGTCGTCGTGCTCGGCAACCATGACCATCAGAGCGACCAGCAGGACCAGGTGACCGAGGTGCTCACCGACGCCGGGATCACCGTGCTGGAGAGCGCGGCGACCGTGCTCGAGATCCGCGGGCACCGGCTCGGCATCGCCGGCACCAAGGGCTTCGGTGGCGGGTTCGCCGGAGCGTGCGCCAGCAACTTCGGCGAGCGCGAGATGAAGGACTTCGTCGCCACGAGCGAGCGGTACGCGTCGGCCCTGCGCGAGGCGCTGGCCTCGGTCGAGTGCGACGCCCTGGTGGCGCTCACCCATTACGCCCCGGTGCCCGAGACTCTGGTCGGCGAGCCGCTCGAGATCTACGCCTTCCTGGGCTGTTACCAGCTCGGCCAGGCGATCGACTCGGCGCCGACGGCGCTGGCCCTGCACGGGCACGCCCACCACGGATCCGAGCGTGGACGGACGCCGGGCGGGGTCCCCGTACGCAACGTGGCGCACCCGGTGATCAAACAGGCGTACAACGTCTACCAGCTCTTGTCCGATGAGGTGGATGCGGTTCTCGCCACATCAAAATAAGTGGGTTTGAAAAACGCTGCGGTGCGGGTATCCGGATCTCATGGAACTTCTTCTTTGGATCATCGCAGTAGTCCTGGTCGTCGCCGGTATCCTCGCGCTCTTCCGGCGTCAGCTGCTCTGGGGCATCGTGCTCATCGTCGTCGGCCTGCTCGTCGGCCCCGGCGGCGTCAGCATCTTCTCCTAGCCGGGCCGATCCTCGTCTGATCGGCCAGTCAAGCCGCCCATCCCCCCACCACTACCGAAGACCGGGCCACCCCAACGGGTGGCCCGGTTCCGTTTGTCCGTCTTGCCGCACTCGCGGTGCGATGAGCGATGACCGAAGGCTGACTGAATCACTCGCGGAAATTGGTCGATCTTTTCGCGAGGGGTATCGATGGCCGAGGTTCATCACTTCACCTACGGGGTCTTCAACCCCATCGCTGCGTTCCTGCTGGCGTTCCTCGGCTCCTTCTTCGGCCTGATGAGCACGGCTCGCGCCCGGGACGCCCGCACCAGGAGCCGCCGCAACCGCTGGCTGCTGATCGCCGCGTTCGCGATCGGCGGCGGCGCCATCTGGCTCATGCACTTCGCCGCGATGCTCGGGTTCGAGGTGCCGGCCAGCCCGGTGCGCTTCGACATCCCGATGACCGTGGGCAGCCTCGGGATCGCCGTCTGCGCCGTCGGATCCGGGCTGCTGATGGTCGGTCACGGGCGGCGCAGCCTGCCCAAGGTGATCATCGCCGGGCTGCTCACCGGGGGCGGGGTGCTGGCCATGCACTACACCGGCATGCTCGGCATGCACGTGGCCGGCGAGATGCACTACAACCTGACCCTGGTGGCCGCCTCGGCGATCATCGCGGTGGTGGCCTCGACGGTCGCGCTCTGGTTCACCGTCTCGGTGCGCGGCGCCGGGGCGATCAGCGGCGCCGCCGGCATCATGGCGGTCGCGGTATGCGGCATGCACTACACCGGGATGGCCGCGATGTCGGTCGAGCTGTACCCGCCGGGGCCGGCCGGGGTGGGCGGGTTGCGGCCACTGACCCTGATCGTGCCGATCACCCTGATCACGGCAGCCACGATCGTCGGGGTGGCGCTCAGCGCGCTCCAGGCGATGACCGAGGAAGAGTTCACCGACGGCGCCGGCACCCCGCGCCGGGGCGTGCACGCCGAACCGGGCGGCACCTCGTGGTCGCTCAAGCAGGCGACGGCCGCGACGGCCTCCCGCCGGCCCTCGCCTCGCCCGGTTCCGGTGCGCGCACCCACCAACGGCTGAGGCTCCGGTACGTTCTCGGCATGGCGCCACGGATGCTGCTGTCGATGCCGCTGCACGCGATCACCGAGGTGTACGGCGAGGCGGGCCTGCGCGAGCGTTTCCTGCTCGAACTCGAGTCGTTCCCGGTGGCCGAGCGCGAGCGGCTGAGCGAGGCGCTCGACCTGGCCGCCCGGCTGCATGCGAATGACCGCCGGGTGCGCGAGCCCTACCTCAACCACCTGCTCCGGGTGGCCATCCGGATCATCAAGTACTACGGCGTCCGCGATGTCGACGTGCTGACCGCCGCGCTGCTGCACGACGCGGTCGAGGACCACCCGGAGGAGCTGGCCGGGACGTCCGAGGGCAGCCACGCCGAGCTGACCGAGGCCGCCGTGGCCGAGCTGGCCACCCGGTTCGGCCCGCGGGTGTCCGAGCTGGTCCGTTCGGTCACCAACCCGGAGTACGACCCGGCCCGCGACCGCCACGAGCAGTACCGGGCGCACGTGGCGGCCAGCCTGGAACGCGACCCGTGGGCCCGGGTGATCAAGGTCTCCGACTTCACCGACAACGGGGTGGGCGTCGTGCACACCACGCCGGAGAAAGCGGTGTCGGCCGCCACCAAGTACCGCCCGCTCGTGCCCAAGCTGCGCGAGCTGGTCGGCCGGCTGGACACCCCGCTCTCGATCGCGGCCAAGGACCACATCCTCGATCAGCTCGACCTGGCCGAGGAGAGGTTCGCCGCACTCCTCGACGATTAGCACCGGCCCGGCCCTAGCCTGGAAGGCATGCTCCGCTCTGACGACTGGTGGCGCGACGCCGTCATCTACCAGGTCTATCCCCGCTCGTTCGCCGACAGCGACGGCGACGGGATGGGCGACCTGCCCGGCATCACCGGGCGCCTGCCGCACCTGAGGGACCTCGGCGTCGACGCCGTCTGGCTCTCCCCGTTCTATCCGTCGCCGCAGCACGACGCGGGCTACGACGTCGCCGACTACCGCGGCGTCGACCGGCTCTTCGGTGAGCTCGGCGACGCCGACAAGCTGATCAACGAGGCACACAGCCTGGGGCTGAAGATCATCGTCGATCTGGTGCCCAACCACACCTCGAACGAGCACGAGTGGTTCCGGGCCGCGCTGGCCGCCGCGCCCGGAAGCCCGGAACGCGAGCGCTACATTTTCCGCGACGGCCGGGGCGCCACCGGGGACGAGCCGCCGAACTCGTGGAAGAGCGTCTTCGGCGGGGGCGCGTGGGAGCGGGTGCCGGACGGGCAGTGGTATCTGCACCTGTTCGACGTCAGCCAGCCCGACCTCAACTGGGGCAACCCCGAGGTGCGGGCCGAGTTCCTCGACGTCCTGCGGTTCTGGCTCGACCGCGGCGTCGACGGTTTCCGGGTCGACGTCGCGCACGGTCTGGTCAAGGAGGAGAACCTGGCCGACTGGACGCAGGAAAGCGTGATCCTGGGCGGGGTCGACCCGGCCGGCCCGCCCCCGCCCATGTGGGACCAGGAGGGCGTCCACGAGATCTATCGGTCGTGGCGCTCCGTGCTCGACGGCTATGACGGCGGCCGCGTGCTGGTGGCCGAGGCGTGGGTGGCCCCGGCCGACCGGCTGGCCCGGTATGTGCGCCCGGACGAGATGCACCAGGCGTTCAACTTCCCCTATCTCGAGGCGCCCTGGCTGTCGTCGACGCTGCGCGCGGTGATCGACGAGTCGCTCGCGGCCAACAACACGGTCGGCGCGACCACCACCTGGGTGCTCTCCAACCACGACGTGGTGCGGCACGCCACCCGGCTCGGCTATCCGGTCGGCACCCCGCGGATGCACGGCATCGGCGCCGAGGACCCGCAGCCGGACACGGCCCTGGGCCTGCGCCGGGCCCGGGCCGCCTCGCTGCTGATGCTCGGGCTGCCCGGCTCGGCCTACCTCTACCAGGGCGAGGAGCTCGGGCTGCCGGAGCACACGACGATGCCGGACGACGTGCGCGAGGATCCGGCCTGGGAGCGTTCCGGGCACGCCGAGCGGGGGCGGGACGGCTGCCGGGCGCCGCTGCCGTGGGAGGCGGACGCCCCGTCGTACGGCTTCGGCCCGACCGACGCGTCCTGGCTGCCGCAACCGGCGACCTGGGCCGAGTACGCGCTCGACCGTCAGCAGGGCGTGGCCGGGTCGACGTGGGAGCTCTACCGCTCGGCGCTGGCCCTGCGCAAGGAGCACGGGCTGGGCACGGGCACTCTGCAGTGGCAGGACGCGCCGGACGAGGTGCTGGCCTTCCGCAACGGCGAAGTGACCGTGCTGACCAATTTCGGCGACGAGCCGATGGCGCTACCGGCCGGGGCTCGGGTCCTGCTGAGCAGCGAGCCCCTCGACGACGGGCGGGTCCCCGTCGACGTCACGGTCTGGCTCGCCTAGCCGGTCGGCCCGGGCCAGCAGGGCGGTGTGCGTCTCGGCCATGTCCTTCGCGACCGTCCTGCTGGCCAGCCAGAACATGACCCCGGTGGGCACCCAGAAGAGCTGGAAGGCGGCCAGCCCGACGGCATAGTTGAGCGGGGGCGGGAAGGCGCCGGCCAGGCCGCGGAAGGCCACCCCGACCATCGCGTTGCCGCCGGCCCGGCCGAAGCCGTTGACCAGGTTGCCCAGGCTGTAGACGGTGCCGCGGTGCTCGGGCGGGTTGACGTCGGCGATCAGCGCGAACCAGTTGGGCGAGTTGGCCGAGGTGAGCATCAACGCGAAGACGGCGGTGGCGAGGCACAGCCCGACGGTGGGCTCGGTGAAGACGTCGGAGAGCACGGCCCGGATCACCGCGCCGGCGCCGGCGCCGTCGGGCACGTCGATGCGCATCGGGACGAAGAACAGGACGATGTAGAACGGCACGGCGGCCAGCACGCCGACCGAGGCGACCAGGGCCCGGCCGCGCGGGGTGCGCCGCTGGAGCCGGTCGCCGATCAGCCCGCCGAGGATCGAGAGCGCGCCGCCCAGCTGGAACAACGTGGCGAAGACACTGCCGACGAGCACGGCCGTGCCCGCGGTGTAGCCCTGATCCTCGGCGCGGGCCCGGAACAGGATGGGCAGCCACACCAGCGAACCGAGGGCGATCTGGGCGGTGCCGCCCTGCAGGATCAGCCACACGTTGGTGCGGCGGCCCAGGATCACCGGCAGGTGGTCGTGGTGGATCCGCTCGTCGTACTCGACGCCGGCCAGCTCGGGCTGGCTGTCGCCGCGGGGCACGTTGTAGGTGAAGAGGTAGGCCACCGTGGCCACGCCACCGACGACCGCGGTCACCAGGAACGGGTCGCGCCAGTCGGTGTGGCCGAGCAGACCGCCGAGCAGGGTGCCGGCCAGCGTGCCGACCCCCTGCGAGAGACCCCAGAAACTCATCACGAGGCCGCGCCGGCGGGGCGAGATGAGGTCGCTGACCACGGCGAAGCTGACCGAGGCGACGGCGCCGAGCCCGAACGCGGCGACGACCTGGCTCATCAGGAAGCTGGCGTAGCTGTCGGCGAGACCGGACCAGGTGGTGCCGGCGATCCAGATCAGCGTGCCGATGATGAGCACCGGCTTGCGGTCGGTGCGGTCACCGGCGTACGCGAAGCCGATGGCCGCGATCGCGCTGATCAGGAACATTATCGTGGTGGCGAGGGCGATGTGGCCCTCGCCGACCCCGAAAGCGTCGCCGATGCTGCCGTAGAGCGGCGGCACCAGGCCGATCGCGACGTTGTCGAGCGACGCGAGGACGACGAAGACCACGACGCTGTACGCGCGGTGGGCCGCCCCTCCCCTGGTCACCCGTGAAGGTTAGCGGGGACGGTCGATGACCGAGTCGCGCGCCGCCACGTATTGCTCGCGGATGAGCGGGACGCTCGGGGCCTCGTACGTCTCGGGCTGCTCGGCCGACCACACCGGCGGTTCCTCGCCGCCGACGGTGACCCACGCGGCCTGGCGGGCGGCGCCGTCGGCCACGTACTCGCCCGGCGGCGGGACGAGGACCGGCAGGCCGAACAGCTCGGGGGCGATGCGGCGGACCGCCTCGCTGCGGGCCCCGCCGCCGACCAGCACGATGCGGTTGGCCGCGGCGCCGTTGGCGACCAGCGCGTCCAGACCGTCGGCCAGGGCGCCGAGCATGCCCTCGACGGCGGCCCGGGCCAGGTGGGCCGGGTCGGAGGTCTTGAGGGTCAGGCCATGGATCGCGCCGGTGGCGTCCGGCCGGTTGGGCGTGCGCTCGCCCTCCAGGTAGGGAATCAGGACGAGGCCGTCGGCGCCGGCCGGGGCGCTGAGCGCGAGCCGGGACAGCTCGTCGTGGTCGACGCCGAGCAGCTTGGTGGCCGCGTCGAGCACCCGGGCCGCGTTCAGCGTGACCACGATCGGCAGGAACCGGCCGGTGGTGTCGGCGAACCCGGCCACCGTGCCGGTCGGGTCGTTGGGCGAGACGTCGGACGAGACGAAGACCGTGCCCGAGGTGCCGATCGAGATGATCACGTCGCCCGGGCCGGCCCCGGTGCCCATCGCCGCGGCCGCGTTGTCGCCCGCGCCGGGGCCGAGCGGGGCGCCGTTGCGCAGGTGACCGGTGATGCCGGTCGGGCCGACCACCTCGGGCACCCCGATGATCCGGCCGAAGCCGAGATCGAGCAGGTCAGGCCGGTACTCGTTGGTCTTGGCCGACCAGTAGAGCGTGCCGCTGGCGTCGCTGCGGTCGGTCTTGATCGTGCTGATGTCGGTCGACCCGGAGAGTTTCCAGGTCAGCCAGTCGTGCGGCAGGCAGACCGAGGCCACCCGGGCCGCGTTCGCCGGCTCGTTGCGGGCCAGCCAGCGCAGCTTGGTCAGGGTGAAACTGGCGACCGGCACGATGCCGACCGCGTCGGCCCACTTGTCGCCGCCGCCGAGCTCACGGATGAGGTCGGCGGCCGCGCCGGCGCTGCGGGTGTCGTTCCACAGCAGCGCCGGGCGGACCACTTCGCCGTTCTCGTCCAGCACCACCATGCCGTGCTGCTGCCCGGCCACCGAGGCGGCGGCCACGTCGTCCAGGCCACCGGCCTGCTCGATGGCTTCCTGCAGCGCGGCCCACCAGGCGTCCGGATGCACCTCGGTGCCGTCCGGATGGCTCGCCCGGCCCTGACGGACCAGCTTGCCGGTCTCCGCATCGCGGATGACCACCTTGCAGGACTGGGTGGAACTGTCGATCCCGGCTACGAGAGTCATCGCTTCCCTTTTACTCGGCGCTTAGCTGGCGCGCAGGCTCAACTCGCTCGAAGAACGTGGTCGATCGCGAGCTGGTGCAGCTTCACGAAACCGTAACCCTGAGCACCGGCCGCGTCGACGTCGAACTCCTCGAACGCGCTCTTGTCGTTGAGCAGGTCGGCGTACGTCTCGCCCTCGTTCAGCGTGGGCTTGGAGAGCTCGGCGACCTTGCTGTAGGCCAGCGCCTCCTGCACGGCGGGCGAGGCCCGGAACTCGGCCGCGCGCTCCTTGAGCAGCAGGTACATCCGCATGTTGGCGGCGGCCGAGTCCCAGACGCCGTCGATGTCCTCGGTGCGGGACGGCTTGTAGTCGAAGTGGCGCGGGCCGTCGTACATCGGGCCGCCGCCGATCGGGCCGTTCTCCAGCAGGTCGACCAGCGAGAACGCGTTGAGCAGGTCACCGTGGCCGAAGACCAGGTCCTGGTCGAACTTGACGCTGTGCTGGCCGTTGAGGTCGATGTGGAAGAGCTTGCCCTGCCACAGCGCTTGGGCGATGCCCTGGGTGAAGTTGAGGTTGGACATCTGCTCGTGGCCGACCTCGGGGTTGATGCCGAACAGCTCGGGCCGCTCGAGCTCGTAGGTGAACGCGATGGCGTGGCCCAGGGTCGGCAGCAGGATGTCGCCGCGGGGCTCGTTCGGCTTGGGCTCGATCGCGAAGCGCAGGCCGTAGCCCTTGTCCTCCGAGTACTGGGCGATCAGGTTGAGGCCCTCGCGGTAACGGTCGAGCGCGGCGTTGATGTCCTTGGCCGCGTCGTACTCCGCGCCCTCGCGGCCGCCCCAGAGCACGAAGGTCTTGGCGCCCAGCTCGGCCGCGAAGTCGACCTGACGCAGCACCTTGCGCAGCGCGTAGCGCCGGACCGAGCGGTCGTTGCTGGTGAAGGCGCCGTCCTTGAACACCGGGTGGCTGAAGGTGTTGGTGGTGACCATGGGGATCACGATCCCGGTCTCGTCCAGCGCCTTCTTGAAGCCGGAGACGATGCCGTCGCGGGTCTGCGCGTCGGAGCCGAACGGTACGAGGTCGTCGTCGTGGAACGTGAGGCCGTAGGCGCCGAGCTCGGCCAGCTTGTGCACCGCTTCGACCGGGTCGAGGGCGGGCCGGGTGGGCGCACCGAACGCGTCCTGGGCCTGCCACCCGATGGTCCACAGGCCGAACGAGAACTTGTCTTCACGGGTGGGTTGGACCGACACGGTGACCTCCACGTAACAGATCTGATTTGTTTATTGGTTGAATTATTTGGCGAGCGTGTGGCATTGTCAAGGCCGTGAACGGCCGTCTGATGAATGCTTCCCGGACGCCCGTCCGGCAATCGAGCGTGCGTGCCCACAATCTCGCGCTCGTGTTGCAGACAGTGGCAAACAGCGCGAACCGGCCATCCCGGGCGGCGATCTCGGGGGCGACCGGCCTGACCCGCGCCACGGTCTCGGCCCTGGTCGACGATCTGATCGCGGGCGGCCTGCTCACCGAGCTCGACCCCGCCCCGCGTACGGGGGCCGGCCGTCCCGCGGCAGGGCTAGGCCTCACTCCCGACGGCCCGGCCGGGCTCGGTCTCGAGATCAACATCGACTACCAGGCCGCCTGCGTGGTCGACCTGACCGGTGCCGTCCGCCACCGGCTCGTCGCACACGCCGACCAACGGTTGCTCGCCCCCGAGGCCGCGCTGGCCGAGCTGAGCACCCTGGCTCTGCAGGCGCGGGCCGCGGCCGAGGCCGACGGGCTGGTGCTGGCCGGCGCCGCCCTCGCGGTGCCCGGCCTGGTCGCCTCGGGCGGGCTGGTGCGGGTCGCCCCCAACCTCGGCTGGCAGGACGTGCACGTCCCGGCCCTGCTGCCCGCCCTGGCCGACCTGCCGATCACCGTCGACAACGAGGCCAACCTGGCCGCGCTGGGCGAGTTGCGGGCGGACGGCAGCGAGCCCAGCTTCCTCTACGTCTCGGGCGAGATCGGCATCGGCGCGGGTCTCGTGCTCGACGGCGAGCTCTACCGCGGCGGGCACGGCTGGAGCGGCGAGATCGGGCACGTCACCGTCTATCCCGACGGACGGCCCTGCCGGTGCGGGGCCAACGGGTGCCTCGAGCAGTACGCGGGTCAGGAGGCGGTCGCCGCCGACCCGGACCTGGCCGCCGTGGCGCTCGGCATCGCGCTCTCCGCCGTGGTCAACCTGCTCGACCTCGGGGTGATCGTGCTGGGCGGTGGCTACGCGCCCGAGTTCGCGCGGCTGCACGACGGGATCGAGGCCGAGCTGCGGCGCCGGGTGCTCACCGCAGATCTGGCGCCGGTCACGCTACGGGCGGCCGTGCTGGGCGCCGACGCGGCCATGCGCGGCGCAGCCGACGTGGTGATCCGCGGCGTCCAGGAGGACCCGGCGAGCTGGCTGGCCCGGGCCGCCTGAGCGGGTCAGGCGCTTTGAACGGAGGCGGCCCCGCCGCTCTCGTCGGCGGCGGCGAACTCGGTGAGACCCCGCAGCAGGGCGGCGCGACCACCGGACGACATCCTTTCCAGGACGCCGGTGAGCGCGCGGCGGCGGATGCGGCGCAGCTCGCCGAGCAGGGTGCGCGACGCCGGCGTCAGATAGAGCGCAATCTCCCGCCGATCGGCCCGCCCCGGCACCCGCTCGACCATGCCCGACGCGACCAGGCGGTCGCAGAGCCGGCTCGCGGACGACAGCAGCATGCCCAACTCGGCCGCCAGCCCGCCCAGATTGAGGCCCTCGGACCTCTCGACGGCGAGCAGGGCGTTCAATTGGACCGAGGACATGCGCGGGGTGACCTGCTCGCGGGCCACATCCCACGCGAGCAGCAAGGCTTTCGCCGCGTCATCGATAGCTGCGGCGTGCATCGGATCCGGCCCATCCGGCCCATGATGAACAGCCATGGTGCAGGAGAGACTACCGGTACGAGCGTGTCTGTTCGAGGGAGTCGCCATTGATCAACAGGCTACTGGCGGTTCGCCGGATTCTCACCGACGCGGCCGCCGACGCGATTCCGGAACGCCTGGCCGAGGGACTGGCCACGGTGTACGGCCTCCCCGAAACCGAGTTGTACCTGGTCGACTACCGTCTGGCCGCCCTCGTGCCGCTGCTCGGCGACGACACTCGTACCCGTCCGGGCGATCCCGCGTGGCACTGTTTCGACCATCAGTCGGAGGAGCACCAAAACGGTGTGATCTTCCTGCCGGTCTCGGCCCGGGGCGAACGGATCGGGGTTCTCAGCTGCGCTCTGCCCCCGGACGGCCCCGACCTCGGCCCCGACCTCGGGGCCGAACTGGCCGAGATCGCCGTCGTGCTGGCCCATGAGCTCCAGGCCGCGGGGGACGGCACCGATCGCTATCAGGCGTCCGCCCGCACCCGCCGGCTCACCTTGGCCGCCGAGATGCAGTGGGAGCTGCTGCCCGCCCGTAGCCGGATCCGCCCGTCGTTCGGCCTGGCCGGCCAGCTCGAGCCGTCCTACGCGGTGCGCGGCGACAGCTTCGACTGGGCCGACCAGGACGGCCGGCTCTCGCTGAGCGTGCTCAACGGCATGGGCGAGGGGGTGTCGGCGGCGCTGCTGACCTCGCTGGCCACCTACGCCCTGCGCAACGCCCGCCGGGGCGGCATCGGGCTGGCCGACCAGGCCGCGCTGGCCGACCAGGCGGTCTTCGCCCAGCACCGCGGCGCGGCGCACGTGTCGGCCCTGCTGCTCGACCTCGATCTGGTCAGCGGCGAGTTACAGGTGATCGACGCGGGCTCGCCCCGGGTGCTGCGGTTGCGGGCGGCCGAGGTGCACGAGGAGACGCCGGCCGCGCAGTTCCCGCTCGGCATGTTCGAGGACACCGACTACCAGGCGCAGAGCATCCCGCTCGAGCCGGGCGACCGCCTGATGATCGTCAGCGACGGCGTGTCCGACGCGGTCGCCTCGACCGGCCGCTACGGAGACGCGGCGCTGGCTCGCTTCGTCCGGCGGACGAGCGCCTTCGCCCCGCTGCAGGCCGTGCGGTCACTGCTGGGCGACCTGCGGATCTTCGTCGGCGACGCCGAACTGGAGGACGACGCGGTCGCCGTCTGCCTCGACTGGACCGGCCCCTTGAAAGAGTGAAGGCCGCCACCTCGCGGTGACGGCCTTCACTCCTGAACCAGGGTGACTCAGCCGGTGGCGCCGGTGCGGCGGCCGATGGCCTCGATGAAGATCGAGCTCATCTTGGCCGGGTCCTTCGTGACGAAGACACCACCCGCGGGCGTCGCCTTGACGATCGTCTGGAGCTCGTTCTCGTCGACCGTGTCGCCGATACCGATGATCACCAGCCGGACCGGCTCCTTCGGGTCGTTCAGCCGCTTCAGTTCCTTGACCAGGTAATCGATCTTGATGCCGGCGTCGTTCTCGTTCTTGCCGTCGGTGAAGAGGATGACGGAGTTGACCCGGCCCGGCTGCCAGTTCTGCTTCACGTTTTTGTAAGCGTCAAGCACTGTGTCGTAGAGACCGGTGTCGCCATCGGGCTTCGGCACGATCTGGCCGATCGAGCCCTGGAGCTGATCCCGGGCCGTGGCCAGCGGGCTGATCGGCACGATCTGCTTCCAGGGTTTGGGGCCGTTCATCTCGGTCGAGAACAACCACACGCCGACGGCCCACTTGTCGCTGAACATCGACAGGCCGGCCGCCGCCGCCCTCCGGGTCACCGCGGCTCGCGTCTGGTTGTTGGCCGTCGGCACCTTCGTGTTCATCGAGCCGGAGACGTCGAAGACCGCGAGCACCCGGCCGGGCTGCGTGATGGCGGTCCAGCTGCCGATCACCTGGCTCAGGGCGCTGGCGTCGAGACCGGCCGCGGCCGTGCCCCCGCCGTTGTCGCCACCGGTGCCGACCGTGTTGCTGGCGGCCGGGGACGCGTCGGGCGAGCCGAGCGGACGGGCGAACCCGGCGCCGAACGATCCGTCCGGCGCCCGCAGGCCGGCCGCACCGAGCGCGTTCTTGAAGGTGGAACTGGCGAGCTGGGCGCGCAGACCCGCGGCCGCCTGCTGCTTGGTCAGGTCGGTCTCGGGCATGACCGCGAACGGGTAGTCGAGCGGCATCGGGCTCGGCTCGACGTAGAGCGCGGCCAGCGGCACCGACGGCTTGGCCGCGTTGTAGGCGACCACATCCTGCTCGGAGACGGGCGCCGCGCTCAGGGCGGAGCCGATCTCGTTGGGGTCGGCCGAGCGGGGGAATTTCTGGATCAGCTCGGTGCGCAGGTTGGACGCCTCGTTCGCCAGGGCCTGGATCGCCTTGACCTTGGTGCCCTGGGCCTGCTCGCCGGTGCCGGCCGCCTGGCCGAGCGCGAGCAGGCCGGACAGGCCGGCCGCGTCACGCTGCGGGTTGGTGATGCCGGTGGTCAGGGTGTCGCTCGTCAGCATCTTGGCCAGCAGCTGCGACCAGCCCAGCTTGCCCTTGGGCCAGCCGAACTGCTTGGCGATCGGCTCGGGCATGGCCAGGACGATCGGGCTCTGCGCGATCGGCTTGGCGTCGGAGGGCACGAAGCCGGGAGCCTCGGACTTGAGCCGCAGGATCCAGGTCGAGGAGTCGGGGACCCAGAGGTCGGGCACCTTGACGGCCTCGGGCGCGGTGCCCACGCCGGCCAGGACGACCTTGTGCTCCCCGGCGACCGCGGCCGCCATGTTGTCCGAGTTGACGCCGGAGACGGCCACGGAGACGCACGTGCCGTCGACGTTGGCGCCGTCCTGCACCCAGCGTTGCGCAACCTGATCGATGGCCGGCGCGATCTCGGGCGTAGCGGCGACGGTCAAACGGATGGACCCGGTGCAACCGGAGTCGGCGAGCTGTTGATAGCCGAGATAGCTCCCGGCCAATACGACGACGATCGCCATCGCAGCTCCTACGACGCCGGCGCCCCTGAGATTGAAGTTTCTACGATGGCGGCCTGACACGCGCTCTATAGTGCGCATCACCGAACCTGAATGCCATATACGTTCGGTCGAAAGTTACTCGGATTGGATATCTTGGCATCATGCGTGACCCCGCGTGACAGTGCCATTTCGATCAGTGGCGGCCTGCGCCAGATATGCGCACCTTGCCGCCAAGATTGCCGCTTGTCCGCATCCGAGGTTGGGCGACCTCAGACGACGTTCCAGCGCAGCACGCATGTCGGGCTGGGCTCGGCGGTCGGCTCACCCTGCGCCGCGGGCACGCCGGTCTCGGGGTCGACCCGGAGAGTCGTCACGCTCTGTGACCTTTGATTGGTTACGTAGAGGTGATCCCCGAGAAGGATCATGTGACGTGGCCAGTCACCTTCGGTAGCGGTTTCGGCCACCAACGTCGCCGCCTCGCCGTCCCAGGCGAAGGTCGCGATCGTGTTCGCCCCGCGGTTGGCGACATAGACGAAGCGGCCGTCCGAACGCACCACGATCTCGGACGGATAGTTTTCCCCCTCGGCCGTGGTGGTCGCCGCCTGACCCGCCTGCTCGAGGGCGCCGTCGCCGGCCGGGCGCCACCAGGTCAGGTCGCCGCTCAGCTCGCCGACCACGAACAGCGCGCCGTCCGGCGAGAAGCGGACGTGCCGCGGGCCGGTGCCGGGTTTGGCCGCCACCGCGGTCGACAGTGCCGTGAGCCGGCCCGAGACCGGGTCGAGCCGGGCCCGCCAGACCTTGTCGGAGCCCAGGTCGGCGATCAGCACCTCGTCACGGACCGGGAAGACCATGTGGGCGTGCGGACCGGCCTGGCGATCGGTCACCGGACCACTGCCCGACAGGGTAAGTAGATCTGATCGCTCGCCGGGGGCGCCCTCGGCGTCGAGCGGGAAGACCGCGACCGAGCCGGTGCCGTAATTGGCCACGAGCAGATGCCGTCCGTCGGGAGTGACGGCGAGGTGGGCCGGGTCGCTGCCGCCGGTGGGCCGGCTCGACAGCGGGGTGAGCGCGCCGCCGGGGGCCACCGTGAAGGCGCTGACCGTGCCGTCGGGGTCGAGCTCGTTCACCGCGTACAGAATCGGAAGGGTGGGGTGCTGGGTGAGGAACGACGGGGACGGCGTACGCGCCACCACGCCCCGCCGGCTCAGCACCCCGGTCGACGGATCACGCGTCAGCAGCGTGATGCCCTCGCCGTCACCGCCTTTGTCCGCCGTGTAGCCACCGACGAAGACCTGCTCATCGCTTGCACCCATGCTGCAGATCCCATCACACCCCGCGTCTCACCGTGCGGCGGCGGCCGCCAGTTGACGGCGGGCCACGTACTCCACCAGCTCGATCAGCACGTTGCGGGCACCGGTGGGCTCGCGGGCGTCGAAGAGCACCACGGGCACCCCCGCGTCGAGATCGAGCGCACGACCGACGGCGTCGGCCCCGAAGCGCGGCTCGGACTCGAAGCAGTTGACCGCCACGACGAACGGGGTGCCCCGCTGCTCGAAATAGTCGATCGAGGGGAAGCAGTCGGCGAGCCGTCGGGTGTCGGCCAGCACGACGGCACCGAGCGCGCCCTGCGACAGCTCGTCCCAGAGGAACCAGAACCTGTCCTGCCCCGGCGTGCCGAACAGGTAGAGCTGCAGATCCTCGGTGATCGTGATGCGCCCGAAGTCCATCGTCACGGTCGTGGTGGTCTTGGCCTCCACACCGCCGATGTCGTCGGCGCCCTCGACGCCGGTGAGGACCTCTTCGGTCTGCAGCGGCCGGATCTCACTGACCGAGCCCACCATCGTGGTCTTGCCGGCGCCGAAACCACCGGCGATCAGGATCTTGAGCGCGACCGGGATGCGCGACGACGCGCCGTTGCGGTCAGAGCGCACGGAGTCCATTGACAACCGCCTTGAGTACGTCGACGTCGTGCGGCTGGGACGCCGCCGGGGGTTCGTACAGCGAGATGAGTCCTGCCGAGCGTAGATCACCCAGTAAAACGCGGACGACCCCGATCGACAGGTCGAGTGCGGAGGCGAGCTCGACCACCGAGATCGGCTCCCACGACGCGTCGACGATGGCGTGATGCTCGGGCTGCAGCCGGGCACCGTCGGGATCCTCGCCGGCCGTGGCCACCACGAAGGCCACGAGATCGAACTCGCCGCCCTCGGGGGCCACCCGGCCCTGGGTCATCGCGTAGGGGCGCACCACCGGGCCCGCGTCGTGGTCGAGCCAGTCGTGCGCCACGCGTGGGGTGTCAGCCGGCATCGGAGGGCAACACCGCGGAGCGCTCGGGTGCGCTCATGCTCTGACCGACCCGGGTGACGAGCATCGCCATCTCGTACGCGATGAGGCCGAGGTCGGCGTCGCTGGAGGCGAGCACGGCCAGGCACGCGCCATGGCCGGCGGCCGTGACGAACAGGAAGGCGGATTCCATCTCGACCACGGTCTGGCGCACCGGGCCGGCCCGGAAGTGCCGGCTCGCTCCCTTGGCCAGGCTCTGGAAGCCGGCCGCCATCGCCGACAGGTGCTCGGCGTCCTCGCGGCGCAGCCCGGCCGACGCTCCCATCAGGAGCCCGTCGGCCGAGAGCACGACCGCCTGCTGCGCCGTGGGCACCCGCTCCACGAGATCGTCGAGGAGCCAGGTGAGCTGCGCGCGCTGGTTAGTCGTCTGAGTCACTTATGCGTCCTTTTCCGGCCTGGGCACGTCTTCACTTCCGGAGCCGTCGGCACGGTTGCCCCCCGCATCCTGTCCGCCCCCCGATGATGCCCCGCCTTGCGCTGTGTCGCCCCCGGCGAGAGCGAGATTCACGATCGCCGGGAAACTGACGGTAGCCGCATCGGCAAAAGATGCGCCGCTTCCCGGAACGTGAATGCCCGTGTCGTGGGGATTAGACCGATCTTCAGATACGGAATCCGTTGTGGAACCTGGTTTTCCGCCATGTTTTCCCTCGCCCGTAGCGGTGGGTCCATTACGGGGAGTGAGCTCGTCGCCCCCCTCAAGATAGCGAGAGGCGTCAATGCGACCGCGCGTCGTGCCGTGCTGGAGCGCGCTCATGATGCTGCGCACCTGCTCGGGCGAGCGGAGCTGGGCCGGCGTCTCCTCCACGGGCTGCTCCCCGGCCGAGCGGCGCAGCTGGGGCACGAGGTTGGCCTGCCGCACCCGCCGGGGCAGACCGTCCTCGGTGGTCTCGGCCGGCTCGGCCGGAGCGGAGTTGCGCGGCACCGAACGCTGGGCCGGGATCGCCCCCGGTCGCACCCCCTCGAGCTGGGGTGTCTCGTTGAGGCTGCGCAGCGCGTCGCCCAGGCTCGAGGGCACCATCTCGCCGCTCGGCGGCGGGGCCGAGCCGAGATCGACCGGGCGGCGGACCCGCCGCCGCTGGACCAGGCCTTCCTGGGTGATCCCGGCCGCGACCGAGCTCGGCGTCGGACCGCCGGGCACCGCGGGCGCCCGGCGCTGACCGGAAATCGGTTCGCCGATGAGGGGCTGCTCGCCGGTGACGCGGACCGGGCGGTGGGTCTCGGGGCCGGGCCGCGCGGTGCCGTTGATGATCGGATGGCCCGACGCGGTGACCTGCTGCAACTGCTCGGAGCCCTGCCACTGGAGCGCGGCCAGCGAGTGACGCGACGGGTCGTCCGAACCCGAGCCGACCAGCGGCCGTTCCCCGGTGCCGGGCACGATCTGCGGGCGCTCACCGGCCAGGCCGGGCGGCAGCGAGGTCGCCCCGGCCGAGACGATCAGGTCGCCCGGCACCAGCACGATCGCGGTGACCCCGGCGTACGCGGAAGCACGCAGCGAGACCCGGATGCCGTGCCGGTTGGCCAGCTGGGCCACCACGAACAGGCCGAGACGGGCACTGTCGGACGGGTCGAAGTCGGGCGGCTCGACCAGGCGGCGATTCGCCTCGTCGAGCGCCTCCGGGGTCATGCCGAGCCCACGGTCCTCGATCTCTATCCCGTACCCGTTGGGCAGCACCTGACCCGAGACGTGGACCCGGGTGTGCGGCGGGGAGAACGAGGCCGCGTTCTCCAGCAGCTCGGCGAGCAGGTGGATGACGTCACCGACCGCGCGGCCGAGCACCGAGGCCGACTCGACCGAGCGGATGTCGATGCGCTTGTAGTCCTCGACCTCACTGATCGCACCGCGGACGACGTCGATCACCGGCACCGGGTTGCGCCAGCCACGGCCGGGCGCGGCGCCGGCCAGGATCACCAGGTCTTCGGCGTGCCGGCGCATGCGGGTGGCGAGGTGGTCGACCCGGTAGAGGTCCTCCAGCTCCTGCGGCTCGGTCTCCCGGCGCTCCATCCGGTCGAGCAGGGCGAGCTGGCGGTGCAGCAGGGTCTGGCTGCGCCGGGCGATGTTGAGGAACACCTCGTTGAGGCCGCGCCGGACGTTCGCCTCCTCGACCGCGGTCTGGACGGCCGTGCGCTGCACCTCGTTGAAGGCGTGCCCGAGCTGGCCGATCTCGTCGCGGCCGTACTCGAGCGGCGGGGTCTCGACGCCGACGTCGACATCCTCGCCGCGCTGAAGCCGCCGGACCACAGTGGGCAGCCGCTCGACCGCCATCTCGCGCGCCTCGCCGTGCAGCCGGCGCAGCCGGCCGACGATCGAGCGGCCGACCCGCACCGACAGATAGAGCGAGACGGCCAGGGCGGCCAGGCCGACGATGCCGGCCAGGCCGAGCCGGATCAGCACCTTCTCGGCGACCGGGCGGGACCGGCCGGTGAGCGAGTCGGTGGCCTGCAGCTCGAACTCGCGCAGCTGCTGGGCCAGCCCGACGTAGGCCGGGCGGAACTCCGCGCTGCTCACCGGCGTGGCCGCACCGTCGCGGCTCTGTTGCACCAACTGGGTCAGCAACCCGTCGACCCGCTGGTAGGCGGTGCCGTTGGTCAGCAGGTTGTAGGCCGTCCGGTCGGCGTCGGCCATGTCCTCGACGCCGCGGGCGAGCAGGAAGCGAGCGGTGCCGACGTCCTGGATGAGGTCGCCGCGGGTCTCGGGGGTGAAGCTGCCGGAGGCGGTGGCCCCGCCGACCAGGGCGTCGACCCGGCTCAGGTATTCCTGGCCGTGCCCGACCGTGGTGAGCGCGCGCAGCTCGCCGTCGATCCGCTCGTCGTTGAAGCTGGCAGTGGCGGCGAAGGTCTGGAACCCACCGCCGATCACGTTGTTGAACAGGTTTTGCGCGCCGATCGCGTCCATGTCACGCTTGTCGATGTGGCCGCGGTTGCCGGTCAGGCTGGCCAGCTGGGTCAGGAACAGGTCGATGCGGCCGCGCAGGGCATCGCTCGTCGCGCCGCGGGCCTCGTCGCTGCCGGAGAGGCTGCGGAAGTTGGCCAGCGCCTTGTCGGTGGCGCTGCGCTGCGTGAGCAGGTCTTGCGAGACGGGACCGGTGGCCGACAGGTATTCCACGCTGAACAGCCGCTCACGCTGGAGCTGGCCGACGAGCTCGATGCCGGGGTTGCCGACGTTGTCCAGCACCGTGCGGGCGGACAGCAAATTGAACGCCGGGCCGGCGGTGAGCACCGTCGCAAAGATCCACAGTGCCAGCAGCGCCGTCAACGGGACGGCGGCCAACACGATGATCTTCGAACGGATCGACCAGTAACGCTTCTTCATCAGGCTCCGCTCTTCTGGCGTACGCCTTCGGCAGGATACGTAAAAGAGCCAGGCCGAGCCACCGGGGCGGCGTACCGGAAAAAGCGTTTAAGTCCTTTTTGGGTGCTGAGATTGGCATAGCTCGGCCGGTCGTGCTTATGACACTGTGACCAGGCGGTTACCGATCCGGAGTTCCTGTTTCCCGAAAACTGGGTCCCCGAAGGGGATTGACGACCGGCTGTGGATGGGAATACCGGGGTTGATAAGAGGAGGCCCGATGTCCCCCACAGCCACGATCATCCTGATCGTCGTCATCCTGGTTGTCATCGCCGCGGTCGTCTACGGCGCGCAGGTGTCCCGACGCAAAAAGCTCCAGAACACCTTCGGCCCGGAGTACGACCGGGTGGTCGCCGACTCCGGGAGCCGCACCGAGGCCGAGAAGGAACTCCGCGAGCGTGAGAAGCGGCACGCCTCGTTCGAGCTCAAGCCGCTGTCACCCGAGTCGCAGGCCACCTACTCGGCGGCTTGGGAAGAAGTGCAGATCCAGTTCGTCGACAACCCCACCGAAGCCGCGGCGTCGGCCGACCAGCTGGTCACCCGGCTGATCGAGGAGCGGGGCTACCCCACCGGCGAGTACGACGACCGGCTCGCCGACCTGTCCGTCGAGCACGCCCGCACGCTGGAGAACTACCGCAAGGCGCACGAGATCAGCGAGCGCAACAGTGCGGGCGAGGCCGACACCGAGGACCTTCGGCAGGCGCTGGTGCACTACCGCGCGCTCTTCGCCGACCTGCTCGGAGCCGACCCGGTGCCGTCGACTGCTACTACTACAACCGAGTCCACATCGGAGGTCGCGCCCGCCCCCCGACGAGCCGACGCCGACGAGTCCGCCGCCCCCGACACCAGCCGCTAGGAGAGCCACCGCGATGAAGTTCTTCTCGAACGAGAAAGAGACCGACACCCAGGACCCCGACCGTACGGACCACGTGGCGTCCGAGCCGGTGACGGTGCCGCCGCAGCGGGCCGGGTCGCCGTGGAGCGATGCGCCCCGGGACACCAACGACCCGGTCGACGTGCCGCTCGACACCGATCCCCCGCGCTCCTCCTCGGGTGACACCTCCACCGACGAGCCGGCGACCACCACGACGTACGGGCCGGACGGGTCGGTCGTCGACGACAAGGACTACCGGGGTACGCACGAGTTCGGCGACTCCGCCGACCGCCCGGCCTCCGACGTCCGCGACACGACTCCCGACGTCGGCGACACGACTCCCGACATCGGCGACACGACCTTCGACAAGGCCTCCGACGACGTCGACACGACTCCCGAGAACGTCGACAAGGCCTCCGAGAACGGGGCGATCAAGGACGAGGGCACGTTCGACAGCCCCGAGGCGGTCGAGCCGGTTACCGGTGAGCCGATCGAGGCCAAGGACGAGCCGGCGACCGACGACGCGAAGGCCGACGACATCGCGCACGCCTACGCCGACCGCCCCCAGGACAGCGAGGACTTCCAGCCCGCGACAGACTCGCCGGCGGTCGTCGAGCCCGAGCCCGTCGTCGCGGCGACTGCCGCCACCACGTCGACCGATTCCGCCACCGGCGCCAAGCTGCTGCCGGACGGGGACTCGTTCGCCGAGCGGTTCCGCGACATCCAGCTGCGCTTCGTCGACGAGCCCAAGGAGGCCACCGCCGAGGCCGCCACCCTGGTCGGCGACGCGGTCGACAAGCTGACCGGCGCGCTCAAGGCGCAGCGGGACGGCCTGGCCGGCAACTCCGACGACACCGAGAAGCTCCGGGTGGAGCTGCGGGCGTACCGGGACATTCTCAACCGCCTGCTCGCACTCTGAGTTCCACGACTGAAGGGGGAGCCCCCGGTGGCTCCCCCTTTTTTCGTGTCCGGCGGTTAGCGTGCGGACATGCGCGCCGACCGACTGCTCTCGCTTCTGCTGCTGTTGCAGACCCGCGGGCGGATGACGGCACAGGATCTGGCCGACGAGCTCGAGGTCTCGGTGCGCACCGTCTACCGCGACGTCGAATCGCTGGGCGCGGCCGGCGTGCCGGTCTATGCGGATCGAGGCCCGTCCGGCGGGTATCAGCTGCTCGACGGCTATCGCACGCGGCTGACCGGGCTCACGACGGACGAGGCGGGGACGCTGTTCCTGGCCGGAATGCCCGGACCGGTGGCGGCGCTGGGGCTCGGGTCGGTGATGGCGGCGGCCCAGCTCAAACTGCGAGCGTCGCTGCCCGGTGAGCTGGCCGACCGGGCCGATCGCGTACGGGAAAGGTTTCATCTCGACGCGCCCGGATGGTTCCGCGGGGAGGAGCCGACGCCGTACCTGTCGACGATCGCCGACGCGGTGTGGAGCGGGCGCCGGCTGGAGGTCAGATATCGGCGGTGGAAGGCCCCGCGGGAGGTGACCCGCACGCTGCACCCGCTGGGCGTCGTGCTGAAGGCAGGGCGGTGGTATCTGGTCGCGGCCACGACCACGCGGACCACGGCCTACCGAGTGTCGAACATTCTGGACGCCGAATTGCTGGACGAGCCGGCAACGCGGCCCGCCGGGTTCGACCTGGCCGGGTTCTGGCAGGAGTGGACCGAGCAGTACGAGCAGAGCGTCTACCGGGGCATGGCCACCGTACGGATGACGGAGGCGGCCCTCGATCGGATGGCGTACGTCTTCCCGCCCGAGATGTCCCGGGTGGCGCGGGCCGAGGCCGGCTCGCCCGACGAGACGGGTTGGTTGGTCACGCGGGTGCCGATCGAGTCGGTGCGGCACGGGCACATCGAATTGCTCAAGCTGGGCGCCGAGGCCGAGGTGCTGGAGCCGGCCGAGCTGCGAGAGGCTTTCACCGACACCGCCCGAGGCTTGGCCGCGACCTACCTCTCCCCGCAGACCTCGCCGCCCTTGACTCCGGAGGCCCCGCAGGCCCTGACTCCGCCGGTCTATTACGAGCCGACGTAATCACCGACGTGGCCGCCGAGGGGCGCCGGGGCATCGTCATCGTCGCCCGGGGGCGAGGGCGGGACCGTCTGGTCATCGTCGCCGTCGTCGTCGCCGCTGGTGGGGGGCTCGGTGGTGTCGGTCGGGTCGGCCGTCGGCTGGGTGGTGGACTCGGTCGGCGGGGTGGTCGGCGTCGTCTGCTCGGCGGCCGGGGAGGTGCTCGTGGCCGACGGCTCAGGCGTGGCGCTGCTGCTGGGCGAAGGTTCGGCCGAGGGCGACGTGGTCAGCGGGGCGACATTGCTGCGCGGATCGGCGTCGATGGCCGGAGCCTCGTCGGACTGCTCGCCGGCGCCCGTGCCGCCCAGCTCTTGACCGGCCTTTTCAGGGCCCTGCTCGCGCACGACGGACGGACGGACCTCGCTCGGCTGCTGCATCGCGCCCAGCTGGACACCCATCCACAGCGCCGGACCGAGCCCGACCGCGATGATCGCCCCGAAGAGCGCCAACGGCCCCCGATCCATGTCTGGCCTCCCCGCCTCGATGGGATCTTCCCGCCGGTTCGGGCACTCTTCTACCCCTTTTCTCCGACGGTAAAGCGAACGTTCCACGAGGCTATTGTGACCTTAAGTGATGGCCTGTTCACTCTTCGGTCGCACATGCGACCCGCCCGAGGGATAGCACGGACCGCCGGTACGCGAGGTTCACCCAGCGTGATGCCGCTTTGAGCGCAGTCTGCAACGACCAAGCCCGAAGCCCCGCCGCACGAACGATCCCCCGGCCGCCAGAAACCCCGTGACCAGCACAAACACTTCCCATGCACCCTGTTGACCGAGGTAGTCCGCCCTGCCCGTCAAGCCGATCGCCGTCACCGAACTTAGGAACGTCAACGGGCTGCAGCAGCAACCGTCAGCCATCTCGGAGCCCTTCAATCGACGCCGAGTCGTGACCAAGCACACGACCGCAGCCGACGACGTCGGCGGCACCCGACCAACAGAGACGGCGCGCGGGGACCCGGTCCGCTGCGACCCAGCCAGCGGGTGCGGGTCAGAACACCACAAGCCCTTGCCGCCGCAGCCGCCACAACCGCTGGCAAGCAGGGGCCCGGCCTGCTGCGGCCCAGTCAGCGGGTGCGGGTCAGGAACGCTACGGCGTCGTCGAGGGCGGCCCAGCCGCCGGGGAGCTCTTCGGAGTCGAGGGTGGTGCGGACAGTCAGGGTCTTGCCGTCGCGCAGGTTGATGGCCCAGGCGCGGCGGCCGTTGCGGGTGGCCGAGGCCGTCGAGACGTCGGCGAACGGCACGAAGCGGCTGCCCGTTTCGCCCATCGTCATTGGCGATGCGGTCGCCGCCGGCTCCGCCACCGTTGCCGCCCCCGCCACCCCGGCCGCTGGCGCCGCCCCGGGCGCTGCGGTCGGATCGGGGAGCGTGGCGGTGGCCGTGGCCTCCGTGGTTGCGGCGGGCTGCGCTGAGACCGCAGCTTCCGCGGACGCGGTGGTGGGTGTGGACGCGGCTCTCCGCGCCGACTCCGTTGGGTGCGTCGGCTCGGTGGCGGCGTGCGAGTCGGCGCCGGGCTGCGGGGGGATGGGCAAGCCGGGAGTTGTCGCCGGCGAACCGTCGGTGAGGACGCCCTCGGTGGCCAGGCGGGTCAGGCGGCGCTTGGCCTCGTGGTGGCGGGATCTCGGCAGGGCGGGCACCAGGAACAGGCCGGTCTCGAGGACCAACAGGTCGGTGCGGGTGCCGTCGACCTGGACGCCGACCACGCCGCCCAGGACGGGGACGCGAGCGGAGTGGTGGCGGGAGGTGGAGGCGGCCGCGGTGAGGTCGATGCCGAGGGCGGCCAGCCACTCGCGCGCCCCGGTGACCGTGGCGGGGTCGCCGGCCATCTCGGCTGGAGCCTGGAGTTCCAGGTAGGAGCCGTCGATCGCGACCAACTCGGCGGTGCCCGACCAGCTGTGCCGCCAGCGGGCCACGCCGCTGTGCAGGGCGGCCAGGGCCAGCAGCAGGGCGATCAGGTTGGTGACGCGGCCGGCCACGTCCTCGGCCGGCAGATCGTCGAAGACTGTCTCGGCGATCTTGCGCAGGCGGCCGTCGGAGGCGAGGTCGAGGACCTCGGCGGCGCCGGTCACGGGGGTGCCGGCCGCGCGGGAGAGGGCCCGTAGCGAGGCGTCGGCCTCCCGTTCCATCTCGGCGATGCGGGCCACGCCGAAGAACTCGTCCCAGCCCACGACCGCGCGGCCGCCGACCGGATAGGCCACGGCCTGCAGCGCCCGGCCCAGCCCCGGCAGATCGGGAACCATCTCGCCCGCCGCCCGAGACCGGTCGGCCGCGGAGCCCGAAACGGCCGCACCACCCGAGCCGCCTCCGGCCACGCCGCCACCCGATCGGCCCGATCCGGCCGGTGCCGCACGGGAATCGTCAGCCGCGTAGCCCAGCGCCGTCCCATGAGACTCGTCCGCTGCGGAGCCCGGGACGGCCGCGCGGAAATCGTCAGTCGCGGAGCCCGGGACCCCAGCACGCGAACCGTCCGCCGCGGAGCCCGGAGCCCCAGCACGGGAACCGGCCGTCGCGGAGTCTGGGACCCCAGGATGCAAACCGTCCGTCGCAGAGCCTGGGGACGCAGCACGGGAACCGTCGGTCGTGGGGGCGGGGGCCGTGGCGGGGAGGAGGGCCAGGGCGGCCAGGCGGTCGGGGCGGGGCGGGTGCGGGTCCCACTGGCCCGGCTGGTCGGGCTCGCGGGCGCGTAGCGCGGCCATGTCGTCGGGGCGGGCGGCCAGCACCCGCAGGAAACCGCCGAAGACGTCGTCGGGGACCAGGCCGGTCTGCCAGCCGGGGCTCAGGTATTCGGCGTGGAACAGCTGCTGCATGCCCTCGAGGGCGGGGCCGTCTCGCAGGACGGCGGCCGCGGCCGGGGCGCCGGCGAAGGAGGCCGCCACCCGGTCGGCCGCCAGCTCCTGGGCGCGGCTGTAGGGGGCGTCGACGGCCAGATACCACCGTGACCAGGCCCGCAGGACGGGGCCGGCGGGGCTGCGGGACGGGATGCGCGGGACGATGCGGCCCAGGGCGACCCGGCCGCGGCGGGCCAGCGGGGCGAACCGGCCCCCCAGCGCGGGCGAGCCGTGGGCCAGCTCGTGGGCGACGGCGGCACGCAGGCGCGGCTCGTCCCACGCCTGCAGCAGCGGGAGGCCTAGGTAGAGCTCGCGCCGGCCGCCGATCAGGCCGCCGAAGCGGATGTGCTCGGAGAGCGTCGCGGCCGCGCCGGCCACGACGGTCACGCCGTCGGGTGATTTGACGCCAGCCGCGGCGGCAGCCTCGTCGAGCATCGACCAGAGGGCGGGGGCGTGCTGGCGGAGCACCGGCACGCCGGCGGGGGTCGGCCGGCGCAGCCGCAGGGCCCGCACGGTGGCCCACCAGAGCAGCCCGGCCGTCGCGATGACCAGCGGCACGGCGACCTGCAGGGCGACCGTGCCCGGCAGCGGCTCGAGAACCAGCAGCACGACGAGCAGCACCACGCCCACCTGCAGCCAGGCCACGGCCAGGAACCCGACCAGCATCGCGGCCGACCGCCCGGCCGACCCACCCGCCGGCGCACCGGCGAGAGGCTCACCGTCTGAAGAATCCGGCCTCACTGCCACCCCCGGTCTCGTGCAGCCCACCTCGACAACGCGCCCCAGCCTAGGGCGGCCCTCCGACGGAAAACCCAGACGGGGAGTCCGCCGGAGGGAAAAATAAGGAAGATTTTCGGGCCGGTTTCTCGGCGTCACGGGAGGGGATACGGACTGCCATGGCGCTTCTCGACCAGACCCTGTCTTTTGCGACAAAAGGGTACGCGTGGCTTCCGGACCTGCGCCGCCGCAGCCGTGGCCGGCCGCTGCCGATCCGGTTCGGCGGTCAGCCCGCGGTCGTGCTCAGCGGGCCCGACGCGGCCCGGTTCTTCTATGACCAGGGCAATCTCGAACGGCATACGGCGCTGCCCTCGCCCGTGGTCGACACGATCTTCGGCCGTGGGGTGCACACGCTCGACGGCGAGGCCCACAAGGCACGCAAGGCGCTCTTCGTGGCGCTGCTGATGCACGAGGACGGCGTCGACACACTGGCCTCGCTGGCCGGCAAGATCTTCGACGAGGCGTCCGACGGCTGGCGGGGCGGCGGGGCGGTGTCGCTCTTCGACGAGACAGCGCAGGTTCTCGCGGACGCGGCGGCGCGCTGGACCGGCGTACCGGAGAACGGTGTTGATCTGGCCGCGGACCTGGTCGCGATGGTCGACGGCGCCGCCACGGCGGGCCCGCGCCGTCTGCGTGCCCGGGCGGCGCGGTGGCGGCTCGAGCGGCGATTGGCCAAGACCATCGAGGCCGTACGCCGTCAGCCGCCCACGGGCGATCCGGTGTCGGCGATCGCCCATCACCTCGAGAACGGCTATCTGCTCGACTCCCGCAGCGCCGCCGTCGAGTTGATCAACATCATTCGCCCGGTCACGGCCGTGGCCTGGCTCGTGGCGTTCGCCGGGCACGCGCTCGACCGCCGGCCGGGCACCCGCGCCCGGTTGCGGGCCGGCGACGACGACTACACGCTGGCCTTCGTGCACGAGGTGCGCCGGTTCTATCCGTTCGTGCCGTTCCTGACCGGCCGTGCCCGCCGCACCCTGCGCTTCCAGCACACCGACATCCCGAAGGGGACGCTCGCCCTGCTCGACGTCTACGGCCAGCACCACGACCCCCGGGTCTGGCCCGAGCCATACGAGTTCCGGCCCGAACGCTTCCTCGACCGCCCGATCGGCGAGTTCGAGCTGATCCCGCAGGGCGGCGGCGACCCGCGGACGGGTCACCGCTGCCCCGGCGAAAAGATCACCGTCGTCGTCCTCGGCACGCTCGTGCAGCGCCTGGCCAAACTCGACTACTACCTGCCGCCGCAGGACACGACGATCGACCTGGGCCGCGTCCCGGCCCGCCCGCGCAGCGGCCTGCAGATCGTGATCCCCTAACGCCAGTCTCGCCGGGGCTAGCGCCAGTCGATCTCGGGGCTGCGGTGGAAGGTCACGCCCTCGGCGGTCCAGCGCGGGCCGAACTCGGCCAGGCGGGCGCGGAACGACGTCCAGTCGCGGGCGGCGCGCGGCGTCCAGCCGATCTCGGCCACCGCGGGCAGCCGCGGGAACGCCATGAACTCGACGTCGGCCCGGCTGCGCAGGGTCTCGGACCAGAGCGCCGACTCGACACCGAGCAGCGACTCCTCCCCCACACCGGGCAGGCGGTCGGCCGGGTCCCAGTCGTAGGAGCGTTCGACGCCGACCAGGCCGGCCCAGTCCAGGCCGAGCGGGCTCGCGTCGTCGTACTTCATGTCGAGATAGGTGCGGTCGGCGGGCGACATGATCACCTGGTGTCCGGCGGCGGCGGCCCGGGCCACACCGTCGTCGGTGGGCTCGATGCGCCAGTACTGCGGGATCGCGGTGGCCGGCAGCTCGACCGCGGCCATCTCGTGCCAGCCGATCGCCCGCTTGCCGTATTTGCCGGGCATCGGCAGCACCCGGCTCATGAAGGTGCGGTAGTCCTCGGCCGCCGTGCTGAGCGCCTCGTCCCCGCCGATGTGCAGGTAGGGGCCCGGGGTCAGGCCGGCCACGACCCGGATGACGTCCTCGACGAAGGCGTACGTCTCCTCCTTGTCGGCGCAGAGCGAGCTGTAGCCGACCTCGGCGTCGGTGCGCTGCTGCACCGGCACCCCGTCGCGGGTCAGCTCGGGGTAGGCCAGCTGGGCCGCGTTGACGTGGCCGGGCAGGTCGATCTCGGGGACGATCGTGACGAACCGCGAGGCCGCGTACGCGACCAGGTCGCGATAGTCCTGGGCGGTCAGGAAGCCCGGCCCGGCGCCGTCGATGCCGGTGCCCTCGCCCCCGCTGACCTCGGTGAGCAGCGGCCAGCCCTCGATCTCGAGCCGCCAGCCCTGGTCGTCGGTGAGATGCAGGTGCAGGTGGTTGATCTTGAACTGGGCAATCGTGTCGATGTACGACCGGAGGTCGGCCGGCGGGAAGAAGTGCCGGGCGATGTCGAGCATCGTGCCGCGGTAGGCGAAGCGCGGCTCGTCCTCGATGCGGCCGCCCGGGAGCACGACCTCGGTGGCCGCCTCGACCGGAAGCAGCTGACGCAGTGTCTGGAGGCCGGCGAACAGGCCCTGCTCGGTCGGCGCGCTCAGGGTCACGCCGTCGGCGGCGATGTCGAGCCGGTAGGACTCGGGCGACTTGCCCCCGTCCGCCCCGCTCTCGTCCAGCACCAGCCGCACCGCACCGCCGTCGTCCGACCGGTCGACCGCGAAGCCGGTGACCCGCCGGAGCAGGCCGGCCAGTTCGTCGGCGATCGCGGCGGCGGCCGGGGCGGCACTCACCGTCACATCGGTCGGAATCCGGAAATCGGCCCCCGAATCGGGGCGGATCGCCGCCGGCAGAGGAATGACATCGCCGAGTTGTCTCATCGTGGGAGCGCGCACGCGAGAAACCATAAACTGTCTTTCCATGTCGATCACGACCCGTCGCGCCGAAGATGCCGACACGGAACTGCTGCACGATCTGGCCGAACGGACCTTCGGGCTGGCCTGTCCGCCCGGAACCTTGCCGGCGGACATCGACGCGTTCGTCGCCACCCACCTGTCGGTCGCGAACTTCGAGGACTATCTGGCCGACCCCGGACGTGTCCTGCTGCTGGTGCTCGACGAGGGCGTGCCGATCGGCTATTCGATGCTGGTCGGCGGCCCGATCAAGGACCCGGACGTCGCCGCGGTGGTGGACGCGAAGGTCAGCATCGAGCTCAGCAAGTTTTATCTGGCGCCGGAGCGGCACGGCTCGGGCGCGGCGGCCGCGCTGATGGCCGCCACGCTCGCCGAGGCGGCCGCGACCGGGGCCGGTTTCTGCTGGTTGGGCGTCAACCAGCAAAACGTCCGGGCCGCGAAGTTCTACGCCAAGAGCGGCTTCGAGATCGTCGGCGTCAAGCGTTTCCTGGTCGGCCAGGAGTGGCACGACGACCACATCCGCCGCCGCGCTCTGGCCTGACCCGCTGTTCGGACGGAGCGAGGTCAGGCCTGCGGTGCGGGCTGAGCCGGCGAGATGTCGGCCCAGTCGACGAACTTGCCCGTGCGGTTGTCGCCGGACGACTGGCCCCGCACCCGCCGATTGAGCCAGGGCAGGACGTGCTCGCGGTAGTAGCGGGCCTCGGCCAGCACCCGGCGGCTCTCCCCCGGCCCGGGGTCGATCACGTGCGCGGCCTGCTCGTAGCCCAGCGCGTTGAGCACCAGGCCGGCCACCCGGCGGTGCCCGGCCGGGCCGAGGTGCAGCCGGTCGGGCGACCAGTAGCCGGCTTTCTTGATCTCGGCGTCGTGGAACACGTCGACGAACGTGATGTCGTACCGTTTCGGCAGGTCGATGACCGCCTGGGTCAGCGCCTCGCCGCGGCGGCGCATTACCCCGCCGAGCGGCAACCGGGCGGACGGGTCGGCCCCGCTGAGCAGCACGACGTGCACCCCAGCCTCGACGCAGCGATGGATCGCTTTCTCGGTCAGCCCGGCCAGCCGGAGCATGTCGCCGCCCGGGCGCATCATGTCGTTGCCCCCGCCGTTGAGCGACAGCAGCGTGGGCGGCGGCGAGAGCGCCAGGGCGGCGTCGAGCTGCTCGGTCACGATCGGCTCGAGCAGCCGGCCGCGGATGGCGAAGTTCGCATACTGGATCGTCTTGCCCTCGCCCGCCGCCAGGCCGGCGGCGACGAGATCTGTCCAGCCCCGGACCGAGCCGTCCGGCAACTCGTCGCCGACACCCTCGGTGAAACTGTCGCCGATCGCCACGTAACGCGTCACGCCGAACCTCCCCGTGCCGCCCCGGCCTCGATCGCCCGGAGCATCTCGGCCGAGGCTATCGAACCGGCTGCCCCGCGCGCCGGGTTCGCGGCCGGGGTCACATCGACGGCCTTGCGGCTCAGCCGACGAGCGGGCGCACCTCCTCGGCGATGAAGCGGACGTAAGCCTCGGGGTCGATGCCGGGCACCGGCTGCAGGATCACCTTGCTCGCGCCGGCCGCGGTGAACTCGGCCACCCCGGCCGCGATCTCGGCCGGGGTGCCGGACAACCCGGGGTAATCGGTTTTGAATCGTTCGGCGTCGGCAGCCAGTTTCTCGGCCGCGCCGGGCCCGGAGAGAGCGGGCACGAAGACGACCAGCTGCGCGTCGGAGACCAGCTTGGCCGCCGCGGCGACCTGGGCCGGGGTGGTGCCGCCGGCCAGCACGACGGCGTCGCCGACCTCACCCGCGAGGGCGATCGTCTTGGGGCCGCCGGCGGCGATCGAGAGCACCGGCGGAACCTCGGGCGGCCAGTCCAGCCGGACGGCGTCGAGTTTCACGTAGCGGCCGTCGACGGTGACCGACTCGCCACGGAGCAGGTCACGCAGGGCCGTCCCGTACTCCCGGAGGAGCGTGAGGGGCGACGCGGCCCGGGCACCCACCTGGCCCATCCATTCCTGGACGCCGTGACCGATGCCGGGCAAAGCGCGATCGCCGAACAGGCGGCCGAGGGTGGCGAGCTCCATCGCCAGCGAGGCGACGTTACGGAACGGGACGGGCATGATGCCGATGCCGACGCGCAGGTTTTCCGTCCACGCCAGAGCCGCGGTGGCGGCGGTGAGGCCGCCGTTGAGGAAGCAGTCCTCCCACAACCACAGCTCCTCGAGGCCGGCCCGATCGGCGGCCTGGGCGACGGAGCGCAGGGTCTCGGGTGGGTTCTGCGGCAGGAAGATCGCACCGATCGTCGTCATGGGCGAGATTCTGCCCGGGACCCCTGACACTTTTCGGGGCCGCTCTACGATTCCGCCGTGAACTTCTTCGGCGGCTGCGGGCATCAGTCCGTGTGACCCCTCTCGACGAGGCCGTCGCCGACGCCGATCTGGTCGCGGCGTCGGTGGGCGAGCCGGAACGGTTCGCGCCGCTGTTCGACCGGCACGCGGCGGCCGTCCACCACTACCTGGCGCGCTGGATCGGCCCGCCCGCCGACGACCTGCTCGCCGAGACGTTCCTGATCGCGTTCCGGCAACGGGCGGGCTATCAGCCGCTGCGGCTCGACGTGCGGCCGTGGCTGTTCGGCATCGCGACCAACGTGCTGCACCGCCACCTGCGGCAGGAGGAACGTCGCTACTGGGCGCTGGCTCGCGCGGCCCGGCAGGACGCGCCGCCGCGGGCGATGGCCGCCGACCGGGTCGACGCGGAGGCGGCCCGATCGGGGCTGGCCGCGGCGCTGGCCCGGCTCAAGGCGGGTGATCGCGACGCGCTCCTGCTGCTGGCCTGGGCCGATCTGACGTACGCCGGGATCGCCGCGACCCTCGACATTCCGGTCGGGACGGTGCGCTCGCGCATCAACCGGGCCCGCCGCCTCACCCGCGAGGTTCTCGACACCGCCCAGGGGGACCGCACATGAACGACATCGACCTGCTCCAGGCGTACGGCCCGGACGCGCCGCCGGTCTCCTCCGAGGCGCTGCAGGGGGCGCGAGCGCGGTTGCGCGACGAAATCAGGGCGCCGGAACGGCGTACCCGGTCATGGTTCTCCCGGCCCGTCCGACGTTGGGTCGCGGCCGGCGCGGGTCTGGCCCTGGCCGGCTCGGTGACCGTGATGATGCTGGTCGATCCGGGGTCGCCGGCGGTGGTCACCCCCTCGATCGGTGCGCCCGCAGTCACCACCGCGCCCGCCACCCGGCCACCGACCCGGCCCGGCCCGATCAAGCTGGTCGCGATGGAGGGACCCGCCTTCCCATGGAGCCTGCCCGGGCTGGGCAAAGCGACCTATATCGCGGATCCGGACGGACCGATCATCGCGGTCTATCTGGCCGACGACGGAAGTGACGTGTATCTCAGCAGCACCACCGCCACGCCGCCGGGACCGAGCTACCGGCCGACCACGGTGAACGGGAAGACGGCCTGGATCGGCGGCAGCACGGTCGGCTGGGAGCAGGCGCCGGGCCGCTGGGCGCGGGTGACGGGGCTCGGCCGCTATGCCAACGAGAACGCCGTCCACGACCTGGCCACCCGGGTGCGGGACGATCCGCAGCCGGTCGACCTGCGGTATGCGGTGGGGCTGGTGCCGGCAGGCTGGGAGCTGCGCGGCTTCAAGGAGGACGGGGCGATCATCACTTACGTGGATCCGGTCGTGCCCGGACGCGACCTGACCGTCGCGCCGATCGACGGCTTCACCCGCCGGCCCGCGAAGGAGATCCAGGGCTTCCAGGCGGTGAGCAAGGTCGAGATCCGGGGGCGCCAGGTGCCGCTGATCCGGGCCGATGATTTCTGGCGCGTGGAGTTGGCGCTGTCCGACGGCTCGTTGGTGCAGCTCATGGCGCCGCGGGTGTTCACGCCGGCGCAGATGGTCGCGGTGGCGAAGTCGATCCGCCGCAATATCCGCTGATTCTTATATAATCCCTGTCTTAGACGAGCCGAAAAAGTGTCGGAGGGTCTCGATAGCTTCATCGTGCGGATCGGCGCCACGGGGGCGCCGATCCGTCCACAAAGCTTTGACCAGTCCATAGTGGTTTTCAGATCTTTCTAGGCGCTGCCGCGGAGCAGCGTCTCGCCGGTCCGCCGCACCCGGTCGCGCAGCTCGGGCGGCGACTCGATGGTGAACGGCACCCCCAGCACCCCCAGCACCATCACCGGCCAGCCGAGGTCGTCGGTGCTCATCCGCATGCGGCAGGAGCCCTCGGCCACCTCCTCCGCCGTGCCGTAATGACCGATGAACGCGCCCACCTGATCGGCTCCCGTCTCGAGGACGACCGAGACGTCATATCTCGCGGGGATCTGCGCCATCCGCGAGCGCAGCCAGGCCGACGCGTCACCACCGGGTATCTCGCGGGGCCGAAACCGGGCGCCGGTCAGCCCGGGGGCAGTGAGCCGGTCGACCCGGAAACTGCGCCAGTCCCCCCGGTCGAGGTCCCAGGCGACCAGATACCAGCGGCGGCCGAGGGGCACGAGCCGGTGCGGCTCGACATAGCGGGCGGCCGGGTCGCCGTCCCGGGGGGCGTAATCGAAACGCAGCCGCTCCTCACCCCGGCAGGCCAGCGCGAGGGTGGTCAGCACGGTCGCGTCCAGGGTCGGGCCGACGCCGAAGGCGCCCGGGGCGGTCACCTCGCGCAACGCGTCGATGCGGCGACGCAGCCGGGGCGGGAGCAACTGAATGACCTTGGCCAGAGCGCGGACGGAGGTCTCCTCGAAACCGGCGACCGCGCCCGCCGCCGCGGTCCGCAGCCCGACCGCGATCGCCACCGCCTCGTCGTCGTCGAGCAGCAGCGGCGGCACGGCGGCGCCGGCCTGCAACTGATAGCCGCCGGCCACCCCGCGGCTCGCGTCGACCGGGTAACCGAGATCCCGCAGCCGGTCCACGTCGCGGCGCAGGGTCCGCGGGCTCACCTCGAGCCGGCCCGCCAGCTCGGACCCGGGCCAGTAACGGTGGGTCTGCAGCAACGACAGCAGCCGCAGCATCCGGGCACTCGTGTTCGCCATGAATCCAGACTCCGCCCCATTGAGGTCAGAAAGTGTCCGCAAGCGAGCCTAGCGTCGACGGTATGAGTGAGCACAAGATGATTGAGACACGAGCGCTGACCAAGCATTTCAAGGATGTTCGTGCCGTCGACGGCATCGATCTCACCGTCGCGCCGGGCGAGTTGGTCGCGCTGCTCGGGCCGAACGGCGCCGGCAAATCCACGACGCTGCGCATGCTCACCACTCTCATCCCCCCGACCTCGGGGACGGCCCGGGTGGCCGGTTTCGACGTGGTCCGGCAGCAGCGCGAGGTGCGTCTGCGGATCGGTTACATCGGGCAGGGCAACGGCGCCGGGCACAGCCAGCGGGGCCGTGACGAACTGATCAGCCAGGGCCGGGCGTACGGCCTGAGCGTGCGCGACGCCCGCACCCGCGCCGCCGCCCTGGTCGACTCGCTGGGCCTGGCCGAGGTGGCCGACCGGCGGGTCTCGAGCCTGTCGGGGGGCCAGCGCCGCCGGCTCGATATCGCCATGGGCCTGATCCACGAGCCCGAGCTGCTCTTCCTCGACGAGCCGTCGACCGGTCTCGACCCGCAGAACCGGGCGAACCTGCAGGAGCACATTCTCGAACTCCGCGCCCGGCACGAGACCACGATCGTGCTGACCACCCACTATCTCGACGAAGCCGACTCGATGGCCGAGCGGGTGATCGTGGTCGACCAGGGCCGGATCATCGCCGACGACAGCCCGGCCCGGCTCAAGGAGGAGCACGTGGGCGATCACATCCTTCTCGGCTTCGACGCCGAGACCGACGCCGCTTCCGCGGCCTCGACCCTGGCCGCGCTCGAGCCACAGCGGCAGGGCACCCGACTGGTGATCAACACGCCCGGCGCGCCCCGGCGCGTGCCCGGCATCCTCGACGACCTGCGCGCCGCCGGTCGTCCCGCCGCCGAGGTCGAGGTGACGCGCCCGACCCTCGACGACGTCTTTCTCAAGCTCACCGGCCGCAGCCTGCGTGAGGGTGGCGCCGTGGCCGAGGCCGACAACGCCGCCCTCGTGGAGGTCTGAGCCATGACCACGCTGATCACCGACACCCGCACCGTCTTCAGCCGCGAGCTGCGGCCGACCCTGCGCGACCCCTTCACGATCATCTTCTCGATGGTGCAGCCGCTGGTCTTCCTCGCGCTGTTCACTCCCCTGCTGCCCGACGACGACGGCACCGCCCTGCAGTGGTTCGTGCCCGGCATCATCGTGATGTCCTGCCTCTTCGCGTCGTCGATGACCGGGTCCAACCTGCTCTTCGAGATCCAGACCGGCTCGCACGAGCGGATGCTGGTCACCCCGCTGCGGCGCCCGGCCCTGCTGATCGGTCGCGCGCTCAAAGAGATCGTCCCGATGTTCGCCCAGGCCGCCCTGATCGTGGTCGCCTGTCTCCCCTTCGGGTTCCGGTTCAACCTCGGCGGCGCGCTGATCGGCCTGGTGATCCTGTCCGCGTTCTGCATCGGGCTGGGCTCGCTCTCCTACACGCTGGCCCTGGCCTCGAAGAACGCCGAGTGGCTGTTCTGGACCGTGCAGCAGACCCTGCTCTTCCCGCTGCTGCTGCTCGCGGGCGTGCTGCTGCCGATCGACGACGGCCCGGGCTGGCTGCGAGCCCTGGCCGCGGGCAACCCGCTCAGCTACGTGGTGGACGCCGAACGGGCACTGTTCAACGGCAACATCTGGAGCTCGGAGACGTTCGGCGGCATCGTCGCGGCCGCCGCCGTCGCGGCGCTCGGACTGTGGGCCGGCGTCCGGGCGATGCGCCGCTCGGACTGATACTCAGCTCGGACTGATACTCAGTTGCGACTGACGCCCGGCTGGAACTCGGGCACAGTTCGGACTGACGGCCCACTCCGGTCGAGTGCGGGGAGCCGATACCGTCGGCGACGCAGAAGCGTCAGATGACAGGGGTCGGCGGATGGTCGGATGGCGGCAGCGCGGCACACCGGTGGCCGAGATCCTGGGCCGGCTGGTCGCGGGCATCGCCCCGCGCGCCCGCGGCGAGGAGTCGCCACCGCGCCGGGGCAACCCGGACGCGGTGGTCGATTGCGTGACCTACCGCTCCGGGGTGCGCCGGCCCGGGCCGAGCGACTACACCGAGGCGCGGCCGCGGCGCGGCGAGTTCCTCTGGCTCGGCCTGCACGAGCCCGACCTGGCCACCATGCGCTCGGTGGCCCAGGTGTTCGGGCTGCACGAGCTGCTGGTGGAGCAGACCACCGAGGGCGGTCACCGGCCGGTGACCGAGACGATCGGCGATGTGACCCGGGTCGTGCTCCGGACGGCCCGCTACGTCGAGCACGAGGAGTTGACGGCCACCAGTGAAGTGGTCGACACCGGCGACGTGACCCTGCTCATCGGGTCCTGGTTCGTGATCACCGTCCGTCATGGCGCGGCGGGCGCTCTGTGGCCGGTCCGCCAGGACGTGCAGAAACGGCCGGCGCTGCTGCGGCTGGGCCCGTGGGCGGTGGCCTACGCGATCGCCGGCCGGATGGTCGACGACTATCTCGACGTCGCGGCCAGCGTGGAACGTGACCTCGAGCGCCTCGAGGAGGAGACGTTCGCCACTCGCCGATCGTCCGAGGTGGCCCACTTCTATCAGCTCAAGCTCGAGCTGGTCGAGCTCAAGCGGGCCGTGCTGCCGCTGCAGGAGCCGCTGGCCCGGCTGCTCGACCCGTCGGGCGCTCCGCCCGGGTTGCGGCCCTACTTCGTCGACGTGCGCGGGCGGCTGGCGCGGGCCGTCGACCGGGTGGCCGGCTTCGACGATCTGCTCAACTCGATCCTGCAGGCTCGCCTCACTCAGGTCACCCTCGAGCAGAACAACGACATGCGGATGATTGCCGCATGGGCGGCGATTGCCGCAATACCTACCGTAGGTGCCGGGATTTATGGGATGAACTTCGCGAACATGCCCGGCCTCGACTCCCGGTACGGGTTCTCGGTGACCATTGTGATAATTGTTCTCGTCTGTAGCGGCCTCTTCTGGCGTTTCAAACGAGCGGGTTGGTTGTGATGATCCAAGTCACCCTGAGTGACAGACGATCGGTGTTGCCGCGGGGACAGGTGATTCACCTGGGACCTCACGCGTATCCAGCATCGACCGAACGGCCAACCGATTCCGCCAGATCAATGATCGTCCATACCAGACAGTATGTGAAGGTCGGGCCGCTCTCCCGTAGCACCCGAAACCGGCGAGTAACTACCCTTTCATCGTCGTTCCGTGGGGAGGCTGTGTGACCGTGACCGAGGTCGTTACGCCGCAAGGCTCGGTGCCAAAACCGGCCAAGCGTCGCAGCGGCGTGCTGACGGCCCTGAAAGGGCACGTCGATCTGTTCCTGAACGCAGGGTCGCTGATCGCCACTACGGCGATCACGTCGCTGTTCGGTTTCGCGTACTGGTGGGTGGCCGCTCGCACGGCATCCCCCGAGGCGGTGGGTCAGGCCTCGGCCGCGGTCTCCGCCATGACGCTGATCGGCACCATCGGCATGTTCGGCATGGGCACCATGCTGATCTCCGACCTGTCGCAGCTCCGCGGGCCAAAATGGGAACTGATCACCACCTGTCTCCTGGTGGCCGGCAGCGCCGCCACGGTCGGCGGCATCGCCTACGTCGCCGTCGCCGAGCTCTGGATCCCCGGCCTGCAGCGGGCGCTCGGCGGCACGTTCGGCACCGTGCTGCTGGTCGTCGGCATCGCGATCAACGCGATCACCCTGGTCCTCGACGAAGCCTTGGTGGGCTTGCTCAAGGGCCCGCTCCAACTGATGCGCAACGCCTGGTTCTCGGTGATCAAGCTGGCGCTGCTGGGCGGTCTCGCCTTCGCGCCGATCACCCTCACCGGCAACGAGCTGCTGCTCACCTGGGTGGCCGGCATCGTGCTGTCGACCGCCATTCTCAGCGTCGCGCTGCGCCGCCGTCGCATCATCGACTCCGCGCGCCCGCGGTTCTCGCTGCTCAAGGGCCGGGGCAAGTCGACCTTCGACCACAACCTGCTCAACCTGGCGACCTACCTGCCCCGGGCCGCCCTGCCGCTGGTCGTCACCGCGGTGCTGTCGGCCGAGGCCAACGCGTCGTTCTACACCGCCTTCATGGTGCTGTCGTTCCTCGCGATGGTTCCGGGCAACGTCGCGCTCACCCTGTTCGCGGTGGCCAGCGGCGACAAGCGGGCCCTGACCTCCAAGGTCCGGGTCGGCCTGATGATCTGCCTCGGCGGCGGGGTGCCGGCCGCGGCGCTGGTCTTCTTCCTGGCCAACCCGATCATGTCGGTCTTCGGTGCCCAGTACGCGGCGACGGCCGGCGACGCGCTGCGGATCCTCGCGCTGACCTACGTTCCGTTCGTCTTCCTGCACTTCTTCATGGCGATCTCCCGGGTCAACGACCGGGTGCGCGGCGCCGGCATCTTCTCGCTCTTCGCGGGCCTCGCCGAGCTGGGCGGCGCCTGGTACGGCGGCAGCACCGGCGGCCTGACCGACCTGGTCATGTGGGTCGCCATCGTGATGGGCGTCGAGACCGTGCTGGTCGCGCCGACCGTGCTGCGGGTCGTCTTCGGCAGCAGCAAGCGCCGCGGCGACAGCGCGAACACGACCGGCATGACGCTGCACGAGCGGGCGTGGCTCCCGCTGGAATACATCCGTACCGTCGGGCCGCTCTACGGCGTCACCGTCGACGGCGTACGCCGGGCTCTGATCGGTCTGCACGCGGCCGACCCCAAGCACCGGGCCGTGTCGAAGCTCGACCGGGTCGGCGCCCGCTGGGAACACATGAACGCCGCCGAGTTCGCCCAGTTCGTGCACCGCGCGGTGCAGGACTCCGGGGACTGGTCGCTCGACATGGACGGGATGACCCGCAAGCTGCAGTCCGAGCCGCGCGGCATCCACCCGATCCGCATCCTCGTCGGCGCCGGCTACGTGGCGATCAAGGTGTCGCACGCGTACGGCGACGCCGGGCCGGTCAACTCGCTGGTGCACGAGCTCGTGCTCGCCGCCAGCCAGGGCCGGGCCGCGGTGATCCCGCCGCTCGAGCGCAACCGGATGGCGCTGCCCAAGGCCTGGTTCAAGCAGTTCGGCACCAAGCCGGCCCGGTGGAAGGAAGGCATCAGCTTCGCCCGCCCACCGGAGCCCGTCGAGACCCGGATGCGCAAGTGGCAGCCCAACCTGACGGTGCGCTCGGCCCGCTCGGCCAGCACGCTCAAGCTGATGCGCAAGTGGCGCGACGAGTACTCGCCCGGTGTCACCACGTCGGCGATCACCTTCGCGGCCTTCACCGCGGCGCTCAACCAGCTGGGACTCAAGCCCGACACCGGCGGCGCGACGTTCCTGGCCGACGGGCGGCGGTTCCTCGACAAGGACACCCGGATCGACAGCAACTTCTGCATGGGTCCCTACCTGTCGCCGATGAACATGATGGACCCGGCGTCGATCAACACGACGATCAAGAACGAGCTCGCCACCGGCCGCATCCTCACGATGATGGTGCTGCGCGAGGGCAAGATCGCTCTGGACGGCGCGCCCGGCATGCCCGACCCGTACCCGTCCGAGCTGGCGATCCCGCCGCGGCCGAGGCTGACCTTCAGCAACCAGGGCCGGCACGACCTGCTCGGCGACCTGCCCTGGTCGGTGGGCCCCGAGTGGCGGGTCAACCTGAGCGTGCCCACGCTCAACAGCCCCGAGGGCGTCACGCTGACCACCAGCGAGATGAACGGGGTGCTCCACCTGGAGGCGACGTTCCACGGCTCGACCTTCGACCCCAACCTGATCTCGAAGGCCATGCAGATGGTCCTCGAGGACCCGGCCGCACTGATCATGAACGCGCGGCGGGAGTCGGACGAGCTGACCCAGGTCCTCACGCTCGCCTGAGCGCGGGCACCCCGCACCTACGAACGACGCCCGGCCGGTTTTCGCCGGCCGGGCGTCGCTTCCTATGTCCGGCGATCGTGTCGCCGCGATTTTGCGGGCGGACCTGAGCCGCCCCACGTTCATCCGGCGCCGACGAATCGGCGCCCACTATGTCCCGGCGCGTGGCGCGCCGCTGGTCCTTGGCGCCGAAGGCGCCGATTGATCCGGCTGTGGTCAGCTCCGAACGGGGAGCGTCAGGCCGGTGTCATTACTGAAAGTCGGCGAGTGCCGGCTGCAGTCGGTGTAGCTGATGGTGGCCTCGAGCTTCACCCAGGCGTCACGGTCGTAGTCGGCTTCCACCCGGAACGAGGTGAAGTCGCTGCTGCCGCGCCCGAGCGAGTCACCGCGCGAGAACGACGTGTACTCCCGGTCACCCGGGTAATCGATGTCGACCTTGCGGTTGCCCCACACGACGACCTCGACGTCACAGATGCGCCGATCGGTCTTCCACCGCACCCGCACCCACTCCGACTCGCCCGCGTTCACCGGCTCGAGCACCTTGCTGACCGGCCGCGGCCCCTTGACCCACTTGCGAGCCTCGAGGCCGGTCACGTCCAGCTGTGCCGTCACGCTGTGCGCGGGCGATGCGCCTGGTGCAGCTTGCCCGGTGGGTGCGGCCGAAGCCGGGGCGGCGGACATGATGCCCATCGCCGCGGCCGCGCTGGCGGCGACAATTCCGATTCGGTGGCCCGTTCTCATATCGGTCCCTCCTGTCGCCCGGTCGCTACCCCCGGGCGACCGGCCGTGGATCATGCTATAACGCTGATTTCGGGTGGAGGCCCATAAAAGCTATTTAAGGCATTCGGTACGAGCTGAGGATCAGCGCTGCCGTCACAGCCCCGGACCGTTGTCCTCACGGCCGTAGACCCGTTCCGGCCAAGGCCTTCCGTCACCCACAACACCCCGAAGCTCCAGAGCGCCCCCACAAGCAGCACCACCCGTCTGACCCAACGAGATCCCCCAGTACCAGTTCCGCCCCACAACCTCTTGCGGCCGATCCGAGACCAGCAGGCCCCTCCGGTGGCGCCGCGGACGCGGCTGGGGTGCCGCAGGCTTGGCTCCGCGCCGGCACGGGCGGCGCTCGCGGGCCCGCTGTTCCGCTGGGTGCCGAACGGGCCTGCTGCTCCCCCAGGGGCATGGAACGGACTGCCCCCCGCTGGGCGCGGAACAAATCAGCTCCTCCCGCTGAAGCGCGGAACGGACCTACCCTTCCCGCTGGGGCGGAACTGGCCTGCTGATCCCGTTGAAGCGCGGAACGGACCTGCCCTTCCCGCTGGACGCGGAACCGGCCTGCCCTTCCCGCTAGCGCGCGGAACGGGCCTGCTCCACCCGCTGAGGCGCGGAACGGGCCTGCTGATCCCCTGGGGCGCGGAACGGCCTGCTGATCCCGCTGGGCGCGGAACGGGTCCCGGCTCACCGACTCAATCGGTGGTCCCGGGACCCGCTTCGACCACATCATCCCCACCGGCTGGGCGGGGCCGAGAGCCTGGTCCCGATCAGCCGGCCCGATCACGACCACGTTGAGTCGTGATCACGATCCTGCGGTGGTACACGTGTGCCCCTGCTCAGCCGTTGCCGTTGCCGTTGCCGTTGCCGTTGCCGTTGCCGTTGCCGTTGCCGTTGCCGTTGCCGTTGCCGTTGCCGCGGTCACCGCCACCACCGTTGCCACGGTCACCGCCACCACCGTTGCCACGCGTCCGACTGGGGGACGGGCTGACTGACGGGCTCACGGACGGGCTGGCCGACGGGCTCACGGACGGGGAGGCGGACGGGCTCACGGACGGAGAGGCGCTCGGGCTGGTCGGGCGGCCCGGACCGTCACCCGGGCGACCGGGGCCATCTCCGGGACGACCCGGACCGTCACCCGGACGTCCCGGACCATCGCCGGGACGGCCGGGGCCATCTCCGGGGCGACCCGGGCCGTCACCCGGGCGACCCGGGCCGTCGCCGGGGCGACCGGGGCCGTCGCCGGGGCGACCGGGGCCGTCGCCGGGGCGACCGGGGCCGTCGCCGGGGCGACCGGGGCCGTCGCCGGGGCGACCGGGGCCGTCGTGGCCGCTGTTGCGCAGGACCGGGAGCGCCAGCGAGAACGAGCGGTACTGGGTGCGGTCGCGGCGGCCGCAGAGGTCGTATTCGATGGTGGCGCGCAGGCGGGCTACGCCGGCCCGGTCGAAGTCGGGGTTGACCTCGACGGCGGTGAAGTCCGTGCGGCCCGGGCGGAGCTCGTCGCCGCGGGTGAAGGACGTGAAGCGACGGCGGCCCGGGTAGTCGACGTCGACGTCCCGGCCGCTGACGCGGACCTCGACGTCGCAGATCCGCTGGTTCGTGCGCCAGTAGATCTTGACCCAGCTGTCGGCATTGGCGCGGACAGCGCCCAGCCAGCTGGAAACCGGCTGGGGACCCCTGACGGGCGCCGCCTGTGCCGGCGCCGTCGCGGTCACCGTAGCCATGCCGACTGCCGCAGTGGCCGTAGCCACGAGCGCCCCGATGCGCCGACTGTTGTTCATTACATCCTCCAGTGACTGATGAGTGTCCGGCCGAGATGCAACCGACAAAACGGACACTATGACCAGAGGACGATCCTGCCCTGTCTTTACGCCGGGTTTCGGGACGAATTCCACTTTCCTGTACTAAATGTTTAGCCCCCCTGGGCCGAAAAGATGATGTTGATCAACCGTTCGGATCCCGGCCGAACGACGCCCGCAGGAATGATCCACATAGTCCTTTCCAAGATCAGAAATGAGCAAAGGAATCACAGCCAACCTGCGCTTATAGATTTACCTCGACAATCGCCTGCCGACTGGCCGCAGACGCTTTCCGCCGGCCCGCCGCGACCCCTCGAACCAAGGCTGCGGGCGCGCGACAGAGCCCCGCCGACCGCCTACGGCGCCACGCCGTGGCAAACGACACTCAAGCGCCGGCCGGCACGCCGCATCCCTCCACGCCGGGCCGCACGAGGGGGCGGGCCAGGGGCTCGGTGGGGTGTTCCGGTCGCTGCGCCGCGAGCCGCGCGAGGAGTGTTGCAGACGCGCGAGAGGCGCGCTGCGGCCTTGGCATGCAGTGGCTTGCGGGCGGCAGCGGCGCAGCCGGGGGCTGTCCCACCTGCAGTTGTGAACTGGCGGGTGGCGTACTGCTGCGGTGGAAGTTGATCGGCGGGGTTGGGGTGACGCTCCTAATGGCGCAAACGTGAGGTCTCGGCTTCCCGGAGCGGCGGTTTGCGGGACGATGCTGTTCGGGCTGCGTGACGCGCGGGCCGGCACACCTAGGCGTGGGGAGGCGGCGATGTCGCTCAGTGGGGCGCACCGTGCGGCCTTTCGGCGGGAGGCGGCTCGGGAAGGACTCGTGTTCTCGATCCGGGACGGGGGTGGGCTGCCGGCGCCGGCCGCGACCGATGAGAAGCGCGCGGTGCCGTTCTGGTCCAAGGCGACCCGGGCCGGGCGGGTGGTGGATCAGGTGGCGGCCTATCACGGGTTCGAGATCGTGGCGGTTGACGTCGACAAGTGGCTCGACGGGTGGCTGCCGATGCTCGAGAACGACGGGTTGCTCGTGGGGGTCAATTGGGCCGGCGCGCGGGCGACCGGCTACGACCTCACGCCGTCGCAGGTCAGGCAGTGGTTTGCGGATGAGCCGGCGCCGGCCGCGGAGGGGGGAAATTCGTCCGCCCGGAAGTAGGTGACATCGGCATCTACCCCTATGCTTGCGGCACAGCAACCAAAGGGGCCCTCCGTGCGCAGCCTGCAGATCCTCGTCGTCGACGACGATGACGCCGACGCCCTCATGATCTCTGAGGCGCTGGAGAACGCGGAGACGCGGGCCACTGTCGAGAGGGTGGCCGACGGGCGTGAGGCTCTCGACTATCTGCGCGGTGAGGGCACCTACACGCAGGCCAACCGGCCCGACCTCATCCTGCTCGATCTGAACATGCCGCGGATGGACGGGCGGGAGACGCTCGCGGCGATCAAGGCCGACGACCGGCTCAAGGCCATTCCGGTGGTGATTCTGACTACCTCGGGCGCGACGCCGGACATCGTCTCCAGCTATCAGCACCGGGCTAACGCGTATGTGACCAAGCCGTTCGGCCTCGACGACTTCGAGGCGACCGTCCGGCAGATCAACCAGTTCTACCGGGAAGTCGCGACGCTTCCCCCGCCTCGGGAAGCTTAGGGGCCCGCCCACCCGGGTACCGGGTGGTCATGACCGCTAACGAAGCTCCCGAGGACCTCGGCGCGCCGGTCGCCTATCTCGTGCTGAAGAACGGGACGCCCGTCTTCGACGAGTCCGGCGCGCGCGTCGGTGAGGTCGAGCATGTGCTGTCCGACGAGCACTCGGACGTCTTTCACGGGCTGATCGTCGAGACTCCGGACGGGCACCGGTTCGCGCCGGCCGACAAGGTCGGCGGGCTCTTCGAGCACGGTGCGTTGATCACCGTGCCGGCCGCCGACCTGCCGGAGCCGAGCGAGGACCCGGCGGCCCGCGTCGCTGACGAGGGCCTTCAGGACACGCTCAAGCGGGCGTGGAACTGGCTCGTGCAGCCCCGCTGACGCCGCCCCAGCGCACCAGGCAGGCGCCGACCGACATGCCGCCGCCGAAACCGGCCATCAGCACCACGTCGCCGTCCTTCAGCGCTCCCTTACGGGCGGCCTCGTCGAGCGTGACGGGCACGGAAGCGCTGCCCACGTTGCCGTAGCGGTCGAGCGTCAGGTGGGTGGTGGCCGCGGTCAGGCCGGCCGCCTCGACCAGCTCGGCCAGCATGATGCCGTTGGCCTGGTGCGGCACGAAGTGGTTGACGTCCTCGACGGCGACGTCGGCCCGCTTGAGCAGGGCCTCGAGCGCCGGCGGCACGCCGCTGTTCACGAACTCGCGGACCCCGCGGCCGTTCATCTTGAAGTAGTGGTCACCGTTCGCCACCGTGTCGGCCGACGCCGGGAGCCGGCTGCCGCCCGCGGGAACGTGGATCAGCTCGCTCGCCTCGCCCCGCGAGACCAGCTCGAGGTCGATGAAGCCGTAGCCCTCAGCGACGGCCCCGACCACCGCGGCCCCGGCACCGTCACCGAAGAGCACGGCCGTGCGGCGGTCACCGAAGTCGAGGATGCGCGAGTAGATGTCGGACGCGATGACCAGAACCTTGGCGCTGGGGTTCATCGAGACCAGGCTGTTGGCCAGCGCGACGCCGAAGACGAAGCCGGCGCAGACCACGTTGATGTCGAAGCAGGCGGCCCGGTTCGCGCCGATCTTTTCCTGCACCAGGGTGGACGTTGGCGGTTGCGGAGAGTCACCGGTGGAGGTCGAGACGATGAGGTAGTCGATGTCGACGGCCTCGAGACCCGCGTTGCTCAGGGCCTGTCGCGCGGCTTCCGCGGCGAGGTCGGAAGCGGCCTCGTGCGGCGCCGCGAAACGGCGGGCCTGGATCATCGTCTTGCGGCTGACCCACTCGGGGTCGGCATCCGGCACGAGACGCACCAGATCGTCGTTGGTGACCACCTCGGCCGGCAGATAAGAGCCGGTACCCAGGATGCCCACACTCATGTCGCCCCCACTTGAATCGAACTCGCCCACTACCTGAGGAAAGAGGCTATCGGGTTTAGGCTATGACAGGCAGGCAAGATCGTACGGCCGTGAGTCCCCCGGCCATCAACCGATCGGCCGACCCATGGTGATGACGGAAACGTATGGGTAACAAGTCGAAACCAAATGAACGCCGGTCGTTCTCTCCGTGCAGACGGCCAACACGCTCCGCTACCAGGGAGGCCGTCATCCGGGGCCTTCGAGGGATTCGTCACACCTCTTCAGATGGCGCACTTCCTCGCATCTTCGACGCCTGTCACCCATCTGACACAAAGAAAAAGGGCCGACCCTCACGGCCGGCCCTTCGATGCTGCGATCGATCAGCGTGACGAGCGGTCCCGGTAGGTCCAGGCGCCCGAGTTGAGCCCGCCGCTCTGGCCGGGGCCCGGCTGCTGGGGGATGCGGGCCGCGGCCTCCTCGCGGCGCTGCGCCAGATAGGCCGCGGCGGCCCGGTCCTCGTCGGTGGGGGCGGACATCAGGGCGTAGGCCAGGCCGATGATGCCGAAGACGACGGTCAGGCCGATCGGGACGAGCATGCCGCCCGCGGTCGCGCCCGGCAGGTCGGTGTTCAGGTCGCTCGAGCTCACCGACATCGCGGTCATGCCGGTGAAGTGCATGCCGTTGACCGCGATGCCCATGACCAGGGCGGCGGCGAAGATGATGAGCGGGCGGCGCACCGTGACGGCGAGCCAGAGCGCCACCGCGGCGGCCACGACGGCGATGCCGATCGAGAGACCGACCATCGTCATCCCGTACGAGACGTCGCCGTGCAGTTCCATGGCGGCCATGCCGGTGTAGTGCATCGCCGCCACGCCCAGGCCGGCGATGACGCCGCCGGAGAGGATGCGGAGGTTCTGCGCGCCCTTGCCGAGCAGGGCGATCGCGAGACCGAGACCGACCGCGACCACGGCGATCAGCGCGCTGGCCACGGTGAGGCCGACGTCGTACCGGATCGGGGTGCCGACCACGCTGAAGCCCATCATGGCGACGAAGTGCATGCTCCAGATCGCGGTGCCGCCGATCGACAGCGACGCCAGCACGAGCCACCAGACGCGCTCGCCGCGCCCGGCGGCCGACCGGAACCGCACAGCGCACGTGAGGCCGAGCATCGAGCCCAGAACCGACAGGACGTAGCTGACCGTGGGGGTGATCCACCCGTGGTCGAAGTGATGGATCTGCGCCATCGCGGTCTCCTTACAAGCATTCCGCTCCGCGGGTGCGAGATGCACCCTCGGACGTGATCGCGTCAGAATTTGTGATCCAGATAGCGCCACGAGCTGGTCAGGGCCCGATGGACCCGCCCACGCATTAGATATCCGTCAACCCGTTCGGGTGATCACCCAACGGTCTTCAGCCCGCTGTCCGAACAGACAGTCGACATGTCCGAGGCGGCAGCCCCGACCGCCGCGACGGCATCGGGCTCCTGCTCGGTCCCGGCGGCGGAGATCGCCGAGTTGTACGCGGTGGCGAGGCGCTGGGCGGCGTCGGCGACCGGGGCGTCGGCCGTGCCGCTGGTCCGCACGATGGTGTCGACCACACCCGGGTTCATCAGTGACGACGCGGCGATCGAGGCGGACAGGGCGGCGCAGGTCAGGGTGCCCGGCGGGTCGTCGAACACGCTCGTCGAGGGCGACGGTGATGCCACGGTGGGCGCGGCGGCCTCCGGCGCGCTGCGGCCACAGCCGGCCGCCGCGAGCAGCACAGCCGTCATCACCACCAGGAGTCGCAGCACTTTGCCAGATTAAGCAGGCTTCGCGGCGCACGTCAGCAAAAGGCCCGGTCGCCGCCGACCGGGCCCTTCCCACGCGAGAGGGGGACCGCCTAGAGGTAGGAGCCCTTCTTGTACTCGTCCCAGCTCATGTTCCAGTCGGTCCAGCCGTTGCCGTTCTTCAGCTTTTCCTCGGTGCCGGTGACCGTGATCGGGTCGCCCATCAGCGTCTTGTTGAAGAGCCAGGCGCCGAGCGCCTCCGACACGTTCACACAGCCGTGCGAGACGTTGACCTTGCCCTGCTTGCCCTCGGACCACGGGGCAGCGTGAATGTACTGCCCGGACCAGGTGATCCGCTGGGCGAAGTCGATCGGGGTCTTGTAACCGTCGACCGGGCCGAGCTCGTCGGTCGTGTCGAAGATCGTGTGCTTCTTCTTCTCGATGACGACCATCGTGCCGCTCGACGACGGGGTGCTCTTCTTGCCCAGGCTGACCGGGATGGTCTTGACGACCTTGCCGTTCTCCTTGACCGTCATCTTCTTGGTCTTGTTCGACACCGTCATGACCAGCGAGCGGCCGATCTTGAGGTCGACGGTCAGGTCGGACCGGCCGTAGTAGCCGTTGCCCAGCGGCACGCCCGCCATCGCGACCTTGTAGAAGACCTTCGAGTTGGCCTTCCAGTAGACCTTGGGGCGGTAGTGCACCTCGGTCGGGCTGGTCCAGTGCCAGATGCCCTCCTGCGCCGGGGTGGCGGTGACGGTCATCCGGCGCTCGACGTCGTCGCGGTAGTCCTCGGGGATGGCCCGGTTGAACCGGATGATCAGCGGCATGCCCACGCCGACGGTCTGGCCGTCGCCCATGAAGCTCGTCACGCGGATGACCTTCGACGGCTTGGCCATGGTGGTGAACGTGCTCGTCGCGGTGTTGCCCTTGCCCTCGGCCTCGGCCCCGGTGACGGTCACGGTGTATTTCGTGCCGTACGTCAGCGCCTTGGACGGGGTCCAGGTCTTGGCGTCCTTGTCGAGGGTGCCGTCGACCTTTTTGCCGGCGGCGTCGGTCACCTCGACGATGGTGTTCTGCGGGTCCTCGCTCGTGTATTTCACCGGGCTGATGGCGACGACGTTCTTCGCCTCCGCGGCCGGTGCGGTGACGGCGACCGTACTCAGGGCCGGCTCGGGCGAGGGCGCGTCTGCGCCGGCGCTGCTGCCCGGCTCACCGCCGCCCTGCCACGAGGACGACTTCTTGTCGCCGCTGCCGCAGCCGGCGCTGAGCAGGACGCTGCCCGCGATCACTGTGACCGCGGCGAGTCGCCACTGTCCCTTGAATCCCCAGGTCTTCATGATCCCCTCACGGCGTCGTCATCCCCGGCGCCCAATACTGCCTTCATCTTCCCCGGGCACCAATCCCGGAATCGTGCCGCGACATCTTTCACCCGTCCTTTTTAGGACAGTTGCGCCACATTGGTCACTTCAAAGACGCTGGCACCGGGAGTGCACTTCCCTTGACGAACTCGGCCCACGTCACATCCCACGGCGTCCAGCCATTGCCGTACGCGAGCTTGTCCTCCGTGCCCTTCACGACGACCGGGTCGCCGATCAGGGTGCGGTCGAACAACCAGCGGGCATTGCCGGGCGCCACGTTGACGCAGCCGTGCGACACGTTGCGCCGGCCCTGCGAGCCGACCGACCACGGCGCCGAGTGAATGTACTGACCCGACCAGGTGAGGCGCTGCGCGAACTGGATCTCGGTGCGGTAGCCCTCGTCGGGTCCGAGCTCGGCCGTGGTGTCGAAGACGGTCTCCGCCTTCTTCTCCATCACCACCATGGTCCCGCTGGACGACGGCGTGCTCTTCTTTCCGAGACTCACCGGCATCGTCCTCACCGTCTTGCCGTCCTGCACCACGGTCATCTTCTTCGTGGCGTTGTCGACCTTCATGATCATGCTGCGGCCGATCTTGGCGGTGGCCGCGCGGTCCCGGTCGCCGTACCGTCCGCCGCCGGTCGGCAGGCCACCGACCGCGATGCGGACCTTGAGATCAGTGCCCGACTTCCAGAACTCGGGGCCACGGTAGTAGGCCTGCGTGCCGCTGCTGGTCCACGACCAGACACCCGGCTGGGCCGGGCTGGTGGTGACGAACATGCGGCGCTGCACGGCGGCCCGGTCGGCCTTCTTGATGCCCGGGCTGAACTCGACGACGACCGGCATGGCCACGCCGTACGTGTGGTCGTCGAACAAGTAGAGGCCGGTGCCGGTCTTCTTCCCCGGCGCACCCATCGTGGTGAAGGTGGTGGCGGCGGTCTTGGTCACCCCGCCGTCCGCGGTGGCGACGACGCTGGCCACGTATTTCTGCTTGGTCTTGAGCGGCTTGGCCGGAACCCAGGCCGAGCCGTCCTCGCGCAGCGTGCCCGAGACGGCGGCGCCGGCCGCGTCCTTGAGCGTGACCTGCGTTACCTTGCCGCCGGCGACCTTGAAGCCGATCTCGGCGCTGACCGGCACGCCGGTCTTACCGGCCGCCGGAGTGACGGCCAGGCTGATCGGCACGGTGGCCGACTCGGTCACCGGGCCGCCCGAGCTCGCCCCGGCGCTGGCGCTCGCGCTCGACTCGGGCGAACCCCAGGCCGCGCCCTTGTCGTCACCTTTGTCCTCACCGCACGCCGCAAGAGCGACCGGCGTGATCACCGCCATCGCCACAACTGCCACGAGCGTGCGCCGCATGCTGACCGTCCCCGAGCCCGTTTCCACGTTTGCGGGGACATCCTGCCTCATGGATGCAAGAGATCGAGTCCTCCGCAGGGCTGATTCCGGGTCCTGCTCACGTCCAGGGGATCTTGGGGTGGGGGTCGATTTCGGGGATCTCCGGGGGCCGTGCTAACGTTTTCGTCGTTGCCAACGAGCGCCGCTAGCTCAACTGGCAGAGCAGCGGACTCTTAATCCGCGGGTTGTAGGTTCAAGTCCTACGCGGCGCACCAAGCACCACCAGGGCGTATAGCTGATTGGCTATACGCCCTTGATCTTTGTGGGACGTCGATCGGACGTATGTGGGCGGCCCTGCTTCAACCCCTTGCGATGATCGGAATGCCTGGTCACGGGACGTTTCGAAGCCGCGACCTCGAACGCCCCAGCGGATTTTGTCGGGTGAGCGTTTCGGCGGTGCCGGTGGCCGGCATTGCGGGCCGCGGCGGCGAGCACCAGCTTCGCGGTGAGTCCTGCCACGCCTGGCCCGCCGCGCGTTGCTCGGCGCGCTGCCGGCGCCTGTGCTCGCGCAGCAGCCGGATCGTGTGCCGGTCCGGCGCGACGAGCCGCCGGCTGGCGGCGGTCTCCGACGGTGACTGCGTGGCCGTTGGCGATGCGCTGCTGTTCGATCATCGCGATCCGGCGTCGAGGTCGACGTCGGCCAAGGCACCTCGACATAACGGGCCGGATTGTCGCGCAGCAGACCTTCGCGGAGCACCGGCACGGCACAGTCGAAGTACCCGCTCCCGTGACCCCGCTCCGCAAGCTGCGGGCAAGCCGAGCTCAACAACCGGCCTGTCCGCTCCGACCGACATCCACACCGTTTGAACACTCCACCGCTCATCGCCACGCCCCTCTTGACCAGGAAGTTCAACGATGAACCAAAGCGGCTCACCAAGAGCTGACAGTTCACTCCAACGTGAAACCTGAACGGATCGACAACCGCATCTTGAACACTTCGCCGCTGTTGTGCACCATTGATCCCCTCTCGTAGGTCCTTCAACGGTGGCGGGGTTGAAGTCCGATGGGACTACACCTGCGGGTGAAGGTGATGGCCGCAGGTCTGCTCGCGTCCCGTGTGTGCCAAGCGCCCATCAGCGGTGCCGTTCAGTGATGTCCGGACGGGCCGATGTCGGCGCCTTACTTCGCCGCCATGCAGCAGGCCGCGCAGAGCGGCGTGTCCATGGCCGCCGTCGGCAACGGCGAGGTAGACCCCGCCGGCCGGCGCGACTACGCCGAAGCCTTGGCCGTGGTGATCACCGGCACCGGCCACGACGATCGCGCCTACAGCCTCACCAGCGACACCTACTCCGACCCTGCTGCGGCCATGAGCGAGGTCACCGGCGAACCGGTGACTTACCAGCCGGTCACCCCCGAGCAGTACCAGAACATCCTGACCATTGTCGGCCTCGACGAAGGCACCGCCGCCTTCCTCGCCGCCCTGGACGAGAACGTGGGCGCAGGCATTATCGCCTCCACCGGTGATTCTGACGGCTTGGGACGGCAGACCGTCAGAACCACACCGGCAACGACCTGGTCCGCCTCATCGGCCACACCACCATGTCCCGGACCGAAGGTCTGCACCAGCGGGCTGACCTTCCCCAGTCGACGGATGCCGAATCGAGCGGGCGACCGCGTATAGCCCTCGATGGGACGCGTCGCCTGGGAAGCAGATCGCTAGCCTGGCGGTGCGGAGCGCTGTCGGATCGGCTTGGGCACCATGGTCCTCAGCAGGTCGAGCTTGCGCTCGTCAGCCGTGTTCGGTGTAGCCGAGTAGACGACGAGAGTCTGATCGTCCTCAGGAACGGCGAGGCTTTCGCAGTCCAGGGTGATCCGACCGATGCCGGGCACGTCATAGCTCTTCACATCGCTGTGCCGGTACTCGAGGGGACGCTGATCCCACAACGTAGCGAAGCGGGGAACCCTGGCCCTCAGCTCGTCCACCACCTGGCGCAGGCGCGCGTCGTCGGGATAGCGGGCGAGGGCGGCACGGGCCTGGGCTACGGTGCTGCGGTCCAGGCGAGGACGTGTCCGCGATCCCTCCGCCCTCAGCGAGGATCTCCGCACCACCACCATCCGTCCGGTCCAGCTCGATGTGACCGACGACCGCTCAGTCGCCGACGCCGTCCGCACGATCGAGCGCGAATTCCAGGCGATCGACGTGCTGGTCAACAACGCCGGAGTGCCCGGCACCTGGGCGCCGGCCACCGAGGTCGGACCCGAGGACTTCACCGGGGTCTTCGAGACGAATGTCTACGGACCGGTACGGGTGACCCGAGCGTTTCTGCCGTTGTTGCGGCGTGGCACCAATCCTCGCCTGGTCATGGTGTCCTCCGGGATGGGCTCGATGCAGTTGCAGAGCACCGATGACGTCCACCGCGACATCGCCCACCTGCCGTACCCCGCCTCGAAAGCAGCGCTGAACATGCTGACCGTGCAATACGCCAAAAGCCTGCCCGACGTCCTGGTCACCGCAATCGACCCCGGCCTGACCGCCACCGAGTTCACCGGCGGCAGCGGGCACAGCGAGCAGGAAGGATCAGAAGCCATAGTCACCGCCGTGCTGGACACCGCCGGCCCGACAGGACGGTTCCTCGACCGCCACGGCGTCACACCGTGGTAGCCGCCTGGCCGATCTTGGCAGCTCCCGCTCGACGACAGTCAAAGACCGCTTGGACGTAGCTCTGGCACCTACCGGCCGGACCCCTCGGACAGGTGACAACGTCTTCGGAGACGCAAGAAACCCCGATCAGCCTCTTTATATGAGATCTCGCGGGTCGTCGGTGACGTCAGCGATGTGGACGTGGGTGTGGATGGCGCTGGTGTCGGGTGCGAGTTCGCCGAGTTCGGTTGTCAGGGTGTGGGTGGCGACGTTGTGAAAGTGTTCGGCGAGGGTCAGTAGGTGGGTGCCGTAGGCGGCGGTGATCTGAATGGTGACGTCGGTGAGATGGTGATCGTCGTCGGTGGTGCAGGTGATGCGGGTGGGAGCGCCGTGGGCGATGGCGTCAAGGGCTTGGCGTAGTTGGCCGATGAGGACGTCGCCGGCGACAAAGAAGTCGCCGTTCTGGTGGCGGCCCCGAACAGGTTCGGAGGGCCGAAAGGCGCGCATCGCACGGTTGAGGATGTCGGCGCTGATGGCGGTCCAGCCGGCGTCGGTGTGCTGGCGTAGGAGTTGGGTGGCCTGGCCGAGCAGGTCGTCGTCGGGGTTGCTGGTCACCGCCACTCCTTCAGGGTGATCGCCAGAGTGGTGCGGGCTCGTTCGAGCAGGCCGCGGACCGCGTCGGGGCTGACGGCCATCACTGTCGCGATGTCAGCGTAGGTGAAGTCCTCGATCTCGCGCAGGATCCAGACGGATCGCTGCCGTGGGGGCAGCGTGCGCAAGGCGGCATCGAGGGCGTCGAGAAGATCGCCGTGCTGATGATGTCCGGCAGGGTCGGCGTTGCGGGCGGGTAGCCGGTCGGCGACCTCATCGAGGGCGATGTATGGCCGGCTGCCGGAGGTCGGGAAGGGTTTGCGGTGGGTGTGGGCGCGGCGGCGGGCGATGGTGAACAGCCAGGTCTGCAGGGAGGAGTGACCGCGGAACCCGGCCAGTCCTTTCCACGCGTCGAGGAAGGTCTCCTGCAGGGCGTCTTCGACGTCGGCGGGTTCGTCGAGCAGGCGGGACACGAACCGGTAGAGGGCTGGGCCGTAGCGGGTCACGACGGCTGCGAAGGCGTCCCGGTCGCCGAGGCCAGCGCGGCGGGCCAGCGCCTCATCGCTGGGCAAGGCCGGTAAAGGTGGCACGTTGTCAGGCGTGAGCCTTTGCACCTTCGCGCCTCCCGGATCAGCCCGCGCCCCTCGGAAGCGCTGCGGGCCATAGGTGCCCAGTTCTGTTAACTGGTCAGCAACCATTTGGTGAATGTGACCCACATCACTACCTTGTGCGCATGAGGATCTTCCGGTTGCCGCCCTCTAACTGTGTGACATCGCGTTGAGCCGTCCGGCCAGGGGATGTCGCTGTCCGAGGTTCCAGTCCTCGGCAGACCGCATCGTTGAGGAGAAATCGCATGACTGACTCCATCACTGCAACATCTGCCACGACCAAGCCCGGCCCGCGTGGCGGCAGCGTGGCCACCCGGGAGCAGCAGGGCCTGCAGAGCTCGCAGGGTGCGACCACGATCGCGGACACGGTGGTCAGCAAGATCGCCGGGATCGCGGCGAAGGATGTCTCCGGGGTGTACGCGCTGGGCGGAAGCGCGTCGCGGGCTCTGGGTGCGGTCCGGGAGCGGATTCCGGGTGGCCGGGTGAACCACTCACAGGGGGTGTCGGTCGAGGTCGGCGAGACCCAGGCCGCGGTGGACATCGACATGATCGCCGAGTACGGCGTGGCCATCGCCGACCTGGCGGCCAGTGTGCGCCGGAATGTGATCGGCTCGATCGAGCGGATGACCGGGCTGGAGGTCACTGAGGTCAACATCTCGGTCGCCGACATTCACCTGCCTGAGGACGACGAGCAGGACGACGACGCCGACCGTGCCCCGCGGGTGCAGTGAGCACGACCCCCGGCAATCGCGCCCGGCCCGAAGCCACCGGGCCCGGTTCCGGGCTGCCGATAACGGGACCCGGCAGCCCGGAACCGGCCGGTGACCATTACCCCGACGTGGTTGTCGTGCCAGTCGAAGTGCCCGTTCCGGTGCCGGTGCCGGTGGTCGACCCGGTGCGGGCCGAGTCGGTCGCTGTGACACCGCCGTGGTCGGGAACAGTGATCGACCCGGTGCCGACGAGCGCCGATGATATCGCCGCGCTGACCTTGGCGGTGCCGGACGTGGTGCGGCTGCACGCGGGCCGTTTCGGAGAGGTCGCCACCTACCTGCCCGGCCGGCGGGTCACCGGCATCAAACTCGGCGAAGACCTGATCGAGGTTCATGTGGTCATCGCCGGTACCCAACCGGTGGGCGTCACCGCCGGATTGATCCATGCCGCGGTCGCCTCGCTGGTGGCGACACCGGTGCACGTCTACATCGAAGACGTCGCCGCCGCCTGACCTTGTTGCGGCCTTCGGTAGCCACGCGGGATGCCGGGCTGCCGACGGCCGCGTCCCTTTGCCCGCGTTTTCTGCTCGTGTCAGGAGTGCTCATGTCCGCGTCTACTACCGGCTTGTTCGCCGGGTTGTTGCTCGCTTTGATCGCCGCGCTCGCCGGGTTCGGCTGGTTCCTGCTCGCCGTGTTGTTCGCCGCCGTCGGATACTTGATCGGCGCGCACCTGGAAGGCCGCATCAACCTGGCCGGGGTTATCCCGGGACGTAGCCGTGGCTGACTCCACCGCGTTGACTATCGACCGGGGTGCAGCGTCACCATTCGCGGAAGAAACCGATCCGGGTGATCGGGGCACGCTGGTCATCAAGGATCGCGCGGTGCAACGTATCGCCGAGGCCGCCGCCCTGGCCGTGCCCGGGGTGGCACCGGCCGGGCAGTCCACCCACAAACTCAACACCGCTCTGGGGCGTAGCTACCCGCGGGTCGACTGCGAGGTCGCCGGGAGCCGGGTCCGCGCCGATGTCGAGGTTGTCGGCCGGTGGCCGGTGTCCGCGCCACAGCTGGGTGCGCAGGTCCGTCAGGCCGTCACCGATCAGCTGCAACGGCTGGCCGGGCTACGCGTCGACGCGGTGGACGTCACCATCGCCAACATCGTGCGGGTCACCGCCCCCGCACGCCGGAGAGTCCAATGACCCATCCAACAACCACGGCCGCAGACGTAGCATCCAGCAGCGATGATGGCGATATGGCGGTGATGAAGTCCGCCCGCCCGCAAACCAGCGCCGGGCGTATCGGGCTGGTCGGACCGCTCATGGCGATCATCCTGATCGGGATCGGCGTGGTCCTGCTGCACGACACCATCGCCCGCACCGACTCTCGCCCGGGCCGGACCTGGACCGCCGCCCTCGCCGACGGCCTGGACCGGGTCACCGCGGAGTGGTGGATGATCCCCGCCGGGGTCGGGATCGCGCTGCTCGGGGTGTGGCTGATCATCACCGCCCTGCGGCCCCGTTCCCGCAAGACGCTGCCGGTCACCTCGCAGACCGGGGTCTTCCTGCACACCCGCGACATCGCCCGGCTGGCGTCCGCCGCCGCTGACGACGTCGACGGGGTGCTGAGCACCAGCACAGTCGCCAGCCGCCGCAAGATTGTCATCACCGTGGAATCCGACCGCGACGGTGTCGCCGACGTGGTCCGCGACACTGTCACCCAGCGGCTGTCCCTCATCGCCACACTTCCGAAGATCACTGTCCGGGTCCGTCCGCACTGGCAGCGCCGGGAAGGAAACTGATGCGCCGCAGAGTCCTGGGCCTCGACCGCGTCCTCGCCGTTGTGTTCGGCCTCATCCTGTTCGTCTTCGGGGTCGGGGCTGCCGCCTGGTACAACGGCGGCCTACGCCGGCTGTTTCCGCAGTTCCCGAAACAGGTCTCCACCCAGAAAACCTCCGACCTGATCAACACCGACTGGTGGCCGTGGACCTCCGGCGCGCTCGGCGCGCTGCTGGTGCTGCTCGGCCTGTGGTGGCTGATCGCCCACCTGCCCCGCCGTGGCGTCAGCGCCCTGGTGTTGCCCGGCTCGAGCCGGGCCGGACGACTGCGCATCAACCCGTCCGGGCCCGCTGCCACCGCCGCCGAGGTCCTCGCCGACACCCCCGGCGTCCGCACGGCGCACAGCAAAGTCCTGCGCGACCGAGGAGAACTCGTCATCGCGCTGACCGCCACCATCGACCCGCGCGCCGAACTCAACGACGTCATCACCGCCGCCGACACGGTCGCCTCTGACCTGCAGACCGTGCTGGGCCGCGACGACGCCCGCGCCCGAATCCACCTGTCGGTCGCCCGCCGGGCCCGCACCCAACCGCGAGTTCACTGACCATCGCGGCTTCCCCGCCCAGCTACGGAAAGCGGTCACCACGCCATGTTCCTGCTCATTCGCCGGTACCTGCTCGCGGCGATCGCGGTGCCCCTCGCCGCCGCCGGCGTCCGCAAACTCAGCGATCTCATCGAACACCGACGCGGCCCCAACCGAGGCACCCAACTGCTACGTCAAGGCGCAAACACCCTGCAAGGACGCTTCGGCCGCCAGAAACGCCGCCGCTGACAGACCCGGCCCGGCTCAACGCACACCACCCGCCTCGCCTCGCCTCGCGGCAAAGCAGGCGGGCCGGAGCGGTGACGCCGTCACCGGCGTATGTGAAAATGCAGTACACCGAAGGTGCGGGCACGCTCCCACCAGGTCAGATGCGCCGGGACCGGCATGCCGATGGCGATTCACGTGACGGGAGCGACGTGAGCACGAACGACCAACCCTTCGGACTGTCCGCTGCTGGACGACTCACCGCGCTCCACCACACCGGCCTGAGCGCTACGCCTGACCCCGCGCTCGACCGGTTCACCGCGATGGTCCGCACCGTACTCGACGTTCCGGTATCCCTGGTCAGCCTGGTCGATGCTGACCGGCAGATCTTCCCCGGCGCGTGCGGGCTGGCCGAGCCGTGGCAGCAACAGCGGCAGACCCCGATGTCGCACTCGTTCTGTCAGCACGTCGTGATAAACGCCGAACCGCTGATCATCGAAGACGCCCGCACTGACCCGCGGGTGGCCGGCAATTTCGCCATCACCGACCTCAACGTCATCGGCTACGCCGGGATGCCGCTGACCGACGACACCGGCGAGGTCCTGGGGTCGCTGTGCGCCATCGACACCGCACCCCGACGGTGGACCGCCAAAGAACTCGCGGTGTTATCCGATCTGGCCGCCGCATGCAGCGACATGCTGCGCCTGCGAATCGCTACTAGTGCTGCCCGCCAGCAAGCCGACCGCGCCCACACCCAGAACGCCTCCGCCGACGCCGCGTTCGACCGCAGCCAACTACTGCTACGGGCCAGCGTCGCACTGGCCACCACCAGCACCGGCGACGACATCACCGACGTCGTCAGAGACCTGGTCACCGGCTCCCTGAACCCCGCCTACGTCGGGCTGTCCCTGCTTGATGCGGCCGGGCGGGTGAGTCTGCAATCCGGATTGTCGCTACCCACCCGCGTCGCGCAACGCTGGCATCACTACGCCGGCACCGCGGCCACCCCCTCAGCGATGGCCGCCCGCATCGGCGCCCCCGTGCTGCTGCCCGACATGGCCGCGGTGCGGGCATTGACCCCGGATGCCGCCGACACCTTCACCGAGATGGGCTGGCAGTCCGCCGCCAGCGTCCCCCTACCCGGCCTGAACGGCCCGGTCGGGGCGCTCACCGTCGTCTGGAAACACCCCCACCACCTCGACGCGGCCGAACAAGCCGTCCTGGCCGCCCTCGCCGGGTTCGTCGCACAAGCCCTGGACCGCGCCGACTACCTGTTCTCCCGCGAGAACGTCGCCACCGTCCTGCAACGCGCCATGCTCACGGACCTGCCCGACCCGGCACCGTATGAACTGGCCGCCCGCTACGAACCCGCCGCCCGGGGCGAACACGTCGGCGGTGACTGGTACGACGCCGTCCGCCTCGACAACAACCATCTCGCCCTCGCCGTAGGGGATGTCACCGGACACGACATGCGTGCCGCCGCCCGCATGGGCCAACTGCGCAGCAAACTACGCCTGTTGCTCGTCGACCGGCACGAACCACCCTCGGCGCTGCTGCGCCGCCTCGACGCCGCCAACCGCGCCCTCGGTGACCGGATCACCGCCACCGCCGTCCTCGCCTTCCTGCAACCGCACCCCGACGGTGGCGGCTACCAGCTGCACTGGTCCAACGCCGGACACCCCAGCCCCCTGCTGATCACCCACACCGGCGTCACCACCCTGCCCGGCCGCGACCCGCTGCTCGGCATGACCGGACGCACCCCCAGGACCAGCCACACCTGCATCATCCCGCCCGCCGCCACCGTACTGTTCTACACCGACGGACTCATCGAAACCCGTCACCAACCGATCGACGAACGCGAACAACAACTCCACGAGGTGATCGCCGCCCTCGCCGGTGAACCTCTACCGGAACTGCTCCACCATCTCCATCAACGTTTCGCCGGTGACCAGCACGAAGACGACGTCGCCCTGCTAGCCGTTCGTACCCCTCAAGAGGTGCATGCCGTCCCGGACCGTGACTGGGCAGACACAACCCCAACTCGCTACGGTGCGTGATCACACCAACAACGGGTATGACTCCATGAATCCAAGCGTCGCGGTGCCAGCAGGCCGAGCGCACCTGCCGCACCACAACGCAAGGAAATCGAATGCATCCAAGACTGTGGTCGGCGCACATCCGAGCGTGTGACAACACCCGCATCGTCAGCCTCACCGGTGAACTCGACCTCAGCAGCGCCGACGACCTGCACCACCTACTAGTCACCGAACTCGACGCAGCCGGTGTCACCAGCGTCACCGCCGACCTGACCGGTGTCACCTTCCTCGACTCCGCCGCACTCGGCGCCCTCATCCGCGCATATCACCACGCCGACGACACCGGACAACACTTCTACGCCCGCAACCCCACCCGAGCCGTTCACCGCGTCCTCGACATCACCGGCGTCCACGACATTCTCAACCCACCCTCAGAAAACATAAAATAAGTTTCATTTATTTCGAACTATCAGATTTGCTAAGTGCTTCATGTCAGCCAAAAATCACAACTAAATTGCGAAAGCGCTTCGTCGTGATACACGATCGCCTGCAGCAGTCCGGCCGTAACGCCTTAGCTAGGCTAGGCGGCGGCCCTACGGGCCCCGATGCCACCCATTACGCGATCGATGCGTGATCCATGTGTGATCGACAGCCCTGGCGTGGGTCATCACCCGATAGCATTAACCAAAATTTGGAAAGCACGCACACCCAGGTGAGGTGGCATTGTTTGGCACTCGGCGACAATAATTTACATTGGCTGGTACGAATAGCAGCAGACTCTCAATACGCGGGTTGTAGGTTCAAGTCCGACGCGGCGCACCAAGTCTTTGATCAAAGGCGTACAGCTTTCGGGCTGTGCGCCCTTGATCTTTGCTGGATTCCGCCGTTTCATGCCTGTGCGGCTCTTGGAACGCCTGGTCACGCCTTCTCGGTTCGAAGGTCTCGGCCGGGCCGGCGGATTTCTTCGCGCGGGTTCAGGCCAGTGGCGATGGCCCGGGTCACGGGCCGCGGCCGCCAGGACCAGCCGAGCGGTTGCCGGCGGCCCGGCCATGATCAGCTGCCCGTTGGCCATGCGTTGCTGCTCGATCATCGCCACGCCGGCCTCCAGGTCAACGTCGGCCCCGCGCGAGCCTGCGGCTTCTCCTCTGACCGTCATCCCGCTTCAGTCGGGACAGCGCGACATTCCGTGCAGATCAGGGCAATGTGACAACCTGAGCCGCGTATGAGAGGCCGGCGCCGAAGCCCACGAGCAATGCGGGACCCGTCGTGTCGGGCAGGGCGGCCATCGCCTGGGGGATGGAGGCCGCGCCGGTGTTGCCGTTGGTGACGATGTCGGTGGCCACCCGCACGTGCGAGCCGAGCCCCAGAGCCTTGGCGGCGACCGAGGTGATGCGCAGGTTGGCCTGGTGGGGGATGAAGGCCGCAAGGTCGGCCGCGGAGATGCCCGCCGCGTCCAGCGCGCGCCGGGCCACGTCGGGAATGACGGAGGTCGCCCAGCGGAAGACCTCAGGGCCCGCCATGCGCAGAATGCCCGCCTCGTCGTACCGCAACACCTCGCTCTTCGAACCGTCAGCACCCCACACCACCGGGCCGATGCCGCACGTCTGCGCAGGGCCGACGACCACAGCGCCCGCGCCGTCGCCGAAGAGGAACGCCGTGCCGCGGTCGCGCTCGTCGATGATGTCGGTCATGCGCTCAGCGCCGACCAGGACCACGTAGCCGGCCGAACCGCTGCGGACGAGCGCGTCGGCGGTCGCAAGTGCGTACGGGAATCCGGCGCACGCCGCTCCCAGATCCATCGCGGCCGCGGCGGTGGCGCCCAGCGCGTCGGCCACCAGGGGTGCTGCGGTGGTCGCGCGACCGCGGTGGGACATCGTCGCCACCAGGACGGCCGAGACGTCGCGCGGATCAACACCCGCGCCGGCCAGGGCCTTGGCGGCGGCTGCGGAGGCCATCGTGATCAGGTCCTCGTCGGGTGCGGCGCGTCGACGCGACTCGATGCCGCAGCGGCGGCGGATCCACTCGTCGCTCGAGTCGATCAGGGCGGCGATCGACTCGTTGCCCACCTCGGTCCGTGGGCGGTACGTGGCGACGCTCAGGATGCGCGACCCGGGGTGACCGGCGCGGCGCTGCAAGGAAAGGGCCATGGCCAGCAATCCAAGCATGCCCGACTGAGTGCACTCTGAATGCTTTGTTCCTCGCCGGTAACCAGACCGTTCAAGCGAGCACACGCAGCCGGCGGCTGTGAGGCCCCCATCCCTGTGGTGAAGCTTGTAAAGTTCCATCGACGTTCGTCACGACGCGATGGGGGTCGGTCTTTGCCGGACTGGCGCGATGCCGTGTGCAGCGCATTGGATTTCTGGATCAGCCAGGAGGGCGGCGAGCGCAGAAGCGTCGGGCTGAGCCGGATCGGACCGGCCCGGCAGAGCGGCGACGGCTGGTACACGCTGGACGTACGCGACAAGCGGCTCGACCTCGATCAGGTCGAGACCCTGCAGCTGGCCGGGCCGCAGGAGCCCACTGGCGGTGAGGGATACCGGGTACTCGAAGCGGTGCAGGACGGCCCGCTGGTCAGGGTCCGGGTTGCCGGATTCGTTGATATCTCCGACGCACACCTGTGGCAACGCAAGCAGCCCGCCACGCATCTCACCATCAAGCTTCGGGAGGGAATCGCCAGGCTGCGCGAAGTGGGACTGGCCGACGAACTCGCGGCGGGCCGGCTCGCTCCCGCACCGGCTAACCCGCGACCGGTCGCCGGCTTCACCCTGCAGCAGCGACAGGCGCTGGAGGCCTGTCTCGGTGCGGGCGTCAGGCTTGTCTGGGGGCCTCCGGGCACCGGGAAGACCCGCGTCCTGACCGAGGCGATCAACGAGCTGGTGTCCGCGGGCAAGAGGGTGCTGCTCGTGTCATCGACGAATATCGCCGTCGACAACGCGCTTCTCGGGGTGGTCGCCGGTCGCCGGCTCGGCCGCGGGGTGCTGTTGCGCGTCGGCACGCCGCACCACCCCGCCATGCTGGCGCATCCCGAGGTCTGTCTGCAGCCTTTGGTGCGGGAGCGTCTGGCCGAGGTCGAGGTCGAGCGACAGAGCATCGAAGGGCGGCTGCTGCAGTGGCGCCGGCGGCAGGAACGGCTGGCGCATCTGGAAGAAACTCTCACCACCTTCGACTACTCGGCCTACCAAGATGTCCGTTCTCGACTGGCCCGGCAGCAGCGAGTTCCGGCGCTCGGGGAGGCACTGAACCGGGCGGTCACGGACCGTGCGTCGGTCGAGTCGCGGGCCGCGCGGCTGCGAGCCGAGCTGGACGCGGCCGGGCAACGGGTCGGTGCTCTGGAAGGTGCACGGGCTGCCCACCGCCGCGTCGAAGCGCTGGGCGATGAGTTGAACCGCGCACGGGCCGACACCGACCGCTTCACGGAGCACGCGCTGCGGGCTCGGGCCGACGCCGAACAGATCGGCGCAGATCTGCGCCGGCTGGACACCGAGGGACTCCTTACCCGGCTACGCAACCGCGCGACCAGGCAGCGTCTGCGCACTGCGTTGCGGGCCGCCGACCAGGCTGCGACTGCCGCCGAGGCACGGGCCACGCAACGCAGGGAACTGTTCGATCGGCAGTCCGGTCAGGTCGGCTCCGAGATTCACGACCTGCGGGCGAACGCTGCCGGCACACCGGCGGACATCGCCGCCGCCGATCACCGCCTCGCCGCCGCCCGTCAGCCGGTGCAGCCGGCCGAGGAGGATGAGCGGCGGGCCGGCCGACTGGTCAGCGACGCTCAGCAGGCACTGCTCGCGGTCGAACGCGACCCACCGATAACCGGCGAGGAACGGGTCGCCGCCGAGCAGGCCGACCGGCTTCGCCTGCCCGCCCGCGCCGCGGAACGCGACGAGCTACGCGCCGAACTGGCTGCGCAGGCGCCACAGCTCGCGGCGCTGCACGATAGGTACGCCGAGGTGCAGCAGATATTCGACCGGCTCAGCACGGACGCGGAAGGCGAGTTGATCAGCGCAGCGCGAGTGGTCGCCACGACCCTCGCCCGGATGCGCACCAACCGGACCGTCATGGCCGGCCCCTACGACGTGGTGCTGGTCGACGAGGTCGGCGCGGCCGGTCTGCCTGAGGTGCTGCTGGCCGTCTCCCGGGCTACCCGCGCCGCGGTGCTGCTCGGCGATTTCATGCAGCTCGGCGCGATCCACCCCAGGTCGGTAACCGAGTCTCGCCGTCCCGACGTCATGCGCTGGCTCACCACCGACGTGTTCGCGCACTGCGGCATCCGCACCCCCGCCGACGCCCGAGGCCACGCCGGCTGCACGGCTCTGAACGTGCAGCACCGCTTCGGGCTCGAGGTCATGGGTCTGGCCAACGCCATTGCCTACGACGGCCTGCTGGAGGCCGGCCCGCAGATCAGGCCACGTGCCGTGGACGATCCGGAGATCGTTCTGCTCGACACCGACGACCTCGGCGACCTCGGCTTCGTGCGTTCCACCGGCCGGTACAAGGGTTGGTGGCCGGCCGGTGCGCTGATCAGCCGGGTCCTCGTCGACTATCACCAGGAACGAGGCGAGCGGGCCGGCGTGATCACTCCGTACAACGACCAGGTCGAGGCAACCCTGGAAGCGTTGCGAGACCAGGAACAGCCATCCGGCGCCGTCACCGAAGTCGGCACCGCACATCGCTTCCAAGGCCGCGAGTTTCCGATCGTCGTGTTCGACCTGGTGGAGGACGACCGCGCGGAGCGCTGGATGGCGACGGCCACGTTGGCCGGCAGGTCGTACCAACGCGACGGCGTCCGTCTGTTCAACGTCGCCGTAACCCGAACGCAGACCCGCCTCTACGTGATCGGCAGCCGCCGCCGGATCGCCGATACTGCGCCCGGGAGTCCCCTGGCCCAGCTCAACGTGCTGCTGCGGACGAACCGCGCCCGTGTGGTCTCCGGCGCCCATTTGGTGGCCCCGACGCTCATGGACACCGGCGAACGCCAGGGCTTGGGCCTTTTCGGCGCCGAGCTGGCCGAAGTTCTGGCTCGCCACGTCCAGATCACCGCCATCGACGACGAGGAATCCTTCTACGCCACGTTCGCCGAACATCTCGCGGCGGCGCAGCGCAGCATCTGGTTGTGGGCACCGTGGACCAAGCACCGCGTGATGTCGTTGCGCCCCCTCCTGGCCGACGCCCGCGACCGCGGCGTCAAGACCGTCGTCTTCGTCCGTGACCCGGACGACGACATACAGGGCCAGGGCGACAGCCGGCAATACCTGAAGCAGCTGCGTGCCGTGGTGCACTCTGTCGTCGCGGTACGTGACATGCACCAGAAGATCGTCGTGATCGACGACCGCCTCGTGCTGCTCGGCAGTCTCAACGCCCTCTCTCACTCGCGTTCGAGGGAGGTCATGCTGACCGCGCACGGCGAACACTTCGCTCGCAAGCTCCTCGCCCACGAACACGCCGACGTGTTCGCCGGCCCGCCACCGCGCTGCGGAGAATGCGACAACGATCAGGTCGGTCTTCGACGGGTCAAGGGCAAGGGCTGGCAGTGGTATTGCTACGCCCACACCTGCCCGAAGTGGCGCAAGAACGGCGCCACGAACTGGAACGAGCCCGTGAAGTTCGGGAAGCGCTGAAGGAATCTTGCGCGTTGCTGAGCGGCCGGGCCACCGGGCGCCCCGCTCGGGTCGGCCATCAGACTCAGCGGTCTCTTGCGGCCCGGCCGGTGGGCAGGTGCACGGTAAAGGTGGTGGCGGCCTCGTCGGGCTCGCTGACGGCGATGCTGCCGCCGTGGCGTTCGACGACCGCCCGGGCCAGGGTGAGACCCAAGCCGGTGCCCGGCATGCCGCGATGGACGGTGGCGCGGGTGCGGTAGAAGAGGTCGAAGATGCGCGAGTGCTCGTCGGGCGGTAACGGGGTTCCCGTGTTGGTCACCGCGAGCACGGTCGTGCTTTCGTCAGCGTGCACCGAGACGCCGACCGTGCTGTGGTCCGGCGCCCACGTGAGGGCATTGCGGATCAGTTCTTCGACCACGTCCCGCAACCGGTCCGGGTCACCCACGATGATGGCCTGGTCCGGGGTGTTGGGGTAGAACGCCCGGGGCAGCCGGCCGGCTGCCCCGGGCGTTCTCCGGTGCTTGTCCGGGCGACGTCCACCAGGTCCATCGGCCGGGTCTGCCGGACGATCTGCCCGGAACGGGTTCCGGCGACGTCCAGGAGCTTGCCGATCAGGGCGTGCAGGTCCGAGACCCGGCGGTGCATGACGTCGAGCAGCTCCTCGCGATCCTCGGCGGGCATGCCGGGGTCGGTACGCATCATCTCGGCGCAGGACTGGATGCTGGTCAGCGGCGTCCGCAGCTCGTGACCCACCAGGGCGATGTAGTCGTCGCGGGTCGCTTCGAGTTCCGCGGCGAACTGTTCGGCCCGGCGCCGTTCGAGGAACTCTCCGATGTGCGCGGCGATGCCGGTCATCACGGCCGTACGCATGTCGTCGGGCATTTCGCGGTTCTCGCTGTAGCAGACCAGCACACCCAGCACGAGAGCCCCGCTGGGCAGCGGAACCGCGAGCGCGGCGCGCAGCGGGAGCTAGTCGGTGGCCTCGAGGTCGGTGATCCACACCGGTCCGCCGGCTCCGGCTTGGCCAGCAGTTCGGCGACCTGCCGTTCGCATTCTTTGAGCCGCTCGGCCCGGCGCTCACGGGTGATCTCGTGGACGGCGATCACCGCGGCCAACCGGCCCCCGTCGGTCACCAGCCGGCCGTGGACCAGCAGCGTTCGCGGGGGCGCGCCCTCGGCCTTGGCCACGATCACCATGTTGTGCACCGGCGTGCCCCGCAGCAGCAGCCGGCTGGGCAGGTCCTCGGCCGCGAGGAGGTTGCCCTCCGAATCGGAGAAGACGAAGGCGCTGTACTGCTGCGCCCACAACGCCATCGGGGCAGTGCCGTCCCGGCCCGGATCGGCGGTCGAGTATTTCAGGATGGGCATGACGTCGGCCACGAGGTGCGCCCGGACCCGGTCGAGCGAGGTCCGCAGGTTGACTACTCCGCTCGCGGAATCAGGTGTTACCTCGCAAATAGCCCGGGTCAGTCGGGGAGCAGGAGCGGGCCGCCGTGGCCGGGGATGCCCTGGTCGGCCGGGATCGGTTCCTCGGGCGCATCGGCGGTGATGATGCCGTGGCTGCGGGTCTGGTTGGCCAGGCGCTGGTAGTAGGTCGAGACCGCGGCGTGCGCGGCGCGGGTGGCGTTCAGCAGGGTGGTGCCCGCCTGCTCGACGACGTCGGCCTCGTGGACCTCGAACGCCTGGATGCCCTCCAGTACGGCGTTCTTGAGGTCGCGCAGCAGTTGGACGTCGCCGTGGGCGTAGGTGCGGCACAGCGAGGAGATCCGGTCGAAGTCCTCCCCCGACAGCAGCTTCTCCTTGGCGGCGGACACGGACTGGCGGACCAGGCGGACGTCGGGCCGGGCCGACAACGTGACAAGCTCGGCGTCGTACGCGCGAAGGTCTTGATCGGGGTCGCAGAAACCCACGGTGAGCTGCCACAGGGTGCGCAGGTCGTCGTGCAGCACGCCGTCGAGATAGCTGACCAGGAACCGGCGGTGGCCCTCGATGACGTACTGGGCCTTGAAGAGCGTCAGCTCCCGGGGATCTTCGCCCGCGGTGGTGACCGAGCTGGTGAAGCCGTAGTCGGCGGTCAGCGCGTTGCCCATCGCGACCAGCGTGTAGAGAAACCGCACCCAGGTGCGGAACAGCTCCTCCAGCGGCATCGCGTGCAGGCCGTCCTCGGTCAGCACCACGCCCCAGCGGGCGCCGAACTGCAGCCGGCGCAGGTGGCCGATCTGGTACATCGAGAGCTGCGAGTCGATCTCGGCGTTGGCGTGGTGCAACACCTTCCGGTACGCCGCGGTCGCGTCCATGCCGACGTAGTTGCGGATGATGTGCGGCCCGCCGATGTGCAGGTGGACGAACTCGCTGACGTCGATGACGGCGCCACCGATGGCCATCCAGTAGCCCGCCTCGGGGGTGTCGTGCCGGGCCAGATCCGACACCTCGAAGCGCGGGGTCTGCTGGGCGTGACCGAGATAGGTGGTGAAGACGTCCTGGGCCAGGCGGCCGTCGGCCATCAACTGGCGGAGGAACTCGCGGCCGTCACCGGGCACGATGTCGACCAGCGCCTGGAGCACGGAGACGGCGAAGCGGGAACTGCCGCACACGTAGACATGGGCGTGCTGCAGCAGCTCCCAGAGTTCGTCGGCCTCGGCCCGGATCACGTCGTCGACCCGGCGGCGCTGCCCGGCCCCGGCGACGTGGCGCCGGCCGTCGAACTCGACCGCGGCGTCGGCCCGGGAGAAGGCGACCGACATGGTCAGCCGGCCGGCCGCGGCCGCCTCGTTCAGCGCGGTGTGCTCGACGAACTCGTCCGGTGTGCGCACCCCGAGATGGAGCCTGTTCTCCCCCGGGCCGGTGCGCGCGGCGACGAACCCGAGGAACGGCGCTATCCCCGAGCCGGCCGCGAACATGACGACCGGGCGGGCCGGATCGGCCGGCAGCCGGAACCGGGGCGTGGAGACGACCTGCAGCGAGAGCCGTTGCTGACCGTCGTGGCCGGCCCGGCGCAGGAAATGCGAGGCCGCGCCCTGCCTCTTCCGGGCGTAGGACCACGGCGTACGGGCGGAGGTGTAATCGAGGCCGGCCACCACCAGCTGCAGCGTGGCGGCCGGTTCGCCCGGAGGCGGCGCCGAGGCGATCGAGTAGAGCCGGAACGGTTCGGGCGCGATCACCATGCAGAACGCGTCGTTGTCGGTCGCGTCGGCCTTCCAGAGCCGGGTGACGTCGTACCCGCCCGCGTACAGCAGGTTGAGGACATCCCACAGCTCCCATTGATCTTGCATGCGGGCGTCCACCACCCGCTGCCACGCGCCCACGGCAGTCAGTTTCACCAGCCGTTTCGCCACGTCGCGGCCGATCGGGCGGAGCTGGGCGAAACGCAGCAGCGTGCGCAGCGGCAGCACGTCGACCTCGCCGTAGCCCTCCCGGGAGGCCACGGCCGCCCGCCAGCGCGGGGTGAGCGGCACCAGCTCGTCGCCGGTGGCCTGCAGCGCGGTGACCGTACGGCGGACCAGGTCGTCGTCGTGCTCGGCCAGCACGCCGACCCGGTCGCCGGGCTGGTGGTGCACGCCCAGCCCGGCCACGTCGATGTCGAGATAACACGTCCAGGCGCCGGACTCGCCGGTGACGACCCGCCCCCGGTGTGCCGTGCCGAACACCACCGGGGCGCCCACCGGCGGGCGGCGCTCCTCGCGGACGACGGCCAGCTCACCGTCCACCTTGTCCCAGGTGCGGTCCTTGAACAACCCGGTGAAGCGGGCGCCCGTGGTCACCTGCCGGCCGACCTTGAACGCCACCTCCAGGAAGCCGTACGCCTTGATGCGGTGCAGACCCATCCAGCCGCGATCGCCGACGTACGCGTCCAGCATGGCGTTGTAGACCCCACGCAGGGCGCTGCTGCGGGAGTCTTCGACATATTGGCGTACGGAAACCTCGCGCAGTGCCGCCACCAGCTCCTGCCAGTGCCGGGGGAAGAAGCCGGCGAGATAGATGCTCTGCTGCCCGACCAGCGAGCCGAACTCCCGGCGCTCGAGAAACGCGTCCAGCGCGTGGATCTGCGGTTGCGCGGTGCCGCTCGGGCTCGGCGCGCCCTCGAAGATCGGGACGCCGGCGGTGCCGACCGTCTTGGCCCACAGCACCTGGTCGAGCGGGTGCCGGGAGCGCGGGTTGGGATCGATCTGCGGATAGATGGCCTGGGTGACGTGCTGCAACTGGTCGAGGATGACCAGCAGCGCGGCCTCCAGAGCGGCCGGGTCGTCGGCCACCACCGCGTCCTGGGCGTCGAGCATGGCCCCCAGCACCGGCGTCAGCCCCATCGCGAACTCGGTGGTGACCAGGTAGAAGACCCGCTCGGCGGCGTTGTTCCAGGTCGGGACGAGCAGGTCCATGTTGTCCAGCGCCCGCGGGCCGGCCGGATCGCGCAGCTGCCAGTTGTAGAAGAACAGGTCGATGTACGAGACGGCCGGCGTCTTCTTGCCCAGCCGGCGCGAGACCGTGGTCCACGGCCGCAGCAGCGACTCGGGCAGCGCGGTCGGCGGGTCGATCGCCATGTATTGGTAGGCGTGGGCGAACACGCCGAGCAGGGTCGAGGCGCGCAACAGATAGCGGTCGGGCAGCGCCTCGGGCCGGGCGTCGAGCACCGGCATCGCGTCGAAGGCGCGGCGCACCAGGAGCCGGCGGAACAGATCGGGGAGCCGGTCGATCATCTCGTCCCAGGCCCGGTGCGAGCCGGGGAAGGCGGTCAGCGGCGGTTCCGCCGGCAGGAAGCCGTGCGCGAGCGACAGGAACCCGTCGAGCTCGTGCCCGGCCTCCCGGTTGTGCGCCTCGGCCGCCTCCAGCACACCCCGGGCGGGCGACTCGGCCAACGGCGGCGGCCGCAGCATCGTCCGCTGCGATTCGTCGAAGAAGACCGTCGCGTCCTGGTCGAGGAAGGCCCACGCCACGTCGTAGCGGCCGATGCGCACCCCGTCGCCGGGCAAGATCGCCTGGCGGGCCACCCGCTCGCCGTTCACAAATGTTCCGTTGGTGCTGTCTAGGTCGGTCAGCACCAACTCGTTGCCGATGAACTCGAGCCGCGCGTGCCGCCGGGAGACGTTGCGGTCGTCCAGCATCACCGCCGCCGTGCCGCGGTCGCGGCCGAGAACGATCGGCAGGGCGCACACCCGCTCGGTGGTCGCCTGGGTGGTGCGATCGGTCAGAATGAGCCGGAGGTCAGGAATGGTAGATCACCGCTCGGCACAGATCGGCCCGGGACAGCGTGCCCACGAGCTTCCCGTCGTCGACCACCGGCAGCCGCCGGATCCCCAGGTCGATCATCGCGACCGCCGCCCGGGCCAGCTCGTCGGTCGACCGTACGGTCGCCGCGTCCCGCACGACGAGCGGATCGACCAGGCGGTCGGCCAGAGCACGCCCCCGCTCGAGGAAGACGCGGAACGCGTCGGTGAGGGTGCCACCGCCCGCGGTGACGTCGTCGAACCCGGGGAGCATGGCCCGCACCAGGTCTTCCTCCGACAGCGACCCGACGAACCGGCCGTCGTGGTCGAGCACCATCAGCTGGCCGACCTCCGACACGCTCACCACCTCGGCCGCCCGCCGGATGGTCGCGCCGAGCCGTATGTAGGCCGGGAACCCGGTCATCACATCGCCGACAAGCACGGCACCTCCCAGGTCCGGTGCCGATTGATTTTAGTGGCGTGCGCTGATCAGCAGCCGTCCCACGATCGGCGGACCCTGCGGCCCGTTAGGCCCTGTCTCGGGCCGCCAGAATGTGTTTGCACGGACCCCGGCTCAGGCCATGCGTGGCGAACCAGGCGCAGGTGCAGCGTTCCCCGTCCGGGGTACGGCGGACGACGTACGCCGTCCCGCATCGAATCCGGTGTCGTCGACCGGCGCCGCCTCGAGCAGGCCCCCGCGCGCCGGCGTGACGATCTTCGCCCGGTCCAGCGCCCGGATCGGCCGGAACAGCGGCCGTTGCGGCCACGTCGTCGCGAGCCACCCGACCGCGCGCTCGACGCCCTCGGTGAACCAGTGCGGGATCGGCTGTTCCGGCGGCTCGACGGGCTCGTCGAGGCGGCTCAACTCGTCGGCGAATCGCCAGCCCTCCCGCTCGGCGCTCGGGACGGTCACGAGCGCGGCGACGATCTCGTCGACAGAGGCCATGACAGGATTCTGCCCGGCCATATGACGGTTTCGCGAAAAAGCTGCCGGCGGGGTCGCCTCCGGCGCTGGTCAGACCCCAGAATGTGCGGGCGATTGTGGGGTGGACACCGGCTGTCACCATGTAATCACGATCATGGGATGGGGGACGGTCTGGCATGAGCGGTTTCATCGATGCTGCGCTGAGCTTTCCCACCGTTCTGTTCACGCCGTTGCTGGTCGTGGTGGTCGGCTATTGGCTCCTGGTCATCGTCGGCGGCGCCGATCCGGATGCGGGCTCCGAGGCGAGCGACGCCGGCCCGCTCGAGTTCGCCGGGCTGGGTGGCGTGCCCGCCCCGGTCTCGCTCTCCCTGGTGATCGCGTTCGCCTGGTTCGCCGCGCTGGCCGGTGGCGAGTTCCACGGGCCGGTCCCGCTGTGGGCCATCCTGATCGCCGCGCTCGCCGCGGCCTGGGTGCTCACCCGGATCCTGGTCATCCCGCTCCGCCGCCTGCTCCCCTCCGGCCCGGACGCGTCGCGCGCCGACTTCGTCGGGCTCACCTGCGTCATCCGCACCGGGCGGGTGACCGACACGTTCGGCCAGGCCGAGGTGCACGCCGCGGACGGCTCGTCGGCGGTCGTCCAGGTGCGCCAGGCCGGCGCCGACGATCTGCGCGCCGGTTCCGAGGCGCTGCTCTACGACTTCGACCCGGAGGGCGAGTTCTTCTGGGTCGTTCCCACTGATATTGCTACGAAGGGTCATTGATGGACGTCGTCTCCACCGGGTTCGGGGTGCTCGCAGCCGTCGTGCTGCTCGTGGCCATCGGAGTGCTGTTCTTCGTCAGCCGCATGTTCCGCAAGGTCGAGCAGGGCAAGGCCCTCATCGTGTCGAAGGTGCGCCGCGTCGACGTGACGTTCACCGGCGCCGTGGTGCTGCCGGTGCTGCACAAGGCCGAGATGATGGACATCTCGGTGAAGACGATCGAGATCACCCGGACCGGGCGCGAGGGTCTGATCTGCAAGGACAACATCCGGGCGGACATCCGGATCACGTTCTTCGTGCGGGTCAACAAGACGACCGAGGACGTCATCAAGGTCGCCCAGGCGATCGGCACCGACCGGGCCAGCAACGAGGCGACGCTGCAGGAGCTGTTCAGCGCGAAGTTCTCCGAGGCGCTCAAGACGGTCGGCAAGCAGCTCGACTTCGTCGACCTCTACACCCGGCGCAACGACTTCCGCGACCAGATCATCGAGGTGATCGGCACCGACCTCAACGGCTACAGCCTGGAGGACGCGGCGATCGACTTCCTCGAGCAGACGCCGATGAGCTCGCTCGACCCGAAGAACATCCTCGACGCGCAGGGCATCCGGAAGATCACCGAGCTGACCGCGATCGAGGCGGTGCGGACGAACGACTTCCGGCGCAACGAGGAGAAGGAGATCACCCGCCAGAACGTGGACGCGCGGGAGGCCATCCTCGAGCTGGAGCGCCGGCAGAAGGACGCGGAGATCAAGCAGCACCGCGAGATCGAGACCATGCGGGCCCGCGAGCAGGCCGAGATCGCCCTGGCCCACGCCGAGGAGCGGCTGCGCGCCCAGGGCGCCCTGCTCAAGACCGACCAGCAGCTCGGCGTGCAGGAGGAGAACAAGCGCCGGGAGATCGCGGTGGCCGAGAAGAACCGCGAGCGGGTCATCGCGATCGAGACCGAGCGCATCGAGAAGGACCGGATGCTCGAGGTGATCGGCCGCCAGCGCGAGACCGAGCTGTCCACGATCTCCAAGGACAAGGAGGTCGAGGGCGAGAAGAGGCTGATGGCCGAGGTGATCCGGGAACGGATCGCGGTCGAGAAGACGGTCGCCGAGCAGGAGGAGAACATCAAGCGCCTGCGTACGGTCGAGGAGGCCGAGCGCACCCGGCAGGCCGTCATCATCGCGGCCGAAGCCGAGGCGCAGGAGTCGCTGGTCAAGGACATCAAGGCGGCCGAGGCAGCCGAGGCGGCCGCGAAGTTCAAGGCTCGCGAGGAGGTCCTCCTGGCCGAGGCGCGCCAGCAGGCCGCCGAGCTCGACACCCGGTCGAAGATCCGGCTCGCCGAGGGCACCCAGGCCGAGGCGGCCGCGGCCGGTCTGGCCGACGTGCAGGTGCGTGAGCGCAACGCCGAGGTGATCGAGAAGACGGGCCGCGCCGAGGCCGCCGTGGACAGGGAGAAGGCGCTGGTCATCGCCGAGGCCATCCGCGAGAAGCTCAAGGGCGAGGCCGAGGGTCTGCAGGAGAAGGCGGGCGCGATGGCCGCGCTCGACGACGCCACCCGCGAGCACGAGGAGTACCGCCTGCGGCTCGAGCTGGAGAAGGAGATCCGGCTGGCCGGCATCAGCGTGCACCGCGAGATCGCCGAGGCCCAGGCCATGGTGCTGGCGGCCGGTCTGGAGAAGGCCAACATCGACATCGTCGGCGGCGACTCGGTCTTCTTCGACAAGCTGATCGGCTCGATCACGCTGGGCAAGAGCGTGGACGGCTTCGTCGAGCACTCGTCGGTGGCGCAGGGCCTGGGCGCGCGCTACCTGGACGGGTCGGCCAACTTCGCCGACGACCTGGGCCGGGTGGTCGGCTCGGTGTCGACGAGCGATGTGGCCAACGTGAGCCTGGCCGCGTTCCTCACCCAGCAGATCAAGAACGGCGGCCAGGACGCCGGCAAGCTGCGTGAGCTGCTGGCCGCCGCCGAGAAGATGGGTCTGGCCGACGGAAAGGTACCGGCCGCCCGGTGAGTGCGGAGACCATTGACGCCGGCACCTACGAGGTGCTGCGCGGCCGGCTCGGGGCGCGTGCGCGCGAACTGGCCGGCCGCGCCGAGGCCCTGAACAACCGCCGCATCGAGACCTTCGGCGGGCAGCAGACCCGGTTGCTGCACACCGACCGGGTGCGGACCGAGAACAACTGCGTGCCGCGGGACATCGCACAGGTCGGCGGCGTCATGCTGTTCGGCTACAACGTGTTCATCGGCCTCAAGACCGAGACGTCGATCGCCGACGTCTTCGCGGTGCACCGGTTCACCGGCGAGACCTTCGAACCGGCCACGCTGCCCGGGCTGCTCGACGACCCGGGGTTCGAACGCGACTTCGCCGAGCTCTACCGCTACTACAAGCAGACCCGGTTGCTGCAGCTGCGCCGGGTCGAGGGCCTGCTGCTGGCCGTCTTCCAGACCGGCGCCCGCGGCGACGACATCAAGGTGCTGCGCTGGCGGGTCGGCGCCGACGGCACGGTGTCCTATCAGGACAACCGGGGCGAACGCGACCATGTCTTCCCGCCGCAGCACGACTTCGAGTGGACCCCGACCGGGCGCGAGCAGCACGTGCTGGGCCGGCACCCGCACGTCTCGATCGAGGACGAGGTGTTCGTCGAGGCGGTCGGCGGCTCGCTGACGGTCAAGGTGGAGAACAACACCGAGGTCGGCGAGGGCATCTTCGACGAGCCGGTGGACCAGCCGCTGCAGAGTCTGGCCGACGCGGAGATCTCGTACGCCCGGGTCGGGCCGTTGATTTTGCTGCGGGTCGTGCCGTACCAGGAGACGACGTACCGCTACCTGGTCTTCAACACCCGCACCCGCGACGTCCGGCGGCTCGACGGCATCGGGCAGGCCTGCCGGCGTCTGCCCGACGACCAGGGCATCATCTTTCCCGGCGGCTACTACCTGGCCACCGGGCTGGCGAAGACGTTCGACGCGGACACCACCGAGCTGGAGTACGAGCGCGCCATCCACTCGGTCAACGGCGAGGACGTGCTGTACGTCTTCCACTCCCGCGCCGCCGGCCGCTATCTGCTGCTGCCGTACAACGTGATCCGCAAGGAGGTCGCCACCCCGATCGTCGGCCACGGCTACTCGCTGTTCGACGACGGCACCCTGGTGGTCTTCCGCACGACCACGGACGAGCCGGCCCGGGTCCACCCGATGCAGGTCTGGCAGACGCCGTACGAGTCCGACACGTACGCCGCCGCCCGCCCGCCCGGCACCGGACCGCTCGACCGGATCGGCAACGCCGACCTGGTCCGTGGCATCGCCGACGCGCTCGCGGTGACCCGCATGATCGAAGAGATGAGCCCGTCCGGGCCGGTCTTCGAGGCGATCATCGCGGCCTGCACCCGGGCCGCCGACAGCTACCACTGGCTGGCCGACCCCGAGCTGGACAACCTGGCCGAGCCGCTGACCGAGGTGCGCGCCACCGCCGAGCAGGTGCTCGACGAGTTCGAGTCGGTGCAGGTGCTGACCGCGCAGGCGGCCGACGCGGTGACCGCGGCGGAAGCGGCGGCCACCTCGCTGATCGGCAAGACGCGCGCGGAAAATCCGACCACGACCGGCGGCTGGGTGGCCCAGCTCGGCGGGCTGCGCCAGGAACAGGGCCGGCTGGCCGGGCTGCGCGAGGTGCGGTACGTCGACCTGGCCCGGATCGACGCCGTGGGAGCGGATCTGGCCACCGCCGTCGACGAGACCGCCCGCCGCGCCGTCGAGCACCTGCAGCGGCCGGACGCATTCGCCGACTACGAGTCCACGGTCGACGATCTGATCACCTCGGCCGGCGCGATCGAGACCACGGCCGAGGCCGAGCCGGTCACGGCCCGGATAGCCGAGCAGTTCGACGGCATCCAGGCGGTCACCGACGTGATCGGCGGCCTCGACATCGCGGACGCCACCGTCCGGGTCGGGATCCTGGAACGGCTGGGCACCGTGCTGGGCGGGCTGAACCGGGCCCGGGCCACCGTCGACGGCCGCCGCCGCGAGCTGGCCGCCCGGGAGGGCCGGGCCGAGTTCGCCGCCGAGTTCGCCCTGTTCGGGCAGGCGGTCAGCGGGGCCCTGGCGGCCGCCGACACCCCGGAGCGGTGCGACGAGCACCTGGCCCGGCTGATGACGCAGATCGAGACGCTGGAGACCCGGTTCGGCGAGTTCGCCGACTTCGCCGAGCAGCTCGGGGCCAAGCGCACCGAGGTGTACGAGGCGATCTCCGGCCGCCGCCAGGGCCTGCTGGACGAGCGGGCCCGCCGGGCCGACCGGCTCGCCGACTCGGCCCGGCGCATCCTGGAGACGGTGCGCCGACGGGTCGGCACGCTCACCGACACCGACGAGGTCAACACCTACTTCGCCACCGACCCGATGGTGGCCAAGCTGCGGTCGATGACCGGCGACCTGCGGGAGCTGGGCGACAGCGTCCGCGGCGAGGAGCTGGACGGGCAGCTGAAGGCCGCGCGGCAGGACGCCGGCCGGACGCTCCGCGACCGCCAGGATCTCTACGCCGACGACGGCCGCACTATCCGGCTGGGCCGGCACGCATTCGCCGTCAACACCAGCGCGATCGACCTCACCCTGGTGCCGCACGCCGGCGAGCTGGCCTTCGCGATCACCGGCACCGACTATCGCGGCCCGATCCGGGACGACGCCTTCCGCGCCACCCGCTCGTTCTGGGACCAGCCACTGGTCTCCGAGGACGCGCAGGTCTATCGGGGCGAGCATTTGGCCGCGGCGGTGTTCGCGGCCGATCCGGCGGCCGCCGCGGCGGCGCTGACCGACGACACACTGCGCGATCTGGTGCGGCGCGGGGCCGAGGCACGTTACGACGAAGGCTACGAGCGAGGGGTGCACGACGCCGACGCCACGCTGATCCTGGCCGCGCTGGTCCGGCTGCACGCCGGGGCCGGGCTGCTGCGTTACGAGCCGCGGGTGCGGGCCGCGGCCCAGCTGTTCTGGGCCTTCGGCACCACGCCGGACGAACGCACCCAGTGGTCCTTGCGGGCCGCGTCGCTGGCCCGGGTGCGGGCGATGTTCGGCTCGGCCGGCCCGGCCTGGGACGAGCTGTGCGCCGAACTGGCGCCGGGCGGCGAATATCTGGCCGAGGAGCTCGCCGCCGCGCCGGACGGGTTCGCCACCAGCGCCGGGGCGCGCTCCCTGCTCGACCGTTTCCACCGCGAGCTGGGCGGCCCGCAGTCACCGGCCGGCCGGCAGTACGCGGCCGACCTGCGCGCGCTCGAGCACAACCTGGAGGCCCGACAGCAGCTGGCGCAGGCCTGGCTGAGCGCCTTCCGCGCCACCAAGCCGGATGCCGGCGACGCCGCGGACGTGGTCGAGGCGGTCGCGGTCGAGTTGACCGGTCTCACCCGCTACGACGTGTCGGCCTCGCTCACCGAGACCGTGACCGGGCTGCTCGGCGTGCACCCGCGGATCACCAACGGCACGATGACGGTACGGCTGGATGATCTTTTGACCCGCACCCGGGAGCAGCGGGAGCAGCGGATGCCGGCCTACCGGGCGTACCAGAAGCAGCGGGCCGCCCTGGCCGCCGCCGAGCGCGACCGGCTGCGGATCGACGAGTTCAAACCGCGAGTGATGACCGCCTTCGTCCGCAACCGCCTGCTCGACGAGGTCTATCTGCCGCTCATCGGCGACAACCTGGCCCGGCAGCTCGGCGCCACCGGCGACACCAAACGCACCGACCAGTCCGGCCTGCTCCTGCTGATCTCGCCGCCCGGCTACGGCAAGACCACGCTGATGGAGTACGTCGCGGACCGGCTCGGCCTGATCTTCGTCAAGGTCAACGGCCCGGCGCTGGGGCACGGCGTGACGTCGCTCGACCCGGCCGACGCGCCCGACGCCACCGCCCGGCAGGAGGTGGAGAAGATCTCCTTCGCCCTCCAGATGGGCAACAACGTGCTGCTCTACCTGGACGATATCCAGCACACCAACCCGGAGCTGCTGCAGAAATTCATCTCGCTGTGCGACGCCCAGCGCCGGATGGAGGGCGTCTGGGACGGCCGGACCAGGACGTACGACCTGCGGGGCAAGCGGTTCGCGGTGTGCATGGCCGGCAACCCGTACACCGAGACGGGCCGCCGGTTCCGGGTGCCGGACATGCTGGCCAACCGGGCCGACGTGTGGAACCTGGGCGACGTGCTGGCCGGGCGTGAAGACCTGTTCGAGCTGTCGTACCTGGAGAACGCGCTCACCTCGAACCCGACCCTGGCCCCGCTGGCCGGGCGGGACCGGGCCGACCTGCCGCTGCTGCTGCGGCTGGCCGACGGCGACGATTCCGTACGGGCCGATCGGTTGTCGTACCCCTACTCGGCGGCCGAGCTCGATCAGGTGCTGTCGGTGCTGCGCAAGATGAAGCGGGCGCAGCGGGTGGTGCTGCGGAACAACCAGGCCTACATCGCGTCGGCGGCGCAGTCGGAGGCGGCGCGCACCGAGCCCCCGTTCCGCCTGCAGGGCTCCTACCGCAACATGAACAAGATGGCCGAACGCATCGTCCCGGCGATGAACGAGGACGAGCTCGAAACCATGATCGACGACCACTACCTGGGCGAGGCGCAGACCCTGGCCGCCGGGGCCGAGGCCAACCTGCTCAAGCTGGCTTCCCTGCGCGACCGTCTCACGGCCGAGCAAGCGTCCCGCTGGGAGCAGGTCAAGGCCGCGTACCGCCGCGAACTGGCCCTGGGCGGCGCCGACGACGACCCGATGGTCCGCGCGGTCGGCGCCGTGGGCCTGCTGGCCGACCGCGTCGGCGACGTCGAGGCCGCCATCACCAAGCTGGCGGACCGCCCCTGACGATGCCGGTTCGGCTTGTTGGCGGGCGGGGGGCGGCGCCGGGTCTTAACGTGCTCGTCATGGATGACATCACCGCGCTGATTCTTGATGACCACCACCGGTTCCGGGTCGGGTTTGCCCGGCTGGACGACGCGCAGTCGCCGGAGGAGCTGGAGGCGATCTGGACGCCGCTCGCGCTGCACCTCGACATCCACGCCGACGCCGAGGAGGAGATCCTCTACCCGCACCTGCTGACGGACGCGGGCGGCGACGACGCCGAGGAGGAGACCGAGGACGCGATCGGCGACCACAACAAGATCCGGGACGGGATCGAAGAGGCCGGCAGGCACCCCGTGGGCTCGGACGCCTGGTGGAAAGGCGTGTGGAAGGCGCGCACCGAGAACAGCGAGCACCTGGCCGAGGAGGAGGACGAGGTGCTCCCCGACTTCCGCCAGCACGCGAGCCGGGAGCTGCGCCTCGAGCTCGGGGCGCGCTGGCTGCGCTTCTTCGGAGAGCACCCGCAGGGCCAGGGCCTGTCGTTCGCCGACAAGGACCCGGCCCGATACATCGAGGAGAACAGCTAGGACGGCAGGAGTTCGACGTAGCCCTCGGTGCCGTGGACGCGGATGCGGTGGCCGTCGGGGATCAGGCGGGTGGCGTCGGGGACGCCGACGACGGCCGGCAGGCCGTACTCGCGGGCGATCACCGCGCCGTGTGTCATGACGCCGCCGACCTCGGTCACCAGGGCCGCGACGGTGACGAAGAGCGGCGTCCAGCTGGGGTCGGTGTTGGTGGTGACCAGGATGTCGCCCGGTTCGAGGTCGGCCCGGGCCATGTCGAGGACGACGCGGGCCCGGCCCTCGATCGTGCCGGCCGAGACGGGCAGGCCGACCAAGGCGCCGGTGGCCAGGGCGCCGGTGGGCAGGTCGTCGCGGTGGTAAGAACCCGCGACGGCCTCGCCGTCCGAGGTGAGCACGCGGGGCGGGGTGAGCGTCTCGTGGGTCGCGAACTCGGCTCGGCGGCGGGCGATGAGCTGGTCGTCCAGCCGGCCGGTGCGGGCCGCCTCGTGCAGTTCGGCGAAGGTGAGGTAGAAGATGTCGTCGGTCGGGAAGGCGCGGAGCAGGGCCTTCTTGTAGACGAAATAGCGGCTGATCATGCCGTACTTCGGATACTCGCGATAGCCGATGAACGTACGGACGAGGTTGATCTTCTGCTTGGTCTCTGATGCTTTGCTCTCGCCGTCGGGCAACGCGCGCAGCCGTTCGAGCAGCTCCTGCTCCTTCTTCGCCGCTTCCCGCCGGCCCTCCTCGAAGCGCCGAGCACCCGCGCCGGGCTCGAAGTTCCGCACGTTGCCGAGGATCAGGGGCACCAGCGTCCGGGGTTCTTCGCTCCAGCGCGGCCGGGTGATGTCGATCTCGCCGACGCAGCGCATGCCGTACCGGTCCAACCAGCTCTCGACGGCGTCCAGCGCTTCCCGCCCGCCCTCGAGGAGGGGCAGCTCGTCGAGCGGGCCGTCGTTCTCGAGAAATTCCACCACTTGGGCGTGGGGGCGGATCACGTCGGCCACGTCGAGCAGGGCCAGACCCATCTCGGAGGTGATGTTGTGCGGTACCGACTGGGTGAGGACGTCGGCCGCGTTCCTCTCCCCCAGCCACTCCTCCAGGTGCTCGTTGAGCCACCACGTGGCGTCCATGGCCGACATGAAGACCTGGTGGCTCCGGCGATCGAACAGGATGCGCCGCAGCTCCTGCATGTCCTGGAGGATGAAGTCGAACAGCTCCACTCCGGACTTGGTCGCGATCTCGCGTGTCGCGGCGGCGACCGAGGCCTCGCTTCTCGCGATCAGCTCGGTGACGACGGCCGGGTCGGGCTCGATCGGGTCGGGCGGGCCACCGGCGAGCGGGCCGGGCGGCGGGCCCTCGTCGGGGCTGGTCCTGATGTATCCCTCGCGGTCGAGGACGGTGCGCAGCGCGTCCCCGGTGAGCGGGTCACCCTTGCTGATCAGGCCGAGCAGGGCGGCGCGGTGGGACGGCGACGCGACCCGCTGGGTGACGTCGACGAACAGGCGGCTGCCGGCCACGGCCATCGGGGCCGTGGTGGTCATCTGCCAGAACGAGATGCCGAGCGGCTTCATCGCCTCGGTCATCATCTGCTGGTGGCCGACGGAGAGGTAGACGTGATTTTCCCCGTCGCTGATCTCGGGGACGGGGAACAGGGTGGTGATCGGGCGGCTCTGGACGATCGCGAAGCCCCCGGCGTCCAGGCACCACTCGATGTCCTGGGGGCGGCCGAAGTGCGCCTCGATGCGGCGGCCGAGCTCCACCAGATCGACGACCTGCTCCTCGGTCAACGTTTTCGCCGTCCCGTCGACCACCTCGCCGTCGCGGACCCGGTAGATGTCGGGGTTGACCAGCCCGGAGACCAGGGCGTCGGCGAGACCGGTGACGGCCTCGACGACGGCGACCTTCCGGTTGCCGGTGACCGGGTCGGCAGTGAACATGACGCCGGCCGCCTGCGGGGAGACCATCTGCTGCACGACCACGGCCATCCGGACCGTACGGTCGTCGATGCCGTTGTGCCGCCGGTAGGCCACCGCCCGCTCGGTGAACAGCGAGGCCCAGCAGAGGCGGATGTGCTCGAGGATCGCCGCCGAGCCGACCACGTTCAGATACGAGTCCTGCTGACCGGCGAACGAGGCCGTCGGCAGGTCCTCCGCGGTCGCCGACGACCGCACGGCGTACGGGATGTGGGGGTTGATCTGGTCGATGATTTCATCCACGACGTCGTCCGGGATCTCGAACGACGAGCGGAAGGCCTCCGTCGTCACGCAGAATCCCGGCGGCACGCGGACGCCGTCCATCCGCGACAGTGCCCCCAGATTGGCGCCCTTGCCGCCGACGAGCGCGATCTCGGTCTCGTCGATCTCGTCCAGCCCCACCACGTACTGACCGCTCATGGCTACACGGTAAAGAGGAAGCGCTCGGCGTTGCCCGACAACAGCTTGGTTCGTTGCGTGTCGGTGAGGAACGACGCAGTCCGGACGACGTTTCCGGCCGGGCGCTCGCCCAGGGGGTAGGGGTAGTCGCTGCCCACCACCACGCGGTCCTCGCCCATCGTGTCGACCAGCAGGCGCAGCGCGGGCTCGCTGAAGACCACCGAGTCGACGAAGAAGCGGTCCACGTACGCGCTCGGCGGCTGAGTGGAGCGGCCGCGCACCACGTCGCCGCGCTTGTGCCAGGCGTTGTCGGCCCGGCCCAGCCAGTACGGGAAGCTGCCGCCGCCGTGGGCGAAGCACAGGCGCAGCGACGACGGCACCTGGTCGAGCACGCCGCCCAGGGTCAGGGCCAGCGCCGACAGGTGAGTCTCGGCCGGCATGCCGGTGAGCCAGCGAGCCATCCAGCGATCGAGGCGCGGCCCCTCCGGCATGTCCCACGGGTGGACGAAGACCGGCGCGCCCACCTCGGCGCAGTGCTGCAGAAACTCGACGACCGCCGGGGAGTCCAGATCCTGGTCGCCCACGTGGTTGCCGATCTCGACGCCGACGTGGCCGGCCGCCAGCGACCGGTCGAGCTCGGCGCAGGCCAGATCGGCGTCCTGCAGCGGCACCTGACAGAACGGGATGAACCGCGGGTCGCCGCCGGTCACCGACAGGGTCAGGTCGTTGAAGATGCGCGACAGCGCCGCGGCCTGGGCGGGCGTGCGGTCGTAGCCGAAGAAGACCGGCGTCGGCGAGACGACCTGGCGGTCCACGCCGTCGGCGGCCATGTCGGCCACCCGGATCGCCGGGTCCCAGCAGGACGAGTCGATGCGCCGGAACTCGGTGTCGCGGATCATGATGACCGCTTCGTGTTCCGACTCGACCTTCAGCCAGGGCCAGCCGGTGCCGCCACAGGCGACCTCGAGATCCGGCCAGCCCTTCGGCACGACGTGGGTGTGCACGTCGATGGTCAAGCGTCAGCCCTTCCCGGGGTGCAGCGCGCCGCAGTTGGCACAGGTGCGCGCCTTCTCGTCGGAGTAGAACGCGGTGAAGACCGGCGGCAGGTCCTCGACGATGTCGCGCACCTGGAGCTCGACCTCGTGCACCAGCGCGCTGCACTCGAAGCAGTACCACTGGAATTTCTCCAGCGTGCCCTCCTCGCGGACCCGCTCGACGACCAGGCCGATCGAGCCGGGCTCGGGCCGCTGCGGCGAGTGCGGCGTGTTGCCCGGCAGCACCCACATCTCGCCCTCGCGGATGTGCACGTCCTTCGGGCCCTCGGGCGTCATCGTCTTGACGTGCATGTTGCCCTTGACCTGGTAGAAGAACTCCTCGTAGGGATCGACGTGGAAGTCCGTCCGCGAGTTGGGGCCGCCGACCACCATGACGATGAAGTCGTCCCCGGTCGGGAACATCTGCTTGTTGCCGACCGGCGGCTTGAGCAGGTGCTTGTTGTCGTCGATCCAGCCGGGGAAGTTGATCGGATCGGTGGTCATGGGGCCTCCTCAGACGGCAGTGCGGCGACGGCTTGGATCTCGATGAGCAGGTGGGGGTGCGGCAGCTGGTGCACCGCGACCGTGGTCCGCGACGGCCCGGAGGCGTCGAAGAACTCGGCGTAGACGGCGTTGTAGCCACCGAAGTCGTTCATGTTGACCAGGTACGTCGTGACCTGCACGACGTCGGCCAGCGAGGCCCCGACCGAGGCCAGGATGCCGGCGATGTTCTCGATGACGGCGCGGGTCTGCACGCCGATGTCGAGCGAGGTCGTGCCCATCGCGTCGACCGAGGCGCCCGCGATGGTGTTGTCCGGGCGGCGGCTGCTCGTGCCGCTCACGAAGGCGAACCCGTTGGCCACCTTGACGTGCGGGAACTTGCCGCGCGGGGTGGCCATCCCGTCGACCAGCCGACCGGTCACGAGGAGGCCTCCAGCGAGGCGGCGCCCAGGCCTTCCACTTCCACCCGTACGGTCTGACCGGGCCCCACCCGCACCGCGGCGGTGGCCGCCCCGGCCAGCACGATCCAGTCGTCCTCGAGCTTGCCGGCCAGGCGGACGGCGGCGTCGAAGGCCCGTCGCGGGTCGCCCAGGATGGCCGCCGTGGAGCCGGTCTCGGCCACCATGCCGTCGACGATGAGCTGCACGCCGAGGGTGTCGACGTTGCCGGGCAGGGGCTGCCAGGCGCCGACCACGAAGCCGGCCGCGGAGGTGTTGTCCGCGATCACCTCGTCCAGGGTGAACGTGAAATCGAGCCAGCGGGAGTCGATGACCTCGATGGCCGGGGCGACCGCGGCTATCCCGCCGTCGCGCACCAGGAAGGCCACCTCGGGCTCGACCTTGGGGTGGATGCGCGGGCCCAGATCGAGCCGGCCGCCGTCCTCGATGTGCATGGCGTCGGTGAGCCAGCCCCAGATGGCCGAGTCGACGCCCATCTGCCGCATCTTGGCCTCGCTGGTCAGGCCCAGTTTGACGCCGACGATCCGCTCGCCACGGGCCAGCCGCAGGTCGACCACCTCGCGCTGCACCGCGTACGGGTCCTGGACCTCGTACGAGCCGGATTTGAGCTCGGTGGCGGTGGTGAGGGCGTCGTCCAGGGCGGCAGCGAGGGTTGTCATGACATATCCAAGCAGACGTTGGTGTATTCGGAGTAGAAGTCGAGCGAGTGCCGGCCGCCCTCGCGACCCACGCCGGAGGCCTTCATCCCGCCGAACGGGGTGCGCAGGTCGCGCAGGAACCACGTGTTCACCCAGACCAGACCCGCGTCCAGGGACGCCCCGGCGCGCAGGGCCCGGCCCACGTCGCGGGTCCAGACCGTTCCCGCCAGGCCGTAGTCGCTGTCGTTGGCCAGCGCGAACGCCTCCTCCTCGTCGTCGAACGGCGCGAGGTGGCAGATCGGCCCGAAGATCTCCTCCCGGACCGTACGGGCGTCCTGGCCGAGCCCGGTGATGACGGTCGGCTCGATGTAGGAGCCGCCGTCGCGGGCGTCGCCGAAGTGCGGCACTCCCCCACCGGCCAGCACGGTCGCGCCCTCGGCGCGGGCCAGGTCGTAGTAGCCGAGCACCTTGTCGCGGTGCGCCTTGGAGATCAGCGGCATGGTCCCCGTCGTCTCGTCGGACGGCCAGCCGTAGGTCAGCTCGCGGGCCCGGGCCGCGAGCCGCTCGGCGAACTCGTCGAAGATCGACCGCTGCACGTAGAGCCGCTCGGTGCACAGGCAGACCTGGCCGCCGTTGGTGAAGCTGGACCGCACGCTGCCGGCCACCGCCGCGTCCAGGTCGGCGTCGGCGAAGACCAGCCCAGCGTTCTTGCCGCCCAGTTCGAACGAGACCGCCTTCACGCCGTCGGCCGCGTTGCGCATGATGGCCGAGCCGGTGGCCGACTCGCCGGTGAAGGTGATCGCGTCGACCTCGGGGTGCCGGGTCAGCCACTCCCCGGCCGCGTCGGGGCCGTGCCCGTGCACCAGGTTGAAGACGCCCTCGGGCACACCGGCCGCGGCCATCACCTCGGCCAGCACCGTGGCCGAGGCCGGGGTCTCCTCGCTGGGCTTGACCACGACGGCGTTGCCGCAGGCCAGGGCGGGCGCGACCTTCCAGGTGAGCAGCAGCAGGGGCAGGTTCCAGGGCACGATGATCGCGACCACGCCCATCGGCTTTCGGATCGCGTAGTTGAGCGCGCGGCCCCCGCCCGCGGTGGCGGTGGTGAACGACTCGGTGCCGGTCGCGGCGACCACGTCGGCGAAGGCCCGGAAGTTGGCCGCGCCGCGCGGGATGTCGAGCGTACGGGCCTGGGTCAGGGTCTTGCCGGTGTCGGCCACCTCGGCCGTGACCAGGTCGTCGAAGCGCCGCTCGAGTTCGTCGGCTATCCGGCGGAGCACGGTCGCCCGCTCCTGCTCGGTGGTGCGGCCCCACGGCCCGCGCACGGCGGCCCGGGCCGCGGCCACCGCGTCGTCCACGGTGGACCGGTCGGACTCGGTGACGGTGTAGACCTGCTCGCCGGTGACCGGCGACATCTTGGCGAACGTGGACGTGGCCGGCCGGAACTCCCCGGCCACGAAACTGCGCAGCAGCGGCGGATCCCCGATCATCGCGTCACCCGCCGGATCAGCGCGCCCGCGACCAGGGCCGCGAGGGCCCCGGCGACGGCACCGAGGGCTTGATGCTGCCGTTTCACCCGGCGGCGGACATCGGCGTACGGGGTGGTGGAGAACGACACCAGCTCGTAGCGGGAGACGTACTTCCCGGGCAGCAGCCGTTCCAGGCTGTGCTCGACGTTCTTGCCGAACTTGAAGAACGGGTCGGCCACCTTGTCGCGCATCTCGACGAAGTTGGCCAGGGCCATCTCGGCGATCGCCTCGGAGTTCTCCCGGCGACCGGCCTCGTACGCCGGGAGGGCCGCGGCCCAGTCGTCGCCGGTCGCTTCCAGGCAGCGGTCGAGCTCGACCACGTCCTCGAACGCGGCGTTGGCGCCCTGGCCGTAGAACGGGACGATCGCGTGCGCGGCATCGCCGATCAGCGCCACCCGCCCCAGCATCTGCCAGGGCGCACAGCGGACCGTGCCGAGCAGGCCGACCGGGTTGTGGCGGTAGTCGTCGGCCAGGTTCGGGATCAGCTCGAGCAGGTCGGGGTACTGCTCGCGGAAGTGCCGCTCGATCGCGGCCGGGCTGCCGAGTGAGGCGAAACTGCCGGTGCCGGCGTTGGGCCAGAACAGCGTGCCGGTGAACGAGCGGTCCGGGTTGGGCAGCGCGATCATCATCGAGGTGCCGCGCGGCCAGATGTGCAGCGCGCCCGGGTCGAGCGCGAAATCGCCGCCCAGCGCCGGGATCGTCAGCTCCTTGTAGCCGTACTCGAGGAAGCTCACGGTCTCGGTGAAGTTGTCCCCGGCGTACGCCATCAGCAGCCCGCGGGTCGCGGAACCGGCCCCGTCGGCGCCCAGCACGATGTCGGCCTTGGCCTGCCGTCCGTCCGGGAAACCGACCGTGCCGGTCTCCGGGTCGAGCGCGGTCAACGGGTGGTCGAAGTGGAGGGTCACGCCCTCGGTGGCGCCGGCCGCGTCGAGCAGCGCGTCGTTGAGCGCGCCCCGGCCGATCGAGTTGATCGCCCGGTCGCCCGAGAGGCTGTACGGCTGGAAGTTCGCCTCGCCGGACAGCGGGTGCACCATCCGGCCGTGCATCGGCAGCGCGTCCGCCAGCACCTGCGCGTCGAGGCCGATCCGGCGCAGCGCGTCGAGGCCCCGCTCGGAGAGGGCCAGGTTGATCGAGCGGCCGCGCTCGGCGCCGGTGAGCCGCGGGTCGGGGCGACGCTCGTACAGGTCGACGGTGTAGCCGCGGCGGCCCAGATAGCAGGCGAGCAGGCTGCCGGTCAGGCCGGCGCCGACGATCGCAACAGAAGTCACTTGGTCTCCTCGACACAGGCCGCGAGCGCTTCGGCCGCCCGCCGGCAGTCTTCGTAGGACGAGTAGAGGGGCACGGGGGCGAACCGCACGACGTCCGGCTGCCGGGCGTCGGCGATCACGCCGTGCTCGAAGCGCAGTCGCTTGGTCAGCGCGCCCGCGTTCCCGTCATGGAGGCGTACGGAAAGCTGGCAGCCGTGCCGCTCCGGCTCGCGCGGTGTGATGATCGAGAGCGGCCGGGTCGCCGTCACCTCGTCCAGCAACTCCCGCAGGTACGCGGTCAGGCGCAGACTGCGCTCGCGCAGCGCGGGCAGGCCGACCTCGTCGAAGATGCGCAGCGAGGTGCGGACCGGGCCCATCGCGAAGATCGGCGGGTTGGAGACCTGCCAGGCGTCGGCGCTGCGCGGCGGCCGCGACTCGGGGGTCATCTCGAACCGGGTGGCGGCCTCGGTGCTCCACCAGCCCTCGAATCGTGGCAGCGAAGAACCGTGGTGCCGCTCGTGGACGAAGACGCCGGCCAGCGCACCCGGCCCCGAGTTCAGGTATTTGTACGAGCACCAGGCGGCGAAGTCGGCGCCCCACTCGTGCAGGCTCAGGGGCACGTTGCCCGCGGCGTGCGCGAGATCCCAGCCGACCACCGCGCCGGCCTTCTTTCCGGCCACGGTGATCGCCGGCATGTCCATGAGCTCGCCCGTGAGGTAGTTGACGCCACCCAGCATCAGCAGCGCCACGGTGTCGCCCTCTTCTTCGAGGAATCTGAGTACGTCCTCGGTGCGCAGCGTGTCCTCGCCGGCGCGCGGCTTCAGGCGTACCACCGTGGTGTCGGGGTCGAGGCCGTGGAAACGGGCCTGGCTGCGGACGGCGTAGCTGTCGGACGGGAAGGCCGCGTCCTCGATGACGATGCGGGTGCGCCGGTCGGCCGGGCGGTAGAACGACACCATCAGCAGGTGCAGGTCGACGGTGAGCGAGTTCATCACCACGACCTCGGACGGCAGCGCGCCGACGAGCCGGGCCGCGGGCTCGGTCAGCAGCTCGTGATAGGGCAGCCAGGGCCGGGCCGCGTCGAGATGGCCCTCGACGCCGAGCCGGGCCCAGTCGTCCAGATCCTCGTTCAGCTCGACCCGGGTCGCCTTGGGCTGGAGCCCGAGCGAGTTGCCGGCGAAGTAGGCCACCTCGGGGAAGTCACCGCCCTCGGCCGGCGGGATGTGAAACAGGTGCCGGTGGCCAGGGTCCTGGTCATCGAGCGTCATTACATCTCCGTCCGCGAGGTCCACAGTTCCGGGAAGACGGTGCGGTTCATGCTGCGCTGCAGGAAGGCCAGGCCGTTCGACCCGCCCGTGCCGCTCTTGGCCCCCATCGTCCGTTGCACCGCCTTGAGATGCAGGTAACGCCAGTCGCCGAACCGGTCGGCCACCTCGGTCAGGGCCTCACCGAGCAGGCGCAGGTGGTTGCCCGGGCCGGGCTCGCGATAGACGCGCACCCAAGCGGCGGCGACCGACGGGTCGGCCTCGTGCTCGACCGTGAGATCCCGATCGTCGAGCTCGGCCGCCAGCTCGTGACCCTGCCGGCCGAGCAGCGCGATCACTTCGTCCCACAGGCTCGGCTCGTGCAGCGCCGCCGTGAGCTCGTCAAAGACCTCGCTGCCGCGGAACGGGCGGATCAGAGCCGCGTTGCGCAACCCGAGCAGGAACTCCACCTGACGGTACATCGCCGACTGGAAGCCGGAGCCCTCACCGAGCAGGTCACGGAACCGGTTGAAGTCGGCCGGGGTCATCCAGCGCAGCGTCTGCCAGGCCGCGTTCAGGCCCTCCAGGTGCAGGGCGGCCCGGCGCAGCGGGGCCAGCGCCTCCCAGGTGCGGTCGGCCCGGATGTGGTCGCGGGCCTGCATGAGCTCGTGCCGGAGCAGGTTGAAATAGAGCTCCATGATCTGGCTGACCACCAGGAACGACATCTCGCCGGGATCGCCGCTGAGGGTGCGCTGCAGCGTGTGCAGGGTGCTCGCGTGCACGTACGAGTCGTAGGGCACCCGCTGCCCGAACTCGAGCGTGGGCCGCCCGCCGTTCCGTGCCGTCCGCTCGTCGCGCTCACCGGCCGTGGTCGGTCGCACCTCGGCGATATCCAGGGAATCCACGCACTCTCCTCGCCTTGCCGCACCCGGCCCGCTCGGCCTGCGGACTGCTCCATGATTTCGTCGTTGCGGGCCCCGCGTGAATGCCGATTTAACGGCGCTGACCTCGGAGAACGAGTGATCGACGGCTAGATTGGGGTTCTGGGTTTGCGATCGGAAGGTGACCGGGTGGACGCGATGGACTGGGCCCTGCTGCGCGAGTTGCAGGACGATGCGCGGCTGTCCTACAGCGAGCTCTCCCGGCGGGTCCACCTGTCGCCGCCGGCCGTGGCCGAGCGGGTCCGCCGGCTCGAGGAGACCGGCGTGATCACCGGCTATCACGCGCACGTCGACCTGGCCCGGACCGGGCGCGAGGTGCTCGCGCTGATCCGGATGTCGTGTTACGGGCCGACCTGCGTGCTGCGCGACGACAAGGTGGCCACGTGGCCCGAGGTGCTGGAGATCAACCGGGTCACCGGCGACACCTGCTGCGTGCTCAAGGTCGCGACCGCCTCGATCGAGGCGTTCGAAGAGGTCATCGACCGGTTGGGCGGCTACGGAAACCCGTCCAGCACGATGATTCTGTCCACCCCGCTGGCCTGGCAGCCGATCGCGCCACCGCCCGCGTTTTAGGTAGGATCGAACAAGATTTCGGCGGTACGGGGAGGACGAAGTGACGGAGCCGATCGAGGAGAGCACGCCCTCGACACAGGTCGGTCCGCGCATCCGTGAGTTCCGCAAGCAACGCGGGCTGACGCTGCGTAGTTTGGCGGCCCGTGCCGGGCTGTCGATCGGCTTCCTGTCCCAGGTCGAGAGGGGCATTTCGTCGATCGGGCTGACCGCACTGGGCAGCGTGGCGAGCGCCCTGGGCCATTCGGTCGCCGACTTCTTCGACACCCCGGCCGGCCCGGGTTCGGGCGACCCGGTCGTGGTGCCGATGCCCCAGCACTTCACGCTGACCCGCGGCGAAAATGCGGCCGTGCAATACGTCTCGGGCCAGCAGACCTACCGCATGCTGTCGGAGCGCGGCGCCGGTCTGGTGCTCGAGCCCATGGTGGTGCACATCGCGCCGGGCGGGCGGCGGGAAAATGCCTACGGTCACGCCGGCGAGGAATTCGCTTATGTGATCTCGGGCGAGCTGCTCTACGAGGTCGACGGCGTCGAGCACCGGCTGTGCCCGGGCGACAGCGTGCACCTGCGCTCGTCGGTGCCGCACAGTATGTACAACGACACCGAGCAGGTGACCACCGTGGTCTCGGTGGTCACCCCGCGCTTGTTCTAGCTGCGCTTGTTCTAGCTGCGCTTGTTCACGAGCGTGAAATCTACGGCGGTCATCGTGGCCGCCCAGATCGGCGAGCCGGGGGCGATCACGTCGAAGTGGTCGCCCGGCTGTTCGATCAGGGTGATGCCGGAGGCGGCGGCGAACCGGCGGTTGATGTCGATCAGATCGAGGCCGTCGCCGCTGCCCTGCACCAGGAGGGCGGGCGAGGCGAGCGGCAGCCGGGTCATCGGGTCGCTCGCCGCGTAGACGTCGGGCACCTCGGCCGGGGTGCCGCCCAGCGCGGTGGTGATCGCGCCCTCGCCCAGGAAACGGCGCTGCCCCTCGGCCAGGTCGAGCACCCCGGCCAGCGACACGGCGAGCGCCAAGCCGTCGTCGTCGGCCGCCAGGCGCAGCGCGAGCTGCCCGCCGGCCGAGTGACCGAAGAGCACGATCGGGGCGTCCGGATGGCGTTCGCGGGCCTGGGCCACGCCGGCCGCCACATCGGCGGTGGTGGCGGCCCAGCCGTGGCGGTCGGGGCGGCGGTATTCCAGGTTCCAGCTGACCCAGCCGCGCTCGGTGAGGTCGATGGCAAGCGCGTCCATCAGGTCGGCGGCCCAGATCGACCGCCAGAACCCGCCATGAATGAGGACCCCGACCGGCGCCACGGCGGGGGCGGCCGGGACGCCGGTCGGGAGATCTTCATCGGCCCGGGCCGGGACGCGTTCATCGGCCCACTGCTCGGGGTGGGCTCCGTAGGCGATCCGCTCGGCCGGATGGCGGAAGCGATGCACGGCGTGCCGGATCGCCCAGGCCAGGCCCCACACGCCGCGACCGTGCAGGTGCGTCGGCCCGACCGGCTCGGCGGCGACGGTCAGGTCGTAGAGGACGGCGCCGGCCGGGGCGGACGAATCGGCCGGCACCACCACGAGCGGGCCGTCGTGTGCGGTCGTCGCGTCGGACGCCACCTTGAGGCCCACTCCCAGCTCGGCAGCGGTGCTTTCGGCCAGCGTGGTGAGCAGGTCGCGGTCGGCGACCAGATCCGGGCCGAGCACCAGCAGGACATCCATCGCGGCGGCTCCTAACGGGACGAACACGGGCGTGACTGGTCGTACTGAGCTGGGCGTGACCACTGGGCCGCCAAGCTGATTCTGGTTTCCGGCCGTCGCCCGCCCAGCCGATCATGGTTTTCGGGCCGCAGGCATGGCCCGCCCTCCCAGAGGGGGGTGCCACCACCTCGAGCAATTGTGCCGAAATTTGCCGATCATCGCGGGGCGGTCTGTGGATAAGTGCCGGCTGTGGAAAACGCGCGGAGATCGGCCGGATGTGCTCAGGCGAGCGGCGTGCGGGAGTTGAGACGGGTGGCCTGCAGGACGGCGAAATGACCAGCAGAAGAGCACGCGCTTGACTAACGGACGAGGAGGGGCAGGACTTCGGTGCCGAGCAGTTCTACGCCTCGGTCGTCGGTCAGGCCGTGGGGAGTGCCGAACTCGACTCGGCGGACGCCGGCGTCGATCAGGCGCTGGGCCTGGGCCGCCACCTGAACCGGGGTGCCGGAGAAGGCGAACCGGTCCAGCACGTCATCGGGAATCAGCTTGCCGGCGTCGAAGTCCCGGCCCTCGGCGACCAGCTTTCCGACCTCGGCGACCAGGCCCTCGGGCAGAGACACGGTGGGGTCGAGGTCGGCGACCACGGCCAGGTACATGGCCACCTCGGTGCGGGCCTTGGCGCGGGCCGCCTCGCCGTCGGTGTCGACCACGGTCACCGCGCCCAGCACGATGCCGATCTCGTCGACGTCGCGGCCGGCCGAGGAGGCGCCGGGGCGCAGGCGGTCGCGGACGACGGGGACCATGTCGGGATTCGCGCTGCCGCCCACCTTGATCTCATTGGCGATCCGGCCGGCCAGCGCCGCGCCCCTGGGACCCCACGCGCCGAGCAGCAGCGGCACTTCGGTGCGCTGCCGTTCGTACCGGAGCAGGGTGTTGGCCTCCAGCGAGAAGACGGTGCCGGTAAAGGCGGCGGGGTCGCCCCGCAGCAACTGGGCAACCACCGACGCGGCTTCGGCCAGTGTCGTGAGCGGGCGGGGCTGGGGCAGGCCGACCGCGCCGAGCCAGGTGCCGCGGGCCAGGCCGAGGTAGGCGCGGCCGTGCGAGGCGAGGTCGAGGGCGGCGATCTGGCCGGCGATCTCGTACGGCGCCATCGAATAGGGGTTGAGGCAGGCCGGGCCGAGCCGTACGCGGGTGGTGGCGCCGGCCATCTCGAGCAGCGGGAAGATCGGCGGTTGGTACATCAGGTCGCCGAACACCGTCAGCACGTCGAAGCCGGCCGCCTCGGCCGAGCGCGCCAGCCGGGCGTACGTGCCGGCCGGTTTGTCGCTCTGCAGACCGAGCCCGATCTCCGTACGCATCAGGTCAGGTCCTCCGAATTCATGGTGCGCCTGCACGTGCGCTCGACCTTCATCACCAGACGCTCCTCGGGGTCCGGGCAGATGAAGTGCGAGTCCTGGGCCAGCCAGTCGCCGGTCGCGAGGTCGCGCTGCTTGGCCGCGAGGAACGGCAGCACCGAGGCCAGGGCGTACACGCAGAAGTGTTTGCCCTCGGGGATGGTCAGGTGCGCGCTGTTGGTCAGGTCGAAGTGGTCGCCGACCGCCATGCCGCACACCGACCGGCCCTCGATCCGGTCGACGCTGACCCGAAGGTCGTAGATGTCCATCTCGCTCATGACGCCTCCTCGTTGACACGGACGATAACCTTGCCGGTGGTGCTCCGGGCGGCCAGGTCGGCCAGCGCGGCCGGCGCCTCCTCGAGCGGGACGACCCGGGTGACCGGCGGCCGCAGCTCGCCCGCCACGCACCGGCGGAACAGCTCGTCGTAGGCGGCCCGCACCTCGGCCGGGCGGGCCCACGGGTAGCGCGACCCCCAGGACAGTCCGATCAGGTCGGCGTTGCGGGCGATCAGCCGGGCCGGGTCGACGGGCGGCGGCGGACCGGCCGCCATGCCCACGCTGACCAGCCGCCCCTCGAAGGCTAGACGGTCGAGCGATCGGCTCAGCAGGTCACCGCCGACTGGGTCGATCACCACGTCGGGCTCGCAGTCGAAATCGTCGTAGCCACTCGCCGCGACCGCGCCCTGGGAGAGACAGATCTCGCGCTTAGCAGCGGTCCCGGCGGTCGCGATCACCCGGGCGCCGCGAGCCACCGCCAGCTGGATCGTGGCTATCCCGACCCCGCCCGCCCCGGCGTGCACTAGCACGGTCTCGCCCGCTTTGAGGCGCGCCCGTTCCAAAGCGAACCACGAGGTCTGGTACGTCACCGGCAGCGCGGCCGCGGTGATCGGATCCACGCCGGACGGTCGTTCGACCACCAGCCCGGCGTCGATGGTGACGGTGTCGCCGAGCGCCCCGTGCGGCAGCGCCGGGCAGAGCAGCACCTCACGGCCGATCCACTCGGGCGCGCCGTCGATCACCCGGCCGGTCGCCTCCACGCCCGGGGTCATCGGCGGGTCGGGCCGCACCGGGTAGTCGCCCCGGCACAGCGACACGTCGAGGAAGTTGAGGCCGACCGCGTGCACCGCCACCTTGACCTGCCCCGGCTCCGGCGCCGGGTCGTCGGGGAGCGAGGCGAGCCGCAGCACGTCCTGCGGTTCACCGTGTTCCGTGGCGATCAGCCGGCGGATCACGACCGCACCAGCTCCGCGTGGTGGTGCACGATCCGCCAGCTGCCATCGACGCAGCGCAGCACGTCGGTGACCCGGGTCTGCTGCTCGGGGCTGCCGTCGGAGGGGCGGGAGACGAGCACGTAGCGGGCGACCCCGGTGTCGCCCCAGACGTCGATCCGCTTGTCGGTCGCGATCAGGGCCGCCAGCACCGGCCGCTGGCCCGCCTCGTCCCGGGTCTTCCGATATTCGTCCAGCTCGCTGCGGGTGCGCAGCGGGCCCGGCAGGTGGGTCTCCCAGGTGGTGACGGTCTCGTGCAGGTGGGCGTCGAAGCGACTGCGGTCGCCGGCCACGAAGGCCGCGTACATGTCGTCGATGCCGGCGGCGATGGCGGCCGCCCCGATCTCGGCGAAGCTCATCGCCGGCCTCCGTCCCGAAGGGACGCGGGTTCTCCATGCCGTCCGGAGGACCAGGCATCGGCAATGACAACGCCGCCCTTCATCACCCAGCGCACCCCGCGGAACGCGGAGGCGTCGTCGAGCGGGTCGCCGTCCATCGCGATGAGGTCGGCGAACTTGCCCTCCTCGACCGTGCCGAGGTCGTTCTCGAGGCCCAGCCAGCGGATCGGCCCCCGGGTGCCGGCGTGCAGCGCCCGCGCCGGGCCCAGCTGCTCGGCCAGGTTCTCCAGCTCACGCACGGTGGCGTTGGTGCCCTCGAACGACCAGAACGGCGGCATGTCGCTTCCCAGCAGGATCTCCACCCCGGCCTGCAGAGCCATGTCGAAGCTCTCCAGATGCCGGGGCCCGGCGCCGAGCGAACGGCACTGCATCCATTCCGGTACGCCGAGTTCGTCGAAGAACTCCTTGCACCGGGTGACCAGCAGGGTCGGCACCAGCGCGGTGCCCTTGGCCGCCATCTGCGCGGCGACCTCGGGGGTGAGCTGGTAGCCGTGCTCGACGCAGTCCAGCCCGAGCTCGACCGCGGCCCCGATCACCTCGGCCGGGCCCGCGTGCGCGGTGACCTTGCGGCCCCAGGCGTGCGCGGTCTCGATCACCGCGGCCATCTCGTCGGCGAACAGCTGGGGGGTGGCGATGCCCTCGTGCTCGCCGGCAATCCCGCCCGAGATCATCACCTTGATCAGGTCGGCCCCGGCCTTGATCTGGCTGCGCACACCGTGCCGGAAGCCGACCGGGCCGTCGCACTCCATGGTGTCGCCGCTCTCGTGCCCGTGCCCGCCGGTGCAGACCAGCGCGCGACCGGCCGTGTACATCCGCGGGCCGGGCACGCGACCGGCGGTGATCGCCCGGCGCAGCGCGAAGTCGGCGTGGTCCTTCTCGGCCACGTTGCGCACCGTGGTGACCCCGCAGTCGAGCGTGCGGCGGGCGCCGTCGGCCATGTAGAGGGCCAGGTCGTGCGGGCCCATGTCCTTGACCGCGTTGCCGCCGCTCCCGGGCAGCGACAGCGAGAAGTGGGTGTGCATGTTGGCCAGGCCGGGCGTCACGTACGCCCCGTTCAGGTCGCGCTCGACGACCGGGCCGGCCGCCCGGGCCCGCGCGGCGACCTCGGCGTACGGGCCGACCGCGCCGATCCGGTCGCCGGTGATCCAGACTCCGGCGTCCTTGGTCGGCGGCACTCCCTCGTTGACCCGGGCATCCACCACGGTGCAGTTGCCGAGAAGCTGATTCACACGATCACCCCGTACACCTTCCGGGCCGCCTCGGGCGAGACGTACCCCTGGAGAACGTCCTGGCGCACCGCGGCCGGGTCCCGGCCGTCCGGGGCCCCGTGCCCGCCACCGCCCGCGGTCAGCAGCGTCACCCGGTCGCCGACCCGGACTGCGGTGCGTTTCGTGCTGACCTGGCGTTCCCGGTCGGTGCCGGGAAAGACGACGACCCGGTTGGGCTCGGGTTGCTGCCCACCGTCGAGCGCCCACGGCGCGCTCTTCGTCTTCTTGATGACCGACAGGAACTCGCCGTCGGTCACGAACCTGATGTCGCGGCGCAGCCCGCAGCCGCCGCGGAACCGGCCGGCCCCGCCGGAGTCGGTGCGGATCTCCACCCGTTCGAAGAACATGCCGGTCTTCGCCTCGAGCACCTCGACCGGCGTGTTGCGGGCCTGGGTCTGGCAGAGGTGGTTGGCCGGGCCGATGCCGTCGTGGTCGGGCGCGCCACCCCAGCCGACCGGGTCGTTGTTGCTGACCGCGAACATCGACCCGGTGTCGGGGTGGACGCCGACCATCATGAAGCCGGGCACGTCACCGCCGCTGGAGGCGGGCAGCCGCTCAGGCATGCCCTGGGCCAGGGCCTTGTAGATGAGTTCGAGCGCCACCGTGCCGGTCCACTGGGTGAAGGTCGCGGCCGGGTAGACGGCGTGGAACAACGTCCCTGGTTCCGCCTCGACCCGCAGCGGCGCGAAGTGACCGGCGTTGGTCTGCTCGTCCGGGGTGGTGATCGCCTTGAACGCCACCCGGCAGGTCGCGATGGTGCCGCCGATCGGCATGTTGACCGGGCCGGGCACGCCGGGCGAGGAACCGGCGAAGTCGACCGTGAACGTGCCGTCCTGGATGGTCACGGTGGCCCGCATGAGGATCGGATCGTCGGTCACGCCGTCGTCGTCCAGCCAGTCCTCGGCCGTCCAGCTGCCCTGCGGCAGCCGGGCCACCGCCTCTGCGGCCGACTCCTCGGCGGCCCGGATGAACACGTCGACCACCGCATCCACCACCGGGGCGGTGTAGCGATCGAACAGCTCGGCGACGCGTCGCTCCCCCGTCCGAAGGGCGGCGATCTGCGCGTTGAAGTCGCCCAGCACCAGCTCCGGCAGCCGGGAGTTGAAGCGGATCAGCTCGAGGATGTCGCGGACGGGCTCGCCGCCCCGATACACCTTGGTGCCCGGAAAGATGAGGCCTTCCTGGTGCATGTCGGTGGAGTCGAGCACGTAGCCCGGATCCTTGGCTCCCAGGTCCATCCAGTGAGCGCGGATGCACAGGTACGCGACCAGTTCGCCGCCGCTGAAGACCGGCGAGAACATCGTCGCGTCGTACGAGTGCGCCGCGTTCCAATAGGGATAGTTGAGCAGCACGACATCGCCCGGCTGCAGGTCACCGACGTACTCGACGCCCTTGCGGATCGAGTAGTCGTTGGCGCCCAGGAAACGCGACAGGCCGGTCGACTCGGCGACCAGCCGCAGCGACCGGTCGTAGATCGAGATGCCGAAGTCGTGGACCTCGTAGATGACCGGGTTGAACGCCGTCCGCACGAGCGCGGCCCGCATCTCCTCGGCCGCCGAGGCGAGGTAGCTGCGGATCACCTCGGTCGTGGCGCCGTCAGTCATCGAGCTCAACCCCGTACACGTCCCGGGCCGCTTCGGCCGACACATAGCCTTCGTCCACATCCCGGCGTACGGCCGCGGGGTCTCGATCGGCCGGAAGGCCGTGCCCGCCGCCGCCCGCGGTGAGCAGCGTGACCCGGTCGCCCGGCGCCACGGTGAGCCGCTTGGTGCTGATCCGCTCCTCGCGCTCGGTGCCGGGGAAGGCGATGATCTGGTTGGCGTCCGGCCGCAGGCCACCCTCGAGTGCCCACGGCTGGGTCTTGGTCTTCTTGATGACCATCAGGAACTCGCCCGGTGTGACGAACCTGATGTCCCGCCTCAGGCCGGCGCCGCCGCGATGCCGGCCCGCCCCGCCTGAGTCGGTGCGGATCTCGACCCGTTCCATGAACATGCCGGTGCGGGCCTCCATCACCTCGATCGGGGTGCCGCGGCCGGTGCTGCCGGAGACGTGGGTGGCCGCGTCCATGCCGTCGTGGTCGGCCGTGCCGCCCCAGCCGACCAGGTCGTTGTTGCTGACCGCGAACATCGCCCCGGTGTCCGGGTGCAGGCCGACCATCATGAAGCCGGGCACGTCGCCGCCGCTCGACGCGGGCAGCCGCTCCGGCATGCCCTGGGACAGGGCCTTGAGAATCAGCTCGAACGCGACGATGCCCGTCCACAGCGTGAAGGTCGGCTGCGGGTAGATCGCGTGGAACAGCGTGCCGGGCTCGGCCCGCACCTCGAGCGGCGCCACCGTGCCGGCGTTGGAGGGCTCGTCGGGCGAGGTCAGCGACTTGAGGATGACCTTGCAGATGGCCTCGGTGGCGCCGAACGGCATGTTGATCGGGCCGCGGGTGGCCGGGGACGAACCGGCGAAGTCGACCAGGAACTTCCCGTCGCCGATCGTCACCGTGACCCGCATCTTGACCGGCTCGTCGGTGATGCCGTCGTCGTCCAGATAGTCCTCGGCGCTCCAGGTGCCCTGCGGCAATGCTTCGAGGGCGGCCCGGGTGCGGGCCTCGCCGTCCGCGATGATCTGCTCGATCGCGGCCAGCACGGTGGGCTGGCCGAACTTGGTGTAGATCTCCAGCAGCCGGCGCTCGCCGGTGCGGATCGCGGCGATCTGGGCGTGCAGGTCGCCCAGGATCGCGTCGGGCATCCGCGAGTTGAACCGCAGCAGCTCGTGGATGTCGCGCACCGGTTCGCCGCGGGAGACCACCTTCGTCCCCGGGAAGATCATGCCTTCCTGGTGCATGTCGGTGGAGTCGAGCACGTAGCCCGGATCCTTGGCGCCCAGGTCCATCCAGTGCGCCCGGATGCAGAGGAAGCCGATCAGCGTCTCGCCGCCGTCCTCACAGGCATCGAAGACCGGGGCGAAGAGCGTGGCGTCGGAGGCATGGGCCGCGTTCCAGTACGGGTAGTTGAGCAGCACCACGTCACCGCGGTGCAGGTTTTCCACGCCCACGTACTCGACGCCCTTGCGCAGCGAGAAGTCGTTGGCGCCGAGGAACGAGGTGAGCCCGGTGGCCTCGGCGACGGGCCGCATGTGCGCGTCGTAGAGCGAGAGGCCGAAGTCGTGCACCTCGTAGATGACCGGGTTGAACGAGGTGCGGATCAGGGTGGCCCGCATCTCCTCGGCCGCGGACAGCAGATAGCTGCGCACGACCTCGACCCGAGCGCCGTCCAGGGTGCTCATGAGGCGGCCTCCGTGAGGGTGACGAGCAGATAGCCGTGGTCGTCGACGGTGACCCGCTGGCCGCTCGGGACGACGGTGGTCGAGGTGCCCTCGTCGACCAGCGCCGGGCCTCCGAAGGTGTCGCCCGCCCCGAAGGAATCCCGGTCGTAGACGGCGAACGGGACGATCGCGCGGGTGCCGAAATCAAAGGCTTCCCGATGGGTACGCGGGGCGGCCCCTCGGCCGGGTTCCACCAGCGGCAGGGCCGGGCGGGCGGTCCGGCCGATCCCGCGTACGCGCAAATTGAGGATCTGCAGCGGGTTGTTCATCGTGTGGCCGTAGCGCGCGTGGTGGGTCTCGTCGAACGCCGTCCGCACCGCCGTCGCGTCCAGCGTGGACCCGACCGTGACCATCAGGCTGTGTTCCTGACCCAGGTAGCGCAGCTCGAACTGCCGCTCCAGCACGCCCTCGCCGGCCGGCACCCCCTGCGCGGTCAGCGACGCGACCGCCTCGGCCTCGGTCTCCTTGAACAGCGGCTCGAGCGCGGCCAGGTCGGCGCCGTCGAGCGTGGTCATCACCGTGCGGCTGAAGTCGTTGACGATATCGGCCGAGAGCATGCCCCAGGCCGAGAAGCCGGACGGCGCGAACGGCACCAGCACCTCGCCGATACCCATCTCGCGGGCCAGCAGCGGGGCCAGCAGCGGCCCGGCGCCGCCGAACGCGAGCAGCGAGAACACCCGCGGGTCGTGGCCGCGCTCGACGGTGATCTGCCGGACCGCGCCGACGGTGCGGGCCAGCAGCACGTCGAAGACGCCGGCCGCGGCCTCGGCCACGGACAGACCGAGCGGCTCGGCCAGTTGCTCGCGGACGGCCTCTCGGGCGGCCTCGTCGGCCAGGCCCATGGTGCCGGCCAGGAAGCGGTCCGGGTCGACGAAGCCGAGCACCACGGCGGCGTCGGTCACGGTCGGCTTGGCGCCGCCGCGGCCGTAACAGACCGGGCCCGGGGCGGCGCCCGCGCTCTGCGGCCCCACCTTGAGCAACCCGCGGTCGAGCCAGGCGATCGAGCCGCCGCCGGCGCCGATGGTGCGGATGTCGTACGTCGGGATGAGCAGCGGGAAGTGCTCGAGCTGAGCCTCGTACGCGGCGACCGGCGCGCCCTTCTCGATCACGCACGCGTCCAGCGAGGTGCCGCCGATGTCGAACGTGAGCAGGTTGTCCCGGCCCAGCTCGCCGGCCAGGTAGGCGGCGCCCACGATGCCGCCGGCCGGGCCGGAGAGCACGGTGTGCGTCGGCGACGTCTTGGCCACCGCGCCGGTCATCGAGCCGCCGCCGGAACGCATGATCAGGAAGCGGCCGGCGAAGCCCGGCCCGGCCAGCCCGGTCTCGAGCTCGTCCACGTACCGCTCGAAGATCGGCCGGATGTACGCCTCGAGCACGGTGGTGCTGGTCCGCTCGTACTCCCGGTACTCGCGGACGATGTCGGTCGAGAGTGACAGGCTCACCTGCGGATGGGCCTCGCGGATGATCCGGGCCGCCTCCTGCTCGTGCGCCGGGTCGAGGAACGAGTGCAGGAAGCAGACCGCGATCGACGTGACGCCCTGGTTGACGATCAGCTCGTGCGCCGCGGCCCGGACGCTGTCGGGGTCGAGCCCGTCGACGACGGTGCCCTTGTAGTCGAGACGGCCGGTCACACCCGCGGTGAAGCGGCGCTGGACCAGGCTTTCCGGGCGCTGGTAGCGGAAGTCGTACATGTGGTCGGCGGGCACGTTGCCCCGGCCGATCAGGAAGATGTCGCGGAAACCCTCGTTCGTGATGATGCCGGTGTTGCCGCCGCGCCGCTCCAGCACGGCGTTCAGGCCGAGCGTGGTGCCGTGGATGAACAGGTCCACCTCGGACAGGTCGGTGCCGAGCGCGGCGATCGCGTTGAGCACCCCCTCCGCGGGGTGTTCCGGCGTCGTCGACGCCTTGCGGAAACGCACCGCGCCGGTGCGGGTGTCGAGCTCCATCGCGTCGACGAAGGTGCCGCCGATGTCCACGGCCAGCCGGATAGGTCGGTCAGTCATGCGAGGGACCCTGCCTTTCCATGTCATGCCCTCCTGGCCCTACGACCGCTTCGCTTGCTCCGGTGCCGTCGCTCATGACGCCCCGATCAGGGACGGAAGCTCGGGCACACGCCAGCAGGCGGCCCGGCTTTCGCCGTACGGCTGAAGGGTCTGTTCCTGCGACCGGCAGGTGTCGGTGACGAACGGGCAGCGGGCCGCCAGCGCGCACCCGGTGGCCGCGTCCGCCTCGTCCAGGTCCTTGACCAGCTGAACCTCCGCGACGCGACGGTCGCCGAGCCGGGGCGCGCTGCCGAGCAGGGCGCGGGTGTACGGGTGCTTGGGCCGGTCGAAGACCTCGTCCACCGGGCCCTCCTCGACCACCCGGCCCAGGTAGAGCACGACCACCTTGTCGGCGAAGCCGCGCACCGTGGCCAGGTCGTGCGAGATGAAGACCGAACCGTGGCCGGCGTCGGCGGCCACGTCGGCGATGACGTCGAGGATCTGGGCCTGCACGGTGACGTCGAGCGCGCTGGTCGGCTCGTCGAAGACGATCAGGTCGGGCTGGCCGACCAGGGCGCGGGCGATGCCGACGCGCTGGGCCTGGCCGCCGGAGAGCTCGTGCGGATAGCGGGCCAGGATCGAGCCGTCCAGCTCCATCCGGCCCAGCGCCGCCTCGACCTTCCTGGCCCGGTCGGCCGCGGAGACCTTGGCCGCGCGCAACGGTTCGGCGATCGAGTCGGCCACCGTACGCCGGGGGCTGAGCGACCCGATCGGATCCTGGAACACCATCTGCGCGCGGGTCCGCTCGGCCCGGCTGAGCTTGCCGACGTTCTTGCCGGCCACCTCGACGCTGCCCTCGGACGGCTCGACCAAGCCCATGATCAGCTTGGCCAGGGTGCTCTTGCCGCAGCCGCTCTCACCGACCACGCCGAGCGTCTCGCCGGTGCGCAGTTCGAGGTCGACCCCGCGCAGCGCGTGATGCCCGCCCGAGCCGAAGCGGCTGCGGTAGACGACATGCGCGTCCTGGATCTTGAGGACAATCTCACCGGGGTCGCCGTCCAGCTTGCTCGGCTCGCCCGCCGTGCCCTCGGCCAGCGGCGCCTGCTGAGGGTGGAAGCACGCCGCCGACCAGCCTGTTTCAAGCGCCTCCGGAGAGGGGCGGGAACTCCGGCAGTCGTCCTCGGCGTGGGCACAGCGGGGCGCGAACGGGCAGTCGTGCGGGGCCGCGGTCAGCAGCGGCATGCCTCCGGCCGTCGGCACCACACGGCCACCACCCACGTCGGGCACCGAGCGCAGCAGCGCCCGTGTGTACGGGTGGGCCGGTTCGCGCAGCACCTTGGCCGCCGGGCCGGTCTCGACGACCGTGCCGGCGTAGAGGACGACGACCCGGTCGCAGACCTCGGCGATCGAGGCCAGGTCGTGCGAGATCAGCAGCACACCGCGTCCGTCGGTGTCGGCCGCGTGCCGGAACTGACGCAGGATCTCGCGGGTCAGCGTCACGTCGAGGCCGGTGGTCGGCTCGTCGGCGATCAGCAGACCGGGCGCGCAGCCGGTGGCCAGCGAGATCATCACGCGCTGGGCCATGCCGCCGGAGAGCTCGTGCGGGTAGGCCTCCAGTCGCCGCGCCGGGTTGCGGATGCCCACCGCCGCGAACAATTCCTGGGCCGTCTCGGCGGCGCGCCGGCCGGTCATGTCCTGGTGCGTGACCAGCCGGTCGATCAACTGCCGGCCCACCGTACGGGTGGGGCTGAGTGCTCCCCGGGGGTTCTGGAAGCAGATCGCCGCGCCGCGCCCCCGGTGGTTCGCGAGGGCCGCCGCCTCCATCCGCAGCACGTCGTCGCCGTCGAAGCCGACCCTGCCGGTGGCGTGCGAGCCGTTCGGCAGCATGCCGACGATCGCCCGGGCGACCATGCTCTTGCCGCCGCCGCTCTCCCCGACCAGCCCGACCACCTCACCCGGCGCGACCGCGAAGCTGACGTTGCTGAGCGCCGCGACCTGGCGTCCGGGCCGCCGGATGACGACCGAGAGGTCTTCGATCTGAAGCATGGTCACCGCCTTTTCGCCTCCGCGCGTTCCTGCAGGCCCTCGCCGAGCAGGCTGAACCCGAGAACGCAGACGAGCAGGGCCAGGCCGGGCGGCACCGAGGTCCACCAGCGGCCGGCCACGACATCCGACGTGCCGAGGCTGATCATCGAGCCCCACTCGGCGGTCGGCACCGTGATGCCCAGGCCGAGGAAGGACAGGCCGGCCAGGGTGAGCATGGCCCAGCCGCAGTTCAGCGGCGCGATCACCCGTACCGGCGTAAGGCTGTTGGGCAGCAGATGCCGCCACATGATGCCGAACGCCGACGCGCCCGAGGTCTTGGCCGCCTCGATGTACTGCATCTCGCGCAGCGTTCGCACCTCGGCCCGCACCAGCCGGGCGTACGCCGGGGCGTTGACCGCGGCCACCGTGATGACCAGGTTGGTGAACCCGCCGCCGAGCAGCGCGGCCACCGCGAGCGCGAGGATGAAGGTGGGGAACGCCTGGATGATGTCGACGATCCGCATCAGCACGTCGTCGATCCAGCCGCCCAGATAGCCGGCGATCAGGCCGAGCAGTGTGCCCACCACGACGGCCAGCGCGACCGCGCAGACCGCGATGCCCAGGTCGATCCGGGCCGCGTGCAGCATCCGGCTCCACACGTCCATGCCGTTGCCGTCGGTACCGAGCAGGTGGGCGCCGCCGGGCGGGGCGAGCGTGCCGGACGGGTCGATCTCGGTCGGCCCCCACTGCGACAGCAGCGGCGCGAAGATCGCGGCCAGCGCGGCGACGACCAGGATCGCGGCGCCCACGTAGACCAGGATCTTGGCGAACCGGCCGTCGCGCGAACCGGAGACCACCGGGACCATTTCCAGCGCGGCCATCAGATCCTCACTCTCGGGTCGAGCCAGGCGTGCACGACGTCGGCGATGAGGAAGACGAGGACGTAACACAAGGCGATGATCAGCACGGACGCCTGCACGACCGGGTAGTCGCGGTAGAGCAGGCCACGCAGCGCCCACTGCCCGAAGCCCTGCCAGGAGTAGACGTACTCGACCAGGACGGTCGAGCCGAGCGCGGTGCCGAACACGAGCGCGGCCAGCGACGGCAGCCGGACGAGCGTGGCCCGCCGCAGATAGCCGCGCAGCAGGGTCTTCTCGGGCAGGCCGTGCGCGGCCGCCGCGGCGTACGCCTCGGATCGAAGAACTTCCAGAGCCGATGCCCGTACGCTGCGCAGCAGCGGAGCCAGCACGCCGATGACCAGAGTCAGCACCGGCAGGACGAGGTGCGCCGCCGAGGAGGCGATGGCCGGCCCGTTGCCGGTGATGATCGCGTCGATCAGGTCGGCCCCGGTCAGCGGCGTGAGATCGGTGTCCGGGTCGACCCGGCCGCTAGGCGCCGGGAACCAGCCCAGCGCCGAGTAACCGACCAGGATCAGCACCAGGCCCAGCCAGAACTCGGGGATCGAGTTGCCGAACAGGGCGAAGACCCGCACGGTGTGGTCGCCGAACCGGTCGGCCCGGCGAGCCGACCAGATGCCCAGCCAGATGGCGAGCAGCACGGCGATCGTGACCGCGATGACCACCAGTTCCAGAGTGGGCCCGAGACGCAGCGCCATCTCGCCGCCCACCGAGCTGCCACTCTGGATCGAGGTGCCGAAATCCCCGGTGACCAGGCCACCGAGATAGTCCAGGAACTGCTTCCACATCGGCTGGTCGAGGCCGAAACGGGCTCGTGCGGCGTCCGCGTCGGCCTCGGTCGCGTTGGGCCCGAGAATGCTGCGGATCGGGTCGCCCGGCAGCACCCGGACCAGCAGGAAGGTCAGCACGACCACCCCGAGCAGCACCGGGATCAGCTGGAGCAGGCGGCGACCGACGAAACGCAGGATTCGCACGTCGATCAGGCCGATGCGCTCAGGTAGCGGAGGCGGGCCAGGCCGTCCATCGGTTGCACCCAGCCGGACACCTTCTCGCGTACCGGAAGGTTGAAGTTGGGCTGACAGATGATCACCCAGGGCACGTCGGCCGCGAGGATCGTCTGCACCTGCGCCCACAACTGCTGGCGGGCCGTGTCCTCGACCGTGGTGTGCGACTTGGTGTAGATCGCCTCGAGCTCGGGGTTGGTGTAGTTCGAGTAGTTGAGCGCGGCGCCCTTCACAAAGCTGGTGGCCAGCATGTATTCGACGTCGTTGACCCACAGCTGCCCGGTGGTGATCTGCAGCGGGATGCTCTTCTGGGTGCGCCGCTCGCCCAGCGTGGCCGGGTCGAGCGGGGTCAGCTTGAGCGTGATGCCGGCCTTGGCCGCCTCGGCCTGCACCTGGACGGCGATCTTCTGCTGCTCGTCGTTGTTGGCCTCGAAGATCAGCTCCGAGTTGACCGCGGTCTTGCCCGACGCGGCCAGGGCCGCCTTGGCCTGGTCGAGGTCGTACGTGAACGGGTAGCCGGTCTCGGCGTACCCGGGCATGTCCAGCGGGACGATGCTCTTGGTGGGCCGGGCGTCGCCGCCGTACACGTTCTTGATGATCTGCTCGTACGGCACCGCGTAGGCCAGCGCCTTGCGGACGTTGACGTCGTCGAACGGCGCCGTGGTGACCGACATCTGGATGGCGACCTGGTTGTTGCTGGCGGCCGAGATCACCTTGATGCCGTCGGCCTTCTTCAGGTCCTGCAGATCCTGACCGGTGATGCCGAGCGCGATGTCGATGTCGCCCGCCTGCAGCTGCAGGCGCTGGTTGGCGGCGGCCGGCACGACCGAGATGCGGATGGTCGGGGTCTTGGCGCCGTCCGGGCCCGGGTAGCCGGTGTTCGCGGTGAGCTCGATCTCCTGGCCCTGGGTGGCCTTCGAGACGTTGAAGTAACCGCTGGTCGGGGCGTTCTTGGCGAACCACTCCTTGGCCCACGGGTCGGCGTCGGTGGCGTGCGTCTTGGCCTCCACCGAGTCGAACACGTACATCGAGATGGCCTGGATCTGCTTGGTCAGCGCGCTCGGGAACTCCTGGTGGAATTCGACCGTGTAGTCGTCCTTGACCACGACCTGCTCGGGTTTGGTGAGGCCGATCGTGCGGTAGATGCCGGCCACGTTGGCCTGGGCGGCGAACGCGCGGTCCTTCGACCACTTCACGTCGGCGGCCTTCATCTCGTTGCCGCTGGCGAACTTGACCCCCCGGCGCAGCTTGAGCGTCCAGATCTTCTGGGTGCTGTCCGGCTCGAACGACTCGGCGAAGGTCGGCGCGACGTTCTGGGTGTCGAGGATCTGGCTGTCGCCGGCGCTGGTGACGCCGTAATCGATCATGTAGGGGTAGACGTTCTTGAAGAGCATCAGAGCGGTCAGGTCGAAACCGACGAAATCCTGGTCCCAGCTCGACAGATAGCTGGACACGGCGATCCGCAGGGTGCTGGCGGCCGGGCCGGCCGAGGCGCTCGAATCCGGGTCGTCGTCACTGCCGGCGGCACACGCGCCGGTCGTCATCAGAAGCGCCACGCTGCCACCGAGCTGGAGCAGGCCGCGACGGGAAATGCTTGGCGGAGCCATGGGTGGTCCTCCTAAAGCCGAACGGCTGGCGGCCAACAGGGCCGTGAACGGAGTTCTACCGGATAACGTGAGAGTGAACAAGAGCCCAGCAGTTGTTCACCACCGGACCGCAACAAACGGCCGCTCACCTCATCCAAACAGCCGATGAGCAGCGCGGGAAGTGTTCACACACGTTCACACAACCGATACAAACACTTGTTCACGGCACTAGGCCGGAAGACCGCCGATTTCACACGTCGGCAGCGCGATCCAGCCCTCGACCCGGGCCGCCTCGCGCTGATGCTCGGCCGGCTCCAAGGCGTGCCCGAGAGCAGCCGCCCGCGCCGCGAACGCGGCCACCACCGCATCGAACGCGTCGTGGCTGGCCCGGCACAGCGGCTCGAACGGCCCGAGCTCGAGCCAAGGCGCGGCGGCCAGCAACTCGTCCAGCAGGAAGCCGTGCGGCCCGGTCTTGTAGCCGCGGTGGGTGAGACCCCACCGGCGCAGGGAAGCGGCCGGGTAGACCTCGACCACGGTGCCGGCGCCGCTCAGGTCACCCCCGGCCCCGAGCAGCGCGAGCAGGTTGGCGCAGCGAAAGGCGACATAGGCGATGCGGTCGGCCGAAACACTGAGCGGATTGAGACCGGTCTCCGCGCGGACGACCTGATCCGTCACCCGATAGGCCAGCCCACGCCGCCACGAGGCCCCATCGACACCGGCCGCCACCGGCTCCAGCGCCCCGTCCCGCCGCGCAACCAGAAAATCGACGAACGCCGACGGCCACCCGAGCGGACAGTCGATCCCCGCCTTGTCAGCGCCCCGAATCTGCTCCACCAACTCGCCATCCGAGACCCCGAGCTGCAGATGACGAACGACGGCTCCCCCGCCACCCCACTCCACCAGCGCACTCGCCGTCCGCACATCAGCCGAAGCCAGATCAACCCCAAGAGTCAACATCTCAACGACGCCGCTTGTTGAGGCTCGCCAGCTCCAGATTCACCACGACCCGATCGTGCCAGGCCCAGGGCCCACCCTCGTGAGCGGCCGTGTCACGGTGTCGCGCGGGTTCGGTGGGCGGCGGGTGTGGAGGCGCCACCAGAGGGCGATGGCCAGCAGGGCGGCCAGGGCCAGGGCCAGGGCGATGGCGTACGCGCGGTACGGGGTGGGGTGGGAGTTGGTGGTGGCGGCTATCCAGTCGGTGAGGGTGTCGGTGCGGGCGCTGTAGTCGGGGCCGGTGTGGGGGCAGCCGGGGCCGGAGCTGACGACCGAGACGAGGGTGGGCCGGCCGTTGGTCTCGCGGAAGTAGGGGCCGCCGGAGTCGTGCGGGCACGGGCTCGTGTCAGGGCCGGGAGCGCGGCCCGAGGTGCCGAGCAGGGTGTCGCCGACCTCGTCGAGGGTGAACTGGCCGGTCTGCAGGCGGGTGGCGGGGGTGTAGCCGTCGGGACCGGCGATCAGGCCGTAACCGGCCAGCCGCAGCACCTCGCCGGGGCGGGGAGGGGAGGACGAGAGGCGCAGCGGGGTGATGCCGGTGACCTCGTCGGCCAGCTCGGCCAGGGCCACGTCCGTTCCGTCGGCCTGGCGCACGGCCACGACCTTCACGTCGTACCCACCGGGACCTTTGATTTTGACCCGGCCGATCGTGGCGGTCGTGGTGCGGGCCACGGGACGGCTGACGCGGCGGCCCGCGGCGTCGCGGAAGCAGTGGCCGGCGGTGATCACCCAGCGCGGGGCGATGAGGGCGCCCGAGCAGGAGCTGTCGCGGGTGCCGTGGTCGGCCGTGGGCAGGCCGGTCATGGTCAGCCGGACGGCGAACGGGTAGGCGCCGTCGCGGGCGTTCGCACCGTGGGCGATCGCCTGGGCCGGGGCGGCGCCGTGCAGAGCGACGGCCGCCGCGACCAGGACGATCGTGAGACAATTCCTCAAGATCTTCAACAAAGCGACACCATCCCCGTACGTCGTCAGCGAGCGTTACCCATGCTGCGGATCGGGACGTCTGGCGGCGGTCAGCGGCGTCCTTATGGAGGCTTTATCCGCGCTGTGCGAGCGTCCGTGAAACCGCGGAGGCGAGCGTCCCGGGAAACCATGGAGGCGGAGTGCGGGTTCTGGTCGCGGAGGACGAGCGAGTGCTGGCCGACACGGTCGCCGAGGGGCTGCGGCGGCTGGCGATGGCCGTCGACGTGGTCTACGACGGCGACGGTGCGCTGGAGAGGCTCGGCGTCAACCGCTACGACGTCGCCGTGCTCGATCGGGACATGCCGGGGCGTACCGGTGACGAGGTCTGTCGTTGGATCACCGAGTCGGGGCTGGAGACGAAGGTGTTGCTGCTCACCGCCGCGGCCGGCATCCGGGACAGGGTCGAGGGGCTCGGGCTGGGCGCCGACGACTATCTGACCAAACCGTTCGCGTTCGCCGAGCTCGTCGCGCGGCTGCAGGCCTTGTCGCGGCGGTCGGGGCCGGCGCTGCCACCGGTGCTGGAACAGGACGGGGTGGTCCTCGACGTCGCCCGGCACACGGCCGCCCGTAACGGGGAGCTGCTGTCGTTGTCGCCCAAGGAGTTCGCCGTGCTGCACGTGCTGCTGCGGGCCGGCGGGCGGGTGGTCAGCGCCGAGGATCTGCTCGAGCAGGCCTGGGACGAGAACACCGACCCCTTCACCAACACCGTACGCATGACCGTCATGACGCTTCGCCGCAAGCTGGGCGACCCCGCGGTGATCCACACCGTGCCGCGCGCGGGCTACCGGCTCGGCGCATGAGGGGCCGCATCCTGCTGCTCTGCGCGATCGTCCTGATCGCCGCGCTCTTCACGCAGTCGGCCGCCGAGGTGGTGCTTTCCGTGGGGCTGGACCTCGGCGTGACCTGGTGCACGCGGGAAAACCCGACGTTCTTGTGCGGGCAGCTCTACGAGCATCCGGGCCTCCTGACCGCGGGCACCACCACGCTCGTGCTGCTGGTCTTCCTGGCTCTCGCGTACCCGGCGGTCCTCTGGTGTCTGCGCCCGCTGCGCGACCTGACCCCGGTGATCGCGAACGTCGGGCCGCAGAACCTCGGGCACCGCCTGCGCCCCGGGCCGGGCCGCGACGAACTGGCCGTCCTCGGCCGCACGATCGACGAGATGATGGACCGGATCGCGGTCGGCTACGAGGCGCAGCGCCGGTTCGCCGCGGACGCCTCGCACGAGTTGCGCACCCCGCTCGCGGTGCAGCGGACGCTGATCGAGGTCGGCATGGCCCGCTCGCTCACCGACGACCAGCTCAGCCTGCTCACCGCGCAACTGCTCGAGACCAACGAACGCAACGAACGCCTGATCGAGGGTCTGCTGGTGCTCAGCGAGAGCGACCGGGGGCTGCTGGCCCGCACACCGCTGCGGCTCGACCTGATCGTGGGTCAGGTGCTCGAGGCTCAGCTGACCCGCGCGGCCGAGGCGGGCGTCACGATCACCAGCCGGTTGCGCCCGCGGACGGTGCTCGGCGAGCAGGTGCTGCTGGAACGGCTGGTCACCAACCTGGTGCAGAACGCGATCAAGTACAACCGGCCGGACGGGACGATCGAGGTCGAGGTCGGCGACGACCCGGCCCTGGTGATCGTCAACACCGGCGACGACGTGCCCCCCGACGAGGTGTCCGCCCTGTTCGAGCCGTTCCGGCGGCGGTCCGGCACGCGCATCGACCACAGCGGGGGCGCGGGTCTCGGGCTGGCGATCGCCCGCTCGATCACCCGCGCCCACGACGGCATCATCGCCGCCGCCTCCACCGGCCGCGACGGCCTGCGCGTCCAGGTGACCTTCCGCGCCGAACCCGTGTGAGGTCGTGGTGTACCGCGAAGGCATGACAGAGCATCGGCTGGGCGCCTGACGCGTCTACGATGGACTGCCCATCGCCACACCGGAGGGCACCCGTGATTGATGTTCAGGTTGACGTGACCGACGGCCAGGTCACCGCGGTGGCGCGCGACGGCGAGCGCCTGGCCGAGCTCAGCCGCAACGACGACGGCGAGATCCGCGTCTGGTGGGACGACGAGGCCACCCCGACCGCCACCGACGCCGCGGTGGGCCAGGCCTTGGCCGCCGCCTTCGGCACCGGTAAGAAGTTCTTCCTGCCGGCCCTCCTGGAGGACGGCACCAACGCGGTCCCCGGCTGAGCGACCGAGCATGGAGCAGCCCGATGAGTGGCGGCCGCGATACGACGCCGCCGCCACGGCTTGGCACGATCTGATCAGAGCCGACCTGGCCCAGGAGGCCCGGCTGAACGAAGACTGGACGGAGTCGTTCCGGCAGGCCAAATCCAGGGAGCAGCACCTCGTCGAGTCCGGCCTGTGGCGGGGAGGTCCGCGCACACTGCTGGCCGCGATCGGCATGCATTATCGAGAACTCGTCATGACGGCGGCCCTGGCCTGGCTGCTGCGGCCCGACGGCCATCATCATCTCGGCCGAAGCGTGCTGACCGGGTTGTGCGCCAAGGCCGGGATGGGTTCGGTTGCGGCTGCCGGCGACGTCCGCGTCCGGCTTGAGGAGCGACGCGGCGACACCATCGCCGACCTGGTGGTTTACGGCTCCGGCTGGACGTTGCTGGTCGAGGCGAAGACCTTCTCGCCGGAACGCCCACGGCAGTTGGACCGTCTTTACGAGGGTTGGCAAGGAGAGCCGGATCCGACCTTCATCTTCCTCACCCGCGGCAACCTGGAGCCGGTGACGGCCGTGTCGAGTTCGATGCACTGGCGTCCCGTCACCTGGCGGCAAGTCGCTGTGATCGTTCGCGCCGCGATCGCCGATGCCTCCGGAGACGCCGCACCCGGCGTCCACGACTACGTCACGAATCTGGAGCTCCACCTCGATGTCTGACTCGGTGACCTTTCCCCAGCGCGACCCGGCCGACGCGAAAGCCTGGTTCTATCTCGATCGCCGCGCCGATATCGAAGCATGGGCCGCCCAGCGAGGTGATGCGGCGAAGATCCTCGAGAAATACCTGCGGGCGCTGGCCGCACCGCTGACCGAGATGGCTGACGAGGTTGGCGCCGAGGTCGACCTCGATGACATCGACGGCGAGACCTACCAGGTGATGAGCCTGCGCCGATCGAGCTGGACGTACCAGGGGTTCAGCGACGTCAGCGTGGCCATCGAGTGGGAACGGGGAAGCCTTCTTGATCCCGACGGTCGCAACGAATGGCCTTTCATCGGTGTCCGGGCCGTCGAGAGCTCGACCGACAAAGAACGCTGGCGGCAGTTGCAGACGGCTCTGGCCCCCGCGCGCAAACGTCTTGCCGGTAAGGCGTACCGGCCGTGGCCGTTCTGGCGGTACGAGATGCCATCGGCGAACTCGGTCGCGGTCGACCCGGAACAACTGGCCCGTGGTCTCCTCACGAGCTTCCGGGAACTGTGGGACGAGGTCGCCCCGATCCTGGACGCCGCGCACCATCCCTGATCCATCCAACGCGGCCTGATCACCGAACGCGCGCCCGGAGGCGGGTGAAGACGGCAGCAGCGGGCGTGGCGCTCGCATTCACTGATGCCCATGATTCGGCGGCGTCCCGGCGGGGATGAAGGAGGCCTGACGACGACGAAGGAGTCGAGCCACGGCGGAAGTGACTGCCCAGCAAGGAGCAGGCCGCGGGAATGGAGGAGGGGCTGACGAAGGACCGCAACGACTTCTTCGCCCAGTTCGTCACCGACTTCTTCTCGGTCGACGGCATTTTCCAGGTCACCACGGGCTCAACGTCTCCCATGTGGAGGCGTTCAACAACGCGCTCCTCGGTTTCCTGACGAAGTAACAAAACCCGCCAGAAGCGCCCGTCCTGCCCCAGCGGCAGGGCGGGCGCTTCGCTGTGCACCGAAAATCTGCGACATCGGCCGTTGACTAAGTAGTGACATATCTGAAACCTTGGATCCCTGCTCACGAAAGAACTCAGCAGCAAGACGAAATTCCGACACAACTTCGTGGCAGAAGTCCCCCATCCCCGGGCGGTCGCCGAGACCCCGAACCTCGGCGGCCTCCGCGCGCAGAAGTAGAGGGCTTCATGAAAGGACGAAGATTTCTCACCGGGATCCTGGCGGTGACGCTGGTCACCACCGGGATCTCCGCCACCCCCGCACAGGCGGCGGGCGGCCCTAACCTCGCTCAAGGCAAATCCGCCACGGCGAGCGGCATCAACGGCCCGTACGGGGCCGGCAACGTCACCGACGGCAACGCCGGTTCGTACTGGGAGAGCCCGAACAACAGCTTCCCGCAGTGGGTGCAGGTCGACCTCGGCAGCAGCGTCGCGATCGACCGGGTCAAGCTGAAGCTCCCGCCGCCGGCCGACTGGGCCACCCGGACGCAGACGCTCAGCCTGCTGGGCAGCACGAACAACTCCAGCTGGAGCACGCTCTCGGCGAGCGCCGGGCGCACCTTCAACCCGGCCAGCGGCAACACCGTCACGATCGACTTCACCGCGGCCGCCGTCCGGTACGTCCGCGTGAACGTCACCGGCAACACCGGCTGGCCGGCCGGTCAGCTCTCCGAGGTCGAGGTCTACGGAGTGGCCGGGAACCCCGACCCGGACCCGGACCCGGACCCGCCGACCGGCACCAACCTGGCGGCCGGCAAGACGTTCGAGGCGTCGAGCTCGATCTTCAACTTCGTCCCCGCGAACGCGAACGACAACAACCTCGCCACGTACTGGGAATCGAACGGTTTCCCGTCCACGCTGACCGCCCGCCTCGGCTCCAACGCCGACGTCACGGGGGTCGTGGTCAAGCTCAACCCCGACTCGGCCTGGGGCTCGCGCACGCAGAACATCCAGGTGCTGGGCCGGGCGCAGGGTGCGGCCGGCTACACGTCCCTCAAGGCGCGCGCCGACTACGCGTTCAACCCGTCGAGCCAGAACACGGTGACCATCCCGGTCACCGGCCGGGTGGCCGACCTGCAGCTGCAGGTCTTCAGCAACACCGGCGCGCCGGGCGGGCAGGTCGCCGAGCTCCAGGTGGTCGGTTCCTGGGCGCCCAACCCGGATCTGGTCGTCACCGGCCTGACCTGGACTCCCGCGTCACCGACCGAGGCCACTGACGTCACCGTCACGGCCACGGTACGGAACTCGGGCACCGCCGCCGCGGCGGCCACCACGGTGGACGTCCGCCTCGGCGGCAACACCGTGGGCAGCGCCAACGTCGGCGCCCTGGCAGCCGGCGCGAGCACGACCGTCACGGTGAACGCCGGACGGCGGGCGCAGGGCAGCTATCAGGTGTCCGCGGTGGTCGACCCGGCCAACACGGTGGCCGAGCAGAACAACGACAACAACACCTACACCTCGCCCACCCAGCTCGTCGTGGGCCAGGCGCCGGGGCCGGATCTGCAGGTCCTGAGCGTCACACCGAACCCGGCCAACCCGTCGGCGGGCGCGTCGGTCAGCTTCGTCGTCGCGGTCAACAACCGAGGCACCAGCTCGGCGGCGGCCAGCGTCACCCGAGTGGTAGCCGGCAGCAGCACGCTCAACGCGAACACCCCGGCCATCGCGGCCGGGGCGACCACCAACGTGACCGTGGGAACGTGGACGGCGACCAGCGGCGGTGCGACCGTCACGGCGACCGCCGACGCGACCAACGTGGTGGCCGAGACGAACGAGAACAACAACTCGCGTACGCAGTCGATCGTGGTCGGCCGCGGCGCGGCGGTGCCGTACACGTCCTACGAGGCCGAGAGCGCCCGTTACCAGGGCACGCTGGTCGAGGCGGACGCGCTGCGCACCTTCGGGCACACCAACTTCGGCACGGAGTCGTCCGGCCGCAAGTCGGTGCGGCTCAACAGCACCGGCCAGTTCGTCGAGTTCACCTCGGTCAACCAGGCCAACTCGATCGTGGTCCGCAACTCCATCCCGGACGCCCCGGGCGGTGGCGGCATCAACGCGACGATCAGCCTCTACGCGAACGACACGTTCGTCCAGAAGCTGACGCTCTCGTCGCGTAACAGCTGGCTGTACGGCACGACGGACGACACCGAGTCGCTCTCCAACACCCCGTCGGCCGACGCCCGCCGGCTGTTCGACGAGTCGCACGCGCTGCTGTCCACCTCGTATCCCCCGGGCACCCGCTTCAAGCTGCAGCGCGACTCGGGCGACTCGGCGTCGTTCTACATCATCGACATGGTCGACCTCGAGCAGGTGGCTCCGGCCGCCGCGCAACCGGCCGGCTGCGTCTCGATCACGAACTACGGCGCGGTGCCGAACGACGGCATCGACGACACGACCGCCATCCAGCGGGCCGTGACGGACGACGAGAACGGCGTGATCAGCTGCGTCTGGATCCCGGCCGGCCAGTGGCGTCAGGAGCAGAAGATCCTGTCGCCGGACCCGGCGCGCGGTCAGTACAACCAGAAGGGCCTCCGGAACGTGGTGATCCGCGGGGCCGGCATGTGGCACTCGCAGCTCTACACGAACACCGAGCCGCAGAACGTGGTGGGCAACATCAACCACCCGCACGAGGGCAACGTCGGGTTCGACATCGACGACAACACGCAGATCTCCAACCTGGCGATCTTCGGCATGACGACCAACCGGGCCAACCGTGGGCACGCGATCAACGGCCGGCTGGGCAAGAACACGAAGATCAACAACGTGTGGATCGAGCACGTCAACGTCGGCGCCTGGGTCGGCCGCGACTACTCGGACACGCCCGCCTACTGGAACCCGGGCGACGGGCTCGAGTTCTCCGGCATGCGGATCCGCGACACGTACGCGGACGGCATCAACTTCAGCAACGGCACGCGTAACTCGAGGGTCTTCAACTCGTCGTTCCGCACCACCGGCGACGACTCGCTGGCGGTCTGGGCGAACCCGCGGGTCAAGGACACGTCGGTCGACGTGGCCTCGAACAACCACTTCGTCAACAACACGGTCCAGTTGCCGTGGCGGGCCAACGCGATCGCGATCTACGGCGGCTTCAGCAACTCGATCGAGAACAACCTGATCTACGACACGATGAACTACCCCGGCATCATGCTGGCGACCGACCACGACCCGTTGCCGTTCACCGGCACGACGCTGATCGCCAACAACGGCCTCTACCGGGCCGGCGGGGTGTTCTGGAACGAGGACCAGGAGTTCGGTGCGATCACGCTGTTCCCGTCGTCGAAACCCATCGTCGGCGTCACCATCCGGGACACCGACATCATCGATTCGACGTACGACGGCATCCAGTTCAAGACGGGTGGCGGCGAGATGCCGAACGTGGCCGTCACCAACGTCCGGATCGACAAGTCGAACAACGGAGCGGGCATCCTCGCGATGAGCGGCGCCCGGGGTAACGCTGTCCTGAGCAACGTCACCATCACGAACTCGGCCGACGGCAACATCGTCACCCAGCCGGGCTCGCAGTTCGTCATCACGGGTAGCTGACCCTTCGACGGTGTCCCCGGCTTCGCGCCGGGGACACCATCGGAATTTCAGCGCCGGCGGCCCTGCAGCTTGGCCAGCATCTGCTTCAGGCGGGCCTGGTTCTCGGGCTTGGCCAGCTGCCGCTGGCCCTGCTGGATGAGCTTCCGCCCCTGCGGTCCGGAGAGAAAAGCACGGATACGCTGCGACATGGTGGGCATTGCGGCTCCTTAGGCGGGTTCGAGCGTCTTATCGGAGTCGGACTTCTTGACGGTGCGGAACGGTGCGGCCCAAGCGGGCAAAATGTGCCGGCGGTTGCGGATCAGGGCAACGACGGCGAGCACTCCATATACCCCGCACAGCACGTAACGAGGCCCCTGACCGGGGAAGACAAACTGTAGTGCCATCAATCCGAGCAGCGTGTACGCCAACCAGCGCGGGAACCGCAGGGCCAGCAGCGCGGCGACACCCAGCAGGGTCTGGGTCGCGGTGAGCAGGAACTCCTCGATCTGCCGGGGGTCGAGCATCAGCGCCGTGCCGCCCCCGCCGAGCAGATAGGCCAGGGGCAGCCTGACGACCAGCAACGTCCGCACTCACGGCCGGCTGACGAGCGCCGACGGGCATTCCCGCCCGGCCACGGCCGACTGACGGGCGCAAAGGTGGCACTCCACGGCCGGTCTCTATGACATATCGTGCCCGAGTGGTTGCATTCCGTCACGGGGGAGGCTTGATGGTCCGGCGCTGGCACGTTGCCGTACTCGGGGTGCTGGGGGTTTTCGCCCTGGCCTGTGAGGCCGGCGCCGGTGGGGCGGGCAGCGGGTCCGACCCCGAGCCGACCGGCCCGCCCGCCAAGGGCTACCCGTCCTCGATGGCCGCGCTCGGCGACTCGATCACGGCCGGCTTCGGCAGCTGCGGGGCGTACGTGGCATGCGGGCGCAACTCGTGGTCGACCGGCACGGCCGCCGCGGTGGACAGCCACTACCGTCGCATCCTGGCCAAGAATCCGAAGATCAAGGGCAAGGAGCGGAACTTCGCGCGCCCCGGCGCCGAGGCGGACGCGCTGGCCGGGCAGGCCTCGCAGGCCGTCGACATGAAGGCGCAGTACGTGACGATCCTGATCGGGGCGAACGACGCCTGCGCCAACCAGCCCTCGGGCATGACCTCGGTCGCCACCTACCGCAAAGAGGTCGACCGGGCAATGGCCCGCCTCAAGAAGGGCCTGCCCAAGGCGAGCGTGCTGGTCGCGAGCGTCCCCGACCTGTTCCGCCTCTGGCAGCAGGGCCACGAGGACCCCCGGGCCGTCCGCGCCTGGAAGCGCTTCGCCATCTGCCCGGCGATGCTGGCCGACCCGGGCTCGACCAGTGAGGCCGCGGACGCCCGCCGCCGCCAGGTGCGGGCCCGGATCAACGACTACAACGAGCAGCTCGAGCAGGCCTGCGACAAGTACGGTAAGCGCTGCCGTTACGACGACGACGTCTACGAGACCGGGTTCAGCCTCGACCAGATCAACCAGGTCGACTATTTCCACCCCGACGCGGAGGGTCAGGCCGCCCTGGCCGACGTCACCTTCTCGGCCAAGTTCCCGTGATGCAACCCTCTGCGGGCCCGCCGCCGACTTAACGGTAACGGGCGAGAGGACGGGCATGCGGGCCGAAGAGGAATTAGCGTACGTCGATTACGTGCGGGTGCGATTGCCACGCCTGCACCGGATGGCGTACATGCTCTGTTCGGACGGCTTCCAGGCCGACGACATCGTGCAGACGACGCTGACCGCGCTCTACGTGAACTGGCGCCGGGCGTCGCAGGCCGACAACCTCGACGGCTACGTGCACCGGATCATGGTGCGCCGCTATCTGGACGAGCGGCGCCGCCGGTGGTCGAAGGTGCTGCTCGGCGAGCACGGGCCGACCGCGGCCGCGGCGTCGCCCTCGGCCGATCACGGGTTCGGGGAGCGGGACGCGCTGACCACCGCCCTGCGCGCGCTGCCGAAGGGGCAGCGGGCCGTCGTGGTGCTGCGCTACTTCGGCGACCTGACCGTCGAGCAGACGGCCGAGGCACTGGGCTGCTCGACCGGCAATGTCAAGAGCCAGTGCGCCCGCGGCCTGACCACGCTGCGCGCCGCGCTGGCCCCCGAGAACCCGGTAACGGCAGAGGCGTTGGGAGAGCGGTCGTGAACGACGACGAACAGGAACTGCGGAACCGGCTCGAGGCCATCACCCCGCCGCCCACCCGGCTCGAACTGGACGGGTTGGTGGAGGCGGGCCGCCGCCGGGCCTTTCGCCGCCGCTCGTGGCAGGCGGCGGGTGGGGTGGCGCTCGCGACAGCAGCTCTGGTGGCGGTGCCGACCGTGGTGATCGGCTCGCGCAGCCGGCCGGAACCCGTGGCCCCCACCCTGGCCGCGGCACCGTCGTCGGCCGGCAAGCCGTCCGCACCGACCTGCCAGGGCACCAATCTCCGCGTGCCCTCGGGTCACCAGGCGGTCTCGGCGACGGGAGTCGATCCGAGCGGCCGTTACATCATCGGGCAGAGCTTCAGCGGGCAGAACTTCCAGCCGATCCTGTGGACCGACCGGACACCGAAAGCGCTGCCGATGATCGCGAAGTCGATGGAGCTGAGCACGGTGAACGCGAAGGGAGTGGTGGCCGGCCTGGGCACGGATGACGCGAACCGTGACTTCGTCTTCCGCTACGAGAACGGCCGATATACCCGCATGGGTACGCCACCGGGCGACTGGCACGTCTATCCGGTCCCCGAGATGAACGCCGCCGGGGACATCGTGATCAATGCCGAGCCGCGGGGAAACTCGGGCGGAAAGGGCAGCATCGCGCTGTTCTGGAAGGCGGGCACGAAGACCGCGGTCACGCTGCCCCTGCCGGAGGAGGCCAACGTCCACGACATCACCGACGACGGCACGATCGTGGGCGGCACCTACCAGGACGGAGTCGGCCAGGACGCGTACGTCTGGGATCAGACCGGGAAGGGTCGAAAGCTGAAGACTCCCGCCGGGACGGCGTCGCTGGCCTATGCGGCGCAGGGCAACTGGGTGACCGGCGGTTACTGGACGGGCCAGCAGGACGCGGAGCCGGTCGCGTGGAACCTGGCCACCGGCCGGGTCACGAAGCTCCCCCGCGGCGGCCCGGGCGACATGGTGAACGGCGACGGCTGGGTCGTGGCCCTGGGAATGGTCTTCGTCAACGGCAAGCAGCTCGCCCTCCCGGCGCCGAAGGGGCAGCAGGGCGGCGCTCAGGCCGTCTCGGACACCGGGCTCGTCGTCGGGAGCACCCAGGAGAAGGACGTGAGCGACACGCTGCGGCCCCGCGTCTGGCAATGCTGAGGCGCTAGCGGCGGCGGGCCGGGGGCGCGGCCCAGACGAAACGGGGGGCGGCGGCCGGCGGCAGGGCCGGGGTGCGATAGCTCGGCTCGACCGGGCGGCCCCTGTCCGGCGGGCGCCAGATCGGCGGCGGGCCCCACCAGATGACCCGCTCGCCGTTCGGCGCGTACTGCGGCAGGACGGGCAGCGGCGGCGCACCCAGCGCGTGCCGCGGCACCTGCGGCGGCAGCGCGGACGGACCGACCGGCACCGCTTCCTCCTCGGGACGGGTGGTCTCGTGGGTGGCGGGCGCGGAGGCCAGCACGACCGCCGCACCGACCGTGAGGAAACAGGCGACGCCGGCCGGGAGCAGCCAGCCCTCGCGCACAGTGTCACCCAGGAACAGGACCGCCACCAGCGACGGCGCCATGACCTCGGCCGTCCAGTGGATCGCCGTCACCGGGCCGACCTCGCCGTGCTGGAGAGCGTGCGCGTAGAGCGTCATGCCCGTGCCCGCGAAGACGAGCAGCGCGGCGACGAGCGGCTCGGTGACGATCGACAGCGCCACCCCGCCCGCGCCCATGCCCTCGGGGATCGGCAGTGACCGGCCGACCAGGGCTGCGCCGCCGAGCGAGAGGCCCGCGCAGGCGGCGATCACTCCGCCCGGGGCATCGACCTTGATCGCGCCGTAGCCGACCAGGACCATGGCCGCCGCGGCGCCGCAGAGGACGAAACGCAGCTCGCCCGAGGTGTGCACCTCGTCCTGCGGGCCGGCCGAGAAGGCCAGGAACGTCAGCGAGATGATCGTGACGGCGATGGCCACCGAGTCGCGGCGGCGCAGGCGGGAGCCGAGGAAGAGGCGGGCCCCGATCACCGTGATGGCGAGCGAACCGGCCAGGATCGACTCGACGACGTAGACCGCGAGCTGCTGCAGGGCGATCATGGCCCCGACCCAGGCCAGCATGTCGAAGAAGATGCCGGCCAGATAGAACGGGTGGGCCATCGTCTGCGCGGTGCCGACGCTGCGGCGGGCGCCCACGGCCTGCAGGAGGGAGGCCGTGGCGTAACAGAGCGAGCCGAAGATGGTGATCGACAACGCGATCCACCCGGCGCTGGTCATCCTAAGATCCAGGCGCCGTGACGCTTTGTCGATCGAGCAATCACTCTTTTGATGATAGGCGCGACCGTCGTGTCTAGATAGAGGCCGTCGCCAGAACCTGACCCGCGTACGTCTCGACCAGAACCGCCGTCACCTCGGCCGGAGCCACCAGGGCACTGCCGTCCACAGCGGAGGCACCGTAGCCGACCAGCCAACTCCCGGCGAACTCGCGGGAGCCGTCGCGTGCCACGACATAGAGGCGGCACTGGGAACCGGCCGGAACGCCGGCAACTGTGGCACGCAACCGCACCCAGCCCGCGGCCGGCGTCATCGTCACGTTCAACGACGTGCCCGTGACCGCGTCGGTCGTCGTGCCGACCCGGGGAGCGGCCGCGCTCGACGTCGCCACCACCGAAGCCGGAACCGTCGAGCGGCCGAAGAACGTGCCCCCGGCCAGCGCCACCACCGCGGCGGCGACCCCGGCCAGGCTCCACAGGGCGCGGCGCCTCTTGTCCTCGCCGCGCGTCTCCTGGCGTACCTGCTGAAGGGTTTTCCGCAACAGCAGGTCACCGCCGGGCGGCGGGCCCTCCAGGAACGCCTCGGGCGGGATCTCGCCCAGCCGCTCCTCGATCTCCCGCAGGTCGCCCACCTCCTGCCGGCACTGCGGGCAGTCCTCGACGTGGGCGTGCACGGCCGACCATTCGTCGTCGTCGAGCACCCCCAGGGCGTACGCCCCGAGTTGCTCGCTCTGATGCCCATTCATGCTGAGCCTGCCGGGGCATGCACTCCTGGCCCTACGGCCGCTTCGCTCACTCCGGTGCAGTCGTTCATGCCTCTACTCCCGTCGGTTCGGGGCGCGCGATCGCCTCCCGCAACCGGCGCAACGCCTGATAGCTGCGGGACTTGACGGTCTCGGCCGGAAGACCGAGCGACGCCGCCGCCTCTTTGACGTCACGCCCTTGGAAGTACAACTGGTTCAATACCTCTCGTTGTTCGGCCGGAAGGGTGCCGACGGCGCCGAGCATCTCCATCGGCCCGGCGGCCACCTCGGGACGCCCGGGCAGCCGCTCAGAAGCGACGTCGCGGACGATCGGGAACAGATGAGCGCGGACGGCTCCCCGATCCTCGCTGAGGGCGGCCGGCTCGGACCAGGCGCGCAGCAGGGTTTCGCGCACCACCTCCTCGGCCGCGCCCCGATCGCCGGTCAACCTCGTCGCGTACGCCAGCAGGGCCGCACCGTGCTCGGCGAAGAGCCGCCGGACGAGCACCTCACCCGCGGCGCGAGCGCGTCGGCTCACCCCCCCACCCGCAGCACGGAGAGGGTGTTGTCGCCGCCGTTCGACACGTAGGCCATCCGGCCGTCGGGCGACACCCCGACCGTCCGCGGGCTCTTACCGACCTTGACCGTGGCCGTGACCGCACCGGTGCGCCCGTTCAGCACCGAGACCGTGCCGGAACCCTCGTTGACCACGTAGCCGTATTTGCTGTCGGCCGAGAACGCCACGCTCTGCGGATCGACGCCCACCTTGAACGGCCCGGTGCGTTTGAGAGTGACCGTGTCGATCAGGTTGGCCGTGTCGGCCTCGTACCCCGCGACCAGCGCCATCCGGCCGTCAGGCGAGACGGCGATGCTGTGCGGGGCCTTCGACACGGCGATGCTCTGGATCACCTTCATGGTGCGCATGTCGATGACCGAGACCGCGTTCGACTCGTGGTTGGCGGTGAAGGCCCGCATCTGGTCGCCGGCGAAGCCCACGGCGTGCGGGTTGGGCCGCACGGGCAGCTCGGAAGACATCCGCAGGGTGCCCGAGGTGAAGATCTCGAGCCGCCCGTCGCTGTGGATCGGCACCCAGAGCTGGTTGTCCGGAGCCACGGCCAGCGTGTACGGCATGTGGCCGGTCTCCAGGTAACGGATGACCTTGCGGCTCGCCGTGTCGACCACGGCCACCCCGCTGCCGGTGTGCTTGTCGTCCTCGTACATCGAGACGAAGACCGTACGGCCGTCGCGCGAGACGGCGACGAAGCGCGGCGTGTTCCGCAGCGGAACCGGGACGACTTTACGGGTGACGGCGTCGACGACCGAGAGGATGCGGCTGTTCTGGTTGGCCACGTAGACGAAGCGGCCGTCGGGCGAGACCGCGACCCCCTCGGGCTCGGCGCCGACCCGGATCGTGCCGACCACGGTGGGCCGGGCGACGCTCTGCACGCGCGCGGCGAGCGGGACCCGGGTGACCTCGGGGGCCGGTGCAGGCTCGGCCGTCCGGGTGCCCGTGCCGGTGGTGGGCTCGGCCGGCAGCTGCTGGGTCGGCGCGGCGACCAGCGGGGCCACGCCCTGGCCGTCGTTGAGCACGGCCATCGCGACGCCGGCCCCGCCCAGCACGACCAGCGTGGTCAGGATGGCGACGAGGATCGTGGTGCCGAGCTGGCGGCGCCCGGGCGGGGGCGGCGCGGGCAGCACGGTGACCCGGGCCGGACCGTAACCGCCGGCCTCCATCCCCCCGTCGTACGTGCGGAGGCCCTCCGGTTCGGCGCCGCGTGAGGGGACGGCGACCGGCACGGCGTTGGCGACCTGACCGGTGACCCGCACGTCGGACCAGCCCGCCGGGCCGCGCACGGTGACCGAGCCGTCCAGCCAGTCGGAGCGGGGCAGCCACATGATGCGCAGGGTGCGGTCGTTGAGCATCGCGCGCAGGCCGGGCCCCGAGACGGTGACCGTGGCGCCGGCGACGGCCAGCGGCGGGCCCTCGACGCGCACGTCGGCGACCAGGCGCGGGGTCTCGGCGGCGACCGTGCCGAAATCGATGCGCTCGGGATCGAGGCGGACGGCGGTGCGTTCGAGCGCAGCCGCGGCGGCGGCCGAGACGCTGCGGCTGTCGTCCTCCCGCATCTGCTGGAGGGCGTGCCGAGCGGCAGCCGCCATCGCGAGATCGGCGCTCCATGCGATCCGCGAGAGCCCGTCGACGCCGGTCAGGCGGGATTCCCGGATCGGACTTCCGATCTCGTTCAGCACGCTGTGCGGTAGCCCAGTTTCACTCATAGTGTCACCGCGATCATCATGCAGTGACGAAGGACCACTATGGAAGACGCCGAGCGAAGTTGGCATCTTCTGGCCGCCAGTGATCAGGTGTTGAGCTGCCAGATGGCCAGGTTGAGCGCGCTGGCATAGGTGACCCAGGCCCAGTACGGGAGCAGGAGCAGGGCCGCCCCGCGGTGCACCCGCCAGAAGGTCAGCACGGTGGCGCCGATCAGCACCCACAGCACCGCGATGTCGGCGAAGGCCAGCCCGTACTGGCCGGCGCCGAAGAACAGCGGCGTCCAGATCGCGTTGAGCACCAGCTGGGCCGCGTAGAACCAGAGCGGCCGGGTGAAGCCGGCCCGCTGCCAGGCCAGCCAGCCGGCCACCGCGATCATCACGTAGAGCACGGTCCAGACCGGGCCGAACAGCCACGACGGCGGCGCCCAGGCCGGCTGCTCGAGGCCGTTGTACTCGCCGCTGGTGCCGGCCACGCCCAGCCCACCGATCGCGGCGGCCACGAAGGCGGCCAGCCCGAAGGCGGCGAGCGCCGGCCAACGACGGCGGTGCGGGGGGCGCAGGGGCAGGGCGGCCTGGTTCATTCAATCGCAATGCCCGTCACCCGGGCGGACGAAACGGACGCGCCCCGAATCTCGGAGCCCACTCTCGGCCAACTTTGAGAAATCGCTCCTACAGTCGATGGATGGAGATGGAGGTGCTCCGCCCCGCAGGCGCCGAGCCGACACCACCCCCGGCCGAGGAAACGAAACCGCCGCCCTGGTTCAAACGGGCTGATCTGCGGCGAAAGTTGCTCATCGGGGCGGTCGTGGTCTGGGCCGTGGCGATCACCGGCGTCGTGCTGTTCCGCGGCGGCGACGATTCCGGCACCCCGGCCCGCGCGCTGCCCACGGCCTCGCCCTCGGCGTCGGACGCGCCGCTCACCGTCACCGAGGTCTATCAGGCGCTGCGCCCCTCGGTCGTCCTGATCAAGGCGAGCGGCAGCGGGGCCGGCGCCGACACCGGCACCGGCACCGGCGTGATCGTCAACGTCGACGGCACCATCCTCACCGCGTTCCACGTGGTCGAGGGGGCCAAGACCATCACGATCGCGTACGCCGACGGCACCGAGTCCCCGGCCGAGCTGGCCACCTCGAGCGCGGCCCAGGACATCGCCACCCTCACCCCGGCCAAGCTGCCCGAGACGCTGGTGCCCGCGGTGCTCGGCGGCGGCTCGGCGATCGGCGACGACGTGGTGGCGATCGGCAACCCGCTCGGCCTCACCGCGACCACCACCAGCGGCGTCGTCTCGGGCCTGCAACGCACGCTGACCCGCGACAAGGGCGGCGACATCGCCGGCCTGATCCAGTTCGACGCGGCGGTCAACCCGGGCAGCTCGGGCGGTCCGCTGATCAACACCCAGGGCCAGGTGATCGGGATCGTGGTGGCCCTGGCCAACCCGACCGACGCCGGCACCTTCATCGGCATCGGCTTCGCCGTCCCGATCGGCGCCGCGCTCGGCGCCGGCGAGGGCGACGGCCAGAACCCACCGCTGTAAAGAGAAGGACGGGACGCATGAACATGCCGGCACGAGGCGGCTACAACTGGACGGACGCCCCGCCGGCCTCGGCCGGACCGATCGAGAAGGTGCTGTACGAGGTCAAGAAGACCATCGTGGGCCAGGACCACCTGCTCGAACGGCTGCTCGTGGCGCTGCTCGCCCGCGGTCACATCCTGGTCGAAGGCGTACCCGGACTGGCCAAGACCCTCGCCGTGAAATCGCTGGCCGAGGCGATCGGCGGCGACTTCCACCGGGTGCAGTTCACCCCCGACCTGGTGCCGGCCGACATCGTCGGCACCCGCGTCTACCACCAGCCGACCGGCGAGTTCCAGGTGCAGCTGGGCCCGGTCTTCACCAACCTGCTGCTGGCCGACGAGATCAACCGGGCCCCGGCCAAGGTGCAGAGCGCCCTGCTCGAGGTGATGCAGGAACGGCAGGTGACGATCGGCCGCGAGACCCACAAGGTGCCGGTCCCGTTCCTGGTCATGGCCACGCAAAATCCGATCGAGACCGAGGGCACCTATCCCCTGCCCGAGGCGCAGACCGACCGGTTCATGATGAAGGTGATCGTCGGCTATCCGAGCCCGACCGAGGAATTCGTGGTCGTCGAGCGGGCCCTCGCCCCGGCCGCGGTCATCCAGCGGATCATCGACCCGGAAACACTCGTCGGGCTCCAGCAGGAAGCCGACCGGGTGTACGTCGACCCGTCGCTGATCGAATTCGCGGTGCAACTGGCCAACGCGACCCGTGACCCCGGCCGGATCGGGCTGACCGACCTGGCCCGCTACGTCACCTTCGGAGCCAGCCCGCGGTCGTCGATCAGCCTCGTGCTCGCCGCCCGCGCGCTCGCCTTCATCCGGGGCCGCGAGTACGTCGTACCGGAAGATCTGACCGATCTGGCCATGGACGTGCTGAGGCATCGTCTCGTCCTGTCCTACGAGGCGCTCTCGGACGACGTGACGGCCGACCTGATCCTGCAGAAAGTCATGGCCAACGTGTCGATTCCGGAGCCGGCGGGCCGGGGCCGCTGATCATGGGTCCGGACAGCTCGGCCCCGGACAGGCTGCTCCGGCGCCTGGAGTGGCGGCTCGGCCGTCGCCTCGACGGGCGGCTGCAGGGCGCCTACCGGACGGTGTGGCACGGCACCGGCATCGACTTCACCGACCTGCGGCTCTACGCGGCCGAGGACGACGTCCGCCACATCGACTGGAACGTGACGGCCCGGCTCGACGAGCCCCACGTGCGGCAATACACCGAGGACCGCGAGCTCACGGCCTGGCTGGTGATCGACCGGTCGGCCTCCATGCGGTTCGGGCAGGGCGCCGGCAAGGAATCCACGGCCACCGAGCTGGCGGTCAGCCTGGCCCGGCTGATCTCGCGCGGCGGCAACCGGGTCGGCGCGATCCTCTACGACAACCGCAGCCACCAGGTGGTCCCGCCGCGCGGCGGGCGCGACCAGGTCCTGCGGATCACCCGCGAGCTGCTGCGGCCCGCACCCCCGGGCAAGCCGGGCACGACGACCGACCTGGCCGCGATGCTCAAACTGGCCGCGGGCACCACCTCGCGCCGCCGCAGCCTGGTCTTCGTGATGTCCGACTTCATCGGCGACCCGGGCTGGGACAGGCCGCTGGCCCAGCTCACCCACCGGCACGAAGTCGTGGTGATCCGGGTGGCCGACCCGGCCGAGGCCGAACTGCCCGACGTCGGCGTCATCCTGGTCGAGGACGCCGAGACCGGCGAACAACTGCTGGTCGACACGAGTGACCCGCTGCTGCGAAGCCGGCTCGCCGAGCAGGCCGGCGCCCGCGAGAACGAAGTGGCCGCCCAGATGCGCAAGGCCGGGGTCGACGCCCACCGCATCACCACCGACCAAGACCTGCTGACGGCGCTGGTCGACCTCGTTCACCGATCCGGACGGGTACGTCGATGAGCTTCTCGTACCCGCTGGTGCTCGCGGTCGCGGTGGTCGTCACGGCCGCGGCCGTGTGGGCGTACGTCCGGCTCCAGAAAAGACGGACGGCGGCGCTGACCGCCGCGGGCTTCCGCTCACTGGCCGGGGGGAGACTGCGCCGCCACCTGCCGCACGCGCTGATGCTCGTCGCCCTGCCGATCCTGCTCGTCGGCCTGGCCCGCCCGTCGGCCGAGGTCAGCGTGCCGAGAGTGTCGGGGACGGTGCTGCTGGCGTTCGACGTCTCCAACAGCATGCGGGCCGACGACGTGGCGCCGAGCCGGCTCGCGGCGGCGCAGGCGGCGGCCAAAGGCTTCGTCGAGGAGCAGCCGGGCACGGTCGACGTCGGTGTGATGGTCTTCGGCGACCAGGCGCTGCTCACCCAGGCCCCGACCGACGACCGCTCGGCGGCGCTGGCCGCGATCAACCGGCTGTCGGCCAGCGGCGGCACCTCGCTCGGGCAGGCCATCCTGGTCGCGCTGGGCACCATCACCGGCAAGCCGGTCACCCTCCCGGAAGAGGGAGCGACGCCACCCGACCTGGGCTACTGGCCGTCGGCGACGATCGTCGTCTTCTCGGACGGGCAGGAGACCGGCGGGCCCGACGTGGAAGCGGCAGCCGAGCTGGCGGCGGCGGCCGGGGTGCGTATCCAGGCGGTGGGGGTGGGCACGGCGAAAGGCTCGACGGTCGAAGTGGACGGGTTCCAGCTCGGCACGGCGCTGGACGAAACGCTGCTGACGACGGTCGCGCAGACCACAGGCGGGGCCTACCAGCAGGCGGGCGACGCGGAGACGCTGGCCGACACGACCAAGTCGATCGACCTGAAGCTCACCACCAAGAAAGAACCGCTGGAACTGACCGCGCCGTTCGCCGGCGCCGCCCTGCTGTTGCTGATGCTCGGCGCCATCCTCGGCACGCGCTGGCACGGAAGGATCGTCTGATGTCGTTCAGCTGGCCGTGGGCCCTGCTCGCGCTGCTCGCCGTGCCGCTGCTGCTGGCGATCCGCTGGCTGCTCAACCGGCGGCGCAAACGCACGGCGGTGACCGTGTCGAGCGTGGCGCTGATCAAGGCGGCGCTGCCGGGGGGCACCTCGTGGCGGCGGCGCATCCCGGTCTTCCTCTTCCTGGCCGGGCTGCTCTCGCTGGGGGCGGCGCTGGCCCGGCCGCAGGCGACGATGTCGGTGCCGTCCAACAGCACGTCCATCCTGCTGGCGATCGACGTGTCCGGCTCGATGTGCTCGACGGATGTGGACCCGAACCGCTTCACGGTGGCCACGGACGCGGCCAAGCAGTTCATCGAGAAACAGGAAGACGGGACGAGGATCGGGCTGGTCGCGTTCAGCGGCATCGCCGGACTGCTGGTGTCGCCGACCACCGACAAGGCCGCGCTGATCGATGCGATCGGGACACTGAGGACGGCCCGGGGGACGGCGATCGGGCAGGCGATCCTGACGTCGATCGACGCGATCGCGGAGAACAACCCGCGGGTGGCGGCGACGGGGGTGCAGCTGGACGCGCCGGGGCAGCTGGGCGACTACGAACCGGACACGATCGTGGTGCTGACGGACGGCTCGAACACGACGGGGGTCGACCCGGTGACGGCGGCCCAGCAGGCGGCGGCGCGCCGGATCCGGGTCTACACGATCGGCTTCGGGACGACTACGCCGGCGCCGATGGTGTGCACGGCCGATCAGATCGGCGGGGATTCGCCGTTCGGGGGCGGGCGAGGCTGGGGTGGCGGGCGCGGGGGTGGGCGTAACCAGGAGATCGACGAGGACGCGTTGACTCAGGTTGCTGATACGACCGGTGGGCGGTATTTCCGGGCTGAGGACGCTGATCAGCTGGTGGGGGTGCTGACCGATCTGCCTCGGGAGTTCAACCTCCGTCAGCAGGACGTGGAGATTACGTTCTGGTTTGTGTTGGCGGCTGCTGCTCTTGTCTTCACGGGGCTGGGGTTGTCGTTGTGGTGGAGTCGGGTTCCCACTCGTCGGTGAAGGCGCGACGGCCACGGTCTGATCGACGCCACCTCACGGCCACGGGTCCCTCACCACCGGCACCGACCAGACTCTGACCACGAAGGTGTCTAGCGGGAGTAGTCCAAGTCCCACCGCTGGTCGAGGCCGCTGCCGCAGTCCCACATGATCACTTTGGCGCGCGGGGGCGCGCTGGGGTTACCACCGTCTTCGACGGCCAGGCAATTTCCGGTGGCGATGTTCTTGTACTGCGGCGGGGCAGTATTGGTGAGCTTCCACTGCTGGTACTCGTTGTTCGGGTCGTACCACCACTGCACGAGCTGCGCGCCGTTGGCGTGGCTGTTGCCCTTTACCGACAACGCGAACTGGTTGCTCGTTCCGGCGCTACGCAGACTGAAGATGTCACCACGATAGGACAACGGTGCATCCACCTTGATCCACTCCTGGTCACCGGCCGGCCGGCCGTCGGTCCGCCAGGACGGGGCGTAGAGAATGGCGTCGGCCCCGGCCCCGGCACTCATGCCACCGGAAATGGAAAGGACCCGCCCGGCGTTTCCTCGACTTGCCTTCTGGTTGTATAACGTGCCCCACCGGTCGCTGGGGTCGGCCTGCGCAGCGCTGGCGCCGGCTCCGGCCACCAGAACCCCGGCCAACAACCCTGCAACAACGCTGAAATTACGGCGCAAACGCATGGAAGCTCCACTCTGGACGATAGCGAGCGAGCATGGTTGCACGCGACGACAAACCCGGTCAACAGCTTTTCGTTGCGCCTGGGGTTACTTGTCGTGATCACGCCATTGCCTGGTGCAACCTCCTTGCATAGGTGCGGCATAAGTCTTGCGGAATGATTCTCAGGTGGGGGTCATAGCTTTCCGGTGTTAATGACATCGGAAAGGAAAATCATGAGCGCGATCCGGTCGGCTGTTGTTTCCGAGGAGCCCAGTAGTCAAGTGTTTGTTGATTCGAGCGGGCGGCGTAAGCGGCTGGTGGCGGTGCTCGGGTTTCTGGTGGCCATATTTGCGGGGCTTTATATGACTGAGGCCACGTCGGCTTTTACCGCTTCGGTGGCTGTTGTCATCGCGGTGCCCCAGTCGCCGGTGGCGCTGAAGTTCATGGTCATGGCGTTGACGGTGACAGTGAGGTTGGCGTCCTTGGCTGCTTGCAGCAGGGCGATGCTGGCCTCCGTGAGGCCCTGCGTGGTGCCGGCCACGGGGACAGTCAACGTGATCGCGGTGCCGCGGGTGGTCTGCAGCGAGCTCAAGGCCTGGACGACCGTGGCCGGGGTGATGCTCTGCTCGATGTCCACGTCCAGGTGATTGCTGCCGGCGGCGTCCAGGGCGGCGGCGTACTGGTTGGTCAGGTCGGTGGCGGAGCAGACGCTCTCCAAGTAGGTGCCGTCGGCGCCGCCGGTGGAGACGACGGGCGTACCGCCGAGGGTGGCGATTTTGGCGATCTCGGCCTGGACCGTGCTGTCGTCCAGGGCGGTCGTGCCGCTCCAGGTGGCGGTGCAGGTGCCCGCGCTGTCCGCCAGCACGAAGGCCAGGGTGTAGTCCTTCTGACCGGTCGCGGTGGCGGCGGCGCTGAGGTCGACGGTTCCGCTGACGATGTCGATGTAGGGAGCGACCACCGGCGGCGCGCCGGCCGCGGACGGGGAAACGGTCGCAGAGCCGGTGCCGGAGGAACAGCCGCCGAGGAGCAGCACGGCCGTGGCGACCAGGCGTCGGCTCGCGGGCATCTCCGCACTATCCCATCGGGCGGTTGTCGCATCGGGCGTCTCGGTGAAAGTGGGCACGAGTGCTCAGGTTTGCGGCGTGACTGCCGATAAGGGCGAAGAGCCCTTATCTACGTCGCGGGGGGATAGGTGTCTGTCGAAGGACTTCTCCGGCGGCGGATCCCCGTACCGCACGGGCGTTGGATCGTGCTCGTGGTGGTGCTGACCCTGTTTGCCGGGATCCTGCTGGTGAACGGGCTGGTCGAGGGCGAGTTCACGCAGGACGGCGCGGCCGGGTCGACGGCGCGGACCGACCAGGTGCCGGACGCGGTGTTCAACGGTGGGCCGATCATCCAGACCGACGGCACGACCACGTCGACGGTGAGCGTGCCCGACAACCAGATCGTGCTGACCTTCGACGACGGCCCGAGCCCGGAATACACCCCGGAGATCCTGGCCGTGCTGAAGAAGTACGACGTACCGGCCGTCTTCTTCATGATCGGCTCGGAGATCAGCAAATATCCGGGGCTGGTACGCGACGTGCGCGGCGCGGGGCACGAGATCGGCATCCACACGTTCACCCACCCCGACATGTCGACCAAGGGTCAGCGGCGGCGCGACATCGAGATGACGGAGACGCAGTTCGCGCTGGCCGGGGCGACCGGGCGGGACAGCCTGATCTTCCGGCCGCCGTACTCGTCGACGGTGGCGGCGCTGGACAACTCCAACTGGCAGGTCATCGCCGAGATGGGGCAGCGCGGCTACCTGACCGTCGTCAACGACCTGGACAGCCGCGACTGGGAGAGCAAGACCACGACCGCGGACATCGTCGACGCCGTGATGCCCGAGGACAACGCCGGGGCGATCGTGCTCTTCCACGACGGCGGCGGGAACCGGTCGAAGACGGCGACGGCCCTCGAGACCGTCATCCCGAAACTCAAGAACGAGGGGTACACGTTCACCACGGTCGCGGCGCTGACCGGAATGGAGACGGTCGACCCGGCGGCGACGACGGACGAGCGGGTGTACGGCTTCGGGATCGTGGCCGCGGTGCAGGTAGCCCGTACGGTGACCGCCTGGTTCGCCGGTCTGCTGCTGCTCCTCGGCGTACTCATGATCGCCCGGATGGTGCTGATGATGGCGCTGGCCCGCCGGCATGCCCGGCGCCGCCCGGACGACTCGCCGCCCTACACCGACCCGGTGACGGTGCTCGTCCCCGCGTACAACGAGAAGGAGATCATCGCCGAGACGCTGGCCTCGCTGGTCGCGAGCACCCACCCGATCCGGATCATCGTGGTGGACGACGGGTCGACCGACGGCACGGCGGACATCGCCGAATCGCTCGGCCATCCCAACGTCACCGTGTTGCGGCAGCCGAACGGCGGCAAGTCGGCGGCTCTCAACAACGGCATCGCGCACGCCGACACCGACGTCGTGGTGATGATGGACGGCGACACCGTCTTCGAACCGGGCACCGTACGCCTGCTCGTGCAGCCGTTCGCCCGGGCCGAGATCGGTGCCGTGGCGGGCAACGCGAAGGTCGCCAACCGCACGGGCATGATCCCGATCTGGCAGCACATCGAGTACGTGGTGGGCTTCAGCATCGACCGGCGGGCCTACGACGTCATGCACTGCATGGCCACGGTGCCCGGTGCGATCGGCGCGTTCCGCCAGGAGGCGCTGCGGCAGGTCGACGGGCTCAGCGAGGACACGCTGGCCGAGGACACCGACCTCACCATCGCGATCATCCGGGCCGGCTGGCGGGTCGTCTACGAGGACAAGGCCCGCGCGTGGACCGAGGCGCCGGCCTCGATCTCGCAGCTGTGGCGGCAGCGATACCGATGGAGCTACGGCACCATGCAGGCGATGTGGAAGCACCGGCGGGCGATCTTCGAACGCGGCCCGGGTGGGAGGTTCGGCCGGCGCGGGCTGCTCAACCTGGCCCTGTTCCAGACGCTGATGCCGCTGCTCTCGCCGCTGATCGACGTGTTCCTGGTCTACGGGCTGATCTTCCTGGACCCGTGGCTCACCCTGGCCGCCTGGGTCGGAATGCTGGCCCTGCAGCTGGTCAGCACGACCTACGCGTTCCGGCTGGACGGCGAATCGCTGCGCCCACTGTGGCGGCTGCCGCTGCAACAGTTCGTCTACCGGCAGCTCATGTACCTGGTGCTGATCCAGTCGATGCTGTCGGCGGTGTCGGGCCTTCGGCTGGGCTGGCAGAAGCTCCGGCGTACGGGCGGGTTGAACGCTCTTATCGGCACCTCGGCCCCACCCCGCCCTTAGCCATCTCTTCGCCGCCCGGTCATGGCCGATTGACCCGGCGCATCACCCGGCCCGTCACGCTGATCGCATGATCCGATTCGTGTCCCTCGGTGACTCGGTCACCAGCGGGTACGGCGATCCGATGCCCGGCGGCGGCTGGCGCGGCTGGGCCTCCCTGCTCGCCGGGGCCCTCGGCGACGGCACAGACTTCCACAACCTCGCCGTGAGCGGCGCCCGCATCGGCGACGTGGCCGAGCGGCAGCTGCCGGCCGCTCTCGAACTCCGCCCGCACCTCGCCTCGGTGCTGGTCGGCATGAACGACAGCCTGCGCGGCGACTTCGACGCCGATGCCCTCGGCGCCAAGCTGACCACCGTGGTCGCCGCCCTCTCCGCGAACGGCGCGACGGTGCTGACCGCCCGGCTGCCCGACCCCGGCCGCATGTTCGGCCTGCCCGGCGTCATCGCCCGGCCACTGGGCCGCCGGATGACTGCGCTCAACACGGTCCTCGACGAGATCGCCCTTTGTCACCAGACGATCCACGTCGACCTGGCCGGCGGCTCCGCCTACACCCGCGCCCACTGGAGCGTCGACCGCCTGCACCCGAGCGAGGTCGGCCACCGCTACCTGGCCCACCGCTTCGCGCTCGCCCTGCGCGAGGCCGGCCACCCCGTACGCCGGTTGCCCGGCCTCGCCGCCACCAACCCGGAACCGACCCTGGCCGAGCGGGCGTGGTGGATGGCCACCAAGGGCAACCAGTGGCTGCTCCGCCGCTCCACCGACCTGATTCCCACCCTGGTCCAGCTCGCGGCCCACGAGTGGCTGGCTGCCACCCGCGCCCGCGAGTCGTCCGATCAGACCTTCGCGCAGCGGCCGGCACACGGCTCGCCACCAGTGCCGCAAAAGGGGATCTGACGTCACCCCAGGGCAGTGCGCTGAACGGGAAGTCGCAATTCCATTTCGATCGTCTGGACCTTCTCGGCAAGACTCGCGGCGATCGGCACCGGCCTGCCGCACTTGTAGCCTTGCGTGAAGTCGACTCCGTAGCCCCTCAGCAGCCCGATCGTCTCGTCGTCCTGGACATACTCGGCTGCCACGCGGATGCCCAGCGTGCGGCACAGCCCCACCAGACTCGAGACCACAGCTTGATCTGTCGGTGACCGGCAGAGGTCGACGATGAAGACTCCATCGATCTTCACCAGATCGACCGGAAAGTACTTCAGGGATTCGAGCGCGGCATAGCCCGTCCCGAAGTCATCAAGCGCGAGATGACACCCGATCTCCCTGATTCCCGCAGCAAAGGCCAAGGCCTCGTTCCGGTTCTCGATGAGCGCGGTCTCGGTGATCTCGAAAGTCAGACACTCCGGCCTGACTCCGTGCCGTTCGATCGCCTCGGCCACATGGGTGAGCAGTCCAGGATCGGCAAGCGACGTACCGGAGATATTGACCTGGTAGTGAGAGGTTTGAGCTCCCTGTCCGATCAGCTCCAGCGCGTGGTCGATGACCCACTTGTCCACGGCCAGGATCTCACCGACACGTTCGGCCATGTCGAGAAACGCCCAGGGGGCGGTGGGCTCTCCGGTGTCGCTCCGAACCCGCAGCAGGATCTCGTGCCGGGTGACCTGGTTGAGACCAAGATCGACAATAGGCTGGGCGTAAAGCGCGAACCTGTTGGTCGACACGGCATATTGCACCTGCGCACGGCAGCGCCTCATGCGAATCTCGTCTGCGACCGGTTCGTCGAGGACATGCACCGCAGTGCCATTGCGGCGCGACTCCCGAGCGGCGAACTCGCCGTCCACGAGCACGTCGAAACCCGTGGCCGTGGTCTGGCGGCCGAAACGAACCATGCCCGCCCACGTGTTGAGGCGGACCGTCCTGTTCCGAACACCGAACAGGTGATGCCTGAAAGTGCTGACGATCCGGGCGGCGAGCACATCGGGCGCCTCGGCATGCTTGCCGGATCCGATGACCAGAATGCCCCAGAGACCCGGAGCGGCCAGGCCACAGGTCACATCGGCCCCGACAGTCCTGGGAAGCAGCTGGGCGACGTCTACGGTCAGTTGATCGCGATCCTCATCGGTGAGGTCATGGGGCAGGCGTGCGGCAGGTTCGGTCGCCACGAGAACAAGGGCGCCGTCGGTGATGCGACGAGCTCGATCGACCTCGTCGGTGAAATAGCTGCGGGTCGGCAGACCGGTGACGAAATCGTGCGCGGCAGAGTCAGGACGAAGCATTTCGCTTCGGGTAGCGAGCCGTCGTCGCTCCTGCCGAGCGAGCTCGACGGCCGTGACGTCCTTTCCGGTGGCGATGATCCCCGACGGTTCGCCCGCGGTCGCGAGTATCTCGATGTGGCAATGCACGTATCGGATGCTGCTGTCCGGATGGACCACCCGGAAGCCGACCTCGTCCGGACGGCGCTTTGCCCACGCCGCTGCGACGACACCGCGAACCGAGTCCAGGTCGTCTGGATGAACGGACGCTCGAAGCGCCTCAAGGGTCAGCCTCAGCGTTCCCGGCGCATGCCCGAGGATCCTCGCCATCTCGTCCGACCAGGAAAGATATCCAGCATCCTCGGCCGAGTCGGCGGTCCACGTGAGAGTGCCCAGCTTCGCGAGCTGGGCAGCGCGCATGATTCTGGCGGCCTCGTCCACATTCGCGTTCAACGGGTCGACGACATCGGAGTCGACGATGATCTCGTATCCGCCGGCCAGCGACGAGTCGTACTCCTTCTGCACGCCGCGCGCGACGCGACGGGCACGCGCAAGTTCCAAGGGGCTGGGCTGGTGCTTCTCGGCCAGCGCCAGGATGTCATCGAGATCCACGGGTACCTCCCCGGGTGGGACCGTCCGAGTCCGTATAGCCGTCTTGCTCGGCTAGCTGTCGGAGCTCACGTTTGGCGGCGGCCTTGTAAGAGCGGACGCTGATGTCAGCGAGTCCGAGGATGGCCGCGATCTCGCGGTTGGAGAAGCCCTCGCACGACATCTGGAACACGTCGGCATGACGCGGCGGCAACTGCTGCAACCATCGTTGCAACGTTTCCTGAGCCTCCCACACGTCAGCCAGGTCGGACTGGGGCACCGGCGGCAGGCTCTCCGGCGCTGTCGCTTCTTCCCGCCGAAACCGCCCGTAGGCATCCGAGATCTTATGGCGAGCGGTTTTGATGACCCACCCGATGGGCTTGTCGTAGCCCCGGATCTTGGGCCATTCGACCCGGGCGAGCAGATAGGCCTCATTGAGAGTGTCCTCGACTGCCTGTCGGTCCCGGCAGGACGATCGAAGGATCCGTTCGACCACGTGATACGTGTCCTCGGTGAAGATCCGGAACTCCGTGTCGTGCTGGAGGCGGCGTACTGCTTCCGCCTGGCGTGCCGCCTCGTCATCGGCAGGTTCCTGCGCGAGGGCCGCCGCGCCGTCCATCGAGGTCACGCGGCTTTCCTGTCGTCGGTGCCCTGCTGCGTGGGCCGGGCGCCGAACTCCACCACTCGCTGCCCGTCGCGATCACACTCCACGATCCGCACGGCGTCGTGACGCGCCCCGGCAAGCCCCATCAATCCCGTCATACGGGACGCGGTGCGCGCCGATGCCTCCCGTTCCCCCTGCATCCGCGTGCGGTGCACGATGTAGGCCCGTATCAGCCCCGCCGCCGCCCCGGCAAAGGCAGCGGCTAGGCCCACTGCTCCGTATCCAGACAGTGACCCCATCAGCGTTTCGCTCATCTTTCCCCCTCGTCGCGATCGCCTCGCTAACTACTGTCTGTGGGGAGGGGTCGAATGTAGGCGGCCAACCGAACACCATCTCGGGCATGATCGATGATCAATTGCCCAAGCTGGCATAACGTCCAAAAGTTATACCGTCGACACGGAGCGGTACGGGACTGGGTGCGCCCTACCAGGCGCAGCCCTATGAACACTCTGAGTGAATGCCCAAGATTCGGGCGAGGCCAGTCCAGAAGGTGAGCGCCGGTGACTTTGTGTCATTCGTCGTGGCGCGGGACTTCGACGATCGCGCGGAGGGTTGTCAGGTAGCGCCCGCTTCGATGAACGGTTTCGCGGGCTCGGTCGCCCGGAACGGCACCGTGAAGAGCAGGGCCAGGCTGATCCAGACGTACGTGTTGCTGCCGATCGCGGCCAGGACGCCGTTGGCGCCGGCCCACCACAGCCAGACCACGCTGCTGCTCAGGATCACGTAGGCGGCGAACAACAGGGCCAGCCGGCGTTTCGAGCGGGCCTGCAGGGCCGCGTCGATCAACCGGAAGAGGGCCGGCAGCAGCCACACCAGGTGGTGTACCCAGGTCACGGGGCTGATCAGGCAGGCCACGATGCCGGTGACGGCGAAGCCGGCCACGTGGTCGGGCCGGGCCTGGAAGCGGACCCGCACGAACCAGGCCGCCAGCACCACGGCGACGGCGGCCAGCCACCACGCGGACGGCAGGTCGAGGCGGGCCATGACGCCGCGCAGCGACTGGTTCGAGACATATTCGAGGCGGCCGACGCGATCGGTGTCCCAGAGGGCGCCCAGCCAGAACTGGGCCGAGGTGGACGGGGCCACGAGGACGGCCAGGAGGGTGGCGCCCGCGGCGGTGCCGGTCGCGACCGCGGCTGCCCGGCACTGGCGGGTCACGATCAGGTAGCCGATGAAGACCACGGGCGTCAGCTTGATCGCCGAGGCGAGACCGATGCCGACACCGGCCCAGCGGCTGCCCTTGGTGAGGCTGTGCAGATCGAGGCGGCGCAGGTCGGCCAGCACCAGCACGAGCAGCGCCAGGTTGACCTGGCCGAAGCTGAACGTGTCCCGGGCCGGTTCGAAGACCAGCACCGCGAGGAAGGCCAGCGCGCCGACCATCAGCACCGGGCCCTGGTGGCGGCGGACCATCGGTGCGACGAACCAGCGCAGCAGCAGGACCACGGCGGTGGCGTTGACCGCGATGCTGATCGCGACGGCGACCGGCCAGGTGGTGAGGGCGAGCGGGCTGAACACCAGCGCGGCGAACGGCGGATAGGTGAAGCCGTACTCGGTGTCCTGATAGAGGTAGTCGTAGAGGTCACCGCCGTCGACCAGCCAGTAGCGCACCGCCCCGCGATAGACGCCCAGGTCGAAGAACTCGCGGAAGGTCGGCACGGTCACCAGGAAGACGCCGACCGCGATCGCCGCGACAACCACGATCAAGACCCGGTGGTACGTCTTCATCGGGCCACCAGAGCTCGGGCCGGCGCGGCCGTCAGGCGTACGCCCAGGAAGACCGCGATGCCGAGCAGCGCACCCAGCGTGGCCAGCAGGAACTTCTCGGGGTCGGCGGCGAAGCCGTCGGGCAGCACGACCAGCACCAGCACCGCGCAGGCGGCCGCCAGCAGGTGGCGCACCCAGCGGTGGACGGCCGCGGCGGCCAGCGGCACCAGGCCCCAGATCACATACCAGGGCCGCAGGGCCGGGCCGAACGCGACCACAGCCACCAGCACGATCCCCAGACCGTAGAGCGGGCCGAGCCGGCCCAGATAAGTCCACACCAGACCGGCCACGATCAGGGTGGCCAGCACGCCGATCCAGCGCCAGAGGTTCATCACGAAGACGTCACCGACCCCGTCGTCGCGCAGGATGCCGGCCGTCCACCGGCCGAGCACGCTGGTCAGCGACAGATTCTGCGGGGAGATGGGGGTGTCGAGGGCGGAGATCCAGCCGTACCCGGTACCGGCGATCAGCGTCAGCAGAGCGGTGACCGCGGCGGCCGTCGCACCGACCGCGGCCGTGGCCTTGAGGCGCGGCCGGCGGCCCGGCATCCGCGCCGCCCAGATCACCGCGACCGCTACCAGGCCCAGCGCGGCGGGCGCCTTGACCAGCGCGGCCCCGACGATGAGCAGGGTGGCGACGATCGGCCGGTGGCGGATCGCGGCGGCCAGCCCGGCGGCGAGCAGCCCGACCATCAGGGCATCGTTGTGCGCGCCGCCGACGAAGTGGATCAGCACCAGCGGGTTGAGGACGGCCAGCCAGAGCGCCGAGGCGGGCCGGATCCCCGCCGGCCGGGCCAGGATCGGCATGACGTACGCGAGGAGGGCCAGACCGGCCACGGCCAGCAACCGCATCGCGATCACACCGGTGAGCAGGTGACCGCCGACGGGTTCGGTCACCATCCGGGCCAGCAGCAGAAAGACCGGCCCGTACGGGCTGGGGGTGTGCTGCCAGATCTCGGGCACCTGGTCGGCGAAGAAGCCCCCCATCGCCGACGGCCCGAGGCGATAGACGTCGAAACCCTCGTCGATCATCAGGCCCTGCGCGAGGTAGCTGTAGACGTCCCGGCTGAACATCGGCGGCGCGATCAGCAGCGGCCCGGCCCAGAGGGCGAGGGTCGCCCAGGTGCGCCGGAGATCGTCGTGCCGGCTGACCCGGCCGTACCACCACCAGGCGAGCAGCAGCAGGGCGAGACCGCTGTAGACGCCGACCAGCCCGATCCGCACGTGCTTGAGCCCGGCGAAGAACGGGATCCCGACCGGCAGGGCTCCCGCGCCGAGCCCGCCCAGCGCGACGAGGCAGGATCCGGCGAACCCCGTGACGCGGGCCAGGACGGCGTGATCTCTGAACACCGGGGCACCCTCTCAATGCCGGGTGTCTCGGCGGGGACAGGCGGCCGTCGCCCCGATGACGGCCGCATGGCAGCGCCGCCCGTCAGCCGACTTTCAGGGTCACGCCCAGGTTGTTCGCGCCGGTCGCGGCGTCCCAGACTCCGGGGTTGGCCAGGTGGATCGAGTAGGCCGGGGTCGTGGCCAGCGTGGCGGCCGGGTCGGGGAGCTTCAGGCCGAGGCGGTAGCTGCCCGTGGCGGGAGCGGTGAAAGTGGCGTCCAGGGTGAGCTGCCGGCCGGGCTGGAGGGTACGCAGGTCGGCGGTCAGCCGGATCGAGGCGCCGGTGGTCAGCTGCAGGGAGACGGGGCGGTTGTCGACCGGGGCCGCGTACCCGTCGTTGGTCAGCGTGATCTGGGCGGTGACCTTGGCGCCGGGGCGAGCGGTCGCGGGCAGGGTGGCCTTGACCAGGCGCAGACGGTAGCCCAGACGGCGATCGGCCTCGGCCCGGCCGGCGGCGCCCCAGGAGGTCAGCACGTCCTCGTTGAAGGACGGGTTGAGATAGGTCCAGTGGTAGCGAGCCATCTCGACGCCGGCGTTGGGCCAGCCCGACCGGGACGAGACGTCGCAGGTCTCGCCGCCGACCAGGCTGCCGGGCGAGGCGGCCAGCCACTGGGCGTCGTCGGCCGCGGTGAACGTGCCGTAGTCGTCGGCGCCGGCCAGGAAACAGTCGTCGTGGATGCCGATGCGGGCCACCGCGGGGAAGAGCTTGCGCTTGTATTCGGGGGTGCGGACCTGGAGCTGCGTGGTCGGCGCGGTCGCGGCGAGCAGGGCGGCCAGCACGGCCTTGCGATCGGCCCAGTTCTGCGTGGTCAGCACGCCGGGCGACTGGGAGAAGTGGGCGCTGTAGTACCACTCGCCCCACTGGCCGATGAAGCCCGCCTGCAGGGCCAGGATCACGTCGGCGTTGGCCTTCAGCAGCGGGCCCAGCTGGGCGATGTGCTTCAGGACGCGGGCGACCGGGGCGTCGGCCACCGAGTCGGCGCTGTAGGAGAAGCGGAGCACCAGCTTCACACCGGTCCGGCGGGTGGTGGCGAAGTCGGCGGCGATCAGGGCCCGGTCGGCGGCCGAGATGGTGTCGACGGCGCGGTATTTCTCCAGGTAGTAGTGCCGGTAGACGAGCGTGTGCCCGGCCTCGGACAGGGCGGCGGCGTCGAGCGGCTCGAACGAGGGGCCCAGGTGGGTCTCGGTGTAGGTGAAGAAGCCGCGGCCGGGGTTCGCGATCACCTCGGACGAGGCCGGGTAGCTGCGCGAGACGACCGGAGCCGGCGTCGCGGCCTGGGCCGTGCCGGGCAGGAGCACGGCGACGGCCAAGGCCGCGACGGGGAGAAGACGCATGATTCGGTTATCGGTCGACGCAGACCGAAATCAAGGAGAAGCGATCACCGTACGCAAGGGTGGTAGCCCGTTGAAGCCCACCGACGAATAGGTCGCCGTGTAGGCCCCTGTCCCCAGAATGCGGATCACCTCGCCGGCCGCCAGGTCCAGCGGGAGATCGTAGGGGGCGTGTTGATAGAGGATGTCGACGCTGTCGCAGGTCGGCCCGGCCAGGATCACCGGGCCTACCGGGCCTCCCCGGGTGGTCGACAGCTCGTACTGAATGGCCTCTTCCTCGGTCTCGGCCAGCCCGCCGAACCGGCCGACATCGAGGTAGACCCACCGGGGTTCGTCGTCGTCGTAGGACTTGCGGGCGACCAGCACCACCTGCGTGTGCAGCACCCCGGCGGGCGCCGCCACGTACCGGCCGGGCTCGATCATGAGCACCGGCGCGAACGGCCCGAAGTGTTTCCGGACCGCGGCGTGGATGGCCGCCGCGAACGCCGAGATCGGCGCGACCGTTGTCCGATAAGAAACCGGGAACCCGCCGCCGGCGTTGAGGATCCGCAGCGTGATACCGGTCTTGCGCAACGTCGCAAAGATCGAGGCGGCGGTGGCGATGCTCGGTTCCCACCGCTCCGGGTGCAGCTGTTGCGACCCGACGTGGAAGGCGATCCCGGCCGGATCGAGCCCGCGGGCGGCCGCCACCTTCATCAGGTCGACGGCCATCTCGGGCACGCACCCGAACTTGCGGCTCAGCGGCCACCGCGCCCCGTCGCTGGAGGCGAGCACCCGGCAGACCACCGCAGATCCCGGTGCGTGCTCGGCGATCTTGTCGAGTTCCCCCTCGCTGTCGAAGGCGAAAATGCGCACCCCACGGGCGTACGCGTACGCGATGTCCTCGGTCTTCTTGATCGGATGGCCGTAGCTGAGATCGTCCGGCGTCGCGCCCGCGGCCAGGCACAGGTCGATCTCGGCCCGGCTGGCGACGTCGAACCGTGATCCGGCGACGACCAGCGCTCTGAGTAGGGGCAGTTCGGGATTGGCCTTCACGGCGTAGTGGATGTGGGCCCCGGCGAACGCGCGGGCGATCTGCTCGTACTGCGAGCGGGCCACGTCGACGTCGATCACCAGGCAGGGGGTCTGTCCGGCGCCCTCCAGAGTGGGCACAGGTTGATCTGCGGTCACTGTCATGGCTTCGTGTCCTCATCGATGACGGGGGCAGCGACGACACTCAGCGTACGTCCAGCAATGCTCTGCGTGGTTGATCGATGGTGATCAGGCACATTTCGCAAACGTCATTACAGTTGTCGCGTGTCTGATCGGCTGGATCTGCTCACCACCGGCGAGCAGCACGCCTACCGCCTGCTCGTGCGCATGGCGGGCGCCGCCCCCGACGACCTCGCCACGCAGGCCGGGCTGGGGACGGCGGAGGCGGCTGCCCTGCTGGAGGCGCTGCATCGCAAGGGGCTGGCCACCGCCGGCCCGACCTTCCACGCCCTGCCGGCCGACGTCGCGCTGGGCGAGACCCTGCTCCGCGAGCAGCAGGCCCTCGAGTCGGCCCGGCAGATGGTGGCGGGTCTCAGCGAGGAGTACCGCACCAACACCCGCCGCCGCAGCTCCGACCACCTCGTCGAGATCGTCGTCGGCGCCTCGTCGCTGCGGGAACGGCTGCGCGAGATGCAGGACTCGGCCCGCGGCGAGATCCTCTGGTTCTGCCGGGCCAACCCGATAGCGATGCAGGGCCCCGAGAACACCGAGGAGAATTCGGCGCTGGAACGCGGCGTCCGCTACCGGGCGATCTACGAGCGCGAGCTGCTCGAGAAACCCGGCGAGCTGGACAGCATCGTCGAGGCCATGAAACTGGGCGAGTCCTCGCGCACACTGCCGACCCTGCCCGTCCGGCTGGCCATCGCCGATCGCAACCTGGCGATCTGCCCGCTGGTGCCCGACGCCGCCCGGGGCGTCGGGGAGCCCACCGCGGCGTTGATCCGCCCCAGTGAGCTCCTCGACGCCCTGGTCGCCCTCTTCGAGAGCTATTGGGAGCGCGCCACCCCGCTGTTCCCCGACGGCGGCGAGGAGGAGCCCGACAAGTTGCTGTTGTCCCTCTTTGTCTCCGGGCTGCCCGACAAGTCCATCGCGACCCAGTTGGGGGTCAGCCGCCGGACGGTCCAGCGCCGCCTCGACCGGCTGATGGAGTTGGCCGGCGTGGACACCCGGGCCGGCCTGGCGTTCCAGACGGCACGGCGGGGCTGGCTGTAGGCCGGCCACGCGTCCTCGGCGAGCGGCCTCATCGGCCGTACGCCCGGATGACGGTCTGAGTGACCGAGTTGCCAGACTTGTCGGAAGCGGTGACCCGCAGCGAGACCGTCCCCTGGCCAGCGGGCACGAGGGTCGCCGGCCCCACCGAGAACGCGGTCTTCCAGGTGCGTCCTTCGTCGGCCGAGGTCTCGACCTTGACCCGCTGCGCCCCCGGGACCTTGACGGTGAGCAGGTGCGGCCGCGTGGTCGCCCGGCCGGACGAGGACACCGGGGCGTCGTACGCGATCTGCAGCAGCGGGAGCTTGCCGGCCGCGCCCGACTTGAAGGTCCACTCGGTCGCGGTCGACGTTCCGTACAGCCAGTCGTCACCACCGCGGGTGGTGTTCATCGTCAGCCGATACGCGGCGTTACCGGCGGGCACCGGCACGTTCTGCCACCCGTCCGGCAACTCGGCCAGCACGGCGCCGTTCCGGTAGAGCACGGCGGGCGCCGGATCGACCAGGTAGTGCCGGTCGGAGCTGTCCACGAAGGACGCCACCCGCAGCTGGAACACGTTGCCCTCGCGGGTGTTGGCGAAACCGGCCGGGGTGGCCGGTCGCACGACGGGCTCGTACCAGGTCTCGGCCGTAGCCCCGGCCTTCCGGTACGACACGGCCGCGTCCCGGATGCCACCGTCGAGGCTCGCGCCCAGGTCGCTCCACGGGAAGAGGTGGTGCACCTGGTGCTGCCAGACGCTGTCGCCGGTCGACACCCACTCCTCGCGCACCGATGGCGTGTGCACCGAGCGCTGCGCGTCGTTCCACGAGTAGTCCTGGTAGGGCCGCCAGCCGAACCGCTGCTCGCGCACCCAGTCGAACCCGCCGTTGTCCTGATACTTCGAGGTAATCCGGTACGAGTTGGCCGCCGTCACCTTGTGCACGATCTGGCTGGGCACCCGCCCCTGCGAGACCTGGAAGACGTCGTACAGATAGGGGCTCTCGGTCGTCAGCGTCAAGGCGATGCTCGCACCACGCTTGCGCGCCTGGGCCAGGATCCGCTGCCCGTCGTCGTTGGCCACCCGCGCGCTCGGGATCGCCATCCGCTCCTCACCGTCCGGCGACCACGCCGACCAGGCACTGCGATCCGCGGGCAGCACCACCAGGGCCACCGCCGCTCCGGCCGCGGCCGCCTCCTGCGCCGCCGCGAGATCGTCGTCGGCCTCGAGCACGACCGCCTTGCCCTTCACGTTGCCACCGAGACCCGCCACCAGATCAAAACGGCGAGTTCCCTCGTACGCCGGGGAGGTGTGCATCAGGTTGATGTCGAGCTCGCCGCTCACCCCCGGGATGCTCGCCTGCACCATCGGGGCCACCAGCTGCCACCGGGACGAGAACTCGTAGCTGCCCTTGCGCAGCTTGGCCGTCGGCGTCACGTTGATCTTCTGCACAGCGCTGAAGTTCATGAAGCCGTTGATGATCCCGCGCCCGCTCCCGGTGACCCGGTGCACGTAGTAGCTCTCGACCGTCTGCTGCTCGGCCGGCTTGGGCGTCTCGATCCGGATCGGCCGGGCCGTCCGGGCGTCGAGCACCACCGTCAGATCCCGGTCGACCTTGAGCTCGGGGATCGTGACCAGGGTGTCCTGCTCGTCGAGGGGCCCGCCGTCCGGAACGGTGGCGTCGACCAGATAGTCGCCCTCGGCCAGCTGGAACGTCTTCTCCTCGCCCGGCATCAGGTAGTTGAGCACGTCGAACCGCTGGTCGTCGCCGAACACCTGCAGCGCGGGCGAGCCCGCGGGCTGACCGGCCCGGTCGACCGCTTTGAACGTGACGAGGTGGCGCTCCCGGTCGAGGGTGCCGCCGATCGCGGTGGTGACCAGGACGCCGTCCGGCCCGGTGGCGGTGAGCCACCCGCTGAGCTGCCCCGGCTCGGCCGTGGCCAGGTTGTAGGTGAGGGTCACGGCGGCGCTGCCCCCGGCGGGCACGGTGACCGTGGACGCCGAGGTGGTGATCTGGGCCAGGGTGTCCTGCAGGGTCAGCGTCACGGCTACGGCGCCGGCGTTGGTGTAGGTCACCGTCCGGGTCACCACCGCGGGCGTCTCGCCCAGCGCGTGCAGGCCGAAGTCGGCGACCCCGGTGCCGGCCACCGGCTGGCTGGTCGCCCGGGTCAGGTCGACCCGGCCGGCGCCCTGCGCGTACACCGGGGTGCCGGTCGTCGTCTTGGCCGTGCTGACCAGCTCATCCTTGATCTGAGCGCCGGTCCAGGACGGGTGCTGCTGCGCGATGATCGCCGCCGCGCCGGCCACGTGCGGGGTGGCCATCGAGGTGCCCGAGGCTGCGGTGTGCAGCTCGTCGACCGGCTCACCCATCGAGGTGCCGGCGGCCCGGGCGGCCACGATGCCGACGCCGGGGGCGGTGATCTCGGGCTTGAGGCCCTCGTCGCCGAGGCGCGGGCCCCGGCTCGAGAAGTCGGCCATCTGGTTCTCACGGTCGACCGCGCCGACCGTCAGGGCCGAAGGGGCGGCGCCGGGCGTGCCGACCGTGTAGGTCGCGCCCTCGTTACCGGCCGCCACCACGAAGAGCGCGCCGCTCGAGGCGCTGATCTCGTCGACCGCCGCGCTCATCGGGTCGGTGCCGTCAGTGGCCGAGCCGCCCAGGCTCATGTTGACCACCTTGGCCCCGGCCGCGGTGGCCCACTCCATGCCCTCGATGATTCCGGACTCGTAGCCCGACCCGCTGTCGTCGAGCACCTTGCCGATCAGCAGCTGCGCACCGGGGGCGACGCCCTTGTACTTGCCGCCGATCCCGGCGACCGTGGCCGCCACATGGGTGCCGTGTCCGAAGTGGTCACTCGTGTCGGCGCTGCCGCTGAAATCCCGCGACTGGGCGATCTGTCCGGCCAGGTCGGGGTGGGTGGCGTCGGCGCCGGTGTCGAGCACGGCCACCTTGACGCCGGTGCCGTCGAGACCGGCCTTCCACGCGTCGGGCGCGCCGATCTGCGCGGTGCTGCGGTCGAGCACCGGCTTGACCTTGCCGTCGAGCCAGATGCGCTGGGTGGACGCTTTCCGGGCGCTTTCCTGGGCCCGCCAGAAGGCGGCCAGCGCACCCTTGTCGGCCCGCACGGCCACCGCGCCCAGGCTGGGCAGCTCCTTGCCGGCCGGGGCGCCGAGAGTGCGCGCGGTCGCGGCGCCCGTCGACGACTGGATGATCAGGGGAAGAGACGGGCTCTTCGCGTCGCCGTAGCCCTCGTCGATGAGGTGCTGCACGTCGAACAGCTCGGCGTCGAGGCGGCCGTCGGCGAGGAGCGGGATGGCGTCCTGGGGGACGACGCGTACGCCGTCTTTGGTTTCGACGGTCGAGAACGAGATGCGCTCGCGGCCCGCCCCCGGGCGCACGGTCGCGGCGACCCGGCCGTCACCGGCCGGGGCGAGCTGCACGACGTCACCGGTGATGAGGGTGATGGCTTGAGCCGGTGCGGCTTGGGCTGGTGCGGCTTTTGCGGAGGTTGCGGCCGGGGCGGCGCCGACGGGACCTGGCGGGATCCCGGCGACGCTGCCGGCTCCGATCAGGACGCCGGCGAGCGCACCGGTGAGACGTTTCGATGCTGACAAGGCCGACTCCTTAGCGATGCGAGATGACACGCATTCTGGAGTCCGTCTATGTCCGCTCGATCGTTCCGGAGCTGCCGCACCTGCGACATGGCGCGATGTGGACAGCCTCTGCGCGTTTTTCAAGCCGCTGTTCAGCCATCCCTAACCCCCACCCGCCTCGGGGATTGGAGGGGACGTTACGCCGGTGTCAAGCGGGGCGGGGCGGTTGTCCACAGGCGGAGTCGCGTCGTCCACAGGCGGTCATTTGAGGGAGAGCGCTGCGCTACGAGCCTCCTTCAAGGTCGTGAAGCCCTCGAGGCGGTACGTGACCGCGCCCTGCTCCCAGATCAGGGTGGGGGTGGCGAGCCGGGCTGTGGCGGTGCGGTCGGCGCCGGTGCGGTCGACGTAGGTCAGCGTGTGCGGCGTGGGCAGCCAGATCGCCATGCTGTTGCCGCCGAGGTCGACCCATTCCGCGTTCTGCGTCTGCTTGAAGAAGACGCCGGCCGAGCCGTCGAACTGGTCGAACCGCACGGCCCCGCCCCGATAGGAGGCGCTGACCACCCGGGGCACACCGTTCGCGTCCGGGTCGGCCAGCTCCACCCGCTCGGGCTCGCCCAGGTCGGCCGGCATGCGTACGGCGAAAGCCACCTTCGCCCGGGCCTGAGCCAGGGTCACTACGCCGGTCGAGGGCAGCGGGCTGGGGCTGGCCTGCGGCGCCGGGCCGGCCTCGCGGCGCACCTCGATGCCGGCGACCTGCAACACCTGCACGACCGCGTCCACCACGGCCGCCCGGGCCGGCTCCACCGCGACCACAGTGACGGCCAGTGCGGCGACCGCCGCGGCGAGGAAAGCCTTCCACCGGCGCGGAGGCACAGCGAGCCGGGCTCGTACGGCGGCGCGCTGGTCGGCCGGCTCGGGTACGGCCAGCCAGGTGTCCAGGTCGCGCAGTTCGGCGATCAGGTCGTCGTCGTGGTCAGGCACCGGGCACCTCCTCGGCTCGCAGGTCTTCCCGCAACCGGGCCAGCGCCCGCGCGGTGCGTGACTTCACCGTGCCCTTGGGCACGCCCAGGGCCGCGGCCGTCTCCTGCTCGCTCAGGTCGAGCAGAAAACGGCAGACCAGCACGTCACGGTCTCTCTCGGCCAGCGACTTCAGCCGTACGACCAGCCGGTCGCGTCTTTCCCGGGCCAGCACCGTGTCGGCCGGGTCGGGCTCGTCGGGCCGCGGTTCGGGGGCCGTGGCAGCCCGCAGGACCAAGCCGTCCCGGCGCCGCCGCGAGCGGTGCAGGTTGCGGGTCTCGTTAGCCACGATGGCGAGCAGCCACGGGCGGAAGCCGGACTCGCCGCGGTAGCGCGACAACTGCCGGTACGCCTTCACCAGCGCCTCCTGCACTACGTCGTCGGCGTCGTCCCCGGCGCCGAGCAGCACGGCGGCCCGGTGCGCGGGCACGGTGTAGCGGGCGACCAGGATCTCGTACGCCCCCAGGTCGCCATCCCGTGCCCGGCTCACCGCCGTCGCATCGTCGATCTCGACTACCCTCTCCCCCACCCGGCTCCCCACATCCGCACCGACACTGCACTGACACCGCCCGCGGCGAAAGGGTTCCCTTCGACCACGGGAACCCTTTCTCAAGAGGCGGTGTCGACAGAGCATGACCACACGCCGCTCGTTCCTCGCCCTCTCCGGTGGCGTGCTCGCCCCTCCGCGCTCGACTGGCTGCCGGCCGGAAAACCCGACCACTACCGCGCACGTCTCCTCGACTTCAGCGACGGCAAGCTCTATCCGCTGTTCACGCGGGACAAGGTGCCCGTACTAGCCGGGGCCGAGGAGGAGATGCGGGGGCGCGGGCGGCAGGCGGTCTACTCGCGTTCCCGGCAGACGCTCTACACGCTCTACACCCACCAGCCCGAGCACCAGCACACCCGCAATCTGCTCAGCGGCACACGCAGCCCTGTGCACGCCTTCGTCCACGTGCTGCATCTGGGCGAGCGGTGGGCGTACTGCCTGGATCTGCCCGCCCCGTTCGGTCAGGGCCCGGCCGAGGGTCACGCGCTGGCCGTGGACGGGCAGCAGATCGCGGTGCTGGACACGACGTCCGGCTCGATCGCCTACGCCGGCGCCGAGACGTTGCAGATCGAGCGGACCGCCCGCATCCCGGCCGGCGGGGGCGCGGCGAGCCTCGTCTTCGGGCCGGACCACCGGGTGTTCGCCGCCGCCGGCCGCCAGGTGCATGTGCTCGATCGCGGCGCGGACGGCGTGGCCGGCACCTGGTCGCTGCCCGCCGCGGCGCGCGGCCTGCGGCTGAACGGGGTCGGGTCGCGGCTCTATGCGGGCGGCAAGAACGAGGCGGTCTGGCTGGACACCACGTCGGGCACGCTGAGCGGCCGGGTGAAGGTCGACGGCCTGACCGACGTACTTTTCGTGGTCTGACTGGAAGTTTCGGCCGATGCATTTTCTGCCTCGGCTCGGCATCCGCCCTGCACACCTGGCCGAGGGTACGGAACTTTCGGAAGTTTGCCGGAACTAACGGTTGACTCCTCACGGGAGCGCTCCCAACAATGGGACGCAACGATGAACGTCACTTCGTGCGGCGACCCCGGCTTCCACCGGCACGGGGTCGCCGCGTCCCCCGACCACGAAAGTGAATCCCCGTGAGCAGACGGATCCGTCCCCGATCCCTCCTTCTGACCGCCACGGCGGCCCTGCTGGCCGGCGCCGGCGCGATCGCCCTGGCCCCGTCCGCGGAGGCCGCCACCACCCTCGGCGCCTCGGCCCAGCAGAGCGGCCGCTACTTCGGCGTCGCGATCAGCGCCGGCAAGCTGAACGACTCGGCGTACACCACGATCGCCAACCGCGAGTTCGACATGGTGACCGCCGAGAACGAGATGAAGCTCGACGCCACCGAGCCCAACCAGGGCCAGTTCAACTACTCCAGCGGCGACCGGATCGCGCAGTGGGCGACCTCGAACGGCAAGCGGCTGCGCGGCCACACGCTGGCCTGGCACTCGCAGCAGCCGGGCTGGATGCAGAACCTCAGCGGCAGCACGCTGCGCAACGCGATGCTCAACCACGTGACCCAGGTGGCCACCCACTACCGCGGCCAGGTCTACACGTGGGACGTGGTCAACGAGGCGTTCTCCGACAACGGGGACGGCTCGCGCCGCGACTCCAACCTGCAGCGCACCGGCAACGACTGGATCGAGGCCGCGTTCCGGGCCGCGCGCACGGCCGACCCCGCCGCCAAGCTCTGCTACAACGACTACAACATCGACAACCCGAGCCAGGCCAAGACGCAGGCCGTACTGGCGATGGTGCGGGACTTCAAGGCGCGCGGCGTGCCGATCGACTGCGTGGGCCTGCAGGCGCACTTCAACAGCGGTAACCCGGTGCCGTCGAACTTCCAGACGAACATCGCGAACTTCGCCGCTCTCGGCGTGGACGTGCAGATCACCGAGCTCGACATCCAGGGCTCGGGCAGCGACCAGGCCAACAAGTACCGCACAGTCGTGAACGCCTGTCTGGCGGTGGCCCGCTGCAACGGCATCACGGTCTGGGGCGTCCGCGACAGCGACTCCTGGCGGTCGGGCGACACCCCGCTGCTCTTCGACGGCAGCGGCAACAAGAAGGCGGCCTACACGGCGACGCTCGACGCCCTCAACGCGGCCGGTCCCACCACTCCCCCGACGACGACGCCGACCTCCTCGCCGACGGCCTGCCGCAACGGTTACGTCGGGCTGACCTATGACGACGGGCCCAACCCGAACACCACCACGCAGCTGCTGAACGCGTTGCGCAGCAACGGTTTGCGGGCCACGATGTTCAACATGGGCCAGAATGCGGCGGCCAACCCCGGCCTCGTCGCGGCTCAGGTCTCGGCCGGCATGTGGGTCGGCAACCACAGCTACACCCACCCGCACATGCTCACGCTGAGCCAGGCCGACATGTCCTCCGAGCTGTCGCGCACCCAGACCGCGATCCGCAACGCGGGCGGCGGCACCCCGACGATCTTCCGGCCGCCGTACGGCGAGACCAACGGGACCCTGCAGTCGGCCGCCTCGGCCCTCGGCCTGCGCACGGTCACCTGGGACGTCGACTCGCAGGACTGGAACGGCGCCAGCACCGCCGCGATCGTGCAGGCGGCCTCGACGCTGACCAACGGCCAGCTCATCCTCATGCACGACAACTACGCCACCACCATCGCGGCCATCCCGCAGATCGCGTCCGGGCTGGCCTCGCGGGGTCTGTGCGCGGGCATGATCTCGGCCAGTACGGGCCGGGCGGTCGCCCCGGGCGACACCACGACGCCCCCGACCACGACCCCGCCGACCACGACTCCTCCCACCGGCGGGTCCTGCACCACGACGTACACCGAGGGTCAGAAGTGGTCCGACCGCTTCAACGGCTCGGTCGCCGTGAGCGGGACGAGCAACTGGGTCGTCACCGTCACGCTCCAGTCGCCGCAGAAGATCATCGCGACCTGGAACGCGTCGGTGAGCTGGGACAGCAGCGGCAATGTGATGACCGCACGGCCGAACGGCAGCGGTAACACGTTCGGCTTCACGATCCAGCACGGCGGCAACTGGTCCTGGCCTTCGCTGGCCTGCCGCGCGGGCTGACGGGGGTGATGCGTGGGGGCCGATCCGGGGCCTCCACGCATCGACACCTTTGTTAGAGTCCGGCCCGTGCGCCGCCTGCTGATCGCCCTTGTCGCCACTGTCGCCCTGCTCGGTCTCACCGGCTGTGGCCTGCTCAAAAGCGACGAGGACAAGAAGATCGAACGGATCTTCGACGAGTCCGACCCCGTCTTCTCGATCTTCTTCCGGACCGACGTCACCAGTCAGCAGAAGACCAACATCGACGAATATCTGCGCGGTCTGCCCGACGTCGCCGAGGTCGAGCACGAGAGCCGCGAACAGGCCTACCAGCGGTTCAAGGAACTCTGGGCCGACGACCCGGATTTCGTGGAGCAGGTGACGCCGAACTCGCTGCCGGAGTCCTACCGGGTGCACATGGCCGACTTCGACGCCCTGCGCGCCGTCCGCGACGGCTCTGACCAGGCCAACATCAAGAATTTGCCCGGCGTGCAGGACATCATCATCCCCTGCACGACCGTGGACGAGTGCCGCGAGCAGCTCGAGAAGTCGCGCAAGTGATCACCGGAGTGGCGCTTCGCGTTCGATGATCAGGTCGGTACATTAGGGACATGGCAACGGTCTCTCTACGCAGCGCTCTGCTGCGATCGTTGCCCGCCCTGCTCCTGTTCCTGACGCTCGGCCTCGCCGCGCCTCAGACGGTCAGCGGTTCGGTCGTCGCCGGGGTCACCCAGAGCACCAGCTCCCCCACGGCACCGGCAATCGCAGGGTCCACAGCCGACACACCGGACGACGTCGCGTCGCCGGCCACGGCCCCCGCCCGTACGCCCGGCGCTCCCGTCGCCGGCCGCGCGCGCGTCCTCTCCACCCAGTTCGCCGCCGGTGCCAGCGGATCCCGCGCACCGCCGCTCCTTCTCGCCTGACCATCCGCTGACGGCCCTCGGCCGACCGGTGATCACGGCCTCGCGCCCTGCGCCTTCTCCTTCCGACTCGGATGTCACGCTTCCGCGCCTTCCCGGCTGACCCCGGCGGCCCTCGACGCGTCCTTCCCTTCCCCCGCCTTCCCGGCCCGGCCCGCGCGGCCTGACCGGACGGCACGATTGCGCCTTCCCCCCGCGCCTTCCTCGCCCGTAAGGACGGCGTTCCCACGAGCCATGCGGAATTCGAGCGGACAGGACGACTGACCATGAACGTTGTTGCCGAAATGCTGCTGACCGAGCCGGCCCCGGCCGCGATCTGGGTGACCCTCTGGATCCTCACCCTCCCGGCGATGCTGATCCTGGCCAGCCCCCGGGCCATGCGGAACCCATGGCAGACGCTGCGCGAGACCGTGGACTCGATGCTGGGCGACCGGGGCGAACGCCGCCGCCAGTCGACCCTGGAGGCGATCGGCGCCGCCCAGTTCGCCGACGAGGTGCGGGTGGCCGCCGACCGGGCCGCGCTGGCCGCCGAGCGGTGGCAGGAACGCTGGGAGACCGCGACCGACGAGGTCACCGCCGCCTGGGACGCCTGGCTCGACGCGGACGCCCGGCTGCGGGCCCGCCGGTCGGGCGCGGCCTTCGGCATCCCGTGGAGCGCACAGACCCCCACCGAATACGTGGCCCGCGAACGCTTCCTGCACAAGTCCGTCCGCACCGCGGCCGAGAACGGCTGGCTCCCCGCCGCCGCCGTGGCCGACGCGCTGGCCGGCCGGGCGGGCTGGGACGCCCGCCTGCACCCGCTGGAGCAGGAGCTGGTCATCGCCCGCGCCACCGAGGGCCACCTGCGCGACCGCTACGAGCGCGCCGTCGCCGCCGAACAGGCCGCCGCCCACGACGCCACCCTGGCCCGCCGCACCAGCGACAGCCTGCGCCAGGAATCCTGGCTCGCCGAAACCCGAGCCAACGACCTGAACCGCCTCCTCCCGGCCGGCGCCACCACCCTCGCCACCACCCCCAGCCCCGCCGTAGCCACCGCCTGGCACTGACCGCCCAGTCAGTGCGGATAGGCGCGGGGGATCCGGGTGGTGGGGATCTCGTCGCGGAAAGCCTCGATACGACCGATCACCTGGCGGCGGCCGACGGTGTTCTCGATGCGGTCGAGGTAGAGGCAGCGCGCGGCCAGCTTGTCGAGGGCAGTGACCGCCGCGACGCTGGTGAGGTCTTCGACCGGAGTTCCGAGGCCGTTCTCGTCGCCGCGCATGAGAATGTCGGTGCCGCCGTCGACCAGCACGATCGGGTCCAGGTCGAGCGACCAGGACCCCGGGACATCGCCGGACTACGGTAACGCCCTGGGTAAGTGGGGACGGCCCCGCTTCGAGAGGAGGCCGCTGTGGCGCTGAGTCAGGACGACCGGAATGCCATCACCGACCTGATCAACCTGCACGGCCATCTGGTCGACCGGGGGGACTTCGACGGGCTCGCCGCGCTGTTCATTACGGACGTGGCCTACGACGTGAGCGCCATGGGCGGTGGGGTTATGGTCGGGCTGGAGGCGTTGCGCGAGGCGGCCGTTGCGCTGGGGGACGCCAACCCGGTGGCCCACCACGTGACCAACATCGTGCTGACCGAGGCCGCCGAGGGCGCGGTGCACGCCGTTTCCAAGGGGCTGGGCGTGATGGCCGACGGGTCGGTCGGCAGCGTCACCTATGAGGACACCGTCGAGCCGACTGCGGCCGGCTGGCGCATCACGCACCGGGTCGTGCTGCCGCGCCGGAAACCGTTGACGCGCTGAGGACCTGGAAGCGGCCCGGGCCATCGCCTAGGGTGCTGGGATGGCTACGCACTGGACAATTGGCGGCGACGCCTCCGATCCGCAACGGCTGGCCGCTTTCTGGGCCAAGGCTCTCGGTTACGTCGCCGAGCCGGGCTACGACGAACCGGGTGGCGCCTCGATCGTCGACCCGGACGGGCGCGGGCCGGCGATCAGCTTTCTGCTGGTGCCCGAGGTCAAGACGACCAAGAACAGGATGCACATCGACATCCGGGTGGCCGGCGAGCCGCCGTGGGACCTGGCCGACCGGGCCCGGCTGATCCGGGCCAAGGTGGCCGACCTGGTCGCCGACGGCGCCTCCGAGATTCGCGAGGAGCACTACGGCGACCAGCTCGGCCACGTGGTCATGCTCGACCCCGAGGGCAACGAGTTCTGCGTGGCTTGACTTCAGGGCCGGGTCAGCAGGCAGCCCGACTTGTTCAGGTCGATCGCGCGGGTCGAGGTGAGGCACGTGGTGAACCAGTAGGTCTGCTCGCCGTAACTCTGCCCCTGGTGGACCGAGACGGTGCCGTTGGCGGCCACCTCGCACGGGTTGTTGACGGTGCACCGCTCGCCGTCGTCGTTGCCGGTGTTGTTGATGCCGACGACCTGGCCCGAGGTGGCGTCGACGATCGGCGAGCCCGAGGTGCCGTGGATGGTGTCGCAGTTGACGTCGTAGCGGATCGAGTCACGCCACGTCCACTCGCCCTCGCGCAGCTGCGGGACGAAACCGTCGACCTTGCAGTTCCAGATCCGCTTCCAGTAGCTGGACGGGATCGCGATGCTCGCCCCGGCGGCGGTCCGGCTGCTCGCAATGGTCAGCGGGGTCGCGCCCCGGCTCGCCAGGGTGGCGAAGGTGCTGGTCAGACGGTAAAGCGTGACGTCGGTGCCGGTCATCGTGGCGTACAGGATCCGGTCCGCGCGCACCGTGCCGAGCGATCCGCCGGTGCTGTTGAGCAGCGTGCCCGAGCGGGACGAGGTGCGGTTCTGCAGCACCTGGCCGGCGCTGAGGAAGCCGCCCTCGTAGCAGTGACCGTTGGTCAGCATCATCGCCCGGTCGCTGCTCACCGAGGACGGGTAACGCACCAGCGAGGCCGAGCAGTTGCTCAGCGCGATGGTGTTGGCCAGCGTGGTCGCGGCCAGGGTGGCCGGGGCGGCCTGGGCCGGGGCGGCCATCAGGCCGGTGGCCACGGCGACCGTGGCCGCGGCGAGTGCGAGAGCCCGTCGTACGCGCATGGGTTTCCCTTCTGCTGCGGCGGCGGGCTGCCGATAGCAGGGCCGCCGCCGTGGTGGCGGCGGAGTGCGCCGGATCCCAGGGCACTGACGCCGGTCGATCGCGACGTTCGTACCCTCGCACCAGGTCATATCGATGTCAATTGATACCGTTTGAGTCATACCGGCCAGCGGCCGGCGCTGTGTCCCCCTGGGATGCTGACTGCGTGGGCACAGCGCGGAAGTACAGCAAGGTCCTGCACGCCGAGCTCGACGTGCACGCGGCGTCGATGCCGGTGACCAACACCTTCGCGCTGGGCGACTACGGCGTGATCAGCGACGGCGTCTTCGTCAAGATGGGCAACATCAGCGAGTACGGCATCACGTTCGTCCCCGCCGCGGGTGCGCCGACCCGGCTGCGCTTCCGCTCGGACGGCACCCGGGTGACCAAGTTCCTGGCCGGCGCCGAGGTGCCGAACATCCCAGCGGTCGACCTCGAGGCGTCCATCCGCATCGAGTTCTCCACACAGGACTCGCTCTACATCGACGCCCCTGTGCTCACCGTCGAGTCCATGGAGGACGTGGCCCGGGTCGGCGCCGCGCTGCGGAAGACCGAGGGCTGGCGCCGCAGGGTCGGCTAGTGGTACGCGGCCCGCGAGGCCGCCCTGACCGACGACGACGCCTGGGCGCCCGGCTCGCTGGCCGAGCTCTTCCTGCTGGCCCCGCTGGCCGGCCGCACCCGGGCCCTCGATCAGGCCGAGGAGCAGCTGGCCGAGCTGATCCGCCGCACCCGGGTCCAGTGGCCGGCCGACGACCCGTTCCCGGTCGATTCCACGGTCCGCCAGCTGAGCCGTTACCTCCGCTGGTGGACGGCCGGGCACGGCTACTTCCCCGGCTACGACGGCGATCTGGCCGCCGACGCTTCGTGGATGCTGGAGCGCCTGCGGGCCCTCTAGGGGATCATCCAGCCCAGCACGGGGGTGCCCTGCAGCGTGACCAGCACGCACATGACCAGCAGGAGCAGCAGGCTCCAGCCGACCACCCGGCGGAAGATGTCGCCCTCCTTGCCGGCCATGCCCACGGCCGAGGCGGCGATGGCCAGGTTCTGCGGGCTGATCATCTTGCCCAGCACGCCGCCCGAGGAGTTGGCCGCGGCGAGCAGCACGGGGTCGAGACCGGCCTTGGCCGCGGTCTGCACCTGGAGCGCGCCGAACAGCGCGTTGGCCGAGGTGTCGGAGCCGGTCACGGCCACCCCGATCCAGCCCAGGATCGAGGAGAGGAAGACGAAGAAGGCGCCGGTGCCGGCCAGGAACTCGCCCAGCGTGTTGGTCTGGCCCGACTGGTTGAGCACGTAGGCCAGGGCCAGCACCGCCATCACCGTGACGATGGCGTGTCGCAATTCGACGTACGTGTCGCCGTAGGCCTTGATCGCCCGGCCCGGCCGGACGCGCAGGACCACGGCGGTGAGCAGGCCGGCCAGGATCATCAGGGTGCCCGCGGCGGGCAGCCAGCCGAGCGTGAAGGTGGTCGAGGCCAGCGGTTTGCCGGTCGCGCCGAGCACGTCGAGGCCGGGCCAGGCGAAGGCGACCGTCCACGGCTCCTTGGCCAGGGCCGCCTTGACCGGCGCCAGGTTCACGATCGAGAAAATGACGATGATGATGAGGTACGGCGCATAGGCCCGCAGCACCTCGACCGGAGCGTCCCGGCGCTGGGCCACGGCGACACCGCCACCCCCGTCCGCGGGCGGCGACTCCTCCTTGGTCGACAGTTGGGGCGACTCGACGGGTCGCCAGACGCGCAGCAGGGCCATCACCGCCGCCGCGGCCAGCAGCGAGGCGATGATGTCGGTCAGCGGCACCGAGATGTAGTTGGACGCCACGAACTGGGCCCCGGCGAAGACCACCCCGGCCACCAGCGCGACCGGCCAGGTCTGGCGCACCCCGCGCTTGCCGTCGATCACCGCGACCAGCACCAGCGGCACGACCACGGCCAGGATCGGGGTCTGCCGCCCGACCATCGCGCCCAGCGTGTCCGGGTTGAGACGCGGGTCGTCGGCCGCGCCCGCGGTCACCGTGCCCAGCGTGGTGATCGGCGTGGCCAGCGCGCCGAACGCGACCGGCGCGGTGTTGGCGATCAGCGCCACGGCCGCGGCCTGGATCGGGCGGAAGCCGAGCGCCATCAGCATCACCACGGTCACCGCGACCGGTGTGCCAAAACCCGCGAGCGCCTCGAGCAACGCGCCGAAGCAGAAGGCGACGATCACCGCCTGGATCCGTATGTCGGGGCTGACCCGTTCCATCGAGCGGCGCAGCACGTCGAAGTGGCCGCTGGCCACGGTCAGGTTGTAGACCCAGATCGCGTTGAGGACGATCCACAGGATCGGGAAGAAGCCGAACGCGGCGCCCTCGGTGGCCGAGAGCAGCGCCTGCCCGGCCGGCATGGCATAAACCGCGACGGCGACCACGAGGGCCACCACCAGCGAGATGACGCCGGCCAGCCAGGCCCGCATCCGCAGCGCGCCGAGCAGGACGAAGAGGGTGAGCAAGGGCAGCGCCGCGAAGATCGCGGAGACGGCGACGGAGTCGCCCACGGGATCCGTCACGATCTGGAACTGATCAAACATGATCGCCATCCAGGATGATCGATGTTCACCGGCCGAGCCGCCATGGTCACCCCGCCCGCCCAAGAACGCATCCGGCCCGCCACCGCCGCCCCGAACAGGGAAAACTCTCACATTCAGGTCATATCATCTAGTACCGTCGGCGTGATGGCGGTGAGGCAGGCGGTGAGATCCAGATGAGCACCGGCACAGCGGCCGGCGGCCCTTCGCAGATCCGGGTCGGTCACGAGCAGCTCATGGCGCTCCTCGACCACACCACCGCGGTCGTCTACATGCGCGACGTCCAGGGCCGCTATCTGCTCGTCAACCACGAGTTCGAGCGCCTGTTCGGGCGGCGCCGCCTGGACGTCGTCGGGCACACCGATCACGAGCTGTTCCCCGAGCCGATCGCCGACCGGTTCCGGGCCGACGATCTGGCCGCCCTCGCCCGCGGCGGGCCGCTGCAGATCGAGGAGGAAGCACCCTGCGCGGACGGCCCCCGCACGTACGTCACGGTGAAGTTTCCGCTGATCGACGCGGCCGGGCAGGCGTACGCCGTCTGCGGCATCTCGACCGACATCACCGCGCGCAAGCAGGCCGAGGAAGAGGTCCGGCGGCTCAACGACGAGCTGGAGGAGCGGGTGCGGGTGCGCACGGCCGAGCTCGAGGCGTCGACGCACGAACTGGACGCGTTCGCCTACTCGGTCTCGCACGATCTGCGCGCGCCCCTGCGCACCCTGGAGGGGTTCAGCCAGATCCTGCTCGAGGAGCACGCGACCGGCCTGGACGACGAGGGAAAGCGCTATCTGGAGCGGATCCAGGCCAACGTCGAGCGGATGACCCGGATGATCGACGCGCTGCTGCATCTGTCCCGGGCCAACCGGACGGAGATCCACCGCGAGCGTACGGACGTGACCGCTCTCGCCCGCGAGGTCGCCGCCGAGTTCGCCGCGGCCGACCCGGGCCGCGCGGTGACCTTCGAGATCGCCGACGGCATGACCGCGCCGGGCGATCCGCACCTGATCCGGCTGGTGCTGCAGAACCTGATCGGCAACGCGGTCAAGTTCACCTCCAAGCGCCCGGACGCGGTGATCAGCCTCGGCGCCGAGAACCAGGACGGCGTCGACGTGTTCTGGGTGCACGACAACGGGGCCGGCTTCGAGATGAGGCACGCGCACCGCATGTTCGACCCGTTCCAGCGGCTGCATCCGGCCGGCGAGTTCGAGGGCACCGGCATCGGCCTCGCCGTCGTGCACCGCGTGGTGACGCGGCACGGCGGTCAGATCGCCGCCACGGGAGCACCCGGCGCCGGCGCGGTCGTCCGGTTCAGCCTGACGCCCGGTCCGACCGGCTGGGAGATCCGATGACCGAGATCCACGTGCTCGTCGTGGACGACAACGACGACGACGCGGTGCTGATCGGCCATTCCCTGGCCCGGGCCGGGATGCCGGTGCGGGTGGACCGGGCCGAGACCGCCGAGGGCGTGGCGACCCTGCTGGCCGAGCGCTCGATCGACGTGGTCATCTGCGATTTCAACATGCCCGGCGTACGCGCCGAGGACGTGCTCGCCCAGATCCGCGAGCACGACGCCGACGTGCCCTTCCTGCTCGTCTCGGGGCAGGTGGGCGAGGAGGTGGCGGCCGACCTGATGCGCGCCGGCGCCCGCGACTTCGTGCTCAAGGACAGGCTGACCCGGCTCGCCCCGGCCGTGCAGCGCGAGCTGCACGAGGCCGCCGAGCGTCGCAAGCACCGCCGCGGCGAGATCGCGCTGCGCGAGAGCGAGGAACGTTTCCGCCGGCTGGCCGAGCACGCGCACGACGTCATCTTCCGGTTCCGGCTGAGCCCGGCCCCCGCGATGGAGTATCTGAGCCCGGCCGTCGAGTCGATCACCGGGTTCAGTCCGGAGCAGTTCTACGACGACCCCGCGCTGATCTTCCGTCTGGTCGAGCCGGCGGACCGGCCGCTGCTGGAGCGCTCTTGGCATTCCGCGCAGCCGGGCACGCTGACGATCCGCTGGCGGCGGCAGAAGGGCGGCCTGGCCTGGCTCGAGCAGCGGGCCAGCGCCGTCCCCGGGCCGGACGGCCGCCCGATCGCGGTCGAGGGCATCCTGCGCGACGTCACCGAGCGGGTGCAGGCCGAGCAGAGCCGGGCCGAGATGGAACAACAGCTGCGGCAGGCCGAACGGCTCGACTCGCTGGGTCAGCTGGCCGGTGGCATCGCCCACGACTTCAACAACATCCTGGCCGTCATCTCGGGTTACGCGGCCATGCTGACCGAGGAGCTGGGGGCCGACCACCACCTGCACGCCGACGCCCACGCCATCGAGCAGGCGGCCGCCCGGGGCAGCGGCCTGACCCGCCAGCTGCTCATCTTCAGCCGCCTCGAACCGTCCCGGGCCGAGACCCTCGACCTGAACGCGGTGGCCACGGACATGCAGCGCCTGCTGTCGCGCACGCTCGGCGAGGACATCGGGCTGACCACCATGCTCTCGCTCGATCTGCCGCCGATCACCATGGACCGCAGCAAGCTCGAGCAGGTCGTGATGAACGCGGTGATGAACTCGCGGGCCGCGATGCCGGACGGCGGCCACCTGACCATCGCGACCGGTGTCGAACGCGGCTCGGGCCAGGTGACGCTCTCCATCACGGACACCGGCTGCGGAATGCCGCCCGAGGTGGCGGCGCGGGCCTTCGAGCCATTCTTCACCACCAAGGGCCGGGGCAAGGGTACGGGTCTGGGCCTGGCCACGGCGTACGGCGTCATCGCCGACGCGGGCGGCACGATCGCGCTGGAGTCGCGGCTCGACGAGGGCACCACGGTGAAGGTCTGCCTGCCCCCGGCCGAGGTGGTGGCGCCGCCGTCGACGTTGGTCAAGCGCCGGGCCGCTACGCCTGGCGGGCGGATCCTCGTGGTCGAGGACGAGGACGGCGTCCGTGACATCGTGAGCCGGATCCTGCGCAAGGCCGGTTACGAGGTGCACGCGGCGGCCGACCCGGCCGAGGCGCTGCGCCTGGTGCAGCAGCAACATCTGCAGATGGACGTCCTGCTGACCGACATCATCATGCCTGGCATGTCCGGCACCCAGCTGGCCGCCGAGCTGCGCCGCACCCGACCCGACCTGCCGGTGCTCTTCATGTCCGGCTACACCAGCGGCCCGGCCCCCGGCGGTCAGGAGATCCCGGCCGACGCCCCGCTGCTGCACAAGCCGTTCCAGACCGAGCAGCTGCTGAACGCCATGCACGCCGTCCTACCGCTCTCCTAGACCGGCTTCCCTAGACCAGCCATGGCTTTCCCCGGGTTCTCCGCGCCGTCCGAAGGACCAGGCATCGGTAATGTCACAGCCGATCGAGCGGCGGTAGGCCAGCCACATCACGACGCCGACCACGAAGACGATGCCCTCGGTCAGGGTCAGCGCCCAGATGATGCCGGACAGGCCGAACCAGAGCTTGCCCAGGATGACGATCGGGATGAACAGCACGCCCTGCGTCATCGACATCACCGTGGCCGGCAGCGCGCGGCCGGTCGCCTGGAAGAACGACGTGATCAGCCCGGCGAAGCCGTTCGCGATCATGGCCACCAGCTGGGCCGTGATGATCGTGATGCCGATGCCGAGCAGCGAACGGTCCGACACGAAGGCGGTGAACACCTGCTCGCGGAAGACGAACACGACCGTCGAGAAGAGCAGGCCGATGCCGCCGACGGTGATCGCGGAGACCCGCAGGGCCGACATCAGCCGCTGCCGGTCGCCCTTGCCGTACGAGTAGGCGAGCAGCGGCAGCACGCCCAGCGTGACCCCCATGACCAGGAACTCGGGCACCTGCGCGATCCGGACCGCGATGCCCATGGCTGCGAGCGGGCCGTCACCGTAGGCGGCGGCGAGGTTGTTGAGCACCAGCGAGGTGACGATCAGGAAGCCGGCCTGGAGCAGCTCGCCGACGCCCACGCCGAAGACGGGCTTGAGCACGGCCGGCGAGAGGGTGAACCAGCGCGGCGCGAGGCTCACGTGCTCGCTGTTGCGCTGCAGCCAGAAGGCGAAGTAGAGCACGATGACCAGGTTCGAGAGGCCGACCGCGGCCGCGGCGCCGGCGACGCCCCACCCCAGCACCAGAATGAAGAGCACGTCGAAGACCAGGTTGGCGATCACCGAGGCGATCAGCCCGATCATCGCCTGCCGGGCGGCGCCCTCGGCCCGGACGAGCTGCTCGAGGCAGAACGCCGCGGCCAGCACGGGCACGAAGATCAGCATGACGGTGACGTACGAGTTGGTCGCGGGCACGGCGGCGGCGTCGGCCCCGAGCAGCGACACGAGCGGGTGCAGCAGGAGCAGACCGGTCCCGCCGAGCACGGCCCCGGTGATCACTGAGCCCCACATCGAGAACGACGAGACGTGCTTGATCTCGGCGGCCTGGGCCGGATCCTGCTCGGCCGCGCCCAGCAGCCGCGAGATGAGGGCGCCACCGCCGACGCCGAAGACTCCGCCGACCGCCATGACCAGGCCGAGCAGCGGGGTGCCGAAGGTGATCGCGGCCAGCAGGGCGCTGTCGTGCAGCGACCCGATGAAACCGCCGTTGATGACGTTGTAGACGGCGCCGACGACCATCGCGGCGGCCATCGGCACGCAGAGGTGGATCAGTGCGCGGACGATCGGCGCGGCGGAGAGATACCAGCGGTTGGTGCCGACCGCGTCGGGCTTCGTCGGTGATTCCACAGTTGAGGCGGTCATGACAACTCCTTTCGCCATGTCCGGGCCCGTCCTTGGGCGGTGATTCCGGGCAGGTGGGATCGCACGCCGGCGGACGCCGGCGCGGCAGGGGATTTCAGGCAGGGCTGATCGCGCGCCGACTACGGGTGGCGCGGCGGGAGTGGGTGCGGCTTAGGTGCGGGTGGGTTGCGGCAGTTCTGCGGTGACTTTCAGCAGCAGGGCCTTGAGGGCGGCCCGCTCGGCCTCGTCCAGCGGGGCGAGGATCGTCTCGTCGGCGGCGCCCATCGCGGCCTCGAACCCGGCGATCAACTCGCTGCCGGCCGGTGTCGCGAAGACCCGCTTGCTGCGTTCGTTGCCGGGCTCCGTGCGGCGCTCGACCAGGCCGCGGCGCTCGAGCCCCTGCAGGAGGCTCGAGACGCTGGCCGCGCTCGTGCGGGTCACCTCGGCGATGTCCCGCTGGATCGACCCCGGGTTCTGGGCCAGATAGCCGAGCACGAAGCTCTGCTCGTGGCTGAGCTCGCGGGCCCGGATCCAGTCTTCGCCCGCTTTGCGCTGGGCCCACCCGATCCAGCGGACCAGATCGAGGGTGCTTGTCAGCCGGGGCGCGTCCATGCTCAGAACTCTAACTGTTTGAGTTCTAACTGTCAACGCTCAAACTGACCGCGATGACGACCCGGGCGGTGGCGCACCAGCGGGACCGGGGTGCGCCGTTCCTCCGCCGGGGGCGTGACCGTGAGCAGCAGCATCAGGGCGATGCCCAGGGCCAGCACGGCGCCGCCGGTCAGGGCCAGCGGGGCCGCGGCCGGCCCGGTCACCGGCACCGAACCGGGGGCGCCCGGAGCGTCGCGGACCGGGATGACCACGGTCGACGGGGCGTCGGTGCGGACGGGGGTGTTCACGGACTCGACGTCGCCTGTCACCGACGCCTCGTACGTACGGTGACCCTGGGCGATGTCCTGCTCGGTCAGGTGATAAGCGGCGGAGACGCAGGTGGCCTTGGCCCCGGGCTCGAGGCGGGACGGCTTGCAGGTGACCGCGGCCGGCAGCCCCTTGACCCGCACGTTGACCAGGGTGACGTTGCCGGTGTTGGTCACGCTCAGCGTCGAGACCACGTCGTCGCGGATGCCCAGCACCCCGTCGCCGTCCCGGTCCGTCCAGGTGGCGGTCTGCACGGCGGTCAGGCGCGGGCGCAGGGCGGCCAGCGGGACGGTGGCCACGGCCGGGCCGAAGGAGAGGCCGGACGCCGAGGCGTAGGCGCGGAAGGTCAGCGGTTTGTTGGCATCCACGTCGGTCTGGGTGACCACCCGGTCGGCCCCGGCCGTGCAGGTGGCCGCGGCGCCGGGAGCGAGGCTGGTCACCGGGCAGGGAATGGCGCCCGTCGCGGCGTCCCGGACGGCGAGACCGCTCATCGTCACGTTGCCGGTATTGGTCAGCTTGTAGGCGACCGTGACGGAGTCGCCCGCCGTCACGCCGGAGCGGTGGGCCACGGGCGAGACCGACACCGCGGCCACGAAACTCAGGGCGGGTGTCGTCTTCTCCAGCGGAACGGCGACGGTGAACGGGCCGAAACCGGCGCCGGCCGAGGTCACGATGACCGGTTCGACGAGCGTGCCGGCCGCGTCCACATCGGCTTGGGCGACCGTGACGTCGCGGCCGGCGGTGCAGGTCATCGTCGCGCGAGCGGTCAGGACGGCGGCCGGGCAGCGGGCCACCCCGGTCCGCGCGCCCGAGACCACGATCCCGGTCATCGTCCGGTTGCCGTCATTGGCCACCACGAAGGTGTAGGCGATCGTGTCGCCGACCCGGGCCGCGTACTGGCGGGTGGCCGGGGTGACCACGGCGACGCCCTGCACCGACAGGCTGGGCGCGGCCACGAGCACGTCGACGCCGGCCGGGGCCGGGCCGAAGGTGACCCGCGCGCCGCCGGGGAGCGTTCCCGACGCGTACGCCTCGGTGGTGATCGCCTCCCCCGCGTCGACGTCGGCCTGGCGCACCTCGTAGCGGCCCGCGGACGAGCAGCGGAGCGAGTCGCCGGGCGCGAGCGCCGAACTGCCGCAGGCCACCGTGCCGAGCAGGTCGTCGTCGATCGTGATGGCCCGCATCGTCACCCGGCCGGCGTTGGTGACCTGGTAGTCGAAGCCGAGCCGGTCGCCGGCGCCGAGCGCGGCGCGGTGCTCGGCCGGGGTGACGACCGGGGAGACCGAGAGAGTGAGAGTGGCGGCGGCCGAGGCCACGGGGACGCCCGCGGTGGCCGTGTCGTAGGCGCGGGCCGTCGCCTCGCGCGGGGCCCGGGCCAGCACCCGCGCGGTCGAGCCGAGCAGGCCACCGGCGTCGGCATCGCCCTGGGTGACCGTGTAGAGGGCGCCGGCCGTACAGGCCATCGTGGTGCCGGGGCCGACCACCCCGCTCGGGCAGGAGGCGGCGCCGACCCGGGAATCGGTCACGGCCACCGCGAGCATGGTCACATTGCCGGTGTTGCGGACCGTGTAGGCGTACGTGATGCGGTCGCCCAGCGTGACCCCGCCGGCCCGGGTCGCGGACGGGGTGAGCGTGAGGGCGAGCGCGGGCGCCGCGGTCACGACGGGCACCGAGGTGGAATGCTCGTCGACCACCACCGGACTGCCGGGCGCGACGCCCTGCCCCGAGACCAGCGCGTCGTCGATCACCGGGTCGCCCGCGTCGACGTCGGCCTGGGTCACCCCGTACGGGGCGGACGAGGTGCAGATCAGCGTGGCGCCGACCGCGATCGACGCCGCGGGGCAGTCGACGTCGGGGATCTGATCGTCGGTCACGTCGAGGCCCACGACGGTCACGTTGCCGACGTTGGCGATCTCGTAGGAGTAGGTGATCGCGTCCCCCACCCCGACCGGCCCGGAGCGGTCGTTGGTGACGATCAGGCGGAGAAGCGGCGCCGGCGGGGCGACCATGATGTCGGCGCGGAACGGGCCGAAGGACAGCGGGGTCGGTGAGCCGGACGGGCGGGCGGTGACGGTCGCCGAGTCGGTGATAGCGCCGCCCGCATCCAGGTCGGACTGCCGGACGACGTACGAGGAATTGGTCGTGCAGTTCATCGAGGCGCCGATGGCGAGCACCGCGAAGGGGCAGGTGACGCCGCCCGGCACCGAGTCGCTGAGGGTGAGGAACTCCATGGCCACGTTGCCGTTGTTGACGATCGCGTAGTCGTAACTGATCGTGTCGCCGACCGCGGCCGCGTTCTGCCGGCTGGGCGTGCTGACGGTGGGCGTGACCATGACGACCAGCGACGGGTGGGCGGCGGCGACCGGAACACCGGCGGTCACCCACGCGTACTGGACCGGACCGTTCGTGGCCGAGTTCTCGGCCTCGGCGGTGACCACGTCGGTGATGGGCTGACCGGCTGTCACGTCGGCCGACGTCACCGTGTAGCTGCCGGCCGGGCAGGTCGTCACCTCGGTGGGCGCGAGCGTCGTCGCTCCGCACGAACCCGGGCCGCCGCGGGTCCCGGTGACGACGAGCTGGCTCATGGTCAGGTTGCCGGTGTTGGTGACCCGGTAGACGTAGGTGATGGTGTCGCCCGCGCCCGCACCGGAGGCCGGCCCGGGCGCGACCGAGGTGAGCACCTCGAGGCCGAGCGCGGGGGCCGCCGCCGTCACGGTGACCGAGGCCGAATCGCTGTCGCCGGCCGGGTCGGGGTCGACGCTGCCCGACGAGACGAGCCGGGTGGTGGCGGTCAGCGTGCCGGTGGCCTGCGCCTCGCCGCCCACGTCGAGCCGCTCGGTGGCCGAGACGGCGAGCGCACCGATCTTCCAGGTCAGCGTCGCGGGGTCGTACGACCCGGCCGTGGGGGTGCCCGAGGTGAAGGCCAGCCCGGGGGACGGGTCCTGGCGCAGGACGATCGTGTCGGCGTCGGACGGGCCGAGGTTGCGCACGGTCACCCGGAAGGCGACCCGGCTCGTCTGCACCACCGAAGGGGTCGAGGTCGTCATGGTGAGGCGCAGGTCGGCCCGGTGCTCGACCGGCGACGTGGTGGTCACGCTGTCGTTCGACGCATCCGGGTCGGGGGCCGACGACGACACCGACGCCGTACGCGCGAAGGTCGCCGGCGCGTAGCCGGACGGCAGCGGCACGGCGGCGAAGGTGATCGTCCAGACCGCCGAACCGGCCAGCGAGGCCAGCGTGCAGAGATAGATGCCGCCGTCCGGGGTGGTGCCGCCGGGGCTCCCGGTGCCCTGGAACGCGCACGATCCCCCGCCCGAGGTCGTGGCGACCGGGATCGTGAGACCGGCCGGCACCGGTTGCCGCACCGCCACGCCGTCGGCGCGGGTCGGCCCGTTGTTGGTGACGGTCACAACGCCCCGCACCCGCTGCCCCGCCACCAGGCCCGACGAGTCGTCCGGGTTGGTCAGCGCCTGGGTCACGGCCAGGTCGGCCCGGAGCAGGATCGTGAAGGTGACCGAGTCGGTGTCGTTGGCCGGGTTGTTGTCGGTGGTCGGCGAGATCACCGTCGTGCTCGCCCGTTGCACGCCGGCCGCCGCGTCCGGGCCGACCACCGCGGTGCCGTTGATGGTGACCACCGCACCGGCCGGCAGACCCGGGAAGGTGCAGGCCGTGGCGGTGCAGTACGGGCTGCTCGGCCGCACGACGGTGAAGCCGGGCGGGACGACCGTGTTGAACGAGACGTTCGTGGCCGCCGACGGGCCGTGGTTGGTGACCACCAGCGAGAAGGGCACGGTGTCGCCCGCGTAGGCCGAGGAGGCACCGATGCTCAGCTGCACGCCCACATCGGCGACCGAGGTGCCGGTCGACTGCACCGAGTAGTTGTTGTTGCCCACGACCGGGTCGGGAGTAGCGGCACTGACCGACACCGCGTTGTTGATCGCGCCCGAGCCGTTCGAGTCGAGTTGCACGACGATCGTCACGGTCTGTGTCGAGCCCGGGTCGAGGTCGGGCAGCGAGCACTCGACCGTCCGCGTCGACCCGATCGTGCACGTCCCGTTGGCGGTGGTCGCGCTGACGAAGGTCGATCCGGTGGCGATCGGGTCGGTGAGCATGATCGTGCGGGCGGTGGACGGCCCGGCGTTGCTGACGGTCGCGGTGTAGGTCTCGGTGTCACCGGCCACCGGCGTGGTCGGCGCATAGGTCATCGTGACGCCGAGGTCGGCCTGGGTGACGACGGCGGCGCTGACCGAGGTCGCGTTGTCGGCTTGGTTGAGCTCGTACGTGCCACTGGCCACCGACGAGGTCAGCGTGGCCTGCGCCCCCGGGGTGGCGGCGGCGGGCACATCCCCCGAGACGACCACGGCCGCCGTGGCCCCGACGGCCAGGGCGGCGATGTCGCAGACGGCGTTCGACCCCGAGACGGTGCAGCTTCCCTGCGGCGTCGTGGCCGCGATCCCGGTGATGCCGGGCGGGACCTTGGTGGTCACCTGCACGGCGCTCGCCGCGCTCGGCCCGGCGTTGCTGACCGTGAGGTTGGTGACGGCCCGCCGGCCGGCGACCACCCCCGGGTTGGCCACCACGCCGGTGACGGCCAGGTCGGCCGCGGCGGCGACGGCGGTCGTGACGACGGGAGAGGTCGAGGTGATCCGGCTCGCGGTCAGGTCGTCGGTGTACGTGGCCTTGGCGTCATTGCTGATCGTGGAGGCGGCCGAGGCCGAGGTGACCCGAGCCTGATAGCTGAACGAGCGGCTCTCCCCCACCGGCACCGAGCCGCCGGTGGTGCCAGCGCCCGTCCCGGCCCGCACGCTGACCGTCCGGGCCGATGAGCCGTACTCGCCGGTGTCGCCGTCCGCGGCGTCGCTGACCGTGGTGGTGGTCGCGCCGTTGATCGAGCGGATCGAGCCGGGCACGAAGGTCAGCCCGGCCGGCAGATCGTCGCTGAGCACGCTGAGCTGAGCCGGGTTGCCCCCGTCATTGCGGGCGGTGACCGTGTAGGTCAGTACGTCACCCACGTTCGCCGTGCCGGCCGACACCGCGGTCGTGGTGACCAGGCACGGCGAGGTGCCGAAGGAGATGCCGTCGAGGAAGTTGCCGTACGTCGGCTTGTTCTGCGCCGCCGAGATCGACTCGAACGCGAAGCGGGTGGTCGTCTGGCCGGCCGGCACCGTGTAGTTGCCGCCGTAGGTGCCCCACGCCTGCCCGTCGGAGATCGAGCGCTGCTGGACGAGGGCACCCCCGGGCGGGCCGATGTTGAGGGCCATCACGTCGGTGCCGAGGCGGCCGCGGTGCTTGAGGTTCCAGCGCAGCGCCTGCCCCGGCGTGGTCGGCAGATCCTGGTAGAGGGTCGACACGTAGTTGGCGTTCAGCTCGACGAACTGGACGCGCGAACCGGCCTCGACCCCCATCCGCACCTCGCGCCACAGCTCGAACACCTTGTCGGGCGCCGTGGTCTTCCAGCCCGGCATGGTGCCCTCGCTGATCAGCGACATCGAGGCCGCGCTGATCACCGGCAGCTCGAAGTCGCCGTTGACCAGCGCCACCGCCGACGGGCACACGGTCGCGGCGGTGGCCACCGGACGCAGGCTGGGCAGCGTCACCGGAACCAGCAGGCAGATCCCGGTGAGCACGACGATCGCCGCGACGCGGGCCAGAAGACCGCGCCACTGCTTCACTCTTCCGGACATAACCCCCGTAAGTTATGCCGCAAAGAGGCCGTTCGTGAGGACTTTTACGATTTCGCCGCGAACGTCCGCTCACCCGCTTCGAGCCGGCCGGAGCTCCCCAACTCCGGCCGGCGACTCGTCACAGGCCGATGTTCGCCTGCGGTCCGGCGTACGTCTTGAGCAGGCCGGGCACGTCGGCCGCGGGGTCCAGGGCGTACGAGTAGTAGCTGCCCGGGGTGAAGGCGGACCCGCTGGTCACCTGCTTGCCCGAGCTGTTCACCACGATGCTGCCGCTCTGCTTGAGCTGGCCCTTGGTGAGGTCGTCGACGTTGTACGGGTTGGCCACGTGATCGAAGTAGCTGTTCTCAAGCACCAGCTTGGTGCTGCCGCGCGAGAGGTTTCCGTACGACGTGATGTTCTGCAGATAGTTGTTGTAGAGGTGCGCCAGGGCGACGTTGTCGACGCTGGGATTGCGCTGGTTGGTGTCGTGGATCCAGTTGTGGTGGATCGTCATGCGCGCGGTCACGTTGTCGGTCCAGCCGATGCCGAACGCCTTGTTGTTCTCCGACAGCACATTCCACGACACGGTCAGATAGGTCGTGTCCTTGCGGCTGTCGATCGAGCCGTCGTTCATCCGCGTGATGGTGTTGTGGTCGATCCAGATGTGGTCGGCCGTGTCCATCTGAATGCCGTCGAAGTCGTAGACCTTGTCGTCCGGGTCGTCGTCGGTCATCGCGGTGTCGCGGATCGTCAGGTTCCGGATGATGACGTTGCGCACGCCCACCCCGAGGAAGAAGCCGCCCCCGACGATGTGACCGCTGGTGCCCACGCCCACGATCGTCTTGTTCGACTTGACCTTGAGCTCGGTCCCCTTGGGCGTCACGGTGATCGCCTTACTGACCTTGATGACGTACGGCTCGGTCGCGGTGACGTATTTGGTCAGGTCGGCCAGCGTGCTCACGGTGACCGTCGTGCCCGCGGCGCCGCCGGTCGTGCCGCCGCCGGTCGAGGCGAACCCGTCCGGCGTGGACGGCCAGACCCGCCCGCCGCCCGTGGCAACGTTGGTGAACGCCCACTGCTTGTTCGAGTTGGCGGTGCACGTCTCCTGGATGATCGCCGCGCCCGAGGCGGTGGAGGCGTCCTTGTCGCTGATGCAGAGACCGCTGCCGACGTTGATGATCTGGAACGTGTTCGTCCCGCTGGCGGCGAGCTTCCACTGCTGGTTGGTCTGACTGGCGACACAACCCCACTGCTGCAGCGGTACGCCACTCGTCGCCGAACTGCCGGGCACGTCGATGCACTTGCCGCTGCTCACGTTCTGCAGCAGATAGTTGGAGCCCGCGGCGACCAGCTTGAACTGCTGCCACGCGGCGCCGGTGGTGCAGCCCCACTGCTGGAGCAGGGCGCCGTTGGCGGTCGACGCACCCGGTACATCGATGCACTTGCCGCTCTTGGTGACGGCCAGTTGATAGGTCCCGCCGACGGCCGGCGTCGTCGCGGCGGCCGACGGAAGCATCGAGATGCCGATGACGACAGTGGGCACGGCAACCGCCAGGGCCACGGCGATGGATAGCTTTTTCATGGTCATCTCCCTCAACCGACCGGGTTCCAGCCATCGGTGCCGGCCAGATATTTCTGCGGGGTGTAGTTGGCGGCCTGCGAGTCGCTGAGCTGTGGCCGGTTGCTGTTGACGCCGGCCCCCGAGCCGCTGTTCTTGTACTCGAGGAAGCGCGCGTTCTGCCACGTGTTACCGGACATGTCGGTCCAGGGCTGCGCGGTCTTGATCGTGGCGCTGAGGCTCGACTCGCGATACAGGACCTGGGCGTTGGGTCGCCACGGCCGGCCGAGCTGGGTCACGTTGTTCGCCGCACCGGTGATCGTGCACTGGTAGAAGAGCAGCCCGTACGTCTTGGCGGCGTCGGTGCTGGCCGCCGTGATGGGGCCGCCGCTGCTGCGCTTCTCGTAGATCTGGGTGCCGTGGAAGACGGTGGTCGCCCCGCCGAAAATGAAGTCGACCGTGCCCTCGACGTACGAATTCTTGACGTACGACCGGTTGTTGTTGACCAACAGCGTGTCCTGGTTGCCGAGGAAGCGGACGTTGGTGAACACGGACCGGTCGGCGTTCAGATTCACGGCGACGGCCTGGCTGCCCTCGCCGTAGTCGTTCGAGAACGTCAGATTGCTCGCCGCGAAGTCGTGCCCGTCGAGGAAGGCGGTGGCGCTGCCCGACGTGCCGTACCCACCCGCGTTGCTGCGGTTGTTGACGATCACCGTCTGGTTCGCCGAGGTGCCGAGACCCTGCAGGGAGACGTACGGCTTGTTGGACGGCACCGTGATGATCTCGCGATAGGTCCCGGCCTTGATCGTGATGACCCGCCGCGTGGTGTTGTTCGCCGGCACCGCGTCGATGGCGGCCTGTACGGTCGAGTACTGCCCCGTGCCGTCCTTGGCGACGGTGGCAGCTGTTTGATTGATAGAAGCGAACGCCCACTGCTTGTTGCTGTTGGCGGTGCATGTCTCCTGGATGATCGCCGCGCCCGAGGCGGTGGAGGCGTCCTTGTCGCTGATGCAGAGACCGCTGCCGACGTTGATGATCTGGAACGTGTTCGTCCCGCTGGCGGCGAGCTTCCACTGCTGGTTGGTCTGACTGGCGACACAACCCCACTGCTGCAGCGGTACGCCACTCGTCGCCGAACTGCCGGGCACGTCGATGCACTTGCCGCTGCTCACGTTCTGCAGCAGATAGTTGGAGCCCGCGGCGACCAGCTTGAACTGCTGCCACGCGGCGCCGGTGGTGCAGCCCCACTGCTGGAGCAGGGCGCCGTTGGCGGTCGACGCACCCGGTACATCGATGCACTTGCCGCTCTTGGTGACCTTGAGCTGGTAGGTGCCGCCGGTCGCGGGCAGGGTGGCCGCGCTGGACGGCAGGACGCTGTAGGCGACCGCGGCGCTGGGGATGACGATCGCCAGGGCGGCGACCAGGAGGCGTCTTTTCGGGGGTGACAACCTCGTATCCTCTCTCGCATGCTGGGAGCGCTCCCGTTTGGTCACGCTGTGCTGTCGCCACCGCGGGGAATCGGCGGCACCCTGGTAGATGCACGAGCGGGTCGGTGACAACAGAAATCGCCGAAGATTTCTTGCTTTACAGCTCCGGGAGGCCGTGCCACCCTGTGGCCGCCGCGTTTCCATCGCGTTTCATCGATGAGTGAGGGAGGGCCGGCCGTGACACAGAGTCAGATCGCCCCGGATCTCGTGCGCGACGCGCAGAACGGCGACGTCGCCGCCCGGGACGCGCTCATCGCCGAACACCTGCCGCTCATCTACAACATCATCGGGCGGGCGCTGGCCGGGCATCCCGACGTCGACGACCTGGTGCAGGAGACGATGCTGCGGGCCATCCGCGGCCTGCACGACCTGCGCGAACCCGATCGCTTCCGGTCCTGGCTGGTCGCGATCGCCTACCGGCAGATCCAGCTGCACCTGCGCTCCCGCCGCACCACCCGGCTGCGGCACCTGCCCGAGACGATGGACGTGCCCGACCCGATCGGTGACTTCGCCGAACGCACGGCGGCCGAACTGGTGGTGGCCGACCAGCGGCGCGAACTGATCGAGGCGACCCACTGGCTCGACGACGCCGACCGGCGGCTGCTCGGGCTCTGGTGGCAGGAGGCGGCGGGTGAACTGACCCGCGGCGAACTGGCCGAGGCGCTGGCGGTGCAGCCCAAACACGCGGCCGTGCGGGTGCAGCGGATGAAAGCCCAGCTCGACTCGGCGCGGGCGGTCGTCCGGGCGTTGCGAGGGCGGCCGCGATGCCCCGCGCTGATGGCGCAGGTCAAGCGATGGGACGGGGTAGCCGGCCCGCTGTGGCGCAAACGGCTCGTCCGGCACGTACGCGAGTGCCCGCAGTGCACGCTCGGTCAGTACGGCCTGGTGGCGCCGGAGGAACTGCTCCTCGGCATCGCGGCGCTGTCCGTACCGGCGACGTTGATCGTCTCGCCCGCGCTCTTCACTTCCGCCCTGTCGTCCGGCGCGCTGTCCTCCGCCGTCCTCTCGTCCGGCGCGGTCTCGTCCGGCGCGGTGTCATCGGGCGCGCTTTCGTCTGGCGCTGTGTCGTCGGGCGCGGTGTCGTCGGGCGCGGTGTCGTCGGGCGCGGTGTCGTCTGGGGCGGCTTCGTCGCCTGCGCTTCTGTCCCACAAGCTGCTGGCGGCGACGGCAGCGGCCGCCGTCGCGGCCGGCGGCGGGATTGTCTACGCGGTCTATCAGACGCCGACGACCGATGGATCCGACCGCGCGGTGGCCCCGCCAGCCGTGGTGCGGCCGTCCGCGCCCGGAGTAGTGATCCGGAGTCGGGCCGCAACTTCCGCTCCCAGCCCCACCTCCCAGGCCGCGGTGGGCGTCGGCCTGCAGCGGGCCGACATCTACGTGGCGCCTACGGGGTCGGACGGCAGCGGGAACGGGTCGCTGGGCCGGCCGTACGGCAGCCTGCGAAAGGCAGTCTCGGAGGTCCGGCCCGGCGAGACCATCGCGCTGCGCGGAGGAACGTATGCGCTCTCGTCGGGGCTGTCCCTCACGGTGAACGGCACGGCCACCAAACGGATCACGCTCAGCAACTATCGGGACGAGAAACCGGTGATCGACGCGGGTGGGCTGGCCGCGACCGACTGGGCCGTCGTGCAGACCGCCAACTACTGGACCGTGCAGGGCCTGGAGGTCCGCAACGCGCCGAGCCACGCGTACGTCTGCCTGGCCTGCCGGGGCAACGTCTTCCAGCGGATGGTGATGCGGGACAACTCGCGATCGGGATTGCTGCTGCGCGACGACGGCACGACCGGGAACGCCGTGCTCGACAGCGACTTCAGCGGCTCCGACGGAATAGGGCTGGGCATCCAGTTCGGCGGCGGGGCGGGCAACGTCGTCCGCGGAAACCGCTTCTTCGGCAACGGAAAGTCCGGGCTCGACCTGAAGTTCGACAGCCCGGTCACCGTCGAGAAGAACTGGTCGTACGACAACGGCGGGAACGGCTTCGTGCTGACCGGAGCGCCTGCCGCCCACCAACTGCGGCAGAACGCGGCCTGGAACAACGGCAGCCACGGCTTCACCGACGACGGGGGTGCGACGCGAGGGCTGGTGCTCGGGAATAACACCAGTTACCGGAACCGGGGGTCGGGCTTCGCGCTGCCCGGTGGCCCAGCGACGCTCCGGGCCAACATCGCCGTGGACAACGCGGGCGAGCCGGCCGGCCTGGCCCCCGGCTCCTCGGCGAACGGCAACAGCTGGCAGCAGGACGGGTGGACGGCCGCCCGCTTCCAGTCAATCGACCCGGCATCAGCGTCAGGCCCACGCACAGCCACCGGCCTGTTCCCCACCATCACATTCCTACGCACCGGCAACGGCATGGGCGCAGGCATGACCCCACGCTGATCCTCCAGCACGACACACCAAACAGTGGATCCGGTCCTGACGATGCGTCATGCGCCCACGCCCCACGCCCCACGCCCTCACGCCCCACGCCCTCGCGCCCCACGCCGCTGCGCCTCGTGCCCCCACGCCCGTGCGCCCCGCGGCAAGCGGCCCGCGGCAGGGCGGCCCGAGCTCTCCGCCCCGAGGCAGGCGGCACGAGTGCCGCGGGAGGCGCGCCGATTGACGGTTCCGCTCCCACCCCGCTCCCGGATTTGGACCCGGAACGGCGAAGCGCCCGACCGCATTAGCGATCAGGCGCTTTGCCCTGGACTTCGATGGGGTGACCGACGGGACTTGAACCCGCGACCCCCGGGACCACAACCCGGTGCTCTACCAGCTGAGCTACGACCACCATGCTCACGGGCCAAACCCGTGGTGCCGGACAATCATAGCCACATCCCGCCGGGCCACGTCGAGCGGGTTCCCCGCACGGTCGAGTGATTGCGCCCTCCGGCAGCTTCCCCCGCTGGTCAGCCCGGGTGCTCGGCTCACCGCAAGGCCTTGCGGTTCGGTTTGATGACTGCCTGACGTCCCGGCCGACCGCCGAGCCTCACCTACGCCAGCTGCACGCTGGGCCTTACCGCTCAGCCTTGCCACTCCACTCACCGGCTGGCCTTACGGCTCCACCGACCGCCCTCTCATCGGCGGGCCTTACGGCTCCGCCGACAGCTCGGCTCGACCGGCGCGAAATATGCTCCACCGACAGCTCGACTCACGAGATGGCCGCACGGCTTCGACGGTCACTCGGCGTTGCGGTTCGGTTGAACAGATGGCCTTTACGGATGGGCTTTACAGCTCGGCGGCGATAGCCTTGGCCGACTCGACGTCGGGGCCGGGGAGCGGGACGAAGACCGTGCGGCGGTAGTACTCGAGTTCGCGGATGCTTTCGCGGATGTCGGCGAGCGCGCGGTGGGCCAGGCCCTTGGCGGGCTGGCCGAAGTAAACGCGCGGGTACCAGCGGCGGCACAGTTCCTTGATCGAGGAGACGTCGATCATGCGGTAGTGCAGGAACGAGTCGAGGGCCGGCATGTCGCGGGCCAGGAAGCCGCGGTCGGTCGCGATCGAGTTGCCGCAGAGCGGGGCCGAGCGCGGATTGGGGACGAACTCTTTCACGTACGCCAGGACAGCCTCTTCGGCCTCGGCCATCGTGATCGCCGACCGGCGTACCTCATCGGTCAGCCCCGATTTGGCATGCATGTCACGAACCACCGGCGGCATCGCGTCGAGCGCCGCGTCATCGGCGTGGATGACCAGGTCGATGCCCTCACCCAGCACGTTGAGATCGGCATCGGTGACCAACGCGGCGACCTCGATGAGCTTGTCCTTGCCCAGGTCGAGCCCCGTCATTTCACAGTCGATCCACACCAAATGATCAGCCACCCGGACAGCGTACGCCGCAAGCCCATGGACCGCTGTCACGTCCTCGGGAGCCACCCGTCCGGACACGACCCACCCAGGCACGCAGTATGTCCGCTTTCGGGCGATGAACTCCCACTTGGGCCTTCCAACGGCTAAACTGGTCTTAACGGACGAAGCCCCCCTTCGGTTACTCCGTTCCCCCGGTAAAGGGCCCTCCGCGTCGGCAGCGCGGAGGGCCCTTTCGGCGCCCACCCCAGAAGCCCTCGCACCGACAACTCCACCGGCACTGCGGATTGCCGCCATGCGCGCAGCCGGGGAAGACGGCAGTGCGACTTGGCGCCAAGTGCGCGGCTGGCGGAACACCACACTGCGGGTCGCCGCCAAGAGCGCCGCCGGGAGAACACCACACTGCGGGTTGCCGCCGAGAGCGCGACCAAGGAAGACGGCGCTCACACCCGAAACGAGCGCGACCAGGCGATGTGCGTTGGCAGTCCTGCCGTTGGCGGAGGGATCCCCTGTGCACCCGGTGGCGGGCGACGCCGAACTGACGAGAGTCCGTCACGCGCCGTGCCTGTGGACGACGGCGGCCGGACGGGAGCGGGGCCGGCCGTGGTCTGTGGACAACTCCGGCTTTGAGCTTGACCGGGGCTAGGGTCGAGTTCGCCGTCTCCCGGGCGGGTGGGCTGGCTTGGACTGGTAAAGCTCGCCCCAGCTGAGAGAGCAGAAGGACTCCGGCGGTGAACGGCCACTGGCCTGCGGTCTGCATGGTCGGTCCGCCACCACGACGCTTGCGACATCCAGCGCGGCATCCCCTGTTGACTCACCGTTGAGTGGCGCCCTGTGGACGGCTGCGGCTGGGGGCGCGCGGGGTTGGGGTTGGGCTGTGGATAAGTCGGGTTGCGGGCTTGACGTGGCTTACGGTCGTGCTCGCCTCGCTTCCCGGGCGGGTGGGCAAGCTGGCGGGGAGTAGCGCGGGAACGAAGAAGGCCGCCCGGGTGGGCGGCCTTCTTGTGGGTGGTTCGAGTAGTGCGGTTGGTGTCAGTGCTGCGGGTCCTGGTCCTGGTCGATCGGGGTTGTGGTGGTGCGGCGACGGCGGCGCTGCTGGGTGGCGCCGGCCAGGAGTTCGGCTGCTTCCTGCTGGTAGGCGGCCAGCCAACCGGCAGGGGTGCCGCTGGCCGCGGGGATGGCCCCGGTGCTGGTGCGCAGGGGGACATCGGGGGCCGGCCGGATCGGCCGTTGCGTGGTGGTGCGAGTCGTGGGCTTGGCCGCCGGAGTGGACTTGGCGGGTGTGGCCTTGGCCGGGGTCTTCGCCGCGGTGGTCGACTTGGCGGGGGTGGCTTTCGCTGTCGTCGTCCTGGACGTCGTCGTCTTGGCGGCGGCTGCGGTCTTGGCGGCCTTCGCGGGCGACTTCGTCGTGCGGGTTCTGGCCGGCTTGTCGGTGTCGGCCGGGTCGGTGTCCGTGTCGGGCTTGGCCTTGGTGGTGCGGGTTCGGGTGGTCTTGGCCTTGGGCTTCACGGGCTTGGCCTCGGCTTCGACCTCGGCCCGCTCGTCGGCCAGGACGTCGGCAGCCGGCTCCGAACCGGCGGCGGCCGCGGCTCGGGCGGCTACCGTCTCGGCAGCCTTGCGCCAGGCCGCGGGGGCCGGGCGGCCGGAGCCGTTGCCCAGCAAGCGGCCCGAGAACGACGACGTGGCGCCGCCGTCGACCCGGCTCTGAGCCTGGGCCAGGAGGCCGCGGTCCGCCTCGTTGCGGGACGAGCCCTTGCGGGTCGTCGCGGTCTCATCGGTGACATCGGCGGCGGGGCCTCCTGGTTCGTCCGTGATCGCTTCGGCCGGCGTTTCGATGACCGCGGACGCATCGGCAGCGAGGTCCGAGCCACCGGCGGCGGATCGGCCTTCAGCCTCCGTGAGGTCCGAGCCGTTGAAGGCTGAGCGGCCCTCGGCGTTCACCGGATCCGACCCGTTCGCGGTGGATCGGCCTTCGGCCCTCGTGAGGTCCACGCCGTTGGTGGCTTCAGCCGTTGTGGGGTTCGACCCGTTGGTGGCGGCGCCTTCAACCTTCGTGGAGTTCGAATCGTTGCCGGCGGGCTGACCCTCGGCCTTCACGAGGCCCGACCCGTTGCCGGCGGACTGGCCCTCGGCCTTCACGAGGCCCGACCCGTTGCCGGCGGACTGGCCCTCGGCGTTCACCGGGGCCGAGCCACTCGTGACGGGATGGCCGTTGTCGTTCGCTCGGTTCGAGTCGCCGGCGGAGGAAGGGCCATCGCCATTCGCCGAGGCCGAGCCGTCAGCGCCGGAACGGGCATCGCCGTTCACCGGATCCGAACCGTTGGCGGCGGAGTGGGAATCGCCGTTCACCGGGGTCGAGCCGTTGGTGGCGGAGTGGGCTTCGGCCTTGGCGGCGTGGCGGCCGGACTCGGCCTGAGTGACGGAGCTGCCCGCCTCGGACGCGACGCCGTTCTGTGCGGCGGCTCGGTTGTCCTCGGCCTGGGCGGCGGATTCGCCGGGGCGGGTCGGGGAAGCGGGGTGGCCGGCGGCGGCCTGCGAGCCGGGCTGGCCCGATTCGCCGGGGACGAACGGGGGCCGCGGGCCGGACTGGGCCGGCTTCGGGCGCTGGGCCGGCGAAGACGACTGCTGGGAACCGGGGCGGTCGGCGGTGATGCGCTCGCCCCGGGCCATGGCGTGCATGACGGCGGGGACGGCAGCCGGGGCACGAGCAGACGTGGCGTCCGCGGGGTGGGACTCGGACGCTTCGGCAGCGGGAGCCAGGCCGGAGACCCGCGCTGGCTGCTGGCCGTTGGGAGCGGTCTGCTGGGAGGCGGACGCTACCGCGGGGACCGGGTCGGTGGAGTGAGCGTCGTCCCGCCGGGCCGGGTCGGCGGCGGCAGGTGCCGGCTGTTCCGTCCCGCCTGGGCGGGACGGGGACGGGACGATCGGACGGGACGGCGCGGGCGGCCGCGGGACTGTCGGGCGGGGCGGCGCCGGAGCGGTGGTCGCCTTCGAGCCGCCGTTGCCGGTCGGGTCCTCGCCGTTGTGCTTGGTGGCTTCATCTCCACTGGTTACCGCACTGCGCTTTGCGGCCTCGGCGCCGGTCGCTGCCGTGCGCCGGGCGGCGTCCGCCTCAACGTCGTCGCCTACAGCCGCATGGCGCTGGGCAGCGGCGCCAGTACGGTTTGCCACGTCGAGCTCGGCGGCGTCCGCGCCGGTTGCGGCGTCACGCTTGATGGCGTCCGCGCGTGTCTCGGTGCCGGATCCGGCGCGCTTGGCGGCGTTCGGGCCCGCCTCGGTGGCGGTAACAGCATCGCGCTCAGCGGCATCCACACCGGCCCCGGTGCCAGCAGCGCGCTCGGCGGCGTCCAGGTCTGCCTCGGCACCATTCGAAACGTCACGCTGAACGGCCACCAAACCTACCTCGGCGCGCTTGGCGGCGTTCGGGCCCGCCTCGGTGGCGGTGGCACCGTCACGGTCAGCGGCATCCACACCTGCCGCATTGCCGGGGGCGCGCTTGGCGGCGTTCGGGCCTGTCTCGGTGGCGGTTGCCGCGTTGCGCTTGGCGGGATCGGTGCTGTCAGATGCCTCGGCGGAGCGGGGCTTGTCGTTCGGGCGCTCGGGAGAGCGGCCGGCGGCGGGCGGTACGGGAGCCGACACCGGGCGGCTGCCTGCGGCGCCGGGATCGGTGTCGGCTCCCACTGCCGGGCGTACCCCACTGGCGGTCGGGGTGGCCGGCTGGGAAATGGTCTTGGCGGCCGGCTGCGGGTTGTTGCTGGGGCGGGCCGGGGCGGCGCCGGGGCGAGGACGGGCGTCGGCCAGGGTGGCCGGGCGGGTGTCGTTCGCCAGGGATGCGGCGGGTCGGACGTTCCCGGTGGCAGGTGCCGCGGGACGGGCCATCGGGGCCGAACCCGCACCGGCCGCGGGCGACGAGGATCCCCCAACGGCCGGGACGGAACCAGCGGCCGGGACGGAACCCGAGCCAGAAGCAGCGGCCGGGACGGAACCCGAGCCAGAAGCAGCGGCCGGAGCGGACCCACGAGCCGGGACGGAACCAGCAGCCGGAGTGGAGCCGGCGCCGGCGGGACGGGTCGACGAAGCGGGACCGCCGCCCGCAGCGGGACGAGCAGGGGGCGTAGCACCGCCGCCGGTTGCGGGACGGGCGGACGGTGCAGAACCGCCGACCCCGCTGGGACGAGCGGCCGGGGAAGGACGACCCTCGCGGCCGGTCGGGGAAGGACGGCCGGGGCCGGAGGGGCGGGCGGCCGGCGACGGGCGCTCGGTGCGCGGCATGCCCATCGCGGTCCAGTCGGTCGCCCGCGGGCCGGTGACCATCGAGACTCGCTGGTCGGCCATGCGGGGGTCGCGGGATTCGTCCCAGACGCCGAGGTCGGCGTCGGTGTCGGCGGCCTCGCGAATCGCGCGGGCATCGGCGGCGCCCGCTGCGTAAGCGGCCGCCACGGCGTCGACCGAGATCTCCTCGTCAGCGGAAGCAGCAGAAGCAGCTGAAACAGCAGAGGACGCGGAAGAGGAGGCCTCGACTGCGGCGAGCACCGAAGCTGCGTCAAGAGCCGGAGCTGCGTCAAGAGCCGGAGCTGCGTCAAGAGCCGGAGCTGCGCCAAGAGCCGGAGGCTCAACGGCAGCCGGGGCAGCGGAGGCAGCGCGCGCGACCGGAGCCGAAGGCCGAATGGTGGGAACAGCAGTCTTGGGGGAAGCCGGCGACGAAGCTCCCGGCTTGTCGGCCCCGCCCGCCGCACGCCGGCGAGCGGCCTCGGCCAGCCGCGCCGCCGCCTGCGCCTCGGTCTCCCGGGCCCGCACCGGCGCGGTCTCCGCGACCCAGGCGTCGACCGCCGAGGACTGGAACATCGGGATGTCCCCCGGCGCGGGCGTCCGGCGCTTGCCACCCCGTTCGGGCCGGCGACCGGCAGAGGCCGGCTCGCTCTCGGAAGAAGCCGAAGCCGCAGCCGTGGTCGAAGCCGTGGTCGAAGCCCCGATGAACTGGAGCGGCTCCCCGGGAATCGGAACCGGAACCGAGACCGGCTCCGGAGCGGCCCGCTCCGGAATGGCAGTAGCCGCCGCGTACTCCTCCGGGTCCGGCGGAACCCCCGGCCCGGCCGCCAGCAGCGAAGCGGGCGAGGCCGCAGTCAACGCCGGCGTGGGCGGCCAGGCCATCGACGCCGGGAAGCCCGACTTCTGGGCCTCGGCCAGGGTCCGCGGCCGGTGGGCGCCGACGCGGCGGTTGCCGACCAGCGCGGGCATCGGCGCGCCGATCGCGCGCATCAGGTCGGGCACCTGGCTGGGCTCGACCACGTAGACGATCTCGCGGCGGCGGGCGGGCCAGGCGAGCACGACCAGGCCGATCATCACGAGCAGCGTGCCCAGGGTGAGCAGGCCCCAGGTGCTCGAGTTGAGCCAGCCGGGGCGGAGCTCGGCCGTGGCCCGCAACTGCAGGCCCGAGGTGGCTTCCGGGGCCATCACGACCAGGCTGTACGGCCCCCCGCGTACGTCGGAGGGGGTCCAGGAGATCTGGCCCGAGCTGTCCGTACGGGTCCAGAACCCGTCCTGCCCGGGGACCGTGCGGGGCGCCTGCCGGCCGGGCACCACCGTGGTGGCGACGGGAAGCGCGCCGGTGCCGATGTCGACCGTCCGGACCGTGCTGTGCGCGACGCCGGTCAGGTATTCCTGGACGGCGGCGGTGGGCGCGATGCCGAGGAAGGCCGGCCCGGTCTGGGTGCGGGCGCTGATCCGCAACTGGGTGTCGCCGACTCTGGTGAACGGCGCGTCGGCGCGCAGCAGGCTGTCGACGTCCTCGACCACGAAGGCGTAGCCGGGCGTGGACAGCCGCTGGAGTTCGCCGCTGAACGCGCCGCCCTGGTCGCGATGCTGCATGGCCGTCCACAGGCCGGCACCGGCGAGCAGCGACGGCAGACCGATGGTCAGCGCCAGCATCCCGAGGATGGTGCGGAACACCCTCATCAGCTTCTCCCCCTCCATACATGGGTCGTACTGCGCCGACCATACAGATCCAAATAACCCCAAAGTGGTCAAACCGGCGCTAAATCGCTGATAGATATGACAACGGCCCGACCCTTCGGAAAAGGGCCGGGCCGTACGGGGAAGAACGTCAGTTGATCGTGGCCGTGGTGGAAAGCGTCGACTGATCGATGTCGCTCGTGCGCGCGGTGATCTTGAAGGTCCATTCGCCCGCCGCCGGCAGCGCGATGTCGCCGACCGCGTGGAAGTCCGTGATCCGCAGGAGCGGGATCTGGATCGGTTCGATCCCCTTCGACGGCAACGCGGCCGTGGCGGTCCACTCGACCACGGTCAGCGGCTTGTTGTCCGGCGTGTAGGCGTACAGGTGGATCGAGTTGTTGCCGACCGCGGCCGGGAAGATGTCGATCTGCAGAGCCATCTTCGGGTCGGTCAGCGTCTTGGTCACCGTGGTCGAGACGGAACCGGTCTGCGCGGCCTCGGCCGAACGCGGCGGCGCGATCTGCACCAGGGCCGAGGTCACGCCGATCACCACCGCGGTGATCGCCAGCTCGACGGCCACGATCCGCCGCAGACCGCGCGGCGACTCCTCGGCCGCCTTGCTCTGCACCAGCCGGCGCGACCACCAGGCCACGCCGATCACGATCGAGACCAGAGCGACCTTCACCAGGATCAACCGGCCGTACGTGGTGTTGACGAGCCCGTCCAGCGAGGAGACCTCGATCAGCGCCTGCACGACGCCCGCCACGATCAGCGCGGCCACCGAGGTGGCGGCCCAGCGCGACCAGATCGGCAGGATAGCGGCCAGCTCCCGCTGGTCGGCCCGGCGTAACAGGAAGCCGACGAGCATGACCAGGCCGCCCAGCCAGACCGACATGGCGGCCAGGTGGATCGCGTCGACCACCACCGACACGCCGGCCACCGGGGAGGCGGTCGGGTGCCCGGTCAGCGGCCAGGTGGCCAGCGCGGCCACGCCGAGCACGCCCAGCAGGGCCAGGTCGGTCTTGGAGTCGGCGCCCTGGCCGCGCAGCAGAGGGCGCAGCAGCAGGGCGGCCGCGCAGATCACGCCGAGCCGGACCAGCATGATCGCGCCGAACGTGCCGCCCAGCACGTCGCGAAGATCCCCCACGCGGACGTCGAAGATCCCCGACCCGGTCGAATAGGGCGCCTGGAGCCAGATCGCGAGCAGCGTGCTGAACGCGATCAGGCCGAGCCCCGTCCAGACCACGCGGGCCGGACCGCGGCGGCTCAGCCGGTGCGGCCAGAGCAGCGCGAGCACCAGCGTGGGCCCGACGAGCAGGACCAGACCGGCGTACCCGAGGTATTTGCCGACCGGGATGACGGCGCGCACCACCGGGTCGACCTTGGTGTCGTCGACCGTGGCGGTCGGGGTGGCCGAGGCGGCGCCGACCGAGAACGTGATGCTGCCCCCGACGGGATGGCTGTCGGCCGAGATCACCCGATAACTGACCAGGTACGTCCCCCGGCCGCCCCCCGAGCGCAGCGGGATCGTCACGGTGCCGCCGTCAGCGGTGGGTTCGCCCTGGTCAGCGCGGGAGCCGTCGGGCGCGAGGACCTGGATCTTGCCGGAGAGCAGCTGGACCGACTCGGTGAAGTTGAGCGTGACCTTGTTCGGCGCGTCCGGCACGATCGTGCCGTTGCCCGGGTCGCTGGCCGCCAGGGCCGCGTGCGCGCTGGCCGGCGCGGCGGGGCCGAGCACCACCGCGAAGAACCCGATCAACAACCCCGCGAAGGCTGCCGAAACCCGACAAACCCGGCGACGATCAACCATCATGCAGGACATGCTGCCCGATCGGCGCTCCCCATGCCCACCTCGGGTCGGGCGTCGGGACCCGCATTCACGGTTCCACCAACTTCCAGGCGTACTATGTCGGGCCATGGACGGCCTGGACGAAACGACCTCGCTCGCCCTCGCCGCCCGGGCGGGAGATCCAGCCGCGCAAGCGGGGTTCGTCCGCGCCACTCAGGCCGAGGTCTGGCGGTTCACCGCGGCGCTCGTCGACCCCGGCGCCGCCGACGACCTCACCCAGGAGACGTTCCTGCGGGCGTTCAAGGCGCTGCCCGCGTTCGAGGCCCGTTCCACCGCCCGCACCTGGCTGCTCGGCATCGCCCGCCGCACCTGCGCCGACCACCTGCGCTCGGTGGTCCGCCGCCGCCGGCTCGACGCCCGCCTGGCCGCCGAGGCCTGGACGACGTCGCCTGCCCCCGACCCCGCGCACCGCCTGTCGACCGCCGACCTGCTCGGCCGGCTCAGCGAGGAAAGGCGTACGGCGTTCGTCCTGACCCAGGTCCTTGGACTCTCCTACGCCGAGGCCGCCGAGGTGGAGGATGTCCCGGTCGGGACGATCCGGTCCCGGGTCGCGCGCGCCCGCGACGAGCTGGTGACCGCAGTCTCGCAGGCACGCGCGGTCTAATCAGCTGATTCCCAGCCAATCCCCAGCACCATGACGGGAACTGGCGGGATGTTTGCATCGACTAAACGGGCGTGACCATGGACTCGAGGCAGCAGCCTTCCCGTCTCACGACGGCCTGGCCGTGGATCTCCACACTCGCGCGTCTGGGCCTGGCGGCGGTCTTCCTGATCGCCGGCGGGCTCAAGGTGACCGATCTGGCCGCCTCGGCGCGCGCGGTGAACGCGTACGACCTGATGTCCTACGACACCGCCAAGGTGATCGGGGCCGTCCAGCCGTTCCTGGAGATCGCACTGGGTCTGTTGTTGCTGATCGGCATCGCGACGCGGCTCAGTGCGGCGATCGCCGCGGTGGTGCTGGTGATCTTCATCGCCGGCATCGTCTCGGCGTGGTCGCGCGGGCTGCAGATCGACTGCGGCTGTTTCAGCAAGGGCGGGGAGTTGACCGGCGGGCGCACCGCACAGTACGGCCTGGACATCCTGCGTGACGTGGGGTTCCTCGCACTGGCCGGGATTCTGCTGTGGAAGCCGCGCACCAGGTTCTCGCTCGACGCTGTGTTGTTAGGAGAGAGATGAGCAAGGGCGAGCGGGCGCGGGATCGCACGGCGGCCAAGCGGATCGTCGAACAGCAGAAGGCGGCCGAGCGCCGCCGCCGGGTGACGATCTGGACCTCGGTCGGTGTCGTGGCGGTGCTGCTGATAGCCGGTCTGGTCGGCTGGGGCGTCCTGGCCAACCAGGACAAGAAGACCGACGCTTCGAATGTGAGCACCCCCGCCGGCGCGGTCGACGACGGCACGGCGTTCGCGGTCGGGACGGGGCCGGTCACGGTCGACATCTACGAAGACTTCATGTGCCCGATCTGCCACCAGTTCGAGACCACGACCGGGCCGACGATCGCGCAGATGGTCACCGACAAGAAGGTGACCGTGCGTTACCACCCGGTGTCCATCCTGGACCGGGCCTCGAACGGCACGGAGTATTCGACCAGGTCGGCCGGGGCGGCGGCGGCCGCGGCGGTGGACGGCAAGTTCATCGAGTATCACAACGTGCTGTTCGAGAACCAGCCCGAGGAGGGCAGCAACGGGCTCGACAACGCCAAGCTGATCGAGCTGGGCACGTCGGTCGGGCTGGGCGACACCTTCGCGGCGGCGGTCAACGGCAAGACGTACGACTCGTGGGTCACCCAGGTCACCGAGACGTTCTCGTCACGCGGCTACAACGGGACGCCGACCATCGTGGTCAACGGCAAGAAGGTCGAGGGCCCCAACCAGACGTTGCCCACCACTGAGGTGTTCACCCAGGCCGTCACGGCGGCCGCTGGGTGAGACGGCTCGCCCTGATCGTGGCGGTGGCCGGTGCGGTTCTCGCGCCGGCCACGCCTGCGTTCGCGCACACCGGGGACACGCCGGACGGCACCGCCTACCGGATCACGGTGACCACGATCAGCCCGCCCTCGCCGGGGCTGAAAGTCCGGCCCGTGGAGGCGGGGGCCCGGCTCGAGCTCACGAACGACACCGGCCACTCGGTCGAGGTGCTCGGCTACTCGGGAGAGCCGTACCTGGACATCCGCCCCGACGGCACCTGGCAGAACATCAATTCCCCGGCCGCGTACGTCAACGAGACGCTCACCGGCGACAACCCGGTGCCGCCGAACGCCGACCCCACCGCGCCGCCCGCCTGGCGCAAGCTCTCGAGTTCGACCACGGTGCGCTGGCACGACCAGCGGACGCACTGGCTGAACGCCGGTCTGCCACCCCAGGCCGTGGCCGATCCGTCCCGCCGTCACCGCCTGCGCGACTGGGTGGTGCCGCTGCGGGTGCAGACCAGCCCGTTCGAGCTGCGCGGGACGCTCGACTGGGTGCCGCCGCCGCGCGCCTGGCTGTGGTGGGCCGCGGCCTCCCTGGCCGGCCTGGCGGTGACGGCCCTGGCTTATCGGTGGCCCCGGTCGGTCACGGCGGTCGCGGTCGTCGCGGGTCTGACCCCCTTGGCGTACGCGTTGGGCCAGGTCCTCGACGGCGGCACGCCCCCGCCCGTGCTGATCCTGGCCGGTCTGGTCGCGCTGGCCGCCGCCTACCGGCACCCGCCGTTCTTCCTGGCCCTCGCCGGCGCCGTGCTGGCCATTTTCGCCGGCTTCAACGAGGTCGGCGTCTTCGGCGCGGCCGTGCTGCCCGCCGCCGGGCCCGCCGGGCTCGCCCGCCTGTGCGTCGCGCTGGCGCTCGGGATGGGCGCCGGGATGGCCCTCACCGGGGTGCTCCGGATGCGGGCGGCGCTGCCGGCTCCGTCCGCACCCGCCACGGCCGAGGACGCGCTACGGCCTTGAGTTTCGCTCCGGTCGCGAGGCGCCCCCGGTTCGGTCCCGGTGCGGTTGTGAGAGTGGACTCGGCGTACATCCGAGGTTGGCTTGTGGGCTTTTCGCGGGGCTTGCGGGTGTGCGGTCTATCGTCGTCGGCATGACTGAGACCGCCCGGCTGTCCGCCGGTGATCCCGCGCCCGATTTCAGCCTGCCGACCGACAACGGCGACCGGCTGACCCTCAAGGACCTGCGCGGACGCAAGGTCGTGCTGTACGCGTACCCGGCCGCGATGACGCCCGGCTGCACCACCCAGGCGTGCGACTTCCGCGACTCGTTGGGCTCGCTGCAGGCCGCCGGTTACGAGGTGGTGGGCATCTCGCCCGACACCCCGGCCAAGCTGGCCAAGTTCCGCGAGCACGACGCCATCACGTTCCCGCTGGTCAGCGACGAGGACAAGAGCGTGCTGACCGCGTACGGCGCGTTCGGTGAAAAGAAGAACTATGGCAAAACGGTCATGGGCGTCATTCGTTCAACGTTTGTGATCGACGAAGAGGGCAAGATCGAACACGCCCTCTACAACGTCAAGGCCACCGGCCACGTCGCCAAGCTGCGCCGCGACCTCGGCGTCGACTGATTCCTACGGTCGGCCCCAAATCGGCCGATCACTACAGCAAGGCCCCGGTTCTCCCGATTCCCCCGGGCGTTCCCCGAAGCCCACGGCGGCTGTCACGCGGCTTGATCCGCGAGGCGGCCGCCGTGCTGTGCGTGGCGCGCGTAGGTGACGGTCCGGGCCACCGGCCGGAAGCCGAGCCCCCGATAGAGCCGACCCGGGACGGGATAGGCATCGTCCCCGCGCGGATTGACCACAGCCCGCTCGGCGCCGGCCGCTCGCATGGCCCGCAAGCAGGCCAGACTCACGGCGGCGGCCAGCCCCTGACGAGCGTGGCGGGGGTCGGTACCGACCGGTTCCAGCTCGCCGACCCGGTTGACCTCGTCGAACCAGCCGAGCGCAAACGCCGCGAACGACCCGTCCGGCGCCTCCACCACCAGATCAAGATCGGTGCGGTACGGCCAGGCGCCCATGACACTGCGATAGCGCTCGGTCGTCACCCGGGACTCGCCCTCCCCCAGGTCAACCGGCGGCACCAGCAATTTGCCGACCCGCCCCGGACGCCAGGCCGCCCGATGCACCGCAGCCCGGGCAGCCGCCTCGTCCTCGCCCCGCAGCGCCCGCACGCGATAACCGTCGGGCAGGCTCGGAGCCGGAAGCGAGTCGTCCAGAGCGAGCAGGCAGTGCTCGAAGAAGGGCGCACCCTCGGCCACCCGATAGCCGGCCTTCTCCAGAATCACACCGACCTCGGCCTCGGCGTCCATCACCGTGATCTCCGCACCCAGCCCAGCCACCTCGTCGAACCAGGCCAGCACCTCAGCTGCCTCACCGAAGAGATCCAGCTCGGCGTCCCCGGAGATCCGCCCCCAGGCCACGACCTCACCGTCTCTACCCGTCCACAGAGAGGTGCGCGGATCGGCCGCCACTTCCCCCACGGAATGCCACTGCCAGGCCAGATCCCCCACGTGCCAGCGAGCCCCCGGCGTCCAGACCCGTTGCACCGCCCGCTGCATAGCCGCCAGATCCCGGCCCCCGCCGAAGTCGCGCCTGATCATCCCGCCACCCACCGATCCGATACAGCAGCGGAGTGTGCGTCGCGCCGGCACGCCTGTCGAGCGATATATGTCGCTGCTCGAGGCTGTGCCCGACGCCCAGCAGCCCATTTCTCCAATGAACGTCTAGAATCTCTAGAACGCGTTTGCCCCACGGGGCAAAACGGGCGGGAGTGGCGTAATAGGCAGCCGCGCGGGTTTTAGGTGCCCGTGCCCGAAAGGGCGTGGGGGTTCAAGTCCCCCCTTCCGCACTCAGCACCACGATGCATGGAGTGAGTGGCGCATGTCCCGAACAGTCACTGCCCACGTCCGCTTCGCTCCGGACCGTTCCGTGCAGATCACGGTCGACGGTCCGCACGGCCCGGTGGATGCGGGCGTCACCAGCCGCTCGACCGAGATCGGACCGATGGCGCGCGAGGCCGCCCGGGTCGCCTTCGCCGACGATGCGGTCGAGGTGGAAACACGGGTCGACCGGCCACCGTGGCTGCGCGAGGGCATGCTGGTGCGGCTGGCCGAGTCGGCGCTCGATCCCGCGGAGCGCCCGTCCTCCCCCTACGCGCAGGTGATGGCCTTCCTGCCTGTCGGCGGGGTCCTCGTCATGCACCCCGAGAGCGGAGCGGGTGTTTATGCCCCCGAGGATCTGACGACCGTGCGACCGGAGTCGATTCCGCCGCGCGACCTCGAAAGCATCCAGCGGCGGAGTGAACGTCCGGCGGGCCCTTGGCGATGATGGCGGGCATGGGTATTGAGTTTGTGGTGGATCCGCCGCTTACCGGGGAGTTGCGGACGGCGATCGTCTCGCTCTGGGTTGACGTCACCAATGCGGGCGGGGCGGTGGGGTTTGTGGCTCCGGTCGGCCATGACGAGGTGACGCCGGTGGCGGAGGCCGCGCTGGCCGGGGTGGCGGACGGGGTTGACCGGCTGCTGGTCGGGATGGAGGACGGGGAGCCGGTGGCGGTGCTCTTCGTGACCGACAACCGGTTCGCGCTCAAGCGGCACTGGCGGGTGCTCAAGCGGGTCATGGTGGCCCCGAAGTGTCAGGGGCGGCGGTACGGGGCCGCGCTGATGCTCCAGGCCGAGACGGTCGGGCGGCAGATGGGGCTGGACGCGTTCCAGGTGACCGTGCGGGGTGGCGCGGGGACCGAGAACTTCTACGCGCGGCTCGGCTATCGCGAGGTGGGCCGGATCCCGGGGGCTCTGCGGGTCGCGCCGGGCGACGATCGCGACGAGATCTACATGTGGTTGCCGCTCACCGAAACGCGCTGAAAACGGACCGCGGCCGGGCGCAAGGGGTGATTGCGCCCGGCCGCGGCCGGTGGGGAGACAACTGAGGAAGAGCTACTTGGCGCAGCCGCTCGTGGTGCCCGCGGCCAGGTCGACCGGCAGCTGAGCGGGCTGGGTGGTCGACTCGATCAGCGGCGCGGCGACCGTGGCCGAGGGCTTGGGCGACGCAGACGTCTTAGCAGGCTTGGGCGACGCGGTGGTCTTCTTGGGCGCCGGCGCGGTCTTCTTGGTCGTCGCCTTCTCCACCGACGGCTGGGCCTTGATGCTGCCGCCCAGCTTGGCCGTGGTCTTCTGGGTCTTGCCCACGGCGAGCTTGATGTTCGGCACCGTCACCGAGTTCCCGTACACATCGGTGATCTTGACCTTGAAGGGGCCCTTGCCCGCGCCGCTGGGGATGGTCCAGTAGTTGTAGTCCTCGCGCGTGGCGCTCCGGAAACTGCCGCCCCCGCTCGCGATCTTGACCGAGGCGAGCTGGTTGGAGTGGTTGTCGATCAGCACGCTGAGCCAGTACTGCGATGAGCCTTCCTTCACCCGTACGCTGATCGGCCCCGGCACGGACGCACCGGGCACCGACTTGTAGGTGATCGGGATGATGCCGGCCGACTGCGCGCCGATCTTCTTGAACGCGGTGAGGCTCAGGTCGAGGTGACCGGCCGGGCACTCGGGGCAGGAGTCGATGACCTTGACCCGGGTCTGGCCCTTGGGCCCGGTGACGTCGATGTAGGTGCCGCAGGCGGCGCCGTTCGAGTACTGGTTGTGCTGCCCGAGCGCGACGTACAGGTCGTCGGCCGGCGGGTTCGGGAACGAGCAGTTGCCGAGCGTGCCCTCGAGGAAGAAGTACGTCGCCTTGCCCTTGGAGGCCGAGGTGGACGGCGGGGCCGCGCAGGCCGCACCGCTGTTCTGGAGCACGAGCGTGACTCCCAGGACGGCGGCGAGCACGGCGGCGCCGCCGAGGGCGAGCCAGCGGGGCGAGAACACTCGAGATCCGGTCACGCTGAGGGATCCTGCGCGGGTCACGACCGTGACGGCAACTTTCCTAAGACCCTCTTAAGCTTCGGGTGGCCTGCTTCACCCGCTCGCGTCGATGCCCTCGGTTGATCGGTGGAGCGAGGGGGCCGATCACCCGACCCCGACCCCGACCGCGTCGCCCACATGCACGACGCCCGGGGCGTCGGGGATCAGATTGATCGCGAAGAGCAGCCCGTCGTCGAAGCGGCGCCGCGCCCCGAGCATCCGCAACGGCTGCTTCCCTTTCTCCGCCGTCTCCTGGTCGATCGTGGTGACCAGGCAGCGGGCGCACGCCTTGGCCGCCCGGAAGGGCACGTCGCCGATCAGCAGCCGCTGCCCGAGCCACGCGTCCTCGGCCCACGGTTCGGCCCCGCCGACCACGAGGTTGGGCCGGAACCGGGTCATCGGCACCGGCTCCTCCCCCGATTCGACCAGCCAGTCGTTGAGCGAACTGAGCGAACTCTCGTTGGCCAGCAGCACCGGGTAGCCGTCGGCGAAACTGACCCGGTCGTCCGGCCGGGCGTGCGTCTCGATCCGCCGCGCGCTGGTGTCGGCCTGCCAGACGAGCCGGGCGTCGCGGCCGAGGAACTGGCTGAACCACTGTTTCTCGGCCACCCGCGCGGGCATCGGCGCCTTGCTTCGGAACACCCGCACCTGCTCCTCGTCGCCGTCGAGCGGCTCGTCGACCGAGAGGGCCGGCATGCCGGGCGCGGCGAGCCCGAGACCGCCGGGACGCGTCGTGACGGTGACCAGCGCGAGCCGGGGCGCCTCACGCTGGGTGATGCCGACCCCCTCGGGGTCGACGATCAGCCATCGGCGGTCGCCGGCCAGGCCCCACGGCTCGACCGCCGCGACCTCGTGCTCGAGGCGGTGACAACCCTTGACCGGGTACGTGTGCAGGGCGGTGATCCGCATCGTCGAAGCTTGGCACGCAGTGTGAGGGCCCTGGCTGGTGAGGCAATGCTCACTTGGACAGGTACCCCCAGGGGGTATAGGTTCCGGTGTGGAGGTGATCCGCCATGACGGACACGGGCCATGCCGGCCATGAGGGCCATGCCGGCCATGAGGGGCACAGCGATCACGCAGGGCACGACCCGGCGATCTTCCGCCGCAAGTTCTGGCTGAGCCTGGTCCTCACCGTCCCGATCGTGCTGACCAGCGAGATGGTCATGGAGTGGTTCGGCTACTCGCTGAGCTTCCCCGGCATCAGCGCGATCGGCCCGGTGCTGGGCACGGCGGTCTTCCTCTACGGCGGTCGGCCGTTCCTGACCGGCGCGATCGGCGAGATCCGGACGCGCGCCCCCGGCATGATGCTGCTCATCGCGATGGCGATCACCGTCGCGTACGCGGCCTCGCTCGCCACCAGCCTCGGCCTCTTCGAGCTGGACTTCTGGTGGGAGCTGGCCGCCCTCGTCACGATCATGCTGCTCGGTCACTGGCAGGAGATGAAGGCGATCGGCCAGGCCCAGGGCGCCCTGTCCGCGCTGGCTGCCCTGCTCCCCGACGAGGCGTCCCTGATCGGCCCCGACGGCACCACCCGCGACATCCCGGTGTCGGAGCTCGAGAAGACCGACCGGGTCCTCGTACGCTCCGGGGCCCGCGTCCCGGCCGACGGCCGCATCGTCGACGGCGCCGCCGAGATGGACGAGTCGATGATCACCGGCGAGTCCCGCCCGGTGCCGCGGCAGACCGGCGACCGGGTGGTGGCCGGCACTGTGGCCACCGACTCGGCGATCCGGGTCGAGGTCGAGGCCGTCGGCGAGGACACGGCGCTGGCCGGCATCGGCCGGCTGGTCGCGCAGGCCCAGGCGGCCGGCGGCCGCGCCCAGGTGCTGGCCGACCGGTTCGCCGGCTGGCTGTTCTACGTCGCGGCCGGGGCCGGCCTGATCACCTTTGTCACCTGGTGGACGATCGGCGACCTCGACCAGGCAGTCGTACGCACGGTGACCGTTCTCGTCATCGCCTGCCCGCACGCTCTCGGCCTGGCCATCCCGCTGGTCATCGCGCTCTCCACGGCCCTCTCGGCCCGGGCCGGCATCCTGGTCAAGGATCGGCTGGCGCTCGAGCGGATGCGTACGGTGAACGCGGTCCTCTTCGACAAGACCGGAACCCTGACCAAGGGCGCACACACGGTCACCGGGGTCGCCGCCACCGCCGGTCACACCGAGGACGAGGTGCTGCGGATAGCGGGCGCGGTCGAGAGCGACAGCGAGCACCCTCTCGCGAAGGCGCTGGTCACCGTGGCACGAGACCGAGACCGAGGCCTGACGGCCTCCGCGACCGGCTTCCGCTCACTGACCGGGCGCGGCGTCCAAGCAGAGATCGACAACCAGACGTACGCGGTCGGGGGCCCCGCCCTCCTCCGAGAGGCGCACGCGCAGGTCCCGGACGATCTGTCGTCCCAGGCCGAGCAGTGGTCGAGCCGTGGAGCCGCCGTGCTGAGCCTCGTCCGGTCGGGCTCTGTCGAAAAAGGCACCGTGATCGCCATCTTCGCCCTCGAGGACGAGATCCGCCCCGAGGCCCGCCCGGCGATCGACCAGCTGCGCCGCCACGGCGTCCGGCAGATCGTGATGATCACCGGGGACGCCCGTCCGGTCGCCGAGGCGGTCGCGGCCGACCTGGGCCTGGACGAGGTCTTCGCCGAGGTGCTGCCGGCCGACAAGGATCAGAAGGTGGCCGAGCTGCAGGCCCGCGGCCTGACCGTGGCCATGGTCGGCGACGGCGTGAACGACGCCCCGGCCCTGGCCCGCGCCGACGTCGGCCTGGCCATCGGCGCCGGCACCGACGTGGCGATCGAGTCGGCCGGGGTGGTGCTGGCCTCGTCCGACCCGCGCGCCGTCACCAGCGTCATCAAGCTGTCCCAGGCGTCCTACCGCAAGATGATCCAGAACCTGGCCTGGGCCGCCGGCTACAACATCATCTCCATCCCGCTGGCCGCGGGCGTGCTGGCCTGGACGGGCTTCACGCTGAGCCCGGCGGTCGGCGCGATCCTGATGAGCGCGTCGACGATCGTGGTCGCCCTCAACGCCCAGCTGCTGCGCCGTCTGAGGCTGTCACCGGACGATCAGTGAACCGGCCGTACGCCGTCGAGGGCGAGCGTGACGAGCCGGGCGGCCTCCTCACCGGCCGCGGCCGAGCCCTCGGTGGCCAGGGAGACCGCGTTGGCCAGCGTGAGCAGGTCGATGATGGACACCCCGTCCCGTACGGCGCCGGCCGCGTGGGCCTGCCGCAGGAGCTCGCCGCCCGCGTCGACCAGCATGGCCTCGCACGTGCTGCTCGACGTGCTGCCCCCCGCGAGCAGCGACTTGGCCAGCCCGCGGGTGACGGCGCCGAAGACGGCGAGCGCGCGGAGCCAGTCGGCCAGGGCCCGGCCCGGGTCGGCGTCGCCGGCCATGTCGCGGGCCTGCCGGCAGAGCACCTCGACCCGGTCGTGGAAGACCGCCTCGAGCAACTCCTGACGGGACGGGAAGTGCCGGTGCAGGGTCGCCGAACCCACGCCGGCCCGGCGGGCGATCTCCTCGAGCGAGGCCTCGGCCCCGGCCCGGGCCACCTCGGTCTCGGCCGCCGCGAGAATAAGGTCGTAATTGCGGCGCGCGTCGGCGCGCATAGGCCGTGTGGGCACGGGCTTCTCCAAGGGCAACCGGGGTGTCCCTCCAGATGTTAGTCGGCCATGAACGACCCCACGCCCATGGCCGCACCCATCCGCTGGGCGGTCGTCGCGGCCGCGAGGTTGAAGGCCTGCAAGATCTCGTCCTGGTCGGCCGGCCCGACCACGGTGCGCAGCGGGCGACTGCCGTCCGGCGCCTCGATCAGCCGGACGACGGCGTCGGCGACCTCGCCCGGCTCGCCGCCGACCTCGGCCGAGCGCTTGGCGATGGCGGTCACAAAACCGCCGAACCCTTCGCCGTACGCCCCGAGCCGGGCCTGGTCGGCGGGCATGACGGCGTTGGTCCCGATGCTGGTCGGGTAGGAGGCCGGCTCGAGGATGACCGACTCGATGCCGAACGGGGCGAGCTCGTGCCGCCACGCCTCGGTCAGGCTCTCCAGCGCGGCCTTGCTCGCCGCGTAGAGCCCGGTGTAGGGCGTGGTCACCCGGCCCGCGACCGACCCGACCTGGAGCAGCAGCCCGTGACCCTGCTGCCGCAGCTGGGGCAGGGCGGCCCGGTTCACCCGCACCGCGCCCAGCACGTTCACGTCGAACTGCCGCTGCACCTCCCCCGCCGTGAAGGCCTCGACCGGCCCCGGGAAGATCATCCCGGCGTTGTTGACCACCACGTCGATCCGGCCCGCGGCCGCCACCACCTCGCTCACCGCGCGCTCGGCCGAGGCCTGGTCGGTGACGTCGAGCTCGACGACCTGCACCGGGAGCGCCCGCAATTCGGCCGCGGCCGGCGCATTCCGCCCGGCCACGTCCCGCAGGGCCGCGAAGACCGTGTGACCGCGCCCGGCCAGGGCCTCGACGGTCAGCCGGCCGAAACCCGTGCTCACGCCGGTCACCATCACGACTTTGCTCATGACTGCCTCCTCCTCGTACCGAAAGTGGGGCGGTCCCCCGCTTCCCTGCGATCGAAAATAAGGAGGGCCACCCCACTTGTCAACGGCGGGTATCTTTGGCGAAGTTGTCTTCGGGGTACCGGACAGTCGCCGGAGTCGTCAGAGGAGAAGCCATGCAGCTACGGTTCGCCGCCCTTTTCGCTGCGGCAGTGCTCTTCGCCCTGTCCGCGATCTTCGCGACCACCCCCGTGAGCTCGGGCGACGACGCCGGCACGACCGCCTACGTGGTGGTCGAGCCCGCCACCTACGACTGCCCGTGGGATGCGACCGGCGACGCCGCCTAAGGTGAGCGCGTGACGGGAAACATGCTGGGTGTGGTCTGGCCCGAGCTCGCGTCCCGCACCGAGTGCACCGGCACCACGTTCACCGGCGACGACCTGTGTGATCTCCAGGTCGCCGACTTCTCGTTCGTGCGCTGCACCTTTCGCAGTGTCCGCTTCAACTGCGCCACCCTGACCGGCGTCAGCTTCATCGACTGCCGGTTCGTGGGCTGCAACTTCTTCGACGCCACGTTCGACGGGTGCGTCGTGGCCGACGGCCGGTTCGACCGCTGCGGCCACACCGGCATGCAGGTCGTCGGCGGCGACTGGACAGGGTCGGCGCTGGCCGGCGCCGACCTGAGCACCGCCGACTTCACCCGGGTGGCAATGCGCGGGGTGAGCCTGAGCGGGGCCAATTGTGCGGGCGCCGTGTTCCGCGAGGTCGACCTGGGCGGGGCCGACCTGCGCGGCGCCGACTTCACCGGAGCCGACCTGCGCGGCAGCACCCTGACCGCGTTCGACCCGCGCGAGGTCGAGCTGCGCGACGCCGTGATCACCGCCGACCAGGCCGTCGACCTGGCCCTCAGCCTGCGCATGTCGGTGCGCGACACCTGACCCGCCACCAAACATGTCGCTGCGCGACACCTGACCCCCGCCGCCCAAGAGGAGCACCATGCCCGTCGTGCCCGATCTCGCTTCGCTGCCCTACGCCACCTTCCTCCAGCCGCTCGACGAGGAGCTGGAGCGCGACGGCGACCACAGCGAGGTGCACATCGACGAGGCCGAGTTCGACGACGTGGAGGCGGGCGGCACCCGCTTCTCGGAGAGTGCGATCACGGCGGTCACGTTCACCGGCGGCGCCTTCGACCACGTACGCCTGGACGACGTCTGGATCTCCCGCAGCCGCTGGATCGGCGGCATCTGGTCCGAGTCGAGCCTGCTCAACGTGACGATCCTGGACGGCGCCCTGGCCGGCGTGCAGGCCTACGGCTCGAGCTGGCGCCGCGTCGTCGTGCAGGGCTGCAAGATCGACAGCCTGAACCTGCGCGGCGCCAAACTGCAGGACGTCGAGTTCCGCGACTGCGACCTGTCCGAGGTCGACTTCGGCAATGCCACCCTGATCAACGTGACCTTCCCGGGCTCCACGATCCGCCGCTGCCGATTCGGCAAGGCCACGATCAAGAAGGTCGACTTCCGCGGCGCCCGCACGCTCGACGTCGCCGAGGGCTGGGACTCGCTGCGCGGCGCGGTCATCGACAGCACCCAGCTGATGGAATCGGCGCCGGCCCTGGCCTCGATCCTCGGCATCGTGGTCAAGGACCGCTGACCAGGCGGCGCCGGTCGCGCCAGGCCTCCTGTTTCGCACGGTTGCCGCACAGGCGCATGGTGCACCACTTGCCGGTGCCGGCACGCGAGGTGTCGTAGAACGCCCACCGGCAGGCATCGCGGGCGCACACCTTGAACCGGGGCCAGGTGCCGGCGGTCATCGACTCGATCACCCGGAGAACCAGCTCACCCAGCGCGCCGTCGACGCCGCCGGCTCGGGCCGCCGATCGCCATTGGCGTTCCGGGGTGAACGAGATCGAGATGTCGGCCCGATGCGCAACGTCGTCCAGGACCGCCATCACGGCAGCGGGCAGAGCGTCCTTGTCGTGGTTGGCCGAGGCCGCTGCCCGCAGCGCCTCCCTCAACTCGCGTGCCCGGCGGAGTTCGCGATCACCGATCGGCCCGTCGCGCCCCAGGCCGGCCGACCGCAACCACTCCCGCAGCCCGGCCGCCTCGGCCAGGGCGTCGGCGCCGGCCTCTATGTCGAGGGTGTTGACGAACTGCCGGACCGGCTCGAGTCGCTCCGGGGCCGCCATAGAAGGGCCGGTGGACATGCCACCAGAGTAACCGAGTTGCCGCCTTATCCGGTTAGCCATAACCTCCTTGAGTATGACACCGGTTACGGGTGAGACGAAGAGCGACCAGCGGCGACCGGCGACGGTCTGGTCCAACCGGAATTTCCGCCGGCTCTGGCGAGGCTCGGCCGCCTCGATCCTCGGCAGCGAGGTCGCCGAGATCGCCCTGCCGCTGTTCGCCCTGGTGACGCTGTCCGCGTCGGCGGCCGAGGCGAGCATCCTGCGGGTGGCCCAGTTCCTGCCGTTCCTCCTGGTCACCCTGCCTGCCGGGCTGCTGGTGGACCGCTTCCGGCGCAGCCCGCTCCGCCTGATGATCGGCGCCGACGCCGGGCGGGCGTTCCTGGTCGCGCTCCTTCCGGTCGCCGCGTGGACGCATACGGCGGGCATGCCGGTCCTCTACGCCGTGGTCTTCGCGGCCGCCACGATGACCGTCGTCTTCCAGGTCGCCGACTTCGCCGTCCTGCCCAGGATCGTTTCTGAGAGCCGGCTCGTCGACGCCAACGGCAAGCTGGCCGCCACCCAGTCCGCCGCCGAGATCGGCGGGCGCGGTGTCGGCGCCCTGCTGGTCCAGGCCCTGTCGGCGCCGGTCGCCCTGCTGCTCAACGCGGGCGGATACCTCGTGTCGGCGATCTCGCTGAGCCGGATCCGGCTGCCCGACGCGGCCGCCCGGCCGATCGACGAGCCGCCGCCCGGGCCGGTCCGGCGAGATCTGATCCGCGGCATCAGCTTCACCGTCCGCCACCGCTTCGTGCGACCACTGCTCGGTGAGGCCACCACGTTCAACCTCTTCAACGAGATCTTCATGCTCGGCCTGCTGCTGTACGCCGTCCGGGAAGCGCACCTGAGCCCGCTGGCGATCGGCGCGGTGTTCACGGCCGGCGGCATCGGCTCGTTCGCGGGCTCCTGGTTCGGTGCCCGGTTCACCGCCCGCTTCGGTTACGGCCGGGTCCTGCTCGTCACGCTCGTCCTCGGGAACGGCGCGCCCCTGGGCGTGCTGGCGGCCCAGCACACCGGCTCCGGGCTGCTCGCGCTGCTGTGCTCGGTCTTCGTCGTCATGGGTGTCGGCATCGGCATCGCCAACGTCCACGCCGTCAGCCTGCGCCAGGCCGCCACTCCGGACAACCTGCGCGGCCAGGTGAACGCGGCCTACCGTCTGATCTCCTGGGGTGCCATCCCGGTGGGCGCCGCCCTCGGCGGCGTCATCGCGACGCAGGCCGACCCGTTCACGGCGATGGTGGCCGGCGCGATCGGCATCTCGGTGTCCACTGTGTGGGTGGCCTTCTCGGCGGTGCCCGCGCTCGCCACCATCCGCGACGCGGCACAACCACGCGGTGACTAGCGCACCGGGCCCGACCCGTGGAGGCGTTTGCGGGCCATCCGCAGCACACGCGCGACGAAGGCCGGCCTGGTCAGCACCGATGGCGGGTCGATCAGTTGCTGGACCCGTACGAAAGCGCGGTTGATCTCGGAGTCGATCTGCGACGCGTAGGCGATCCGCCGCGAATACCAGTTCCGCAGGCCTATCCCCCGCGGCCGCGGACCGGTCGTCTGCGGGTAGACGAAGTCGCCACCCACCGCGAACTGCCACGGCGTCTCCACCACGACCGCGGCCGCGGCGTAGTAGTCGCTTACCATGGCCGACGTCGTCCGCCGCTCGTGCTGGTCGAGCGCGGCGCCGAGCGCACTGGCCTGCAGCACCGTGCAGGTCATCCCCTGGCCGTAGATCGGGTTGACGCTGCAGATCGCGTCGCCGAGCGCCACGTAGCCCGGCGTCGGCTGCTCCATCCGCTCGAACAGGCGACGCCGGGAGGACGGGAATTTCGCCACCACCACGTCGCCCAGCGGTTCGGCCCGCTCCATGACCTCGGCCAGCAGCGGGTCGGGCAGCTCGCGCGCGAACCGTTCGAAGCTCTCGGTGTCGAGGGGAACCTCGGGGAAGTGCCATCCGCCGATCCCGACCAGCCAGCGGTCGCCTTCGATCGGGATGGCCAGCCCGTCGACCCGCTCGGCGGGCGCGGTCGGCAGGATGAAGACGGCCTGCCAGTCGGCCAGGTCACCGGGGCTTCGCCGATAGAGCCTCGACGCGTACGCCACCCCGACCTTGACCTCGTGATGCTCGGGCGTGGCCAGGCCCAGCGAGGCCAGCCACCGATCGGACCGCGCGCCCCGCCCGGTGCAGTCGACCACCAGGTCGGCCTCGATCGTCTCGCCCGTGTCGAGCACGACCCCGGTGATGCCCGCGGCCGACCCGGCCAGCCCGGAAACGGCGATCTGGTCGCGGATCGCCACCCCGGGCAGCGCCGCCACCCGGTCGCGCACGATCGCCTCGATCTGCGGACGGGTGGCCGCCACCAGCTCGACCCCCGTAGCCACGGCCGGCCACCGGCGCCCCAGGCGATAGGTGCACAGCCCGGTGCCCGTGTCGAACTTGGTGCCCCCGGCGTCGACCAGCTCCTGCTCGAAGCCGGGAAAGAGCGCCTCGAGCTCGCCCAGCCCCGAGGCGAGCAGGATGTGCGGCTGGTTGCCCTGCGGCACGCCGCGCCGGGGCGCGACCTCGTCGGGCAGCGTGTCGCGGTCGAGGACGGTCACGTGCGCATAGCGGCCACTGAGCACCCGAGCGGCGGCCAGCCCCGCCATCCCGGCGCCGATGACCACCGCTCTGTTATCCACAGTGGCTAGTTAACTACAGCAGATCGCCGATCGCTTCCTCGATCTCGGTGCGGAGCGCGCGACCGGCCACGACGGCCCGGGTCGCCTCGATGACCGGGGCCAAGAAGAGATCGGGCCCGGGGCGCCCGGCCGCCGGTTCCAGGGCCGCGATCGCCGCCCGGCCGGCCGGGGACGGGGTCATCGGCGCCCGCAGCTGCAGACCGCGGACGGCCGAGAGCAGCTCGACCGCGAGCAGGCTGGTCAGGTTGTCCAGCACCGTGCGCAGCTTCTTGGTGGCGGCCCAGCCCATCGAGACGTGGTCCTCCTGCATGCCGCTGGTCGGCAGCGAGTCGACCGAGGCCGGCGAGGCCAGCCGGCGGTTCTCGGCGACGATCCCGGCCGCCGTGTACTGGGCGATCATCAGGCCCGAGTTGACGCCCGCGTCCGGCGACAGGAACGGCGGCAGGTCGCGGTTGCGGGTCACGTCGAGCAGCCGGTCGACGCGGCGTTCGGCGATCGCGCCCACCTCGGCCGCCGCGATGGCCAGGAAGTCGGCGGCGAAACCGAGCGGGGCGCCGTGGAAGTTGCCGGTCGACTCGACCCGGCCGTCGGGCAGCACGACCGGGTTGTCCACGACCGACACCAGCTCGCGGCCGGCCGTCGTCCGGACGAAGTCGAGCGTGTCCCGGGCCGCGCCCGCCACCTGCGGGGCACAGCGCATCGAGTACGCGTCCTGCACCGCGTGGGCCAGGTCGTCCCGGTGCGAATCCATGATCGTGGAGCCCTGGAGCAGCTTGAGGATGTTCGCGGCCGAGGCGGACTGCCCCGGGTGCGGCCGGATCTCGTGCAGCTCGGGCAGGAAGGGCCGTTCCGAGCCGAGCATCGCTTCGATGGCCAGCGCGGCGGTCACGTCGGCCATCGCGAACAGGTGGGCCGCGTCGTCGATCGCCAGCAGCAGCATCCCGAGCATGCCGTCGGTGCCGTTGATCAGCGCCAGCCCCTCCTTGGCGGCCAGCTCGAGCGGCTGCAGCCCGACCGCCTGCAGGGCCTCGGCGGCGGCCATCCGGGCGCCGTCCTTGCCCAGCACCCAGCCCTCGCCGAGCAGCACGATCGCGCAGTGGGCGAGCGGGGCCAGGTCGCCCGACGCGCCGAGCGAGCCGTGCTCGGGCACCCACGGGGTGATGTCGTGGTTGAGCAGGTCGGCCAGGCCCTGCGCGAGGACGGGGCGCACCCCCGAGCGGCCCAGCGCGAGCGAGCGCAGGCGCAGCAGCATCATGGCCCGCACCACTTCGCGGGGCATGGGGGCGCCGATGCCGGCCGCGTGCGAGCGGATCAGCGCGTGCTGCAGCTCGGCCCGGCGTTCGGGGGCGATAGACGTGTTGGCCAGGGCGCCGAAGCCGGTCGAGACCCCGTACACGGGCCGTCCCGATGCTTCGATCTTGTCGACGATCGCGCGGCTCGTGGCCATGGCGGTGACGGTCTCGGGGGCGATCTCGACGCGGGCATTGTCACGGGCGACGGCGATCACGTCGGCGGGGGTGACGCCGGTGGGCTGGACTGTTACTGACTTCATCGCGGCACTCCGTTGTGCAGAACACTGCTGATCAGGGGTACGCCGGGCCGGTAGGCCAGGTGCAGGTGGGACGGCGCGTCGAGCACCGTCAGGTCGGCCCGTGCGCCGAGGCGGAGCCGTCCGATGTCGTCGCGTCGCAGCGCCCGCGCGCCGCCGGCGGTGGCCGCGTGCACGGCCTCGGCCGGGGTCATCCGCATGTCGCGGACGGCGAGCGCGATGCAGAAGGGCATCGAGGACGTGTACGACGATCCGGGGTTGCAGTCGGTGGCGAGCGCGACGGCCACGCCGGCGTCGATCAGCCGGCGCGCGTCGGGGTAGGGCGAGCGGGTCGAGAACTCGGCCCCGGGCAGCAGCGTGGCCACGGTGTTCGAGCCGGCCAGGGCGGCCACGTCGGCGTCGGTCAGGTGGGTGCAGTGGTCGGCGCTGGCCGCATCGAGCTCCACCGCCAGCCGTACGCCCGGACCGGCGACCAGCTGGTTGGCGTGCACCCGCAGGGCCAGGCCCTTCTTGGCGCCCGCCTCGAGAATCGCGCGCGTCTGGTCGCCGTCGAAGGCGCCACGGTCACAGAAGACATCGACCCAGGTGGCGTACGGGGCACAGGCGTCCAGCATCTCGCCGCGCACCAGATCGACGTACGCGTCGGGATCCTGCCCGGCCGGGACGACGTGCGCCCCGAGGAAGGTGGTCTCGGTCGTCAGCGCGCGGGCCAGGCGCAGCGACCGGGCCTCGTCGGCGACGTTCAGCCCGTACCCGCTCTTGATCTCGATGGTCGTGGTGCCCTGCCGCCGCGCCTCGGTGACCAGCCGCTGCGCGTTGCGGCGCAGGTCGTCGTCGCTCGCCGCCCGGGTCGCCGCGACCGTGGTCCTGATGCCGCCGCCGGTGTACGGCTCGCCGGCCATCCGTGCGCCGAACTCCGCGGCCCGGTCGCCGGCGAACATCAGGTGCGCGTGGCTGTCGACAAAACCGGGCAGCACCGCTTTGTGGTCGGCGTCGATTCGCTCGTCGGCCGCCGGAGCCTGCGCGGAGGGACCGATCCAGACGATCCGGTCGCCCTCGATCGCCACGGCCACGTCGCGCCGCAGCCCGAGCAGCCCCTCGCCCTCGTCGTTGGTGACCAGCTCGCCGATGTTGTCGACCACGATGCTCATGCCGCTGCCTCCGTCCGGGTCAACGCCGTGATCGTCTCGGCCAGCGCCCGGGGCACATCGATCGAGGTGTGCCGCCCGTCCGCAACGATCAGACGGCCGTCGGCGAGCACGTGCGTGACGTCGGCCGCAGTGGCGGCCAACAGGGCTTGTTCGGGCGCGGATCCGGCCGTGCGCACCGAATCCAGCGTGATCGCCACCAGGTCCGCGCGCCGGCCCACGGCGATCTCCCCGGCGTCGGCCCAGCCGATCGCCGCGTGCCCGGCCGCGGCGGCCGCCGTCACCAGCTCAGCCGGCGAGAACCGGCCCCGCTGCTCGGTGGCCAGCCGCTCGTTCATCTCGAGCCCGCGCGCCTCCTCGAACTGGTCGATCACCGCGTGGCTGTCGCTGCCCAGGCTCAGCCGGGCCCCGGCGTCGGCCAGCCGCCCGGCCGGGCCGATGCCGTCCGCGAGATCGCGTTCGGTCGTCGGGCAGAAGCACACCTGGTGACGCCCGAGGATGTCGATGTCGCTCTCGGTGAGGTGGGTGGCGTGCACGGCGACGGTGTCGGCCCGCCAGACGCCGTGGCGCTCCAGCAGCTCGGTGGGCGTGCAGCCGTACGTCTGCAGGCATTTCTCGTTCTCGGCCCGCTGCTCGGAGAGGTGCACGTGGACCGGCAGCCCGGCCGTGCGGTCGGCGAACTCGGTCATCGCGGCGGCCGGAACCGCCCGCACCGAGTGCAGCGCGGCCCCGATCCGGGCGTGCGCTGCGCCTTTCAGCCGGCTGACCCGCTCGGACCAGCCGTCGAGGTCGCCGTCGCCGAACCGGCGCTGCACCCCCTCCAGCGGCTTGCCCTCCACGGTGGCCGTCAGATAGAGCGTGTCGAGCAGCGTGACGCGGATGCCGGCCTCGGCCGCGGCCTGGATCAGCGCCTGTCCCATCGCGTTCGGGTCGGCGTAGGGAGTGCCCTCCGGGCCGTGGTGCAGATAGTGGAACTCGCCGACCGCGGTGATCCCGGCCAGCGCCATCTCGGCGTAGACGGCCCGGGCCAGCGCCAGGTAGCCGTCCGGGTCGAGCCCGGCGGCCACCCGGTACATCAGGTCGCGCCAGGTCCAGAAGCTGCCGCGCTGGGTGTGCGTGCGGCCGCGCAGGGCCCGGTGGAAGGCGTGCGAATGCGCATTCGCGAAGCCCGGCAGCGTGAGCCCGGGCAGCACCGTGCCCGTTTTCTCAGCATCGGGCGTCACCGCGGTGAACCGGCCGTCGACCACCTCGATCTGGACGTTTCGGGCCACGGCGCCGGCGAGAAACGCGTACTCGGCAAAAAAGACCGTCATGTCAGTTCGCCGAGCACCCGCGCGAGCGCGCCGATGCCGGCCACGCAGTCCTCCTCCTCGGCGTGCTCGGCCGGGGAGTGCGAGACGCCGGTCGGGTTGCGGACGAAGAGCATCGCCGTCGGCACGTGCGCCGACAGCACACCGGCGTCGTGCCCGGCCCCCGTCGGCAGCACCGGAACCCCGCCGAGCAGGTCGGCGATCCGCTCGGCGAGCGCCTTTTCGAAGGTCACCTCGCCGCTGAACGACTCCGGCGTCACCACGATCTCGGTGCCGTCGCGGCCCGCCCGCTCATGGGCCCGTCGCACCACGGCCTCGACCACCGAGTCGAGCGTGCCGGTCTCGGCCGCCCGGGCGTCCAGCCAGCCGCGGACCAGCGACGGGATCGCGTTGGTGGCGTTCGGCTCGACTTCGACCCGGGCCATCGTGGCGTGCGCGCCGGCCAGCCGGGCCTCCTTGTTGGCCGCCAGCACCGTGTAGGCGAAGGTCAGCATCGGGTCGCGCCGGTCGGCCATCCGGGTGGTGCCGGCGTGGTCGCCGATGCCGGTGAAGTCGAACCGCCAGCGCCCGTGGGGCCAGATCGCGCTGGCCACCCCGACCGGGACGTCGAGCGCCCGGCCCTGCTCGATGTGCAGCTCGACCAGCGAGTTGATGCGACCGGCCAGCCCCGGCAGCCGGCCCGCGGGGGTGCCACCGAGCGCCTCGCCGAACGTGATGCCCTCGCGGTCGGTGAGCGCGGCCGCCTTCTCCGGCTCGATCGCCCCGGTCAACAGCCGAGACCCCAGGCACGGTACGCCGAACCGGCCGCCCTCCTCCTCGACGAAGGCGACCACGGCGATCGGCTTGCGCGGCACGTGCCCCCGCCGGCGCAGCTCGTCGACCGCCAGGAACGCGCTGACGATGCCGAGCGGCCCGTCGAACCCGCCGCCGTGCGGCACCGAGTCGAAGTGCGAGCCGGTGAGCACGGCGTCGTGGCCCCACTGGTCGCCCCACCAGGCGAACAGGTTGCCGTTGCCGTCGTCGGTGACCGGCATGTCGCGGCGCGCGGCCTGGTTGCGGAACCAGTCGCGCAGCACCAGCTCGGGTTCCTCCAGCGCGTACCGCTGATAGCCGTTCTTGACCCTGCCGATCGGGGCGATCTCGGACCAGAGCTCGGCGAACGTAGCGGTCAAAATGTGCCTCCTGGGCATGCCCTCCTGGCCCTACGGCCGCTGACGCTTTCCCCGGTGCAGTCGCTCATGCCGATTCCCGGCGCATCGGGAGGTGCACTCCGCTGGCGGCGGCAGACTCGTAGCCCGCGTCGACGTGCCGCATCACGCCCGTGCCGGGGTCGTTGGTGAGCACCCGCTCGATCTTCTGCCCGGCCAGCGCCGTGCCGTCGGCCACGCAGACCTGCCCGGCGTGGATCGAGCGCCCGATGCCCACGCCACCGCCGTGGTGGATCGACACCCAGCTCGCGCCGCTGGCCGTGTTGAGCAGGGCGTTGAGCAGCGGCCAGTCGGCGATCGCGTCGGAGCCGTCGAGCATCGACTCGGTCTCGCGGTAGGGCGAGGCGACCGAACCCGAGTCGAGGTGGTCGCGGCCGATCACGATCGGCGCCTTGAGCTCGCCGCTGGCCACCATGTCGTTGAACCGCACGCCGGCCTTGTCCCGCTCGCCGTAACCCAGCCAGCAGATGCGCGCGGGCAGGCCCTGGAAGGCGACCCGCTCCTCGGCCAACTTCATCCAGCGGGCCAGCGCCTCGTTCTCTCCGAAGAGGTCGAGCACGGCCTTGTCGGTCTTGGCGATGTCGCTCGGGTCGCCCGACAGCGCGGCCCAGCGGAACGGGCCCTTGCCCTCGGCGAAGAGCGGCCGGATGTACGCCGGGACGAAGCCCGGGAAGTCGAAGGCGCGGGTGAAACCGGCCAGCTGGGCCTCGCCGCGGATCGAGTTGCCGTAGTCGAACACCTCGGCCCCCGCGTCCATGAACCCGACCATGGCCGCGACCTGCTTGGCCATGCTGCCGCGGGCCCGGTCGGTGAACTCCTCGGGCTTGGTCCGGGCGTACTCGGCGGCGTCCTCGAGCTCGACCCCGACCGGGATGTAGGACAGCGGGTCGTGGGCGCTGGTCTGGTCGGTCACGATGTCGACCTCGACGCCCCGGGCCAGGATCTCGCCGAACACCAGGGCGGCGTTGCCGACGACCCCGATGCTCAAGGGCCGCCTCTCCCGCTTGGCCTTCTCGGCGCGGGCGATGGCGTCGTCCAGGTTGTCGGCCACCTCGTCGAGGTAGCGCGTCTCGACCCGGCGGCGCAGACGGGTGCCGTCGATGTCGACGATCAGGCAGACGCCGTCGTTCATGGTCACCGCGAGCGGCTGGGCGCCACCCATGCCGCCGCAGCCGCCGGTCAGGGTCAGCGTGCCGGCCAGCGTGCCGTTGAACCGCTTGGCGGCGACCGCGGCGAACGTCTCGTACGTGCCCTGCAGGATGCCCTGGGTGCCGATGTAGATCCAGGACCCGGCGGTCATCTGGCCGTACATGGTCAGACCCAGGTTTTCCAGCCGGCGGAACTCGGGCCAGGTGGCCCAGTCGCCGACGAGGTTGGAGTTGGCGATCAGCACCCGCGGCGCCCACTCGTGGGTGCGGAACACGCCGACCGGCCGCCCCGACTGCACCAGCAGCGTCTCGTCCGCGGCCAGCTCGTCGAGCTCGCGCACGATCGCGTGGTACGACGGCCAGTCGCGCGCGGCCCGCCCGGTGCCGCCGTAGACGACCAGATCCTCGGGGCGCTCGGCCACGTCGGGGTCGAGGTTGTTCATCAGCATCCGCTTGGCGGCCTCCTGCGGCCAGCCCTTCGCGGTGTACGCCGCGCCGCGTGGCGCCCGGATCTCCGGCATCGTGGACCCTGCCTTTCTTACGCTTGAAAAATGTGGCGGCGGGAGGCGGTCGCCTCGAACTCCTCCAGGCGGCGCTGCACCGGCTCGGGGTCGGCGTCGCACATCGCCTGCAACAGCACCATCGCCATCGCCATCGGCCCGGTGTGCAGGTCGAACACCAGCCGGGTGCCGACCGCGGCGGGCAGCACCACGTCGGCGTGCTCGGCGACCGGGCTGACCGCCGAATCGGTGATCGCGACCACCGCGTACCCCATCGCCCTGGCCTCCCGGACGACCTCGAGCGACTCTCTCGGATAACGCGGCAGCACCAGCGCCAGCATGGCATCGGCGCCGGCCGCCCGGGCCTGATCGAGCCGGTCGAGCAGGCTGGTGCCCCCGGCGTCGAGCACCCGCACATCCGGGTGCACCTTGCTCGCGAAATAGCCGAAATAGCCGGCCAGGGGCGCGGCCGACCGCAGCCCGAGCACCGGCAGGGCCCGGCTGCGGGTGAGAAGCCCGGCCCCCCGCCGTACGTCGTCGAGCCGCTCGAGCTGATCGCACAGCCGCCCGAGATGATCGGCCTCGGCCGCGACGGCCCGCTGCATGGCGTTGTGGTCTTCCCCGCGCTCGCTGTCGGCGCCGCCGGTCAGCTCGCGTAGAACCCGCCGCAGAGCCGGGTAACCCTCGTAGCCGAGCGCGATGGCGAAACGGGTCACCGAGGGCTGGCTGACGCCGGCCAGCTCGGCCACCTCGGCCGCGGAGAGGTAGGCGGCCTTGCCCGCATGCTCGACCAGGCAGTGAGCGATGCGCCGCTGGGTGGGCGTGAGCCGCGCCCCCGAGAACAGGTCGAGCACCCGCTCCCCCACCCTGACCACTCCGTCATTCACCCCGCCAGAGTATGCATAGAAATATTCACACCGCTAGGGGCTGGGCCACTTTCCTCTCCCGTGTCGGCCTGCTCTTTGCGTACGGACGCCGAAACGCCCCGCGACCAGCTCGGCCGCGGGGCGTTTCGTCTTCGGATCTCAGGTCGTCAGGCGGCGAATCGGGGGCGGGCCGTTCGGGCCTCGATCACGGGCGGACGCCGGCCGGGCAGCCGAACACCCCCGGGTCGGGCCGGGTCAGCGCAGCCGCCGCCTCAGGCGCTGAAGCGGGTGCGCCGGCGCCGTCCTGGCCGCCCTGGGCCATCAGGAACGGGCTGTCCGTCCGGTAGGTCTGGCCCGGCTGCAGCACGAAGCCGTACAGGTCGCAGTACATCTCGCGGCCGTGGAAAGGCTCCGCGCCGTCGCCGCCGTATTTGCAGTTGGAGCCCGGGCCGTACGTCGGCCGCCAGGTCACCCCGGCCTCGCCGACCAGGTAGTAGGTGAAGTCGGACACCGGCTCACGGCCGAGGTTGGTCACCTGGAGCGCGGCGGGCGCCTTGTTTGTTCCATCCTTGACGGCGTAGGTGGGATCCGCCGGTCCGATGACGACATGCACCTCGGTGACGGTCAGCGTGGCCGTCGTGACAACCGGCTCGTACCCGTCGGCCGCGATCCCGGTCGTGTCCAGGTCGAGCCGCACGCCGCGGAGCGATGCGGGGACCGCACCGGCGTCCGTGGCCGGAACCATGACCACCGGCAGGGAGGCCCCCCGTGAAGGTCGAGACGACTTGACGGCGACCCGGTTCTGTCGGAGGGTGCCGATAGTTTGCCGGGCATGAGCGATCCGGATTTCCTCGAGACCACCCGCTCCTCGTACGACACCGTGGCCGCCAGCTACGCCAAGCTGTTCGTCGACGACCTGCCCAGCCAGCCGTTGAAACGCAACCTGCTGTCGTTGTTCGCCGAGCTGGCCGCGGGCCCGGTGGCCGATGTGGGCTGCGGGCCGGGCCGGACGACGGCGTTCCTGAGCGAGCAGGGCCTCGATGTCTTCGGGGTCGACCTCTCCCCCGGCATGGTCGAGCAGGCCCGCGCCAGCTTTCCGAAACTGACGTTCGAGGTCGGGTCGATGACCGCCCTCGATCAGGCCGACGGCAGCCTGGGCGGCCTCAACGCGTGGTTCTCGACCATCCACATCCCCGACGCGCAGCTGCCCGGCGTGTTCGCCGAGTTCCACCGGGTGCTGACCCCCGGCGCCCCGCTGATGCTGGCCTTCCAGGTGGGCGACGAGCTCAAGCACTACGACGAGGCCTGGGGCCACGAGGTCAACCTGCAGATCCGGCGCCGCCGCCCCGAGTGGGTCACCGCCCTGCTGACCGAGGCCAGCTTCCGCCTCTCAGTGACAACGATCCACGAGATGCCCGACACCGACCCGCAACGCCAGGCCGCGTTCCTCATCGCCCACAAACAAGACTGACAACAACGCCGCCGCGACCGCCCGAGCGCGACCTCGCACCCGACCGCGGCCGCCCACCCGCGCCGCCACCACGACCCCGCGCTCGGGCCCCACGTGAGCCGGCCCGACCGTGTTCGGACGCCGCCGCGTGAGCCAACGCGGCCCTGCACTCGGGCGCGGCCCGGGTGAGCCGGCGCGGTCGCGTCGGCGGGGTGGTCAGTTCGGGAGTTCCTTGGCGATGACCTTGGAGAGCTCGCGGAAAGCCTTGCCCCGGTGGCTGATCGCGTCTTTCTCGGACGGGGACAGCTCGGCATTTGTGCGAGTCTGGCCGTCGCCGATGAAGATCGGGTCGTAGCCGAACCCGCCGTCGCCGCGGCCCGCGCGCAGGATGCGGCCCGTCTGGCGGCCCTCGACCAGGTGCTCGCGGCCGTTGGGCAGCACGAGCGCCGCGGCGCACACGAAGGCGCCGCCCCGCTGCTCGTCGGAGACGTCGGAGATCTGGGCCAGCACCAGGTCGAGGTTGGCCTGGTCGTTGCCGTGGCCGCCGGACCAGCGGGCACTGAAGACGCCCGGCATGCCGTTCAGCGCATCGACCGCGAGGCCCGAGTCGTCGGCCACCGTCGGCAGACCGGTGCGCTTGGCCCCCTCGCGCGCCTTGATCAGCGCGTTTTCCCCGAAGGTCAGCCCGGTCTCGGGCACGTCGGGGTAGCCCTCGAAGTCGGCCAGGCCGATCAGCTGAACGCGGTTGGTTCCGAGCGACGTGTCGAGGATCCGCTGCAGCTCGACCAGCTTTTTCTGGTTGGCCGTGGCGAGCAGCAGTTTCGCGCTCACGAGGACAACGCTTTCTGCTGGGCCGCGGCCAGGTCGACACAGCCGGCCAGGGCCAGGTCGAGCAGCGCGTCCATCTGGTCGCGGCGGAAGACCCCGTTCTCACCCGTGCCCTGCACCTCGACGAAGTCGCCCTCGCCGGTGGCCACCACGTTCATGTCGACCTCGGCCGCGACATCCTCGAGATACATCAGGTCGAGGCGGGGCTCGCCGTCGATGATGCCGACGCTGACGGCCTGGATCGAGCGGTGCATGACCTTTTCGACCTTGCCGGCCAGCGACTTGCGCTCGGCCAGCCAGCCGACCGCGTCGTGGAGCGCCACGTAGGCGCCCGTGATCGCGGCCGTGCGGGTGCCGCCGTCGGCCTGCAGGACGTCGCAGTCGAGGACGATCGAGTTCTCGCCCAGCGCCTTCAGGTCGATGCAGGCCCGCAGGCTGCGCCCGATCAGGCGGGAGATCTCCTGCGTGCGCCCGCCGACCTTGCCCTTGACGCTTTCCCGGTCGCCGCGGGTGTTGGTGGCGCGCGGAAGCATCGCGTACTCAGCGGTGACCCAGCCCAGGCCGGAACCCTTGCGCCAGCGCGGGAGGCCCTCGGTGACGCTGGCGGTGCAGAGCACCCTCGTGTCGCCGAACTCGACGAGCACCGACCCCTCGGGGTGGATGCTCCATTGCCGGGTCAGGGTCACCGGTCGCAGCTGGTCGGCCGTGCGGCCGTCGGGGCGTGCCATGCCTTGAACCTTATTAGGAGCCGTGCCCGGGCGCTGCGACCGCCCCACCGCCTGTGGATAACTCCAAGCCTGTGGATAACCGACAGCTCAGCCGAACCAGCCGGTCGCCGCCTCGGACGGACCGGCCGGTCGCGGCACCGCGGGCCGCAGCACCGCGGTCGGCCGTTTCCGGCCCGCGAGAGCCACCTCGGGCAGCGCGCCGTGCGCCCGCAGGAAGCCGTCGACCGCCTGCGGCCAGCCGAAGTGCTCGGCCCGGGCGCGCGCCGCCGCCCGGCGTTCGGGCTCCGGGCGTTCCATCAGGTTGCGGACGCCCTCGGCGAAGGCCTCCGGGGTGCCGGCCACCGCGACGCCCGCATCGCCCACGACCTCGGGCAGCGCGCTCGACTCGTTGACGACGACGGGGGTGCCGCAGGCCAGCGCCTCGAGGGCGGCCAGGCCGAACGTCTCGACCGGGCCCGGGGCGAGCACCACGTCGGCGCTCGCGAGCAGCGCGGCCACGGCCGAACGGTCGGCGATGTGCCCGGTGAAGCGGACCGGCAGCCGCGCCGCACGATAGGCCAGCGCGGCCCGCCGTACGCCGTCTCCGGCCACCGCGAGCACGGCGGGCACCTTGTCGTTGCGCAGCACGCCGATCGTGTCCACGGCCAGCTCAGGCCGTTTCACGCCGGAGAGCCGGCTGCAGAACGCCACGAGCAGCTCGCCGGGCCGGGCATAGCGGGCCCGGACGGCCTCGTCGGCCCGGCTGGGGTGGAACTCGTCCAGGTCGACGCCGAGCGGGACCTCGATCAGGTTGGGCACGCCCAGCCGGCGGAACTCGGCCGCCGCGAACGAGGTGGTGCAGATGATCTGGTCGAAGAACTCGGCCGTCCGCAGGTTGAACTTGTCGGCCAGCGAGTCGCGCTGGGGCATGCCCCAGACGCCGAGCAGGCCGGCCAGGCTCTCGTGCGAGACCATCATCGAGCCGACGCCGCGCTGCCGGGCCCAGCCGCCCGTCCAGCGCAGGGTGGTGCGGTCGGAGACCTCGAGCCGGTCGGGTTCCAGGTCGTCGAGCAGCTGGGTGAGCTCGCGGCGGCCGGTCATCACGCGATAACCGCCGGTGCGCGGAAGAGGGGCACTGGGCAGCGTGATGACGCGGCCCTGTGAGGTCATCTTGTCGGAGCGCTCACGTCCGGGAACGATCAGTACCGCTTCGTGACCGGCGCGCTGGTAGCCCTCGCCCAGGTTACGAAGCGCGGTCCGCAGGCCACCCGAATGGGTTGTCACGAAGTTGGCCAGGCGAACGATGCGCATGCAACAACTCCAAGATCACGATCCGCTGGGTGCTCTCGTGCTCGAACCGTTCCCCCGCCCCGGTCCAGGGCCTAGAGATCGTACCGAGCACCGGGGCGCACGACCTCAACCGGTCCCGCAAACGCGGCCACGGCGGCATCCACAATAGATGCCTCACTGACCCACGCGGGCACCAGATGAGTCAGCAACAGTTTGCCGACGTCGGCCTTGGTCGCCGCCTCGCCCGCTTCCCCACCGGTGAGGTGCAGGCCAGGAGGGTTGTCGGCGCCGTCGAGGTAACTGGCCTCACAGAGAAACAAATCCGCACCGGCGGCGAGTCGCAGCAGCGGCTCGCACGGCGCGGTGTCCGACGAGTAGGCCAGCACGCTGCCACCCTGCTCGATACGGACGCCGTAGGTCTCGATCGGATGGTTGACCCGGTCGACCGTGACCGTGAACGGCCCGATCGGGAACGTGCCCGGCTGGAGGCCGTAGAAGGTGTAGACGTCGTCGATCGACTCGTTCTCCGAGCTGTACGCGGCGGAGATGCGCTCGGCCGCGCCCAGCGGGGCGTAGACCGGCACCGGCGGCAGCGGGCCGGACGGGTCGTATCGACGGACCACGATGTAGGTGCAGGCGTCCAGCATGTGGTCGCAGTGCAGGTGGGTCAGGATGATCGCATCGATTTTGTTCATGTCCGAGTAGCGCTGCAGCGCGGACAGCGAACCCGAGCCGAAGTCGATCAGCAGCCGGTAGCCCTCAGCCTCGACGAGGTAGGCGGAACAAGCCGACTCGGGGCCGGGAAAACTGCCGGCACAGCCGAGAACGGTCAGTCGCATGCGGGTCCCTCTGGCTCACGCTGGGTCGAACACGCCCCGCCCGACCGGTCCGTGCTGAACTCTTCAGACCAGTCAATCACGCAGCGAAGCGTACGCCGGGACCTGCGCGCCAGGTAAACGTCTGATCGATTTGTCGCTAAATCGACAACGTACATCACACCGCCCGTGACCTCGGCCATTAGCGCAATTCCCGTTACGTCCGGTGAGTCGTTTGCGTTGCACAAAGTGAGGACTTCTGAGTACGGAACAGACGGAGGAAGCGTGACAACGGTCGGGGACCGCACCACACCGGTTGGATCGGTACCTGTCGGTTCGGCAGGGCGCACCGAAGCGGCGGAGATCATGCCCTTCGGTGGCTGGGAGAGTACACCGGGGGGCACCGGATTCGCCGACCACGAAACGCTTTTCCGCTTTCCGGCCCCTGACGACCCCGCTCCCAGCCCGGCCCGCCTGCTCACGATGGCTATGTGGGCCGCCTTGCTGGGTCTCGCCGGAGTGGGCGTGGGAGTGCGCGCATTCGTCACCGTCTTCGGCGGCGTGGCCTTCTGGTATGTGCCGACGCTCGCCCTTTTCGGGCTGATGAGCGTGGCCTTGGCGGTGGGCTCGTTCCTGTCGATCCACCGCCCGGTCCTGCCGTGGCTGCTGCTCGTCGGCGCCACGGCACCATTGGCGATCGACATTCTGATCGCCGCGCTCTACTAGCCGGGGCCCTAAGCCCAGAGCTGACCCTCGAGGGCCTCTTCGGCGTCATTCAGCGTGCCGCCGTAGGCGCCCGTCGAGAGGTATTTCCAGCCGCCGTCGCAGACCACGAACGCGACGTCGGCGCGGCGACCGGCCTTGACCGCGTCGTGCGCCACGGCCAGCGCGGCGTGCAGGATCGCGCCGCTGGAGAAGCCGGCGAAGATGCCCTCGACTTCGACGAGCTGACGGGTGCGCAGGACGGCGTCGCGGGTGCCGACCGAGAAGCGGCGGTCCAGCACCGAGGCGTCGTACAGCTCGGGCACGTAGCCCTCGTCGATGTTGCGCAGGCCGTAGACGATCTCGCCGTAGCGGGGCTCGGCGGCGACGATCGTGATGCCCTCGACCTTTTCCTTGAGGAAGCGGCCGGTGCCCATGAGCGTGCCGGTGGTGCCCAGCCCGGCCACGAAATGGGTGATCGTCGGCAGGTCGTGCAGCAGCTCGGGGCCGGTGGTCTCGTAGTGCGCGCGGACGTTGGCCGGGTTTCCGTACTGGAACAGCATCTTCCAGTCCGGGTGCTCGGCGGCGATCTGCTTGGCCGTCGCCACGGCCTGGTTGGAGCCGCCCGCGGCCGGCGAGAAAATGATCTCGGCGCCGTACATGCGCAGCAGCTGGATGCGCTCGGCCGACACGTTCTCGGGCATCACGCAGACCAGACGGTAACCGCGCAGCTTGGCCACCATGGCCAAGGCGATGCCGGTGTTGCCGCTGGTCGGCTCGAGGATCGTGTCACCCGGGTGCAGGTGGCCCGACTCCTCGGCCTCGCGCACCATGAACAGCGCCGGGCGGTCCTTGATGCTGCCGGTCGGGTTGCGATCCTCGAGCTTGGCCCAGAGCCGCACCGGCGGTGCCCCGTCGGGCACCGTCGGCGACAGGCGGGGCAGGCCGACGAGCGGCGTGCCCCCGCAAGCGTCCAGCAGGCTCTCGTAGCGAGCCATGTCGTTTACCGAGTGCCGAGAAGCGCGGCGGCGGCCGCGAAGCCCAGGGCGCCACCGGCCACGGCGGGCAGGATGGTGATCGAGTCACCGTCGTTGAGCTTGGCGTCGAGCGCGCCGAGGAAGCGGACGTCCTCGTCGTTGACGTAGATGTTGACGAACCGGTGCAGGCCGCCCTCGGGGGTGATCAGCCGGCCCTTGAAACCGTTGTGCTTGGCGTCCAGGTCGTCGATCAGCTCGGTGAGCGTGCTCCCGGAGCCCTCGACGATCTTGGAACCGCCGGTGTAGCTGCGCAGGATGGTCGGAACGCGAACTTCGATAGCCATAACGGTGATTGCTCCAAAAGGAAGGAAGAACTGTGGGCAGGGTCTGCTAAACGAATGTCGTCAGCGACACTCGTAGAAGACCGACACCGGGCTCTGCCCGAACATGTACGGCTGCACAGCGCTCACCATCACGCGTCTACCGTCGCATCCGCGATGTTGATCTCTTCCTCGGTCACCACGCCGTCCACTATGCGGAACGACCGGATCTCTTCCGAGTCCGGCTCGCGGGTCGAGACGAGAAGGTAATGCGCGGCCGGTTCGCCGGCGAACGAGATGTCCGTACGCGACGGGAACGCCTCGGTGGCCGTGTGCGAGTGGTAGATGACCACCGGCTCCTCGTCGTTGTCGTCCATCTCACGCCACACTCGCAGCTGTTCCATGGAGTCGAACTCGTAGAACGTCATCGACCGGGCCGCGTTGTCCATCGGGATGAGCCGGGTCGGCCGGTCGCTGCCGATCGGACCGGCGACCACGCCACAGGCCTCGTCGGGGTGATCCCGGCGGGCGTGGGCGACGATCGCGTCGACGATCGCGCTGTCGATGGTCAGCACACCGTTCACATTACCGTGAGATTTCCCTGAGCCCGCGGCAGCGTGGTGGCACTCACTCGATTTCCGGCAGGGCGTTCAGCAACGACTCCTGCAGATAGCCCAGGTACGCGTACACGCTGAGCTGGAAGACGCGGCTGGAGCCGGGGTCGCGCAGCACGGCCGTCTCGAGCTCTTCGCTCAGATCGGTGTCGGCCTGGATGTCGAGCCGGGTGCCCATGGCCAGCCGGGCGTCGTTGATCGCGCGCAGCCAGGCCTCGGCGGCCTCGCCGTCCAGGCGGACCTCGCCCTCGCCCTCGTCGGGTAGCGCGGCCAGGATCGCCCCGGCCTGATCGATTTTGCCGGTCTTGAGCTCGCCCTCGGTGTAGAGGCGGAACTCGGCCGAGTCGTCGGGCAGATCGGGATAGATGTCGGGAAAGAGCCGGCTGACGACCGGATCAGCGTGATCCATGCCGTCGGTCATGAGACCGACCACCTCGCCGGCGACCTTGCGCAGCACGCGCACCTCGTCGACCGCGAACATGGCCACGCACTGGCTGCCGTTGCGTCGGAACATCTGCCCTCTCCCGCGGTGTTTCAGGAACGGTCGACCGTCGCCCAGAGACCGTATCCGTGCAGCTGATTGGCGTCCATCTCCATGCGCTCGCGCGCACCGGTGCTGACCACCGCCCGGCCCTTGTTGTGCACGTCGAGCATCAACGCCTCGGCTTTCTCCTTCGAGAAGCCGAAGAGCTTTTGAAAAACCCAGGTCACGTACGACATGAGGTTGACCGGATCATCCCAGACGATCGTCACCCAGGGTCGATCGTCAGCGGGTGCCTCCTCGATCTCGGGCCTCTCAACGGGAGCAACCTGGGGCAGCGCCATGCCCACCATGGTGCCACCGGTTTTGCCGCATCGGGGAACCGGAACGCCGAACCGCAGGTCAATACGCGGTTCGTCCTCGGCCGCCGAGCGCAATAGGGTGGTTCCGTGAACACCTTCGCCCCCGCGCTGATGACCGATCAGTACGAGCTGACCATGATCAGCGCCGCCCTTCAGGACGGCACCGCCGACCGGCGTTGCGTCTTCGAGGTCTTCGCCCGCCGGCTGCCCGGTGGCCGGCGCTACGGCGTGTCGGCGGGGCAGGGCCGGCTGGTCGAGCTGATCCGCGACTTCCGGTTCGGCCAGGCCGAGATCGAGTTCCTGCGCGGGGCCGGCATCGTCGACGAGACCACCGCCCGATGGATCGCGGATTATCGCTTCACGGGCGACATCGACGGGTACGCGGAGGGTGAGCTCTTCTTCCCGGGCTCCCCGATCATGACGGTGAGCGGCACGTTCGCCGAGTGCGTGGTGCTCGAGACGCTGATCCTGTCGGTCCTCAACCACGACGCCGCGATCGCGTCGGCGGCGGCCCGCATGGTGACCGCGGCGCGCGGCCGGCCGATCATCGAGATGGGCTCACGGCGTACCCATGAGGAATCGGCCGTGGCCGCCGCCCGGGCCGCCTACCTGGCCGGGTTCGCCTCGACCTCCAACCTGGCCGCGGGCGCCCGTTACGGCATCCCGACCACCGGCACCTCGGCCCACGCGTTCACGCTGCTGCACGACGACGAGCCGACCGCCTTCGCCTCGCAGGTGGCCGCGCTCGGCAAGAACACGACTCTGCTCGTCGACACGTACGACATCGGTCAGGGCATCCGCAACGCGATCGCGGTGGCCGGGCCCGACCTGCGCGCGGTCCGGATCGACTCGGGCGACCTGTCGGTGCTGGCCCAGCACTCGCGCGAGCTGCTCGACTCGCTGGGCGCCACCGAGACCAAGATCGTCGTTTCGGGTGACATGGACGAGTACGCGATCGCCACGCTCGCCGCCGAGCCGGTCGACATGTACGGCGCCGGCACCGCGGTCGTCACCGGCTCGGGCGCGCCGACCGCCGGCCTGGTGTACAAGCTGGTCGAGGTCGAGGGGCGCCCGGTCGTCAAGCGCTCCGAAAACAAGGCGACCGTCGGTGGCCGCAAGACCGCCGTCCGGCGACACAAGCCCACGGGTACGGCGACCGAGGAGATCGTGGTCTCCCAGGGCGTGCCCGACCACGCGGCCAACGACCGGCTGCTCCAGCGTTCGTTCGTGGTCGGCGGCGAGATCGTCGAGCAGCCGACCCTGCAGGAATCGCGGGAGCACCTGCGGCAGTGCCTGATCTCGATACCGTGGGAGGGTCTGAAGCTCTCGGCCGGCGACCCGGCCATCCCCGTCACCATCGTCCCGACCGCATAGGGGTTGTCCAGTGGCACGAGCGCTGATCATCGTCGACGTCCAGAACGACTTCTGCGAGGGCGGCTCGCTGGCGGTCACCGGCGGGGCCGCGGTCGCCGCGGGCATCTCGCTGGTGCTCGACAAGGCCGGTGAGCGGTGGGACCACGTGGTCGCCACCAAGGACTGGCACATCGACCCGGGCCACCACTTCAGCGACCACCCCGACTATCGCGACACCTGGCCGGCGCACTGCGTGGTCGGGTCGGGCGGCGCCGACTTCCACCCCGAGCTGGCCACCGGCCGGATCGAGGCGACCTTCCACAAGGGCGAGCACAAGGCGGCCTACTCGGGCTTCGAGGGGCACACCGAGAGCGGTGAGACGCTGGCCACGTGGTTGCGCGAGAAGGGTGTGACCGAGGTCGAACTGGTGGGGATCGCCACCGACCATTGCGTACGCGCCACCGCGCTGGACGCGAAGGCCGAAGGGTTCGCCACCACGGTGTTGCTGGAGCTCACCGCGGGTGTGGCGGCCGGGACGACGGCGGCCGCGCTGGAAGAGTTCAAGTCGGCGGCGATCGAGACGACCGGGGCGCCTGTCGTCTCGTCGTAGATCAGTTGCGCATTTCGTCGCGATTGCCCGGCCGTAAGCAGTTGGTATTTTGTCGTACCTCCGGGGCAGGATGATCCCCGGAGGTCAGGAACAAAATGCTGCTGAAGCCTTACCGTGAGACGCTCGCCCTGCCCGGCATCAAGTCGCTGCTGGCGGTGGCGACGCTGGCCCGCATCCCGATTGCGGCCGGCGCCGTCGTGCTCACGCTGCACGTGGTCATCGACCTCCACCGGGGCTACGGCGCGGCCGGGCTGATCGGCGCGGCGTTCACGATCGGCGCCTCGGTCGGCGCCCCGCTGATGGGCCGCCTGGTCGACCGGCGCGGGCTGCGGCTGGTGCTCGTGCTGACCACGATCGCCGAGGTGCTGTTCTGGTCGCTGGCGCCCAACACGCCCTACTGGGTGCTGCTCGCCATGGCCCTGGTCGGCGGTCTGCTCGCCCTGCCGGCGTTCTCCGTGGCCCGCCAGTCGATCAGCGCGCTGACCCCCGAGGCCCAGCGCCTGCCCGCGTTCGCGCTCGACTCGATCTCCACCGAGCTGGCGTTCATGAGCGGCCCCGCGCTTGGCGTGCTTATCGCCACGACGGCCGGCCCGCGCTGGGCGATGCTGGCCATCGGCGCCGGCATCATGGCCTCGGGCGTCGGCCTCTGGCTGCTCAACCCGCCGGTCCGCGCCGCACACGAGGCCCCCATCACGGCCGGCGAGCGAGTGCCTCGGCGCAGCTGGCTCAAGCCGCGTTTCGTCGCCCTGCTGCTCGTGACGATGGCCTCCACGCTGGTCCTGTCGGGCACCGACGTGTCGGTCGTGGCCGTCCTGCGCTCCAACGACGAGCTCGTCTGGACCGGCCCGGTGATGACCCTGTGGGCGTTCTATTCGCTGGTCGGCGGCTTCGCCTACGGCACGATCCGCCGCCCCCTGCCGCCCGTGCTCCTGCTGGCCCCACTCGCGGTCGCCACCATGCTGGTCAGCCTGGGCGGCGCCCACTGGTGGCTGGTCGCCCTGTTCCTCATCCCGGCCGGCGCCCTCTGCGCCCCCTTGATCACCTCCACCGCCGACGCCATCAGCCGCCTGATTCCGGCCGGAGCCCGCGGCGAGGCCATGGGCCTGCACAACTCGGCCCTGACCGTCGGCGTGGCCCTGGGCGGCCCCTTGGCCGGCTTCGCCGCCGACACCCTCTCCCCACCCTGGGGTTTCGTCACCGTCGGCGGCGCCGGCGCCCTGATCGCCCTCCTGGTCGTCCCGGCCGAACTACGCCACCGCCGCACCACCCGCGTCGCCCCCTCCATCGCTCCCCTCGCCACGGCGAGCCCCAGCGCCACCGACCTCGCCGCCGTCGACCGCCGCACCGACAACCTGGGCACCGACGGTCAGCCCGCGGCCGAGCCCGCCGCCAAGGGCCTCACCGCGGCCGAGCCCCAAGCCGGTGCCGGAGAACCCGCCGTCGCCGCCGCAATCACCGCCTCGGCCGTCACGGAGTTGGTCTCCGACCGAGCAAAGCCACCACGCCAGTTCATCCCCGAGGACGCCCCGGCCCACCGCACCACCGACGAAACGCTCCGCCCCGGCCGCCCATAGAGCCCGGGTCGCCCGATCCTCAAGCCGCGGAATCGCTCCCGCAAGCATCCGCTTCCGCCTTCGCGGAACCTGGCCCAGGCACATCGATCGGGGACACCTGCAGCCTTCTTCCGAGATGTCTCGGCCCGCACGACGGCCTCTGCGGCGCCGCCAGGGGCGCGGTCTGAGTGACGGATTCAGCTGCGCGCGGGGTCGGTTCATCAGCCGCAGCCCAACCCCTCCAGGCGCGCGGTTGGATCTCGCATTGTCGGCCGGGCAGTGATTGAGCCGCCCGGTGGCGATCCCGTGAAAGGCGCTGGGTGGCAGCTTGGGACCGGTCCTGAGCTGGGGTGGCATACATCACGGGAAGGATTGTGGCAGCATCTTGTACGTTTGTACTTGTACAGACGTACAAGATGAAAGAGGGAAGCCGTGGCTTACGTGTTTTTGCTGGTCGCCATCAGTTCGGAGGTCCTGGCGACGAGCATGCTGAAGTTCACGGACGGCTTCACCCGACTGTGGCCGACGGTCGGTTGCCTGACCGGCTATGCGATCTCGTTCGCCGCCCTGTCGGTCGTCGTGAAGGACCTGCCGGTCGGGGTCGTCTACGCGATCTGGTCGGCGCTGGGCACCGCCGCGATCGTCGCCATCGGCGCGGTCTTCCTGGGCGAGCCCCTCACGACGATTAAGGTCGTCGGCGTCAGCCTCATCATCGCCGGAGTCGTGACCGTCAACCTGGGAGGTGCCCATTGAGCAACACCCCAGCCGCAAAACTCCCGGCCGCAAACCTCCCGGCCACCGCCCCTGCAGCCACCGCCCCTGCAGCCACCGCCCCTGCAGCCACCGCCCCTGCGGCCAAGCGGCCCGGGCGACGGCGCAGCGACCGCGACCCGCAGCTCGATAACAGCCCGGCGCCGGGTCGACCGGCCCGCCGGTTGGCCGATCGAGAGCCCGAGTCGGCCGGCGACCGCCGCACCCGCGCCCCCAAGGCCCCGCCCACCGGCGAGCGCCGCGCGCAACGCCCGCGGGACCCGGAGGCTCGGCGGCGTGATCTGGCCGCGGCCGCGCTCGAGGTGATCTCGGAGTCGGGTCTCAGCCGGACCACCCACCGGGCCGTCGCGGCTCGGGCCGGGCTGCCGCTCGGGGCGACCACCTACTACTTCCCGACGCTCGACGACCTCATCGCCGCCGGGTTGCAGCTGGCCGCGGCCGATCTGCAGGCCGACTTCGAGCTCTGGGCCGAGCGCCTCGACGCCACCACCGACGTCCCCTCGGCTCTGGCCGGTCTGATGGCCGAATATCTCACCGACCGCCAGCGGGCCCAGATCGAGTGCGAGCTGTACGTGGCGGCCGGCCGTGACGCCACCCTGCGCCCGCTGGCGATGGCCTGGCTGACCGGCATGCGCGACCTCCTCGAGCCCCACCTGGGCCCGGCCGCGACCCGCGACCTGGTCGCCCTGCTCGACGGCGTGACCCTGCAGGTGCTGATCACCGGCCGCGACCTCGACGTCGACGCCCTCACCACCACGATCCGCCGCCTCACCGCCCCCTGAGACGCCGACAAAACCGCCCCCTGAGACGCCGACAACGCGAAGCGGCCCGCCCTCCACAGGAGAGCGGGCCGCTTCGGTGAATCAGTGCTTACTTGTCCCGGTTGGAGCCGGTGTCCTCGCGGTAGGTCGCGCCGCCGTCGGACTCCTTGGTGAGGGGGCGGGCACCACCCTCGGGCGGGCCGGCGATGGACTGCTCGCCCGCGGCCAGCTCGGGGAACTTCGCGTCGAAGGCGGGCCGCTCGGAGCGGATGCGCGGCATCTTGTCGAAGTTACGCAGCGGCGGCGGGGACGAGGTCGCCCACTCCAGCGAGTTGCCGTGGCCCCACGGGTCGTCGACCGTGACCAGCTCGCCGACCTTGTAGGACTTCCAGCAGTTGTAAATGAACGGCAGCGTCGATAGGCCGAGCACGAACGAGCCGATCGTCGAGAACGTGTTGAGGAACGTGAACCCGTCGCTCGCCAGATAGTCGGCGTAACGCCGGGGCATGCCCTCGGTGCCCAGCCAGTGCTGCACCAGGAAGGTGGCGTGGAAGCCGATGAAGGTCAACCAGAAGTGCACCTTGCCCAGGCGATCGTCGAGCATCCGGCCGAACATCTTGGGGAACCAGAAGTAGATGCCGGCGAACACCGCGAACACGATCGTGCCGAACAGCACGTAGTGGAAGTGCGCGATCACGAAGTACGAGTCGGACACGTGGAAGTCGATCGGCGGCGAGGCGAGCAGCACGCCGGACAGACCACCGAAGAGGAACGTCACGAGGAAGCCGATGGCGAACATCATCGGTGTCTCGAAACTAATCTGGCCGCGCCACATCGTGCCGATCCACACGAAGAACTTCATGCCGGTCGGCACCGCGATGAGGAAGCTCAGGAAACTGAAGAACGGCAGAAGCACCTGGCCGGTGACGAACATGTGGTGCGCCCACACTGACATCGACAGTGCGGCGATCAGCAGCGTCGCGGCGACCAGGCCCTTGTAGCCGAAGACCGGCTTGCGGCTGAAGACCGGGATGACCTCGGTGATGATGCCGAAGAACGGCAACGCCACGATGTAGACCTCGGGGTGGCCGAAGAACCAGAAGAGGTGCTGCCACAGCATCGGACCGCCCGTGTTCACGTCGAAGACGTGAGCGCCGAGCACGCGGTCGGCGGCCAGGGCGAAGAGCGCGGCCGCGAAGAACGGGAAGACCATGATCACGAGCAGGCTCGTGACCAGGATGTTCCAGGTCATGATCGGCATGCGGAACATGGTCATGCCGGGGGCGCGCAGGGTCAGCACGGTGGTGATGATGTTGACGCCACCGAGGATCGTGCCCAGGCCGGAGAGGGCCAGGCCGACCACCCACATGTTGCCGCCGACGCCTGGCGAGTGCAGCGCGTCGCTCAGCGGGGTGTAGGCGAACCAGCCGAAGTCGGCCGCCCCGCCCGGGGTGAGGAACCCGCTGATGGTGATCGTGCCGCCGAACAGGTAGAGCCAGTAGGCGAACGCGTTCAGACGCGGGAACGCCACATCGGGGGCGCCGATCTGGATCGGGACCACGAAGTTCGCGAAGGCGAACACGATCGGCGTCGCGAAGAACAGCAGCATGATCGTGCCGTGCATCGTGAAGAGCTGGTTGTACTGCTCGGGCGAGAGCAACTGCATGCCCGGTCGAGCCAGCTCGGTGCGCATCAGCAACGCCATGAGGCCGCCGAGCATGTAGAACACGAAGGCCGTGATCATGTACATGATCCCGATCTGCTTCGCGTCCGTCGTGCGCAGGATTCGGGCCAGAGCCGAACCCTTGACCTGCCGCCGGACCGGATAGGGCCGGGTCACGATCGGCTTAGGCGCAACGGTCGTCACGAATAGCCTCCGTTGTCTCGTTCGTCCCACTCAGTACGCCCAAGATGAAAGGCGTACCTCGCAGGCAGAATAGTCCCCCGCCGACCCCCCGCGGGCGGGGGGTGACCAAAGAGGTCAACAAGGGTTTGTGCAGGCGCCTAAGCCGGCTGGACCAGTGGGCGATAGTGATCCGAGAAGATCCGCAGGCCGCGCCGGCGGAGCATCGGGTCGCGCAGCGCGGGCGGCACGTCGCGGGTGCGGTCGCGCTCCCGCGTGCGGTCACGCACCTCGGCACAGCGGGGGCGGCGGCGATTCTCATAAGCGCTGAGTGCCCCGGAAACGTCGCCTGATGCCTGGCGGAGCTCTTCGCCCAGCACGACCGCGTCCTCGAACGACATGGCGGCGCCCTGGGCCAGGGTCGGCGCGGTGGCGTGGGCCGCGTCGCCGACCAGGACCACCGGCCCGCGCGACCACGTGTCGAGGACGACCTCGTCGGTCCGCGCGACCTGCACCTTCTCGATCGCTTTGAGGATCGCCGGCACCGGACCGCCGAACCCGCCGAACAACTCGCGCACCCGGGCGATCGGGTCGTCCGGGTTGGGGCTGTCGGGGGCGGTCTCGTCGGCGTGGAAGTAGAGCTTGCGGCCGCCCATCGGCATCGCCACGAAAGAGGACCGGCGCCCGAGCAGGCCCGTCCAGTCGCTCAGCGGCGGGCCGCCGGTGACCACCGAGCGGTAGACGATCTGGCCGGTGGGCACGGCGGCCCCGCCCAGCCCGGCCTTGCCCCGGATCGTCGAACGGCGGCCGTCGGCCCCGACGACCAGGTCGTACTCCGTCACGGTGCCGTCGGCGAACTCGACCTTGGCGGTGGCGTCGAAGATCTCGAGGTCGCGGACGGCCGTGTCGTAGCGCACCTCGCCGCCGACCCCGGTGAGCAGCACCTGCTGAAGGTCGGCGCGGGACAGGGCGCGCGACTCGCCGACACCGGCCCAGAGACCGGCCACGTCCATCTCGAAGAGCTCGCGGCCGCGGGCGTCGAGGAAGACCTGCCGGAAGATGAGGTCACCCAGCGGGCGCAGGGGCGCGTCGAGGCCGAGCTGACGCAGCGCGCGCGACGCGTTGCCGGGGAGATAGATGCCGGCGCCGGGAAGCATGGTGGCCGGAAGTTCCTCGACGACGTCGGGCCGGAAGCCCGCGAGCCGCAGAGCCCGCGCGACGGCCAATCCGGCGATTCCGGCGCCCACCACCAGGATGCGCAACGTCATCGCAGTCTTGCCTCCCGCCCGTCGGACACGCGTCGGAGCCAAGACACTACCCCGAGCCACTGTCGGGGGAAACCCGCGATCATCGAGGAGTCCGAATTGTAGGCATGCCTTCCATCTCATTACTCTCGCACAGGCGTATGACGAATTACGCCGGTGTATTTCTGCCCTCGCGCGGGAAGACAACGACGGCATGACGGACCGTCTGGCTGACTACCGGCGCAAGCGGGACGCAGCGCGCACCCCGGAGCCCGTGCCCGCAACCAGCGGGGACGAGAGCAACGATCAACAGCGCTTCGTGATCCAGCAGCACCACGCCCGGAGCCTGCACTGGGACGTCCGGCTGGAGCGCGACGGCGTCCTGGTCTCCTTCGCCGTCCCGCGCGGCCTGCCCCGCGACCAGGGCCGCAACAACCTGGCCAAGCACACCGAGGACCATCCGCTCGAATACCTCGACTTCGCGGGCGAGATCCCGGCCGGCGAGTACGGCGGTGGCCGGATGAAGATCTTCGACACCGGCACCTTCGAGACCGGCAAGTGGCGCGACGACGAGATCGGCGTGACCTTCCACGGCGACCGCACCCAGGGCCGGTACGTGTTCTTCCAGACCGGCGGCAACGACTGGATGGTCCGCCGGATGGACCCGCCCGAGCCGGGCTGGGAGCAGATGCCCGAGATGGTGGCGCCGATGCTGGCCACCCGGGCCACGGGCCTGCCGGCCGAGGACGAGGACGGCGAGTGGGGTTACGAGATGGCGTGGGGCGGCCGGCGCGTCGTCACGTACGTCTCGGGTGGCCGCGTACGCCTGCTCGATCCTGACGGGAACGACGTGACCTCGTGGTATCCGGAGGTCCGGCCGTTGGGTCCGGCGCTGGCGCCGATCGAGGCGGTGCTCGACGGCGAGATCGTCACGCTCCCGGACGGCTCGCTGCTGGAGCGCCGCCGGGCCCCGAAGGACGCGGCCCAGGCCAAGCGGGCCGCCGAGCGCACGCCGGTGCACTTCCTGGCGTACGACCTGCTCTGGCTCGAGGGGCACAGCACGGTCGAGGCGTTGCGCTACGCCGAGCGCCGCGAGCTGCTGGAAGGCCTGTCGATCAACGGCGAGCACTGGCAGACCCCGCCCTACTTCCCCGGCGGAGGCGATTTCGCGCTCGAGGCCGCCCGCGCCCAGGGCCTGGCGGGAGTCGTGGCCAAGCGCCTCGACTCCCCCTACCTGCCCGGTCGCCGCAGCCGGCTGTGGCTGACGATCAAGACCTAGCGGTACGCCGCCGGGAAAGCAGGACGGCCAGCGCGCCACCCGCCACGAGCAGCAGACCGAGCAGGCCGCCCTGAGGCCCGGTGATCGGCAGGCCACCTCCGCCGCCGCCCGAGCCGCCCGAGCCGCCGGAGCCGCCGCCGGAGACCGCCGGGTTGAGCACGATCGCCGCCGTGTTGTCGGCCTTGTTCAGCTCCTCGTTCTGCACGACCGTGGGCACGCCCACCGCCACCGCACCGCGGGCACCGGTGATGACCCGGTCGACCCGGAATCCGAAGTCGACCGTCGTCGTGGCGCCGACCTTGAGCAGCGAGTAGAAGTAGCAGCTGTAGCGCGCCTCGCCGGGCGCCCCCGGCCGGTTGGTGTCGATGGCCCCGCGGCTGGTCATCGGGTAACAGCTGTCCGGCACCCGGACCGCTGTCGTGCCCTTGGGGGTGTAGACCCGGGTGGTCGGCCAGACGCCGTTGACGCGGGTGCGGTCGATGGCGGCGGGACCGTTGTTCCGCAGACCGACCTTGACCGTGACGACCGCGCCCTTCTTGCCGCTCCCCTTGGCCCCGATCGCGGCCAGGTCGGTCTGGTTCTTCCCGGTCACGCTCACCTTGACGTTGTGCGCGGCGGCCTCGGGCAGCGCTTGCGGCGGACCCGCCTTCGCGGTGGCCACCCGGGTGAGCCGCAGCACACCACCCTGACCGGGCGTGCCGAGCGGGCTCCAGCCGCCCTTGCCGATGTACTGTCGCAGGTCGCCGAACTCCTCGTCGGTCATCCACTGCCAGCCGCCGTACTGGTCGCTCGGGGCGAAGGTGTCCTTGCGCATCCGGAACGGCAGCGGCAGGCGATAGCTGGCGCCGGGCTCGAGGGCCTGGTCGAACGTGCACCCGCGCAGCTCGGTGCCGACGTAGAAGCAGTTGCTGTACCGGGTGCGGCTCTCGAACGCGTACTGGGTGTAGGCGTAGATGGCCGTGCCCTGGGCCGTGGCCGTCCCGGTGATGGCGATCGTCAGCGGGACGTCGAGCGAGGCGCCGGGGGCCGCCGACATCTCCTGCTCGGGCTCGACGGCGGTGAGGGACACCGCTTCGCCGATCCGCACCTGGGCGGTGCGGGTGATCGGGGCGTAACCCTTGACCGTCATCGTCGCGGTGAGGATGCCGGTGCGACCGACGACCGCGTCCTGCCCGGCCTCGACCCAGCCGACGACGTTGGAGTCGGCGCCGGCCGGCGTGAGCGCCTCGACCTCGGCGCCGCAGGTCAGCACGGTCAGATCGTCGGGCTGCGGGATCTGGCAGTTGTTGGGCATCCCCGCCTGCTGCAGGTGGAAGCCGGGGCCCTGGTTGACGAACCGGTAGACCAGCGAGACGGCGCCGCGTGCGACGGGCAGCTTCCGGTCGGCGAAGAGCAACGTGTAGAGCGGCGCGCCGGTGCCGGGCGCGAGCGTGTAGCTCTTCACGAAGAAGTCCACCTTGACCTGGGCGGCGGCCTGGGCGGCGGCCTGGGCCGGCACAGCCCAGGCGAAGACCGCAAGGACCGCGATCAGACCGGCGAGAACGCGGCGGGGAGCGGACGGACGCATCGGGAATCCTCCAGGTGGCCCGGACAGGGTGGCCCGAACAGCGAAGCGAGCCGAAGCATAGGTATCGAAGACCACGCGTGTGACCCGGAAACCAAATCGTTATTTGCCGTTAACATGAAAGACAGCTTCAATCCGATCCGCAGCGCACCCGCAGTCCGTGCCCCGCGCGCGGTCGGCAGGTTCTCTTCAGCGGAGCGCCGACGACCCGATGAGGGGTTCACCGGCCACCGCAGCGGAAAGGTCTTCTGATTAGATGCACCCCGAAACTCTCCTTCCCCCCGCACCGATGGCCGATATGTCTGCCGAACTTTGGAACTCCGCCGCCCGCGTCCTCGAGACGAACTGGTCCGGCGACCACATGGTCCCCTCCCGCCGCCTCTACCCCCACCAGTGGAGCTGGGACGCCGCGTTCATCGCCGTCGGGCTCGGCTATGTGAACCCCACCCGCGCCTGGCGTGACCTGCGCAGCCTGTTCGAGGCCCAGTGGCCCGACGGCCGGGTGCCGCACATCGTCTTCGACCCCGCGACCGCCGAGGCCGACTACTTCCCCGGTCCGGCTTTCTGGGGCGTTCCCGCGTACGGTCGCCGCCCCGCCAACGGAAGCACCGGCATCGTCCAGCCCCCGCTGCATGCCGTGGCGGCCTGGGAGGTCTACCGCCGCGCGTCGGCGCACGGCGCGGCCTGCGTGCAGCAGGCGCACGCCGAGCTCGAGTGGCTCTATCCCCGCCTGGTCGCCCAGCAGGATTATCTGACCACCCGCCGCAACCTGGGCGGCGGCGGGCTGGCCAGCATCGTGCACCCGTGGGAGTCCGGGCTCGACAACAGCCCGTCCTGGGACGCCGCGATGGCCAACGTGCCGGCCGACATGTCGCTGCTCGGCACGTTCCGGCGGCGTGACCTCGACGTCTCCGACGCGTCGCACCGCCCGACCGACCGCGACTACGCCCGGTACGTCGGCCTGGTGCTGAGCTACCGCGCCGAGCAATACTCCGACACCGGCCTGCTCGACCGGCACGCCTTCGCGGTGGAATGCCCGTCGTTCAACGCGATCCTGGGCGCGGCCGAGCTCTCGCTGGCCCAGATCGCCCAGGTGCTGGGCCTCCCGGCCGAGGCCGAGGCCCACCGGGAGCGGGCTCAGCGAATCACCGGCGCGATCATCCGCCGCCTGTGGAACCCGGCCACCGGCACGTTCCACGCCCGCGACCTCCGCACCGGCACGCTCAGCCCGGCCCACTGCGTGAGCGGCCTGATGCCGTTGATGCTGCCCGACCTGTCCGCCGACAAGGTCGAGGGCCTGCTCACCGAGGCCCGCTCGGAGCGGTTCGGCCTGCCCGACGAGACCGGTCTGCCGGTGCCGAGCTACGACCGCACGGCGAGCGACTTCGACACGATGCGGTATTGGCGCGGGCCGGTCTGGATCAACGTGAACTGGCTGCTGCGCCGGGGCCTGCTCGTGCACGGCCGGCGGGACGAGGCCGAGGACCTGCGGGCCGCGATGGTGCGGCTGGTGCACCGCAACGGCCACTTCGAGTATTTCCACCCGAACACCGGCGAGGGCCTGGGCGCGCCCACCTTCAGCTGGACCGCCGCCCTGGCCCTCGACCTGCTGGCCGACCGTTCCGTCCCCGCCTACGCGAGGGCGGCTTGAAAGCTAGAAGACGACCACCGAGCGGAGGACGCCGCCGGTGTGCATCTTGCCGAAAGCCTCTTCGACCTGACCCAGCGCGATCTCCTCGGTCACGAAGGCGTCCAGGTCGAGGCGGCCCTGCAGGTAGAGCTCGGTCAGCATCGGGAAGTCCCGGGTCGGCAGGCAGTCGCCGTACCAACTCGACTTGAGCGCCCCGCCGCGGCCGAAGATCTCGAGCAGCGGCAGCTCGATCTTCATGTCCGGGGTCGGCACGCCGACCAGCACCACCGTGCCGGCCAGGTCACGGGCGTAGAAGGCCTGCTCGTACGTCTCGGGCCGGCCCACCGCCTCGACCACCACGTCGGCGCCGAACCCGCCGGTCAGCTCCTTGATCGCCGCGACCACGTCGGTGCCGCGGGCGTTGACCGTGTGGGTCGCGCCGAACTTGCGGGCCCACGCGAGCTTCTCGTCGTCGGTGTCGACCGCGATGATCGTGGTCGCGCCGGCCAGCGCCGCACCGGCCACCGCCCCGTCGCCGACCCCACCACAGCCGATCACCGCGACCGAGTCGCCGCGGGTCACGCCGCCGGTGTTGATCGACGCGCCGATGCCGGCCATCACGCCGCAGCCGAGCAGGCCGACCGCGGCCGCCCGGGCTCGCGGGTCGACCTTTGTGCACTGTCCCGCATGCACGAGGGTCTTTTCGATGAAGGCGCCGATGCCCAGGGCCGGGGACAGCTCGGTGCCGTCCTCCAGCGTCATCTTCTGGGTGGCGTTGTGGGTGGCGAAGCAATACCACGGCTTGCCGCGCTTGCAGGCCCGGCAGTTGCCGCAGACGGCCCGCCAGTTCAGCACGACGAAGTCGCCGGGCGCGACGTCGGTGACCCCCGCGCCGACCGACTCGACCACGCCCGCGGCCTCGTGGCCGAGCAGGAACGGGAAGTCGTCGTTGATGCCGCCCTCGCGGTAGTGCAGGTCGGTGTGACACACCCCGCACGCCTGGATCGCGACCACGGCCTCGCCCGGGCCCGGATCGGGCACCACGATCGTGGTGAGTTCGACGGGGGCACCCTTGCTGCGGGCGATGACGCCCTGCACACGCTGACTCATCAACACAGCGTAGGGCGCACGGCCCGGCTAGACGACGCGTACCTCCACCGGCTGGTCGAGCAACGTGTCGGCCAGCTTGGCCAACTGGCGCGCCTGAGCCGGGGTGAGCCGGTCGAAGACCAGTTGCTGCACGGCCTCGACGTGCCCCGGCGCCGACTCCACGATCTTGGCGTACCCGGCCTCGGTCAGCACCGCGATCTGCACGCGGCCGTCGGCGGGGTCACGTTCGCGGCGCACCCAGCCGTGGCTCTCGAGACGGGCGATCACGTGCGAGAGGCGCGAGAGCGACGCGCTGACGTTCTTGGCCAGCTTGCTCATCGCGAGGCGACGGTCCGGCTGGTCGCTGAGGCTGACGAGCACGATGTAGCCCATGTGCGTCAGGCCCGCGTCACGCTGCAACTGCGCCTCGAGCGCGGCCGGGACCTTGATCAGCACCTCGACGAAGCGGCGCCACGTCTGCTGCTGCTCGTCGGTCAACCACCGCGGCGCAGTGCCGTCAGGAGGCTCTGTCATGCAGGAAGGTTAGTGGCGGGCGAACCTGAGGTCACGATCCGGGTCCAGGTTGCCCCGGACGGGGGCCGGACCGATCGACGGCCGGCGCTGCCCCTTGTACGCTGCGCTGGAACTTCCACCGGGGGCCCGCACGGGCAGCACAAACGCCGGCTCCGGTTTCGGCTGGGGGGCCACTACCGGAGCCGGCGTTTGTGCACCGATCACGCGGGGGGTTCGTCCTGGCCGGCCTCTTCCATCTTGTCGGCCTCTTCCTTCGTCTTGTGCACCGCGCCGTCGGCGTGCTCGGCCGGGCCGTAAACGGTGTAGAGGACGAGCGGGTTGGGCCCGGTGTTGAGGAAGTTGTGCTTGTGCCCGGCCGGGACCACGACGAGGTCGCCCTGGGCGACATTGCGGGTCTGCCCGGACACGATGGCCTTGCCGGTGCCACTGACGAAGGTGAGGATCTGGTCCACCTCGTGGACCTCCTCGCCGATCTCGCCGTCCGGCGGAATCGTCATGATCACGAGCTGGGTGTGCTTGCCGGTCCAGAGCACGCGGCGGAAGTCCGGGCTCTTCTCGGCCACGGTAGCGATCGTGAAGTGTTCCATGCCCTGACGCTTACCCCGCTCAGGGCGTCGGCAACCGGCCGTCCACGACCGGGGCGGGCCGGCCGATCAGATAGCCCTGCACGTAATCGACGCCCAGCTCGCGCAACAGCCGCAGGGTGGGCTCGTCCTGCACGAACTCGGCCACGGTGTGGATCCCGTACGCCTGGCAGACCTGCACCAGCGCCCGCACGAGCACCTGGTCCTGCGGGTTGTCGACCAGGTCGACCACGTACTCGCCATCGATCTTGACCAGGTCGATCGGGAAGATCCGCAGGTAGCGGAAGGACGCGTACCCGGAGCCGAAGTCGTCCAGCGCCAGCTCGCAGCCGAGGTCGCGGATGCGGTCGGCGAACCGGCGGGCCTCGCTGAGGTTGCCGATCAGCGCGGTCTCGGTGATCTCGAAGGTGAGCTGCTCGGGCTTGACCCGGTACTGCTCGATCAGACGCTCGACCTCGGCGGTCAGCCGCGGGTCGCCGACCGAGCGCCCGGACAGGTTGATCTGCAGGCAGGTGCCGGGCTGGTCGGCGGCGAGCTGCATGGCCCGCTCGACCACCCAGAGGTCGATGTCGAAGACCGCGTCGAGGCGTTCGGCGATGTCGAGCACCTGGATCGGCGACTGCGGGCCGTCCGCCTCGTCGAGCACCCGCAGCAGCAGCTCGTGCCGGGTGACCTGGTTGGTCTGCAGCTCGAGGATGGGCTGGGCGTAGAGCGTGAACCGGTCGGTGTCGAGCGCGTCGGCGACCCGGCTGCGGTACGAGCCCTGGCGGTCACGGGCCGGCACCGGGTGCGGAACGACCGTCAGCGACACATCGCCCTCGCGCGACTGGCGCCACGCGTGCTCGGCGTCGATCAGCAGCTCGTGGCTGCCGGCGTCGCCGTCCGGGGTGAACCGCACGAGCCCGCCCCAGGCCCGCGCCCGCAGCCAGGTGTCGGGCAGCACGAAGGTCTGCGTCCGCAGCGCCTCGACCAGCAACTCGGCCTCGCGCCGGGCCATCGGCCAAGACGTGCCGGGCAGCAGCACGGCGATCTCGTTGGGGCCGACCCGGCCGAGCATCGCGCCCTGCTGCATCACCCCCTCGAGCACGCGGGCGGCCCGGTGCAGCAGGTCGGCGTTGCGGTCGGGGCGGGTGGCGTCCTCGGCCGACTGTGCGGGCTGGACCCGGATGGCCAGCACCGCCCCGCCGCCGCGGCGCAGCGCCCGGTCGATCTCGTCGGCGAACCGGGCCCGGGTGAGCAGGCCGGTCGCCGGGTCGGGCTCGACCAGCGAGGACTGCACGGTCTCGCCCCGGCGGACCAGCCTGTCCATCTCGCGGCGGGCGCGCTCGCGGGCCGAGACGTCGGTCACCGTGCCGCGGATGCCCCGGACCGTACCGTCGGGGCTCTTGACCGGGTCGAGCCGGCAGTCCACGTCGAACCAGCCGCCGTCGGCGCGGATCAAGCGGATCGTGGTGCGCACCTGGGCCCGGGTCGTCCACGCGCGAGTGATCGCGGCGAGCGCCGTGGCCTGGTCGTCGCGGTGCACACAGCGGGCGAGCACCTTGCGGCTGACCTCGTCCTCCGCGGGCGGGTGGCCGAGCAGCGCGCGCAGCGCCGTCGACCAGACGATGCGGTCGGCGGCGGCCGTGTAGGAGAACCAGGCAGGCCGCTCGTCGACCGGGGTCCGCTGTTCCGGGAGTCGTGGTGTGATGACGTGATGCTGCTCATCGGGTGCGGCCATGCGCCACCCACCTCCCCCCAGAAATTCTCCCCGTGCCCCTGAACTATTACGCCCCGTCACGCCGCCGATATAACAGTGGACGTCCGCCCCAATGTTTTGCCGGGTTCCCCAACAAATCGCCGAGCAGCAGTTTCTCGCCCGATCAGAGGAGGGAAATACCTGATCGGTTGACCACTGCGCTGCGTAGTTCCCCCCGGAAAAGACGCCCTTTCCTTAACCGACAGTCACTACCCGTGGCGACCCTGGAACCTTGAGCGATTCCTACCCGCCCGGCCCCGCCGCCATGCACGCAAAGCTGCAGGCAGGGCGCTCCCAGTAACTAGATCCGTTAAGGACGGATATGGTGAGGATTGGATTAACGCGAGCGAGGGCGAGGCATGGGGATCATTCGGGACATGCAGCGGGCGCACGCCACACAGGCGCACGCCGACCACCGGGCGAACACCGCCGCAGCGCAGCAGCGCGACCTGATCCGGCGTAACGCGGATCTGGCCATCGCGGCCGCACAACAGGCCGCGGGGGACGCCGACCGCAAGCGCGAACACCAGCGACTGTACGTCGAGGCGCGCACGGCCGACTCCGCCGCGGCCAACGCCGAGATCAGGGCCCGGCTGAGCGACCTCGACGGGCTGCTGCTCTCCACGCTGGACGTGGACGACCACATCGACCTGCAGGTGTTCAAGAAGCCGGTGGTCGTGCCGCCGTTCGACCCGGGCCCGCTCGGCCGTCCCGTGCCCGAGCCGCGGTGGGAGAGCTACGTGCCGATCCAGCCGCGCGGGGTCAACAAGATCCTCGGCGGGGACCGCCTCCGCCAGCAGCAGACCAGCAGCGCCCAGCGCTCCTTCGAGGAGGCGCAGGCCCGGTGGGCCGAGGCCGAGCAGAGGCGGCAGCGCCAGCTCGCGGTGCGCCAGCGGGCGTACGACGAGCAGCGGCGCCAGTACGAGCGGCGGGTCGCCTCCTACAACGCCGAGGTCGACCGTTTCGCGGCCGCGGTGGCCGGCGCCGACCCGGCCTCGGTGGTCGAGTACTTCGCGATGGTGCTGGGCAACTCGGTCTACCCGGACGACTTCCCGCAGCACTTCCGCCTGGCCTACCTGCCCAAGCAGCGCCACCTGCTGATCGAGTACCACCTGCCGCCGATCGAGGTGGTGCCGCACGTCAAGGAGTACCGCTACGACCGGTTCCGCGACGACCTCAACGCGGTGCCGCGTGACGAGGGCGAGCTCCGCAGCCGGTACGTCGAGGTGATCGCCCGGGTGACGTTGCGCACCATCCACGAGGTCATCGAGGCCGACCGCGGCGGGCTGGTGCGGCAGGTCTCGTTCAACGGCATCGTGGACACCATCGACCGCCGTACGGGCCGGTTCGTGCGCCCCTGCCTGGTGTCGATCCAGACCGAGCGCGACACGTTCGCCGCCATCAAGCTGCGCCGGGTCGACCCGGTGGCCTGCGTGAAGCACCTCGAGGGCGCGCTCTCGTCCGCGCCCGACGAGCTGACCGCCGTACCGGTGAAGATCGATTTTGACCGGGACGCCGACCGGGACTTCACCGAGGAGTTCAACGTGCTGGCCGACATCGACGAGCGACCCAACCTGCACGCCCTCTCCGACGCGGCGTGGGAGCACCAGCTGGCTGATCTCTTCGGGGTCATGGGGCTGCAGATGGGGCCGGCCGTCCGCTCCGGCCGGGGCTCGCGCTGGCAGGCCAACGACCCCCGTCCGGTCTTCGGCGGGCCGGTGGTGATCTTCGCGGTGCGCGGCGCGCCGTCCGGCGCCCCCGAGGTGCACGCGCTCGCGGGCGCGGTCGCGGCGGCCGGGGCGACCAAGGGCATCCTGGTCTCGCTGGGCGGCATCCAGCCCGAGGCGTACGACGCGCTGGCCGGTCGCCCGCTCGAGCTGATCGACGGTCCGGCCCTGGTCACGTTGCTGGCCAACTACTGCCGGGTGAAGGCCCGGATCGAGCTCACTGCTCTGTGAAGATCTCGCGGACCAGGCCGGCCAGCACTTCGCGGTCCCGGGGGTCGCCGGGCTGATACTCGGTGATCCCCAGGCCGGCCAGCGGGAAGCGATCGGTCAGCGACCGCACCGCGGCGGCGAGGGGCTCGGGGCGTACGCCGTCGGGCTCGGGATAGCCGATCGAGCTGAACCAGGCCGGGTCGAGCACGTCCAGGTCGATGTGGATGTAGACGGCCCGGGCCCCCGCGGCGGCGACCACCGACGGCAGCGAGTCGAGGTCGGCCACCTCCATCGCGTTGTCCGAGAGGTATTCCTTCTCGGCGGCGTCGAGCGCGCGCACCCCGGCCAGCACCACCTGGGCCGGTCGCAGCGTGCGCCGCGGCGCCATCTCGGCCGGCCCCTCGCCCAGCAGGGTGCGCAAGACCATGCCGTGGAACGCGCCGGACGGCGACGACTCGGGGGTGTTGAGGTCGCCGTGCGCGTCGAACCAGACCACGACCAGGCCGTCGCCGTGTCGTGCGAGGGCGGCCTCGATCGGCGCGACCTCGACCCCGCAGTCGCCGCCGACGGTCACCATCGGCGGGTCGGTGATCGCGGACCGGATGGCCGCCAGGGTGCCGGGCAGTGAGTCGCCCACCGGCACCCGAACCCGGCGGTCGGCCGGGATCATCGAGGCCAGCGCGGCGGCGCCGTCGACCAGCCGGTGCGCCTCGGACGAGCCGGAACCCTGCCACTGGCCCACCTCGAGCACCGTGCGCCGGGGCGGCGGGGTGATGCCGAGCTCGGCGATGCGCTGCCAGACCGGGCTCATCGCGGCCTCGGGCTCCCGGGCGTAGATGCTGCCCCGGATGCGGACGAAGACACAGTTGCCGACCCTTTCCAGCACCGCCTGCCGGCGCATGTCGCTCTCCCACTGCTCGGGGCCGTGATAGGTGTCGCCGTCGCACTCGATCGCCAGCCGCCGCCCGTCCGGGGCGTTGAGCACGAAGTCGATGCGGTAGGCGCCGATCCGGAACTGCGGGATCGGCCGGAACCCCCGGGCCAGCAGGCGCTTGAGCACGTCGCGCTCGAAGTCGCTCTCGCACCGGCCGGCCAGGTCGGCCGCCTCCTCGGCCGGGGCCAGATGGAGCGCGTACGTCAGCAGCAGCCCCCGCGCGTCGTCGGCCAGCAGCGAGCCGGGCCGCACCGAATGGAAGATCCACAGCTGGTCGCGGGCGCGGGAGGCGGCGACGTTGATCCGGCGGTGATACTCGCGCTTGGTGAACGCCGCCACCCGCGCGTCGTTGTCCGAGACCACCATGGACACCAGCACGATGTCCCGCTCGTCGCCCTGGAACGTGTAGGCGTCACCGACCCGCAGCCGGCGCGCCTGGATCTCGTCCTCGCCGATCTCCTCGCGCAGCCGATGCAGCAGGTAGGGGGCCTGCCCGCTCGTGCTGAGCAGCGAGATCACGCCGAGCGTCCGGCCGTCGTACTGCGGGTCCCGCACGATCGTCGCGACCTGCTGGACCAGCGCCTCGGCCTCGGCCTGGTTGACATCACCGAAACCCGAGAGCGCCTGGCGTACGCCGTCGGGCAGGAACACCGTGCGGATCGGCGCGAACGACGGCCGGTCGGCCCGCAGCGGCATGATCTTGCCGTCGTAGTAGTGCCGCGACGAGAACTCGATGATCTGCGGTACGCAGCGGAAATGCTCGGTGAGCAGGATCCGCTCGGGCGACCGGCGCACCGCGTGATCGTAGAGCGACGACTCGGGGTCGAAGTGCTCGGCCGACGGGACGTCCCCCAGGTGACTGTGGATCAGGCCCGCGACCGACCCGACGAAGCCCAGCTGGGGGCCGATCTGCTGGTCGTCGCCGACCACCACGGCCCGCTCGGCCAGCGACAGCACCGGCAGCGAGAAGAGGTCGGCCTGGGACGCCTCGTCGACGATCACCACGTCGAAGTGGGCGCCCCCGGCGAACTGCTCGATCGCCCGGTCGACCGACATGACCCAGACCGGCACCGCGTCGACGGCCGACTCCATGGCCCGCTGCGCGTGGGCCTGCCAGGCCGCGGCCGTACGCCCCGTGCCCTTGCCGATCTTGCGGAGCGCGGTGGTCCAGTCGGCCAGGGCGGCCCGCCGGCGGTCGTCGAGACTGCGCGACACCTCGAGCCACGCGGACGCCACCACCAGTTCGGACGTCCGCCGGCGGATCTTGTCACGGGCGCTCTCGACCCGCTTGGCCAGCACCGCGGGGTTGACGCTGCCGATCACGTCGTCGAACCAGGTCTGCGCCCGCCGCCACTGCCACGCCTCGAGACACGCCTGACCCGACACCGGCGGCACCCGGCCGGCCTCGATCTGGGCCGCCCACTCGGGCGCGTCGGCCGCCAGCCGCTGCCACAGGCTCAGATATTGCTCGGCCGCCGGACGCAACCCGATCAGCCGCCGGACCTCGGCGACCTCCTCGTCCCAGCCGTCCAGGCTCGCCCAGGCCTGGGCCAGCCGCGGCCACGGGGCCAGCCGCTCGGTGATCCGCCGTTCCCGCTCGTTGATCGCGTCCAGGTCGTAGACCTCGGGCGCCGCGTCGAGCAGCGTCGCCACGGCGGCCAGGGCGGCCGGGTCCAGATCAAGATCATGCTGCGGTACGAGGACCGCCAGGCGCTCGGCCAGCGCGGGCCAATGCCGGACGTCCCAGTCGAGCGACTGCCCCGCGTCGGCCAGCAGCGCGCCCGCCCAGATCTCCGGATCGCCCCACCCACCTGCGGGCGCGGCGATGGCCAGCCGTTCGCGCCACTCCGACCAGTGGCCGCCCAGCCGCTGCCGGGCCTGCGCGCGGCGCACCCACGCGGCCGCCACGTCCACGTCCTCGGCCGTGCGCAGCGGTTCACCGTCCACCCGCACCTCGTCGGCCAGGCGATAGAGCGCGGCCTGCATCAGACGGCTCAGGCCGCGGCCGCCCGCGAACCGCTGGCGGATCTCGCCGAGCTGGGCCAGGAGGCGTTTCGGTTCGGACGCGTACGTCTCGGGCACGGTCACGTGGTGGCCGGCCAGCGAGCGGGTGAGCGCGGCCAGCTCGGCCAGCAGGGCCTCGGTGGCCGCGACGTGATCTGTCCAGACCCGGCGCCAGTGCGGATCGTTGAGCAGCCGGCCCAGCCGATCTGTCCACGCGCCCTCGCGGCGGCGCAACCAGCTCAGCGCGTCGTGCAGGTCGTCGCGGACGGCGGCGACATTCACCCCGCGTACGGCCTGGAGGTCGAGGCCCTGGGCGGCCAGCGCCATCGCTTTTTCTTGCAGCGCGTCGCGCTTGGCTCGTTCGGCCTCTTCCTCGGCCGTCGACGGAAGATCGTCGGTGGCGGGCTTCGGGGTCAGCGCGGCGCTTCTGTCGGTTTTGGCCAGGCTGTGGGCCAGGTCGAGCAGCGAGCCGAACTCGGCCCCGTCGAGCGGCGGCGACCCGGTGATCGAATCGGGGATGCCGCTCTGGGTGGCCGCTCGCTCGCGCAGCCAGGCGCCCACCTCGACCGGGGTCAGCGGAGCGCCGTCGATCACATAGGTGACGGCCTCGTTCTCGGCGATCGCGCGCAGGTCGCCCAGGGCCGTGGCCAGCTCACGCTCGGCCTCCTCGATCAGCGTGGTCAGGCGCTCGACCCGACGGGCCTCGGCGTCCTTGTCGAGCGTGGCGGCGCGGTCGGCCAGCTCACGGGCGGCCAGCTGCAACTGCACGAGCTGGTCGGTGGTGCGGCCCAGCACGGCCAGGCACAGCGACCGGATCTCCTCGGGCAGCCCGTCGCGGAGCACCCGCAGCGGGTCCTCCTTCTGCGCGACGACCAGGACCCGCTTGCCGTTCGCCATCAGATGGCAGATCAGGTTGCGGATCGTGTGGGTCTTGCCGGTGCCGGGCGGGCCCTGCACGGCCACGTTGCGGTGCTGGGCCAGGCGGCGGGCGATCGACTCCTGCGCCTCGTTGGTCGGCAACGGCATGAGCAGGCGCTCGCCGACCCGCCGCCACTGCTCGGGCTCGTCGCCGGGCATCCGCAGCTTGCTGGGCTCGTGCGCGACGATCGCGGCCAGGGCGCCGATCGCCTCGGTGTCGCCGCTCAGCAGCCGGTTCCGCAGGTTTTCCAGGAAGCCGCGGAGGAGGCGCTGCTTGGGCCGGGCGAAGAGGACGCTGACGTCCTTGACGTGCGGCCGGGCCGTCTCCTCGCTGGTGATCAGACGGTCGTAGCCCAGCCGGCCCAGGGCCCGCTCGAACAGCTCGCGGCGGTCGAGGTCGTCCCAGAGGTCGACCTCGAGCGTCCCGGCCGGCCCGGCCAGCGCCACGAGCTGGCTCAGATAGCGGTCGTCGATGCCGTTGAGCGCGTCGGTCTGCAGCCGCGACGGGCCGGCCGGGCTCACCGTGATCAAGGAGCGGTCGGGCTCGTACTCGATCAGGACCGGGGTCGCGACGAGTGGATAGCGCACCCGGTCGCCGTTGATCGTGGTCTCGAGCAGGCCGTGACCCCAGACCAGCTCGGAGGTGGCGGCGGTCATGTCGAGCTGGTGCATGAGGTCGAACAGCTGGCGGTGCAGAGTGCGGGTCTTCTCGGCCTCGGCGGTGGCCTGCGCCCAAGGCCGCCAGACCTCGTCGCGCCAGGTGGTGAACTCGTCCTCGTCGCCCTCGGCGGCCGGTTCGGCGGCGGCGGTGACATCGCTGCGCAGCCGGCGCCGCAGGGCGGGCGGGACGGCGACCGGGGGCGGGAGGTCGGGCAGGCCGACGCGCAGCCAGGCCGAACTCTCCTCGGCCGGGCCCATCCGGCAGGCCGGGTGGTCGGGCCGAACGGCCAGGTGGTGGGCGTCGGCGGGGATCGTCCGGGCGGGGCGTTCCATCTGGGCGCGGACGGCGAGCAGATAGTCGGCGACCGCGACGGCCCTGTCCCGGATCGTCGTCGGCGACTCCTGCTGCTCAGCCATCCACTCAAGTCTAGGACGCCGAGGCTCGTACCCTGGTCGGCGCGGCCCGCGGAGGCGGTTGCCGGTGTCCGGCAGCTATGGTGACGCCGCTGATCATCAACCGGGGAGCGGGACGACGTGAGCGACAAGGCACCGGAGACGCCGGACGAGAACGAGCCGGATTCCCCCGGGACTCCCCCACCGCCGCCCGACCCCACGGCGGCCCCTTCGGGCTACGAACCGCCGGATGCTCCTGGTTCGCCGTCGGCCGCGCCCGGTCCGCCGGAGGATCAGCCGATGCCACCCGGGGCTGACCCGTGGCAGGGCTATCGCGACCCGAACCAGCACCCCTCGGACTGGGCCGACCTCGCTCAGGGCACGCCCGGCCCGGACGCTCCCGGCTACGGCACGCCTCCCGGACCCGGCACTCCCGGGCCTGGGACTCCCGGCTATGGCGCCCCCGGGCCTGGTACGCCTGGCTACGGCGCTCCTGGTTATGACGCCTCGGGATACGGCGCGCCTGGTTACGGGCCGCCGCCTGGTTACGGGCCGCCACCGGGCTATGGACCGCCGCCCGGTTATGGGCCCCCGCCCGGCTACGGGCCGCCTTCTGGATACGGACTGCCGTCCTCCTACTACGCCGGCCCCGAGGACCCGCTGGTCAGCGCCGACTTCAGCGGCTGGTGGCGGCGCAGCTTCACGCTGCTGCAGGCCATCTGGCAGCCGATGGTGCAGGTGCAGCTGATCTGGGCCGTACCCCTGCTGATCGTCGTCGTTCTCGGCGCCCTGAACGCACCCGACACGACGGTCACGTTCGACCCGCAGACCGACGACCTCGGGGAGTTCCTGCGCCCCGTCCTGCTGACGATCCCGTTCGCCCTGCTGGCCGGCCTGCTCAGCCTGGTCGCCCAGCTGGCCACCCTGGACCTGATCGTCCAGCGCGCCACCGGCCGCCCGATCTCGGTCGGCCAGGCCCTGCGCAACGGCCTGCGCCGCTTCTTCCCCTTGATCGGCTGGCAACTGCTGGCCGGCCTGATCATCATCCTGGGCGCCCTGGCCTGCCTGATCCCCGGCATCTATTTCGCCATCATCTTCATGGTCCTGCCGGTGATCATCCTGCTCGAGCGGGGTCAGGGCATCAGCCGTGCCTTCCAGCTCTTCCACGCCGACTTCGGCGCCTCGATCGCCCGGGTAGCCACCATCATCGGCGTCTACATCGCCTTCGCCGTGGTCGAGGGCACCTTCTCCGCCATCGTCACCAGCGCGACCGGCGCCGGCACCACCCCCAGCATCATCACCTCAGTGATCTCCACCCTCTTCTCGGTAGCCACCGGCGTCGTGATCAGCCCCCTCCTCCTGACCGCCTACGCCGACATGCGCGCCCGCCGCGAGCCCTTCTCCACCGCCTACCTGGCCCCCCAGCCCCCGACCTACTGACCACGCCCCAGCCCTCGCCGCCCAGTCCAACTCTCAGCGGGGGCTTCGCTCACCCAGCACCGGATCCTCGCGAGCAGCGCAGGTCCTCTCGCGCGTCACCGGTTTGTGCTCGCGGGTAGCGCGGGCTTGGTCCTGCAACAACGCGAGAGGGGCGCTACGGCCCGGTGTGGGCAGCGGGCCGGCCGCGTCGGCGGGGACTGCGGGTGCCGGGAGCCCCTACTTGATCAGGGCGCGGGACAGAATCCCGTATCCCCTGGTGGTGCTGTTGATCTTCAGACTTCTTCGGGGTCGCGGCCGACGGCGGACCGGCCGCCGTCGACGGGGATGATCGTGCCGTTGATGAAAGAGGAGCGGTCCGAGAGCAGGAAGGCTGCGGCTTCGGCGACTTCGTCGGTGCGGCCCATGCGGCCCAGGGGCTGGAGCAACCTGATCTCGCGGTCGAAGCGGTCGCGGTCGGCCGGGGGCAGCGCGGCGAGGTGGGCGTCGGAGCGGTCGGTGGCGATGGATCCCAGGGCCAGAGCGTTCACGCGAATGCCGTGGCGGCCGTAGTCGACCGCGAGGGCCCGGGTCAGTCCTTCGATGGCAGCCTTGGCCGTGGCGTAGGCGAAGGCACCGCGGACGGCGCGCTGGGCCTGGTGGGACGAGATGTTGACGATCGACCCGGGCCGGCCGGAGGCCAGGAACGAGCGGATCGCGGCGCCGCAGCCGGCCAGAACCGGGTCGACGTTGCGAGCGATGAGCGCGGCGGCTTCGGTCGCCGGGATCTCGTGCAGCCAGCCGCCGGGGAAGACGGCCGCGTTGTTGACCCATCCGCGCAGCTCGCCCGCGGCCTCGGCGGCCTGCGCGGCAACCTTGTCATCGGTGGCGTCGCCCACCACCGCAACCACTCGACCCGCGGCGATGTGCTCGGCCGCCCAGTCGAGGGCACTCGGATCGAATTCCAGCACGACCACCGGCCCCGCGCCGTCGGCCAGCAGCCGCTCGACGATCGAGCGCCCGACCCCGCGCCCGCCCCCGGTCACCACCACAGAAGAAGTCACCACCACGTCATACCCCGACACACCGCTGAGCGAAGCCGCCCACCGAGAACCAATGCGGCGCCGCCGCCGCCGCCCGGAGCGGTCCGTCATGCGCGCCCGGCTGCGATCAGCCCGCAGCTCCGATGAACCGTTCCCGGGCTTTCGGAGATCATCCGCAAGGCCACCGCCTCCCACGCCCGCCCAGGGACGCGGCTGACCCTACGCGCTGCCGGGTCCGGGGATGGGGTTATCCACAGGCGTAGAGCAGGCGGTCAGCGGCCGAGGGCGGTCCAGATCTCGGTGACCGTGTGAAACTCCCGGCCTGGCGGCAGGCTGTCGAGGTCGGCCAGCACATCGTCGGGGGCCAGCAGGACCTCGGCGCTCTGGCGGAGCTTGTCGCGGTCGCCCGGGAGGGCCGAGCGGCCGATGTAGCGGCCGAAGCGGCTCAGGTCGTCGACTTCGTCGTCGTCGAGGATGCCGCTCACGTCGGGCTGGTCCTCGCCGGACGGTTCGGCGACGCGGCCCTCTTCGGTGCGGCCGCCGGCGACGCCCTGCAGGATGCCGCGGACCTCGGTCGCGAGCTCGTCGTCGACGCGCGGGCTGTGTTTGTCGCTGCCTCGTTCCATGGTCGCGGAATGCCCGGGCGCCCTCGCGGTAAACCGGCGCAACCTTGATCGGGACGTCAGGACGCGCACCTCCGAGACTGCCGGAAGGTGCGCGCCGGGGCGTCGATCAGGGGAACTGCATGCGGCGAGGTCGCGGGATGACGGGCGGCGGCAACGGCAGGTCGTCGACGTGGCTCCAGTTGAGCGAGCCGTTGTCGGTGGACTTGATCTCGCCGAGGCACGCGCGGAGCAGACCCAGGTTGGGTGCTCCCGCGAAGCCGGCGATGATCACCTCGGGCTTGGGGTCGATCTGCGCGATCGCGGCACAGATCTTGGCGACCTCCCGCTCGTCGACGGCGTCGAGCGGCAGCGGGGGCTCGGCCTGCGACCGGCGCCACGGGGGGCCGAACCGACGCAGAAGCTCCCGGGTGAGGCGGCCGAACGAGCGCCCGACAGGTGCGTCGCGCATGGAGTCACGGGCGGACTGCCCGTAGCACCAGGGCACGACGACGTGCCCGTTGATCACGACAAGTTGATAGATCGACTTGGGAACGCTGATGATCTCGGCCCCCGGAAGCGTGCCCAGGAACAGCACCAGCTCTTCGTAGGGGAGCGGCCATCGCGGATTCGCGATCACCCGTTCCGTGGTCTGCGTCATCGCGGGGTGGGCGTGAATCTCGCGTTCGATCGCGGTGCTCAGCGCCTCCGGAACCCGGGTCCACAGTTCGCCGGCAACCTTGTCGCCGAACTGCTCAACCACCCACTCACTCGGACCGACCAGAACGTCTGGGCGCATTCGTTACCACCACCGTCCGTGTCGCTGGCGTTACTGCTGGCTAGAAGAGTTCCACTTCCGGTGATCGACTGGAAGGGTCCACTTTCCTAGATCCCAAAAACGCCCGTGAATGAAATCCAGCGAAACGATCAAAAGGTTGCCACGACGATGGAGCACCAGGTCGAGACCGTGCGAAACATGCAACTTGCACGGCGAACCGCACGTGCAAGTTGCATGCCAGCCTCGCATTTCACCCCGTGCAAGCAGTAAATCACTCAGATATTTCAACGCGATGACCGTGGGGCAAACATCCACTCACAGTGACGATCCACAGTGCTCTTACCTGCGGATCAGCAACCTCGAACCACTTGATCTGTACGTATTGGTGCCCACCCTGGAGATCAACAATGCCGTTCGGCCCGATCGTGTCGATCGTCACCCACCCCACGCCGGGGTTGCGCTAGAGGGACCCCGACCAGACCGTTGTCAGATTTCCGTCAGTGCCACAATTATCATCGCGGATACGCGCCATAGGACCGATTCGCCCGTTCACGAGCCGCCCCAACCCCCTCCGGCCTCCTGAATCCACATGCGACAGACCGGGCCGCTGTAACACAGCGGAAGCAAGCCCCGCCCACACTCCCCTAAAACTCCAAGTAATCACGCGACCACCGAGCGCGACAATTGCTCGCCCCGCCATCAAGTTGCTTGTGCACTCAAACAGCCAACGAAGTCCCCCACCGATCGATAGTTGCCGCTGAGCAAATTCACTCACCCCACCAACAGGTCACGACATCCCGCCCCACCAAGCGATCATGACTATCGCGGCTGAGAATCCCCCCGGGGCACGACTAGGACCCAAGAAGAGAGTGAACCAGCCCTCTTGATCATCGAACGCCTGGCTCCGAAACACGCCGAACAATTGCTCGACCGTCATCGAATTAGTCGGTCAGTCGGGGACCAGAGCCGTCAACGTGCCGGTCTCCCCCGGGGACCAAGTCCCTTGCTCATCAAGGACGTCACTCGGCAGCGGCCCGCCAGGATCTCGCGTGCGGTCTCGGCCGCGGGGCGGGATGACAGCTCGCGGGCCTGCGCGGCGCGGGCCTCGATGCCCGCCTGCCAGTCACCGATCATCCGTTCCGCGTCATCAGGACTGCGACCGTCGAACATGGACGACAACCCCCTCGGTAGCGCTGACGGCACTCACCGTAGCTCCGAATCTCCGCCGGCCGGGGCCTGTGGATAACTCGCGGACACCGCGATGATCAGCAAGAACTGTCGGCCCCGCGCGCTACGGTGCCCGGGTGAATTCGCTACAGCTGCCCAGCCCGGCCACCGAGGCGGGGCTCGTCGTCGAGGCCGTCCTGCGTGACCTGCGCGAGGGTGATCACCGCGGGGTCGTGGTCGATTCGCCGCCCGGCGCGGGCAAGTCGACCCTCGTGGTGCGGGCCGCCGGCGAGCTGGCCGCGGCCGGTGAGCCGCTGATGATCGTGGCGCAGACCAACGAGCAGGTCGACGACCTCATCGCCCGGCTCGGGGCCCGTTCGCCCGAGGTCGGCGTCGGCCGGCTGTCCGCGGTCGACTACGAGGCGAGCGAGCGGGTGCGCGACCATCCGCGGTGCCGGGTCGGCCCCAAGGTGGCCGACCTGGGCAACCCGGCCGTCACTATCGGCACCGCGGCCAAATGGGCCACGGTGACCGACGGTTCGTGGCCGTGGGCGATCGTCGACGAGGCCTATCAGATGCGGTCCGACGCGCTGCTCCGCGTGGCCCCACGGTTCGCCCGGGCGCTCTTCGTCGGCGATCCGGGCCAGCTCGACCCGTTCTCCACCGTCGAGGTCGAGCGCTGGACGGGCCTGTCGTGGGATCCGATGCAGAGCGCCGTCGCCGTCCTGCTCCGGCACAACCCCGACCTGCCCGTCCACCGCCTGCCCGTCTCGTGGCGCCTGCCCCACACGGCCGCGCCCGTCGTGGCCGAGGCCTTCTATCCGTTCACCGGTTTCCGGTCGGGCACCGGCCCGGGCGACCGCAGCCTCCGATTCGGCCGGCCGGCCGAGAGCCCGCTCGACGACGTGCTCGACGTGGCCGCCGAGACCGGCTGGGGCCTGCACGAGTTGCCCGCCCGCTTCACGATCCGCACCGATGCCGAGGCCGCCTCCGCGTGCGCCGCCCTGGCCGTTCGCGCGCTCGGCCGCGAGGCCGTGACGTCCTCCGAGTCGGGCGGCGGCCCGCTGACCGCCGACCGCATCGCCATCGGCGCCGCCCACCGCGATCAGGCCGCCGTGATCCGCTCGTTCCTGCCGCCGGAGGTCAAGGGAGTCACGGTCGACACGGCCAACCGCCTCCAGGGCCGGGAGTACGACCTGACGATCGTCTTGCACCCACTGTCGGGCCGGCAGGATGCGACCGCCTTCCACCTCGAGTCCGGCCGTCTCTGCGTGCTGACCTCGCGACATCGGCACGCCTGCGTCGTCGTGGCCCGGGAGGGCATCGCCGATCTGCTCGACGCGCACCCGTCAACCGAGCCGGTGCACCTCAACGTGCCCGTCAAATTCCCCGACGGCTGGGAGGCAAACCAGGCGATTCTGGCCTATCTACACAAGGGAGTGTCACTTAGGCGACATTAGCCGCTACTTTGAGTTAATGGCGGTCTTCACTACGGCAGGGTCCATGCAGGACGGTGTCTATCGGCCGATCCTGCGTCCACGCCGTGGCGAGATGGCGGCGCTCTCCCATCTGAGGGCGAGCGAGGCCGTCCAGGTCATGCCGATCCTCGAGGTCGACGAGGAGCAGGGCCCGGGGATCCTGCCGCTGATCCGCGAGCTGCCACCCCGCACCGGCGCGCTCGCGGTCGACTTCGGCGAGATCCCCGAGCCGGCCGATCCGCTCGCGGCACCCTCGCTCGACCTCGCCGAGCAGCTCGCCGATCTGGGCGTGGCCATGCTGCCGGTGCTCCGGGGGCACGAGAGCCGCCGCCGGCTGGCCGCCCACGGTCTGGCCGCCCGCATGCACCTTCGCCGCGCGGTTCTGCGGCTCCAGCCGCACGTCGACGCGGCCAACCCGGGCCAGGCCGACGCGCTGGCCGACCGGCTGCTGCGGGGCGCGGGCCTCGAAGCCGAAGAAGTCGACCTGCTGATCGATCTGGCCGAGACGGCCTGCGTCGCGCACGCCGAGCGGTTCGAGGAGCAGCTGCGTCGCATCCTGCGGTGGGCGCACGGCCGGCCGTGGCGCTCGATCAGCGTGGCCTCCGGCGCGATGCCGGCCAACCTCGACGAGCTCCCCACCGACCGCGCGGTCACCATCGACCGGCACGACGCGAGAGTCTGGGCCACGATCGGCGAGCCGGGCATCGGTTATGCGGATTACGGCGTGACCTCGCCGGTGCGGCGCCGCGGCGTGCAGCGTCACCGCCAGCTCCCGACCCTGCGCTACACGGCCGAGCACAACTGGTGGATCTATCGCTGGTCGCGACGCGGCGGCCGGAGCGACGACCGCTGTCACGACCTCTGCTACTCACTGGTCACCTCCCCGCACTGGCCGGCCGACAGGCCCCGCTTCTCGTGGGGCGACGCCGAGATCGCCCGGCGGGCCCGCAGCGCGCGGGGCGGGGGCAGTTCGGCCAGCTGGATGTCGTGGAGTACGTCGCACCACATCGCGCACGTCCTGCGAACCCTCAAGATCCCCTGAAAAATGTCGTACGCTTGTTCTAATGTCGCTGACAGCCGCATTGGCCTACGCCCGGCACGGGATACCCGTCCTGCCGGTGCATGCGCCTGACCCGCGCGGCGGTTGTTCCTGCGACAAAGGAGTCACATGCGAGCGTCCCGGCAAGCATCCCCACCTGCGACACGGCCTCAGCGAGGCGAGCACCGACCCACGCTTGATCGAGATGTGGTGGGCCCGCTGGCCGGCGGCAAATGTCGGCCTGCGCACCGGCGTCGCGATGGATGTGGCCGATGTCGACTCGCTCGAGGGCTGGCACGGTCTCTGCCATCTGCTCGGGGGCGAGCCTCCGCCCGGCCCGCGCGTGCGTACCGGTGGTGGCGGGTGGCATTTCTGGTTCGCCCCCCTGGGCTACGGCAACCGGGTGGGCCTGCTGCCCGGTCTCGATTGGCGTGGCCTCGGGGGCTACGTGGTGGCCCCGCCCTCGCGCCACGCGTCCGGCACCGACTATCGCTGGGTGCGGCGCCCCGGCGCGGCTCTGCCCGATGGCCCGGCGGCGCTGCGCGCGTTGATCGAGGGCCCTCCCCTGCCGCCGAGCCACCGCCCGATCACCCACCCCACGAGGTATGCACGGGCAGCGCTGGCCGCCGAGGCCGACCGGGTCGCCCGCGCCCCGGTCGGCACCCGCAACGACACTCTGAACAGGGCGGCGTTCGCGTTGGGCCGGTTCGTCGGCGCGGGCCTGCTCGGCCTGGCCGAGACGACCCGCGAGCTGGAGGAGGCCGCGCGCTTCGCCGGGCTGGGCCGGGCCGAGATCCGCGGCACGCTCCGCTCGGGGTTGACCGCCGGACGGCAGGTCCCGCTCGATCCCGCGCGGCCCGATTCGGGGCCGGGCCGCCACGTGGCGTGAAACGACTCTTTCCACAAAAATGGGTGCATGACCGAGTGGACCGAGACACGTGATGCAAGCGCAGCCGGCGGCCGGCCATGAGCCAGGCACGAGAGCTGAAGCCTTACGACGTGGAGATCTCCGTGGCGGCGGGGCGGGACGAGGTCTGGGAGGCCGTCACGCAGCCGGCCGTCCTGCACCAGTGGTTCGGGTGGGACTACGACGGGCTCGCCGCCGAGATCAAGCAGATCTTCCTGGACGAGGCGACTCTCTGGTCGCCCGAGCGCATGGGCTGGGCCGACGGCTCCTATTTGGAGGTGAGCGGTGGCGACGACACCGCGCGGGTGCGGGTGGCCCGCGAGGGCACGGGCCCGGGCGGCCCCGAGGTCTTCGACGCGATCGAGGAGGGGTGGCGGGCGTTCCTGACCCAGTTGCGCTTCCTGCTCGACGAGCGGCCGCAGGGGCGACGGCGCACGCTTTATCTGACCGGCGAGACCACCGGCCGCCAGGCGCTGACGCTGGCCTCGGGCGACTGGGAGCGGTTCGGGTCGCGCGTGGCCTGGACGGTCGACGACGGCCACCTGGTCGTGGTGACCGGCCACCTGCCGCTCGGCAGCCACTCCGCGGGCCGCATCGAGGTGACGGTGTCCACGTTCGGCCGCGACGACGACGCCTTCGAGGCAACCCGCGAGACCTGGGCCAAGCGGTGGGCCCCGCTCGCCGCCGACGCCAACCTCACCACAGCCGTCGACCCGGCCCCCGGCAGCTGACGACGCAGACCGCAGGCGCGATCCGCGAGCTCGGCGGCGGCTGTGCGGCTTCGGGCTGGAGCCGCGGGCTGAGGGCTGGTACCTGCAGGCTGGGAGCCACGGCTGCGCGATGGAAGCTGGGAGCCACGGCTGCGCGATGGAAGCTGGGAGCTATGGCTGCGCGCTGGGAGCTGCGGAGTGCGGACTGACTGCAAGGGTGACGGCGCGAGCCGGGCCAACCGGTTCAAAGCCGGCGGCACGGCGGGCGGGGCGGGTGGGGATGTGGCATGTCAGGGGATGTGGTCAAGGCCATGCGGGGGTCGATCCGACAGGTAAACGCCCGGTAACGTGGCAGCCCTGACTGGCCGGGGAGCGACTTTGTTGCGGGGTGACTTGGCTTCGGAGACGCCCAAGAGCGTTCTCGCCGATGCCGCACGCCTGCAGTCGGTGGCCCGGCTGCGGCTGGGGTCGTGGGCCGACCCGGCGTTCGACCGGATCGCGGGGATCGTCGAGCGGCTCGTCGACGTGCCGATCGCGCTGGTCACGGTGCTCACGGCCGACCGTCAGCACCTGCCGGGCCAGATCGGGCTGCCCGAGCCGATCGCCGCCGCGCGCGAGATGGCGCTCACCCATTCGTTCAGCCGGCATGTGATCGAGGCCGGCGAGATGATCGTCCTGCCTGACGTGCGGGCCGATCCTCGCCTGCGCGACAACCTGTCGATTCGCGAGCTGGGCGCGATCGCGTTCGCCGGGGTGCCGCTCACCGACTCCGACGGGCTGGTGCTGGGCACGCTCGCCGTCATCGACCGCGAGCCACGGGTCTGGACGAAGAGCGAGATCGGCCTGCTCGTCGACCTCGGCGAGGTCTGCAGCTCCGAGCTGCGCCTGCGCATCGCCCGGGAGATCGCCGACGAGGCCCGCCGCGCCGCCGAGTCGGCGCACGGCCAGCTCAGCCTGCTCGGTGAGCTGACCGACGCGCTGGCGACCACGATGGACATCGACGAGGCCCTGCACCGGCTGGGCGGCATGGTCGCGGGCCGCCTCGCCGACTGGTGCTTCATCACGGTCGCCGAGCAGTCCGGCGCGCTGCGGCACGTGTCCGCCGCCCACCGCGATCCCGGGTTCGCCGACACGACCGACCGGCTCGGCGCCGTGGCCCGGTCCGCCTCGCTGGACATGAGATCCCTGCTCCGGGCGGTGCACCGGATCGGCCGCCCGGTCCGCCGCACGGGCATCGACATCGACATGCTGCGCGATCGGCTCTCCGACCGTCAGCTCGCCGATCTGGCCCACCGGCTGGGCTTCGCCTCGTTCCTGATCGTGCCGATCACGTCGCCGCTGACCTACCGCGTGCTCGGCGCCGTGCTGCTGGTCAACGGTCCCGACCGGCCCGCCTTCACCGACGCCGAGGAGACGACCGCGGCCGAGGTCGGCCGCCGGGCCGGCATCGCGATCGACAACACCCGCGTCTACGGCCGCCAGCGCCACGTCGCCGAAGTCCTCCAGCACAGCATGCTGCCCGAATTACCCCAGGTGGACGGGGTGCACCTGCACGGCCGCTACCTCCCGGCCCAGGCCGGAGCATCGGTCGGCGGCGACTGGTACGACGCCTTCGCCCAGCCCGACGGCAGCCTCATGCTGGCCGTCGGCGACGTCGCCGGGCACGACATCGAGGCCGCCGCCACCATGGGCCAGGTTCGTAGCCTGGTGCGGGGTGACGCCTACGGCCGCGACGACGAGGCCGGCCCGCTGATGGACAGGCTCGACCGCGCCCTGCACGGCCTGCACATGCCCGCCGCCGCCACCGCGGTGCTGGCCCGCCTGCGCCGCGACCACGATGACTACCTGATCTCGTTCGCCAACGCCGGCCATCCCCCACCGGTCCTGCTGCGCCCCGACGGCGAGGTCGAGATCTGGTGGGAATCCCCCGAGCCACTGCTCGGCCTGCTCCCCAGCGACCACCGCACCACCCACCACCGCCGCGTCGCCCCCGGCAGCACCCTGCTCCTCTACACCGACGGCCTGGTCGAACACCCCGCCCACCTGATCGACGACGGCATCGCCCGCGTCCGCGCCGTCCTGCACGGCAACGCCGCCAGCACCCCCGACGAACTCTGCGCCCGCCTGATCGAAGCCGCCCCCCGCCGAGCCGACGACATAGCACTCCTGGCCGTCGGCATGCTCTAACCAAAAGCTACCGAAACCCTCAAAAGATCAACCCCACCGAACCGCAGAAATACGGTGTCCTCCAACCCGCTCTGCCGAACGGCCACGCCGCCTGCATGGCTGCTCTCCGCACGCCGCCGCCGGGCGGGCCCGGCCCATCAGCCAAAACCCCATGCCGCTTTATGGTTCCGATATGGACCTGGGAGAGTTGCAGGGGCGAGCCCTGGAGATCGCGGCCCGCTACGACCGGCACAACATCGCGGCCGGGCGACCGGCGTGGCGGGCGGACGATTTCATGATGGGCTTCGTCGGTGATGTGGGTGATCTCGCCAAGCTCGTCATGGCCGCCGAGGGCCGCCGGGAGATGCCCGATGCGCGGGACGCTCTTGGCCATGAGCTCGCCGACTGCCTCTGGTCGGTGCTGGTGCTCGCCCAGCGTTACGGCGTCGACCTGGAGGCCGAGTTCACCCGCATGACCGCGGGCATCGAGCAGCACCTGACTCAAGGCGGCTGATCAGCGGCGGCCTCGGTGGTGTTCCAAGGATCGCTGCAGGGCTCGGCACACCTGGGCGAAGCGCTGCGCCTCGGTCGACGTGTAGAGCTCGACCGGCACGCCCCGGTGGGAGGCCTGCAACGCGTACGTCAGGGGGTGTCGGTTGAGGACGCTCCGGCCCACCACCAGGGCCGCCACCGCCACCATCCCGGCCGTCACCCAGACCCACGGGTGCGGCATGAACACCGAGACGATCGCGCCGCCCAGCACCACGACGGACACGGCGACGACGACCGGGACGTAGTTGGGGCCTCGGCGCCGGGTCGTGCCCACCTCGAGGAGGTCGCTCACCAGGAAGGCCCGGTCGCCCCCGGCCAGGAGGTGCACGAAGTGGGTCTCGGTCACCAGGCAGTCCGGGCCGCGATAGTAGGTCCTTGCCATGACCGGCACCCCCACGATCAGACTATCGACACCTCTCCATGATGGGCAGGTGGTCCGCCGTGGGTCCATGGGGTGTCTGATGGTTCGGGGAACGAGGCGCCCGGCCGATACGCCTCGCTGAGGGTGGTCAGCAAGATCTGCTCGCCGATCTCGGGGACGCTGCCGGGCTCGGCCTCGAGCTTGCGGCCCATCCCGCCGGAGAGCTCCAGCAGCACGTCGGAGCCGGTCGCCGTGGCCGTGACCGAGACGACCTTCGCTTTCTGGGCGGGCCGGGCGGGCGAGGTGAGGGCGGCGCCGGCCTCGACGCGTACGGGCTCGGTCGTGGCCACCATGATCCGCGGCCGGAGCACGGGCCGTTTGCCGGTGTCGTCGATCCGATCCGCCTTGGCCAGCGTGACCACGCCGCCGAAGGCCGCTCCGGACAGCCGGTGCTCGGCCATCACCAGTGGATCGTCGAAGGCCCGCTGCACCGCATAGCGGGTGGCCGCGTTCTCCAGGCGCTGCAGCCGGGCGGCCGCGGCCACCGCACCGTCCCGGCGTGGCTGCGGCGTGCCGTCTTCGAGCAGATGCGCGACGAAGGCCGAGTACGCGTCCCGGTCGCCATCCCACCGCGACGCGACCCGGGCCGCGACCGGCATCTCCCGCAGCAGCCCGATCGACCGCCACATCCGTTCCCAGGTCGGCATCAGCAGCTCGCGCAGCACGTCGACCAGCGCCGGGTCGTTCGCGTTGATCAGCGGGGCCAGCACCCGGTTGTCGAAGTCGGGGTCGGTGGCAGGCCCGGCCACCGGCCCGTTCTCGGCTTCCCGGGCGGCGTCGGCGCCCGCCGTGATCCACGCGAACAGCGATCCGAGCTGGGCATCCTCGGCCGAGCTCTGCCCGGTGGCCCAGTGCTGCCCGAGCGCCTGCACCGCGTTCACCAGCAGTGCCGACCCGGGCACCTCGGCCGACGTGGCGAGGAAGGTGAGCCACTGCCCGAGCAGGGGCACCCCCGGCGGTACGGGGTAGTCGCCGTCGGTGCGGCGAAAGCGGGTCGACCGTCCGAGCAGCCGCAGGAAGTCGGCGCCGCCCGGGTTGGGCAGCCACACCTGCGGCGCGTCGACGAACCGGTGGCGTACGTCCCGGCCGCGGTCGACCGCGACGGCCTCGGTCACCCCGGCGAACGAGTCGAGATAAGGCACCACGGCCTCGGCCAGCTCGGCGGTGAATGCGAACCGTTCGTCGCGGTTGCGGGGCTGGCGCACGACCAGCAGCCGCGGTTCGTCCGGCGAGGTGCCGAGCAGAGCGGCCAGCGGCGCGTGGGCCTCGCCGGCCATCGCGAGCGGGATGAGCACGAGGGGCCGGTCGTGAATGTGCAGATGCCGTACGGTCGCGATCGGTTGGGCCTTTCCGGCCGCCACCGCCTGCGCCCGGGCCAGCGCGACGAGCGTGCTCAAGGGTTCAGCGCCTCGTCCCGCAGCCGCTTGGCCGCCCGCAACAGTGCTGCCGCCTCGACCTGCTCGGGCGACGGCTCGGCCGCCCCCGAGGCGAGCGCCAGCACCTCGCCGACCGTCTCGACCCCGCCGAGCGCCTCGCGCACCGGCCGACCGAGGACGGAGGTGCGCCCATCCGCCTCGTGCCGGCAGAAAACCGACAGCTCGCAGGTCGACAGGCACTCCGGCGCGTAGCGGGCCGACACCTCGTCGAGCGACTGCAGCAGCGCCGGCACCGGCTGGGCCAGGTCGAAGCTCATCGTCTCGGGCAGCGTCTCGATCAGCGTCGACACCGAGGCCAGGCGGGACAGCTGGCGCCGCAGGGTGGACAGCTGCTTGCGGACGTCGAGCACGACCGCGACCGGCTGCAGCGAGAAGTTCTCGGGGCAGACCAGCACCACCTCGTGGCTGACCCGGTCGTCGCCGAGCAGCCGCCGCAGCGCGAGCACGTAGACCGCGGCTTGCACGGCGGCGGCCGACACCGCGGCGCCGTCGGCCTGCCCGTCGACGATTGCGAACGACTTGATCTCGACCACCTGCAGCTGGGAGCCGGCCTGATAGGCGATCAGATCGGGCTCGAGGAAGACGGTCTGACCCGCGACCTCGAGCGTGAGCAGCGGATGGTCGAGCAGCCCCTCGGCCCCCGCCTCCAGCAGCGCACGAGTGCGGGCGTGCCGGGCGCCGAGTGTGTTGTCCTCGTCCTCGCCCAGATCTTCGTAACCACCCACGTACGCCCCGAGGGTCGACCGCAGCAGCGCGCAGTCGTCCGCCTTCAGCATCGCCTCGAACGCGTTGCCCCGGGCCAGCGCGAACCGGGACTGCCCGAAGTTACCCGGGAACCCGATCCGTTCGGCCAGCCGCACCTTGTCGACCCCGGCCGCGTCCAGCACGGCCCGCCGGGTGCAGCCGGGGTTGCCGGTGAGCGCGGCGACCGTACGCGCGTTGTGCCTTTTGCCTGGTCCTGAGCCCCGCAGCCGGTCGGCCCGGTTCACTCGCGTCCCCGTTGGTGGGGCACGACCGGCAGCCCGGCGAGCTGATGGGCCCGCGGCAGCGACGCCGCCAGCCGGACGGCCGCCGCCCGCATCGGCTCCTCCGCCTCGAGCGCCGCCACCAGGGCCGGCTCGGCCAGCGCGTCCCGCGTCACCTCGGCAAGATCAAGGGCCTCGACCCCGTGCGGTACGCCTTCGGCCAGCGCCCGCAGCAGCCGGTGGGCCGCCCGGTCGGCGCCCGTCCGCATCGCCACGAACTCGGACACCCGCAGCACGGTCGTCAGGGCGTCGGCGCGCTGAAGGGCCGGCGTGACGATCCGGCGCTCGAGGGGCCAGTCGGCCAGCGCGACCAGGCCCCGCACGGCCGTGAGGTCGGGGTTGAGCGCCGCGCAGAGCCCCGCCGAAGGGTCGCGCAGGAGCCGGGCGAGCCCGGGCACCGACAGGTCGCCGTCGAAAAGAGCGCTGTGCACCTCGATCACGAGACGGGCTCCGGCGGGCGCGCCGATCAGCAGCAGCGCATGGCGTGCCTGCTCAGCGGTGGTGGGTAGCGTGCTCAGACTCTTCACCGGGCCGCACTCCTGGGGGTCGGAGGGTCGCGATCGACTCTAGATCTTCTTACACCGACGCGGCAATGTGTGGACGAGTGCCCACCTTTCACTCCCGATAGCGATTAACCCTCGCATATCGGACTACCGGCCTCGCGCGCGCTACGTTCGGACTATGTCGAAGGCCATTTGGAACGACGAAGTCATCGCCGAGAGCGAAGACACCGTGATTGTCGAGGGAAGGATCTACTTCCCGCGCGAGTCGCTGCGTGAGGATGTGCTGACCGCCTCGGACACTCACAGCATCTGCCCTTGGAAGGGCAAGGCCTCCTATTACACCCTGACCTCGAACGGGCACACGTCGCCCGACGCTGTCTGGTTCTATCCCGAACCCAAGCCGGACGCCAAGATCGTGCGCGACCGGGTCGCCTTCTGGAAGGACGTCCGCGTCGAGGAGTGACCCCAACGAGGGACGGGCCCGCTCACGCGATGCGGGGGTGGGCCTCCTCGATCGCCGACACCTCGAGATAATCCAGCATGTCGCGCTGCTCCTCGACGTCGAGCGCGCCGAACGCCTCGTAGGCGGCCGCCCGCGAGTGCTCGGTCTCCGCCGCGAGCAGCGCGATGATCCCCGACCAGGCCAGTGAGACCCGGTCGAAGAGCCGCGCCCGCCGCAGCGAGGTGAGCCGGCTGAGCATCGCCACCTTGGTCGCCGCATCGTCGTCATGCGCTATCCGGTCGGACAGCTCGAAGAGCGCCTTCCCCCGGTACGGATGCTCGGCCTCGATCATCCGGGCCAGTTCCGCGTTCGACATCTGGTCGACCGCCGGCGCCGGACCACGGCGCGGCAGCGACGGGAACTCAGCGGGCACGGCTGTCCCGCCCGCTCTCGAACCCGTTGCCCGGCACCTGGTGCGGCAGCGAGGGCGTGTTCTGAAAGGTCGGGAACGGCGGCGCGGACGGCATCACCGGCGCCGGTGGCTCCTCCGGGTCGCCCAGAGAACTTTCGCTGTAGCTGTCCAGCACGGCCTTACCGTCCTCGTCCGTCGCGGACGCGCTGAGCGCCGCGAGCCGGTCCTCGAGATTCCCACCCGGCACAGTTTTGTCCTCCGTTGCCGACTTTCTCATCTGTTGGCCTATGAGATCACGGTCGGCCGGTGGTCTGCCGGACACCCCGTCGCTCCGCCCGCCGGTCACCCGACCTGACGACCACCGTAACCTTCACGCAATACATTGATTGTCGCTGACGGATGGGCGGGAGGCATTGTCGTGGACCGGACGGCCGAGGACGACGCCGACCAGTGGCGGTCGGCGATGGTCGACGTGTCCGGTCTGTCGCTGACCGACCTGGCCGCGCTGGACGAGTCCGACACCGTGCTCGCGGCCTGCCTGCGCCGGCTCGCCGCCGAGCGCGTCGATCCCGGCGAGCCGATCGCCGGGTTCAACTCGGCCCTCTGAGCCGTGCGCACGTTCCGGCTCGCGGATGCGGAACTGGTCGCCCTGGCGACCGGCCGGCCCTCCCGGGCCACCCTCGCTGATCTGCGGAAGGCCCAGCTCAGCCGCCATCTGCTCCGGCTGCGCGAGATCGGCCGGTATGACGCCCGGGACCTCTCCGATCCGATGATCTCGCTGCACACCGCGGCGACCCTGGCCGGCGCCGCCCCACCCGGCAACGTCGCCTCCACCCGTCACCTCACGGCCACCCACAGCGGACTGCGGCTGCGCGTACGCCTCGAGGACACCGACCCCCTGCGCGGCCGGCTGGGCATCACGCCCGCGGAACGGCTGACCGACCAGGCGGTGGCCGAGTGGCAGCGCCACCTGGACGAGGCCTGGCGCCTGCTGGTCGACCGGCACCGCCCGGACGCCGTCGTCCTGGCCGAGGTCCTGTCGGTGATCGTCCCGGTAAAGCCCGACCCTGGAGCGGGCGGCATCAGCGCGACCTCGGCCGACGCGTACGGCGCGGTGGCCCTCTCGCCCCCCGGGGACGCGACGTCGCTGGCCGTGGGCCTGCTGCACGAGGCCCAGCACAGCCTGCTGAACGCCCTGCGCGTGCTCTTCGACCTGGTCGTGCCGTCGCCCGCTCGCGGCTACTCACCGTGGCGGGACGACCCGCGCCCGGCGTTCGGCATCCTGCACGGCGCCTACGCCTATCAGGCCGTCACCCGATTCTGGAGAGCAGAGAAGGCGGGCGGCGGGCTGCTCGCCGAGTTCGAGTTCGCGCGGTGGCGGGCGGCGGTCGTCGAGGCGGCCGAGAGGCTGCTCGGCAGCGAGGTGCTGACGGCGGCCGGGCGCCGATTCACCGGGGCGCTGCGCGACGAGGTGGCGGGATGGCTCGGGGAGCCGGTCGACCCGACGGTCGCCCGGCTGGCTGAGGGGGCGAACACCGAGCACCGGGTGCGCTGGCGGCTGCGCAACCTGGAGGTCGACCCGGCCGCGATCCGGACATTGGCCCGGGCCTGGCAGGACGGGACTCCCGCGCCGGCCATGCCGGTGCCGGAGTTGCGGCGAGACGCGCAGCGCGAGTTGGGGCACAGCGAGCGCCTGACACTGACCCACCAGCATCTGCGCGACGGGAGCGGTGGCCCTCAAGCGCGGCCCGGGGACGACGCCTACCTGCGCGGAAACTACGAGGCCGCCGTCGACGCGTACCGCCAAGATCTGGAAGTGGACCCGGACCGCGAGGTCGGCACCCTGGCCGGGCTGGCGCTGGTGGCCCCGGAGGCGGCGCTGCGCGAGCGACCCGAGGTCGTGCGCGCGCTCTGGCATCAGGTCGGCGGCGCCGTCCGCGAGCTGGCGGCCTGGCTCAGCGACTGACCGAGAAGGCTCAAGTGCGGATGTCTGTGGCCGATCACTGCGGTCGGAGGTGCTTCATGGGCCGTTTCGGCAAGATCCTGGATCGCGTGCGGCGTGGCGTCGACATCGCCATGATCTTTGCGTCGCTCATGGTGCTCGCGTGGCCGCTGCTCTTCGAGCCGCTCACCGAGGGCAACCCGAGCGCGCTGGCCTGGGTGTTGTCGCTCAGCGCGGTCGTCGTGCTCGGCGCCGCGGTCGCCCGGCTGGCCTTCCGCTGGCCGCTGGCGCAATACGCCCCGGTCGCCGCCGCCGTCGTCATGGCCGCCGTACGGACCGCCCTCGGCGACTCCGGCCCCGAGCTGATCTGGCTGATTCTGATCGTTACGGGCGTCATCCTGCTCCGCCAGTTCCTGGGCTCGCACACCAACGAGGGCCTGATGCGCGACCTCACCCGCCAGCGCGCGATCCTGGCCCGCCAGGCCTTCCGCGACCCGCTGACCGGGCTCGGCAACCGGGCGATGTTCATGGATCACGCCGAGGACGCGCTGTCCGACGCGGACGACACGATGACCGCGGTGATCCTCTTCGACCTGGACGGGTTCAAGGGCGTCAACGACACGTACGGCCATGCGGCCGGCGACGCGCTGCTCAAGGTCACCGCGGATCGGCTGAACGCGAACGTGCGGGCCAACGACACGGTGTCCCGCCTGGGCGGTGACGAGTTCGTGGTGCTGCTGCCCCGGCTCGCCGATGACCAGACCGCCGACACGGTGGCCGACCGGATCCTGCGTGACCTGCAGCAGCCGCTGGAGGTGGACGAGATGATGCTGTCCGTCCGGGCCAGCGCCGGCATCTCGATCGCCCGCGGCTCCGAGCACGACGTGGATTCGCTGCTGCGCGAGGCCGACGAGGCGCTCTACCACGCCAAGGACGACGGCAAGGGCATCGTCCGGCGCTTCGATCCGGAGCGGTTCGCCGAGGTCTCGCAGCGCCGCCGGGACGAGTCCGACCTGCGCCGCGCGCTGGCCGAGATGCAGTTCGAGGTGCACTACCAGCCGATCGTCGACCTGGACGGCGAGCTCACGGTCGGGGTCGAGGCGCTGGTGCGCTGGCGGCACCCGGTGCGGGGCCTGCTGGCGCCGGGCGACTTCATCGATCTGACCGAGTCGATGGGCCTGATGCCGGGCCTGGGGCTGTGGGTGCTGCGCGAGGCGTGCGTGCAGGCGGTCCAGTGGCAGCGGGCGCACCCGGGCTTCAAGCTCAACGTCAACCTGTCGGCCACCCAGCTGTCCAGCCCCGAGCTGACCGACGAGATCCGCACCGTGCTCAGCGACACCGGCATGCCGGCCGACCTGCTGGTGCTGGAGCTGACCGAGTCGGCCGCGCTGACCGACCTGACCGAGTCGGCACGGGTCCTCGGTTCGCTCAAGACCCTGGGCGTACGCATCGCCCTGGACGACTTCGGCACCGGGTTCTCGTCACTGAGCCACCTGGGCGCGCTGCCGGTCGACGTCGTGAAGATCGACAAGTCCTTTGTGCAGGCCATGCAGGACACGTCGCGCAACGGTTCGGTGGCCGAGGCGGTGCTCCACATCGCCCGCACGTTCAACCTGTCGCCGGTGGCCGAGGGGGTCGAGGACGAGGTGCAGGCGGCCATGCTGCGCGACCTGGCCTGCACCCAGGCCCAGGGTTACCACTTCGCCCGCCCGATGCCCGCCGCCGAGCTGACCGGCCTGCTCACCCGTCAGCTGACCCGTTCCTAGCGAAGCCTTCAGAGAGCGGAGCCGCTCACAGCGGCGGCAGATCCAGGTCGGTCTCCAGACGATCACCGAGGGCCACCCGGGCGAGGACCGGGTGGCCCTCGCCGTACGCCTTGGTCAGCGCGGCCGACACCTGATGGCGCGCCTCTTCGTCGCCGCCGTCCAGCACCGCGTTCCAGGCGCAGGCCAGCGTGTCCGGGTGCTCGGCGCCGCGGATCATCCGGGACCGCTGCCACGTGTCCGCGGCGAGCGCCTGCCCCTCCTGCCGCTCGCCCATCCCGAACAGGTCGGAGGCGTAGCCGTTGGCGCAGCTCATCGTGAACGGGTGGTCGGGGCCGACGCTGCGCCGCAGTCCGCTCAGCGCCTCCTCGTCGATGCGGCGGGCCTCGTAGTGGCGCCCGGTCGCGCGGACCACGCCGGCCAGCGAGGCCGAGGCGGCCAGCGTGAACGGGTGATCGTCGCCGAGCACCGAGTGGTAGCGGGCCACCGCCCGTTCGAGCAGCTCGTGGGCGCGGTCGAAGTCTTCCGCCTCGCGGACGGCGTTGGCCAGCGACACCACCGCGGCCAGCGTCTCGACGTGCAGGTCGCCGAAGCGGCGCCGGGTGAGCTCGACGACCGTCTCGGCCAGCGGCACGGCGGCCGGTTGCCCGCGCCGGCGGCTCGCCATCGCACCGAACCGGGCCGCCCACAAAGCGAACGGATGATCCTCGGAGACGACGGACCGGACGGTGGCCACCTCGGCCGCGGCCGCGTAGTCGCCCAGCCCGAACAGGTCGAACGCGAGCTCGGCCCGGGACGAGAGGATCTCGGGGTGCCCGGCCGCGAAGGTCGCCTGGCGGTGCCGCAGGGTCTGCTCGTCGAGCGTGCGGGCGCCCCGGAAGTCGCCCAGCAGCCGCAGGTCGGCGGCCAGGTTGTTGGCGCAGCGGAGGGCGGTCGGGAAGCTCTCGCCGAACAGCCGGCGGTAGCGCACCAGGTTGTCGGCGTCGAGTTGCCGGGCCTGGCCGAAGTGGCCGCGGATGCGCAGGTCGGCGCCGACGCTGTTGGCCGTGGCCAGGGTGGTCTCGTCGTCGCCGCCGAGCACGTCGCGCTGGGCCCGCAGGGTCTGCGCGTTGAGGGCGCGCGCCTCGGCCGTGCGGCCCACCGCGCGCAGGGCGTTGGCCAGGTGGAACGAGGCGAGCAGGGTCTGCGTGTCGGTCTCGCCGAGCGACTCGCGCCAGCGGGCCACCGCGGCGGCGGCCAGGTCGCGGCTGGAGTCGTAGTCGCCGCGGGCGAAGTGGTAGCGCACGCAGTTGATGACGAGCTGGCGGATCTCCTCGGCGCCGGCGCCCAGCACGTCGGAGTGGATCAGGTGCGGGGTCAGCTCGGCGTAGCGCGAGCGGGTCGCCGGGTCGTCCGGGTCGCCGGGGTCGGCCGCGGCCAGCATGGCCCGGACGGTCCCGAGCAGGGCGGCGTGCCGTTCGGAGCTGAGTTCCTGGCCGAGCATGCCGCGCACCAACGGGTGGACCAGCAGGTGTTCGCCGGGTGGGTCGAGTTCGGCCAGACCGTACCGGCCGATCAGGCGCAGCGCCGCCTTGAGCCGGCGCTCGATGCGCACGGTCGGCGCGAGCTCGGGTGGCAGCTGCAGGGTGCGCGCGCCCCAGAACAGACGCCACGAGACGGGCGCGCTGCCGAGGAAGGCGCACAGCTCGAGCAGCTCGAACGCGGCCGATGACACCGTCTTGAGCTCGTCGGCGGCCAGGCCCCAGGCCACCCGCACCGGCGTCGGGAAGGCCAGTTCGGCCGCGCGGGCCTCGTAGCGGGTCAGGTAGTCGTCGACCGAACGGCCGGTGGCGACACGGACGGCGGCGGCCAGCTCGAGCGCCATCGGCACGTCGCCCAGGCGGTCGGCCAGCCGGTCGGCGACCTCGACGGTGAGCTCGGGGGCGCGGCGGCGCAGCAGGTCGACGCTGTCGGCCCGGTCGAAGACGCCGACCGGCACGGCCTGTGCCACTTCGGACGACCAGCGCGGGTTGCGGCTGACCACCAGCACGTGGCCGGCCCCGCTGGGCAGGTAGGGCTTGATGTCCTCGGGCCGGTTGGCGTCCTCGAAGACGACCAGCCAGTTGCGGAACGGCTCGCCCCGGCTCAGCGCGTCGCGCACGGCGGCCAGCGTGCGGTTGATGTCGCCGGACTCGGGCAGCCCGAGCCGGTGGGCCAGGCCGATCAGCGCGGCCCGGGTGCCGGCCGCCTGCTCGGCCGGGATCCACCAGACCAGGTCGTACGTCTCGGCGTAGCGGTAGGCATATTCGGCCGCGAGCTGGGTACGACCAGTGCCGCCGAGCGGGTGCTCGTCGCCGGGCAGCAGCACGACCGGACCCGCGCTCAGGCGGGTGCGGAGCCGGGCGAGGAAGTCCTCACGCCCCACGAAACGGGTATTGCGCGACGGCAGACCGCCCAGGATCGGCACACCACGCTCCTCACGTGTTTGGTGATGCCGATTACCGTACGTGGAATCATCGCCACAGTGGAAGAAGGCCTGCCTTGCCCGACGAGTTCGTGACGAGCGTGGACCGCGCCGGCGACACCGTGACCGTGTCGCTGCACGGCGAGGTCGACGTGCTCACGGTGGACCAGGTCCGCTCCGCGTTGCAGGTGGCGCTCGCGTCCGGGCCGCGCGCGATCGTGGTCGACCTCACCGATCTCGCCTTCATCGACTCCACCGGTCTGGGCGCCCTGATCTTCGGTTTTCAGCGCGCCCGCGACGCGAGCATCGGTTTCCGGCTGGCCAAACCGTCGAGATCCGTACGCCAGATCCTCGTCCTGAGTGGTCTGCTCGAGGTCGTCGAGCTCACGCCTTAGCCGCGGCGAGCCCGATCCCCGGCGCGATCGGGCCCAACCGCCGGCCCGCGAAGAGCATCAGGCTGAGCACACTGGCGAAAAGCGCCAGCGCCCCTGCGCCGTACCAGGCCCAGGTGTACGCGCCGAGCTGATCGCGCACGAGGCCGGCCGCCGTGGCCGCCGCCGCCGCGCCGAACTGGTGCGAGGCGAAGACCCAGCCGAAGACGACGGCCCCGCTCTCGCCGAAATACTCCCGGCACAGCGTCACGGTGGGCGGCACGGTCGCCACCCAGTCGAGGCCGTAGAAGAGGATGAAGACCAGCATGCTCGGGTGCGCGGTCGCCGCAAACAGCGACGGCAGCACCAGCAGCGACAGCCCGCGCAGGAAGTAGTAGGCGCCGAGCAGGATCCGGCTGTCGACCCGGTCGGTCAGCCACCCCGAGAAGATCGTCCCGACGATGTCGAACAGCCCGACCAGGGCCAGCAGCGACGCGGCGGTGGTCTCGGCCATCCCGTGGTCGTGCGCGGCCGGGATGAAGTGGGTGCCGACCAGCCCGTTGGTGGTCGCCCCGCAGATTGCGAAGCCGCCCGCCAGCAGCCAGAACGGCCGGGTGCGGGCGGCCTGGCGCAACGCGCGCAGAGCCGTGCGGGCGGCCCCGGCCGGAGCGATCGGCTTGGGCTCCTCGTACACGCCGCCGTACGCGCCCAGGCCCAGCTCGGCCGGGTGGTCGCGCAGCCGCCACCAGACCAGCGGCACGACGAGCAGGGCCGCGCCGGTCACGGTGAGCGCCGCCGCCCGCCAGCCGGAGTGCTCGGTGAGCACGGCGAGCACCGGCAGGAAGACCAGGTTGCCGGCCGCGCCGCCCGCCGTGAGCACGCCGGTGACCAGGCCCCGGTGCTTGACGAACCAGCGTCCGGTGATGGTGGCCACGAAGCCCAGCGCCATCGAGCCGGTGCCGAGGCCGACCAGCACGCCCCAGAGCAGGATGAGCTGCCAGCTCGCCCGCATGAAGACGGTCAGGCCGGAGCCGGCGGCGACCAGGAGCAGGGCGAACATGATCACGCGGCGGATGCCGAACCGCTCCATCAGGGCGGCCGCGAACGGCGCGGTCAGCCCGTAGAGGAGCAGGTTGACCGAGACGGCGGCCGAGATCGTGCCGAGCGACCAGCCGAACTCGTCGTGCAGCGGCCGGATCATGACGGACGGGGTGGCTCGGAACCCGGCCGCGCCGACCAGCGCGACGAACGCGACGACGGCCACCAGCCAGGCGGGATGGATACGGGACTTGGTCACGTACAGATTCTGCAAATGATGAGCGGCACAAACGAGTGGCCGGAAAGCCATCATGCGCAAGAATCGGGCCATGACCTCCTTGATCGCGGTGCTCCCCCTGGAGGGCGTGGTCGCGTTCGACCTCGGCACCGCCACCCAGATCCTCCGGGCGGCCCGCGACGGCGACCGGCAGCGGCTCTACGACGTGCGGATCTGCGGCACCGGCCCGGTCCGCAGCACGGCCGGCTTCACGATCGTCCCCGACCACGACCTGAGCATCCTCGAGACGGCCGACACGGTCGTCGTCCCGGGGGTGGACGCGGGGACGACCGTGACCGAGGGCACCCTGCGCGACGACGTCCGCGCGGCGCTGCTGGCGGCGGCCGCCCGGGGCGCCCGGATCGTCTCGATCTGCACCGGCGCCTCGGTGCTGGCCGCCGCGGGCCTGCTCGACGGCCGCCCGGCCGCCACCCACTGGGCCTGGGGCGCCCGGCTGGCCCGGCTCTACCCGCAGGTGAAATGGAACCTCGACGTGCTCTTCGTCGACGACGGCGACATCCTCACCTCGGCCGGGGTCGGCGCCGGCGTCGACCTCGGCCTGCACATCGTGCGCAACGACCACGGCACCGAGGTGGCCAACCGGACGGCCCGCCAATGCGTCCTGCCGCCGTGGCGCGAGGGCGGTCAGGCGCAGTTCATCGAGCGCCCGGTGCCCGCGTCGGGCGGCGCCGGCACCGCGACGACCCGCGCCTGGACGCTGGATCGCCTGGCCGACCCGGTCAGTCTGGAGGAGATGGCCGAGCACGCCCGGATGAGCGTGCGCACCTTCACCCGGCGTTTCCGTGAGGAGACCGGCACCAGCCCGCGGCAGTGGTTGCTGCAGCAGCGCATCGCCCACGCTCAACTGTTGCTCGAGTCGACCGATCTGGGAGTCGAGACGGTGGCCCGCCGCTCGGGGCTGGGCAGCGCGACCGCCCTGCGGCAGCACCTGCAGGCGTCGATCGGCGTGGCGCCCACAGCATATCGGCGAACCTTCCGGCAACCAGTGCAATCTGTGTCATAACTGGCGGATCTCAGATGAGGCCCGTGGTGTCCGATAGGCATAGGCGAGACCGAATCGCCTACCTGAGGATGTCATGGACCAGACCTTCCGCCCGCTGCTGGACGCGCTCAAGCAGATCGGGATCGATCCGCTGGCCGTGGACTCGGCCGCGGAGGAAGCTCAACGCAGCGGCCGGTCCGTGCGTGCGGTTCTCATCAACGACCAGGTCGTCACCGAGGAACAGCTGACCGCGGCGGCCGCCCAGGCGTTCGGTATCAACACGGTCGACCTGGTCAGCTTCACTCCCGACCCGGTCGCGCTCAAGCGCATCCCGCTCCCGGTCGTGCTGCGCCACCGGGTGCTCGGCCTGTCGATCGCCGACGGCGAGCTGGTCGTCGGCGTCACCGACCCGGGCGACGTGGTCGCGCTCGACGACGTCCGCGCCGCCACCGGCATGACCGTACGCCCGGCCGTGGTGGCTCGCAGCGAGGTCCGCCGGATCATCGAGAAGCTCCAGCGCGAGTCGAGCGACCTCGGCGAGATGGCCGAGGACGAGGACGAGACCCGCGGCGGGATGTCGGCCCAGGCGACCAGCGTCGACGACGCCCCGATCGTGCGCTACGTCAACAGCCTGATCGAGCAGGCCGTCATGAACCGCGCCTCCGACCTGCACCTCGAGCCCACCGAGGACGAGATGCGGGTGCGCTACCGGATCGACGGCGTGCTGCACGAGGTCGACATCGTGCCGCGCGGCGTGATGGCCGCGCTGACCTCGCGCATCAAGATCATGTCCGGCGTCGACATCACCGAGAAGCGGGTGCCGCAGAACGGCCGCATCACCGCGCTCATCCGGGACCGCACGGTCGACCTGCGGACCGCCACACTGCCCACGGTGTGGGGCGAGAAGATCGTGCTCCGGGTGCTCGACACCGGCGGCATCGACCTCGACATGAACAAGCTCGGCTTCACCCAGCACAACCTCGACCGGTTCGCCGAGTCGTTCACCAAGCCGCACGGCATGGTGCTGGTGACCGGGCCGACCGGTTCCGGCAAGTCGACCACCCTGTACGCCACGCTAGGCAAGATCAGCAAGCCGGAAGTCAACGTGATCACCGTCGAGGACCCGGTCGAGTACCGCCTCCGCGGCGTCAACCAGGTGCAGGTCAACGCCAAGGCCGGCCTGACCTTCGCCGCCGTGCTGCCGGCCATCCTGCGGTCCGACCCGGACGTCGTGCTGATCGGTGAGATCCGGGACAGCCACACGGCCCAGATCGCGGTCGAGGCGTCCCTCACCGGCCACCTCGTGCTCTCGACCCTGCACACCAACGACGCGCCCGGCGCGGTCACCCGTCTCACCGAGATGGGCATCGAGCCGTTCCTGGTCGGGTCGTCGCTCGACTGCGTGCTGGCCCAGCGGCTCTCCCGGCGGCTGTGCGACTGGTGCAAGGAGGCCTACTCGCCGACCGAGGAGGAGCTCGTCGGCGCCCGCTGGCCGTTCGAGGACCTGACCGTGCCCGAGGCGCTCTACCGGCCGGTGGGCTGCCGCAACTGCGCCAACACGGGCTACCGCGGCCGGATCGCGCTGCACGAGGTCATGCCGATCTCGCCCGAGATCGAGGCGCTGACCATCCGCCGGGCCTCGTCCAACGAGATCCGCGAGGTCGCCCTCTACCAGGGGATGTACGAGCTGCGGGCGGACGGCCTGGCCAAGGCGTCCGGCGGGCTCACCTCCGTACGAGAGGTCTCCCGGGTGGCCATTTAACGGCCGAAGACCCTATCCCGTACGCCGTCGGAACGCTCGAAAACGCCGGAAGAGCCCCTAAACCGGCCCGTGAAAGTGCCGAATTTAGGTGGCGCCCGTTGACCGACGATGAGAAGCCGGTGGAGATGTACACGACCGACCAGATGGTCCCCCAGCAGGCCGCCGCGCCGAACCAGCCGGCCGCGCCCGCACCGGGCGACCTGGCCGTGCTCAACCAGATGCTCGTCACCCTGGTCGAGGCCAAGGGTTCCGACCTGCACCTGACGGTCGGCACGCCGCCGATGATCCGGGTGAACGGAGCGCTGCGCCCGATCCAGGGCTACGGCAACCTGAACTCGTCGGACACCGCGCTGCTGGCTCGCGCGGCCGTCTCGGTCGAGCAGTGGCAGACGTTCCAGGACTGCCAGGAGCTCGACTTCGCGCACAGCATCGTCGGCGTCTCCCGCTTCCGCGGCAACCTCTACGTGCAGCGCAACTCGTGCGGCGCGGTCTTCCGGGCCATCCCGCACGAGATCAAGCCGCTGGACGAGCTCGGCATGCCCGACTCGGTCGCCCGCTTCGCCCACCTGCCCCGCGGTCTGGTGCTGGTGACCGGCCCGACCGGTTCCGGCAAGACCACGACGCTGGCCTCGATCCTCGACCTGGCCAACCGCAGCCGGGCCGATCACATCATCACGATCGAGGACCCGATCGAGTTCCTGCACCCGCACAAGCGCAGCGTGGTCAACCAGCGCGAGGTCGGCACCGACACCGAGGACTTCGCCAGCGCGCTCAAGCACGCGCTGCGGCAGGACCCGGACATCATCCTGGTCGGCGAGCTCCGTGACCTGGAGACCACGGCGACCGCGCTGACCGCGGCCGAGACCGGTCACCTGGTGCTGGCGACGCTGCACACGCAGAGCGCCACGCAGACCATCGACCGTGTCATCGACATCTTCCCGCCGCACCAGCAGCTGCAGATCCGCGCGCAGCTGGCCGCGTCTCTGCAGGGCGTCGTCACCCAGGCGCTGGCGCCGCGGGCCGACAACAAGGGCCGGACCGTGGTCTGCGAGATCCTCACCGCCACGCCGGCCATCCGGAGCCTGATCCGCGAGGGCAAGTCGCACCAGATCCCCTCGTTCATGCAGGCCGGTGCGGGCGACGGCATGCTCGCGTTCGACCAGCACCTGGCCGAGAAGGTCCGCGAGCAGATCGTGACGCTGCCGACCGCCCTCGAGCTCTGCCACTCGCAGGAGGAACTCAAGCGACTCGTGGGACGGATGTGATCCGATGCCGGCCACCAAGGTCTATCGCTACAGCAGCATCGACGGAGCCGGGCACCGAGCCAAGGGCACCGTCGAAGCGCCCAACGAGACGGCCGCCACTCACCTGCTGAAGCAGCGGGGCGAGACGCCGCTCGAGCTGACCGAGACCGGCAAGGGTCTCGACATGGAGATCAAGATCCCGGGACTGGGCAACCGGGTCAAGCTCAAGGATCTCGCCGTCTTCTCCCGCCAGTTCGCCACGATGACCGCCTCCGGCATGAGCCTGCTGCGGTCGCTGGCGATCCTCGAGGAGCAGAGCAGTTCGCCCGCGCTGAAGAAGGCGCTGGGCGAGCTGCGGACCGATGTGGCCGGCGGCGCCTCGCTGTCGGGCTCGATGGCCAAGCACGACAAGATCTTCCCGCGCCTCATGATCGCCATGGTCCGGGCCGGTGAGACCGGCGGTATGATCGACCGCGCTCTCGAGCAGATCGCGGACAGCCTGGAGAAGGACACCGCGCTCCGCGGCAAGATCAAGAGCGCCATGACGTACCCCGCCATCGTGCTGAGCTTCACGTTCGTGCTGATCGCGGCCGTGCTGATCTTCATCGTCCCGATCTTCGAGGCGATGTTCAAGAACCTGGGCGGCGAGCTTCCGGCGATCACCCAGTTCCTGGTCGACGCCAGCCACAACATGTGGTGGATCGGGCCGCTGATCATCACCGTCGGCGTGAGCTGGTCGATCTTCTACAAGCAGAAGACCCGCACCAGCGCCGACTTCCGGCTCAAGGTCGACAAGGTCAAGCTGAAGACGCCGGTGTTCGGCCCGCTCTTCCGCAAGCTCGCGATGAGCCGTTTCTCGCGCAACCTGGGTCTGCTGCTCAACGTCGGCGTGCCGGTCATGCAGGCCCTGACCGTGGTCGGCGAGACCACCGGCAACGAGGTCATCACCGTGGCCATGAAGGACGTGCAGAACGCCGTCCGGGACGGCCAGCCGATGTCCTCGGCCATGCGCAACCACCCGATTTTCCCGGCCATGGTCACGCAGATGATCGAAGTCGGCGAAGAAAGCGGCCAAATCAGTCAGATGCTGGACAAGGTTGCCGATTTCTATGACAGGGAAGTCGACAGCGCCGCTGAATCTCTGACTGCCTCGATCGAACCGATCATGGTGCTCGTCATGGGCGCCACGGTCGGCGGAATGGTGATCTGTCTGTACCTACCGATGTTCACCATCTACCAGAACATCCAGAGCAACTGATGCGCCACCGAGTCATGAAGAACCAAGGCCGGACTCCCGCCGGCCGAAACGGGCCCCCCAGCCCGGCACCACCCGCCCCGCCCCACCCTGACGCCATGGAGGCACCCCCAATGCAGGACGTGATCAACCGGCTCCGCAACAAGAAGGACGACGAAGGCTTCACGCTCATCGAGCTGCTGGTCGTCGTGGTCATCATCGGCGTGCTCGTCGCGATCGCCGTGCCGGTCTACCTGAACTACCGCAAGGGAGCAGCGGACAAGTCGGCCCAGTCCGACGTGCGCGGCGCGGTGAGCACGATCGAGCAGTACTACACCGACAACGGCAACTCGTACCCGACGGCCGACCAGAAGAACATCGCGGCCAGCTTCGCCCTCGCCACGGGTTCGACCACGGCGGCGAGCAGCGCGCCGGCGGGCTGGGTCACCCTGTCGGACAAGACCACGATGACCTACCTCATCGGAACCACGGCCGGCACCACCCCGAACATCACTGTCTCGACGTACAAGGTCTGTGCCGTGAACGGCAACGGCAGCGGCAAGCTCTACGTCTACGACAGCGCCGTCGGTGGCGCGGTGAAGACGATCGACGGCGGCAAGGTCGCCACCTGCACCGCCTGATGAGCTGAGGATCGCTCGACGAACGACCCCACCGCCGGCGCCGAGGAGGTAACGCGATGCCGCAGACTCTGCTGCTGATCGCGGTCGCCCTGCTCGGCCTGGCGGTGGGCTCGTTCCTGAACGTCGTGATCCACCGGGTCCCCCGCGACGAGTCGCTGGTGCACCCGCGGTCGCACTGCCCGGCCTGCGGCAACGAGGTCCGCAACCAGCACAACATCCCGGTGTTCGGCTGGCTGCTCCTGCGCGGCCGGTGCGCCGACTGCCGGGAGCCGATCAGCGCCCGCTACCCGCTCGTCGAGGCCGGCACCGCCGTCCTGTTCGTCGCGGTGGCCGCCAAGTTCGGCCTCTCCTGGGAGCTGCCGGCCTACCTCTACCTGGCGGCGATCTCGGTGGCTCTGGCCGCGATCGACCTCGACGTCATGCGTCTCCCCGACAAGATCGTCCTCCCGTCGTACGTCGTGGCCCTGGTCCTCCTGGCCCCGGCGGTGATCGTCGAGCGCAGCTGGTCGGCCGCCGGCCGGGCGCTCGCCGCGGCGGCTGTGCTCTACGCCCTCTACTTCATCCTCGCGATGATGCCGCGCGGCATGGGCGGCGGTGACCTCAAGCTCGCCCCGCTGATCGGCTTCTACCTCGGCTGGCTCGGCTGGAGCTCGGTCGCCATCGGCGCCTTCTCGGCCTTCCTGTTCGGCGGCCTCTTCGGCGCCGCGCTGATGCTGCTGCGCCGGGCCAACCGCAAGACCCGCATCCCCTTCGGTCCCTACATGCTGGCCGGCGCCTTCCTCGCGGTCTTCGCCGGAGCTCCCATCGCGCAGTGGTACGCCTCGCTGCTCGTCCCCACCGTTTAACCGTCTCCAGGAAGGAATCCGATGGCTGGCGTCATCCCGATCGGGCTGGACATCGGCACGTCCTCCATCCGGGCCGTCGAGGTCCGTCGCGGCAAGGACGACTACTCGTTGTCCAACTTCGGCCAGGTGCCGTTGCCGGCCGGCGCGGTCACCGGCGGCGTGGTGCAGGACCCGGTGCTGGTCACCTCGGCTCTCAAGCAGCTCTGGGCGGCCTGCAAGTTCGGCACCAAGAACGTCAGCCTCGGGGTGACCAACCCACAACTGGTGGTGCGCGAGATGACCGTCTCGAACCTGCCGGCCAAGGAGATGCACCAGGCCCTGCCGTTCCAGGTCAAGGACGCGCTGCCGCTGGCGGTCGAGCGCTCCCTGCTGGACTTCTATCCGCTCGAGGATCCGGGCGACAACCCGACCGTCCGCGGGCTGCTCATCGCCATGCCCAAGGAGGCGGTGATGAGCGCGGTCGAGGCGGTCGAGAAGGCCGGCCTGCACGTCAAGTCGGTCGACCTGGCCTCGTTCGCGCTGCTGCGGGCCGCCTCCCGGCTGGACGCCCAGGTCGAGGCGATCGTCGACATCGGTCTCGACGTGACCAGCGTGGTCGTGCACGCCGACGGCGAGCCGCTGATCGTGCGCACGGTGCCGCGGGGCGGCCAGGAGATCACCGACAGCATCGCCACCCGGCTCGGCATCCCCCGGCCCGAGGCCGAGGAGCTCAAGTGCCGCTTCGGCCTGCACGGCGACGGCCGGCCGGACGGTGCGGAAGCCGCCGAGGAGGCGGTCCGCCCGCTGGTCAGCGAGCTGCGCAGCTCGTTCACCTACCTGGCCTCGGGCGAGCGGCAGAAGCAGGTCACCCGGCTCGCGCTGTGCGGCGGCAGCGCCCTCATGCCCGGTCTCGCCGAGCACCTGCAGAACCAGCTGCGGATCACCGTCATGTACGCCGACAGCGCCAGCCGCCTGCGCGACACCCGCAAGGGCCGCGAGCGTGGCTTCGACAGTTTCGTGCCCTCGGCCGCTGTGTCGATCGGCCTGACCCTGGGAGCGGCAGCCTGATGACCACCACCCAAACGCAGACCGCGCTGATGCCGATCGACCCGGCGATGACGCCTGCCCAGGTCTTCCGCATCCCGGCGATCCGGGCCCACCTGCTCCCCGAGGAGATCAAGGCCGGCCGCAACGCCAAGCGCACCCGGGTCGGCCTGATCGGCGCCGTGATCATCGTGATCGTCGGGCTGGCCGGCTGGTACGTGGTTGCCCTGCAGCAGCTGAGCAGCGCGAACGACAACCTGGCGACGGCCACCGACCAGGTACAGCGGGCGCAGGCGGCCAAGAAGGACTACGTGGGCGTCACCAGGGTGATCGCGGACCGGGACGCCGTCACGGGCGACCTGAAGTCGCTGCTGGCGAACGACCTGCCCTGGGCGACCACCCTGGACACCCTGCGCAAGAACGCCAAGGATTCCGAGGTCACCATCGACGTGATCGGCGGGACCGTTCTGCAGGACACGTCGATCGCCACCACTGCCCTCGGCAGCGCCAAGGGGCAGACGGTCACTACAGTTGCCACGCTCTCGATCACTGGTACCGGGCCGGACAAAAAGCACATCGCGACGTTCCTCGACAAACTCGCCGCCCTCAAGGGAGTCTCCGACCCTTATCTGACGACGGCGTCCAACGGCGAGAACGGGCTGAGCTATGCCCTCACCGCCAAGATCACATCGGCCGCGTTGTGCGGCCGCTTCACCACCGCCTGCGTCCAGACCGCCGGGGGTAACTGATGGAAGCCCGGCGGGCCGACCGGATCTGGCTGATCGGCGGGATCATGGCGATCATCATCCTGGTCACGGCGGCCTGGCTGCTGGCCATCTCGCCCAAGTTCGCCGAGGCGGACACGGTGCAGACCGAGGCCGACGACACGAGCATCCAGCTGACCCGCCTCAAGAAGGACGTGGCCACGCTCAAGGAGCAGAACGCCAAGAAGGCCACCTATCAGGCCCAGCTCGACAAGCTCGTCACCAACCTGCCCGAGACGTACGGCATGCCGGCCTTCCTGCGCTCGTTGCAGGATTCCGGCCAGGCAGTCGACGTCGAGGTCACCTCGCTCTCCGTCGGCGGCGCGGTGGCCTCGGCCAAGGTCCCGTCCGCGGCCGAGCTGCCGCTGTCCCTGGTCGCCACCGGCTCGATCGCCAACATCAGCAAGTTCCTCGTCCGGCTGCAGCAGACCCAGAGCCGCGCCGTCGTCCTCAGCACGGTCAGCCTGTCGAAGGGCGGCAGCGACGGCAGCGCGCCGGACGACGTCACGGCGAACCTGACGCTGACGGCCTTCTGCACCACCTCGGACCTCGCCGACAGTTCGAAGACCGACCGTACGGACCTGTGCAAGGTGGCCTGACCTCTCGGCGGGCGACGCGGAGAGGCGTCCGCCGCTGCTCACTGCCGGTGCGAGGTTGAACCCGGTAGGTGGGGACAACACCCCGATGTCACCCTGAGTACCCTGCCGGTATGTCATACGCGGTCCCACCGACCCGTACCGCAGCGGTCGTCCGCCAGCTGCGCAACGAGATCGTCACGGGCGACCTGCCGCCCGGCACCCTGATCAAAGATGCCGAGCTCGCCGCCCGCCTGGGGGTCAGCATCACCCCCATCCGCGAGGCGATCGCCCAGCTCAGCGTCGAGGGTCTGATCGACATCGCGCCCAATCGCACCCGGCACGTCACCCGGGTCACCCAGAAAAACGCGCTCGAGCTGATCGACGTGATGGGCGTGCTGGCCTGCGCCGGCTTCGAGTGGGGCGTCGACAACCTCACCGAGACCCACCTCGACCTGCTGCGCAAGCGCCAGGCCGAGTTCGTCGACGCGCTCGCGGCCGGCAACGTGCTGGCGGCCGGGGCGGCGGGCGCCGACTTCAGCACCATCATCATCCTGGCCAGCGGCAACCGCGAGCTGCAGTCCATGGTCGACCTGGTCGTCATGCGCTCGATGCGCATCCTGGCCATGACCGCCGAGAGCGATCTGTGGAGCACCTGGATCGACGGCCACCAGGCGATCCTGCGGCTGCTCGAAACGGGTGACCGCAAGGGCGCCCTGGCCCGTTACCGCCAGATCTACGTCGACCACCGCGCCCGGGTCGAGCGCGAGCTCTTCGACGACCAGTAATTCCTCATCGCACCATCGAGGCCGGCGCCACGCGCGCCGGCCTCGTCGTTTTTCGCGGGCGAAATCTGCAACCCAGCCGCAACCGTGATCTTCCTCGCGGTGCCACCGGCGCGGTCGATGGATCGGGTGTCCGACCCGAAGGGACCCCCTGATGACCGCCCCACTGATCCTCGTCGCCGAGGATGACGCCGACATCCGCGATCTGCTCACCGTGACTCTCGAGTCCGCGGGGTTCCGCGCCGTCACCGCCAAGGACGGGCACACCGCGGCCCGCATCCTCACCGTGGCCCGGCCGGCCGGGCTGATCACCGACGTCCGGATGCCGGCCCTCAACGGCATGGAGTTGTGCCAACTTGCGCGGCGCGACCCCACGGTCCGGGACACCGCGATCCTCATGATCTCGGCGCACACGCACACCCTCGACATCGACGCCGGCCTGCGCTCGGGCGCCGATCGCTACCTGCCGAAGCCGCTGTCCCCCCGGCGCCTCGTGGCCGAGCTGCGCGACCTCATCGCGGAGCGCGCCCCGGCCGCCCCCTGAACCGCCGAGTCACCCCAGCCGTTTCCCGAACCAGGAGGTAGACAGAAATGACCGCGCTTCTCGCACCGCCCATCGACACCGACGCCTTCACCCGCGCGCTCTCCTCCGGCCCGATCACGGCGCCGCGTTCCCCCAGCATCCTCATCGCCGACGACGATGACGACGTGCGTGACGTCATCGAGTTCCGCCTCCAGGTGGCCGGCTACCGCACGATGACCGCGGACAACGGCCAGTCGGCGCTCAGCCTGGCCATCGAGCGGCAGCCCCGGGTGATCATCCTGGACGTCACCATGCCGCGGATCGACGGCCTGACCGTCTGCAACCGCCTGCACGAGAGCCCGCTGACCGCCGAGATCCCGGTCCTCATGATCAGCGGCAACGGCCAGCCGGCCGACCAGGAGCTCGGCTTCGCCGCGGGCGCCGACGACTACCTGCCCAAGCCTTTCAGCTCGCACGAGATGATGCGCCGGGTCAACTGGCTGCTGCTCTCGGCCGGGCGGTAACCGCCGGCGATCCTCAGCCTGTCGGCTTTTCTGCCGAACGGCACGTCGTGGGCTCGTTGCTGCGCTCCCTCGGCTTCGCCGTGCTCTACGTGCTCGCCACGTACGCCGGCCGGCTGACCGTGCTCGACGAGACCAATCTCAGCCTGGTCTGGCCGGCAGCGGGAGTGCTGGCCGTCTGGTTCGTGGCCCAGCGGCTCTCTGGCCGGCTCTGGCTCGACGCGGCCCTGCTGGTGGTGATCACCCTGGTCATCAACGTGGCGACCGGCGCGCAACCGGCCATGGCGGTCTTCTTCGCCGCCGCCAACCTCCTGCAGGCGTACGTCTTCCTTGTGCTCTTCCGGCGCTGGTTGCCCACGCTCTGGGTGCCCGGCGGCGAGACGTTGAGCCGCCCGGCCCAGCTCTGGCGGTTCATCACAGCGGCCGCGGTGAGCACCCTGCTCGGTGCCACCCTCGGCACGGTCGGTCTGGTCCTGGTCACCGGCAGCCACTCGGTCGACGGCGGTCTCGTCTGGCTGGCCCGCAACACAGTCAGCGTGCTTCTCGTCGGCGTCGCCCTGCACCGGATCGGGTGGCTGCTGAGCGACGGCCGGCACCGCCGGGTGCGGGCCATCTGGGCTGGTCTGAGCACGGCCCGCCGGGTCGAGTACTACGCCGTGATGGCCGTCTCCGTCCTCGCGTACGGCCTGGTGTTCGGGGTCATCGAGGGCCCGTCACTGGCCTTCGCCCTGATCGGGATGTCGGTCTGGGCCGGCGTCCGGCTGCGCACCACCTTCGTGATCGTGCACGACCTCGTCTTCGGCAGCGTCGCGATCCTCTTCACGCTGGCCGACAGCGGACCGTTCGCGGCGATCGAATCGCACGCCATGCGAGCCCTCGTCGCGCAGCTCTTCGTCGGCACGGTCGCGGTGGTCGGGCTGACCCTCGCGCTGGGCCGGGACGAACGGCGGGCGCTCCTGGTGCGGCTGCGCGCCTCCGAGCAGGCGGCGGTCGAGCAGGCCACCACCATGGCCACGATCATCGACGCCATGGAGGAAGGGCTCGTCGTGATCGACGAGCACGGCCACTACCGGCTGCGCAACCCGGCCGCCCAGCGCCTGATCGGCGTCACCAGCGGGACCGAGCAGATCGCCGACAGCAGCTACTACGGGCTGTTCCAGACCGACGGCACCCCGCTCGCGGCGCACGACTTCCCGCACCATCGGATCCTGGCCGGCAACTACCAGCCGATGGACCTGATGGTGCGCAACGCGTCGACCCCGGGCGGCCGGATCATCCACGTCAGCGGCGCCCCGCTGCCGGTCGGTCAGGACCGGCGGCGCGAGGCCCTGGTCGTCTTCCACGACGTGACCGCCGACCGGCGGCACCGCGACGAGCTCATGTCTTTCGCCGGGGTGGTCGCCCACGATCTGATGAACCCGCTGGCCACGATCGACGGCTGGTCGGAGCTGCTGGCCGCGGAGACCGACCCGGACGACGAGGCGACCCAGGGCATCCTCGTACGGATCCGGCGGGCGGCCGACCGGATGCGCAGCCTGATCGACGGGCTGCTGGCCTACACCACAGCCCGGGACGCGGGCATCTCGCCGGCCCCGGTCGACCTCGACGCGATGGTGCACGACATCGCGGCCGGGCGCCTCGACCACGCGGCGAGCGGAACGGCGCCGACGCCCCGCTTCGACATCGGCGACCTGGCCTCGGTCAGCGCGGACCCGGTGCTGACCCGCCAACTGCTGGAGAACCTGGTCGGCAACGCCATCAAATACACCGCGCCCGGGGTGGCGCCGCGGATCGTGGTGCGCGGCGAACCGACCGGGGACGGCTTCGTGCGGATCTCGGTGGCGGACAACGGGATCGGCATTCCGACCGGCCAGCACGAGGCGATCTTCCAGAACTTCCATCGGGCCGACAACGGACTCACGTACGCGGGCACGGGTCTGGGTCTGGCGATCTGCAAACGCATCGTGGAACGGCACGGCGGCACGATCACGGCCGCCCCCGGCGACTCGGGCGGCTCCCGGATGACCTTCACGCTGCCACTGTCGGGCTGAGCTCGTTACAGGGCCAGCACGGGGTGGCCGAGTTTGCGCAGGTAACGCAGCGTCTCGAGGATCGAGTAGCAGTCGGCCAGCGCGTTGTGCTCGCGATCCGGCCGGTCGGTGAGGCCGAGCCCGTGCGCGAGCCGCCCGGCGGACAGCCCGGTCGTGGCGGGAAAGACCGCGTTCAGATACGGCCGGATGTTGAGGAAAGGCGGCATGCCGTGGTTCGGCGTGCTCCCCTCGGGGATCTGGAGCACGAGGTTCTCCCCCACCACGACCATGTCATTGCCGTACGAGAGCACGTAGTCGCCCTGGCAGAACTCGAGGAAAGCGTTGAGCGCGTCGAGGAACGGCCGGCCGTGCCGATCGACGTCGGCCTGACTGATCCCGGTCAGCTCCTGGAAGAACGCGGACAGCTCGGGGTTGCGCCGTGGCCGCACCAGCGCGTCGAACTCCCCGTCGATCTCGAGGCTCTCGGCATCCACCCGCAGGGCGCCGAACTGGACGATCTCGCGGAACTCACCGAGACCGGACCAGCCCCTGTCCTGCGCGCCGACCCAGCTGGTGAACTCCAGATCAAACACGACGATCACGTACCCGACGCTACTGGATCTCCGTTCGTCAGGGTCTCCCGGATCAACCTAGGCACTTCTGCACCGCGGCGCTGTAGGCCGGGTCGCTCGTCGCCACGCCGACCGCCCTGTATTTGGTGCCCGCGTACCCCCAACCGCCCTTGGCCCCGCTCGACGACGCGACCTGGTAAAGCTTGCGGCCGTCCTTGCAGTCGAAGGCCGGCACGAACTGCACCAGACCCGCCACCCCGGTGCAGGTGCCGGCAAACGCGGTCGCGATCGTCTGCCCGTTCCGGAACACCCGCCCACACGCGATCGGTGCGGCGGTGGCGGCCTTCTGCGGGGCAGCGACGGCCGCCTTCACCGGCAGGAAGACGCCCTGGTCGGCGCAGGCCGAGGCCAGCCCGAGCATCTGCGTGGCCAGCGGCTGCACATAGGTTTTGCCGTCGTCGCTCTCCGAGATCCGCCACTCGATGTCGAGCAGCTTGGTGCCGTGGTCCCGGATGTCGTCGTGCCGCGAGCCCGCGAACACCTGCCGGGCCTGGCGATACTGGGCCTCGGTCATCGGCTCGTCGTCATCAGCGCCGGTCGGGAACGTGGCGGTCCCCGCGCGCATCGCCTCGCACGCGTCCACCCCCGAGTCATCCACGATCAATCCGCGGTCGTACGCCGTCCAAATGCCGCCCGCCAGCACCAGCAAAGCCACCACCAGCACCGCGTACGGCCACTTCGTCGTGGTCGTCACCGGCGGCGGTGCTTGCTGTTGGCCGCGTCCAGGGTCGTGGTTCATGTCGCTCTCCCCAACGCAGGTAGCGCCGGAAACTCGGCCGTACCGACACCCAACGACACCCATCGACGCCACGCAGTGGCCCGAACAGCCCGAAGCCCCATACGTTCAGACATCCACAGCCGCCGATCATCCGAGACGCCGCAGCTAGCGCTCGTCCCGAGCCGGCCGCACAGAAGGGCACATCCGACGCCGACGCGGGCATCCCCTCGACAAGCAGCCATTTTCAGCACCTTCGGCAGCGTCGGCGTGGTCAGCCTGACAGGTTGGCCCGAGCCGACGTTCACCGCCGGCGCCCAAGTGCCGCTGAAGTAGCGCGGAGGGCTACCACGCGGGCGCTGCTCGACGGGCTAGTAGTGGCCGTTGTTCTGGAAGTAGCCCCAGGCGCCGCACGGGCTGTCGTAACGGCCCTTCACATAGCCCAGACCCCACTTGATCTGCGTCGCCGGGTTGGTCTTCCAGTCGTCGCCGGCCGAGGCCATCTTCTTGCCCGGCAGCGCCTGCGGAATCCCGTACGCGCCGGAGCTCTTGTTCTCGGCTCGGTAGTTCCAGCCGCTCTCGTGCTTCCACAGCTGGTCGAGGCAGGGGAACTCGGCGATCGGGAAGCCCTTGTCGAGCATCAGGGCGCAGCCGATCGCGCGGCTCCCGGAGTATTCGTTGCACGACGAGGGGATCGGGCCGTTGTACGCGACCGGGCCGCTGGCCTCTTCCTTCTTGCGCTGCTCGGCGGCCTTCTTGTCGGCCACGACCTTGGTCTCGAGCTTGTGGGCCCGGGTCGCGGCGGCGCGGGCGCCGGCGGCGGCCTTCGCGGCGGCGTTGCCCTCGGCGTCCCGCTGCCAGGCGCGGGCGGCGGCGTGCCGGCTCTCGTGCTGCTTGAGCAGCTGCATGTCCAGGTCGGCCTGCGCGGCGTTCACGATCGACTCGCCGGCCGGTTCCGACCGCCAGTCCTGACCGAGATAGATCCCGCCGATCAGCCCGGCGACCAAGAGGCCGATCGAGATCGCGCGCACTCCCACCCGGCTCCAGAGCCGATTCACGAGCATCCCCTTTGCCTCACGCAGTCCGGTGCTCGGAACACCCTGGCCTACCGCGGCCCCGGAATCAACTGCGCGTGAAATGCGGTCAGGAAGTGGCCGCTTGCAGCGTGAGAATGGCGGCATGAAGATTCCAGAGGGTAAGCACACGGTCACGCCGTACGTCGCCGCGAAGGGTGCCGCCGAGTTCCTCGCCTTCGTCGAAACGGCGTTCGCCACCGAGCCCGCGATGAAGGTGCTCAACGAGGACGGCACGATCGGCCACTCCGAGATCCTGATCGGCGACTCGGTGGTCATGGCGTTCGACGCCGACCCGGGCTGGCCCGACATGCCGGCCCTGCTCAGCGTCTATGTCGACGACGCCGACGAGGTGTTCGCGCGGGCCGTCGAGGCGGGCGCCACCGTGATCACCGAGGTCTTCACGTCACGCATCGTCGGTGACTGCGGCGGCCGCCTCCGCGACCCGCTCGGCAACATCTGGTGGGTGCAGACGCACCTCTCGGAGCCCGATCTCGGCGCGTTCGGCGACCCGGCCGAACTGGCGACCATGCGCGGCGCTCAGCGATCCTTCGCCGACGAGATGGGGCGGCGCGCGAAGGTGTAACTGAACGCGACGATACCGTCGATCACGAGCACGATGCTCCACAGGCGAACGACGTTCCACAATGCCGCGGTCCGGCCCAGGTCACCGACGAGAAGCGTGAAGACGCCCAGGATCAACACCCCGATGGCGTACGCCAGGAGGTGCCGGAGCCACATGCGGCGTTCGTACGCCGCGTGAGCCTGGCCGCCCTTGGGTGGCTTGACCGGCGGCGGCCCCCCGGCGAAGCGGTGGGCGAACCGCTGATCGGCCCAGCGCACCATCTGATGCCCGAAGGCGACCGACACGCCGAGGTAGACGGCGGCCAGCGCGTGCGCGATCTGCGCCTCACCACCGGACCGCAGGTCGATCACCGCGATCGCGAGCAGGGCCACGTCGACCAGCGGCACCGCCAGCAGGAGCGCCGTGCTCAGCGTCCGAGCCCTCAACAAGTAGCGAGCAGCCAGCCCACCGACCAGCAGCACCCAGAAGCCGATCTCGCACGCGACGATCGCGACAATCATGACGTCCCCCGTTTTCGCACGACTGTGTTACTTCGTTTATAACACGTACGTGCGATAATGGAGCGTGCCGAAAATCGTCGACCATGACGTACGCCGCCAAGAGCTGGCCGCCGCCGTCGGCCGGGTCATCACCCGCGACGGGGTGGCCGAGGTCTCGATCCGCACGGTGGCCGCCGAGTCGGGCTGGTCCTCGGGCGCGCTGCGGCACTATTTCGCGACCCGCGGCGAGCTGCTGGCCTTCGCCTGCGAGCAGGTCATCGACGAGGTCACCGAGCGCATCACCACCCTGGCGCCGCCGGCGGGCGTACGCGAAGCCGTCCGGGCCGTGCTGCTCGAGACCATGCCGGTCGACGAACGCCGGCGGGCCGAGTCGACCATCGCCTTCTCGTTCCTCGCGCTCGGCCTCGGCGATCCCGAGCTGGCCCGCGTGCAGAGGCTGCACTTCACCCGGATGTACGAGTTGTGCCTGCGTCTCGCCGGGCATCTGACCCCGGTCGCCGGCGTCACGGCGACGGCGCGGCGGCTGCACGCCGTGGTCGACGGGCTCACCGTGCACGTCCTGGCCGGCCACCTCACCGCGAGCGAGATGGTCGAGCAGTTGGACGGCTACCTCGACGAGCTCACGGCTTGACCCACGTGCCCAGGAAGGTGCTGCTCTCGGCCGTGAACTGGGTGCGGGCCCACGAGTCCCAGCGGTGCTCGGGCCGCAGACCGGCGATCCGGGCCATCAGATCGAGCTCGGACGGCCAGACGTAGCGGAACGGCGTGGACGCGAACTCGCCGCGCCCGTCCTCGAGGGTGATGTAGTTGGAGCTCATCTGCTGCGTGGCCACGTCGTAACGGTCGAAGCCCCACCGGGTCGGCGTCACCGTGAACGGCACCAGCGTCTGCCCGGCGGGGAGTTTTCGCAGCTCGGGCACCATGACCTCGACCAGGAACCGGCCACCCGGGCGCAGGTGGGCGGCGGCGTTGCGAAAACACTCGACCTGCGCGTCCTGCGTGGTCAGGTTCATGACCGTATTGAAGACCAGGTAGACCAGGCCGAACTCGTCTCCGACCCGGGTCGTGGTGAAGTCGCCGATCGTGACACCGAGGTCAGGATTCTTGGCCCGCAGCCGGGCGACCATGGCCCGGGACATGTCGATCCCGTGCACCGGCACGCCTCGCCCGGCCAGTGGCACCGCGATGCGGCCGGTGCCGACGGCGAACTCCAGCGCCTCCTCCGGCCCGGCCAGCTCGGCCAGCACGTCGACCGTCCGGGCGATCACCACCGGGTCGAACTCGGCACCGGTGTCGTCGTCGTAGGTCTGCGCGACATGTTCGCCGAAGTAGCCGTCCGGATCGTCCATGCCCCGACCGTATCGAGGCCCGCCACCGATTTACGGCAGCTCGAGCGGCAGCTTCAGGCCGTCCAGGGCCGAGGCGCACGGGCAGGTGCGCTCGGCCGGCAACCGGGTCACGGCGTCGAGCAGGACGCCCCGGAGCCGTTCCGTGTTGTCGGCGAACACCCGGAAGACCTCCTCCTGGGTGACACCCTGATCGCCCTCGACCCCCGCGTCGAGGTCGGTCACCAGCGCGATCGAGGTGTAACAAAGGCCCAGCTCACGGGCCAGCACCGCCTCGGGGTGACCGGTCATGTTGACCACCGTGCCGCCGACCGAGGTGAACCAGCGCGACTCGGCCCGGGTGGAGAACCGCGGCCCCTCGACCACCACCATCGTGCCCCCGTCGACCGGCGAAACCGGCTCGGCGGCGGCCAGGACGGCGGCGCGGCCGTGCGGGCAGTACGGGTCGGCGAAGTTCACGTGGATCGCGCCGGTGTCGTAATACGTCTGGGCGCGCCCGCTCGTACGGTCGATCAGCTGGTCAGGCACCACGAACGTGCCCGGGCCGAGCTCGGGGAGCAGCCCGCCGACCGCGCACGGAGCCACGATCTGGCGTACCCCCAAAGAGCGAAGCGCCCAAAGATTGGCCCGGTACGGAATCTTGTGCGGCGGGTAGCGATGATCGCGCCCGTGCCGCGGCAGGAAGGCCACTCGACGGTCACCCACCTGGGCGACAGTGATCGGATCGGAGGGCGCACCGTAGGGCGTGGACACCTCGTGCTCGGCCGCGCCGTCCAGGAGGGCGTAAAGCCCTGATCCGCCGATGACGCCGATCTCGGCCGCTGGGTTCATGTCCAGACCTTATCGGGGGCCGGAATCTCGGGCTAATGTGCGATGCATGGCGTTGCTGGGGACGGCGTATGTATAGCGAGGGGCAGCGGATCGGAGGCCGGTCGATGGAGTCGATGACCGGTCGGCTTCTGGTGGCCACACCCACCCTCAAAGATCCGAACTTCGACCGTACGGTCGTGCTGCTCGTGGCCCACGAAACCGGCGGTGCGCTGGGCGTGGTGCTCAACCGCGCCACCGAGGTGCCGGTGGCAGACGTGCTGGGCGGCTGGGGTGAGCTGGCCGGCGACCCCGCGGTGCTCTTCGAGGGCGGCCCCGTGCAGCCTGAGTCCGCGATCTGCCTGGCCCGCACCCGCCCCGAGGTGAAAAAGCGGATCTCCGGCTTCCACCAGGTCTCGGGCGCGCTGGGCACGGTCGACCTGTCGGGCGACCCCGACCGCCTGGGCGAGAGCATCGCCGGCATCCGGGTCTTCGCGGGCTACTCGGGCTGGTCCGCGGGCCAGCTGGAGGAGGAGATCGCCTCCGGCTCCTGGTTCCTGCTGGATGCCCTGCCCGGCGACCCCTTCATGACCCGCCCCGACGACCTGTGGGCCATGGTCCTGCGCCGCCAGGGCGACATCCTGGCCGCGGTCGCCCACTTCCCACCCGACCCCGCCCTGAACTGAGGGGGTCCCGGCACCCACCCGGCCGAGGTGTGTATTATTTCTTCCGTGCCCGGGCAAACCGGGGACGGCAAGGGGCTGTGGCGCAGCTGGTAGCGCACCACACTGGCAGTGTGGGGGTCAGGGGTTCGAGTCCCCTCAGCTCCACCAGACGAGGCGGCTTGTGTTCGCGGAAAACGTGAACCAGGTCGCCTCTCTATTTGCGCGCCTCACCAATCGTCGTGGCGCTCGAGAACGATCACTTCTTCGCTTCTTGTGGCGATGGAAAATCCCATCGCGGCTCGGCCGGCCAGCACCGACTCGAGGAACGGCGATTCTGACTGAACCGTCTTTCCACTGCCTTCGCCCGGATCCGTATAGATGATCAAGTATCGGCAGCGATACCGCTTCATCATTCCGGCAATGGTCACCTCGTCCCACCTGGTGCTGCTGTATCGGGACTCGGCCATACCGACGACGGGCCGACGCAGGGCATACGACGTGGCCTGACTGTCGGTCGCCATCACCGGCGCCTCCGGCGCGTTTCGGGCGGCCAGCCAGTCGATCACGTTGGACCCATCGGCCAGCGGGGCGGCCAGTTTCTGGGTCACGCCGTCGTGCGGCCGGGAGGAACGCAGGTCAAGGCTCGTGCATCCGGAAATGAAGTAGGCACAGACGCCGACCATCGCCACCGCGGTGGACGCGACCGTCCGGGGACGCCGGCTCCTCCCCTGCCGCCGGGGCCGGACAACAATCCCGCCCGCCAGGACCATCAAGGGGAACGCCGGGAAAAGCAGGCGGGCGCCGATGTCGATCGGTGAATTCAGGGATGCCAGAACAATCGCCGCGATATAGACGGCAAGAACCCCCGCAACGAGATTCAGGTCGGACCGGCGTGGCCAATGGCGAAGTTTCGTCAGGACGACGATGGCAACGATCGCGACAGTGACCTGTGCGGCTACGGCGAGAGCGGTCGTTCCATTTCCTATGGCCAACCGCACCAGTCCGAGCGCCGCCTTCATGAGTGTCCGCAAAGCGCCGTCCGGGCCGGCCACCGTATTCCCGCCTTGCCAGGTGCGCACGAGCAGAATATTTCTGGCAATCAAGGGTGCGACGAGCAAGGTCGCCGGAAGCCCCACCGCCATCAGGGTGTAAGCGGCCCGACGGGTGCGATGGACAGCCAGATCAACCAGCAGGGCCAGGGCAATTCCAGCAAAGAGGAACAGCCCAGCATATCGCACCCAGGTTGCCGCACCGACGGCCACTCCACCCAAGGACGCAACGGTCCAGGTGGCACGGCTCCTGTCGACTTTGCGCGAAGTCAGAACAGCCAGCAGAGCGGCCGTGACGAGCAGGGTGAACAGGGACTCCGAGAGCACGCTGATCGAGTACGTGAGAGTGCCCGCATTCGCACCGAAGACGAACAAGACGTAGCGCGACGTCACCGCATCCATGTGCAGGTGCCGGCAGATGAGGCCGATCATCCCCACCGTCAGGCCGCCCGAGGTGATCGACACGGCCACGGCCGCCGAAGCGGGCCCCAGACCGAGACCCTGCAGAGCAGCGACAGCCATCGGGTAGCCCGGCGGAAACGTCGTGACCGGCGCGGGAATCACCCCATGCCGCAATTCGCTGTCGAAGAAAGGGAGGTCGGTCGCTATCCCGTGCCCTCCCAGGATATTCGCGGCGACACTGAGATACTGATAGCCGTCGTTAAAGTAGAGAGGCACTCTCACGATGTGCAGGACTGCCGCATAAAGGGCGGCGGCGGACAGCAGCCAGATGAGAATTTCACGTTTTCTCAGTCGAGATTCACTCAGCCGGGCCAACCGGCTCAGCCGGACAGCCGGCGCGACCTCTAGTTGCGCATACATAACGCGATCGACCTCATTTCGACATCGAAGGCTTGGCGCCTGGCCCGGTGGCCACGCCGGGCCTCCCGGCAATCCACCCGGGCGGCGCCAAACCGATCATCCGGTGTCGAGGTCGCTACCGGCCGGGTGGGTTGAGAGTTCGCTCAACACGGTCTTGGCGGAGCTGTCCGCCGTGGTGCCGGGCGCGGTCAGTTCAGCAGGGAGCCCACAACGGGCAGGCTGCCCGCGTTGAGGTCGGGGAGGAAATGGGGGCCGTAGTCGTTGGTGATCTTGTAGTTGTTGATGAAGTTGGTGTCGTGACTGGTGTGCCGGACGTTGGTCACATCTTTATCGGGCCGTCAGGCCGCGGCGACGCGGTGGCGGGGGCCGCCGCGAAACCGATTGCCGAGGGGTCACAGCGCCCGCCCAGACGGCCAGCTTCAGCAAATTCTTCACAGAGATCCCTCATTTGAAACTTCATGGAAAGATGCGCCGGGGACGTGCCTTTCCGGCGGCTGCCCACTATGCCGACCTCGAACGGCCGCATCCGGGACGTTCGCGGGCGACAGTCTTCGTTTCCCGCGATCGAGCGAAAATGCGGGCCGACCCGAATCCTTTGCCGGAAAGCCCTCCGTCACCCACCCGGTGGGCGGCTGAGGTCGGAAAATCTTTTCTCCAGGGCGTGTACCGCGCCCCCGTCGTCCGTAGGGATTTCGCCTTGACTATCGAGCCGCCAGGAGCCGCCCGCCGAGCGCCCGTCACCATGCGACCGCGGGCCGCACCGGGCCGGGTCATTGTGGCACTGCTCATAGCCTTGTCGGCCGGCTTGACGATCGCCAACTGCCGGCGGCCGTCCGACGGTCCGAACGACGCCCACGACAAGGCGGATCCTCGTGTTGGTGGGCGTTTGTATTCGTCGGCGAGTCCGTTCAATCAGGCGATCCCGGCGAATCCTCAGCTGGATCCCCGTTCGGCTGATTACGTGCGGTTGCTGGAACGCAGTAAGAACGAGAAGGGTTTCAACATGGCGCTCAGCGAGTGGACCGTGCCGGCCTACTTCGCTCAGCAGAACACCACCCGCCACGATGTACGGATCGCCGGTTTCGACGAGGTGCGCCGGGTCATGCGTGGTGTCCCGATCCCCGGCAACGCCCGCCCCGATCCGGCCGAGGACGGCCACCTCACGGTGATCGACCCGGTCACCCGCTGCGAGTACGACTTCTGGGGCGCATCGAAGACCTCAGCCGGCTGGACCGCCAAATGGGGCAACGTCACCTCGACCGCGGACAGCGCGATCTACCCGTACGGCCTGTCGTCACGAGCCACCGGGTTCGCGCCCCTGGCCGGCATGATCTGGCCCACCGAGTTGCGCAACGGCCGCATCGACCACGCCTTGGTCTTCGCCTACCCCTACACCCGTTCCGGCGGACCCGTGGCCCCGGCCACCTCCAGCGACGGCCGCACGACCCTGGCCGCGGCCCTGCCGCAAGGAGCCCGGGTCCAGCTCGACCCCAGCATGGACCTCGACACCCTGGGACTGACCCCACACGAACGCACCATCGCCAAGGCCCTGCAACGGTACGGAATGTATCTCGGCGACACCGGCGGCGCGCTCTCGCTCTACGCCGTCAACCCGCAAAGCTTCGACACCAACCCGTATTCGGGGATCCTGCCCGACGCAGCGGCCATTCCCCTCGACAAGATCCCGGTCAACCGGTTCCGGGTGCTGAAAACCGGCACGCAGCAGGCAAAGACCAAGTACGCCATCGTGCCGTCATCGTGCGCCCCGATCGACGTCGAAGTGGGCTAGTGGGAGGCGTGAACGGCGAGGGCGCGGGCGCGATCGTCAGCCTTCGCTTCGGCAACTTCGAACTAGCGAAGCGACCTATTGGAGGCTGGTCGGGATTGCGGTCAACCCAAGGAATCTTCGCAATTAAAGTGTATGAGACACGTCCGCACCAGCCGCTGGCCAGTCCGGATGGCTGTATCCTGGGCGTCATTTCTCAGGCCCCACTGTGGAGCAGGCTTGCCCACAACGTCGGACGGGAACTCCCGCGCCCGCCGGGGCCCGCGATACGCATCGATGAAAGGGTGACATTGTCTGCACCGGCACCATTGTCACGATCAGCGTCAGGTTCGCTGAATGACTGAGCAGCGCGTCGATCGCGAACGCGATTTCCACGACCACGCCTTCGAGCACGGGGTGCGTGCTCCGCTGGGCAAGTTCTATGCCGTGGCCAGGGCAAGCGAGCGGCACTACGCACGTCTGCTCGACCAGATCCCCGATGGCGGCTCCGTGCTCGAGTACGGTTGCGGCGAGACTTCGCAGGCCCTTCAGCTGGCCCGCCGCTGCGACGTGACGGCCATCGACATTTCGCCGGTGGCGGTGG